>NZ_JBVHLJ010000032.1:0-1096 GCF_055559055.1 Streptomyces sp. NPDC024687 | reverse complement strand
AGGCCGATTCTTGCAATGTGGGATTGCGGTGCCGAAGAGGTAGCAGGTGTGCGCGGGGCATGCGGGCTGGGCGGGGTGACGGGTGGGGCGGGAGGTGGCTTGTTCCTGTCTCATCCCAAGACGCCCGGTCTTCGTCGCCGTGTGCTTCTGTCGCCGCTGCTTTGCGCCTGGGCGCACTCGATAGGCGGCGATACGCCGGAAGCATGCCGACGCGACGCCCGTATCCGAGTGATCTGTCCGATGCCCGCTGTGAGTTGATCGAGCCGGTGCTGTCCGCGTGGCGCTTCGAGCGTCGCGGCAGGGCCTTGGACTTCGGCAGGCCGCCCGAACACGACCTGCGCGAGATCATGAACGCGATCTTGTATGTGGACCGCACCGGCGTCCAGTGGCGTTACCTTCCGCACGACTTCCCGCACTGGAACACGGTCTACGGCTACTTCGCCAAGTGGGCGACAGACGGCGTGTTCGCTCAGCTCAACGGCCTGCTCAGGCAACTACTGCGGCAGAAAGAAGGGCGGGACGCCGAACCCTCGGCCTGCGTGATCGATGCGCAGAGCGTCAAAACTTCCACCAGCGTCCCGGCCTCCAGTCAGGGGACCGACGCCGGGAAGAAGATCGTCGGGCGGAAGCGGAGCATCGTCATCGACACGATCGGCCTCCTGCTCGCGGTGCTGGTCACGGCGGCCAGCGTGCAGGATCCCGTGGCCGGCACTCAGCTCCTGGACCAGGTGGCCGCCGACCACCCAGGTATCCGCAAGGTGTGGGTCGACGGCGGTTATCGTCAGCACCTCGTTGAGCACGCGGCCACCCTGGGCATTGACATGGAAATCACTCAACGCAAGTCCGGGACCAGGGGATTCACCCCGATCCCGAAACGCTGGGCAGTCGAGAGGACCTACGGCTGGCTCATGCTCCACCGCCGACTGGCCCGCGACTACGAGACCCTGTCCGTCCGCTCCGAAGCCATGATCCACATCGCCATGACCGACCTCATGGCCCGCCGCCTTACCAGCGAGAACGCCATCTCCTGGCGTGACCCGACACCGCAGACCAAACAACCGATTCCGGGATGAAACAACGGGGGAAAACGACCTCT
>NZ_JBVHLJ010000031.1:0-1297 GCF_055559055.1 Streptomyces sp. NPDC024687 | reverse complement strand
GGGCCTTGACCCGGAATCTTGGACACGGGCTATGCGGCTTGGGCCAGGGTAGTTGATGTTGTGTCGAGTGCTGTCTCGTAAGCGATGGGGCTGCGTTGTCCGAGGCGGGAGTGACGGCGTCGGGTGTTGTAGCGGTTGAGCCAGCCGAACGCGTCGAGGCGGGCTTCGCGTTCACTGGACCAGATCTTGCGGCCCTGGAGCGTCTCGCGTTTGAACGTAGCGTTGAAGGACTCGGCGAGTGCGTTGTCCGCGCTGGAGCCGATCGCGCTCATGGACTGGCGGACGCCGGCCTGGCGGCAGGCGTCGGCGAAGGCCCGGCTGGCGTATTGGGCGCCGTGGTCGGTGTGCAGGACCGCCCCGGCGAGGCTGCCGCGGGTCCGTTCGGCGGCGGCCAGGGCGTCGGTGACGAGGCCGGTGCGCATGTGGTCCGCGATCGCCCAGCCGGCCAGGCGGCGTGAGGCGAGGTCGATGACGGTGGCCAAATACAGGAACTTCCCGCCGTCCAGCGGGAGATAGGTAATGTCGCCGACGTACTTCGTGTTCGGCTCGCTCGCGGTGAAGTCGCGGCCGATCAGGTCCGGGGCCTTCGCCGCGGCCGGGTCCGCGACAGTGGTGCGGTGTCTGCGGCGCAGGCGAACGCCCGCCAGACCGGCACCCCGCATCACCCGCGCGATCCGCTTGTGGTTGATGCGCTCACCCGCGTCGCGAAGCTCGGCGGTGATCCTAGGGACGCCGTAGGTACCGCCTGATCCGTGGTGCACGGCCCGTATCCGGTCGGCAAGGCGGGCGTCGGCCGCCTGCCGGGCGGCCCGGTCTGCGGCCGTCCGGCGCCAGTAGTAGAAGCTGGAACGGGCGATGTTGAGGATGGTGCACAGCCGCTTCACGCCGTAGCGGCGCTGGTGGTCGGCAACGAACTGGAAGCGGTTCACCAGCGCGTCTCCCCGGCGAAATACTTCGCCGCCTTGCGCAGGATCTCGCGTTCCTCCTCCAGCTCGCGGACCTTCTGGCGCAGAGCGGCGTTCTCCGCCTCCAACGGCGTCGGCGGCTCGGTCGCCACCTCCGTCCGGCGTCCCCGCGGCCGGCTCGCGCCCGCTGCCCGCACCCAGTTCCGCAAGGTCTCGGGGTTGATTCCCAGATCGGCAGCAACCTGCCGGATCGTCGCCTCGGGCCGCGACTGGTACAGCGCGACCGCGTCCGCTTTGAACTGCGGCGGATAGTTCTTCATGACCACGAGATGTCCGTTCTCAGATCCTCAGGATCCAGTGTCTCGTGTGTCCAGGATCAAGGGTCAAGGCCC
>NZ_JBVHLJ010000030.1:0-1428 GCF_055559055.1 Streptomyces sp. NPDC024687 | reverse complement strand
GGGGGTGCCTCTATGTCTTTCGTCAAGCGAGGCGTGGGGTTCTGGGTTCGTAGAAGGTGCCGTCGCGGAGCATCGCGAACAGCACGTTGATCCGTTGTCGGGCCAGGCGCAGAAGTGCCTGGGTGTGGGTTTTGCCGCGGGCCCGGCATCGGTCGTAGTAGGTGCGGGAGGCGGGATCGTGCAGGGCGGCGAACGCGGACAGGAACATCGCGCGCTTGAGCTGCCGGTTGCCGCCTCGTGGCGCGTGTTCGCCGTGGATCGAGGTCCCCGACGACTTGGTCGTTGGGGCAAGGCCGGCGTAGGAGGCGAGGTGGGCGGCGGTGGGGAAGCTGGTTGCGTCGCCGACGGTGACCAGCAAGGTGGCGGCGGTCCTGACCGCGACTCCCGGAATCGAGGTCAGGACCGCGGAAAGAGGGTGAGCCTCCAGCAGCTTCCCGATCTGTGTTTCCAGAGCTCGTCGCTGTTCGTGGACGGCAGCGAGCGAGCGGGCCAGCGACGGGATCACGACGTCGAGCGGGCGGGTCCCGGGGACGACGACGGTCTGCTCGTCGAGCGCGTCGAAGACCTCGTCGATCAGCCGTTGGGCCATGCGCGGGGCCTTGGGCCGGATCACCTCAACGAGCCTGCGGCGTCCGGCTTTTCGCAGGGCGGCCGGGGAGCCGTAGCGTTCCAGCAGCCAGGTCACCGCGGGGTGGTCCAGGCGCGGCCCGAGGACGCGCTCGAGGCTGGGGTGGAACTGGGTGAGCAGGCCGCGTATCCGGTTGGAGGTGCGGGTGGCCTCGGCCGCGAGGTCCTGGTCGAAGCCCACCAGCACGGTCAGCTCGGCGGTGATCTCGTCGGTCAGCTGGAGCGAGCGCAGGGTGTGCGGCATGGTCCGTGCGGCGTCCGCGATCACCGCGGCGTCCTTCGCGTCGGTCTTCGCCTCGCCCGGGTAGAGATCGGCGATCCGGCGCATCGAGAGTCCGGGCAGGTAGGCGACCTTGCAGTCAGCGGCCCGGGCGACGGTCAGGGGCAGGGCTCCGATCGAGGCGGGCTGGTCCACGATGACCAGCACGGTGCCGAACTTCGCGGCCAGCTTGTCGAAGACGGCCCGCAGTTTCGGCTCGCTGTTGGGCAGCTGCTTGTCGAAGACCTTCTTGCCGGCCGGGGTGAGTCCGTGCCCGTGATGGGCGCTTTTGCCGACGTCCAGGCCGAGGAAGACGCCCACGTCGTCGATGTCGTCCAACCTATCCTCCCGAGCGGGGTTCGTGCGGTGCTGGCCCAGGCGTTGGCGTCGTATGCGCGCATCCACGTTATGCAGACCTGCCGCCCGCAAGCGGCCGGGCATTGCGCCAGGCCAGGCGGTAGTCGGACCTCTCATCAGCGTCTCCAACGGCGCCTCTCAGGCCCGGTGACACCACCCCCCAGGTCATCGGTTCGACAGGGGGG
>NZ_JBVHLJ010000028.1:0-2503 GCF_055559055.1 Streptomyces sp. NPDC024687 | reverse complement strand
CTCAGAACTAACACAGTGGACGCGAGCAACTGAGGACAAGCCCTCGGCCTATTAGTACCGGTCACCTCCAGCGGTTACCCGCCTTCCAGATCCGGCCTATCAACCCAGTCGTCTACTGGGAGCCTTAACCCCTCAAAGGGGGTGGGAACACTCATCTCGAAGCAGGCTTCCCGCTTAGATGCTTTCAGCGGTTATCCCTCCCGAACGTAGCCAACCAGCCATGCCCTTGGCAGGACAACTGGCACACCAGAGGTTCGTCCGTCCCGGTCCTCTCGTACTAGGGACAGCCCTTCTCAATGTTCCTGCGCGCGCAGCGGATAGGGACCGAACTGTCTCACGACGTTCTAAACCCAGCTCGCGTACCGCTTTAATGGGCGAACAGCCCAACCCTTGGGACCGACTCCAGCCCCAGGATGCGACGAGCCGACATCGAGGTGCCAAACCATCCCGTCGATATGGACTCTTGGGGAAGATCAGCCTGTTATCCCCGGGGTACCTTTTATCCGTTGAGCGACGGCGCTTCCACAAGCCACCGCCGGATCACTAGTCCCGACTTTCGTCCCTGCTCGACCCGTCGGTCTCACAGTCAAGCTCCCTTGTGCACTTACACTCAACACCTGATTGCCAACCAGGCTGAGGGAACCTTTGGGCGCCTCCGTTACTCTTTAGGAGGCAACCGCCCCAGTTAAACTACCCATCAGACACTGTCCCTGATCCGGATCACGGACCCAGGTTAGACATCCAGCACGACCAGACTGGTATTTCAACGACGACTCCCCCTGAACTGGCGTCCAGAGTTCACAGTCTCCCAGCTATCCTACACAAGCCGAACCGAACACCAATATCAAACTGTAGTAAAGGTCCCGGGGTCTTTCCGTCCTGCTGCGCGAAACGAGCATCTTTACTCGTAGTGCAATTTCACCGGGCCTATGGTTGAGACAGTCGAGAAGTCGTTACGCCATTCGTGCAGGTCGGAACTTACCCGACAAGGAATTTCGCTACCTTAGGATGGTTATAGTTACCACCGCCGTTTACTGGCGCTTAAGTTCTCAGCTTCGCCACACCGAAATGTGACTAACCGGTCCCCTTAACGTTCCAGCACCGGGCAGGCGTCAGTCCGTATACATCGCCTTACGGCTTCGCACGGACCTGTGTTTTTAGTAAACAGTCGCTTCTCGCTGGTCTCTGCGGCCACCCCCAGCTCAAGGAGCAAGTCCTCTCACCAGTGATGGCCCCCCTTCTCCCGAAGTTACGGGGGCATTTTGCCGAGTTCCTTAACCATAGTTCACCCGAACGCCTCGGTATTCTCTACCTGACCACCTGAGTCGGTTTAGGGTACGGGCCGCCATGAAACTCGCTAGAGGCTTTTCTCGACAGCATAGGATCATCCACTTCACCACAATCGGCTCGGCATCAGGTCTCAGCCTTGTGTGCGACGGATTTACCTACCGCACGGCCTACACCCTTACCCCGGGACAACCACCGCCCGGGCTGGACTACCTTCCTGCGTCACCCCATCACTCACCTACTGCAAGTCTGGTTCGTCGGCTCCACCACTCCCCTTTGCCCGAAGGCTCCGGGACGGCTTCACGGACTTAGCATCGCCTGGTTCGATGTTTGACGCTTCACAGCGGGTACCGGAATATCAACCGGTTATCCATCGACTACGCCTGTCGGCCTCGCCTTAGGTCCCGACTTACCCTGGGCAGATCAGCTTGACCCAGGAACCCTTAGTCAATCGGCGCACACGTTTCCCACGTGTGTATCGCTACTCATGCCTGCATTCTCACTCGTGAACCGTCCACCACTGCCTTCCGGCGCGGCTTCACCCGGCACACGACGCTCCCCTACCCATCACAGCGGGCGTTGGCCCTATAGCTGCAATGACACGACTTCGGCGGTACGCTTGAGCCCCGCTACATTGTCGGCGCGGAATCACTAGACCAGTGAGCTATTACGCACTCTTTCAAGGGTGGCTGCTTCTAAGCCAACCTCCTGGTTGTCTGTGCGACTCCACATCCTTTCCCACTTAGCGTACGCTTAGGGGCCTTAGTCGATGCTCTGGGCTGTTTCCCTCTCGACCATGGAGCTTATCCCCCACAGTCTCACTGCCGCGCTCTCACTTACCGGCATTCGGAGTTTGGCTAAGGTCAGTAACCCGGTAGGGCCCATCGCCTATCCAGTGCTCTACCTCCGGCAAGAAACACACGACGCTGCACCTAAATGCATTTCGGGGAGAACCAGCTATCACGGAGTTTGATTGGCCTTTCACCCCTAACCACAGGTCATCCCCCAGGTTTTCAACCCTGGTGGGTTCGGTCCTCCACGAAGTCTTACCTCCGCTTCAACCTGCCCATGGCTAGATCACTCCGCTTCGGGTCTTGAGCGTGCTACTAAAATCGCCCTATTAGGACTCGCTTTCGCTACGGCTACCCCACTCGGGTTAACCTCGCAACACACCGCAAACTCGCAGGCTCATTCTTCAAAAGGCACGCAGTCACGA
>NZ_JBVHLJ010000027.1:0-2969 GCF_055559055.1 Streptomyces sp. NPDC024687 | reverse complement strand
GACTACGAAGCCCTCCCGCAGAGATCGAGGACGATGATCCACTGGGCCATGGCTAACAAAATGTCCCGCGAACTGACCGGAGAATCCGTACCAACCTGGCGAATCGAAACGGACATCCCACACACATCCGCGTGAACCTTGATCAGATGCTCTCTTAGGCACCGAGGCGGCTGCCGTGCCGCGACGGACGGGGCCACTGCGCGTTGACATCGTGGTGTTCGACGGAGTCGAGGAACTCGACTGCATTGCTCCTTATTTGCCAGCGGTCGGTGTCGGTGCTTCTGCGGGCCTCGACCGGCCACCGATACGACCGGATCGGCGACGGGGCGGCGGCGAGGGCCCGCCCGTGTGCGGGCGGGATTCTCGTCATTCAAAGCCTGCGGAAGGCGATCCGGTCAGAGCCAGGGGCTCACCGCCGTGAAAGAACTGTCGGCGCGGAAGGTGTCCGTGGCCTGGTACGGGTCCACGCGCAGCGCGTAGTTGTAGTGCCGGATGTAGCGGCCGGGGTAGTTGTACGACTCGAGGCGGACGGAGCCGGAGGTCGTACCCGGTCGGGCGCAGTACGTGGCGTCCTTCTTGAAGACGTCCGTTCCGTTGCTCGCGTCGAACCGGAGCCGGAAGTCCCAGTGGCGCAGGTAGCGGCCGGAAGAGTCGCGGAAGGAGTAGCAGTTCGCGTCAGCCAGGCCTGGGACGATCGTCCAGGTAGCGCTCTGCTTGACGGCGGTGGTGCTGGAGGAGGTCACCGGGTCGACGTAACCGAGGCTGTCGGAGCGGACGACGGCGTAGCGGCCGGTGAAATTGACCGACTGGAGCGAGCGGGTCGTGTTGGTCGGCAAGGTGGCGCCGCCGGACACCGTCTCCTTGAGCACGGTCAGGTGGCGAACAGTGCCACTCAGGCCGGGCAGCTCGGTGGGCGCGGACCAGGTGGCGAAGTTGTCGTAGCTGTCGCTGTACCAGTACTTGGTGGCGCGGTAGCCGTCGTAAAAGATTCGCCAGCCGCCGTTGTCGAGCTGGACGAGCGCGGGGCCCTCCACGAAGTCGCCGAAACCCGTCCAGTTGCCGGTCTTCTGGAAGGTGTACGGACCGGTGAGGTTGGAGGCGGTGGCGTACTCGATGTACTTCGTCGTCTCGTTCTTGGTGAAGGCGTGGTAGGTGGAGCCGATCTTGACGATGAAGGTGTCGATGTAGTTGGGGCTGATGCCGCTCAGCACGGTTGGGGTGCTCCAGGCGGTGAGCGCGGAGTTGGTGGCGGTGAGCTTGTACGGCTTGAAGATGTACTCGCCACCCGCGGTGGTGGACGCCGACAGGATGATGTTGACGCTGCCGTCGCTGTCGACGAACCACTCCGGCGCCCAGGCGCGGGCTAGGCCGCTGATCGGGACCGTGTAGTCGTACAGGAAGGTCCAGTTGAGGCGGTCGGTGGAACGGGCGAAGCCGATGGTGGTGCTCAGCGCGGACCAGGTGCGGGTGGTGTAGGTGAGGTAGTAGTAGCCGTCGGTGTGCTTGAAGATGCTGGGGTCCCGGATCATCCCGGACGGCGGAACGTAGGCCGGGCCCTTCCGCAGGGTGAACGCGGTGGCGTCAGGCGAGTCGTACACGTACATGTTCGACTCGCTGTTGTTGGTGAACGCGGTCATCGTGTACCGCGTCGCCTGCCCGGCGGGCGGGGCCGCGGCTCCGGCCGTGCCGCCGAGGGCAGTGGTGAGGCCCAGCAGGGCGGCCACGGAGGTGAGGAGGGCGAGGACCGCCCTGAGGGTTCTGTTCAACGCTGCTTGTCCCATTTCTGCATGAACTGCCCATACGCTTGGGAGTTCGAAATATCGGATATTTTGTGAAACTTTGATCGAGGGATACGAGGGTGACCTTTGCGTGTCAATGGATCGCGCAGGGGTAGCGCTGTCGCGGGACGCGGTACCGCTCGAGTGCGGGCCGGAAGCTGCATGGCCAGGTGCGGTCGCTGTCGGCGGTGTCGGCAAACCGGATTGCGTTCATGAGGACGACCGAGCGGCCTGGGCGCGTAATCCGGTGATGAGCAGTAAGAGCACACTCAGGAAGGCGGCCGACACAAGCGTTGCGGCGTGCCGGGCGTCAGGAGCATCTGCAAGGAGGCGGCACGGACGGAGGGTGAAGCCCGCCCTCGGCGGACCGTCATGCAGGTGAGCCTCCCTTCTGTGGCTGGTCGGCTCTTCCAACTGGTTCTCCTGACTCCTCGCGGGACGCCACCCGCTGCTGCGGCTCGAAAACCGGACTGAACCGAGTGGCTGGTCACCCTCAGGCGGGTCAGCAGGAGGGAGGCCACCCGCGCGGCGTGTTCACCCCGAGTGACATCGGATCTATTTAGGAGCTTCAGTGCAGTGCTTGTCTAGAGAGTCGGCGGAAAACCCGCGATCAGGGCCGGTGCCTCACTCAAGATTCAAGGGCCAGCCACGGAGGCGCAGGACGATGAAGGCCGATAGATAGGATGAATAGGGTGGACTGGGGTTCTTGTGCACGCGTCTGCAGACAGTCGGCGTGAGCAACACCAGGACCGCCGCCACGCCCCTCTCCCTGACGACGGGGTAGCTCCAGTACCACATCGACCGGCGCCCGGATGACGCGTCAACAACTAACGACCTCGTGCACGGTTGGCGGTGGCACGTCGAGGTGGGTGCTGTGGTCGGTTTTCACGCTCGAAGGCCGTGGCCGAGGGTGGCAGTCTGCTGGTGTGAGAGCAGTGCGGCGACGGCTTGGACGATGTCACTCATGTGCTCACGGCGGCCAAGGTGCCGGGCGAGAGCCCGCCAGTTCTTGAGGTGTGCGATGCCGTGCTCGACGCGGATGCGTCGTGAGGAGTGTGCCTTGCGTTGCTGCTCGTGCCTTTCCTCGTACCAGGCTGGGGGCCTTGACCCTTGATCCTGGACACACGAGACACTGGATCCTGAGGATCTGAGAACGGACATCTCGTGGTCATGAAGAACTATCCGCCGCAG
>NZ_JBVHLJ010000026.1:0-3967 GCF_055559055.1 Streptomyces sp. NPDC024687 | reverse complement strand
CCCCGCGGAGCGGGATATGCCCCGGCAGGCCGGGGCATAGAGCGCGACTTGCGCAAGCGCAATTCGCATTCCGGCGCAAGCGCCAGAATGAGATTCCGTAAACGGAATTACGACAGGGTGTCAATTCGCGCAAGCGCGAATTGAGGGCACCCGCGCAAGCGCGGGTGCCGGGGCTGGCAGCAAGAGGAGGTGTATCACGCTCGCGCCTGTGTAGAACTTGGGATTCCCAGCCACCACCCCCACAACGGAAGTGACGGGCTATCGGCCTGACGGGGTGCCGGCCCCACCGCAGTGATGGGCTCCGCTGCGCTCCACCCGAACCCCTTCCCCACCCTCAAAACCACCCCGCCAACATACACCACAAACCCGCCGTGTCGGGGCGAGATTCAGCCATGTATCACCCAGGGGCGGGAACATGGCGCGCGAGTTATGCATCACGTGACTTGACTGTGTAGAGTCTGGAATCAGACACCACATCCCCTGGCCACCCTCACCGTGCCGGACTTTCATTTTCAGATCGAGGCCGTTGCCGCCATTGTGTGCGGTTTCGATATCCGGCCGGGCGGCATCCCCTTTAATGGCCTGCGCGGGCAGGTACACGCCGCGTGCGGAACGCAAAAGGACCATCACCACCGTGCCCGTCCCGACCTCCAGCCCGCTGAGCTCCCCCACCTGTGCGTCGCCCCCGCTCTGAGGATTGCAGCTCCCCTCCCCCTGGCACGCTGGCCCTATGGCAGTGTGATCGTCATGTCGACGCCTCAACTCCCCCCTTCTCTGCTCGCGGCTGTCCGCAACCTGGCCACTCACTCCGTTCAGCCCTCCGTACAGGAGGCCCTGAACCGGATTGCGGCCGCGCAGCACATCCGTGTGAGCGACGCGATGGAACGCCACCAGCGGTTCATTGGGCAGCACCTGGCCGAGCAGGTCGCCGCGGCCCTAGCCCCGGGACAGGCGATGCGGGAGCAGGCAGTACGGGACTTGCAGGACACCCTCAACCGGTCGTGGGCGGAGAAGCTCGTGCCGGTAGCCCTCTCGCGGCTGCGGTTCGACACTAGGGAGCTGGACCGTGCGCTCGGCCAATGGGCAGCCTGGCAGCAGCTTGACGAGGACGACCGGCGAACGGCCGCCAACGTACTGGAGGAAACGTTCGAGCAGGCCACCTCAGACTCGGCCAGCGAAGTCCCGGAAGAGATGGTGTCGAGCCTTCAGGAGACGATCCGCGAGTTCGAAGCGTCGCAGGCGGGCGTGATCCCGCGCAAAATGCAGCGAGCCGTGTTCGTGTACTTCGTCGGCCTGCTGGTGATCGTGGCGCTGATGCAGGCGTCGTTCACGTCGGACACCGCGGACGAGCTGCTGGGCAAGGGATCGGAGTTGGCACCGTACGCGGGAGTCGCGATGCTCGCCGCGGGCTCCGCATGGGACAAGTACGGCCGCCGGCCCGAGGACGGCGAAGACCAGACCGACGACGGGGACGGCAGCGACTGAGGGCTCAAGGTCCCCCGCTCATGAAAGCCTCCCCTGCCAGGAACTTGGCGGGGGGGCTTTCACATTTCGTGGTCAGGCCGGCCACGAGGCCCAGTGGGGCAGGGTTCCGCGCTTACGGGCATCCTCTTTGGCCACGCGTACGCGGGCGGTGGCCCATTGGTCGGCAGCCCGTTCGACGTCGCGGAGGTGGCCGGCGCGGGCGCCGACGGCTGCGGGGCCGAGTTCGTTGAGACCGCAGCCCCAGCAGATGACCCGATCGGCCTGGCCGGGGCAGGCGGTGTGGTGGCCGCAGCGAGAGCAGGTGTGCTGGCCGTCGCGGTCCAGAGCGTCGGCGTGGGTGATCTCCGAGCGGGTACAGCAGGAGCCGCAGGCCACGGTCACGGCCCGGGTCCAGTCGGCGTGCTCTCGGTCGGAGGTGAGGCGGTAGTCAATGGAGTCCGGCTCACCGATGGACGTCGCGGACGGCCTGGCGGACCACGGCGCACACCGTGGCCGTGTCGAGGGCCTGGAGGCCGCTGTGGGCGAGTGTGGCGAGGCGGCGGGGATCAGTCCGCGACGTCGCTGCTGCGGCTGGAGACGTCGATCAGGGCGCGCTGGGACAGGCCGAAGGCCTGCGGCTGCTGCACTTCTCACCCCTCACAGCCTCACAGAGGAGCCGGTCTACCTGGGGATTCGAGCTGTGAGGCTCACAATCTCCGCGTCGTCGGGGAGGTCCAGGCGCTCCTTGCGCGGGGCAGGGAGCAGTGGCACCGGGCCACCGGGCAGCAGTCCGCGGCGGTGCAGTACTTGGGCGCGGGCGCGACACCAGGATGAGCAGAACTCCCGGGGCCGGCGTCCGGAGCCGGGGCAGGGCTGGGTGCAGACCTTGCAGTGGCCCGGGTCGGCGACGGGTGCCAGGCGCTGCAGCAGTCGGCGAACCTGGTCTTCCTCCTCCGTCCCCTGCGGCACGTCGTCGGAGGTGCAGCCCTCTATGAGCTCGGTGAACGCGGCGCGGAAGACGGTGAGGTCGCGGCGGCAGGCCCCGAGCAGCTCGAGGTACTCCTCTACCGGCCAGCTGGCGAAGGTGCCGGAGCGCGTCAGGTACAGGCCGACGGTGTCGATCCGGTAGCGGTCCTCAGTGTCGAGCAGCAGGTAGCCGGCCAGCTGCCACGCTTCGGCCTGGCGGAGGGTGCGGGTGGCGCGGGTGCTCTTGAAGTCGAGCAGCAGTCCGTCGACGGCGAGGTCGGCGTCCGCGGCGAGGTAAGCGGTGGAGAACGTGGGGCCGGGCGTGCAGTCCTCGGGCCGGGAACGGTCGCGCAGGACCTTCAGGGGGCCGTCGGCGGCCTTGTAGAGCTGGGCGACGACGTCAGCCACCATGTCGCGGTGCGGCAGCTGGAGAAGCCGTTCGAGGGTGAAGGCGCCCGGGTCCTCGCGGGCGGTGATGGCCAGCGGGGTGTACGCGAACCCGTACGCGTTGCGGTAGTTGACCTGGTACCAGGCCGCGGCGATCAGCAGGCGGGCCAGGTCCTCCTCTTCGTCTTGGTCCCGGTCCATGGGCAGGTCTCGGTTGTCGAGCTCCAGGCGGAGCACGGTCTCCTTGAGCCGGTCGGCGAGTTCCTTGCCCACGGCGCGCATCGTCTGACCGGTGCCCTCCGTGCTGAGGTGCAGCATGCCGAGGATCGCGACCGGGTCGACGGGCTTGACGGTGGTGACGGCCAGGCGCAGCCGGTAGTCGATCGCTGTGCCGACGGTGCCGGCCTCCGTACCCACGCCCCGGCCGGGCAGCAGGAGCTGGTCGTCGTGATGCCGGGCTCGATAGTTCTTGCGCAACAGGTGGGCGCCGGCCGACAGTTCACGGTCAAGGAAGCGGCGCAGTGGGGTGCGCGGACAGTGGATACCTGACGTCAGGCTCATGAACACCGCCTTGGGCAGCGAGCGCCATCGAGGCGCTTCGGGGTTGTCACGGTTTGGACGGTAGGCAGCAGCACTGACATCCCGTCACCCTCACGAGGGAACCGAGGGGAGCCGCGGGCGAGGGATTCACCCGCACGAGGGGCGGCGCGGCGTCCTTGGTGACATGGAGGGCAGGGCGAACACGGCGGCGGAAGCCGACAGTGTCACGGGCCCCCTCACAGCCTCACAGTTCACCTATTCACCGGGGGAATGGGCTGTGAGCCTCATAGGCCTCACAGGTGCGGGCAGGACCCGCAGCCGTCGGTGTCCGGTGACAGGGAACTTGGACCGATTGCCATCGAAGTTGGACCGCTGCCGAGGCCGTCACGTTGAGGGGAGAGCAGAGGACCCCTTGAGGTCACGCTGGTGGACAGAGCTCCCTAGCTGTACTGGCTTTCCTTCTCCTTCGACGCGTGGGTAGTCAAGGTCGCGCAGGCGTGCAATCTCGTCTGTCCCTAGTAGGGCTTGGTCAGTTTCACTCTGGGTGGCGTGTCCGCTGGTCCGTGAGGGTCGTTGGGGTGGTGTGACACCTGAGGAGATGGCCGGGGTC
>NZ_JBVHLJ010000025.1:0-5189 GCF_055559055.1 Streptomyces sp. NPDC024687 | reverse complement strand
GGTCGACGTGGTGGGCATCGCCACCGACCACTGCGTGCGCGCGACCGCGTTGGATGCCGTCAAGGCCGGATTCCGCGCCCGCGTGCTCCTGGACTGTGTGGCCCCGGAGACCACGGCGTCGACTCTGGAGGACTTCCGCCGGGCCGGCGTGGCCGTCTCCGGTCAGGCGCCCGTCTCGCAGTAACACCTCGCTGTGCAGCGCGTGCCCCCTTCGGCACCTGACCGCGGCACCGCCGGTCATGCGGGGTCGGATCTGCGGACCCGGGCGGCGGTGCCACGTAGTGGCCGGGATGCCGAACTCGCCGAACGGGCCACGAACACGGAGCAATTCATGGCGAAGGGATCGCACTCACAGCGAAGTGCGGCGGCCGTTGACACCGATGAGTCCCATTGTGGTAGTGGTCCGTCGGCAGCCTGCTGACCGTGACGTACCTCCGCGATGGCCCCGGGCAACATGCGCCTTGTGGTTCTCCGTAGGCCTACTGGTGCGGGTCGCCCTCAGTGCAGTGCGTCGAGGGCGGCGAGGATGTCGTCCGGTTCGGCGCGGGTGGTGTAGTCGGTGTCGACGAAGGCCCAGCGGATGGTGCCGTCCCGGTCGATGACGTAGGTGGCGGGTAGCGGGAGGGTGCGCGGGTGGCCGTCGTTGACGCGCTGGAGGTCGAAGCCGAGCTTGTCGTAGACGGCGGCGAGCTCGTCGGGGAGGTCGAAGGCGAGGCCGTACTGCTTGGCGGTGTCGGAGCCGATGTCGCTGAGGACGTCGAAGGCCAGCTCGTGCTTCTCGGCCAGCGTGAGGGACTCGTCGGGGATCTGCGGGGAGACGGCGACCAGGCGGGCACCGCGGGCGGTGATGGCCTCGTGGTGCTGCTGGAGGGAGCGCAGCGCGATGTTGCAGTACGGGCACCAGGCACCGCGGTAGAACGTCAGCACGACCGGGCCGTTGGTGAGCAGGTCGTTCAGGGCCACGGTCTGCCCGGCCGCCGAGGGGAGGTTGAAGCGCGGGGCCTGGGCGCCGACGGTCAGGGCGCGGTCGGCCTGGCCGGAGTCGGCGAGTTCCTGGCCGGCCCGCTGCATGATCTGTCGGATCTCGGCGGGGATCTGTTGCTGGCGGGCTTCGTAGAAGGTCCGGATCGACCCCGTCTACACCCCGGCCCACCTCCGGGGCCTCGGCTACGCGGGCGCCGTGACGGTCGAGGCGAGCCGGGCAGCGCTGGCCGCGGGAGCGACGGACGTCGTCCTGTTCACGGACCCGGACAACCCCACCAGCAACGCCCTCTACCAGCGCATCGGGTATGTCCATGTCGCCGACTTCGCCGGGTACAAGTTCTCCTGAAGCGCACCACAAGCCGGGTGAGGGTGATCGGCGCAAACGCACCTGCCACGTACGGGCTGTGACCGCCGCGAAGCGGCTGACAAAAGCGGTGGCAAGCAATATCTAGGGTGCGAAGGCACTTTGCGCAGGTCAGACGGCATAGTCCGTTGCCAGGCAAATGAGGCAAGTGCGGATTTGTCATAGCCCGGAGAGGTGTTTCGACGGAAACGTTATCTGGATGCCGAGATCAGGTGTCGGGACGATCAGTCCCGAGGAGAAGGGCCGGCATGGGCCGGTGAACGGCGGTGAACGGCGGGGGTGTTAGCTTCCTCCGTGTTAGAACACCAGGATGAGACCAGGGCGGCCTACGACGGGGTCGTCGAGCTCTATGCGTCGATGTTCACTAGTCGGTTGGAGACGCGGCCGTTCGCCCGGAACATGATCGGTACCTTCGCCGAGCTCGTGCGTGACACGGGGAACTTGCGAGTGGCCGACGTCGGGTGCGGAACCCGGTCATCTGACGGCCATGTTGCACCCACTTGGGGCTGGAGGCCTTCGGAATCGACCTCTCCCCGGCCATGGTCGACCACGCTCGGCGGGTCCAGGCGACGCTGCGGTTCGACGAAGCGCGAATGGAGGCCTTGCCGGTCGGGGACGGCACGCTTGGTGGAGTGCTGGCCCATTACTCGATGATCCATACCCCACCTGAACAGCTGCCCGCGGTGCTCGCTGAGCAGGTGCGTGTTCTGGCAACAGGGGGTCTGCTCCTGGTGTCCTTCTTCGGCACCGAGGGGCCGGAGCCGGTCCGCTCCGATCACAAGGTGGCGCCCGCCTATAGCTGGCCGGCGGAGCAGTTTGCCGAGTTGCTGGCCGAGGCTGGGCTCGTCACGGTGGCTCGGTTGCTCCACGACCCAGCGTCCGAGCGCGGCTTCCTTGACACACACTTGCTGGCTCGCCACCCGTAGAGACTGACCTGCGAAAACTCTTGAGTTAGTTCGGACAAGTCAACATGCCTGACGCCCAATCCGCACCCTAGATATCGGGCATTCTGATCGGCCTTGTGGTGGGTGACGCTCAGTCCTGCTCGCCGTCGTTGTCCTCAGCATCGGTGTGCGGGTCACGCAGCATTCCGAACAAGGCAGACCAAGCGCGCAACCGCCAGAAGTTGGGTTCCCGCGGCGGCCGACCGCCACACTTCGACCCGGTCGACTACCGCGAGCGTCATGCGGTCGAGTGCGGGATCAACAGCCTCAAGAGGCACCGAGCCGTCGCCACTCGGTATGACAAGCTCGCGGTCCGTTACGAGGCGATCGTCCTCGTCGCGGTCATCAACGAATGGCTGTGATCACTCAGAGAGACCGCTGCATGCACACCAACTGCTTCCGCTCATCCCACGACTGGGTGGCGGTGAAGCCGAGCCGTTCGTACAGAGCGATGGCCCCAGTTCGCCATTCCCACACCGAAAGCCGGACAGTGTGTACGCCGTGCTCCGTAGCTTGGGTGAGTGCAGCGCCGAGCAGGGCCGAGGCAACGCCACGGCCACGGGACTCCGGGTCGGTCCAGAGCCTCTTGATCTCTGCTTGCCCGTTGTTCGGGGAGGTCACCACCAGGCACCCCACAATGGTGTTGTCCAGGAGAGCCACCAGTACGACATCGCTGGCGAATGCGGTCCGGGGATCAGTGATCTCTGCCCGGTAGCGGTCCGGCAGCCCATGCACGTTGGCTACCGATTCGCCTTTCTCAGCCTCCGTCTGAAGATGGTAGGCGGCCAGCAGAGCGGCCAGGCCGTCCTCGATCGCAGGGGTCTGGCCTGGCCAGCGGACGATAGTAACCTCGCGGTGATCAGTCATGACGCCAGCATCACACGAGAGGCGCCGGGCTCCCCACGGACACTTTCGGTACACGCCCTAAAGCGTGTTCCAAAAGGCTGTGATCAGGGCATTTCCCTTGTATGGCTGGGGTGTTGAGGGCCGATCCGTTGTGGGTCGAGACGTTCTCGGGCCTGCGGATGCGGCAGTTCGAAGGCTTGTTACGGGGGGTGCGGGAGCGGGGCGGCAACGGTCCTGGCGGCGGGCGGCTGTGGTGCCTGCCGTTGGCAGATCGCGTGCTGCTGGTGGCGGTCTACTACCGCACCAACCTGACCATGCGACAGCTCGCGCCGCTGTTCGCCGTCTCGCCGGCGACGGTGTGCCGGGTCATCCAACGGCTACGGCCCCTCCTCGCCCTTGAGCCCATTTCCCGGCCCGCCGACACTAGGGATCGGCTGTGGATCGTGGACGGCACGTTGATTCCGGTCCGCGACCGGAAGGTCGGCGCCTCGAGCCGCAACTACCGGTTCTCGGCACATGTGCAGGTCATCATCGATGCCGACACCAGGCTGGTCGTGGCCACCGCCCGGCCGGCCCCGGGCAATCGGGCCGATGCCCAGGTCTGGCGGAACTCCGCTCTTGCCCGGCACTGCGACGGCGTCACGGTGCTGGGCGACGGCGCCTACATCAACACCGGACTGCTCGTCCGCACCGAAAACGGCCCGGCCGGCCACTCCTCGCGGATGAGGAGGAAGACAACGCCGAGCATCGTCGGGTCCGTGCCCGCGTCGAGCACGCCTTCGCCCGGATGAAGAACTACAAGATCCTGCGTGACTGCCGCCGGCGCGGTGACGGTCTCCACCATGCGGTCCAGGCCGTCGCCCACATGCACAACCTCGCCTTGGCAGCATGATCGGAACACCAGAAGCCCCGACTTGACCTGCCCGAACACGACCTTCTGCAACACGCTTTAGGCCGTGTATCGAATGTGGATCTTGGGCTGTGAATGATCACTGTTCATGGGGCGGGGAGATCTCACGGACGAGCAGTGGGCGGTGCTGAAGCCGTTGTTGCCGAGGGGTGCTCGGGCGGGGCGGCCGCCGGTCTGGCCTCGGCGGCAGCTGATAGACGGCATACGGTTCCGAGTTCGTACCGGCATTCCGTGGCGAGACGTGCCCGTCGAATACGGGCCGTGGGGCCGGGTCTACGATCTGTTCCGCCGGTGGCAGCGGGACGACACCTGGCACCGACTCCTCACCCGGCTCCAGTCCTTGGCCGACGCCAAGGGTGCGATCACGTGGGACCTGAGCGTCGACTCCACGGTGTGCCGCGCCCATCAGCACGCGGACGGGGCCCGCAAACAGGGCGACTTGCAGAGGGAACCATCGGGCGGCGTGTTCACCGAGCCCGGAGATCACGGACTGGGCCGCTCGCGGGGCGGCAATCGCAGCACCGCGCCTCCTTCGACGAGCCGATCCACCTTGCTGGCACCGGCAGGTGCGGCCACCGTCGACCATCGGTGTGTGAAGACAAACGATCATGCGGTGGCCGCAGGTCACAGCGTAGACGCTGGGGATCAGTCGCTTCTTGATGTAGTGCTGCAGCCAACCGCGAGGGTCGTCGTACACCAGGTCCAACGTCCCTGACCTTTCGCGGGGTTGGCGCACAGTGAACCGCACGGGCCTGACATCGGGACACAGGCCTGCAGCCGGACACGTAGGCGACCTACGACATCAACTCCCGAATAGTCTCCAGACCCGTGCCCGACACACGCCAAGATCCTGGCGGCGGTGAAGCCTGCGAACACCCCTGGGCCGGCCTCCCATGCGAGGGCAGCACGGGGACGCCCGACTGCCACGCCCGACTCGCATCCCACCTCGTGAGGAGGGCCTCTGCACATTCAGTCCCTGCCGTTCGGTTTCTCGTAAACGGGCAGGTCACGGCGGTAAACGACGCCAGCAAGGGACCCAAGGGACTCTAGTAGGGCTTGGTCAGGTCCGTATCGGTGTGGGTATGTCGCGGTGGCAGGTGGGGCAGGCACCGGTCCAGGCGGCGAGAAGGGTCTGGAGTTC
>NZ_JBVHLJ010000024.1:0-20795 GCF_055559055.1 Streptomyces sp. NPDC024687 | reverse complement strand
CGGAGTCTGGACCATGAACC
This sequence comes from Streptomyces sp. NPDC024687, assembly GCF_055559055.1. Taxonomy (NCBI): domain Bacteria; kingdom Bacillati; phylum Actinomycetota; class Actinomycetes; order Kitasatosporales; family Streptomycetaceae; genus Streptomyces; species Streptomyces sp. NPDC024687. The sequence continues at coordinate 20,775 of NZ_JBVHLJ010000024.1, read as the reverse complement.
AGAAAACCCGCCGCTCCAAACTCACCGCCGACAAACTCCAGGCGCTCGCCGCGCTGGGACTCGAATGGGCTGCAGCGGAAGGGGCGGCGTGATGGCCGCACATGAGGAAGAGCAGCGCGTACAGGCGGCCGTACAACGGCACGTACGCAACAGGGCCTTCGCGGAGGCGGACAAGGTCATCTCGTTCGTGCTGTCCGATCCGCAGGTACAGCAGGCGAGGGCACAGGTCGAGGCGGCGGAGACGCGGCAAGGAAAGAGTGGTCATGACGGATTTCGTCCGAGAGGGGCGGCTCTTCAAATTGAGCGGGTTCAACCCCTCGCACCGCCAGCTCTTCCTGACCAGTGAGCCCCTGCGCGAGGACCGGACCACGACCATGGTCGAGGTCTATATCGGGCATGTGGAACTGATGTTCCTCAAGCCCATCTACGGGCATGGGCTCCACATCCGGCGGGCGACCGCCGAGGAGTTCGCCGTGCTCCACGAACGGCACGGCATTCCGGCAGAGGACGCCGAGTACACCTGGATGCTGGAGCGGGACGGCGACAGCTTCGTCGTCGGCGGCCACCCCTCCTGGCGGGAGGCGGAGTACAAGCTGATGGTCGACCGGACGTCGTTGTACGACGCGAGCAAGCCCTGGCCGCCGGAGTACCCGGTGGAATCGGGGCACGTCACCTGAGTGAAAAGGGAAGAGGCCTCCCCGGTGCACAGAACACCGGGGGGGGCACCTTTCCTTTCGCATTTGCCCAGGGGGCACGTAGAACGGCTGGACGACGGCACCGAGGTCCGGCTTGGGGGTGTGGGTCATGAACCAGAAGAGCCGCCGGGCCAAGCTCACCGCCGACAAACTCCAGGCGCTCGCCGACCTAGGACTCGAATGGGCAGCAGCGGAAGGGGCGGCGTGATGGTTGTACAGGAAGCGTGCGAGGGCGGCCGTTCGTTCCGCCCTCGCAGTGACCTGACGGAACACTCCGGAGAAGAAGGGCCCCGTATGAGGCTGTTGGGAGCGGTGTGTGCTCTGACCTTGGGCGTCCTCGTTGCGCTCTTTGTATGGGGCGCTGACCGTGACGCGGTGCGGATGGCGTGGCGGGAAGGCGAGCTGAGCGGTGTGACGGTCGTGTTCGTGGCGGCGTGTGCGCTGTGGCTGGTGATGCGGCGCAGGCATACCGGGCGCGGCCGGCTGGCATGGCCGCTGGTAGTGCTGTGGTGCGGTGTTGCTGTTGCGCTGGTCGTGACGGCCATGGCCGGTGGATCCGTTGCCCGGATGTCTTGGTGAACAAGGCGCCTGCACTTGCCGGCATTGTTCTGGCCAGCGACGGCCAGCCAGTGGCGCAGCAGCCAACGGCCGGCCGCCATCGAAGGGCGGACGGCTCCGCCGCCGGGAGCCGGGGCTGCCGACGGGTGTGAAGTGGCCCGAAGGCGCGGACGGTTTCTCACGTGCGCCCCCTGCGCGCTCCCGCAGCACCTGCGGCATCCCTGTCAGCGCAGGTGGCCGTGACCTAGCGTTGGCCGCCGGGCGGGCCGACGAGCCCCAGGGGTACGGGTTCGGCAGGCGGGCGCAGGGTGGGGGACGCGGTGGCGGACGAGACGTTGGTGCGGGATGTCGCGCGGATGATGATCGAGCGGGCGGCTCCCCATGAGCTCGTCATCTTCCATCCGGAGAGCAAGGAGTACTTCACGGACCCGGATCGCGCTCTGGACGCGGCCCGCGGACGCGCCTCGGCCCGGCCGAAGGACCGCGAAGGGGGCTTCGGCGCCGCCGAATCCGTGGAGGTGCTGACTCCGTTCGCGCTGGCGGTGGCCGGCGCGATTGTGGAGCCGCTCGTCGTCCGGCTCCTCCGGTCGGCGACCACGCGGAGCCGCGCGGGCGCGCAGGCCCTGGTGCGCCGGCTCCTGCGCCGCGAGCGGCCCGCCGCGGCAGACGGGCAGGACGGGCAGGACGGGGGCGAGCCGGCGGCGGTCGCCTGGTCCGTCGAGGAGCGGGCCTGGCTGTGGGAACGGGCGTACCGGGAAGCGCTGCGGCTGGGTCTGGACGACCGGCAGGCCCGGCGCCTGGCCGACGGCCTCGTGGACCGGCCTGACGGAGAAACGGACGAAGGCTCCTGACGTCCGGCGTTCCGCTCCGTAGACCGGGTGATGGAGGGTTTCCATGACGTCCGCGCCGATCCCGCCGGCACCGCCGCACCCGCTCCCGGGGCGCACGATCGATCCCTGGCGCGTGCCCTCGGGGACAGCGCTGCGTTTCGCACTGCTGTCCACCGCGCTGCTGGGCGCCTGCGTCTTCATCTACAACCTCATCTACTTCGCCTTCGCTCCGGGCGGCGAAGTCGTGCTCGCGCGCTACAAGCAGTGCGCGTCGTCCGCGTCCGCCGCTCGACGCGGGGACGCGCAACCGGACTTCACCCACGCGTTCCTCGACTGCGCCCGGCCCTGGGAACGGGAGAAGGCGTACTGGGTTCTCGCGGGCATCGCCCTGTTCCTCCTGGTCGCGGCGGCCGCGTACTGGTGGGAGCCGGTCCTGCGGGTGCGTCGCGGCGGCATGGAACCCTTCGAACCCGACGAGGACCCCGAGACGAGAGCCCTGCTGGACCGGCTGGCCGGTCTCACCCGCGAGGCGGGCCTGAGCCGGCCCCCGCGCTTCCTGCTCTCACGCCGGTCCCAGAGCGTCGATGCGGTGGCATTCGGGCGGGCCGGACGCTACACCGTCTGCCTCGAGCTCGGCCTCGTCACCCGCTTCCGGGGTGATCCGGCTCGGTTCCGCGCCGTCGTGCTGCACGAACTGGGCCACGTGCGCAACGGCGACGTCGAACTCTTCGGGCTGACGCGCGCGCTGTTCCACGCGTTCGTCCCGCTGGGCCTGCTGCCCCTGGCCGCGGCACTCGTGGGGACCGCGCCGACGGACGTGGTGGCCGTGGGCTGGCGCGCGCTCCTGCTGGTCGCGCTGGTGTTCTACGGCCGGCTGGCCGTGGTGCGGGCCAGGGAGTGCGGAGCGGACGTGCGCGCGATGACCTGGGACGCCAGTCCGGCGGACCTGCTGCGCGAGGTCGTGCCGGGGCCCTGGCCGGGGCACTCGGCCCATCCGCCCCTGCGGGAGCAGCTGCGGATCATGCGCGATCCGCACGAGCTGTACCGGGTCGGCTTCTGGGACTGCTGCGCGGCGGGGCTGGCGGGCACGGCAGCCACGAGCGGCTTCCTCGACCTGATGTGGCTGCTCTTCCAGCAGGCCGATCCGCTGTACGCGCGTGCCGCGGCGGCCGCGCTGCTCGCGCCCGCCGTCGCGGCGGTCGTGGGCCTGGGGATCTGGCGGACGACCTGGTTGACGGCCTCGCCGCGCGGCACCGTCCTGCCGGCTCTCGGACTGGCCACAGGGCTGGTGCTGGGTCAGCCGACGGCGCTGCCCCGGGCCCTCGCGCCCGCTCCCGGTCCCTATCTCGGCGTCGGCGCCGCCGGCGCGGTGTTCACAGCCTGTCTCGTCGTCCTGCTGACGCTGCTGTGCTGGTGGACGGCGCGCAGCGCGCTGGCCTGGCTCCCCGGCGGTACGGGGTCCCGGAGCCGGGGCTGGGTCGCGGCCTGGCTGGTGTCCTCCGTACTGCTGGCGGTGCTGCTGAGCTGGTGGATGCTGCTGTTCGACCATGCTCACAACCTCACGGAACTGAACGCCTCCCTGCGCGCCGAACACGCCGAGCTGGCCCGCTCGGCGCCGGCCGGACCGTTCGTCCTGTGGGCGGCCGTGGAGCACCCCCTGATGGTGCGCTTCGCCCAGTGGACGCCCGTGGTCGCCGCCGGTGCGCTGCTGTGGGCCTGGCCGGTGGCGGCACAGCTGCGTCGGCCCGCCCGGCCGGGATGGGTGCGCACGGTCGCGCTCGCTGGCACCGCCGGGGGCGGCGTGTACCTGTGCGGAGTCCTCGTCCTGCGTCTGTTGATCCGGGTGAACCCCGACGCCCCTCGGGCCGCGCAGGAGTCGGTCCTGCGCCTGTTCGCCTACTGGCAAATGGCCGCCGCCGTAGTGGTCCAGGGCCTCGTCGCGGTCGTCGTGACCGCCCTGATGTTCCGCCGTCACGGCGGCGCCGCCGCCCTGTACGCGCTCGTGGCCGCGTTCCTGGCCGGCTGCCTCGGCGCGATCGTGTTCGTTGGCGGAGCACTGGTCGGCGGATGCGTCGACGCCCTCGCGGTATGCCCGGCTCCCTGCACCGGTCTGTCCCCGGCCTACGTCCGCGACACCCTGCTGCGCATCGTGAACGGCGGCACCCTGGCCGCCGTGGCCGGTGCCGCCGTCGTCACGCTCGTGGGGCGCGCGGTCGCGGGGCGCCGCGACGGCACGGCAGCCCGGTCGTCGTACGCGTCCGCGGCGAGGAAGACGGCCTCGCCTGCGGTCGCCCATAGGGTCAGGCGGTTCGTGGCGCTCCAGACAGCGCTGGGCTGCGCCATCGTGGTCGCCGGCTTCACCATCCCGGTGCGCGATGCCACTTTCGGCCCGGAGAGCACCGGCCAGGGACCAGCCGCGGCCTGCGCCGCGTACGACGACCTGCTGGGTTCGCTGGACTCGCTGACGCCCGCTCAGGCGGCCGGTCGTCTGGCCGAGGCTGAACAGGAAGCGGTGCGGGCAGGCGCACCCCGACTGGCCGACGACTTCACGCGGCTCTTCCTCCTGCCGCCGCAGGAGGACGCCGCACGCACCGAGGTGTCCGGACGGATCGACCGGACGTGCGCCGCCGCCGGCCGGCCGCTCCTCAACCTGCCGTGAATCAACCGCCGCTTATCTGCCGCACGTAACTGACACCGTCGAGCAGCAGATCCTCGAAGACATACTCTTCCACTTCGAACCGTTCGATCGACCAATTTCCGACGACCATGCGGGTGCCGGGCACGTAAATGGTCATCGAGGAACCGGACACCACCGCCGTTCCGCTCAGGACGCCGCCCGAGTTGGGATACAGGGCGGCGGTTCCGTCCGCCATGAAGGCGATCTTCGTCAGCCGGGCGGGACCGGGTCCGTCACCGTCCCATTCCCCGACGAGCCGTTGAGGGACCCGGCCCTCGGGCAGGGCGTCCGGCGGCGGTTCCTGCGGGGGCGGCGGCGTACGGTCCGGGGTCGGCGGTGTGGACGCCGTGGGCACGTCGTCCAGGTCCGGTTCCGGTTCCGGCTCCGGCGGCGTCAGCGGAGCGGCTGGTTCGCCTGCAGGCGTGGTGACGGTCTCGCGGGTCACAGGGTCCTCAGGCAGCTCGACCGTGTGCCCGCATCCCACCGCGAACAGCGCGGCCAGTGCGACGACGGGTATCCGCACGATGTTTCCGGTACTGCCGAAGTTTCTCGACACGCTGCAATTCCCCCTCACCGGCCCTCAATTCCCGGCCGAGGACCATTCCCACGGCGAGACTAGCCCCACCATTACGAGAGGGAACGTTTCTCTGTCGAATTTGGTTTTTGCCTGTTCCTGTTCCTCCTCCGGCTCATAGAGGCGCGTCCCCCCGCCGTCGTTCCTGTTCCAGCAGTTCGTCCAGGTCGCGCAGTTGGTCCAGGCCGCGGAGGGGCTGGGTCATGCGGGCATTGTGCTGCAGGCGGGTGCGGTGGCGGTGCAGGAAGGACCAGTAGCCGGCGGTGTCCTCGCCGCGGCCTCGGACGGCCAGGCGCGGGAGGCGTTGTCGGCGTACGAGCTGAACTGCAGAGCTGCGTACGGATGAACCGGGTGATCACCCCCGAGGTGCGCATCGAGCGCAGATGCTTCTGCCGCCGTTTCGCAAGATGGCAACCCCTGGGTGGGCCTGGGGCGGCCCTTCAGCTGTGCAGCATGAGGAGGCTGAGCCCGGTGCTGGTGGCGGTGTGTACCGCGCTGTTGTGGTGCCGGAGGGTGGTGACCAGTCCGGCCTGTCGTAGGACGGTGGCGTGTTGGCTGGCGCCGGAGGCACCAATACCCAGCACACCGGCGAGTTCGGCCGTGTTGCATCCGGGATGCGTGGCGATGGCATGGAGGACTGCGGCACGGGTCCGGCCCAGCAGCGCGGTCAAAGCCTCGGGGGCGCTTGCAGCCGCGGACTCTGTCGAGAAGGGGGTCAGGGGGGTGAAGGCCGCACCGAAGTCGACGCAGTAGCGCCGGTCGTGGCCCTTTGCGGTCGGGCACGGAGTCGGGCATGTCCCGGCCGGCGCCGCAGGTGTCGAGGAGGCGTTGTGTCAGCTCCCGGTTCGGCCGTTCCGTGCCGCCACCGATGTTGTGGGTCTCGCCTGCCGGCCCGAGGGTGCGCACCGGTTCGTTGCCGCGTACGTGGTCGGTGATGTGCAGCCGGTCGTGGTGAGGTCGTGTTCTTGGCCGGCGAGTGCCAACGTGAGGCCTGCCCGCGGGCGTTCGGGCTCCTCGTGGGCCCAGCCGGCGTCGGTCGGGGCGTTGTACGGCACGAAGCGGGTGGGCCCGGGCCGTATGCCTGTGCGGCCGGGATCACTTCGGTTCCGCGTGGCGGGTCACGAGCCTGTACGCGCACTGCTCGTCTGTCGTACTCCCCCACTGGGTCGGCGGGCCCCTTGCGCTTTCGTGTCCCAGGATGGAGAGCCCGTCTCGAACGGTCCTGGTGTCCGGCTGGGCCGCCGCTGGAGGGTGGAAACGGCGTGGGGCCGGCAGGCCGGGGAGTCTCCCGGGCTGCCGGCCCCACGCCGTGTGCGGTTCGGGTCAGCCGAAGATGTGGATGTTCTCGTCGACCCAGGTGCGCAGGGTCAGCGGAGCGTTGCCGGTGATCTTCTCGACGGAGTCGGAGATCTTCCAGTCCCAGGCGGCGGACTGGCGCTTGAGCTCGAGCAGGGCCTGAAGGCGGGGGCCGCCCCAGCCCAGGCGGTCGAACTCGGCCTGGGCCTCGGCCTGGGTGCGTTCGACGATCTTGATCTCCTGGCCGAGGGCCTCACCGACGATCTCGCCCTGGCGCTGCGGGCTGAGGGCCTCGCCGCCGGTGAGGGTGTAGGCCTGGCCCTCGTGGCCGGAGGTGGTGAGGATCGTGGCGGCCACGGCGGCGATGTCGCGGGGGTGGATCATGGCGGAGACCGGGTCACCCTCGGTGGCGTACAGGGTCCGCTGCTTTCGGATGGTGTCGGCGTAGCTGTAGAGGTAGACCATGAAGGTGCCGGGGCGCAGGATGGTCCATTGCAGGCCGGACTCCTGGATGACCTGCTCGCCGACGCGGTGGCCGGAGGTCAGCGGGTCGGTGGCGCCGTAGCCGACGCCGCTGGTGGAGAGTTTGACCAGGTGCTTGACGCCGGCCTCGCGGGCGGCGGCGGCGAGGGTGCGCTCCTGGACCGGGCCCTCGGGCCCGTAGCCGGGCGGGCAGACGAAGACGCGGTCGGCGCCGGCCAGGGCGGCGGGGAGGGTTTCGGGCTTGTCGAAGTCGCCGGCGACCACCTTGACGCCGGCGGGGAAGTCGGCCTTGCCGGGGTTGCGGGTCATGGCCCGCACGGGCACGCCGTCGGCGGCGAGCTGGGCGACGAGTTCGGAGCCGACGTTGCCGGTGGCACCGGTTACGAGAATCATGCGTGTATCTCCTTGGGATGTGCTGCACGGCGGAAGTCCGTGCGAGGGGACCACTCGTTGAGTGGGAGAGTCAGGATTCGCCGCGGGAGGCTGCGGTGTCGCCGCTCGGCTGCTGGGACTCGGCGCCGCCGTGGCCGTGGCCGCCGGCGAGCTTGACGTCCTTGAGGAAGAGCGCGGCCACCAGGCCGGCCAGGGCGATCGGGATCACCGCGTAGAAGGTGGCGCGCAGCGAGTCTGCGTAGACGTCGACGACTTCGGCGCGCACGGAGCTGGAGAGGCGGCCGAGGACCTCGGGCGAGAGCGAGCCGTCCTTGTCGAGGCGGGCACCGGCTTCGCCGCCGAGCCGCTCGTGCAGGCCGGTGTCGAGCCGGGAGGTCATCAGGGCGGCGAAGAACGAGACACCGAGGCCGGTGCCGAGCTGCCGCATGAGGTTGGTGGTGCCCTGGACGGCGCCGATGTCCTGCATGCTGGCGGTGTTGCGGGCGGCGAGGTTCAGGGCCTGCATGTTGAGGCCGGCGCCGATGCCGAAGAGCAGGATGTACACGATCGTGAGGGGGACGCCGGTGTCGGGGCCGGCGGTGGTGAACAGAGCGCCGGCGAGGATGAACACCGCCATGCTGGACACCGGGAACCAGCGGTAGGAGCCGCTGTGCCCGATGACCTTGGTGCTGAGCCAGGAGGTCACGACGACGCCGAGCATGAGGGCGCTGATGGCGTAGCCGGCCTGTTCCACGTCGAGGCCGAGGACGGTCTGCAGCCACAGGACCAGGTAGTTGAGGATGCCCAGTCCGATGATGCCGGCGACGAAGCTGAGGATGACGACGATGGTGAAGGTCTTGTCGGCGAAGAGCCTGAGCGGGATGACCGGGTCGACGGCGCGGCGCTGGGCGAGGATGAAGAGCGCCACGGCGAGGGCGGATCCGGCGGCCAGGGCGAGGATGACGGGTGAGGACCAGGTGTACTTGACGCCGGCCCAGCTGGTGAGGAGGTTGAGGGCGACGATCGCGGCGACGAGCAGGACGACGCCGGCGTAGTCGATGTGCGCCTTCTTCGGGACGTGGGCGGGCAGGTGCAGCAGTGCGGAGACGACGGCGAGGACGACGAGGCCGAGGGGCAGGTTCACGAAGAACACCCAGCGCCAGCTGGCGAGGTCGGTCAGGATGCCGCCGAGGGTGGGGCCGAGGAGTGAGGCGGCGCCGAAGGTGATGGAGAACCAGCCGTAGTAGCGGGCGCCTTCACGCGGGGAGAACATCTCGCCGATGAGGGCGAGGACGCCGATGAACAGGCCTCCGCTGCCGATGCCCTGGAGGATGCGGAAGGCGACGAGCTGACTCATCGTCTGGGCCAGGCCGCACACGAGTGATCCGGCGAGGAAGACGATGATGGAGGCCATGAAGACGCGCTTGCGTCCGAGCAGGTCCCCAAGCTTTCCGAAGACGGGCAGGGCGGCGCAGCCGCCGATGAGGTAGCTGGTGGTGACCCAGGCGAACTGGTCGAGTCCGCCCAGGTCATTGACCATGGCGGGCAGTGCCGTGGCGACGACCTGGGTGTCGAGCAGGGCGAGGAAGGCGGCCGCCATGAGAGCGAGGACCACCACGTTGGTCCTGGAGGACGGCACGGCGGTGAGCGGGATGGCAGGATCGGATGATGCGGAAGCCACGAAGGGTCCTAGTAATCGTGGAGCGACGCCGATGCAGAGCATCGCTCGATACGGGAGTGCGCAGAACGAAATCCATGAAGAACGCTGCCTGTGTCTTCAGCAGCGGAGATGGGTGGTCGGATCCTGTCCGACTCCGGCCTCACTGGGCCCTCTCAACCGTCGATCAGCAGACTGCTGATCCCGGTCCTTCGGTGTTCGTCTTGGCTCTCGCTACTCCCTCTGAATGCGATTACGGACTTTCAAGACCATAGCAGAGGCTGCGAGAGCCGGACAACTGGCCCTGGTGGTCAGGGAATCAGCACCACCTTGCCGGTGTGTTTGCGAGCCTCCATCAGCTCGTGCGCCCTGGCCGCTTCCTGCAGGGGGATCCGGCTGTACACGGCGGGCGTGACCTGGCCGGACTCCACGTACTCCAAGAGCTCCTTGCGGCCTGCGGCGATCACCTCGGGCCGGTCCTGGAACAAGGCGTACAGGTTGAAGCCGTGCAGCGACTTCATGTCGATGAAGTCCCAGGGCGAGAGGGCCGGCGGGCGCTCGCCGGATGCGCCGCCGTAGCAGACGATGCGGCCGAAGCGGCCGGCCAGCTGGATGCTGTGCGCCAGGACCTCGTTGCCGACCGTCTCGAGCACCAGGTCGGCGCCCTTGTCGCCGGTGGCCGCGCGCACCTCGTCCACCCAGTTCTCGTGTCCGTAGCAGATGGCGACGTCCGCGCCGACGGAGCGGATGAAGTCGAGCTTGGCCGGGGAGCCGGCGGTGCCGATGATGCGGCCGGCGCCCTTGGCGCGGGCGAGCTGGACAAGGAGGTGGCCGATGCCGCCGGACGCCGCGTTGATCAGCACGGTCTCGCCGGGCTGCAGCTGGCCGACGGTGGTGAGCACGTGGTAGGCGGTCTCGCCGGGGCTGGGCAGCGCGGTGGCCTGGGCGGCGTCGATGGCGGCCGGGATCGGGAAGACCGTGGCCGCGTACGCCGTGGCGTACTCGGCGTAGGCGCCGTAGCGGACCGGGGCGACGACGCGGTCCCCCACCGCCACTCCGGTGACGCCCGCGCCGACCGCCTCGACGACGCCGGCGACATCACCGGCGGGCGCGGCGGGCAGGGTGACCGGGCCGCCGATGGGCAGGCCCTGGCGCTTTTGGACGTCGGCGTAGTTGACGCCGATCGCCTCGGCGCGGATCAGTACCTCGCCGGGGCCGGCCTCCGGCTTGGGGGCGTCCTCGACGCGCAGGACGCTCGGGTCGCCGTGCTCGTGGTAGCGGACGACACGCATGGTTCCTCCAGGGATTCTGGGTGGGCGGTCACCAGGTGACCGGGACGGTGCGGAAGCCGCTGAGCAACCGCCCGGGCATCCGTTCGAGTTCGGTCTCGGCGCACGCAGGGGTGGATGCCGTGGCCGAGCGTGCGGCGGCGGATGTCGAGCCGGCCGGCGCCGGGGAAGCGCTCCTCGTCCCGATCGGCGGCACAGATCGCGGCGAGATCCAGGTCACCGGCGGAGGTGTGGGGGCAAGGGGAGGTACTGCCGGGCCGCCACGTCCGCTCGAGCGGACGTGGCGGCGGTTGGCCTGCCGGCGGTGTCACGCTCCGCCGGTGACCCGGATGGTCTGGCCGTTGATGTTGCCGTTGGCGCGCGAGCCGAGGAACACGATCGTGTTCGCCACGTCCTCGGGCACCGACAGGTGGCCCGAGGGGAGGGTCTTCGCCTTGGCCTCCAGCGCGGCGGCCGGGGCGATCCGGCGCACGTTCTCGGTCAGGGTCTGGCCAGGGGCGACCACGTTGACCAGGATGTTCTCCGGGGCGAGCTCCCAGGTCAGGCTCCGCGCGATGCCCAGCAGGCCGGCCTTGGCCGCGCCGTAGGCGGCGCCGCCGACCATGCCGTAGTCGGCCAGGCCCGAGGAGACCATGACGATGCGGCCCCACTCGCGGCCGCGCAGGAACGGCAGCGCCGCAGCGACCGTGTGGAAGGTCGCGTCGACGCTGGTGCGCAGGACTTCCTGCCACAGCTTCGGGTCGGCGTCCTCGAAGGCCGGCATCACCCGGCCGGGGCGCGGGATGCCCTCGGACCACACGACGGCGTTGCTGACCAGGACGTCTATGCCGCCCCAGGTGTCGGCGACGGTCTTGACCGCGTCCCGTATGACGGCCTCGTCGGTGAGGTCGTAACGGACCGTCAGGGTGTCGGCGGCGCCGGCCTCGCGGGCGAGCCGGGCGGTCTCCTGCGCGCCTTCCTTGTTGCTGTTGTACGTGATCGCGACGCGGGCGCCGTCCTTGCCGTAGGCGACGGCGGTCGCCCGGCCGATGCCCGAGGAAGCCCCGGTCACCAGCACGACCTTGTTACGGAGATCGGTCTCCATCAGTCACTCCAATTCAGCCAGATCGTGGGGTCGTTCGCCGTGAGGCCCGGCGGTTCAGGCCTTCTTTGCCACGCCGGCCAGGGCGTGGGCCTCGGCGCCGAAGCCCTCGGGGTCGCCCTCCGGGCCGATGCGCCACAGCGGAACCGGGACCACGCCGGGCTCGATCAGCTCCAGGCCCTCGAACAGGTCCGTGACCTCCGCGGTGCTCGGCGTGAAGCTGACCCGGCTGCGCCCGGAGCAGGCGGCGTACATCGGCGTCGAGGGCCCGTACAAGCCGGACCACTACCGCTACTGATCCGTGGCCAGCGCCCGGGCCGCAGGCGGCCGCCCGGGCAGCCGCCTCAGAAGGAGGAGAACGTGGACGACACCCGCCACGACAGCCACGGGGAGCACCTGCGCCCCGCTCCCTCGCGTCACGACCCGGGCCCGGCTGCGGTTGCGGCCCCGCCGCTGCTCCTGGCAGGGGCGGACGAGGACGACATCACCCACGTGCACATCGTGCGGGGCATCGACTGAGTGCGGGCGCCGGCACCCGGCCCGGCCGCGAGCACCCGTAGGGGCGGTCCTGGAAGGGACCGCCCCTACGGGTGCGGGCGGCCGGGCACCCGGGGGTGCCCGGGCTCAGGCCGTCCGGGAGGAGGCGAGCACCTGGTTGACGACCTTCAGGTACTGGCGCGGGGTCCCGGCCTCCTCCAGTGCCTCCTCGTCGAGGGCGACGTCGTAGTCGCGCTCGATGGCACCGGTGACCTGCAGCAGCGCCAGCGAGTCGTAGTTGAGTTCGTCGAACGGCACGTCCAGCACATCGCCGTCCAGGTCGAAGGTGTCGCTGTCACCGGCGTTGGTGCGCAGCAGGACGACCAGGTCCTTTATGTCCAGCAGTTGCATGGTGGTGACTCTCTTTCTTCTCGTGCCGGGCACATGCGGGGTGAGTGGATCGGTGGGGCCCGGGCGGTGTCACCCGGCCGGGACGGCTCGCCGGGACGGCACCGCGGGCCTGCCGTGCGCTGCCTGCGGTGCCTGCGGTGCGGGGCGCTGTATGGGCAGGGGGGTGCTGCCGAGCCGCCGTACGACGCGGGCGGCCCGGCCGATGAGCCGGGGCAGCGCGTCACCTCGTACGAAGAAGTGGTCGCCGGTGACGGTGCGGGTCGCCACCGGTGCGGCGGACCACCTGCGCCAGCCGGCGACCAGCGGGGGCGGCGCCAGCGCATCGCGGTCTCCCGCGACGGCCAGCAGGGGCACCGGTATGCGGGCGGCGGTGGCGCGGGCGTAGGCCCGCAGCGCGCGCCAGGTGCAGGTCGTCGCGCAGGACCGGCAGCAGGCCCGGTGCCAGTAGCCGTCCGGCCGGGCTCCCTGGGGCACACCTCCCATGGCGTGGAGCCGGTGCAGCAGCCGGCCGTCGGCGGTGCCGGCGCTGTCGGAGAGTTCGCTGCTCTCGTCCGGCGGCGGGCAGGCGCCGACGGCGAGCAGCGCGGGAAGGGGACGTCCCTGTTCGTGCAGGGCCTGGGTGAGGGTGTGGGCCACCAGGGCTCCCAGGCTGTGTCCGTACAGGATGAACGGCCTGCCGGGTTCGGGCCTCACGCACTCCAGCAGTTCGGCCACGAGTGCCGCCCGGTCGGTCAGGCGCGGTTCGCGGCGCCGCCGCTCCCGGCCCGGCAGCAGGATGGGCACGGTCTCGACGCCGGGGCCGATGCTGCGGGTCCAGCCGTTGAAGGCGGAGACTCCGGCCCCCGCGTGTGCGAAGCAGTACAGCCGTACGGGTGGCGCTGTGTCCGCCATGTCCGCCCCTCCCTTGGCCCCCTGGTGTGTCACGGGCCCCACCAGGCTGGCCCACGGTGCTAGAGGCGGGCTCGAAACGGCCGCGACGGTCGCGGCCTTTCAGGTGGCGTACAGGTCGAAGGTCGAGCCGCGGCGGGCGCCTGCGGCCACCTCGAGCCCGGGGTCGACGGTGAGCATGGCCTGGTGCAGGCGCTGCAGCTGGGGTGAGGGTTCCACACCCAGTTCGTCGATGAGCCGTATGCGCAGCTGCCGGTAGACGTCCAGTGCCGCGGCCTGCCGGCCCGACCGGTACAGCGCCACCATGGCCTGGGAGTGCAGGCCCTCGTGCTGAGGATGACGGACGGTCAGGTCCTTGAGCTCGGCGAGCAGGCCGGTGTGGTTGCCCAGGCGCAGGTCGGCGTCGATGCGCCGCTCCACGGTGACCAGCCTGCTCTCCTGCAGGCGGAGGGTCTCGATGGACAGGATCGGACCGACGCGCACGTCGACCAGTGCCGGGCCCTGCCACAGGTCCAGCGCCTGGCGCAGCGTTTCGGCGGCGCGGGCGTCGTCACCGGCCTCGAAGGCGGCGCGTCCGGCCGTAACCAGCCGCTCGTAGGTGTGCACGTCCACGTTCTGAGGCTGGATCTGGAGCACGTAGCCACCGTGCCGGGTGGCCAGCAGCTCCTTGGCGCTGCGCGGTGAGTCGGGTCCCATGGCGGTGCCGAGCCGCCGGCGCAGTTGCAGGATGTACGTCTGCAGTGTGGTCAGGGCGCTGACCGGGGGGTCGGCTCCCCAGATCTCCTCCATCAGGGTCGGAACGGGCATGACACGGCCGGGATACAGCGCGAGCAGTGACAGGATCTGCCGGGGCTTGCTCGCCGTCGGCACCACTGAGACACCGCCGATGTCGGCGCTCAGTGGACCCAGTATCTGAATCCTCATGGTTTCGTCTCCCCCTTGGCGTCGCCTTCTCCTCGACCGTGCGTTCGAAGAGCGGGTGCGCTGACTGGCCACGGTAACGGCGGGAAATCGCCGGCATCCCCGTCCTTGAGTCCACGTCAAGCGCGCCTGAACCCGATGGGGTGGGGCGCTGTTGCGGTGCTCGGGCGGCCGTCGAGCGCCGTGCAGGCCAGCCTCCCGCCGACGCCATCGGGGGCGCTGTCTGGGGGGTCTTCGCCGTCTGTTCCGGGCCGGCCAGCAGGATGGAGCGCTGCAGGCGGCGCAGCGGCACGGAGGGCTCGATGCCCAGTTCGTGCACGAGTGTGGTGCGCAGCCTGCGGTAGGCGTCGAGCGCCTCGCTGCGCCGGCCCGAGCGCTGCAGGGCCAGCATGAACTGCGCGTGCAGGTTCTCGTGGGTGCGGAACTGGCTGACCAGGACGGTGAGTTCGGCGAGCAGTTCGCGGTGCCGGCCCAGCCGCAGATCCGCCTCGATGCGCTGGTCCAGAGCACACAGCCGGCTCTCCTGAAGGCGCCTGGACTCGGTCTCCAGCTGGGAACCCGCCTGGACGTCGGCGAAGGGCGCGCCGTTCCACAGGCCGAGGGCCTCGCGCAGCAGCCGCGCGGCACGCGGGTGGTCGTCGGCGTCCATGGCCCGGTAGCCGAAGCCGGCGAGGCGTTCGAACTCGCGCACGTCGCTGGTGCCGCCACCGGTGTCGAGCCGGTAACCGCCGGGGCAGGTCACCAGGACGTCCTTCGCGCCGAGCGGGCCGCCGACGTGCCGGGCGAGGCCGCCGTGATGAGTTCGCGCAGCTGCAGCACGTACGTCTGCAGCGTGGTGCGCGCGCTGCGCGGCGGATTACCCGCCCACAGCTCCTCCACCAGCGCACAGACGGGTACGACCTGATCGGCGTGCAGCGCCAGCAGGGCCAGTACCTGCCGCGCCTTCGGCGCGGTGGGAGTGATGGACACTCCGCCCTCCCTGACCCCCAGGGCGCCCAGTACCTGAATGTCCACGCCAATCCCCCTGTCGTCCCGTCGGCGCAGTCGCTCTCGCCGGAAAAGCGGTAGGCCCCCGATTCAAAAACAATCCAGACGGTTTGTTAATATCAAACCGGACGGATTGTTTTTACTCTGGACTGTGGAGGTTTTCGAGGAGAGAAGCACTATTTGTCCGGTGACGGGGGTGTCGGTGAGGTCAGCTCAGGCCTCAGAACCAGGATGTCAGGACGTTTTCAGGGGGCGCAAAGATACCCTCCGGAATCCGGGCCCGTCCGGGACGCCGGCCGCCAGGTCCGCTCCCGGACGGCCGGTCCGCGGTCCGGCCGCCGCGGCGACGGCGGCGGTGGCGGTGGCGGCGGCCGTCGCGTGCCAGGAGACGCCCCTGCCCGGCCCGCCCCCGACGCCGGCAGAGGGCGAGGCCCCCCGTACACGCGGTGTCGCCGTCCATCCCCCACCCGGCCCGCGGGACCACGCCGGCGTGCTGCGGGGGCCTGAGGCCGCGCAGCGCGCCGGCCGGCAGTTCCAGCCGCCTCGCCCCGGGCCGCTGCCGCGCGCGGAGCCGATGAGGCGCCGCCCGGCCCGTGCCGCCCGCTGGGCCCCGCGCGCCGAGGCGTCCCTGTTCCCGCAGCGGAAAAGGCCGCCGCCCCGCTGCTCCTGGCCGGCCCGCTCACCGGCCGGGGGAAACGCCCACGCCCGCTCTCGCCGGCCCTCGCCGGCGCAGGGCTGCGCCGCCCGGAGGCGGAGTCCTGGGAACCTGTCCGTCCTGGATCTTTCAGGCCGGTCAGGCCGGTCAGGCCGGCCTGGAGGACTTCTGCACCACGGTCGGCTCCGCCGCGGAGCGTCCGGCCCGCACGGCCGGCACGATCGTCAAGGACGAGGGCGGGGCGAGGGCGGGGGCGGGGGCGGGGGCGGCAAGCAGCTCGCCGGGTTCCTCGCGAGCCGGAAGTTCCTCCGGGGGTCAGTGCCCGCCGGGTCCGCGCGGCACGTTCCCTGTCCGGCCGCCCGATCCTGTCCCGGTCGGTTTCCGGGAGCCGACCTCCGCCGGCCCCCTGAGTGCCTCGTGGCGGGCGGCCCGTCACGCGGCAGGGTCGAGAGGCACTATCAAACCGCACAGATGGTTCATTTGGCTGGAGTGTGCTCACGGAAGCGACAGAAGGGGGACGGGTAGGCACGGGCGGCGGGCGCCTCACTGGCCGGCGCCGGCCAGGGCCGGGGACTGTGCGCGCACCTCGGCGATGACCCGGGCTCCCCGGTCGGGGGCCGTGTCGAGCCTGACCAGGACGGCCGGGGCGGTGATGGCGGGCAGCATGTGGTTGAACAGCGCCGACATGCGCACCTCCAGGTCTGCCCAGTCGGACATGGCCTGGGAGACGTACTGCACGCCGATCCAGGCCCCGAGGAAGACCTGCGCGCTGTCCTGCGGCACGACGTGCGGGAGCACCTCGCCGCGCTCCTTGGCCTCGGCCAGGAAGGCGGCGGTGAGCTCGGTCCAGGCAGGCCAGGCGCTGCCGAAGACGTCGCGGCCCTGCAGGTCGGCGGAGAGCCGGACGCCCGCGAGCAGCATCGGCTCCTGCGGCAGGCGCTTGGCCAGGGTCATGCCCGCGTCCACCCACTCCTGCAGCTTCAGCTCGCGGGGCACGTGGTAGTCGTTGGTGACCTGTGCCTGCAGCACGCCCTGGGCGAGGGCCGCCTTGGAGTTGAAGTGGAAGTACAGGGCGCCTTTGGTCACCCCGGCCCGGGTGAGGATCTCGCCGATCGTGGCCGCCGTGTATCCCCGCTCCGCGAAGATCGCTGCGGCGGCCTCCAGAACAGCGCGTCGGGTCCGGACAGCTCGCTCCTGCTGAGCCATGAGATGCTCCTCTAGCTCAAAATTAAACCAAACAACTCGTACCTTACCGCATGCCGCCGCAGAAAAAAGCAGCGCGGTCGTTTTGTGCAGGAGGGCGCGGAACGTGCGGGAAGGGGGTGGGGGCAGCCGCGGCGCGGCTGCCCCCACCCCCTTCCCCCGGCTGCAGCGCCTGCCGGGTCTCACCAGGCCGTGCGTCCTCCGTCCACCGCCAACGTCGCGCCGGTGACGAAGGACGCCCGGTCGCTGCACAGCCACGCGGCCGCTTCGGCGATCTCCGCCGGATCGGCGGCGCGCTGCTGCGGCGCCGACCGCAGGGCACTGTCCCTTGCCTCGGGGTGACGGGTGAACCACTGCTCGACCATCTCGGAGCGCGCCAGTCCCGGAGCTATCGCGTTGACCCGGATACCGTCGCCGGCGTACTCGACCGCGGCCGCCTTGGTCAGGCCGATGACGGCGTGCTTGGAAGCGATGTACGGCGCGGCGACCGAGGAGGCGAGCAGCCCGCCGACGCTGCTGGTGTTGACGATCGCTCCTCCCCCGCAGGTGAGCATCGCGGCGATCTCGTGGCGCAGGCAGTTCCACACACCCCGCGCGTTGACAGCCATGACGTGGTCGTAGGAGTCGTCGTCGGTCAGGTGCAGGGGGGTCTTCTCGATGGCGGTCCCGGCGTTGTTGAAGGCCGCGTCGAGCCTGCCGTGGCGGGCCATGGCCTGCTCGACCAGGGCCCGGGCGTCCTCGGCGCGCGAGACGTCGGCGACGACGTAACTCGCCGTCGCGCCCTCCTGCCGCAGCCGGCCGCACAGGTGGCGCAGCCGCTCCTCGCGGCGGGCGCACAGCACCAGGCGGGCGCCCTGCCGGGCGAAGAGGCGGGCGGCGGCCTCGCCGATACCGCTGCTGGCACCGGTGATGAGCACGACCTTGTCCCGCAGGGCAGCGGCGCCGTCAGACATGTGCCGCTCCCGCCCCTGTGATGCCGGCAACGGGCCCGGCGTGCGGCGCGAAAACCCCCGCCGCCGCTTCGCCGTCCACCCTGCGCAGCAGTTCCCCGTCGATCTCACGCAGACTGCGCACCACGTGCCGGACACCGATGCGCCGCATGAGGGCGTGCTGGTGCCCGTGCTCGAAGTCGCCGGGACGGCCGATGAAGGGCACGCCGAGCCGGTGGGCCTCTTCGGCGACCCTGGCCACGTCGTCGATGAACAGCACCCGGTCGTAGGGCAGCTGGAAGACCTCCCGGGTGATCTCCCGGATGCCCGGGCGGAAGCGGTCGGTGCACACATAGCCCGGACCGTCGAAGAAGTGGGCGAGGTGGCCCAGATGGCGCTCGAAGTGCGCCCGCTCCAGCCCGCCGTAGCACACCGTGCGCAGCCCCAGCCCCCGCAGCAGCGCGAGCAGGTCCGCGGCTCCGTCCAGGACCCGGACCGAGGTGTGGGCGAGGTAGCGCTCGCGCTCCTGGAGGTAGGTCTCCAGCAGCTCCTGCGGGCTCAGCCTCACCTGCGCGGCCTCGGCGAACGCCCGGGCGGCCACGAGCTGGGACTGGGAGAACAGCCCGTACTCGACGTCGGCGGTGTACTGGCCGCCCCGCTCGAGCACCATCTGCCGGATGAGGGGGCTGAAGGTGTCGTTCAGCAGAACGCCGTCGATGTTCACCGCGGCGAGGCGAAGGTGGGGCAGCGGAGCGGGCATGTCGTTGTCCTCCTCAAAGACGCGGTTCACCGCGGGGCACCGGGGGTGAGGACCACCAGGAGCTCGCGGTGGCCGCTGGAGATGAACGACTCGAGCGGGCGCAGCTCCTGCGCCGGCACGGCCAGCCGCAGGTGCGGGAAACGGGCGAAGAGAGCCGGCAGGGCCGTTGTCGCCTCCGTCATCGCCAGCGGCCGGCCCGGACAGTGGTGCACCCCGTGACCGAAGGCCAGATGGTCGCGGCTGGTGAGGCGGGTGGCGTCGAAACGGTCCGCGTCCGGCCCGTGCCGCTCGGGGTCGCGCCCGGCCGCCGCGAGGGACATCACGATCGCCTCGCCCCGGGCCACACGCACCTCGCCGTAGTCGATGTCGTCGACCGCGAAGCGCAGCGGGATGGTGGCCACCGGCGCCCGGCAGCGCAGCGTCTCCTCCACCACCGCCTCCCAGGACACCTCGCCCCCACGGGCCAGGCGCAGCTGGTCGGGGTGGGTGAGCAGCGCGGTGACCGCCTGGTCCAGGAGGTTGACGGTGGTCTCGTGACCGGCACCGATGATCAGCAGCAGGGTGTCCAGGAGCTCCTTCTCACTCAGGCCCGAACCCTTTTCGTCGCGCACGGCGACGAGCTCGCTCGTCAGGTCCGCCGCGGGCCGGCGCCGCTTGCCGGCCACCAGAGCGCTCAGCAGCCCGTACAGCTCCGCCTGGTTGGCCCGGGCCGCCTTGGAGGTGGTCGTGGTGGTGAACAGGACATCGACCACACGGTGCAGGTCCAGCCGGCCGGCCTCGCCCAGGCCCAGCATCTCCCCGATGACCCGGATGGGCAGGGCCACGCAGAACTCCCTGCGCAGATCCACCATCGAAGCCATCCTCAACGGCCAAGAACGCATCACCAAGACGCTGCTGGACACCATCGCACTCGACCACCTCGCCGAAGAGCACTACCGGCCCCGCACCCCTAAACGCCGCGCCCGGCCCGCCGACCGGTGAGCCCCACCGCGCCCCCGCTCTACCAGTCGGCAGCATGTGGCCCACCCAGCCCGGCGCCCTGCACGTGAGGCCGCTGCCCCGCGAGGCCACCGCCTCCTACCTCACCCGCCTCGCAGGCGCCTACCACCTCAGTGCCGCCCGACTCCTGGGCGGCCTGCACATCACCGCCACCGGCACCCCAACGGGCCCGCCAGCCACCGACATCCACCTCAGCAACGAAGCCGCCCGACGCCTGTCCCACTTCACCCGCATCCCGCCCGCACACCTCTCCCGCGCCCTGCCCCGCCGGCCCCCGCCCGCCGCCATCGGCACATCCCACGCCGCCACCGCCCGCTGGCACACGTCGAACCCGCAATGCAGCCACTGCCGGCATGCACCGCCTGCATCATCCGCCGCAGCCCGCACACGGCGACTCCCGCGTGGATCCACCCGGCACCCACCCTGCCCCGGGCCCTCATCTGCACCCGCCACCAACAAGCCTCAAGCGACCCCAGACAGCGCACCCCCCTCGACATCCGCCCCGCCCCCGAACTCACCCATGCCCGCCGCACCACCCGCTGCCCACCCACAGCGGCCTCCCTGAGCTGGGCATCGACAATCACCACCCCGCTGGTACGACCACCACCAACACCTCCACCAGCGCTGGCACACCCGCCTGCACCGGCTCCGCGCCGCCAACCCCCACCTCACCTCAGGCCCGGCCTCCCCCACACTGACCTGCCGCAGCCTGATCACCTACCCCGAGACCCTCTTAGAGAGCATCTGATCAGTCTTCACGCTGACTTGAGTGGGATGTCCGTTTCGATTCGCCACGTTGGTACGGATTCTCCGGTCAGTTCGCGGGACATTTTGTTAGCCATGGCCCAGTGGATCATCGTCCTCGATCTCTGCGGGAGGGCTTCGTAGTCCCGGGCCAGGCGGCGGTGCTGCATCAGCCAGCCGAAGGTCCGCTCGATCACCCACCGTTTCGGCAGTGGCTCGAACCCCTTGGCCCGTGGCCGCTGCACCACCTCGATGTCGGTGCCCAGACCGGCGTCGTGGTTGAAGATGC
>NZ_JBVHLJ010000023.1:0-30398 GCF_055559055.1 Streptomyces sp. NPDC024687 | reverse complement strand
CCCCCCCAGGTCATCGGTTCGACAGGGGGGAACAGTCATGCCGGGCCCGGAGGCCAGCGGCCCTCTTGCAGGACCGCGAAGAAGATAACGGGGGGGGAGGCAAGCGGACTGCTCTCGGCCCTGCCCTGCGGTGTCAGTGCCGTCGAGGATTCCATCCCTCCGATCGGAGAACCGTCGATACGGCAGCCCACGGGCAGTCGAGTGGGACTCACTCCCGCGTTGCGCCAGTGCTGTGACCGCATAGGTTGGCGGGGTGGGCGGTGGCGGTTGGATGTGGGGTGATGACCGATCCGACCGCTGGAGGTGCGGTGGCCGAGCCTGTCCGTGCGCGCAGGCTGACCGCCCCTGCGTCGACCACTGCATCCTGCTACTCGGTGTAACGGACTGCCCTCTTCACATCAAGTTCCACTCCGGCCCGCATCGCGCCTTGCTCTTTCGCGTGCTCGGTGACCGCGGCCTGTACGTCGCGGGCGAGGTCGCGCCATGTCTGCCACGCGGTCTCGTAAGCGGGCGGGTCACCTTGGCCACGCAGGGCCTGCACGGTGGCGTGCGCCTCGTCGGCGGCGCGTTGCTTGTCCAGGAGTTCTTCGAAGGTGTGTGTCACGTAGGGACTTTACGCCGTGCAGCACTGACCCTCTCGCCGCGACCCGTGCAGCAAGGGACCGGGTTCTTTGACCAGCCGTGGATCGGGCAGCCGTGGCCTGACCGCGGCCGTGGTCAGGCCCCGTGGACAGAGGCCGATTCGGTCATGTGGCAAAGCTGTCCCCCAGCTCAGCGTTGCTCGAGAGCGAGACCCGAGCCGCTGACGGCATTGCAACGTGAGGCGTCTGGCAGAAACATCACGCTCATCGCCATCGGCTTCATCGGCACGCTGGTCGCCGCCTGCATCGAAACGGGGGCACGCGAGCCAACGCCGACATGCTGCCGAACGCGGCGGGACGGCTACTCCTGTCCCGAATCCCAGAGGCGTGTGACATCGCAGGGTGATTTCGGCGGTGGGCCGACGCGCCCGAGAAAGACGTCGGCCTCCGCCGCTCACTGCGGCGAGGCCGAACTCCAGTAGTGGGCAAAGGATTTGAACCTGCGGCCTCTGGCTTATGAGCCCAGCGAGCTACTGAGCTGGTTCACCCCGCGTCGGTTGGCCCACCGTGCAACGTGTTCTGGGCCAAGTGCGGCCGCAGCGAGGCCAGTCGATGCTTCGTGGCCTCGTTGAGCACGCCCCCAGAACGCCCGAAGTCGCCGCTCCTCGCGATGCCCGGAAAGCGAGCGAGGGGTTCGTCGACGACATCCACGCTTCGATCGCCGTTATCGCCCCGGCCCAATCTGTGGCAAGTCCGCTTCACTCGTGAGAGTTGGGCGCTCTTGCGCTGCTGAACACGCAGCACCGGACTCGCGTACTCTCACATGCCTGCCGCATGGCCGGGCGTAGCTGCCGGCGGAATCGGGGAGGGGACGGTGCCGAGGTGATAACGGATACGGACTGGGGCGACCGAGGGCTGTGCAAGAGCGTCGACCCGGAGGAACTGTTCGTCGAGGGAGCGGCGCAAAACAGGGCGAAGGCCGTGTGTACCGGCTGCCCCGTGCGCACCGAATGCCTGGCCTACGCCCTGGACCAGCGCATCGAGCACGGCATCTGGGGCGGCATGACCGAACGCGAGCGGCGGGCGCTCCTTCGCCGCCGACCGACCGTGACGTCGTGGTGGCGCCTTCTGCACACCGCCCGCGTGGAACATGAACAGCAGACCTGTGCCGCCGTCCCGGCCGAGGTCGGCATCCGGGTATTGCACGAGGCGTGCTGACCGCACAGGCGGGCTTCATCACATCACGCCAGATCAGGGCCTTGCGGAATGGCCGATACGCGGACAGCTCCAGCAGGAGCGGAGGAACGTTCGGCAAGATCCGCCGTCACCTCCTCCGTCGCTTCTCCTCTAGTGCAACCACCCGCCCAGGCGGGGTGAGTCTGTTGGATGTGCTCCGGTCTGATCCATCGCGGCACCGCGGTCTCCTGCTCGGGAACGATGCCGGACTTTCGGCCCGTACGCATCGGCCGCAGAGGAGACCTCGGGGCAGCGGACCCGGCGACGGCGGACGGCCGGGAGCGTGCGCGGGAGCCCATGCGGACAGCTCAATGCACCGCCTGGACCCGGGTCATCAGCCCATGCAAGCCGGCGGGCGCAGGAGCGTGGCCTGGTCCTCGCCGTCTCTCGGGTACGGGGCGCGCGGGTCGGCGGTCATCATGGGCGTTCCGTCCGGGTGAGGTCGTAGCCCTCGACCGACCGGTGAGAAGAGGAGCACTAGCCCCCCCGTCGCCGTCGCGAGGAAAGCCGCAGCGAACGCTTACTGGCCTAGCTGGCCTACCAAGCCGCCTAGCACCAGCCCGCCGTCCTCCGGCCCCCTCGAGTTGCCTGTTCAAGCGCTCACACCCGGGCAGGGGCAGAACGACGGAGAGCCCCGGCCGGGCGAGCCGGCCGGGGCCCTGCCGCGTCACGCCGCTGCTTTACCTCGTGCCGCAGGGGCGGGAAGACGGGTCAGTGGTGGCGGTCACCGCCGCGGTGGTCACCGCCGTGGCGGTGGTGGCCCCAGGAGGTGTCGTCGATGAAGCGGTCGTGGTCGTTGCGCAGGGTGGCGGTGTCGGAGCGGTTGTCCCACACCTCGTTGTGGCGGTCCATGTAGAGGTCGCTGTCGGTGTCGTGGCCCCTGCCGGTGTGGACGCGGACCGTGGCGCGGCCTTCCAGGCGGTAGTGGTTGAAGGTGTAGGTGTCGCCGTCCTCGTTCTTCAGCGTCCAGCCGTCGAGGTTGACGGTGCGACGCGAGGTGTTGGTGACATCCACCCACTCCTTGTTCAGTGAGCGCCGCGAGCGGTCGTCCCGGCCGGGCGCGTCGTACTGGACCGCGCTGATCTCCACCTTCGTGCGGTCGGGCCGGGCGTGGTCGGCCGCCGACGCCGGCAGCGCCACCGCCCCCACGACCGCAGCGGCCACCAATGCGGCGGCGGAGAGACGACGGGCGGTCACCGTGGAAGAAGACACAAGGCCCCCATGCTGTACGAGCACCCCCGTGCCCTGCCGCCCTGACAGCGGGTCGGTGGGGACGGGTTGGTGCGGTGTGCGGGTGGCGGCCGGTCGGCCGCACATCCACACCATGGCCTTGCCGTGCAGGTTGTGAACGGATTACGAGCGGTCCGTTACCATTCGCCCATATTTCCGCAACTCTCGCTTGTAACGTCCATTCATGCGGCGTATGCGCGAAGTTGACGCCCTGTCGTGCAGAGACCCCGTACGGGCCTTGGCCGCCCCGCCGCTATCGCCAGGACGCGCCACCCCAGCAGCTGCGAGGCCGTCACCCGAAAGTGCGTAACAGCCCCTCGAACTCTGCGCCGGTGCCGGTGCTTACGAGCGGCTGGTCGCGGGCGGCGTGCTGCTGTGTTGGTCGAAAAGACGATGAGCCGCCGATGACGCCGTCGGCGTGACATCGCCCGGCAACCGCAACCGCATAAGGTCGCGCGGGCCTCTCCCCCTGCACATCCACCCGCTACCGAAGGAGCCCGACGTGACCATCGCCCTTGAACCCCGCACGCCGCAGGCCTTCGTCGACCCCTACGCCGCCGACCCTGCCCAGACCGTCTGGCCTGCGGCGGCCACCGGGCAGGACAGGGACTGCCTGCTGCCGCCGCCCAACCCCGCCGAGCGCCTGAGCACCCTCATCGATCCCCGCGACCAGCGCCGCCTGGCCCTGCACGCCGCACTGACCGTCGCCGGCATCCCGCCCCGGCCCGAGGACCGCGACGCCATCGACCAGCTCAGCGCCCTGCCCGCCAGCATCAACACCACGCTGCAGCGCTGGCTGCACCACCCGTGCTGAAGCGGACACACACGCGGGAACGAGAACGGACCGACCGGCCCGGCCGCGAATGCGGGCACAACGGGCCGGTCCGGGTCCGCCGGCGGTGTCACCGTCGTCGTCACCGGCCTCCATACCGGTGACGTCACCGTCACCCGCCGACCATCCGGAAGGCCCGGAAGAACGCAGCGCACCTGCGGATCACGCTGGACCACCTCGGCTGTCCTGCGCAGAAGACCAAGTGGGACCGCTCAGTCGGACAGTGGTGTGCAGTGCACGTTGTTTGCTCCGCCGCTCTGGCCGGCGATCCGTCCCCCGTAGCTCACACAGTGCCCGGGGTGGCCGATGTACACCGGACCGGCGTAGGTCGTGTAGAAACCGTCATCGAACTCGGGGTCGGGGTCCTGGGCGTCCGTGACCGACGCCAGCATGGACACGGCGGTGCCGGGACGGGCGCGCACGGTGACCACGCAGTCCCGTCCGGTGGAGGGGTTGTACGTCAGGTAGACCGTGCCCGCCGTACCGACCGGTGCCGAGTCGACCACCGTGTAGCCCGCCCCGCAGACACCGTTGTACTTCGCCGGCGGCGTCGCCGCCCCTGCCTGCGGTGCGACGGCCCCCATGGCGCCGACCACGGCGGCCGTGACCGCTCCGACCGCTGCGGCACGCTGAATGATGTTCATGTGAATCCCCCGTTTCGTCGACTGCCCCAACAGCTTGTCGACTTCGAAGGGTTTGACCGTCGTCACCCGACCAGCGTTGTAGGCCACCCGCACCGGTTACCGAACCCGGACACGGAGCGAACGGGTCCGTGGCCGTGTCTCCTCGAGAGACATTGGGGAAGAACTCGCCCTCTTCGTCGCCATCCCCGGGAAGGGGTGGGCCACCGCGGTCACGGGGACGGATCTCCGGGTGGCCGGTCTTGGCGGCCCATCCGTCCGGGCAGATGCCCTGCGGTTGGCGTCGGGGTCGCGGCCGTACGTGTTGCGCTCACCGTGCTCGCCGGTACCACCCCTGCGGTACCGGAATCTTCTCGACGGGTCTGTGCCGGTCGCTGGTATGAGAAGGCCCCGGCTGGACGGGGGAGCCAGCCGGGGCCGTGGCGTGCGGAGGGCGGTCGCCTCTCGGCGGGTTGCTCCATGGGGCTTCAGCCGGACGATCGTCCCCATGGGCGGAGGGTGAGGCCCGGGGACACTGTCCCCTCCGCCAGCCACATACAGACGAACGGTCAACCGTTGTGCGGTGTTCCCGCTCGTTGCCCTGGTCGCGGTGAGCTGGAGCACAGCGGTCGTAGGTTCAGCTGGTGAAGTCGGCGACCAGGGCGGCGAATTCGTCCGGGCCGGCCAGGCGGATGCCGAGGGCTTCGGCCTTGGCACGCTTGGATCCGGCGCCTTCCCCGGCCACGACCAGGGTGGTCTTCCGGGAGACGCTGGAGGAGGAGCGGCCACCGGCGCGTTCGATGAGTTCGTTCATCTGGTTGCGGCTGAGATTTTCCAGCGCCCCGGTCATCGCGCCGGTGACCACAACCGTCATCCCGGCCAGCGGCCCGACCGCCGCATCCGTGCCGCTGGCAGCGGCATCAGTGTCGCGGGCCGCGGGCGGTGCGGTTGCGCCGGGTTCGGTCATGTTCACCCCTGCCGCGGCGAGTTTGTCGATGAGCGGAGCGAGTTCGGCGAGTTCGGCGACGATCGAGGGTGCTTTCTCGGTGCCGATGCCCTCGACCTGCTGCATCGCTTCTGCGTCGGCGGATCGGATGTTGTCCATGGTGGCGAAGTGACGGGCGATGCGGCGGGACATGGAGCGGCCGGTGCCACGGACCCCGAGCGCACACAGGACCCGCGACAGCGGCTGGTCCTTGGCCGCGGCGATCGCGGTGAGGAGGTTGTCGGTGCTGGTCGCGCCCATCCGTTCCAGTACAAGGAGTTGGTCGCGGGTGAGGGTGAACAGGTCGGCGAGATCGGCCACCAGGCCGGCCTCGACGAGCTGCACGATGCGGGTGGCGCCCAGGCCCTCGATGTCGAGCTGGTCGCGGCCGGCCGCGTAGGACAGGGAAGCGACCAGGTGGCAGTTGCGGCCCTGCTCGCACCGCCAGCGTTCCTGGCTGGTGTCGATGGCGGAGCCGCACCGCGGGCACACCTCCGGGAACACGATCGGTTGCTCATCGCCGGTGCGCAGGTGGGCGACCGGTGCCTCGATGCGCGGGATGACATCACCGGCACGGTGGACCATGACCTGGTCGCCCAGGCGCAGGTCTCGGCGGGTGATGTCGGCCGGGTTGTGCAGAGTGGCGTAGGTGATGGTGGCACCCTCGATCTCCACCGGCTCCAGGACGCCGCGCGGGGCGATGATCCCGGTGCGCCCCACGTTCCACTCCACGTCGATCAGGCGGGTGATCTTCTCCACGGCAGCCAGCTTGTAGGCGATCGCCCAGTGCGGAGCGCGCGAACCGGATCCTGCGGCCCGCTGGTCGGCGGCCAGATCGGCCTTGACGACGATGCCGTCGATACCGAACGGCAGCTCGGCGCGCAGCGCGGCGATCTCCCGCACGCGCTCCAGGACCTCCTCAACGGTGGCGGCGACGATTGCGGGGACCGCGGTGGTAGCTGTGGTGTTCACTCCCAGCTGCGCGCTCAGAGCCATGAGGTCGCTGTGGGCGAGCTCGCCCAGCCGTGCGGCGAGCTCGGTGTCGGTGTCGGCCAGCGGCAGCAAGCCGTAGCCGAAGAACGTCATCGGCACCGTGTAGGCGCGGTCCTTGGCCCGCAGGCTGCCCGCGGAAGCACCGCGCGGATTGGCGAACGGCTGCCCGCCGTGCGCGGTGCGCACCTCGTTGGCATGCTCGAACTGGGCCCTCGTCATGAGGACTTCGCCGCGCACCTCCACGGTGACCGGCTCCGCCAGCGTGTGGGGCAGGCCCTCGAGGGTGCCGATCGCGTGCGAGACGTCCTCCCCGGCGATCCCGTCGCCGCGGGTGATCAGCCGGGTCAGCCGGCCCTGGCGGTATCGGGCCGCGATCGCGAGGCCGTCGAGCTTCGGCTCGACGCTGAAACGCTGCGCCTCGCGGCCGACCCGTCTGGCCAGCGAGGCCGTCCAGGCCGTGAACTCTTCGGGTGAGAACACGTTGTCCAGGCTCAGCATCGCCACCGTGTGCGGCACATCGCCCACCACCGCCCCGCCGGCGACTTTGCCGGTCGGCGAGTCGGGCAGCACCTGATCGGGATGGTCCGTCTCCCACGCGGCGATGCCGCGTACCAGCCGGTCGTAGGCATCGTCGTCCAGCGCCGACGTGCCGCCCCCGTAGTAGGCCGCCGACGCCTTCACCGCGTCCTCGACCGCCTGCGCGTAGGCGGCACTGTCCATGATCTCTGCAGCGGGTGTCGTCATGCCCGTCATCCTGCACGCCGCCACTGACAACGGTACCGGCCCAGTTCACAGGGCTCCTCTGCGCTTCGGCTTCGCCGCCGCAGGCGCTCGTCGCCCTCACCCGCAGGTGCCAGGGCCCGGGATAGACTGCCCCGCCCCACTCCGACCGGAGGTCACCTCAGTGTTACCTGCACGGGTATTCGACGTTGCCCCGCTGGCTCTGGTGATTCTCGCCCTGTCCGGCTGCTCCTCCTGGGGCTGCACCGACACGACAGCGGAGCGCGGCAAGGCCGGTGTCAGGGTGCAGGTCGTGAACACGGATGGGCAGCCTCTCGGCGTCACCGCCGCGGTCGTTGACTGGCGGCTCGAGCCCCACCCACAGGTGCCCTCCGAAGGCGACCGGGTCCACTTCCGCTTCCGCTTCGACGGCGCCGACGAATATTCCGACCCCGCAGTGGACGCCTGCGCGGTCGACGAGGAGCGTGTGGCGTTGGGGTGTCAGACGGTCTACTCGTCCCAGGCGTTCGGGCCGGCCTACGATCCCCGCACGGGCGACGACTGGCTCGCCGTCGAGCACCCTGAGCAGGTTGCCGGAGTGTTGTTGATCCCCAATGACCAGTCCTACGACGGACGCACCTGTGAAAGGGACATCAAGGACGGTGGCGGGATGCATCCTCCGGAACCACCCAGCACGGGGGAACAACTGTAGGGAGGTCAAGGCGGTTGAGCGCGAGGCCCGGGTCTGCCGACACCCCGGTGTTTGTGCTGGTTGTGTGCCCGTCGCCCCTGTGGCACCTTGCTGCGGCCGCTCCGGGTTCTCAGGATCGGCCATCGCATTGGTTTCCTGATCGCTCTGGGCCAGTCCCGGCCGGACAGAGCGGGGTCCGATAAGGCATGCGGCTTCCGCGCGAACCGCGCCTACCTGCGTAGACGTGGCACCGGCTGCACAATCCCGGAGACCACTGAAGGGGCACCGCGCGGTGCCAGCGGGATACGAGAAACTGACTGTCCGTTACAAGGGTCCGTACTGGGCGCTGCCATCAACGAGTGGTTGTGACAAACCGGAGCTGGGGCGGCTCGCCGTGCACGACTTCGACGAGGTCCGCGTACCGGAAGGCGCCGATCGCCAGTGGCGCAACCGCATGACCGAGGCGTGGCTGCGTCGCGCGCTGGAGTACCAGGTCCGCGGAGTCGACCTCCTGCTGACCGGGCAGTCCCCGCTGGGAGAGGTCCTGGCCAGCCCCTCCGCCCCGTTGCTGGACGACATCGCGATCTGTCTGATCGACGTGTCCGACGAGGCCCGGCGCCGCAGGCTCACCGAGCGCGACGCGGACCGATGGGACGCCGCGGCGGTCGACGCTTTCCTCGGCTGGGCCGCCTGGCACCGCAAACACGTTCAGGATCCCCGATACCGCCCCGACGCCATCATCGACGGCAGCCGGCCCCGTATGGCCTGGCACCGCTGGACCAGCTGGACCGCCGACGACCGCCGACGACCGGCGACGACCGGCGACGGTGCACCCACTTGCTCGACACCTCGGACCAGCCTGTCGCGGCATCCGTAGCTCAGGTCGAGCAATGGGTGACCGAACAGCGCGACGCGCTCCGAACCGATGCCTGCCTGGACCGTGCCGCCGGGCAGGCGAGAGCCTGTCGTCGGCGCGTGCGGCGTCACCGTGTCCAGTACTGGATGTTGCGGAAGCGGGCCTCGGCGCGGCCGGAACCGTGGTTGTAGACGCCGTTCTTGAAGTAGCGGGTGGCTGGGCCCCGGTCGTCGACGGTCAGGACGAGGGAGTCGTCGAAGTAGACCCTGACGGTGCCGGTCCCGGTCCTCGCCTCGTGGGCGATCTTCACGTTGAACCAGGTGTCGTACGCGCCCGTCTTGAGCACTGTGCCGTCGTAGCGGCGTACGGTGCCGCCGCTGGTCTCGTAGATGTTGAGCATGATGTCGGTGGCGGGAGTGCCCGAGGGGTGAACGCTGCGCAGGATCTGAACGAAGGACGCCCCGTCGGTGCCGGACGGGAGGTAGACGTCGGCGTCCCACATGCGGTCGCCCGTGGTGTAGTCGACCTTCCAGCGCATCTCGGTACGCGGGTCTGTGGAGCTGCCCTCCTGGAACGGCTGGTCGGTGGCGTACACCCACATGCGGTCGACGCCGCCGCTGTAGCTGTGCCGGTCACTGAGGTCGAGGTTCCAGGGCTTCTGCCAGCTGTAGGTGAATGAGGTTTTGGTCCAGCCGTCGGTCGGGGAGGCGGCGGGCGCCGCGGCGGCAAGGGCGGCGGACGGCAGTGCGAGCGCGGCGCCGCCGGCCAGCAGACCGGCACCGGCCCGTAAGACGGATCTCCTGTTCATGTCGTGTTCCTTTCCGGTGAAGTGCGGGTGCGGAGATGAGGAGCGAGGGAAGCAGGCAACCTCAACACATCGGAGGAGTCAATGACTTGGACCAGACTATTGTCGTGAACTCAGGAGACTCGTGCGTCCGCCGCTGGCGATAGACCCGATGAATAGGGAATCTCTTCGGTGTCGGCCTGTGGCACAGGCCGACACCGAAGTGACTGCTAGACCCCGTCCGGCACCCCCTACGGTTTGCGTCGCCGACGGTCGGCACATCCCGTGCACGCATGTCCGGGCCGGAACCGCGCGGCAGGACGACGGGTTTCGTCCCGACCGAGCGAGACCCGATGCGACCGCACCCTTTCCTTCCCTTCCGCAGCCGCCCCCCGAGTTCGCCCCGTTCGCCGATGACACCGTCGACGCCGTGGTCCACGACGAGCCGCGCCCCGGCTTTACCGTGCACGCGCACCCCATCGGGGCCGGCCACCCGACCGGTCTGCGTCGCCGAGGAACGCCTCCTGCGTACACACAACTTAATCCTGAGGGTCACCGCGTGAAGCTTGTGCAGGAGCGCGGCTGAGCAGTCGTCGCTGCAGGGCCTCTTGGCAGCTCAAAGTTGCGTGCGCCGGTGAGGTTCAACGCGACGTCTCCGGCCTGGGACTGTGTCGCCCACCGGCTCGCAAACGCATCCGCCTATGCCGTGGCCCGGCCGCTGCTGCCGGTACCGTTCATGGCTGCGCGGACAGACGGACAGCCCGAGGCACACTGCCACCGCGCAGTGCTGGACGCGATCCGCTACTCAGTTGGCCAACCCTCGTGCCCTGGGCGAAGACCCGGCTCGAGCTCACGATCGAGATCGTCCACCGATCACCGAACACACTCGGCTTCGTCGTGCTGCCCCGCCGCTGGGTCGTCGAGCGCTCACTGTCGTGGATCGTGCGGGCCCGCCGCCGCTGCCGGGACCCCACGAGAGACTGCCCCAGGTCAGCGAACACTCATCACCTGGGCATCCATCACCCTCACGGCCGCCGCCTGACCACGCCCAATATCAATTCTCATCACCGTCACGCCGGCGAGGCGCTCTACGCTCCCGTCGGGGCACCAGTTGAGATCCGCCTCGTTGATATGCGCACAGGGGAGAGTCGGGTGGAGTGGGGACTGGGAGCTGCCGGCCTCGTGGTCGGGCTGCTGATCGCCGTGGTGACCGCCCCGGTCGGGGTGTCCGGAGCCGTATTCCTTCTGCCGGTGCAACTGAGCGTGTTCGCCGTTCCCAGCCCGGCCGTCACACCCACGAACCTCCTGTACAACGTCGTCGCAGGGCCCGGCGCCCTGCTGCGCTACCGGCGCGACGGAGCCCTGCGAGGGCCCCTCGTCCGCCGACTTGTGGCGGGCACACTCCCCGGCGTGGTTCTCGGCGCGGTCATCCGCGTCTTCGCCCTACCGGGCCCACACGTCTTCCGGCTCCTGATCGCCGCCTTGATGCTGCCGCTCGGCATCTGGCTGATCACCCGGACACTTCGCCCCACACACCCGGAGAGCCCGCACCCCGAGCCCGCGCCCCGGACAATCACCGGCCTCGCGCTCGCCGTCGGGGTCGTGGGCGGGATCTACGGCATCGGCGGCGGCTCCATCCTCGGTCCCATCCTGGTCGGCCGCGGCATCCCCGTCGCCAAGGTCGCCCCCGCCGCGCTCGCCTCCACCTTCGCCACCTCCGTCGTCGGGGCCTCCACCTACGCACTGCTGTCCCTGGCCAGGACCGGCAGCATCGCACCCGACTGGTTCCTCGGTCTGGCCTGCGGCTTCGGCGGGCTCATGGGCGGATACCTCGGCGCCCGCCTCCAACCCCGTCTGCCGGAGACCCTTCTCCGGCTACTGCTGGGCGCCCTCGCCACCACGCTGGGCACCCTTTACGCAATCGATGGGCTCAGTTGATCTCTGGGACAGGTCTGGCCGTACGCGGTAGGCCCCATCAGCACGTTGAACGCCAACGCCCTCCCCGGCACACGACAGTCCCCGCCCACGAGCAGCCCGAACCACTGGCTGCGGTGGATTGATTGCGAGTCGCTGACGGCAAAACGCAGCGCGCAGGACGCAAGAGCGGGTGTCGACAGGGCCGTCGCCCGCACGTCCGGACGAAGTGGTCGGCGACTGAGTTCCCAAGCCCGAGTGAACGGGCCATGTCGCAGGTCAACCTGATCACCAATCGGAGGACGGCACCGTCCGGTGGCAGATGACATCAGTTGCGGCGGGACCCGTGAGCCCGGCGAGGATACGGCCATGGACGGTGCAACAGACGATGTGAACCAGGCAATAGCGGGCGAGTTGCAGCTCATGGATCCGCGTGTCCGCGTCTCGCGGGAACGCGCCCGGCAGCTCCTCGACCCGGAGTTCGTGGAGGTCGGCGGGTCGGGGCGCCGATGGACGTATGAGGCCATGCTCGCCGAGCTGCCTGACCACCCGGGCAGTTCGGCGGAAGGTCCCCGCTATGAGCCCTCGGAGATCTCGGGGGTGCTGCTCGCGCCGGGTCTGGTGCATCTGACCTTCGAGACCACGCTCGGCGAACGCAGGACCAGGCACAGTTCGATCTGGCGCAAGACGGACCAAGCCGCAAGCTGGCGCATGTACTACCACCAGGCCACGCGCGTGCCGCCCGGCGTGGGCTGAGACCAGTGGCACCTCGCCGACGAAAACGACCCCTTGCCAACACCCGCGGGCTGGCAACGGGCGCCCACACGCGGCGCGATGCTCATCAGGCCCACGGCGCGATGTGTCGTCCACGATGCAACCCACTCCCCCGCCGGCCGTGCGCACACGGCGTGGCGCACGCCCGGTCCGGGGCGCACGGTGCAGGGCCCACCGCCCGGACGCGGCCACCGTCGCTGACGCCCTCTTCCGCGCCGACCGCCCCACCGCTCAGCGCCGCAGCGGCGCTCGGTCGGCCACCGCACGGATCCCCTCCTGCCCGCGTCCGTGAGCGAGTGGTCGGCGACTGAGGACTCGTCCCGTCCGGCCTGGAGACCGGTAGCCGAACTTCGGATCGACCGCCGGGTTTGCACACTTCGCTTCGGAGCGTGCATGGTCGCGGGAGCGCGTACTTCGGCCTTGGGGCACAGCGGTACAGCCGTTAACACTAAGCCGGTGATCTTGGGATCAGGGCTGGTCGTGGGCGGGACTACCGCAGCTCGGCGTTCGGGTGGGGCTGAGTCTGGAGCCGTTCACGGAGGTCGATTTCCTCGGGGGTGAGGGGGCCCTCGGGCCGGCGGATGCGTACGGGCTTGGGCCGCAGCGGCAGACCGTCGTCGGCCGCGGCTTCCTCGGCTTCCGCGAGCGCCCGGTTACTTCGCGGCGGTCTTCCCGCCGCGGGTGCGGCAGGCGGAGCCGACGGGCGCGTCACAGTCCGGACAGCCGTGACGTTCTACCGCCAATGCGGCCCGATCGGGCGTGAGATCCATCCGGGAAGCCTCTCAGAAGTGCCTCGCACAACGTGTCACAGATGAATGTTTGTGAGAGAGCCCGAGTCAGAGCGGTGATCTTCAGTGATCAAGCCCGCGGCTGCCGGACGACAACCGGAAGCAGCCTGCTGAAGGTGTTTCGCGTGGCCACCGGGCGGCCCACAGGAGAGCCCCTGGGGTGGTGCGTCAGTCCGACGCGCCGCTGCGCCGGGCGTAGGCGCGGGCGGCACGGACACGGTCGCCGCAGCGGGTGGAGCACCAGTGGCGCCGACCGTGGGTGCGCAGGAGGAACCGGTCGCAGGGGGCGGAGCCGCAGGCGGCGAGGATGTCGGCGTCGGGACCGGTGAGCAGGTCGGCGGCGTCGGCGGCGAGGGTCGCCAGTGCGTGGTTGACGGCCTGGTCGGTGGGGTGCGCCTGGACGCGGCGCAGCCCCTGGGCCCCGTCCCAGGTGAGGAGGGGGGCGGTGGGCACGGCCGTGAGGGCCTCGTTCACCGCGTGCAGGGATTCCTCGGGCGGGGGCGCGCCGACCACGCGCGCGGTGAACAGGGCCCGCACGTGTCCGCGCAGGGTGCGCATCCGCTGGGCGCAGAACTCGTACAGCTGCACCTCTGGGGCGGTCAGGTCGCGAGCGGTGAGCCAGCTCATGGCGGATTCGGGGGCGGCGAGCAGGTCGTAGCTCTGGCCGGCGGGCAGGGTGGCGGCGGTGTCGGCGAAGTCCAGGGAGCGGTACCGGTCGGCACCCGGCGCCGGGGGCAGAGCGGTCGGCGCCACGTCGGTGGCCAGGGTGTCGTCCATGCCTCTCATGGTAGCGCTTGCGTTTTTCCGTGACGCCTGCCTAGCCTGGCATCACGTTAACCGCATGTTTTTTTCGTGAGAAACGGAGATGTGATGTCCCAGCTCAACGCCAGCCAGTTCCCGGTCCGCACGTTCGGCGGTCCGACCGCCCTGTTCGAGTACGGCGGCCTGCGCTTCCTGACCGACCCGACCTTCGACGGCCCCGGCGACTACTCCAGGCCCGGTCGCCCGACCCTGACCAAGACCGCCCCCTCCACCGGCACCCCGGCCGACCTCGGCCGCGTCGACGTGGTCCTGCTCTCGCACGACGAGCACGCCGACAACCTCGACACCTCCGGCCGTGCCCTGCTCGCCATGGTCCCCCTCACCCTGACCACCCCCGGCGGCGGCGAGCGCCTCGGGGCGAAGGCCAAGGGCTTGGCCGACTGGGAGACGGTCGAGCTGGAGCGCCCGGGCGGCGGCACCATCACGGTGACCGGAGTCCCTGCCATCCACGGCCCCGGGGCGCGTGAGGAGGTCGAGCCCTTCGCCGGCCAGGTCGTCGGCTTCGTCCTGACGGGCGAGGGACTGCCGACGGTCTACGTCAGCGGCGACAACGCCTCGCTCGACGCGGTCAGGGAGATCGCCGAGCGCTTCGCCCCGATCGACACCGCCCTCCTGTTCGCCGGCGCCCCCCGCTTCCCCATGGTCTTCGACGGCAACCTGATCGTCCTGGACAGCGCCCAGGCCGCCGAGGCCACCCGGATTCTTGACGCCCGCCGTGTCGTCCCGGTCCACCACGACAGCTGGGCCCACTTCACCGAGGGCCGCGACGAGCTGGAGGCAGCCTTCGCCGCCGCGGGCCTGACCGACCGCCTGGACCAGGACTGGGCGCAGCGCGCCTGAGCCGGACCGCCGCTTAAGGAACCGAGACCTTGCGCCCGGGGTCGGGGCCCGCAGTACACCGGGCCCCGACCCCGGGATCGCCCTTCGCGGCGTCCCCTGCGCCCTGCCAGAACGACCAAGAAGGACCCGATCACATGTCCACCGGACCCGACGCCGACCTCGTGCACCGCTTCTACCAGGCCCTTCAGCAGGGTGACTACGACACGCTCACCGGCATGTTCCACCCGGACTTCGTCTTCTACTCCCAGATCGACAGCCCCCGGCCGGGCGTCGCAGGGTTCATCGACGCGGAGGAGAAGCACCTCGACGCCTTCCCCGGCAACCGTCTGACGGTCCTCGACACCGTCGCCGAAGCGGACAAGGTCGGCGCCTACGTCGTGGTTGAAGGAGACCAGGGCGGCGACCACTACGGCATCCCCCCGCGCGGAGCGCACGTACGGTTTTCCATGTTCAACCTGTTCACGTTCAAGGACGGGAAGATCATCGAGAAGCGGGCCCACTACAACCTGGCCGACATCATGGACCAGCTCACGGCCGGCTCCGCCGCCTGACGACACGGGCCTCGACAGGGCCACACCCTGCACCTCTCCACCGCCGCCCGCCGACGGCACCCGCCTGGAGCGAAACGCTCTCACCCAGACAGCGATCCGGGCCCCGGCGGGAGACGCCAAGAGCTCCTCTACTCCTCGTCGTCCTCATCCAGCCCGAGCCCGGCCGCGTCCGGGTTGCGCAGCGGGCGCAGGGCGCCGGCGGCCGGGGTGGAGGCGGTGAAGCTGTAGCGGCCGAGCACGTTGAGGTTGCGGTGCTTGAGCGGAGAGAGCCGGGCGATGTCCTCGTCCCGCAGCTCGTGTCCCTCGGCGCGGAGCTGGGCGACGGCGGCGTCGATGTACTTCGTGGTCCAGAGCACGATGGCGTTGAGGACCAGGCCGAGAGCGCCGAGCTGGTCCTCCATGCCGTCGCGGTACGCCTGGTGGATGGTGCCGCGCTTGCCGTGGCAGACGTCGCGGGCCAGCTTGTGGCGGGACTCCTGCACGGTGAGCCGGCGGTTCATCTGCCTGCGGTAGGTGTCGTCCACGGGGTCGACCATTCGCATCAGGTGCTCGGTCTTGGCGATCCGCCCGTACTCGGCAAACGCCTGTCCCAGCGGGGTGGGGTGGCCCTCGCGGCCGAACATCCGCAGCAGGTCGTAGGCGCGGACCTGGTTGGTGACCAGGGAGCCCGCGACCCGGAGCATGTCCGGCCACCACGTCTCGATCTTCTTCAGGTTGACGCGGTTGCGGGCGAGCGGCTCCAGCACCCCGTACATGCCCGTCTCCACCCCGGGCATCGCCGCCCGCCAGAACCGCTGGTCGTCCAGGTCCTTGAAGCGGGGGCTGAAGTTGTAGCCCCAGCACGCACACCACGTACGCGTCCCGGTGCACCCCCTGCGGCAGATCGGCGTTCGCGTAGACCGCTTTGCGCCACGCCGGCGGCACCAGCTTCTCGTCCACCTCGCGCGGCAGCAGCGGCTTGTCCTTCACCCGCCGCCGCGCCAGCGCGGGTAGCCGCTTCACCCCGGCGAGCACCCGCGCGCCGCCCGTTGACGCCGCCAGCGCCTTCGACTCGCCCAGCAGCGCCAGGAACGGGCGCACCGTGTTGTAGCGGGTGGTCAGCGCCGCCCGCATCGCGATGTCGGCGGAATCCTCGTCCTCGGGCACCAGGGACACCCCGAGGGCGGCCGCGGTCATCACCGTCTCCCGCGGGGCGACCTCCTCGACCGCCGCCCACAGCGCCGCCGCGTCCAGGTCGGTGCCGTGCGTCTCCACCAGCTCCAGCTCCTCGAACAGCACCTTCGCCGCCCGCGCGAGCGTCCGGGACGCCTTCTCCAGCTGCGGCAGTGTCGACAGGCGCTCCTTCTCCGTCGCCCGCCTCGCGTTGCTGAGCAGCCGGGTCGCCATCAGCACCTGGAACAGGTCCAGGCCTCGTCGATGGCCTTCGCCTCCAGGTGCCGCATCACCGCGGTGAGTATCGCGGTGCGCTTGGGCTCCTCGGCCCGCTCCAGGCTCGCCGCCTTCGACCCCAGCCCGTACCGGGCCGGTGCGGCCAGCCGGTTCGGCGGGACCTGCGAGAGCCTCACCCGGCCCTGACCGAACGCGCCGATCTCATCGACCCGCTCCAGCGACCGGGCGAACGCCGTCCCGATCGTCCGCGTCGGCGGCCGGCGCAACCGTTCCAGCTCCGAGAACCGGGCGCCCTCCGGCGTCACCAGCGTGGCCACCAGGTGCCCGGGCAGCGCCGCGTCCGCCCGGTGCGCGGCTCTGGCGACCGTGGCGTGCAGCCGCTTCTCCGCGACCGCCCGGACCTCCGACACCTTCCGGGCCAGCACGCTCACCCCGGGCAGCAGCACACGGTGCCGACGCAGCCAGCCCACCGCCTGGCTGAGCAGGGCCACCGGCCCCTCGGCGTGCGTCCACGCCCGCCTGTGCAGGAACGTACGGGACTTCCGCCCCCACTCCGCATCGTCGTACTCGTGGTACTCGTACGTGTCCCGGATCTCCCACGCGTGCTCGTACGCCGTCGGCTTGCGCTCGGTGTACTGCTTCACGCAGCTGACGTCCTCGATGCCGAGCTGTTCCACGAGGTACTCCACCACCGCCCACGGAACGTCCAGCGGGTCGTCCGGGAGGAACCGGCCGATGTAGCGCACGGTGCACATCTGGAGAGCGAACCCGAGCCGGTTGTGATCACCGCGCCGCTTCGCGATCAGTTTGCGGTCCTCGTCGTCGAGGAAGAAGAACCGCTCCAGCTCCGGCCGGGTCGGCTCCTCGCAGCCGCTCAACGATCTTCCGCCGAATCCCGGCGCCAAGCTGATCGACTGTGCTAGAAGCCCATGATCACCGGTTTAGCGTTAACCGGTGTACCGCTGTGCCCCAAGGCCGTACTTGTGTGGCGGGCGGATGCCAGGAGGAAGGAGTACCAGCCGATGATCCTCCCGAAGGTCAGGGATCCTCGCTTCGTGACGGTCCGCCGCGGCGGAATCCTCACTGATCCGGATCATCACCTCCTCGCCCTTTGGGCTGCGGCTTGCGCGGAGCACGTCCTCGACCTCTTCGAGTCGGCTCAGCCTGAGGATCCACGACCGCGCCAGGCGATCGAGCATGCCCGCGCCTGGGTGCGTGGTGAGGTCAAGATGATGCAGGCCCGCGCGGCGGGCGGGCATGCTATGGGCGCGGCTCGAGACCTGCGTGGCGCGGCACGGCATGCCGCTTATGCCGCCGGTCAGGCCGCAGTCGTCGCACATGTCGCCGCGCACGAGCTCGGTGCGGCTGCCTATGCGATCAAGGCCGTACGCGCTGCCGCGCCGAAAGGCGAGAGCGAGGCCGCAGGGCGACGCGAGTGCCAGTGGCAGCGCGACCAGCTCCCGGAGGCGATTCGCGAGCTCGTTCTGGACGACCAGCGGTTGCGGAACGACATCTGCTGGTCGGTGTTCGACTGCTGAGGCTGCTTCACCGGCGGCTTGCCCAAGGCGCGACACCCAGTCCCGTGGGTCGTGTGGCGGCACGGCCGCTGTCACCGCTGTGGCTCCTTCCGCTGTCGGTGATCGAGGGCGCGGTGGCCCTGTGCTGCGTGGCGCCCGGTGCTGTCGGGCCCGGACGCGGCTCGGGCACGTCTCTTGCAGCGGGGCGGGGTCAGCGGGCGAGGGAGACGGCGAAGGGGGTGAAGCCGTGGCGGCGCAGGACGTGGGGGACGACGAGGATCATGGCTTCTGTCGCGCGGGCGGTGGTGATGTCGCCGAGGTCTTCGATCCAGTCGGTCTGCCAGCCCAGGTCGCCCAGGAGGATGGTGACGGTCTTCTTGGCCTGCTCGTCGTTTCCGGAGAGGTAGGCGGTGGGCGGGATGGTCAGTTCTCCGGGGGCGGTCATGACCGTGAACAGCATGGTGTTGAGGGTCTTGACGACGTGGGTGTCGGGCAGGGCGTTCTGGAGGTGTTCGGCCAGGCTGCTGCCCGGGTGGCACAGCTCACCGGGCAGGCCGTCGTCGGCGTCGCGGGTGGCGTTGGAGACATCGATGAGGATCTTGCCGGCGAGTTCGGCCCGCAGGGAGGTGAGCCGTTCCAGGGTGGTGTCGCCGGGGGTGGCGTTGATGACTATGTCCGCGCCGCGGGCGGTGGTGGAGTGATCGGCGTAGCGGAACGTGGTGCCGTCAGCGGGCGGCGTGTCCCTGCCGTCGCCGTTCTTACGGCGGCCGACGGTGACGTCATGTCCCGCCGCGCTGAGGGCGCGGGCGAGGTTGGTGCCGACGCGGCCGGCGCCCAGGATTCCGATGCTGGTCATGGGGTCTTCCTTGAGGTCTGAGGTGGGAGGGCCAGGGTGGCTCTGAGGGCCAGGGGGTCAAATCGAGGCGAGGACGTCGAGCGCGGCGGTGTGGACGTGGGGGGCCGCGGCCAGGAAGTCGCGGCTGGCCGCGTTCCAGGGCTTGCCGTCCAGGTCGGTGACGGTGCCTCCGGCCTCGGTGACCAGCAGGGCGCCGGCGACGAGACCGGAACGGACGTCGGAGAACTGCCAGAAGGCGTCCATGCGTCCGGCGGCGACGTGGATGAGCTGCAGCGTCGCCGGGACGGACACGCGCACGACGAGACCGGCGGTGAGCATGGCGGTAACCGATGCGCCGATGCGGCGGAAGGTGTCGGTGCTCTCGCCGGGCCGGGCCTGGCCGGTGCCGACCAGCGCGGCGCCCAGGTCGTTCTTCGCCGACACGGTCAGGGTCCGGCCGTTGAGGTGGGCGCCGCCGCCCGCGGTGGCGGTGTAGGTGTCGCCGGTCAGCGGGAGGTGGACGACCGTGAGAACGGGCTGGTTGTCGCGCACCAGGGTGGCGGTGACGCCCCAGTCCGGCATGCCGTGGACGTGGTTGATGTTGCCCTCGGCCGGGTCGACGACCCACCACTCGCCCGCCGGGAGCGCCCCGCCGGCCAGCTCGTCCTCCGCCCACTGCGACCCCGGCCTCGCCCGGAGCAGCGGCTCGCGCATCACGGCGAGGACCGCGTCGTCGTTCGCGTGGATCTCGCCGACGACCTCCTCCAGGCTCACGCCCCGGGCATGGGTCGTGTAGCGCTCCCGCAGGGTGACTCCGGCGTCCTCCACCACAGCGGTCACCGCGGACAGGAGCGTGGCGTCGAGGTCGAAAGGCATGGCTGTGCTCATGGCGCACTCCTTGGATTCGGTGGAAGCGGGGGTGTTTCGGAAGCTGTTCTCCGCCCCGCATCTCGAAGGTAGGAGCTACGGCAGTTAACAACAAGTGCATGGTTGTCACTTGTAAAGTGACTGCCATGCAACTGGATCTGAACCTGCTCACCGCCCTGGACGCACTCCTGGAGGAAGGAAGTGTCCAAGGTGCCGCGGCCCGCCTCCACGTCACCTCCCCGGCGATGAGCCGCTCCCTGAGCCGTATCCGCAAGGCGACCGGTGACCAGATCCTGGTCCGCACCGGACGCCACATGACGCCCACCACCCGCGCCCTGGCCATGCGCACCCAGGTCCACGCCCTGGTACAGCAGGCTCAACACCTGCTGTCTGCTCAGACGGAACTCGACCTGGCGACTCTGGAGCGGGTGTTCACCGTCCGCTGGCACGACGCCCTCGCCTCCACCTGCGGGACCGCCCTGATCGCCGCGGTGCACCGTCAGGCCCCCGGGGTGCAGGTCCGGCTGACCGCCGAGCCCGGCGACGACACCCCCCAGCTGCGTCGCGGCGAGGTCGACCTCGCCTCCAGTGCCGGCCCGCCGTCCCTGCCCGACATCCGTCACCGCCTCGTCGGCCGCGACCGGCTCGTCCTCGCGGTCCGCGCGGGCCACGCCCTCACCGAACAGCCCGTGACCGCCGAGAGGTACGCGGCGGCCGGTCACGTCATCGTGTCCCGGCGCGGAAGCCTCCACGACCGGATCGATGACGAATTGACCGCACTCGGCCACGAGCGCCGCGTCATCGCCTCCGCCCCCACCACGGCCACCGCCCTGCAACTCGCCCGCGAGACCGACCTCGTGGTCACCCTCCCCGACGCGGCCACCCGTTCCGCCCGCCACCAGCTCGGCCTGACCACCCTGCCGCTGCCCGTCGACCTGCCCGACGTACCCCTTCACCTGCTCTGGCACCAGCGCCACGACAACGACCCCGCCCACGCCTGGCTACGCGAAACAGCCACCCGAACCCTCCAGGCCCTGTTCACCCCGTCCTAGCTCGACTCTGTCGGGATCTTGGAGTTCGGCGCTGCGCCGGCTTGATCAGCGGGCATGTTCGGGGCTGTTTCGAAGGCCGCGCAGTTGTCCCGTGTGCCGGGCGCCCGGTCTCTCACCGTCAGACGCGTTCCGCCATGACGCACGTCTGCCGACAACAGACGCCCACATCGGCAAGGAGGTGTCAGTGCGGCGCAGGTCCTCTCCGACGGCAAGGCTGGCCCCCTGCTAGGAGGACGGCCGAGGTCCAGATGCTGCCGAACTGCCGATCAGGTTCCCGGGTGCAGCCCGAGCCAACCCGGCGAAGGGTCGCCCTTGACCTCGCCGAAGTACAGGGCGAAGGTCTGCTTCCAGCGCTCGACGGCGGCGCGGTCGGCCATGAAGCGGGGGAAGCCGTCGAGGTTGCCGTTCGGGTACTGCCAGATGGGCTTCAGGCCCGTCGGCGGGGTGACGTCGGTGCGGACCGACCAGCCGTTGGTGGCGGCCTGCTGCTGCTCGGTGGACAGCCGCCAGTTGAGGTAGAGCTTGGCAGCGGTCGGGTTCTTGGCCCGCTTCAGGATCGCGGCCCGCTGCCCCCAGGACATGAACTGCGTCGCCGCGTCGGGGAGCACCCACTTGACGGCCCCGGTCGCCAGGGCCGCACCGGAGCCACCGACGCCGATCGCCTTCTGCCCGCTGGTGACGGCGTCTCTCGGGGTGTAGCTGCCGCGGGCGAACTGGACGTCCTGGGCCGCCAGTCGGGCCAGCCACTCCCAGCCGTACTTCTCCGCGTAGAGCGTGTAGAGGTAGAGGACCGCGTCGTCGTCGTGCGGGTAGGAAGAGGCTATTTGCCCCTTCCACTTCGCGTCGACGAGGTCCAGTGGGCTGCGCGGTGCGTCCGAACCGACCGCCGCCGGACCGTACATGTAGCTGAAGGCGCTCACCTGGACGGCGACCCATGCGCCGTGCGGGTCCTTGAAGGGGGCGTACACCTTCGAGTAGCCGGCCGGCTTGTAGGCCAGCAGACGGCCCTGCTGCTTCCAGCGGACGAAGTCCTGCACGGTCTGCAGCTGTACGACGTCGGGCACGAGGGTGTCGGTGGCGAACTGGTTGTCCACGCGGACGTCGTGGAACTTGCTGTAGTCGACGACGACCGTCAGATCGATGTCCGGGAAGCGACTCCTGAAGCCGCTTCGGAGGCCGTCCGCCTGCGAGGAGACGTCACCGCCTGCGTAGATGACGAGCTTGCCGCCCTCGGTGAGAGCCGCCTGGTGCAGCTCGTCGAGCGTCCTCGTCTCCTCGGCTCCTGCCGTTGAACCGGGGCCGGGGGATGCTGCGGCGGGCAGGGCGGTGGCGGCAAACGACCGAGGCCGAGGGCGGCGCCCGCTCCGGTGGCGAGCAGGTGGCGGCGACTGGGCAGTTCGGTCATGTGGGGGAACTTTTCTGACTGAGAGGTAGAAGGGCGCTGGGTGGCAGCGGCGGACCGAGACAGGTGCGGTGAGTACCCGGAGGGGGTGACGAGTCCGTCGCCTGACCGGCATCAGCGGGGCCCCAGGTCGCGGGTCCCGCCACCGCAGCTCCGGGTTGCTGCCGGTCAACTCCACGGCGCGGGAAGCTCCGCCGCGCAGTGGGCCGTTCCCGCGGCGGGCCGAGGACCCGAGGGGCATCCGCACTCGATCCCGGCGCGGATGCCACCGCGGAGTCAGAACATCGTGTTGTCGTTGGCGCTCTTTTCCGGCACTTCCTGGATCACGTCCCAGTGCTCGACGATCTTCCCGTCGACGACGCGCCAGAAGTCGGCGACGGCCATGCTGCGGTCGCCGGGCTTGAGGTGCAGGTTGCTGTGGGTGATCACCACTGCGCCTCGGGGTTGTGCTGGATATAGGTCGACCCGAGGTGGGCTTCGGCGGCCTGTTCCGGCTGGCAGTCGTTGAAGGCCTGCTCAATAGAAGGCGATGACGAGCGCCTTGTTGTCGTCGGCCGACATGCCGTTCTCCTGCCATGCGGATGAAACGGAAACGCGTCAGCCGGTCATGGCATCGCGGACGAGGGCCGTGTCGACGAACTGCTCGAAGCGGACGATGAGTCCGCCGCGTACGACGAAGTGGTGTGCGACCCGCACGTTGATCCGCTTGCCGGTGGCCTTGTTGGCCGCGGTGTAGCGGGCGAGGACGACGACGTTCTCGCCGTCGACGACGTAGGTGTCGTCGTGGGCGGTCCAGCCGTCCCAGTCCTTGCCGAGCTGTTCCATCACGTTCGACGTGACGCCGTCGGGAGTGCGGTAGGTGCCGGCCAGCGGGAAGCCGGCCATCTCGGTCCACTCCACGTCCGGGGCGAGGGTGGCGCGCAGGGCCGCCAGGTCTCCCGCGGCGGATGCCAGGTACTGGCGCCGTACGACGTCGGCGGGGGCGGTGGAGGTGGCGAACTCGCTCATGGTCAGCCCCACTTCATCTCGCCCTTGGCGACCTTCGCACCGATCTGGGCGGCGATCAGCATGCCGTTGTCCGGGTAGCGGGCCACCAGCGCCTCCGTGAGCGCGGCACCGTCGGCCGCCTTGGCGAGCTCCTCCTCGAAGGCGAGGAGGTAGGCGCGGGTGGCGGTGATGGCGGAGGCGTCGGCGGGGGTGCCGGGCAGGCGGTGGCCGGGCACGACGAGCTGCGGGTCGAGGGCGGCCATCTCGTCGAGCAGGTCGATCCAGGCTGCGCGGGACTCCGGAGTGGCGGTGTCGGCGACCCAGACGTGCTCCTGCTGGAAGAGCAGGACCCCGCCGAGCAGGGCGCGGGACTCCGCCTGCCACAGGTAGTGACGGTCGGGCAGACCCGCGGAGCCGCCCTTGAGTTCGAAGCGGTGGCCTTCCAGGGTGAGGTCGCCGGTGAGCGGCTGGAGGTCGACCAGGCGGGTGGGCAGGTTCGGGCCCAGCGCCGCCCACGCCTTGAGCTTGCCCTCGTAGGAGTGCTGGATGTGCTCGATGACGATCGGCGTGGCGACGAAGACGGCGTCGGGGAAGGCGTCGGCGATCACCTCGGCGCCGAAGTAGAAGTCGGGGTCGGCGTGGGAGACGAAGACGGTGGTGAGCT
This sequence comes from Streptomyces sp. NPDC024687, assembly GCF_055559055.1. NCBI lineage: Bacteria > Bacillati > Actinomycetota > Actinomycetes > Kitasatosporales > Streptomycetaceae > Streptomyces > Streptomyces sp. NPDC024687. The sequence goes on along the minus strand of NZ_JBVHLJ010000023.1, from coordinate 6,468 downwards.
TCTTGCCGGAGTCGAGGATCTCGGCGGCCAGGCGGTGGCCGTCGGCGCGGGTGAAGGCGGCGTCCACCAGCAGGGCCTCCTGCTCGCCGGTGACGAGGGTGGCCGTCTTGTTCTTGCTGCCGGCGGGAAAGTCGAGGTCGAGGACCTTGAAGTCGAGGGCGCTCATGCTCGTAGCTCCTTGGGGGGTGGAGGATTGCGGGGTCAGTTGAGGCTTGCGAGACGCCGGTCCACCTCGTCGGCGGTGGCGTGTCCGCGGGCCAGGGGGACGGCGCGCTCGCCGTCGAGGGCGAGCAGGGTGGGGAAGCCGGTGACACCCAGTTCGGCGGTGCGGCGGAAGTCGGCGCGGGCCGCGCTCTGCGCCGCGGGTGCTTCGAAGGCGGCGACGACGGCATCCGGGTCGAGCCCGGCCGCCTGGGCGACCGTCCCGTAGGTGGCCGGGTCGGACAGGCTCAGGCCGTCGACGTAGAAGGCATGCTGCAAGGCGGTGGCCAGCTCCGCCGCGCGGTCGGGGGCCACCTGACGCACGGCTGCGACGCCACGGGCGGCGGCCTCGGAGTCCATGACGAAGGAACCGTCGGCGATGAGCCGCTCGTAGGCCTCGCCGAACTCGGCGCCGGTCAGCTCCGTGATCTGGGCGTTGGCCCCCTGGACGTAGCCGAACTCACAGATCGGGACCCGGCGGTCGCCGGTGAACAGGCCGCCGGAGACGACCTCGACCGGCAGGTCGGGGTGGCGCGTGACGATTTCGCGCAAGGTCGCGGTGAATCCGTGCGACCAGCCGCAATAGGCGTCGAAGATGTAGACGAGCTTCATCGAAGACCTCGGCAGAGAGGGGCGCCCGCCGATTGCGAGCGGTTCACCTGATCAAACAATACCTGACTCGTCAGATATTTCTGGACCCGTGTGATCCGGGGCACATGCGAGCACTCAATGCCATTAGATCTGCGCTACCGCCGGTCCGCAGGTCAGGGAATCGAGGCGGCGGTACGTCCCGGGCTGTGGCCGAGGGTGCGCAAATCCTCCCGGCAGCGCGTACGGCTGTGACTCTGCCCGCGCGTCACGAGATCTGCGCGACGGCCCGCGTGGGAAGCCCCCTGCCACTCGGTTTCGCATCGCGATCACGAGGTGACAGGAGGCCCTTCGCCCCACCGTTCAGTTGATGCGGACGATCTTCCAGAGCTGGTCGTCGATGGTCAGGTCGTTCCACTGCACGACTGCCGCGCCGTTGGCGGTGGAGGACTGGGCGACGGCGGCGTTGAAACCGCTGCCGACGTTCTTGAGTTTGTAGTAGCCGTTGCCCGCGTCGGTGAGGGTCCATTTCTGTGAGTTCGCGGTGGACGGCGTGTTCTGGACGACGGCGGCTCCGGCAGCGGTGGAGCCGCTACGGATGTCCAGGTTCAGGTTGCTGTTGGCGTTCTTGATGGTCCAGGCTCCGCCGCCGGCGGACCGGAAGGTGTACAGCTGGCAGAAGCAGGCCGAGTTCTGCCACTGCTGGACTGCCGTGTTGGTGGCGGTCGAGCCCTGCGGGATGTCCAGGTACTTCCCGCTGTTCTTGTTGACGAGGACGTACTGCCCGGTGCCCAGCGCCGGCAGAGCGGTCTGGGTGACGTTCCAGCGCTGGCAGGCGCAGCTGGTGGCGCTCCACTGGCCGGCGGCAGTACCGGTGGCGGTGGAGGCGTTCGGGATCTCCAGGTACTTGCCGGTCACGCGGTTGGTGAGGCTGTAACCGCCGGCCGGGTTCGGGGCGACGGCCCACTCGTGGTCCAGGGTGCCGTTGTCGTCCCACTGGAGAATCTTCGCTCCGTCGGCGGTGGACTGGTTCTCCACACCGAGGACCTTGCCGCTGGCGACGTTGAGGATCTTGAAGTAGCCGGAGCTCTGCTGCACGAAGCGCCACTGCTGGTCGGTGGCGTTGTCGGCGGTCTGCTGGGTGGCGTTCGTGCCGTTGGTGGCGGAGCCGCCCGCGATGCTCAGCTGGAGGTTGCTGCCCGCGTTCGACACGGTGTAGGTGGCACCGTCCGAGATGCCGCCGCCCAGGTCGATGGTGCTGTAGGTGACGGGGTTGGAGAGGTTGGGGCCACCGCTGCCGCCGCTGAGCACGAGCAGGCTGTGGCCGTCGGACAGGGGCACCATGCCGCGGCTGTAGCCGCCGGCGACGTTGGAGCTGATGCGCGTCCAGGTGTTCGCGGCACCGTTCTGGGTGTTCAGGAACAGGTCGCTGGTGCTGTAGGCGCTGACGACCAGCGTGCCGTTGGGACCGCCCGTGGGCAGCCACGTGATGTACGGCGTGCTGGTGGGTATCGTGCCGTCCGTCGCCTGCAGGGGAATGCCCGTGACGGAGTTGAAGGCCTCCGGGTCGGCGGAGATCTTGTAGTAGACGGCGAAGTTGCCCGAGGGCGAGCCGCCGTACTCGTACGTCATGACGTAGTTGCCGTTGGGCAGCTTCGCGACGGTGGGCATGCCCGGGCGCTGGCTGTAGGTGGGCATCGCCACGTCGTCCACGACCGGACCCCAGGTGTGCAGGTCGGTGGTGACCTGATGCACGACCTTCTGGCCGTGGGCGGGGTCGCGCTGGTCGGAGTAGTAGACGATCAGCTTGCCGTTGGCGTAGAGGAAGAACGGCTCCCACACGGGGGTGTTGCCGTTCGTGTCGTACGCCTTGCCGCCGGTGGCGATGTTGCCGGCGAAGGTCCAGGTCTGTCCGCGGTCGGTGCTGGCGTAGACGTCGATCTTGATGGCCGAGCGGTCGGAGGGAACCGAGGCTCCGGCGGCCAGGATGGTCCCGGCCGGGAAGTCGCCCACCGCCGCGGGCAGTTCGAACAGCTCGGGCTCCCAGCGCATGCCCCAGCCGTTCTGCGTGTCGGCGACCTCGGAGATCTTCGACCAGGAGTTGCCGTTGTCCGTACTGCGGTAGATCGGGAGGACCGGCGTGCCGGTGGTGTACTGCTCGAACGTCGCGAGGATGGTGCCGTTGGCGGAGCCGTTGTGCTGCATCCGCACCGCCCGCGGGTAGAGCGCCCCGGGCGAGGGCGCACCCGCCGGCGGGGTGTACATGGTCTGCGCGGGACGCGCCAGGGCGTCCGCCCGGCCGGCGGGTACGACCATGGTCAGCACCGAGACGAGCAGGATGAAGGCCAGGGTGAAGAAGGAGACGGGACGGGAACGCGGAGCGGCGCCGGGTCTGGCGCCTGTGCGGGCAAGGGACATTGCGGCTCCCAGGGGAAGGGGAAGGTGTGTTTCGGTGTCCGCCGGCTCGGAGTGACGCGGCGGGGTTTGTTGGGCGCGTGGCCCGGGGACAGCCGGGCGACACGGCCGGGCGCGGCACGCGGGCCGCGCAGGCCGCGGGGGCGCGGCGCGACAAGCGCGGAAGGGCGGAGGTGGGGTGCCCCGGCGGGGGGTGTGCCGGGGCAGTGACACGAGGGGGTGGGGTGGGTCAGGGGGAGGGCGGCGGTGCTGTCGAGCCGCGGACGACGAGTTCGACGGGTGGGTCGTTCGCCGGCGGCAGTTCGGTGTCGGGCTTCTCGATGGCGTGGAGGAGAAGCCGGATTCCTTCGCTCGACGCGGCCTCGAAAGGCTGACGGACGGTGGTCAGCGGCGGGGAGACGTAGGCGAACACAGGGTTGCCGTCGAAACCGACGACGCTGACGTCTTCCGGCACCCGGCGACCGCTTTCCCGCAGGCCGTGGATCAGGCCGATCGCCATCTCGTCGCCCGCGGCGAACACCGCTGTCACTAAACGGTCCGAGGCCAGCCCGAGGCCCGCGGCATACCCGGAGGCCGCCGACCAGTCACCGTTCAGCACGGGGGGCTCGTGCGCGCCCCGGTCCGCCAGCGCGGCCTGCCATCCCTCGATACGGTCCTTGGTGGCGTACCACCGCCGCGGCCCCGCGAGGTGGTGGACGGTCGCATGCCCCAGGTCCAGCAGGTGTTCCGTGGCCGCGCGTGCCAGCTCGTGGGCGCCCACGCCGACGGTCAGTGTCCGGGTGGCGCTGAAGGCGGGTGGGGCTCCGACGAAGAGGACCGGCACGTCGACGCCGAGCGGGACTTCGCCCTCGACGACGGGTACGGAGACGACGATGCCGTCCACGCCCTGCTCCAGGAGCGATTCCAGTGCGGCGGCGATGCTTCGCGGGTCGCCGTCCGGGGTGTTGACCACGCGCAGCGCGTAGCCGGCGTCCCGTACGGCCTGTTCGATGCCCACGAGCAGGGAGGCGGTTCCGTACCCGGCGGTTGCCAGCGCGACCACACCGATGGACCGGGTACGGCCGGAGGCCAGTGCCCTGGCCGCGTGATTCAGGCGGTAGCCGAGTTCCTCGGCGGCCGCCAGGACGCGTCGGCGGGACTCCTCGGAGACGTACGGCTCGTTGTTGAGGACCCGGGAGACCGTCTTGCGCGAGACGCCGGCGAGCCTGGCCACGTCCTCACTACGCGGCGCGGAGGAGCCCGCACCGCGCTCCAGCCCAGTTGTCATGACGTCTCCCATGGCCGTGCGTTCTTCATCGAACGAGGTCAAACTACATGACCGCGCGGTCTGACCGCGCGGTCAATGTGTACGCATCCGCCTGGCGCACGTCAAGGGTTCATGCAACGTCGCTTGCTTCCGGCGGGACGGCATCGATACCTGCGGGCCAGCGGAGCGAGGCGCTCGAGCCGTCCGAGGAAGGCGTGACCGTGAGGCAATCCTGCAGGTCAATCGCCAATTGGGGACCCCGGGACGGTTCGATGACCAGCCATGTCGACCCCGTCCGCCCCGCCCGGATGCCGGCAGATGGGACTTACGGCCGGATCCGCCCCGTCATGGATTACCGGACGGAAAGTCTTGACAGCGAGTCCACGCAGCATTCACGCTTCCTGGCGTCCGACGATCGTGTTTGTTCGATCGTGTTGGATTCCGGCTCGCGACCGACCTCCAAACGGTCCCTCGACGACCCGCCCTCCGTCATACCCCCGTCCGACTGACGTGCCATACCGGCGTACCGCCAGCCCTGTAGGAGCCGAAATGCACCGTTCTTCCCCCGGTCAGCCCATGTCCGGAACCAGCCGCCGCACCGTGCTCCGCGGACTCGGCGGAGCCGCGGTCCTGGGCGCCGGCCTCCCCCTGCTGAGCGCCTGCGCCGGCAGTTCCGGCTCGTCGGACACCAAGACCGTCACCGTCGGCTCCAACGCGTCCGACGCGGTCCCGAAGAAGGCGTACGGCGACGTCTACGCGGCCTTCACGAAGCAGTCCGGCATCAACGTGGCCATCAACACCAAGGACCACAACACCTTCCAGGAGCAGATCAACTCCTACCTCCAGGGCACGCCGGACGACGTGTTCCAGTGGTTCGCCGGCTACCGGATGCAGTTCTTCGCGGCCAAGGGTCTGGCCACCGCGATCGACGACGTGTGGAAGACGATCGGCGGCAACTTCCCGTCGGCGATGCACGACCTGAGCAAGGGTCAGGACGGCAAGTACTACCTGGTGCCGCTGACCACGTCGCCGTGGGCGGTCTTCTACCGCAAGAGCGTCTTCCAGAAGTACGGCTACGAGGTCCCGACCACGTGGGACGCATACGTCGCCCTGTGCAAGCAGATGAAGAAGGACGGCCTCGTCCCGATCGCGTACGGCGACAAGGACGCCTGGCCGGCGATGGGCTCCTTCGACCAGATCAACTTCCGCCTCAACGGCTACGACTTCCACGTCGAGCTGATGGCGGGCAAGGCCGCGTGGACCGACGCGAAGGTCCGCAAGGTCTTCGACACCTGGGCCGAGACCCTCCCCTACCACCAGGAGGGCGCGGTGGGCCGTACCTGGCAGGACGCCGCTCAGACGCTGGTGGCGAAGAAGGCCGGCATGTATATGCTCGGCATGTTCGTGGCCGAGCAGTTCACCAACAAGGCGGACCTGGACGACCTCGACTTCTTCGCCTTCCCCGCGATCGACCCGGCGTACGGGCAGGACACCGTCGAGGCGCCGACCGACGGCATCATGCTCAGCAAGGAGCCCAAGAACCACGCCGGTTCGGTCAAGCTGCTCGAATTCCTGGGCACGCCGCAGGCCGAGGAGACCTACCTCAAGGCCGACCCGAGCCTGATCGCCGCCTCCTCGAAGGCCGACACCTCCGCCTACAGCGCCCTTCAGAAGAAGGCGTACGAGATGATCAGCGGCGCGAAGCACCTCACGCAGTTCATGGACCGGGACAGCCGGCCCGACTTCACCTCGACGGTGATGCAGCCGGCGCTGCAGAAGTTCGTCCGCGACCCCAAGGGGATCGACAGCCTGCTGTCCTCGATCGAGCGCCAGAAGAAGACGATCTTCGCGTCCGGCTGAGACCGACCCCCTTCTGAAGCGGATGAACACCGACACCATGAGCTCCGAAACAACGACGAAGCCCCCGGAGGCGGCCGCAGTGCCGCCTTCGGGCCCCGCGCCGGTCAGCAAGCGGGTCCCGCGCGGGCACCGGCGCCTGCTGACCCGCCGTGACCGCA
>NZ_JBVHLJ010000022.1:0-33026 GCF_055559055.1 Streptomyces sp. NPDC024687 | reverse complement strand
CAGACCGTTTCCGGTTCCGATTTCCTCGGTGCTTTCCAGGTTCCCGCTCTCGCGTTTCCCTTTCCGGCGGTTCCGACTCTATCAGATCCTTTCGGGCCTGATTCCCAGTCAGGGGGCTTGTCTTCCCGGCTGTTGGGCCGTTCCGACGTCTCAAACCTTAGCGGACTCTCGCTGCGGTCCCAAATCGAGGAGCCGCACCCAAATCGAATTGAATTCGGGCACACCGAATTCATCCCGGCTGGGAGATCGTTCTGATGGTTTGAGTGGCCGCTCTCGCGGCGGAGGTGCTACCGCAGAACCGTTACGGCCCCGTGGCAACCCGAAGAACTCTACGGATCCTCCAGGGGGCTGTCAAGCATCCTCTGTCAAGATCTTTTCAGTCGAGGTCGCTGAGTCGCCCGCCGGCGTCCGGCTGTGCGTGCTCCACCCTACGCAGGAGCCGGGTGAGAACGTCCCCGAGGGTGTTGCGTTCGTCCGCGGACAGGTCCTGGAGCAGGTCCTCCTCGAAGACCGTGGCGAGTCGCATCGCCTCCAGCCACTTCTCGCGGCCCTCGGCGGTCAGCTCCACGATCACCCGCACGCGGTTGGACTCGTCCCGCTCCCGGGTCACCAGTCCCTCGGCGAGCATGCGGTCGATCCGGTGGGTCATCGCCGCCGGCGTGAGGCCGAGGCGCTTGGCGAGGTCACTGGGGCCCAACTGGTAGGGGGAGCCGGAGAGCACGAGCGCCTTGAGGACCTCCCACTCGGCGTTGCTGATGCCGAGGGCGGCGGTCTGACGGCCGTAGGCGACGTTCATACGGCGGTTCAGCCGGGAGAGCGCCGAGACGATCTGCTCGACCTGGGGGTCGAGGTCCTTGAACTCGCGCTGGTAGGCGGCGATCTGCTCTTCGAGCGTCGGCTCGGGGGCGCCGGGAGTCTCGGCCATGGCCGAAGTATGGCACGCAGCTGCTTTGCCTCGAAGTCCTTCAGTATGTACTCTTCAACATCGAACTTTAGCTTTGAAGTCTTCACTCCTAACTAGTGAGAGAGGTGAACGTGACCAGGGCGAGGGGCGCAGCGATGCGTCGGATCCACGTGGGCAACGCACTCAGCGCGTTCGGGCTCGGTTTCACCGTCCCCTACCTGTACGTCTATGTGGCGCAGGTGCGGGGCCTTGGGGCCATGACAGCGGGGCTGGTCCTCGCTGTCTTCGCCGTGGCGGCGTTGATCGTGCTGCCGTTCGCCGGACGAGCCATCGTCGGACGGGGCCCGCTGCCGGTGCTGCTCACCGCTCTGGTGACGGCCGCGGTCGGATCGCTGAGCCTCGGGCTCGCGGGTCACGCCTCCACCGTGCTGCTGTCCGCGGCCGCGCTCGGGGCGGGTCAGGCCGTGATGCAGCCGGCGCTGGCAACGATGATCGTGGACTGCTCCACCTCGGAGACCCGGTCGCGTGCCTTCGCGACGCAGTTCTTCCTGCAGAACCTCGGGCTCGGCGTCGGCGGTCTCATCGGCGGGCACCTCGTCGACACCTCGAGCGCGGCGTCCTTCACTGTGCTGTTCGCGATCGAGGCGGCGATGTTCCTGCTGCTGGTGGTCGTGATGGCGACCCTGCGGCTGCCGCACGCGCCGCGCATGGAAGCCGCGCCCACCCGGTCCGCCAAGGGCAGCTGGAAGCAGTTGCTCGGCAACCGGGCCATGGTGCAGCTGTGCGTGCTGGGTTTCGTGCTGTTCTTCGCCTGCTACGGACAGTTCGAGTCGGGCCTGAGCGCGTACGGCGTCGAGGCGGCCGGTATCTCCACCTCCGCGCTGGGCACTGCCCTGGCCGCCAACACCGCGATGATCGTGGTCGCGCAGTTCGCCGTGCTGAGGTTCGTCGAGCGGCGGCGGCGGTCCCGGGTGATCGCCCTGGTCGGACTCATCTGGGCCGTGGCATGGGTCACCGCCGGCTACGCCGGGCTCGGACACGGCAGCCCGGAGATGGCCACGGCCGCCTTCGTCTCGACGTACGCCTTGTTCGGGCTGGGCGAGGCGATGCTGTCGCCGACGGTGGCGCCGCTGGTCGCCGATCTGGCGCCGGAGGGGATGGCGGGCCAGTACAACTCCGCCTTCGCCCTGGTGAAGCAGCTCGCCCTGGCCGTCGGTCCGGCGGTCGGCGGCCCGATGGGTGCCTCGCTGCACACGCCGTACATCGTGACGTTCCTGCTGTTCTCGCTGGGCATCACGTACCTGGCTGTTCGGCTGGGCAGGCAGCTGACCCCCGTACAGAACCAGCCGTCACTGAGCCGGAGCCGGGTGGTGGCCCAGGGTGGGAAGCGGCCGGAGTCCATCAGCGCCTGACCTGCACGGCGCTAGCCCTTCGGCAACACGAACTCGCACCACACCGCCTTCCCTCCCCCCGGCGTCCGCCGGGACCCCCAGTTCGACGCGATGGTCGCCACGATGGCGATACCGCGGCCGGACTCGTCACCGGGTTCCGCGCGTCGGCGCCGGGGCAGGTGGTCGTCCCCGTCCGTGACCTCGACGATCAGTCGCCGGTCGGTGCGGCGCAGTCGTAGCCGCATGGGCGGAATTCCGTGCTGGAGCGAGTTGGCGACCAGTTCGCTCACGGCCAGCACACCCAGGTCGTGCAGCTCGACCGGGAACCGCCAGCTCGTCAGCACGCCGGAGGCGAACGCACGCGCGCGTGGAGCCGCCTCGACGCCGCCCAGCAGTTCCAGCGCGGCGTTGCGGAAGAGATCGCTGTCGGGGCCCGTGTGGGCCGGGTGCTGGAGGACCATGACGGCCACGTCGTCGTCGTGTTCCGCGGTGACGCCGGCGGAGCGGACCAGGCGGTCGCAGATCACCTGGGGGGTGCCGGTGGCGCCGGCCAGGGCGCGTTCCAGGGCCGCGATGCCCTCGTCGAGGTCTTCGTTGCGGCGTTCGACCAGGCCGTCCGTGTACAGGACGGCCGTGGAACCGGGGCCGAGCGGGATGGAGCCCGAGGCGTGCATCCAGCCGCCGGTGCCGAGCGGCGGGCCGGTGGGTTCGTCGGCGCGCAGGACGACGCCGCTCTCGTCGCGGACCAGGATGGGCAGGTGGCCGGCCGAGGCGTAGACCAGCTTGCCCTCGTTCGGGTCGTGGATGGCGTAGACGCAGGTGGCGATCTGGTTGGCGTCGATCTCCATGGCGAGGCCGTCCAGGAGCTGGAGGATCTCGTGCGGCGGGAGGTCGAGGCGGGCGTAGGCCCTGACCGCCGTGCGGAGTTGGCCCATGACGGCTGCCGCGCGCACCCCGCGGCCCATGACGTCGCCGATGACCAGGGCCGTGCGGCCGCCGCCGAGGGTGATGACGTCGTACCAGTCGCCGCCGACCGCGGCCTCCGTGCCGCCGGGGTGGTAGGTGGCGGCGACGCGCAGGTCGTCGGGTTCTTCGAGTTCCTGGGGGAGCAGGCTGCGCTGGAGGGTGACGGCGGTCTCGCGCTGGCGGCGCTCGCTGGCTCTGAGGCGCTCGGCAGCCTCGGCGTGGTCGGTGACGTCGGTCGCGAAAACAAGAACACCGCTGCCGCCACCGCCGCTGTTTCCTTCCGTCACCGGGGTGCAGGTGAACGTGTAGGAGCGGCCGTCGGGGGCCTTGCGGGACTTGACCGTGCGCGGTTTGCCGCTGCGCAGGACCTGGTCGAGGAGGGGGAGGAGGCCGAGCTCGTGGAGCTCCGGGAGGGCTTCGCGCGCCGGTTCGCCGATGGGGCGCAGGCCGAAGGCAATCACATAGGCGTCGTTGACGTAGGCGAGGCGGTGGTCGGGGCCGTGGACCAGGGCGACGAGGGCGGGGACACGGTCGAGGACTGCGCGTACGGGCAGTTCGTCGACGGCGGGGGCCGGCACGGTCAGTTGCTCGGCGCGGGCGGCCGGGACGGCGCCCTCGCTCAGGCGGTCATCGGTGACCAGGTCGTCGGTCCGCGCTGCGGCGCGGCGCTGCGTTCCGGGGAGGCGGGCGCTCCAGCGCGTGAAGTTCACGAATCCTTGCCTCGTGTCGTCGTCTTCGGCGTCTTCGGGCCGGCGCCGGGCCCGGCCGGGGGGCCGGGGGCGGCAGCCCGAGGGTGCAGCACGGTGGGAAAACCTCTGGGTTCGAGGGGCGGGCGGCTGCCCGTCCGAAGTCGGGCACCAGTCTGGCAGGGTGACCGACCAGGTCGACATCGGTCAGACGCCGGGGCGGTCCATGGAGTTCCTCGGTCCGGTCAGGACGACCCCTTCGGGTCGTTCGGCGGGTCGTGAGGATGCTTTCCACCGGCCGCGAGTTCGAACTCCGCTCGGGGATGTTCGAGTGATCCGAGAGAGACGATCTCCCTCTTGAAGAGTCCCGACAGGGTCCATTCGGCCAGGACCCGGGCCTTGCGGTTGAAGGTGGGGACCCTGCTGAGGTGGTAGACGCGGTGCATGAACCAGGCAGGGTAGCCCTTCAGTTTCCGTCCGTAGACGTACGCGACACCTTTGTGGAGGCCCAGGGAGGCCACCGAGCCGACGTACTTGTGGGAGTACGTCTCCAGGGGCTCGCCCCGCAGCGCGTGCGCGATGTTGTCGCCGAGGACCTTCGCCTGGCGTACGGCGTGCTGGGCGTTGGGGGCGGTCTCCGTGCCGGGCTCCTCGGCGGTGACGTCGGGGACGGCGGCCGCGTCTCCGGCCGCCCACGCGTGCGTGGTGCCCTCCACGGTGAGCTGGGGGGTGCATTTCAGCCGACCTCGCTCGTTGAGCGGGAGGTCCGTGGCGGCGAGGAGCGGGCTGGGTTTCACGCCGGCGGTCCACACGACCGTACGCGTGGGAAAGCGATTGCCGTCGCTGAGGACGGCGACGCGGTCCAGGCAGGACTCCAGGCGGGTGTTCAGCCGTACGTCGATGTTGCGGCGGCGCAGTTGGCTGACCGTGTAGCGGCCCATGTCCTCGCCGACTTCCGGAAGGATGCGGTCGGAGGCCTCGACGAGGATCCACTTCATGTCCTCGGGGAGGACGTTGTGGTAGTAGCGCGCGGTGTAGCGGGCCATGTCCTCCAGCTCGCCGAGCGCCTCCACGCCCGCGTAGCCGCCGCCGACGAAGACGAAGGTGAGGGCCGCGTCGCGGATCGCGGGGTCGCGGGTGGAGGAGGCGATGTCCATCTGTTCGATGACGTGGTTGCGCAGGCCGATGGCCTCCTCGACCGTCTTGAACCCGATGCCGTGGTCGGCGAGGCCGGGGATCGGCAGCGTGCGCGCGATCGAACCCGGGGCGAGGACGAGTTCGTCGTACGCCAGCTGCTCGCCGCCCGTGTGCTCCTCCTTGGTGGCGAGGGTGGTGACGAGGGCCGTGCGTTTGGCGTGGTCGATCGCGGTGACCTCGCCGACGACGACGCGGCAGCGGTCGAGGACGCGGCGCAGCGGTACGACGACGTGGCGTGGGGAGATGTTTCCGGCGGCCGCTTCGGGCAGGAACGGCTGATAGGTCATGTACGGGTCGGGGGCGACGATGGTGATCTCGACTTCGTCCCGGTCCAGTTCCCGTTTCAGCTTGCGCTGCAGACGCAGAGCCGTGTACATCCCGACGTAGCCGCCGCCGACAACCAGAATGCGCGCACGTTCCTTCACCATCCCATGACGCACCCGTCGCTTCAGTTTGTCCACAGCCTCGACAATTTGTGTGACCGGAAGTCGTCGGTGCGCCGGGCTGGCCCCATCGCCGGAGGTCGCGAAGTATTCGCAGGTCAATGGGTGTGCGCCGGGTGGGTGGAGGGGGTGCAATCGGGGCGTTTGGCACCCGTACTCCGATCGGGGGGCGCTCCGTGCGGAACCTGCCCCTTCTGAATTGACCCCCACTCAACTATGTTCGTGTGTCGACGGGGTGTAGGGGGATGCGCTCCGGGTCCGCGACGGGCGGACTCGCGAAACGGGCTTGTTCCGCACGCTCCGGCTTTCGATGGCGGGGAGAGTCTCCGGGGGGAGACGTCATTACCGGGGGATTATTTATGCACATTCAGGACTCTCATTGGTCCACCGCGTCCGCCATCGCACCCGGTGGCGGGGCGATGGGCGGCGCGATGGGTTCGACGATGAGCGCGGCGGGCAACGGACGGGACGGATCGCGTTCGGCCCCGCTGCGCGTGGACGCACAGCGCAACCTGGAACACGTACTGCGCGCGGCGCGCGAGGTCTTCGGCGAGCTGGGTTACGGCGCGCCGATGGAGGACGTGGCGCGGCGCGCCCGGGTCGGTGTCGGCACGGTGTACCGGCGCTTCCCGAGCAAGGACGTCCTGGTCCGGCGGATAGCCGAGGAGGAGACCTCCCGGCTGACCGACCAGGCACGGGCGGCGCTCGGTCAGGAGGACGAGCCGTGGTCGGCGCTGTCGCGCTTCCTGCGCACGTCGGTCGCGTCCGGTGCCGGGCGGCTGCTGCCGCCGCAGGTGCTGCGCGTCGGGGTCGCCGACGAGGTGTCCGACGGCTACGACGGGACGCGGGTGCCGCAGCAGCGGACGACGCCGGGCTCCGGCGAGCTGCGGCTGGTCTCGGAGGAGGCCCCGCTGATCGCCGCCGACGACGATGCCGGGGCGGCGGCGCTGCTGGAGGTCGTGGGCCAGCTCGTGGACCGGGCGCGGGCGGCCGGTGCGCTGCGCACCGACGTGTCGGTGTCGGACGTCCTGCTGGTGATCGCGACCGCGGCGCCCTCGCTGCCGGACGCGGCGCAGCAGGCGGCGGCCTCGGCGCGGTTGCTGGACATCCTGCTGGAGGGGCTGCGGTCCCGACCGGTGTGACTCGAACGGGTGACAGCGGGGTGCGGTCGGCTGCCGACCGCACCCCGTACCGTTCCGGCGTTTTCCGAGTGCGTGAACCAACTCCCGCACTGGCCGCGACAGTTGAGTCTTCCCCATATCGGTGATGCTCAGTACTGCCGTGCGGGAAGTCCCCACGGACGAGTGGATGCGCCGCACGCAGGGCACTGACCAAAAGCCAATATGGCACTCTGACCCGGTGTTGGGACTGGTTGGGCCGGCGGCAGGGGCATTCCGCGATGAGCGTTGACGGGCGGAACGAACCCCTCGGTGAGGGCGACGGGGAAGCCGGAGGCACCCCGCAGGTGCCGGGCCAGGGCGGCCGCGCGGGCATCCCGCAGGGCGGCATCCCGGCCCAGGGCGGCGAACCCGTCGAGGGCACCGTCCCCGCGCAGCGCGACCGGCGCGAGGACGGCAGTGTCCTGCCCCCGCCCCTGCAGATGCCACCGTCCGACGCCGGCCTCATCGAGCGGCTGCGCGCCGGCGACGACACGGCCTACGAGGCGCTCTACCGGCGCCACGCGGACGCGGTGCGCCGCTACGCCCGCACCTGCTGTCGCGACGGCCACACCGCGGACGACCTCACGGCCGAGGTCTTCGCCCGCGTGCTCCAGGCCGTACGTCGCGGCCACGGTCCCGAGCACGCCGTACGCGCCTATCTGCTCACCAGTGTCCGCCGCGTCGCCGCCGACTGGACGAAGTCGGCGAAGCGCGAGCAGCTCGTCGACGACTTCGCGGTGTTCGCCGCCCAGGCCGCGCGCACCTCGGAGGTCTCCGACGACGACACCGTGGACCTCGGCGCCGACGTACACGCGATGCGCGTGGCCGAGCAGTCCATGGCCATGCAGGCCTTCCGGTCGCTGCCCGAGCGCTGGCAGGCCGTGCTGTGGCACACCGAGGTCGAGGACGAGTCGCCGAGCGAGGTCGCCACCCTCTTCGGGCTCGACGCCAACGGCACGCGCGTGCTGGCCAGCCGGGCCCGCGAGGGCCTCAAGCAGGCCTACCTCCAGGCCCACGTCAGCGCGAGCCTCGCCGGCGACGAGGAGTGTGCCCGCTACGCCGACCGGCTCGGCGCCTACGCCCGTGGCGGGCTGCGGACCCGTGCCGAACGGGGTCTGCGCAAGCACCTGGAGGAGTGCGCCAAGTGCCGGCTGGCCGCGGGCCAGATCAAGGAAGTCGCCGGTGGCATCCCCGCCGTCGTACCCATCGCGGTCATCGGCTGGTTCGGGGCCGCCGGGTACGCCAAGGCCGCCGGGCTCATCGCGGGCGGCGCCGGGGTAGGAGCCGCCGGTGCGGCGGGAGCTGCCGCCGCGGCGAGCGGGGGCTCCTCAGGTGGGGCGGGCGCAGGCGGCGCCGCGGCCTCGGAGGGGCTCGGCGCACCGGTGAAGGCCGGCATCGCGGCCGGTGTGGTCGCCGTGGCCGCCGCCGCGGTGGCGCTCGCGCTGATCAGCGACGACAGCCCGGCCAGGAAACCGGACGCCAAGCCGCCCGCATCGGCACCGGTGGTCGAACCGGCCAACCCCTCGCCCAGGCCTTCCCCGAACAGGCCCGACCCCCCGGTGGTCCCGGTCGCGGCGGTCGCAGCATCCCCGACCCCGCCACCGACGCCGACCTCGACCTCGACCTCGACACCAACAGCGACCCCCGAGCCCACACCGCCCTCGAACCGCACCCCGGCCCCTACGCCGACCCCCACCCCGAAACCGACACCGCCCTCGAAGCCCACCCCCACCCCCACACCGCCGCCGACTCCCCCGGCTCCGGCCCCGCCGGCCGTCTACCAGTGGAGCGAGCTGGCCTACAACGTCTCGGGCGACGGCAGCGAGCCCGAGATGCGGATCGGCGAGAGCAGCTGGGTGTGGCAGCGCTACGGCGTCTCGATCGCCGACCGGACGTACGCCCACGGCGTGACCGTGCACGGCCGCTCCTCCGTCACGATCGACCTCAACCGCGCCTGCTCCTCCTACGACGCGATGGTCGGCGTCGACGACATGACGCTGGGCCTCGGAAAGGTCTACTTCTCCGTGTACGCCGACGGGGTCCGGCTGTGGCGGTCCGGGCTGGTCGAGGGCGGTGACCCGGCCGTGCCCGTCCATGTGAACCTCGCCGGGCACAGGACCGTACGGCTGGTGGTCGAGCCGCACAACCCCTTCGACGACCTGATGCTCGCGGACTGGGCGGAGTCGAAGTTCAGGTGTTCATGACGCGCGCCCGCACCACATCGTCGAGCTCGGCGAGGGCCTCGTCCGGGGTGAGAGCCGTGCCCCGGGCGTGTTCCGCCGCGTAGCGCACGGGGCCGAGGCCGGTACGGGCGTCGGCCTGGGCGCGCTCCGCCTCCACGCACTCGGGGTGGGGACGCGGGTAGCCGCCGCGCCACCGCTCGGCGGCGGCGATCAGCCGGACCGCGCGCGAGAGGTCGCCGAGGTCGCAGAGCAGAGCCGCCGCGCCGTCCACGAGTGTCGCCACGACCATGTCGGAACACCGCTTCTCGATCGCTTCCCGGACGGTGTCCGCCACCAGGGGCAGGCCATGGTCCGGGCCCGACTCGGCGGCCGTCACCATCGCGGCGATCGACTTCACCATTACCGCGAACTGGGGCGGCGAGGCTGACTGACCGACCTGCTCGTGCACCGCGTCGACCAACTCACGCGCGCGTGCGGTGTCCTTGTCCTCCAGGGCGATGTGAGCCCGCATCATCCTGACGAACGCCCGGGTCTGGGGGACGCCGTACAGGTCGCCGGCGGCGCTCGCCTCGTCCAGGGTGGTCAGCGCGGTGGCGCGGTCGCCCACGCGGTAGGCGATCTCGGCGAGCCGGGCGAGGAGGAACGGCGTCTCGGCGTACGCCCCCACCTCGTGGGCGAGGCGCAGTGACTCCTCGTACTCCTCCTTGGCCTCGGCCGAGCGGCCTCGGGCCATGGCCGCCTCGCCTGCCGCACTGCAGACCTGGGCGCGAAGCCAGCGGTCGCCCACGCGGCGGCTCAGCATCCGGAGTT
Organism: Streptomyces sp. NPDC024687; assembly: GCF_055559055.1. Classification (NCBI taxonomy): domain Bacteria; kingdom Bacillati; phylum Actinomycetota; class Actinomycetes; order Kitasatosporales; family Streptomycetaceae; genus Streptomyces; species Streptomyces sp. NPDC024687. Next base: position 23,286 of record NZ_JBVHLJ010000022.1, on the reverse strand, counting down.
CCGCCAGGTCGTCGTCCACACCGGCCATCCCGCCCGGTGAGTCGACCACGAGGTGGGTGCGGAACATCAGGGCGACGGCGACGGCCCAGCCGTCGCCGTGGGTCCGGCAGTGGGCGACGCAGGTGTCCATCATGGGGCGGATGTCCACCGGATCCTTCAGCGTGAGGCTGATCATGGGCCAGACGATGCCCGGGAGTCGGGCCGCGTCGGGGCCGCCCTGCGCGAAGTGGTTCTGGACGAGTTCCACATAGCGCTGGAGGCGGGGGTCCAGGTCGCCGTCCATGGGCTCCGTCTCGGACTTGAGGAAGAGATGGAGCATGCGCAGGTTCATCCGCAGGCGGTGTGCCGGGTGGTGCGTCTCGGTGTCCGCGGTGGCGAGATAGGCGTCGACCGGATCCTCGGTCTCACGGTCGGACGTTGTCGGCTGCGGGTCCTTCAGGGCGGCCCCCCTGTCCAGGGCGGCCCCGAGGCGCAGGACGCCTTCCACCCAGGTCACGCCCTCGCGGCGGTAGTTGCGCAGCCACCAGAACCAGCCCATGCCGAGCGCCAGGGCGGCGGCCTGCGTCTCGTCGCCCGCGATGAGCGTGCGGTCGAAGGCCGCGCGGATGTTGTCCAGCTCGGCCTCCAGGCGGGAGATCCACGGGAGTTGCCCGGCCGAACGCAGCTGTGGTTCCGCCTCCTCGACGAGGGCACGCGCCCACGCGCGGTGCCGGAGCTCGGCGGCGGCGCGCAGCTCGGGGCACTCGGCGGCGCGCTCCACGGCGTACTCGTGGATGGTCTCCAGCATGCGGTAGCGCATGCCGTCCGAGCCGTCGCGCTCGCTCGGGGTGGCCACGATCAGGGACTTGTCCACGAGCGCGCCGAGGAGCTCGGCGGCCGGCCCGGTGCACACCGCCTCCGCCGCCTCCAGCTCCCAGCCGCCCGCGAACACCGACACCTCGCGCAGCAGGGTTCGCTCCGGCTCGTCGAGCAGGTCCCAGGACCAGTCGACGACGGCCCGCAGGGTCTGCTGGCGGGGCAGGACGGTACGGCTTCCGGAGGTCAGCAGCCGGAAGCGGTCGTCGAGCCGGTCGGCGATCTGTCGAGGGGTCAGCATCCGTAGCCGGGCGGCGGCGAGCTCGATACCGAGGGGCAGCCCGTCGAGACGCCGGCAGATCTCGGCGACGGCCTCCTTGTCGGCGAGCACGGCGTCCGTGTCGGGGCGGACGGCGGCGGCGCGCTCGGCGAAGAGACGGTGGGCCTGGTCGGGCAGGAGGGGCTCGACCGGGCGCACGGACTCGCCCGGCACGCCCAGGGGTTCACGGCTGGTGGCGAGAACGGTGAGCCCCGGACAGCGGGTGAGGAGGATCTCCGCGAGGTGGGCCGCCGCCTCGATGACATGTTCGCAGTTGTCAAGGATCAGGAGTTGGCTGCGCGGGGCGCAGTACTCGACGAGCAGGGCGAGCGGGTCGTCCTGCGGGGCCGTCAGCTCGGTGGTCATGAGCACGGTCTCGCGCAGACCGAGCGCGCTGACCACCGCGCCGGGCACCGCCTCCGGCCGGTCGAGCGGGGCGAGCTCGACGAGCCACGCCTGCGGGAGCCCGGCGGCGGCTTCCTCGGCGAGACGGGTCTTTCCGGATCCGCCCGGTCCGGTGAGGGTGACGAGGCGGGCCCTGTGCAATTCGGAACGGATGGCGTCGAGCTCGGGTTCCCGGCCCACGAAAGAGGTAAGACGCGGACGGATGTTGCCGCTGCGTTCGACACGGGGGTGGGTGACCGGGGCCATGAGCAGCTCGCCGTGCAGGTCCCGCAACTCCGGGCCCGGATCGGTGCCGAGGCCGTCGGCGAGGGCTCGGCGGGCTCGCTCGTAGGCGGCGAGGGCATCGGCGCCCCGGCCGCTGTCGCGCAGGGCGCGGATGAGCAGAACGTGCAGCGATTCGTCGTACGGATGCGCTCCGGTCAACTCCTTCAGCTCCGGTACGACGTCCTGGGCCCGGCCGAGCAGCAGATCCGCCTCGATGCGGGCCCGGGTGGCCTCCGTACGCAGGGCCTCGGGGCGGGTCGCGGCGGTGCGGTCGGGGAGGTCGGCGAGGGCGTCACCGCGCCACAGGGCCAGGGCGGCGGTCAGTTCCCGGCCGGCCGTGAGCGCGTCGCCGCGTGCCAGGGCTGCGGTTCCTCGCCGTGTGAGCTGTTCGAAGACATAGAGATCCACGTCGTCCTCGCCGGCGGCCAGCCGGTACCCGCCGGGGCCGGACACGATCGCGTCCCTGCCGACGGTACGACGCAGCCGTCCGACGAGAGCCTGGAGCGCGGCCGGGGCGTCCTGCGGCGGCTCCTCACCCCACACCTCGTCGATCAGCGTCTCGACGCTCGCGGCACGGCCGGGGCGCTGGGCGAGGGCGGCGAGCAGGGCACGAAGACGCCGGCCACCGAGGGGTATGACGGTGCCGTCGTCGTCCGTTGCCTGGGTGACCCCCAGAATCCTGTACCGCACCGGTTCATTGTCACCGGGTTCAGGGGGAGGCTGTGCCTTTTTGCCGGGCCTGTCTCGGAGAGGAGCGTAAGGGGGTGCCGCGTCAGGTTGTGGGGCGAGTGCGGGCCGGTGGGGGCTGATCGCGCAGTTCCCCGCGCCCCTAGGGGGTTGCCGTCACCTGCGCCAGGACGGACCGCGCGCCACGATGGGCGGTTGGCCGCGTACGGCGGGCAGGGGACGGGGTGGGGGGTGTCCGCCCGCAGCGGCCGGCGTCCGATACCGGGCACCGATGAAGCAACAGCACCCGCCGGACCGAGGACGGACACCCCCCACCCCGGCACCGACCCACCCACCGAACCGCACGCGCTACCCAAGCACCCACCAGACCGCAACAGGCCGCCGCAGGCACTCAGGGGCGCGGGGAACTGCGCAAAAACGCCCGCCCCCACCGAACCCGCGGACGAACACCGCTCAACCGCCGGAGGCCCCCGCGCCCAACGCCCCCCGCTGCGGCCGAATCCCCGCCGGCACCGCACGCGCGCGTGCCGGGGTTCCCGTCCAGCACGTCCCCCGGCGGGCCAGCAGTCGGCCCAGCCACAGCTCCAGGGAGACCAGGTCCGCCAGCCCGTCCAACGGCAGCGGCTCGCCCTCCGCCGCCGCCCGCAGGGCCTTGCGGACCACCCGGGCCTCCACCAGCCCCGCCTGCGCCAGCAGCGGCGTACTGAACAGGGACATCAAGGAGTCCGCCGCCACCCGCAGCCCCGTACGGGTCGCCGCGGCCGAGGAGGCGTGGGACGGGGCGCCCCAGCCCGGCGGGAGGTCGGAGACACCGGCGCCCTCCAGGACCGTACGGAGGATCTCCGCTCGAGCCCCGGGCCGGACCCGCAGCGCCTCGGGCAGGGCACGGCAGGCACGGACCACCTGGTTGTCCAGGAACGGCGCGTGCAGCCGCTGCGAGCGGATCTCCACCGCCTGCTCCAGGACGCGCAGATCGGACGCGTGACGCGCGAGCGCCGCACGCGCGCGGAAGTCGCCGGGATGCTGCCCCGGACCCACCCCGGAGCGGTGCGTGGCACCCTGCAGGCGAACCGATACTTCAGCGAGCGCCTCACCCGTCAGCCACCGTGCCGCAGGACCCGGTCTGGCCCAGGTGAGCGCGGCGAGAGACGCCCCCACCGCACCCCCGGGCTCGTCGAAACGCTGGTGCATGAGCCGGTCGGCCAGCATCTCCAGACCGACCCGGTACGGCGTACGGGCCAGCCGCCGCGCGGCGCCGTACACGCGCGCGGGGACGAGCACCGAACCGTCCGCCTTGGTCAGGGCGGCCACCGGCCGGACCAGATGGCGCCGCTTGCGGTCCATCAGCAGGTCCGCGAGGCGCGCCGGATGCGCGTCGAGCACCTGCCGGGCCCCGTACCCCGTGAAGTGGTCGGCGCTGCCCGCGGCCAGCCGGGCACGGTGCCGCGCGGCCGTCACCAGACACGGCCCGGGCTCGTCGGTCAGAGGCCCGTCCAGCTCGGCGTAGGGAAGCGTCTCCTCGCCGCCGGTCACCACCACGTGGTGCAGCCGGGGGTTCGCCGCGAGCGTCCCCGCCCGTTCCAGCTCGGCCTCCCGCCCGCCCACGGCGAGGTCGTTGAAGGTGACCGCGAGCAGCCGCTCCCCGGCCCCGGTGCCGTGTCCGAGGACGGTCCCCGGCATGCCCGGAAGCCCGGCGGCCAGCAGGGCGAGCGTGCCCGACGCGGGCCCCCCGGACAGGTCGGCCCCGATCCCCGGTACGGGCATCCCGCGCGCGGCACGCCGTTCGGCGGGCCCCATGCCGGGCACCGGGCCGGGGTCGATGTCGGGCACGTGCCGGGGCGCGGACAACCGGGCCCGCACGGCCTCGACGAGCGCGTCCCGCACCGCGTCGACCGCGCTGTCCGCGTCGGCGGTGGGCGCGGCGACCGCGAGGGAGGCGACCGGCTCGTAGCCGGCGATCTCGCGGGCGCCGTTGCGCAGGATCAGCGCGTGCCCCGGCGGAATGCGCCGTACGCCCTCGTAGGGCGTGGAGTCGTGGAGCGCGGCCGGTACGTCGGGGGCGGCGAGCAGCGCGGCCAGGTGCCCGAAGTCGAGGTTGGCCTCGATGAGGTCGGCGAGGGGCAGGGCCGCGGTCGCGTAGGCCGTACCGCCGGCCCAGGGCGTGTGGAACACCGGCCGGGCGCCCGCCAGGTCGCCGCCCACGGTGATCCGGCGGCCCACCTGGACCACCGCCGTGTACGCCCCCGACCAGGCCGTCAGATGCCGAAGTGCCCCTCCGCGCGCGGCGAGCAGTCCGATCCGCAGCTGCTCGTCGGAGGCTCCACAGGTGCCGAGGACCGCGATCCGGGTCTGCGGGTCGACGGTGAGCACGCGCACCTCGTCGGGGCGCCAGTCGCCGACCGCCCACAGCGGATCCGGGTCACCCCACAGCAGGTGGGAACCCACCGGGTGCACGGTCTCGCCGTCGCTTCCGGTCGCCCCCGCCGCACCGACCTGGGACACGCCCGCGGCGGTGCTGCTCCATCCCACCAACCACCGCATCGACGCCTCCACAGGCTGTGGACAACCAGTGCACCGTTCGAACCGGTCACCATGCTGCCATGAAGGAAGCGTGCCGGAGGGCCGGTGGAGCCGCTCGGGATGCGGGGAACGCGCCCCTGACAACACCCGCGTACGCCTGCGAACACCCGCACGGGGCAAGGGGAGTGCGACGCGAATGCGCCCCCGATACGCTCCCCAAAAACGCCTAACGCGCCCTCAACTGCCATGGTAGGAGGGCTGACAGCCCACGGGAACGGGGTCGATTTTCGGCCAAATCGGCGGCATCGAAGCAGGCTTGCGCACGCTCCGTACACGTCCGCGCGCCGCACGACAGGCGCGCAGCCCGGGAGACGCCACTTCGCCCCCCGGGCCGGTCCGCCGCCCGCGGGGATGTAGGCGGCGGTGTCCCCCAGCCCACTGGATCCAGTACAGCGGGCCGACCCACGCAGCATCCATGGAAGCGCTCCCCCGGTGGCCGGAGAAGAGCGCACGGACAGGCGCACGGCCACACAACGGGAGCACGACGCAACTGCGCGTATCGGACCCGTACTTCAGTACGGACCACAATCCCGCCATCCGGAACAATGCCCCTTAACGCTTGGGATGCGGCGAACTACGCTGGGTTTACGAATGCCGCGTGGTTATGCCAGCGCGGCAGCCGTCTGTGTCGAGGGGTGGCGCATGTCCAGGGAGCAACGCGGGCCGAACGAAAAACTCGGCGCCGTTCTCGCCCTCGCGGGAATCAGCAACGCAGGACTCGCGCGTCGCGTCAACGATCTTGGCGCTCAACGCGGGTTGACTCTTCGCTACGACAAGACGTCGGTGGCGCGCTGGGTGTCGAAGGGGATGGTGCCACAGGGCGCTGCGCCGCACCTCATCGCCGCCGCCATCGGCCAGAAACTCGGCCGTCCGGTGCCGCTCCACGAGATCGGCCTGGCGGACGCGGATCCCGCACCGGAGGTGGGCCTCGCCTTCCCGAGGGACGTCGGACAGGCCGTCAGGTCGGCCACGGAGCTCTACCGTCTCGACCTCGCCGGCCGCCGGTCCGGCGCGGGCGGCATCTGGCAGTCCCTCGCCGGTTCCTTCGCGGTGAGCGCATACGCAACGCCCGCCTCACGATGGCTGATAACCCCGGCCGACAGCTCGGTCGCGCGCGAGGTGAACCACTCCGAGAGCTCCGGCGCACCGCTCAAAGTCGGCCACAGCGATGTGCAGAAGCTGCGGGAGGCCGCCGAGGACGCCAGGCGCTGGGACTCCAAGTACGGGGGCGGCGACTGGCGTTCCTCCATGGTGCCCGAGTGCTTACGGGTGGAGGCGGCACCGCTGCTGCTCGGCGCGTACTCCGACGAGGTGGGCCGGGCCCTGTTCGGCGCCTCCGCCGAACTGACCCGGCTCGCGGGCTGGATGGCCTTCGACACGGGACAGCAGGAGGCGGCGCAGCGGTACTACATCCAGGCGCTGCGGCTGGCCCGCGCGGCCGCCGACGTCCCCCTCGGGGGTTATGTACTGGCGTCGATGTCGTTGCAGGCGACCTACCGGGGCTTCGGCGACGAGGGCGTCGATCTCGCGCAGGCCGCGCTGGAGCGCAACCGAGGGTTGGCCACAGCCCGCACCATGAGCTTCTTCCGGCTCGTCGAGGCACGGGCACACGCGCGTGCGGGTGACGCCGCCGCGGCCGGGGCGGCGCTCAAGGCGGCCGAGGGGTGGCTGGAGCGGTCCCGGGACGGAGACAACGACCCGTCGTGGCTGGGCTTCTACTCGTACGACCGCTTCGCCGCCGACGCGGCCGAGTGCTACCGCGACCTGAAGGCACCGCGTCAGGTCCGCCGCTTCACGGAGCAGGCGCTGTCGAAGCCGACGGAGGAGTTCGTACGCTCGCACGGGCTGCGGCTCGTCGTCTCCGCGGTCGCCGAGCTCGAGTCGGGCAATCTGGACGCGGCGTGCGAGCAGGGCGTGCGGGCGGTGGAGGTCGCGGGGCGCATCTCCTCGGCCCGTACCACCGAGTACGTGAAGGACCTTCTGCACCGGCTGGAGCCGTACGGGGACGAGCCCCGGGTGGTGGAGCTCAGGGAGCGGGCCCGGCCGCTGCTGATGGCGCCGGCTTGAGCCCCGGACGGCGGCATCGCCCCCCGCGTTTGAAGTGACTGTCAGTGGTGCAGTGCACTATCGGGGGTGGGAGGTGGTGCAGGTGCTGTCCGGGATCGCTTACGACTGTGACGTGCTCGTGATCGGTGGGGGCATTGTCGGGTTGTCCACGGCGTATGCGATCACGCGTGGCGCGCCCGGCACTCGGGTCGTCGTGCTGGAGAAGGAGGCGGGGCCCGCTCGGCATCAGACCGGGCGCAACAGCGGGGTGATCCACAGCGGGATCTACTACCGGCCGGGCTCGCTCAAGGCTCGGTACGCGGTGCGGGGCGCCGCCGAGATGGTCAAGTTCTGCGCGGAGTACGGCATCGCTCACGCCGTCACCGGCAAGCTGATCGTCGCGACCGAGCGCAGTGAGCTGCCCCGGTTGCACGGGCTGGTGCAGCGCGGCCGGGAGAACGGCATTCCGGTGCGGGAACTGGGCGGCGCCCAGATCGCGGAGTACGAACCCGAGGTGGTGGGGCTCGCCGCGATACACGTCGGGACGACCGGGGTGTGCGACTTCGTCGGGGTCGCGCGGCAGCTGGCCGAGTCGTCGGGCGCGGAGATCCGGTACGGCGCCGAGGTGCGGCGGATCGACCGGCGCCCGGAGCTCGGGGTCGCCGTGCAGACGGTTGCGGGGGACGTCGTACGGGCGCGGGTGCTGGTGAACTGCGCCGGGCTGCACTGTGACGAGATCGCGCGGCTGACCGGGGACGAGCCGGGGATGCGGATCGTGCCGTTCCGGGGGGAGTACTACTCGCTGGCGCGGCCCGAGCTGGTGCGGGGACTGGTGTATCCGGTGCCGGATCCGGCGTTTCCGTTCCTCGGGGTGCATCTCACGCGCGGGATCGACGGAGGGGTGCACATCGGTCCCAACGCGGTGCCGGCGCTGGCCCGGGAGGGGTACGACTGGGGGACCGTACGGCCCCGGGAGCTCGGCGCGACGCTGGCGTGGCCGGGGTCCTGGCAGATAGCCCGGCGGCACTGGCGGTACGGCACGGGGGAGCTGCGGCGGTCGGTGTCGCGGAGGGCGTTCACCACGGCGGTGCGGCGGCTGCTGCCCGCTGTCACGCCGGACGACCTGGTGCCTTCGGCGGCCGGGGTGCGGGCGCAGGCGGTCCTGCGGGACGGGACGCTGGTGGACGACTTCCTGATCCGGGAGGGAGCCCGCGCGGTACACGTCCTGAACGCACCCTCCCCGGCAGCGACGGCGTCCCTCCCGATCGGCCGCGAGGTGGCCCGACGGGCACTGGAGACACTGCGCTCGGCGTGACGCGGCCGGCGTGGCCCTCCGGACGTGACGGCCGGAACATCCCTGAGCCGCATTCCTCCCCGAGGTCACCGTAAAATCGACCCCACTGTGTCTGACTTCCTCAACGCCTCCGAAGCCCCCCGCTCCCGGCCCCCCGCCTCCGGCGAGTCCGTTCGGCATGTTCCCGGGGTGTCCGTGCGGCACAGTCGGGCCAAGGGGGAGCCGCGGTTTCCCGATGGGCCCAGTGCTGATCCCGCGGGGTCGCACTTCGAGCGGCGGATCCGGAGTTTCCAGCCGCGGCGGAGCCGGGTCACGGCGGGGCAGGCGGACGCGTTGCAGCGGCTGTGGCCCACGTGGGGGCTCGACATCGACGGGCAGCGCACGATCGACCTCGGTGAGATGTTCGGGAACGACAACCCCGTCGTGCTGGAGATCGGGTTCGGGATGGGCGAGGCCACCGCGCAGATGGCCGCCGCGGACCCCGACACCAACATCCTCGCTGTCGACGTGCACACACCGGGGCAGGGCAACCTGCTCAATCTCGCCGAGCAGCGGAAGCTGTCCAACATCCGGGTCGGCAACGGCGACGCCATCATCCTGCTGCGCGAGATGCTCGAGAAGGACTCGCTCGACGGACTGCGCGTGTACTTCCCCGACCCCTGGCCCAAGAAGCGGCACCACAAACGGCGGCTGATCCAGCCCGAGTTCCTGGACCTGGCCGCGACCCGCCTGCGGCCCGGCGCGCTGGTGCACTGCGCGACCGACTGGGAGCCGTACGCCGAACAGATGCTCGACGTACTCACCGCGCACCCGGCCTTCGAGAACACCCAGGCAGGCAGCGGTTTCGCGGCGCGTCCGGAGTTCCGGCCGCTGACCCGTTTCGAGGGACAGGGACTGGAGAAGGGACATGTCGTGAACGACCTGCTGTTCCGCCGCGTACAGCACGGCGACCGATCCGACCGACCCGACCAGTCCCCCACCGGCGCCTGAGCATCCCGCCCCGCCTGCGGGCGGCGCCTCTGTCTCGTTAAGGTCGATGCCGTGGCCACCTTTCCCCCGTATCCGACGTACTCCGGTGACCCCACCGGTGGCGGTGCACTGCGGCATGCGCACTGGTGGCAGCGGAAGTGGGTGCGCTACGGCGCGCTCAGCACCCTCCTCACTCTGTCCGGGCTCGTCATCCTCGCCCTGGTCCGTCAACAGACCGGTACCGAGGGGTTCCTGGTCGGCCTGGGGCTCGCCGTCCTGCCCGTACCGCTGCTCATAGCCGCGTTCCGCTGGCTCGACCGCGTCGCACCTGGGCCCTGGCGCAATCTGCTGTTCGCCTTCGCCTGGGGCGCCTGCGCGGCCGCGCTGATAGCGATCATCGCCAACAGCTTCGCGACGAAGTGGATAGCGACGGCGACCGCCGACCCGTCCGGCGCGGACACCCTCGGCGCGACCGTGATAGCGCCGATCGTCGAGGAGTCGGCCAAGGCCGCCGCCGTACTGCTCGTCTTCCTGTTCCGCAGACGGGACTTCACCGGGATCGTCGACGGCGTGGTGATAGCGGGGGTCACCGCCACCGGCTTCGCCTTCACCGAGAACATCCTCTACCTGGGCACCGCCTTCGGCACCGACCAGCTCACCGGCGACCGCGGCATCGCCTCGGTCACCGCCGCGACCTTCTTCGTGCGCGTCGTCATGTCGCCGTTCGCGCACCCCCTGTTCACCGTCCTGACCGGCATCGGCTTCGGCATCTCCGCGCTGTCGGCGGAACGCCAGCACATACGGCGGGTCCTCGTCCCGCTGTCCGGGCTGTTGCTCGCGATGGGCATGCACGCGACATGGAACGGCTCGTCGACGTTCGGGGAGTACGGCTTCTTCGCGGTGTACGCGATGTTCATGGTGCCGGCGTTCGCGCTGCTGACCTGGCTGGTCATCTGGACACGGCAGCGGGAGCTGAAGACCGTGCGCGAGGAACTGCCCGCGTACGCCGTCGCCGGGTGGCTGACGCCGACCGAGCCCCATGTGCTGAGCTCGATGCGGGCGCGGCGGGTGGCACGGGACTACGCCCGGCGGCAGTTCGGCGGGCGGGCCGCGGCACGGGCGGTCTCGCAGTACGAGGCGTACGCGACGTCCTTGGCGTTCCTGCGGCGCCGGGGGCGGCTCGGACGGGCGAACGCGGACTTCGTCGCACGGGAGCGGGAGTTGCTGCACGAGCTGTGGCGGCGGCGGGATGTCGCGCGGCCCGCGCTGGACCACGCGGCCCGGATCACGGCACCGCCGGTACCGGTGGCCGCGCCGCCCTGGCCGGTCTACGGGGTGTACGGATACGCCCCTCACCCGGCCCAGCCGACGCACCACGGCCACCCCGGCCACCCCGCCCAGCCGACGCCCCCGGTCCCCCCGGTCCACCCGACGGTGCCGTACCCCGCCTACAACCCGTACCGCACATAGACCGTGCGGCGGAGGTCAGGCCGACGCCTCCGTCAGGCGCGTCAGCTCCTCCTCCGTCAGGGTCAGGTCGGCCACGCCCAGCAGCGCCGGCAGCTGTTCCACCGTGCGGGCGGACGCGATCGGGGCCGCGACCGTCGGCTGGGCGGCGAGCCAGGCGAGGGCGACCGTGGCGACCGGGACGGTGTGGGACTCGGCGATGTCGTCGAGCGCCTCGAGGACCTTGCGGCCGCGTTCGGTGTCCAGGTGCTTGCCGGCGCCCGTGGCACGCGCACTGTCGACCGTCGTACCGGGGCGGTACTTGCCGGTGAGGAAGCCGGAGGCGAGGGCGTAGTACGGGACGGCGGCGAGGCCCTCCCGGGCCGCGAGAGCCTCCAGTTCACCCTCGTACGTGTCGCGCGAGACCAGGTTGTAGTGGGGCTGGAGGGCGACATAGCGCGCGAGGCCCTCGCGGTCGGAGAAGGCCAGTGACTCCGCGAGGCGCGCGGCGGAGATGTTGGAGGCGGCGATCGCCCGCACCTTGCCCGCCTTCACCAGTTCGTCCAGCGCGCCGATGATCTCCTCGACCGGCACTTCGGTCTTGTCGAAGTGGGTGTAGTACAGGTCGATGTGGTCGGTGCCCAGGCGCGTCAGGGAGGCGTCGGCGGCGGCCTTGATGTTCGCCGCCGACAGGCCCTGGTACTGCGGGTGCTGGCTGACCTTCGTGGCGATGACGACGTCGTCACGGTTGCCGCGGGCCGCCAGCCACTTGCCGATGACGGTCTCGGACTCGCCGCCGGAGTTTCCCTCGACCCACGCCGAGTACGCGTCGGCCGTGTCGACGAAGTTGCCGCCGGCCGCGGTGTACGCGTCGAGAACGTCGAAGGAGGTGGCCTCGTCTGCGGTCCAGCCGAAGACGTTGCCGCCGAGGGTGAGCGGGAAGACCTCGAGGTCGGAGGAGCCGAGCTTGCGAAGAGAAGTCATGCCAACGTCAACACCCGTGCCGGACGCCGCTCTTCCGCCACGGCCGCAAAGTCCTCGTAAACAAGCGGAATCACCTGCTCCGGCGCCCCGGCGGGAAACCCTCAGGGGCGCTTCAGGAGGCGCGTCAGGGAGTGAGCCCCTTGCCGCGCAGCCACGCCATCGGGTCGATCCCGTCGGCCGAGCCGTTCGGGTGGACCTCCAGGTGCAGGTGCGCGCCGGTCACGTTGCCCGTGGCGCCCACGCGGCCGATGACCTCACCGGTGCCGACCTTCTGGCCGACGCTGACGCTGATCGAGGACTGGTGGCAGAACCACAGCTCGGTGCCGTCGTCGAGGGTGAGGATCGTGCGGTAGCCGTAGGAACCGGCCCAGCCGGCCTCGGTGATGGTGCCGCTGTGGATCGCCTTGATGAGCGTGCCCGTGGGGGCGGCGAAGTCGAGGCCCGTGTGGTAGCCGGAGGACCACAGCGAACCGGCCTGACCGAAGGTCGAGGTGATGGTGTACGACGAGGTCGGCAGCGTGTACTGCTTGGCGAGCTCGGCCAGGCGCTCGGCCTCGGCCTTCTTCGCGGCCGCCTCCTCCGCCTTCTTCTTCGCGGCGGCGGCCTTCTCCTGGGCTTCCTTCTCCGCCTTGGCGGCGGCCGCGTCGGCCTCCTTCTCGGCGGCGTCCGCGATGGCCTGGGCGGCCTTGGTGTCGAGCTGGTCCTGCTGCAGCTCGGCCTGGGCCAGGATGCGCGAGCGCAGCGCCTCACCGGCGTCCGAGGTGCCCTTGGCGGTGTCGGCGGTGGTGGCGCCGACGCTGCTGAAGGCGCTCGTGTCGTCCGCGGCGGAGGCCGAGTCGTCCGAGATGAGCGAGCCCACGTTGGGCAGGTCGGGCATGGAGATGGAGACCGGCGGCTTGCCGGTGTTGGCGCTGGCCATCCCGCCGGCGCTGACGGCGGCTATGACACCGACGCCCAGAACGGTGGAGCTACGGGCGAACCCTCCGCCACGCTGCTTGGCGACGCGATGCCGGCCTCGTACGGGAGCGAGGGAGTCCGCGGTGGGGTTCCACTCGCCGAGCGGGGCCTCGTCGTCGGCGCGGTAACCGCCGTATACGAGGGTGTCGCTCGGGACGTACGGCGCCTCGGGGGCAGGCGGGTTGGACGCCACGTGGGCGCGCTCCTTTCCTTCCTTCTCGCCTACCGGGTTAGCTGACGGGTTCGGAGCAGGAAGGTCTCCTACGCGCGTATACCGACCGTGCTGCCACGGTGGCGTACGAGCGATTCACCCCAAGTTGGTGGTTCCCCGGTTCCCTTGCGGAATTCGGCGCGTGAGCACGGAGCCGTCTCTTGTGACGGCTGGGACGACCGCGCTGCGTTATCGAACGTTAATAGACGTGGGGGCCCGATTCCAAGCTGTTCCGCTTGATCATTAACGAAATCACGCTGGACTTACGGCCCATGAACGCCTAAAAACGGGCGAGTTGGCCTTCACTCAAGCCACACAAAGACATTGACGGTATGTCAGCTGTAACGCGGAGGGCGGTCGCGCGCTCACCCCGCGTCACATCACGTCATGAAGGGGAAAAACACTCAGGGCCGGAATCCAGTGAACTGGATTCCGGCCCTGAGCCGTGAGTAGCGGGGACAGGATTTGAACCTGCGACCTCTGGGTTATGAGCCCAGCGAGCTACCGAGCTGCTCCACCCCGCGTCGTTGTGTAACCAGCATACGTCATCCGGAGAGTGGTCCGCGCCAGGGTTGTTCGGGACCGCCTCACTGGAGGGGCGTGACGGCAGTTCCACGACGGGACCACGGCGGCGGCGAGGACGGCGACGGCGGGGAGTGATCCTCGTCCGGGCCCCGATGGTGTAGCGGGCTACACCGTGCGACCGGGGCCGTTCGTCTAGCGTGAGCGGCATGTGGAAGTCGGTGCAGCGTGCGGCGATGGCGAGCGTGCATCTCGTCGTGGCCGCGGCGATGTGCTTCGGCATGTACCTTTTCATCACCGTGCTGCTGATCGCCGCCGTCGGTACGGTCGCCGTGGTCGGCTGCTGGCTGCTGCCCGAGGCCGTGCTGCTGATACGGCGGATCGCCGGCGCCAAGCGGAACCTGACCGCCCTGTGGACGGGCCGGGAGATCCCCGAGGCGTACACACCGATGACCGGCACCCTGCGCGAACGGCTGCACATCTCGGTGCGGGACCCCGGCACGCTCAGGGACCTCCGCTGGATGCTCGCCTACTACCTCTACGGCGCCCTCCTCGCCCTCGCCCTCCCGCTGTGGCCCCTCGGCCTGGTCGTCGACGGCGTGTGGGCCGGGGCGCTGCGCCGCGACCCCGTCGTCCTGCCGCTGATCGTGCGGCTCGCGGACACCGAGGCCCGCTGGTCGACCGTGCTGCTCATGCCCTCCCCCGAGGCCAGGCTGGCCCGGCGGGTCGAGGAGCTGCGGGAGACCCGGGCCGACGCGATCGCCGCGCACGAGGCCGAGCTGCGTCGCATCGAGCGGGACCTGCACGACGGCGCCCAGGCCAACCTGGTGGCGCTGTCGATGCGGATCGGACTCGCCAAGCGGGCCTACGAGCGGGACCCCGACGCCGCCCGCAAACTGCTGGACGACGCCCAGGACCAGGCCGAACAGGCGCTGACGGAGCTGCGGCAGGTGGTGCGCGGCATCCACCCGCCGATCCTCACCGACCGGGGTCTCGTCGGCGCGGTACGGGCGCTCGCCGCGAGCAGCGGGCTCGCCGTGGGAGTGGACGACGGCGGCCTGGACGAGGGCACCCGGGCGCCCGCGGCGGTGGAGGCCGCGGCCTACTTCGTGGTGGCCGAGTCGCTCACCAACGTCGCCAAGTACAGCGGCGCCGGCCGGGCCGAGGTCCGGCTGGCCAGGACCCGGCGCGGTCTGACCGTGCGGGTGCGGGACGAGGGCCGGGGCGGCGCCGACGAGTCCGCGGGCTCGGGGCTGCTCGGTATGCGGCGCCGGGTCGCCGCGCTCGACGGGACCTTCGAAGTGACCAGCCCCGTCGGGGGCCCGACCGTGATCGATGTGGAGCTGCCGTGCGTGTGGTGATCGCCGAGGACAACGCCCTCCTGCGAGAGGGGCTCGTCCTTCTTCTGACCTCCTCCGGGCACGAGGTCGTGGCCGTGGTCGGCACCGGCCCCGAGATCCTGCCCGCCCTGCTCGAACACCGCCCTGACGTGGCCGTCCTCGACGTGCGGATGCCGCCCGGGTTCCGCGACGAGGGCCTGCGGGCCGCCCTGGAGGCGAGGGAGCGGATCCCGGGACTGCCGGTGCTGGTGCTCTCGCAGTACGTCGAGGAGTCGTACGCCGCCGAGCTGCTGGCCGGTGGCACCAGCGGGGTCGGCTACCTGCTCAAGGACCGGGTCGGCCGGGTCGACGAGTTCCTCGACGCGCTGGAGCGGGTGGTGGCCGGCGGTACGGCGCTCGACCCCGAGGTCGTCACCGAGCTCCTGACCCGGCGCCGCGACACCCCGCTCGACTCCCTCACCCCGCGTGAGCGCGAGGTGCTGAAGCTGATGGCCGAGGGGCACGACAACACGACCATCGCCAAGACCCTCGTCGTCACCGAACGCGCGGTCAGCAAGCACATCGGCAACGTCTTCCTCAAGCTGGGCCTGCCGCCGAGCGACAGCGGCCACCGGCGGGTCCTTGCCGTGCTGGCCTATCTGGCGCACACGCCCAGGTGACGGTCAGCCGACGCCGAGTTCGGTCAACTCCCCCAGCGGCAGCGTGTGCTGGGTCTGCAGGACCTTCGCGCGCAGGTAGCGGACGTTGTGGGCGGTGGTGAAGACACCGGTGGGGACCCGGTCGCGGACGTCGATGCCGAGGTGGCGCAACTGGCCCGCCTTGTCGGGGTTGTTGGAGAGCAGGTCGAGCTCGGCGATCCCCAGGGCCTGGAGCATCTGCGCGGCCGCCGTGTAGTCGCGGGCGTCCTCGGGCAGGCCCAGCGCGGTGTTCGCGGCGTAGGTGTCGAGGCCCTGGTCCTGGAGGGCGTACGCGTCGAGCTTGTTGTAGAGGCCGATGCCGCGGCCCTCCTGGCGGAGGTAGAGCAGGACGCCGCCGCGCTCGGCTATGCGCTCGACCGCCTCGCGCAGTTGCGGGCCGCAGTCGCAGCGGGCGGAGCCGAAGACGTCGCCGGTGAGGCACTCGGAGTGCAGCCGCACCAGCGGGGTGGTGCCGGGGGCGGGGTCGCCGAGGACGACGGCGAGGTGCTCCCGCCCGTCGGCCAGGCCGTGGAAGGTGACGAGTTCGGCGTCCACGCCGTATCCGTCCCCGAAGCGCAGCGGGACGCGGACGCGGGAGCGCTGGGTGGCGGCGGGCAGGTCGGTCATGCGGGTACTCCGCTCCGTAGGCACACCTGCTTCAGATTTGAAGCAGTTCTACTGATCGAGACCCTACCCCATGCTTTAAATTTGAAGCAACGGCTTTATGGCGCACGTCACGGTCAGCGCTTCGCCATGATCAGGGCTTCGTCACGAACAGGACGGCGACGACCGACGGCGCCAAGGAACCTCCCCGACGGCGCCCTCCTCACCCTGGAGCCCCTCCGTGACGCTCGTGAAGATCTCCTCGAGCTGCCCCACCTGCTCCGGGGTGAGCCGGTCGAAGAGCGCGGTGCGGACCGTGTCCACATGTCCCGGCGCCGCCCGCTCCAGCACCGCCATCCCCTCGTCGGTGAGGACCGCGACACTGCCCCGCTTGTCCCACTGGCAGCTCTCGCGCCGCACCAGCCCGTCCTTCTCCAGCCGGGCGACGGCGTACGTCAGCCGCGGCCGGGTGATCTTCAGAAACTCGGCGAGCTCGGTCATCCGCAACCGCCGCTCCGGGATCTCGGAGAGGTTGGCCAGGATGGAGTAGTACAGGTGGGGCATGCCGGCCTCCTGCTGGAGCTGCCGGTCGATGGTGTCCTCCAGGAGGAGCGAGGCTGCGATGTACGCACGCCAGGCTCGCTGCTCGTCGGGGCTGAGCCAGCGGGTCGTCATGCCCCCAGTGTAGGTTTGCTTCAAACTTGAACCAAGCCCCGCCATCCGTTTTCGAGAGGGACCGCGCCGATGCCCCACCCCTACGTCCTCCTCTCCGCCGCGGTCTCCCTCGACGGCTACCTCGACGACACCGGCCCCGACCGGCTCCTTCTCTCCAGCCCGGCCGACTTCGACCGTGTCGACGAGGTCCGCGCCTCCGTGGACGCGATCCTCATCGGCGCGGGCACGATCCGCGCCGACAACCCCCGCCTGCTGGTGAACTCCGAGACGCGCCGCGCGGCCCGGGTCGCCGCCGGGAAGCCGCCGTACCCCCTGAAGGTCACGGTCAGCGGCTCGGGAGAACTGGACCCGGCCGCCAACTTCTGGCACACGGGCGGCGAGAAGCTCGTCTACACGACGGACAAGGGCGCGGAGCGGGCCCGCGCCCTCGGTCTGGCGGCCGACGTGGTCTCCCTCGGCCCCGAACTGGACTGGCGCCGTCTGCTGGAGCACCTGCACGAGGAGCGCGGAGTCGAGCGGCTGATGGTGGAGGGCGGCGGCCGGATCCACACCCAGCTCCTCCAGCAGGGCCTGGCGGACGAGGTGCAGCTGGTCCTCGCCCCCCTCTTCGTCGGCACCCCGGACGCCCCCCGCCTCTTCGGCCCGGGCGGCTACCAGTCCGGCCGGCTGCGCCTGCTGGAGACCCGCCGTATCGAGGACGTGGTCCTGATGCGCTACGAGCCCACCGCCCCCGGCGCCGGCCCGCTCCCCACCGCCGCGGACCACCACTGGCTCGCGCTGGCCTGCGAGTCGGCGGCGCAGTGCCCACCTTCGGAGACCGCGTTCAGCGTGGGCGCGGTCGTGGTGGCGGCCGACGGGACGGAACTCGCCCGCGGCCACTCCAGGGAGGCCGGCGACCCGGTCGTGCACGCGGAGGAAGCGGCGCTGGCGAAGATCGCCCCGGACGACCCCCGCCTGGCCACGGCCACCGTCTACACCAGCCTGGAACCCTGCACCCACCGGGCCTCCCGTCCGACCCCCTGCGCCCGGCTGATCCTCGACGCGGGGGTGCGCCGGGTGGTGACGGCGTGGCGGGAGCCCGACACCTTCGTGGCGGGAGCGGACGGGACGGGACTGCTCACGGCGCAGGGCGTGGACGTGGTGGTGCTGGGCGAGTACGAGGACCGCGCGAAGGCCCCGAACCGCCACCTGCTGTGACCCCGCCCCGCCGGCCTCAGCCGATGGCGTACGCCCGGTAGACCGTCTCCACCGAGCGGTCCCCGGCCGCGTCGGTCACCTCGGAACGCAGGGCGACCGCGCCGGAGGCCGGGTTGTGAACGGACGCCTGCCAGGTCGACCCGGAGTGCCTGACGGTCGCCGCCTTCCAGGTCTTGCCGCCGTCGGCGGACGACCAGACGCGGACGGACTTGGCGGTCACCGTGGTGAACTGCAGATCGGGGTCCTGCGAGCCGCGCCCGGCACTCACGTCGACCGTGGTCGTGCTGTTCGCGGCGGCCTGGTTGTGGCTGTTGAGCCCGGTCGGCAGAAAACGGGTCATGAAGACGGGCGCGACCATCGGCCTGGCCGGGTCGGCCTTGAAGTGCCAGTCGAGGGTGACGCGCGACGACAGCATGCCGGCGGGGAAGGTGATGCCCGGGCGGTAGCGGTGGGCGTCGACGGTCAGGTCGTACCAGCCGGCCGAGCGGATGCCGGCGGAGAACTCGGCGTCGCTGGTACCCCAGTTGGTCAGGGTCTGCTTCTTGACGGTGGTGCTTCCCTTGGACAGGACCACCGTCTCCTTCGTCGGGTCGGCCCCGTTGACCCCGACATCGGGGTCGCCGATCAGGGCGTCCGGTATGAAGCGGACGGACTTGCGCGCGACCGTCGGCAGATAGTGCATCGGACTCCACGCGGCCCGGCCGAAGGACTGGGTGAAGCTCTGTCCCGCCTTCAGGGTCCTGACCTTCGGGAAGCCGCCGCCGATGTCGTCGCCGTTGCTCGCGAAGAGGTCGTCGCGCGGCTGCCAGGTCCCCGGCGTCACATGGACGGTGGCGCTGTACGGTGCGCTGTCTTCGCGGACCTCGGTCATCATGTCGGTCGTGCAGTTGTCGGTGCTGGGCCTCGCCTGAAGCGCGGTGTCGTTGTCCTGGGCCAGCTGCGTGCCGCTGCGCACCGAGAAGCGCATCGTGGCCAACCCCGACCGCTTGAACGACCCGCCGGGCGCGGCCGGGATGCCCGTGGTGTTCTTCACGGCGACGTAGCTGTCGTGGCCCGACCACTGCGCCAGGTACCCGAACTGCAGCAGCCTGGAGGAGTTCGGGATGGCGTAGAGGGAGCCCTGGTAGTTCCAGCCGCCCGTGCTGAAGGCGGAGGGCATGTTGCTGACGGTGGCCGCGCACACCTGTGCGCTGATCCGCGGCGCGTCGGTCACGTCGGCCGGCGTGTCGAGCGACACCTTGACGGCCTTGCCCTTGCGCGCGTCGAGCGTGACCGAGGTGCTTCCCGACACCTGCACGACCTGCGCGCCGAGGGTGTCGGTGCCCAGCCCCTCCGTGCCGTGCTCCCAGATGTCGGTCATCGCGAGATAGCGGCCCGAGGGCAGGCTGATCCGCTTGTCCGAGGCGACGCTGTACGTCTGCCCGGACGGCACCGCGACGACGGTGACCGTCGTCGCGACCTTGGCGCCGTGCCGCCCCAGCGTGGTGACGGCCAGTGAGCCCGACGCCGCCTGCGCCGGGACGGCGGAAGCGAGCAGCGGCACCAGCGCGGCCACCCCGACGAAAGCGAGCGATCTGCGTCGCACGGTCATGAAGTCCCCCTCCGAACCCCGAAGTCGGCCAAGCCTAGGCACGCAACGGGCCTGGGAGATCAAAGCGAGGAGATACGTCTGACCAAGCTGCGGCCAAGAAACGTCCCGCAAAACGCCGGGGCCGCGCGGCGTGCGCCGCGCGGCCCCGAACGTCACGAGAAAGGTCAGGCGGGGGTGATGTTCTCCGCCTGCGGGCCCTTCTGACCCTGGACGACGTCGAACGTCACGGTCTGGCCCTCCTGGAGCTCACGGAAGCCCGAGGAGTTGATCGCGGAGTAGTGCGCGAAGACGTCCGGACCGCCACCGTCCTGCGCGATGAAGCCGAAGCCCTTCTCCGCGTTGAACCACTTCACAGTTCCCGAAGCCATAGTCATGCCTTCCAGTCGATGAACGCCCTCCCCCGGTGGGGAGGACGGAGGTTGATCGCCCTGGTCCCTGCGGCACAGCACAGCAAAGCGCCCACACCCGAGGCGTGGGCAATGGGGAACTCCGAACCACGACAGCCGGCACAGACGCTACCCGTCCGCACCCGCTGCCACCACAGAAAACGTCGGTCAGACGGGAATGGGGCTGCCGAGCAGTGCGGAAGCCCGCTCCAACGGGCTTCCGCTGCGCACCGGCGCGGGCGCGGGAAGGGCGCGGCAGGTGAAGCCGAGCTGGGCCATGGCCCGAAGGACCTCGCCGGCACTGAAGTCGCGGCGGTCCTGACGGGTGATGACCTGGCCGACCTGCTTGAGGGGATAGTGGCGCCGTCCGATGATCACGGACTCGCCGGTGACCGGTTCGGGTTTGACACCCTTCATCGATTCCAGCACGCCGCTCTTGGTCAGGTCGAACGGGAAGCGGGCGATGACACAGCGCATGATGCCTCACAGGGAGAAGGGGAGAAGCGGTTCAGCGGAAGAGCGCGATGAGCACGCTGCCGCCGGTGACGTCACACACGGGGCGGGTCGTGCCAGGTGCTAGGCCGCCGCTACGACGGCGGGCTGCCGTACGGACACCCGGCGGGCCGCCGAGGCGGGGCGGCGTCGGCCGCGTGAGGTGGCGCCGCGCTTCTTGGGGCGTTCGACCACCGGTGCGGTGATGACGACCGGGATGCCGGACGGTGTCTGGGCGCCGGTGATGCGGTGCAGGGCCCCGTCGCCGATGCGGACCTGGGTGGTCAGCGGGACGATGCCGGCCGCTGCCATGAGGCGGGTCATGTCGCGGCGCTGGTTCGGTGTGACCAGGGTGACGACGCTGCCGGACTCGCCGGCGCGGGCCGTACGACCGCCGCGGTGCAGGTAGTCCTTGTGGTCGCTCGGCGGATCCACGTTGACGACCAGGTCGAGGTTGTCGACGTGGATGCCACGCGCCGCGACGTTGGTCGCCACCAGCACGTTGACGTGGCCGGACTTGAACTGCGTCAGCGTGCGGGTGCGCTGCGGCTGGGACTTGCCGCCGTGCAGGGCCGCGGCCCGTACCCCGCTGTTCAGGAGGTGCTCGGTGAGGCGGTCGACGGCGTGCTTGGTGTCGAGGAACATGAGCACGCGGCCGTCGCGGGCGGCGATCTCGGTGGTGGCCGTGTGCTTGTCGCCGCCGTGGACGTGCAGCACGTGGTGCTCCATCGTGGTGACCGCGCCGGCCGAGGGGTCGACGGAGTGCACGACGGGGTCGCTGAGGTAACGGCGCACGAGCAGGTCGACGTTGCGGTCCAGGGTGGCGGAGAACAGCATCCGCTGCCCGCCCGGACGCACCTGGTCGAGCAGGGCGGTGACCTGCGGCATGAAGCCCATGTCGGCCATCTGGTCGGCCTCGTCGAGGACCGTGATGGCCACCTCGCTCAGCCGGCAGTCGCCGCGGTCGATGAGGTCCTTGAGCCGCCCGGGCGTCGCGACGACGATCTCGGCGCCGCCGCGCAGCGCGCTCGCCTGCCGGCCGATCGACATACCGCCCACGACCGTGGCGAGCCGCAGCTTCATGGAGCGGGCGTACGGGGTGAGGGCGTCGGTGACCTGCTGCGCCAGCTCGCGTGTCGGTACGAGGACCAGGCCCAGCGGCTGCCTGGCCTCGGCCCGCCGACCGGCCGTACGGGCCAGCAGCGCCAGCCCGAAGGCGAGGGTCTTGCCGGAGCCGGTGCGGCCACGGCCGAGGACATCGCGGCCGGCGAGGGAGTTCGGCAGGGTCGCGGCCTGGATCGGGAACGGTACGGTCACGCCCTCCGAGCCGAGCGCGGTCAGCAGTTCCCCGGGCATGTCGAGCTCGGCGAAGCCCTCCACGGCGGGAAGCGCGGGGGTGACGGACTTGGGGAGGGCGAACTCCCCCTGGATCGCGGCGGGTCGGCGACCCTGGCCACCGGACCGGCGCGGGGCCGGCGAACCGTACCGGCTGCCGCCCCTTCCGGAGTCGGCACTGCCGTTACGGGTGCGGGTGAAGCGGTCGTTCGTGCGTGTGCGGTTCATGCGGGACCTTCCTCGATGCGGCACATATCAAGGAATTCCCGCAGCGATGAGCAGCACGGTGAATTGCAAGAAGGGCCGGTGGAACGGGCAGCGAATCTGGCCGACGAAAAATTCGTACAGGCACAGGAGCTGAAACGAGTGGTGCGATGCGGCGCGGAGGCGATATTCATCGCTGCGGGAAACGCCGGAAATGCGTGCAGCTGGGGCCCGCACCCCGAAGGATGCGGGCCCCAGCTGCAAGTGCGCGTGAGCGTCAGGCGGGAACGATGTTCTCGGCCGTCGGGCCCTTCTGGCCCTGTGCGATGTCGAAGGTCACCTTCTGGCCCTCGAGTAGCTCGCGGAAGCCCTGGGCGGCGATGTTCGAGTAGTGGGCGAACACGTCAGCGCCGCCACCGTCCTGCTCGATGAAGCCGAAGCCCTTTTCCGCGTTGAACCATTTAACGGTACCGGCAGCCATGCATATCTCCTTCAACCACACCTTCAACTGAGATCGACAGTAGCACGCCGAAGCGACCCGTGTGCGCTAAGAAGTCCCGCTTTGCATTTTGGTTCGCTTTTTACGCCAGAGAACCTGTCCGCGTGTCCAGCTGAAATCTCACCTCACGGGCACAGCTATTGAATAATTCGGAGCGCAGACGTTCAGCGGCCCGACGTGATTTCACCGGTCACGGTGGGTACGGCCGCGGCCCCCGTCGCGGTGGTCCCGTCGTCCGCCGGCGGTCGGCCACTCAGACCGGTCCGGTCCCACCGGGGGCTGTGGCGTGGCGCGTCCGCTGCGGCGGGGCAGAGGGGTGCTGTACCGGTGCGCGGCGATTCTGTCGGCGTGCTCGATGTTGAGCCGGTGGATCACGTATGCCGCAGCCGCGATGAGGACGATGAAGGCGGTGACCGTCAGGAAGGCGTTCATGGCGGCCGCCTCACTTGCCGACGATCAGGCGGCTGGGCGGACCGGGCTGTTCCGGGACGGCCATCGCGGCGATGCCGTGCCGGGCCTCGTCCGCGGCGATGAGGGCGCTCGCGGTCAGGGGCGGGCCGTCGTGGTCGGACGCGGCGGCCATCAGCCGGGCCGCCGACTCCGCCCCGGTCTCGGGCGGGATGATCAGCAGATCCCAGCGGCCGGTGCCGTAGGAGAGCAGGAGCAGCTTGTGCGGGTCGATCTCCGGCGTGAACCAACCGACCTTGACGACATGGCCGTTCGCGGAGATCTTGCGCGGGATGACGGGCCAGTGCTCGGGGTTGACGGCGATGCGCGTGATGCGGCCCCACAAGGGATCCAACGCGTC
>NZ_JBVHLJ010000021.1:0-34353 GCF_055559055.1 Streptomyces sp. NPDC024687 | reverse complement strand
GGTCCGTCTCGCCCGCCAGGCGGTGAAGACCGGCTCGATCAGAGCCCACCGGGCATCAGACACGTCTGCGGTAAGGACGACGCACACTCACGCCCGGCCTAACGACCGCCAGCACCCGCCGTCACAAAATCATCCCTAACTACCAACTACCTAGATCAGATGCTCTCAAGCCGGAGTGAGCACGGAAAACATCCTGGCCGTTCCCACCAGTCCCTTCGCGGCCAGCCCGGCCCGCGCTGTGCGCCGCCAGCGGCCGCTCGGCGCGAGGTGCGCCGAGATGGGCTCCGGCGCGCTCGGGGTCTGAACCGCTCTCCGTGGCGTCGCCGGTAAGCAGCCGGGTTTCCTCCGTGACCTTCGCGGCGATGGCCGCACGGCCGCGCACCTCCCGGCCCATGGTGATCAGGTGTACGCCGCCCGGGAAGCGGGCGCTGCACCGAACGCTGGGCGGCCACGTATCTCGCCAGGCTGGTCTTGCCGAACCCGCCGGCCCCGTGCAAGCCGGCGGTGATCGCCACCGGGGCGCGGTTCCCCCAGCGCCCGGTGCGCCTGCGGACCGCCTTGACGACGACGGCCGCTTCGTCTCTGTTCACCCACCAGTCCGGCGCCTCGGGCGGCGCAGGACGGCTGGTTGCGGCGGAGAGTGCGCCGGGGACCGCACGCATGTCGCCGGTTCTCCGCGGGTCCGGCGTGGTGGGGACGCCAGGTGACACGGTGCGTCTGTGTCCGCCACCCCCGGAACCAGAGCCCTGGCCCCCCGAAGGCCCCCGGCCGGGGTGAGCCGCGTCGCATAGACGTGCGCGGGACTTGCTATGCAACGAGTTGCATAGCACGATCGTCGGCATGGCGCTCGAACACGCGATCCTGGTGTCGCTCCTGGAGAAACCAGGGTCCGGCTATGAGCTGGCCCGGCGTTTCGAGCGGTCCATCGGCTACTTCTGGACCGCGACCCACCAGCAGATCTACCGCGTGCTCAAGCGCATGGAGAACGACGGCTGGGTCGACGCCCGCGACGTCCCGCAGCACGGGCGGCCGGACAAGAAGGAGTACTCCGCCGCCGACCTCGGCCGGGCCGCGCTGTCCTCGTGGCTGCACGATCCGATCGAGCCGGAGAGCGTCCGCCACGACCTGGCGGTGAAGATCCGCGGTGCCGCCTTCGACGACCCGGCCGCACTGATCCAGGAGGTGGAGCGTCACCGACAGGCGCACCACGACCGGCTGGCGCACTACCTCGCGGGCGAGGAACGCGACTTCACCGGACCCGACGCGAACGTGGCACCGTCGGACGGGGCACTCGACGCGGAACACGAGCTCCAGCACGTCGTCCTGCTCGGCGGCATCGCCTACGAGCGGATGATGATCGGCTGGCTGGACGATGTGCTTGCCACGCTGGCCCGCTTCGGTCCGCCCGGCCGCTGACCGGCGCGTCATTCACCCGCTGCTCCGGTCCTCCGGCTCCCCCAGCCTCAGATTTCTCCGTTTCTCATATGTCCTCCAGTCCAAAGAGGTCCTCACCATGGCCGACCAACTCCTCTTCAACCCGCGCACCTACGACCCCGCGCACTTCGATTCCGAGACGCGCCGCCTGCTGCGTGCCACCGTCGACTGGTTCGAGGAGCGTGGGAAGCGACAGCTGATCGAGGACTACCGAACGCGCGCCTGGCTCGGTGACTTCCTCGCCTTCGCCTCGAAGGAGAACCTGTTCGCCACCTTCCTGACGCCCTCCTCCGCCGCCGGAGCGGGAGAGGCGAACAAGCGGTGGGACACCGCCCGGATCGCCGCGCTCAACGAGATCCTCGGCTTCTACGGCCTGGACTACTGGTACGCCTGGCAGGTGACCATCCTCGGCCTCGGCCCGGTCTGGCAGAGCGACAACGCAGCCGCCCGCGACCGCGCCGCCCAACTCCTCGACCAGGGCGAGGTGTTCGCCTTCGGCCTGTCCGAGAAGTCGCACGGCGCCGACATCTACTCCACCGACATGCTGCTGGAGCCGGACGGCGACGGCGGCTTCCGTGCCACCGGCTCCAAGTACTACATAGGCAACGGCAATGCCGCCGGACTCGTCTCCGTCTTCGGCCGCCGCTCCGACGTCGAGGGCCCCGACGGCTACGTCTTCTTCGCCGCCGACAGCCGTCACCCGGCCTACCACCTGGTCAAGAACGTCGTCGACTCGTCCAAGTTCGTCAGCGAGTTCCGCCTGGAGGACTACCCCGTCCAGGCTGCGGACGTCTTGCACACCGGCCGCGCCGCCTTCGACGCCGCTCTCAACACCGTCAATGTCGGCAAGTTCAACCTGTGCACCGCCTCGATCGGCATCTGCGAACACGCCATGTACGAGGCTGTCACCCACGCTCACAACCGCGTCCTGTACGGCCGCCCCGTCACCGCCTTCCCGCACGTGCGGCGCGAGTTGACCGACGCCTACGTCAGGCTCGTCGGGATGAAGCTGTTCAGCGACCGTGCCGTGGACTACTTCCGCTGCGCCGGCCCCGAGGACCGCCGCTACCTGCTCTTCAACCCGATGACGAAGATGAAGGTGACTACGGAGGGCGAGAAGGTCATCGACCTGATGTGGGACGTGATCGCCGCCAAGGGCTTCGAGAAGGACAACTACTTCGCCCAGGCGGCCGTGGAGATCCGCGGACTGCCGAAGCTGGAGGGCACGGTCCACGTCAACCTGGCGCTGATCCTGAAGTTCATGCGCAGCCACCTCCTGGATCCGGCCGCCTACCCCGACGTGCCGACCCGCCTCGACGCCGCCGACGACACCTTCCTGTTCCGGCAGGGACCGGCCCGCGGCCTCGGCTCGGTCCGCTTCCACGACTGGCGGCCCGCCTTCAAGTCGTACGCGCACCTGCCCAACGTCGCTCGGCTGCGCGAACAGGCCGACGCCCTGTGCGAGTTCGTCGCCACCGCGGCCCCCGACGCCGAACAGAGCCGCGACCTCGACCTCCTCCTCGCCGTCGGCCAGCTCTTCGCCCTCGTCGTCCACGCACAGCTCGTCCTGGAACAGTCCCGCCTCACCGGCCTCGACGAAGACGTGCTCGACGAACTCTTCGCCGTCCTCGTAAGGGACTTCTCCGCACACGCCGTAGAACTGCACGGCAAGGACTCGGCGACCCGCCAGCAGCAGGAATGGGCGCTGGGCGCGGTCCGGCGGCCCGTCGTCGACCCGGCACGCACCGAGCGGGTTTGGCAGCAGGTCGAGGCACTGTCCGGCGCGTACGAGACGGCCCCGTAGGCACGTCACGCCGTACCCGTCCCGGTGGTGGCCGCGCCGCACGGCCCGGCCACCACCGCCGCATCCTGCCGGCGCCGACACAGCACCGGGCTCTCACACCCCGGCGTCCGCGACGGCCCCGCCCGTTCTACGAGGACACCGTCCGCTTCGCCGTCGAGCACAACGTGTGGACGGCCCCGCTGGAGCAACACCGCGATCGCCGTGCGGGCGGCGGGTTCGGCGCTGCGGTAGCGGTTCGGCGACGTGGTCCGCTACGAGACCCGCGAAGAGCTGATGCGCGCGCTCGCCGCCAACGACGACGCGGCCCTCGACGTCCTGCGCCCCCGCGTCGCCCTCCTGCGCCCGGACGCCTGCTTGGTGGAGGACGAGCTCGCGGGCAGGGCCCTGCCCCCGGCGAATGGCGAGTCCTGGATCCGGCCGAAGGCAACGTCAACCACCTGCACGCCCTGCCGGAGTGGGCGGTGACCGCCATTCTCGTGCGCGAGAACCAGCCGGTGCTGACCGCAGTTCACCTGCAGTTGACCGGTGAGACCTACACCGCACTCGCCGACGCCGGCGCCCACCTCGACGGCCGCCCGCTGCACGTGCCCCAGACCGCCGACCTCGGCCTGAGCCTCGTGGCCACGAGCCAGGCCAGGCCGGACGAGGACGAGGACGAGAAGGTCGTACGACGAATCGGCTCCTCGATCACCGCGATGCTCTTCGACGCGCTCGTGGTGCGCACATCCGTGCCCGCCACTCCGGACGACGAGGACCGTTTCTGGCAGGCATTTCTCCGCCGCTTCGACCTGGTGCACACCTTCCGCTTCGCGAAACAGATCCTCGGCTGGACCACACCGAAACTCCGTACCCCCGAAGCCGCGGACCGCCGGACCTGGATCCTGATCATCGCCCACACCCAGCTCCGACTCGGCCGGCCCCTCACTGAAGACCTCCGCCGCCCTTGGGAGAAACCCGCCGCCCCCGGCCGGCTCACCCCGGCCCGAGTCGGCCGGGGGTTCAAGAACATCCGCTCCGGGATACGTGCCCGCGGTGAGATCAGCGTCCTGACGCGGCCGTCGTGGGAAAGCCGCGCGGCGGCACGGTCATTGATGCCGTGCCGCCGCGTCACTCACCCCAGCGCCACCCGTCGCGCCGCAGCACAGGTGCCCGCATCGAGCTGATCTACGCGCTCCCAAGGCTCACTGTCTGTGCGGGAATGCCTTGGCGGCAGGTGGTGACTCGCTTTCAGTGGGGTTGGGAAACAAGCCCCCGCGGGTGTCCTCCGGCGAGTTGCTGCCGGGGGACTCACCGTGTGACGGGCTGGAACCGGATGGATGCCGGCAGGGAACCCGGGCAGGCGTTGAAGGTGCCCGTGTCCGCTGTCTTTCCCGGTGATTGCCTTAACCTCATCCGTCCCTCCCCGTCCGCAGCCCTCGTCGGCGTTGGCCGGTGAGCTGGCGGCTGAGCTGGAACGGCTGCGGGCGGAGAACCGGCAGCTGCAGCAGGCCCTCGCCTCGCACGCCGTCATCGACCAGGCCATCGGCGTCCTGACCGTCCTGGGACAGATACCCCCGGCCGACGGCTTCACGGTGCTGCGGGAGGTCTCGCAGCACACCAACATCAAGCTGACCCAGGTCGCCGAACACGTCCTCGAACACGGTCAGGGCGCGGCGCTGCCCGATGTCCTGTTGGGGGAACTGCACGCCGCGCTGTCCCGCCACATCGCGGGCTCTACAAGGTCCGGGGTCCCGCGAGGGCGTCGCCGGTGTCGTCCGTGAGGGCGATGCGGGCGGTGATGCGCTTACCGACCGGCTCCCGCTGCGCTTCGAAGCCCTGGGCCACGGCCATGACGATCTCCAGACCGTGCTCGCCCACACGTCCCGCGTCGGCGGCCCTGGCCACCGGCAGTACCGGATCGCCGTCCCACACCACCACCTCGACCGCGTCGCCGGCGATGCGCAGGTCCAGCAGCACCGGGCCCGGCGCGTACTTGCGCACATTGGTGACCAGCTCGCTGACCACCAGCTGGGTCAGGTCCATGGCCCGCTGCGAGACGTCCAGGCCGTGCTCGGCCCGGACGCGTGTCAGGAAGCCGGCGGCCAGGTGTCGGGCACGGGCGATGCATCCGCCGTCACCTTCCAGGGCCACCGTGGCCTGGAGGACCTCGTCATCGGGTGCCCGGCTGTCCCCACTGGGGCCGGTTCCATCACGGCTCGCTTCTTCTACCCCGTTCACACCCCCGCGCCTACCCACGCATGGGTGGTACACGCTTTTACGCCCTGCTCGCGAGGGCATTACCTGCTCTGTGCCAGGGCAGCACTGCAGGTGAGGGGTCTTGGTGTGCCAGTATCACCGGCATGAGCGAGGCAGAGATGGCGGACACCGGACACGCCACGCGCCCGCCCCGGCTGTCGGTCGTTTCCACCGCCACCGACGGCATCCGTGTGCTGACCCTGGCGGGAGAGATCGACTACGACAGCGACCAGATGCTACGTGAGGCCCTGGACGCCTCCGGCATCCTCCGGCCGCGCATCGTGGTGGATCTGAGCCAGGTCACCTTCATGGACTCCACCGGCATCAACATCTTCATCGCCGCCCACCGCAGCCTCACTGACGCCGGCGGCTGGATACGCCTGGCCGCACCGACCGAGGCCGTGCTGCGCACCCTGCAGATCGTCGGCGTCGACACGATCATCGACTGCCGCGAAACCCTCCACCAAGCTCTCAGTATCTGGCCGGTCCCCCGAGTGGGTGACCTGCCCGACCGGCTCAGTGCTGACGGTGCTCGCGCTGGGACGGGTAGAGGGGACTGAGCTGGCGCCAGTAGCCGTGCACAATGCGCGGTGGTGCCGTAGGCGGCATCGGCCACCAGGACCGGTGGGTTCATGCCCCAGCCTGCCAGTGTGCCGAGCATGTCCAGGGCCAGGCGCCAATTCTCGCGGTGTGTGACCTCAGGCGGGACGCGGGTGAGGGCCCGGCGACCGGTGTCCGCAGCCCATTCCCGGGGCAGGAACAGCCGCCGCTGCAGCTGGCAGGGGGCGGTATCGCTCGCGGCGTGGACGCTGACCGCGACCTGGCAGTTCGCCCGTTTCCCCAAAGCACCGCAGTACTGCGGTGCCACCCCGTCCGACATCCTTCCGTCCTTGGGTACCGACACGTCGTCGATCACCCACGCCGCCGGACCGATCAGCGGCAGCAGACGTTCGTTGATCCGCCGCTGCACCGGTACCGGATCCCACGTCGATTGGTTCACGAACTGCTGCAGGTTCTGCTCGTTGCCGTCCGGCAGCCGCGCGGCCATCGCCTGGATCGACTTGCGGCGGCCGTCCAGCATCAGTCCCCCGCAGATAGCAGTCGCCCTTCGCCCGCTGGTCCTTGCACGGCACCGACGCGAACACATCCGCCACGTAGAACGCCAACGTCGCCCGTACACGGTTCACTTCATGTGCATCCACACACCCAACATGCTCTTGATCAGCACTTATCGAAAGACCTAACGGAGTCCTACTAGAGGCGACCGGCGGGCACTGGACCTCCGAAAAGGGCACCGGTACCCGGTCGAGGTGATCTCCCACTGCCTGTGGCTGTACTTCCGCTTCCCGCTGAGCTTCCGCGAAGTCGAGGAACTCATGCTCGAGCGCGGAGTGATCGTCTCCTATGAGACGGTCCGGCGGTGGTGCGACAAGTTCGGGCAGGCCTACGCTGGCGCGCAGCGCCGCCGGCAGCCCCGGCCGGGAGACAAGTGGCACCTGGACGAGGTCTTCATCATGATCAACGGCGAGTTGAAGTACCTGTAGCGGGCCGTCGACCAAGATGGGATGGTGCTGGACATCCTCGTGCAGGACCGGCGGGACACCGCCGCGGCCCGGCGGTTTATCCGTCGGCTGCTGAAGAAGACCCGTACGGTGCCGCGGGTGGTCGTCACGGACAAGCTGCGCTCCTACGGTGCGGCCCACCGCGAGGTCATGCCCTCGGTGGAGCACCGCTGTCACAAGGGCCTGAACAACCGGGCGGAGAACAGCCACCAGCCCACGCGGCAGCGGGAACGCGCGATGAAGAGCTTCCGATCGGTCGGCGCCGCGCAGCGGTTCCTGTCCGCGTTCAGCGGCATCTCACCTCATTTCCGGGCCCACCGCCACCTGATGACCGCCCACGGCTACCGAGCCGAGATGACCATCCGGTTCGCCATCTGGGACCAGATCGCTGGCGCCGCCGGCCAGCCCGCCACGGCCTGAACACAGAACCCAACCGCACGCCCACCATGCCCCGACACACCGTCAGGAGCCTGCAAACTCAACAACGTGACAACGCCCGACACAGTCCTGCGAGAGGCACCGGATGGCGGCACCTGCCAGTACCGGGCCCAGGCCCAGGCAGCGCCACGGGGGTTCCAGGGTGACCCGGTCCAAGACGAGCAGGTCACCGACGGGGTGCGCGAGCGCGGCCTCGAAGGCCGGCTCCCATCGGCCGTCCAGTTCCTGCGCACGGTGAACGACCTTCTCGGGCGGGCCCGGGCGCGTCCGTTATTCCGCCCGATTCGGCGGTCTTATGCGGTCGGTGGTGACGGGTTCGCCGCGAGCCAGGTCTGCAGTTCGCGGTGGCGGAACTCGTAGGAGCTGCCCGAGAGACGGAGCAGGCCAGCGCCATGGGCCCAGTGGAGGAACTCGGTCAGGTGCGGGGGAACCTCGCCGCGGGTGCAGAGGCGGAAAACGGCGTAGCGGAGTATCTCGGGGGACAAGACCAGCAAGAGGATGTGGCTATAGAAAAGAAAGAAGATCAGCCCGGAGGCCGGGCTGTCGGGAGCCGAGATGATCACTGCAAGTCCGCTGAGAAAGGGGATCACGGCCGCCCACTGCAGTTGGTAGACGAGCGGGTACCGCGGGTCGCGCAGTGCCCGGGGGGACTCGTCGGACGGGACGAGGCGAAGTGCCCCCTGGAAGGCGAACACCAGCAAGCGTGCCAGTGTGGCGATCAGGAGGAGGATCGTGCACGGCCCGGCGGTCATCAGGGTCAGCAGGAGGAGCGAGGCTCGCCACGGGTTGATGGTGCTTGGGAGTTCCGGCTCCCTCCAGCCATCCGTGACGGCCCGGTCGATATAGGCGCAGGTGGGGTCGTCCACGGTGAGAGCCGCCACCCCAACGAGGATCAGCACGAACAGCAGCAGGTACGTCGCGGTGCGGCTGAGATCGCGTGAGGTGTCGCTTCTAGCGCGCCCGACCCACACGAGCACCGCTGGCGGTTTCGGGTTCCTCAGGCAGTGAGCCAGTGGGAAGACCGCGGTGAGGCTGAGGAGGTACGTCAGAACGCGCAGGGGACTGTTGCTGTCGGCCCACAGTACGGACAAGGCCGTAAGCAGCAGCCAGGGTGCGGCCGCGAGGGCGGCCTCGATGCTCAGGACTTGGTTCGGCGGGGCCAGCCTCCACAGATGCACCGGCGAGAACTCTCCCCGTTGGCCGAGTCGTGTCGCGATCCAGGCCAGCCACAGGTGTACAGCGGCTGGCGAGTATCCGGACGGCAACGCGTCGGGATGTGTGCGGCTTGCTGCCGGAACGTAGT
Organism: Streptomyces sp. NPDC024687; assembly: GCF_055559055.1. NCBI lineage: Bacteria > Bacillati > Actinomycetota > Actinomycetes > Kitasatosporales > Streptomycetaceae > Streptomyces > Streptomyces sp. NPDC024687. The sequence continues at coordinate 25,577 of NZ_JBVHLJ010000021.1, read as the reverse complement.
GCACCAGGAGGCTGGTCCGGACGGATTCGGCATCCGAGGAGCGCAGGAGGTCGCCGGGATTGCCCTCGTTGCAGTACGCGACCGCCGTCATCGTCAGCCGCCAGGGGCTGTCGAGAGCAGTGGCAAGCAGGCCTGAGGGAGTGGACTCCAGCTCGTGGAACAAGGACTCCCATCGCTGCGGGTACCTCTTGTTGACGCTGCGGAGATACTCAAGCGCCTGGTCGGGGCTAACCTTGTCGAGTTCGACGCGCGCGACGCCCGACGGGGCCAGACCTGCCCGGACCAGGCGGTCGTACCACTGCGTACGGCAGGTGAGAACGAACGGCACCCCCTTACGGCCGTCGATCCACAGGTCGAGCGCCCGCAGCACATTCGCTGCTCTGGAGCCTTCGACGTCGGCGTCATCAGGGTCCATTTCGTCCAGGCCGTCCAGAACGGGAAGGATCCGGTGGGAGGAGACGAGTGCCTGGGCCGACAGCGACGTCAACGCGTACTCATTCACCAGGCGGCCCCGGAGCCACCTCGCGAACGTGTCGGGTCCTGGAGGATGTTCGGATGTGCTCCAGCCGGACAGCGGCAGACGGACCGGTACGGGCTCGTCCGCCGCGTGTTCCTCCAGAATCTCCAGGACCAGCTCGGCCGCCAGCACGGTCTTGCCCGAGCCGGGCGCACCTGTGATCACCAAACGCCCGTCAGGTAGCGCCGTGTAGTAGGCGCGAACATCCGTGAACATGCCCGCCGCCAACGGCTGGTGAGGACTCCCCTGACGCCGGAAGGTGACATTCACCGTATGCGTGGCAACGATGCCGAAGTCGCCGAGGAGCCTACGACGACGGTCACCTAGTTCTCGCTTCTCCCGGTCTGCGAGAACGCGTGCCTCTGACGCGCCGCCGGTCGCCTGCTGCCTGCGGCTGTTCACCACGGCCTCTACCGCCAAGACGACCGCGACCACTCCCGACACGATGGTCGTCGTTTGTTCCGCCATCGAGAGGCCGTGCGCCACTATTTCGGCGAGCGTCACGACGCTGACGGCCGCCGCGAAGCCCCAGGTCGCCCTGCGCACCCCCCGCATGCCCATGCCATATGGTTCCACAGCCGTCCACCACGCGGCAGTGCCCCGAACTTCCGCCAGAGGCTTCAGAGTTGCGTCGGAGTGCGGAGACATCGCTCGGGCCGCAAGGTGTCGCGGCCAGCCGACGGAACTCGCTCTTCGCTGACCGGCCGTGCTACGGCCGGCGGTCGGCTGGTGCTGTCGGGCAGGCGATCGCCGGGAACGCCGCCGTGTGCCCGCCCGCGGTGAACGTAATCGCGGCGGGGCGCTGGGCCCAGAAACGGGCGACGTCGATGAGGTGGTCGCCGTGCTCGCTGTTGAGGATGCGCAGCCACACCTCCGTGCTGGTGATGCTGGCGCGGTACGCGGTCACGTCCCACGGTTCGGTGATGAACCCGCAGGTGTCGACGCGGGCGATCACGGTGTCCGGGGTGTCGGCCGTGGACATGTGCAGAGCGGTGCCGTCGTACACGAGCCGGATACCGTCCTGCTCAAGATCTCCTCGCCGGGGAGCCTGGCGCAGTAGTTCGTGCAGGTCCCGGATCTTCAGGCGCCATGGCCTCGTCCTCTCCCCGAAGTCGCCGTCGAGTCGACGTGGGTCAACAGTTCGACCTCCGGTTCCGCTCATGAGGAACCCAGACCGAAACGCCAGTGCTTCGTGAAGCGCTCCAGCGTCACTTCGGCGTCGAGTTCGTCGTTCCACACCGCTTCGAGCCACATCGGAACGCTGTCCAGCCGCTCGCAGACCACGACGCTTTCGGGCTGATGGGTCAAATAGCAGTGGCTCTCGTCCGCGAACTTCCCGCCCGGCCCGAACTTCCCGTACAGCTGCACGAGGCGTTCCCGGCCGGCTTCCGCGAAGGCCTCCAACTGCCGTACGTAGTCCTGCTGCTGCTCGGCGCTGACGGTCGTGAGGGCGACTGCGAGGATCTCCTGCGACAGGTCGCGGTCGAAGTCCGTGTGACCCGTCAGGGAAACGAAGATCCGCTCGGCTGCCTCGAAGACTTGCTGCACCTGCTCCTCCCCCAGCGTGTCGACCGGGGTAGGCAGGGAGCTCGGCGCCGCACTCGATGCGCCGTGCCGACGGTGCCGGCCTCGGTGCCGACGCCGGGGCGCCTGGACGGCAGGACCAAGCTCAGTTGGTCTGCGCGTCCAGCAGGGCGCCCAGGTCCGTGGTGTCCCCGGCGGACGGGGTTGTGACGGTGACCGGCTCATTGATCCGGAGGAAGGCGACGGTCATGTCGAGTGGATCGCCGACGGTCGGCTCTTCGCCGGCGTTGACGGGCATCTTGTAGGTGGCGCCCCGCATGCGGAACTGCCTGGTGCGCCCGGCGTCGTCGATCCACAGATCCATGATGAGGTTCTTGTCGAGCTCCAGCGCGATGAACTGGTCGAGGCTGCGGGTCTGGCGTTCCCGGCTGGCCTTGTTGGTGGCAGCATCCTGGGCGGCCCGCAATCCGTCGAAGGTGACGGTTCCGCGGTAGTGCGTGGTGCGGGCGCCGAGAATCGTCTCGGCCCCGATCTTCTTCGCGTTCTTGGCGCCGGTCAGCAGCGTGGACTGGACGATCGGGCTGCCCTCGACGTGGTGGGGCAGTATGCCGTAGGACCGGTTGTCAACGGAGATGAGACCCCAGGCCGCCGGCTCGATCCGGAGCCAGCTCTTGCCGTTCAACTTGTCGGGGTCCAGCTTCGCGGATCTCCCCAACTTCCGGATGTCGAGCGCGCCACCGCCGACGTACATCGCCTTACCAGCGAACCGGATGCTCAGCGGGCCCTTCGCGCGCTGGTCCGGCATGGTCAGTTCCATGGTCATGGACAGCGGCGCCGTGCTCATGGCCGCGTCGACGGTCAACCGGCCCCGATCCGGCACGGATCCGGTGATCCGGTAACGGAGGGATGTGATGTTGGCGGAGTCCTCCGCGGCCTTCGCCACGGCCTCGGCGGGCGTCAGGGCCGGCGCCGACGTCTGCGCGGACTTGCCGGAACTACTCTCGCCACCCGTCCCGCAGGCCCCGGCTCCTCCGCCGAGCAGCACGCACCCGAGGGCTGCACTCGCCACTCTCCGCGACACGGACCGGCGTACGGATATCCCCATGATTTCCCCCGGAAGAAGGTCGGAACAGGAAGCCTGGAACGAGAAATTGACCAGGCAAGGGCGCGAGCGTATCCCGGGGAGGGAGGAGCTGATCCGTCGGATCCCCGCACGTACGGCCGCTCGTACCCACGGCTCAGGTCAGGGAACGGCCAGAGAGGCCGGAACAGCATGGTCGTGACGACGCACTCCGGGACTCCGGCGGCCGCACAGCCCGTCGGCGGAACTCTCGGCACGCCTCTTGTCAGGTCGGCCTCAGAGGTGGGGTCGTCCACGGTGAGAGCCGCCAGCCGGCCTTCGAGGCCGCCCTCGCGCACCCTGTCGGTGACCTGCTCGCCTGGTCGTCAGGACCGACCACCACGATGACCAGGCGTGGCAGGACGTGATGGCGGCGCTCTGAGGCAGGTCGAGTGCGGCAGAATACGGAACCAACGCGGCTCCTGCGCCTGTGGGTTGAGACTTCGAACACCTCCCTCAACGGCACGGGAGCCTGGTGCGTTGCGCAAAGGCTCACTGACACCAAGTCGCTCCGACAATCGGCCGCCGACGCGGGCATGACGATCACCACGCGAGTAGTGAAGACTGGATAGATGCGACCTCACGCCCCCGGCGGACTCCTGTTCGTAGCGCTCGGTCTCATCCTTGTCGCCGCCGGCTACGTTTGGAGGGGACGTGTCCTGCGCCCCCTCTCGGCGAAACGCGCCCAGGCAGCCGTGATCCGGGATCGTTCCAGAAACCTGCTGCGCTCTGCGGACATGGCAATCGCCGGAGCGCGCCGCCGGGCCACACACGGCGAACCGGCCATCGTCACGGTCGGAGACGTGACCACGGTGGCGCGCCAGCACTACGGGTACGTCTTTGTGGAGCGCGAAGAGGCAGCTGCCGCCCTCCGCCAGCGCTATGAGGCTGCCGACTGCCGGGTGGACTGCATGACCGACGCTTTCAACTGACTGCCTCCCCGGCAAGTGCTTGACGCCAGAGGCGCCGGAGCTGTCACCTGATAGATGGTCATGCTGAAAATGCTCACGGTCTGCCAGGGACCGTAGCGCTGGGGAAGATCACGCCAGGGAGCCCCGGTCCGCAACCGCCACAGCACCCCGTTCACCACCTACCGGTGATCCCGCCACGGCCGCCCCCGGCCATCCACCTGCGGCAAGAGCGGAGCTATCCGCTCCCACGCCGCATCCGTCAACTCCCCACGACCCACCACGAAATCAATGATCACGGTCTCCAACGTCGGGCTCGCATGCAGGGTCCGCCACGAACAGACTCAGCCGATAACTGGTCGGCTGCACCAGACGCCCGCACAGCGTGTCGACCCGGAGTACCGATCCATCGATCCGTATTTCCCCAGCACGAAGACGGCGCACATAAGCCTGCCACTCCGTCTCGTCCTGGGTCTCAAAGATCACTTCCCACCGCCCCGCGCCCACCGCGTCGCGAGCAGCAAGCTGCCGCCTCGCGACCTCTTGCTGCCGCTTCCTCTTCCGCTGTCCTGGCACCGGCCCAGAATCGCTGGCCGATGCCATCCCAGCAAGGCAAATAGCACCAGACACAACAGACCCGCCCAGTGGTCATTTGTCAGACAGGGCCTAAAGCGGACCCAGCCCGGTCGACCGCGCACGTCCGGGCAGCAAACACCACCTCATCGTCGACGGCCAGGGCAGCCCGCTCGCGGTGTCGCTGACCGGCGGAAACCGCAACGACGTCACCCAACTCGCGCCTCTGCTGGACAAGATCCCGGCCGTCGCGGGCCGGGTCGGCAGACCCCGCCGACGCCCCGACGCGCTGCTGGCCGACCGCGGGTACGACCACGACAAGTACCGTCGTCTGCTCTGGCAGCGAGGGATCCGCCCCGTGATCGCGAAGCGAGGCGAGCCGCATGGCACTGGCCTGGGCATATTCCGCTACGTCGTCGAGCGCACGATCGCCTGGCTCCACGGCTTCCGCCGCCTGCGCATCCGTTGGGAGCGACGTGACGACATCCACGAAGCGTTCCTCGGGCTCGCCGTCTGCCTGATCACCCACCGCCACGTCCAACGCCTTTGTTAGGGACAGTTAGCGGGGATGCGCCTCTTGCATGACGTGGGCCCGGCCTTCCCGGCCGGGCCCACGTCATACTCCGCTACACCTAGCGCTCCTCACGCTGAGGATCTGTGTCTACCAGCGGTACCAGCGGCCCTTGCGGCCTGTACCGTCCGCGGACCGGACGACGAAGCCCAGCACCCACACGATCAGCACGATCACCGCGATCCACCACAGCGCCTTCAGTGCGAAGCCCGCACCGAAGAGGATCAGAGCCAGAAGAAGAACCAGAAGCAGGGGAACCATCGTTATCAACCTCCTGGCCAGCGGATGCCCTTACTTCGTCCCTACAAGCACACAAAATGTGAGTCTCTTTCGTGGGATGAAGGGGATGTGCGCGCCATGCACGATTCCCCCTCTGGGGCATCTGATGCACCGCAGGTAGGCAGGGACGATTACTCAATTCCGCCACCCGGGACACCGCCTGACCACCGCAAACGGCGTCGCGCACCCAGCCAGGGGCACCGGTCTGGCTGCGAGGTGGTATGCCTTTCCGCCCGCGCGGGTGAACTGACGGCCGAGCACCTCATGTGCCGGACACCGGACACGCTACGGAGATCACGGACTATCCCCTCCCGTGGTCTTCGTGAAGGAGTACCGCCGTGCGTTCCTCCACCGCCCGGACTGCGCCCGCCGCGCTGTCCGTCCTCGCCGTCCTGCTCACCCCACCACCGCCACTGCCCACACGGCTTCCAGCCCCGGCGACACGATCGCGCTGCCGGTCCGAGACGCCCTCGCCGCGCTCCCGTCCAGACTGAGTCCCGCGCCGGGTACGAGCGGACGAAGTTCCGGCACTGGACCAACGCCGACCGCGACGGCTGCAGCACCCGCAACGAGGTCCTCCTGGAGGAAGCGGTCACCGCTCCCGAGCAGGACGCGAGCTGCCGGCTGACCGGCGGATCCTGGTACTCGCCGTACGACGACACCTACTTCACCGCGGCCCGCGCCCTGGACATCGACCACCTGGTCCCGCTCGCCGAGGCCTGCGACTCCGGCTCCTCCACCTGGACGGCGAAGGAACGCGAGACGAACGCCAACGACCTCGACGACCCGCGGGCACTGATCGCGGTCTCCGCCACGTCCAACCGCTCAAAGGCCGACCAGGACCCGGCCACCTGGATGCCCCCAGCCGGCGGCTACCGGTGCACCTACGCCACCGACTGGATCACCATCAAGACCCGCTGGAACCCCACCATCGACCAGACCGAACAGACCGCCCTCACCGACATCCTGGACGGCTGCCCGAACACACCGGTGGACGTCACCCTCGCCCGCTGAACGAGAGCCAACTGTCAGCGTTCTGCGGTGCCGGTGCTTCTCCGAGTCCTGCCACCGCAGCTCGTGCTCCTGGCACTCACCCCTCGGCTGTCCGGCCTGCCATACCGAGCGCGCGACGCACACCCCCGACCCACTCCACTCCCGTGCACGACACACTGCGCCGCACGCGAACGGCCAACACCGGCCAGCCAGCTCACCCCGCCGGACCCCGGGCCGGGTGGGGCGGACGAACTCGAGGACTGTCTGCTGTGCCCCGGCTGCTACCGGCCCGTCTACGAGAGCTCTTCCTCGCACACCCTGATCGGTGCCGGTCCGATACCAGTGATCGGGCTGTGCAGGCTGTGCGCCGAAGGCACCACGCTTCGCTCGCTGCGCCAGGCCGACGTTCCCGTCGACCCGCAGCAGGCGCGCCGTCCTGGAGACAGTGGCCGCCGCCATGGGGTAGCCGGGCCACCAGCTCCCGGGCAAGCCACCATTGCGGGACGGCTTGCCCGACACTGTCAGCGGCCTGCCGGCTCGGGGTAGCGCTCACGGCGCCGGTACGGGTCATCGACGCCGATCTCGTACCAGGGCTCGCCTCGCCGGAGCCGGGGCAGGGTGTTCACCCACACGGCGACGGCGATGCCCTTCACGTCGTCGGCGAGCGCCTGGAGGCGGTTGTCGAGCAGGTGCTCCTCCTTGCCCGCCAGGACGAGGTGCAGCCGCGGGAAGGTCTGTGAGCGGGTGTAGCGGTGGCGCTGCCAGAACGGGAACGTCGTACCGATCGTGCCGCGGGCGCCTTCCCAGACGCGGTGCCCGGCGTAGCGCTCGTAGTCCCAGACCTCCTTGGCGAGGCCGGGTTCGCCGGGGGTGCGGGTCGTGGACAGTGCCCCGTGAAGGTGGGCACGCGGTTATTGATCACGCGGCGAGCGCGAGTTTAGCGGTGTGGTGTCGGCGGCACCCTCCATCCAGCTGGTCGACCGCGCCACCCGACACTCACAACTCCGCTTGCACACAGGTTTCCTAACGCCTCATCGGGTCACTCGCGGGTCGTGGCCGGAACGGTTCCGGCCGGGACGGGAGATTCGATCATGAACCGGATAACGCGACGATCGGCAGCGATCCTGACCAGCGTCACAGCCATGGCAGTACTGCCCTGCATGACCGCAGCTGCCGCCCCCGCGCAGGCCCAGCCCTGTGTGCAAAAAGTCGCCGTCACCAACAACGCGGGCTTCGTCCTGTCCTGGACCGCATCGACCCGCACCGGCGAACAGTCGGCCCCCACCGGCGACTACCCGATCAACCAAACCCGGATCATCGACCTGTCCACCACCGCCTTACCCGAGGGAACCGACATCCGCCCCTACGTCGAGGCGGTCGGCGGGACCAACGAGTACGGCAGCTCCTACGTGTCCTACTGTGACAACGGCCAGACGGCCACCTACACCGTCACGGGGACCACCTTCGACTACTCGGTCACCCTGCTGACCTGAGAAGCCGTACCCGAGGCGGCGCCCGCCGACGCAGCAGACGCCGGCGACCGGCGAGCCCGGCCGGCCCCAGGACAAGGGACGGCTCCGTGACCACCCGGACGGTGGCCGCGGAGCCGTCCTCACCCCCGCCGCACCAGCTGACCAAAGCCGCTGAGCCATGTCTCAGCGGCATGTAAAGCGCTTCAAGCGCGAGGACGGCCACTTCTGGCTCCTCCCCCACAACTCGCGGCCCGTCTCCAGAAGATGCTCGCGCAGTACCGAGACGAGGACGGCACACCGACCGCAGAGGACGCCGGTACCGGGTCCGACTTCTGCGAGATGCCCTCGTCGGGAAGTAGTCGGGGTACGGCAGGCACCGCGCGGACCCCCGACCATGCAGGCCAGGGCACCCGCGCGGATACCACCGATGACAGCGATGAGGCGCCCTGCGACACGCCCCGAAGAGCGCCCTGACCGACGCTCTGGACGACGCCTTGCAGAACGTTCTGGGAAGCGCCCACGAACGGCTGCCGGGCTCAAGGAGTCCTGTACCAGAAGTAGTCGGCGGCCGGGAGCTCCCGCGCGGACCCTTGACCAGCAGGTGCCGCGGCGGTGTCCTACACCGGACCGTGACCTCCCCTTACCCCCCGTGGAAGCACGTTGGGGCGCTGCCGGAGGGGGAGGGTGTTCTGCGCTCTCCGAATCCGGAAGGGGCGGGCGTGTACCGGTTGGCGAAGCGGCGCAGGTGGTAGCCGATGCGGTCGCTGCGGGTGTCGGTGTGGGTGGCGGTGGCGGTTTTCCAGCAGACGGCGGCTGCTTTCTCGAAGAACGTGTGCAGGGTGTGCGCGGGGGCGGGTTCGTGGCTGGTGGGGGCGCTGACCTCGACCAGGAGTTGGTCCGGGTCGGGTGGGGTGGTCGTGGTGGGCACGCTTTTGCGGTTCTCGTCCGGATCGAGCCGGTTGGGCAGGTCGTTCGGTGTGGCTGCCGGCGTCTCCACGGCGCTCTGGGCGGTCGAGCGGAGGTGTTCGCCGGTGCCGGAGACCGCGGTTGCCAGTCCCAGCGCGAACACGGCGCCGGATCCGGCAATCGTGGCAACCTCTCCGCCCATCCCCAGCCCTTCCCCGGAGAGCCGTTCCAGGCCGCCCCACGCTCTCGCCTCACCCCACATAAGGGCGGGCGGACCAGAAACGTGTAGTTGGATGCGGGGAAAATCTTCCGGCCCTCAGCGGGCAGCGCCCTGCCCTGCCATGGACCGGGCGCTCGGCAGCACGGTCGAGCCTGGTCCAGAACAGTGAAGGGCTGGTTTCCCACATGTGAGAAACCAGCCCTTCGACCGCACGGCAAGCTCAACTGGCAGCTGCGATGTGGCTGTCCCTGTGTTTGATGAGCAGGTTCGACATTTTATTGAACTCTTCCGGCGGCATCCTGTTGATCAGGCACATGGCGGCGTCCACGCCGTCCTCGTAGGGGAACAGCTTCGGCTGCTTTCCCTCGACGTGGTCGTCGTCGACTGAGGCGTCGTTGTGTGGGCGCGGTTCAGGAACGGACTGTCTGTTCCCGAGACCCTGTTGCTGTTCGTCCTATCCCTGCGGCCCGGTCCCGGGATTATCACGGCGTGATAGTTGTCCCGCGTTCCCTCCGGCGTCTGCTGCTGGAGCAGGCGGTTCCTGGCTCTTCCACCGGCACCACACAGCCCGCCGCATAGACGAGCAGATCGTCCTGCCTGCTCTCGTACTGCCGCCCGATGAACCTCTTCCGGGGCTCACTCGCTGAACTCCGCGCCGCGCCCACACCAACTGCGCAGGCGGGCCCGCCCATGACTCGACAAGGGAGCCCGCTCCACTCCTGCTTGGCCACTCCGTGCCATCGGATACGCACCGGTGCGGGCGGTGCGCACCGGCAGCCGCACCACTCGGGGGGTGGGTGCGCACTGGTGTGGTGGTGCGGCACCGATGCGGCCAACGGCGCGGGAATGGTGCGCATCGGATGGGTTCGGTGCGGTGGAGCGGGCCAAGCGAGGGCGGTGTGTGATGGAACCGATCTCGACAGCGTTGTTGACCGCGTTGGCCGGCGGTGTAGGTGGTGAAGCGGCCAAGCAGGCGTGGGCGTGGTTGAGGACATCACTCGACCGGGTACCGGTGTCCCCTGCACGACAGCGAGCCGACCCCCACGAACAGCCCCCGGCACGATCAACCAGAAGATCATCCCTTCCCGGTCAGCCAACGTGACAGCGCCGGCACGGGTGCTCCGCTGGAGCGATGGCTACGTTGTGTCCGGCAGGAACGGCCCCTTCGCCAGCGTGAGGCCGTGGCTTCGGGAGTTACGGCGGGCCGGTGTCATTCGGCCCTGATGTTGTCCACGTACACGGTGCCCTTGGTGGCTGCACCGCTCCCGTGGACGAGGTACAGATTGAACGCGGTCACCTCGGCGAGGTGAGCCGCATCGAGCACGGCTTGGGCGTGTTCGGTGTCCCAGGGAGCGGGTGTGAATTCGCTGAAGGGTGCCCTGACCTCCTGCCCGCTCGTGTCGGACAGCGGTACCTGGTACCAGAAATCGACGCCGTCGGCGACGATCTGGAGCGCCCCGCCGTTTGCGGAACCGTCGCCCCGCAGCCACAGCGCAAGGGACGTGAAGGCGGACCAGTCGGCGTCGAGCGGCTTGCCTGCGCCGGTGTACTCGGCGCCCGTGAAGTCGTACACGTAGGCCAGTCCGTAGGAGCCCGAGGACTTGTGGTCGGCCGACAGGGTAAGGGTGTGGGAGTTGACGTGGGTGTACGCCTGGCTCAGGGCGGTGTCGTCTGCGGCGTATCCCTCGAAGTCGTCGACCCAGCCGGCAGGCAGGGGTGTGAGCTCGCCGAGGAGGACCACGGCCGAGTCGGTGAGCGTCTTGCCGTCCAACCGTGTGCTCACGGTGAGGGTCACTGAGCGGTTGTTCCGCAGGGCCGGGTCGATCGACCAGTCGCCCGAGTAGAAGCCGTCGGTGTCGAGGCACAGTTGTCTGGCGCGTCCGCCGTTCACGGAGTAGGTGACCTGGCTCGCCCCCGCGGGTGTGAAACGCACGCGGATGGTGGTCCTGGGGGCGGCTACGCGCTGGCGGTCCGTAGGGGTCACGAGGTGCAGGAAGGGGGCGTTTTTGACAGCGGTGGTGTGAGCGGAGTACACCCCCCGGAGATCGGCGGCGAACAGGGTGTAGGGGTCCTGGTGGTAGGCGACGAAGTCCGGGAACAGGGCGTGGCCCGGGTACGGCACATAGGCGCGCTTGGTGCCTCCGAAGTTGGCCCAGGTGAGCATGTACGTCACCTGACGGGCCAGCGGGTCCGCCTCAATGGCCTGCGCCAGCTGGGTGAACCACTCCTGGTTGCGGACCTCGGTGCCGCCCTCCCCGAACTCAGTGAAGGCCGGGGCCTTGCCTCGCTCGTTCGCCAGCCGGACCACCATCGCCAGATCCTTCACCGCTGCGTCCAGCCAGGGGGTCGGTCCGGCGTTTTCGTCGTACGAGTCGTAGCCGAGGACGTCGACGAATCGGTCGCCGGGGTAGGTCTTCAGGTAGCCGGCCGGGTCGCCTGCGAAACTCGAGTTGGGCGAGTAGGCGTAGAGCAGGTTGTGGACGCCCCTGGTGTCGCGCAGGTACTCGACGGTGTAGCGGAACAGCTCGATGAACTCGGCCGGGGTGGTGAGGCCGGCGCCCCACCAGAACCAGGCTCCGTTGTTCTCGTGGAAGGGGCGGAAGACGACCGGGATGGCTGTGCCGTCCGGGCGCAGTGCGCATTTGACTGCCTTTGCGATGCGGTCGAGGAAGGCGTTGAATTCCGCGTGCTTCGCGCCGCCGGGAAGGATCTGGCTGACCACTCGGCCCGTTGTGTCGTAGAAGTTCTTGCCGGTGACAAAGTTCGGCATGTGAGCGCTGAGGGTGTTGATCCCGCCGCGTGCGTCCCCCTGCCTGATGCACCGGCTGAGCGCGGCGATGTTCTCGGCTTCGCTTGCGCCCTTGGTGCCGGGACGCTCGTCGCCGTCGAGGATGAGGGTGTCCCAGCCGAAGACCGCGGGGTAGTCACCCACTCCCGCTCGGGTGTCGGACGCCCTGCCGTTGGGGGTGGTGAAGGTGAAGCCGTAGGTGAGGTCGTGTTGGTGGCCGAACAGGATACCTTTGCCCTGCTGCCGCTTCAGATACGCGAACAGGGCGCGGGTGGCGGGGGTCGCCTCGTCGTCGACGATCCGGACCGGTGTTGGCGTGCCGGCGAGCGCCGTGGGGGAGGTCGCCGCGGCGGCCACGGATGTTCGGGTGCCGGCTGCCGCGGCGACCGCGGCACCGAGGAAGATGAACGTGCGACGGTTCAGGGGAGAGCTGGGCATGTATGTCTCCGTTTGACGTGGCGATCTCTCGCCGAGGGGAGGTGATTCCGGGGGGCCGGGGTGCACCGCCCGAGGGGTGTCGTGGGCTGCCCGCGCGTATCTCGAACAGCCTTGGTTTGCAGGGTAGTTGGGAGCGGGGCTCCAGCGCTTCGAGCGCCGCCGGTTCATGCTCTGCGCCGGCCAGTCGCGCGCGACACGGTGGACAGTGGCCAGGGCCGGCGCCCCTTGACCGGTCACGTCGTGGTGGCCGGGCGGGGCCCGGGCGAGGGCGGTGGTCATCATGAGCGACGTGGCGACCGGATCGGGAACCTCACCCGGCAGCGGTACGCACAGCTCGTCACCCGGGCGTAGGAACTGACCCCGCAGCGACGCGACCGGCACAGAGACCCCGGCCTGACCGTCCGCCCCGACGCCACCCTCAAAGCGCAGGCCACGCAGGCGCTGAGCGACCGCGACCGCGAGATGAAGGCCTTCGTCGTGGCGTGCCTCAGCGCGCTGGTCACTGACCCGGACAGCTTCCTGGAACTGCTCAACGAGCACTGGCCTGCCGAAAAGCCCCGCGGCCGACCGCGAAAGTCCACCCCGCCGTCGGCCGACAGCGACGGGGCAGACGACGCCACCGCGAACTGACGGGCCTCCTCCCGGACAACAAGGCACCCCCTGCCAGAACCCTGCGACAGGCTGGCCCCGTGACAGAGAATCAGAGCGTGATGGAAGTCCTGTTCGGCCCTCGGAAGCCCGGCCATCGCAGTTCAATGGAGCTGGAAGTCGGCTTCCGGCTTGTGCGGCTCACCGCGCCGGTGCTCCCGCCCTCCCAACCGGAAATGCCCGAGCTTGTGGAGCTGGCCCAGGCGGAACTTCGCGCCGGCACCCTGCCGGCTTCGATGTAGCCGACCAACTGCTGCTGGACGCCCCCTGACCGAGCGCTCGTTCCGACGCGGCGCATCGCGGTGCACAGGGAAGAGTCGCTGGCGCACTGAGGCTTGACGTTTCCGCGGACGACGATGACCTGTCCGGGACCCACCGAGTACGGCTCACGGATCCAGGCCGCTCGGCCAGCGCGCGATACTTCTCCGCCAGTCGCACAATCGGAGCATGACCAGTGGTAGGCAAGCCGCGACGCCGGAGTGGCCGGTCACATGTTCGGCCTGCGGCACAGGGCTCGGCGGATTGCCGAGTGGAGAGCCATGCCCGGACTGCGGTACGACTGAGCGCACCTACTTGATCTCCGTAGCGGACCATGTGCACGCCGTGGATAGCGCTCAGGTTGGGGTCACGTGCGCGCCGGACCGGCCGTGGCAGGACCAATGGCGCGCCGTGCTCGCCGCCTTCGCCGAACTAGAGGCGGCAGCTGCCCGGCAGACAGACCCACCGAACGATTGGCGGCAGCTCCCTATCCGGTTCTGTGAGCTGTGCTGGCATTTGAGGGACTGGTTGCGGAATGACCCGGGAGCGCCTCAGGCGGTGGGGCATTCGGCCGACGCGTACGCCCGAGCTCATCCGGCACTCAAGCTAGTCGGCGACGTCGCCAACACCCACAAGCACCGGAAGCGGAAACCGGGCGAGCAGAACGCTCGGATCTCAGGCGGCACGGTCGGGGAGGACACGACATCGGTCGTGATCGAGAGGGCTGAGCCCGATGGCTCCTTGCGTACGGCGGACGCGTTGACAACCGCCAGGCAGGCCGTGCAGGACTGGCGCGACTTCTTCGCAGCCAACGACCTGAACGAGAACGCACCCTGAGACTGTCCGTCTAGTCATGTGACGGCTCCCCACCTCGGTAGCTGGCCTTCGCCACTTCCCCGGCTTGGACCGCTGACCGCGGGCCCCAGAGTGTACGCAAAGAAGGGTGGGGGTGGCCCTTCCGGAGGCAGATAGACGGCGGTGTAATCCGCTCCCAGCTGCAGACCGCAACGACCCTCACCCGGCGCGGCGCCAGCCCTTCCGAGCAGCGCGTCCTGGCCGCAGCCCGTCCTACCGCAAGGTCGCCGCCGCTCTGGACCTGGACCTCCCCCCGGACGATGACGACCTACGTGACGTCCTCGAAGCCGACGTACGGCAAATCCACCACCACTGGCGCCATCATTGAACTTCGGGCTGTTCTCGAGTAGCCCGGATCGGCGGTTCAGGTGGGTTCGTGCAGATCATTGCCCGCTACGGCATTGGTCGTTGCCCTTGATTCGAGGCGTGCGGTGTCGTTCAGAAGACCTTCCGCTCGTCCATGGGGATCGAGTCCCAGGTGACTTCCGTCCATTCCCGGATGGTCAGGAGGGGCCTTGTGACGACAGCGTCGCCGGCTCGCTGGATGCGCATCACCAGTCCGAGGTCTGGCACAACCGCGTTCCCCTCATGTGTGTATCGAAGTTCCATCGCCTGTCGCTCCGTGTAATCGGCGATCCAGTCATCGGCAGCGGATGGCACTCGTCCAGTCAGGGATGCGCCGTCCAGGGTGACCTGTGGGCCCCGGCGACCGTCCGCCGCCACACACGTCAGCTCGGTAGCGACGTAGTACGCAGTGACGCCGATCTCGGTGAAGTGATCGCTTGACTGCTCTGGAGGGATTCCCCGATGCATGCCGGCCATCGCGCCTCCGAGTGCGGCGCAGACTTCTGCAGGGTTCATGCCGAACCGCAACGGGCCGACGCCTTTGAGCGGGATGAGCGGCCACATTTCTCGTTCTGAGTCCTCTTTGACGCGCCAAGGATCTTCCATGGTCATCCCCCTTCATCCCTGATCAGCACGTTGATTTCCCGGCAGCTTACGTATCCGGTGGCGCGGTTCAGGGACGGGTATCACGCCGGTCGGGGCACGGCAGCAGCCATCGCAGCATGCGGTGGCGCGCGAGAAGCGCTCCGAAGCGCTGCGGCCAACGGCCTTTTGCACCTAGTACTCCAGCGGTAGATCGTGATCATGCTGGTGCTGCAGCCTGGCGGTGGTAGTGGCTTGCTTGGGATCTGGCCTGGTGGCGGCGGCGCCAGTGAGACCAGCGGAGCCGATGGGCCGTGCTGTGGATCTGCTGGGCGGTAAGTGTGATGAACAGGCGCGCGATCTCGTTGCAGGTGAGCGGGATCAGGTTGTCCGGTGCAGGGTGGCGGGTGTGTTCGTCGGCGCGGACGACGGCCAGGAAGGCGTGGGCGAGCATGGCAAGGGTGACCCAGCGGGACCAGGACGTGTAGCGGCGGACCTGGTGCTCGTCCAGTCCGGCCAGGCCCTTGGCGGACTGGAACGTTTCCTCGACCCGCCACCTTGATCCAGCGACCCGCACCAGGGTGGTCAGCGGCACTGGTTGCGGCGAGTAGCAGCGGTAGTAGGCGAGTTCGCCGGTGGTGCGGTTGCGGCGGATCAGGAGATGGCGGTGGCCGGGGGTCGGATCGGGCAGGTCGATGTGGGCCCAGTCGTAGAAGCGCTGCCCCTTCGCACCGGCCCCGGCGGACAGCTGAGGGCAGGCCCGCTTGGGGAGTTTCTTGGCCAGGGTGTCCGCGCGGAACTTGCCTGCCTGAGTGGTGACTTCGTGGTTGCAGGCCACCGCGAGGACGTAGCCGGTGCCGCGTTCCTCCAGGGCGGCACGCAGTTTCGGGTTGCCGCCGTAGACCTCGTCGCCGACCACCCAGCGGGCGTGGTGGCCAGCGTCAAGGAACCGGGCGATCATACGGGCGGCCAGTTCGGGCTTGGTCGCGAACGCGGTGTCCGGGTCAAGTCCGGCCGCCTGGCAGCGGTCGGGCTGGTCGGTCCACGAGCGCGGGATGTACAGCTCCCGGTCCACCGCAGCGTGACCCCGCTGACCTGCGTAAACCAGGTAGACGGCGATTTGGGAGTTCTCGACTCTGCCCACGGTGCCGGTGTACTGGCGTTGGACACCGACGGTGACAGTGCCCTTCTTCACGTCGCCGGTCTCGTCGACAACGAGCACCGCATGGTCGTCATGAAGGTGTGCGACCACGTAGTCGCGTAGGTCGTCGCGGACGATGTCGGCGTCCCATTTGGCGCGGTTCAGCAGGTGCTGCATGCCATCTGGGGTGGCCTCTCCGGCCCATTCGGCGATGGTCCAGCAGTTCTTGCGGGGCAGGTCCGAGAGCAGGCCGAGCACCAACCGCCGTATCCTGCGGCGGGGTTCGACCCGGGTGAATCGGCCCGCGATCCGGTCCATCAGGCACTCGAATGCGTCCTGCCAGCGGGCAGAGTCTACGCTGTGACCTGCGGCCACCGCGTGATCGTTTGTCTTCACACACCGATGATCAACGGGTGGCCGCACCCATGTCCGCAACCGGCCCCGCCAGCGTGATCAGGATCCACCGCTGAAGTATCAGTCCAGAAAGATTCCGGCGAGGCGTGGCAGGCGGCGGCGCATCTCATCGTCGTCGGCGAAGTCCCACCGAGCTCCGGCCGGCTTGGTTATGGCGCTGAGCGGGCCGGCTTCCGGGGAAGCCTCCAGCGCCTCGTTGAGCCCGTCCGGTTCACCGGTGCACCGTTGGTAGGCCTGGTGGGCCACCCCACTGAAGTCCTCGTTCCCGATGAGCACGTCCCCGCCGTCCCGCACCGCCGGATGGTCAGCGAGAGAGTCTGGATCCGCGAGCGCGCGCTCGTACCAGTGTCTGCCGAGCGAGATGAGGCCCTCGCGGAAGTCCATAAACCCGTCGTCGGAACACCAGCCTTCGATGAGGAACGCCGCCGCCCACAGGTCGTACCGGTAGGCATGGTCACGCAGCTGCCACTGCCGCAGGGAAAACTGGACGATCTCGGCAGGCGTGCGCCTCACAAGCCGCTCCTCGCACGCGCGCTCGATCGCGTCGCGCCGATCGTCGAAGTCCAGTTCCAGCGCGTCAACCTCGGCGCACGCCTCGCCTATCAGGGCCCAGAACTCCTCGACATCCATCATGGCCTGAGTATGCCAGGCGCTGCGAAACCCCACGCCTGCAGCACAACCAGCGCCAGACCAGCACACCGCCGGACAACGGCCATGCACCCATGATGGCTCCCCGGCGCCACCCAAAGGCCGCGTTCAGGGGGAGCTGATCCGCCACCGTTGACCGGAAATTCCCGCAGCGCCAGCGCCAGCGTGATCACGATCTACGGCTGGAGTACTAGCTCGGTGAGTCGTCCGATCCAGTAGTTCTCGACGGTCGTACGAGCATGTTCTTGTGCGTCCGTCGGGTCGGGGAGCTGGCTGCCGGGGAGGTGACGGCCGGTAGACGGGCACGCGTACGACGCCGGCCGCTCGCATCGCGCACAGGCGGTGCTGACCATTGGTGAGCGAGGTGTCCCCCTCGTTCCACCAGATGTGGTCGCCGACCATAGCCTGTGCCCACTCGCGGTCCCGGGGGCTGAGGTGCTCCATGTCGTAGCGCTCCTGGGCGCGTTCGGGTGCTTCGTCCTCGTCGGCCTCGGCGCAGGCCAGTGCGGCCTCGGCGATGGCCTGCCAGTCCCCCTGGTGTTACGGGCAGGCAGCAAACTCCTGCTCAGTGAGTTCGGCAAACAGCTCGGCGTGCGCGGTCTGGTCCTCGCGGTGCCCATCGGGGTACGTGCGTGCGATGCGGTTGCCGCGCTCGGCGTACTCGCACTTGAACAGGCCGTGCGGCCAGGGGAGCGCGGCGGCCGACACCGCCCGCACGGCTGTGATGCCTTCGAGGTGAAGTGTTCGGCTCCCGGGGCTGGCAAAGATGGTGGGATACAGGTCGGCCTCGTCGTCAGGTGCCGCGGGCCGGGAGGCGGCGTCCTTGGCCTGCTGGACGTCGGGGTCGGGTTCGACGACACCGGTCAGCTCGAAGAGAGGTCCCTCGTCCCAGAAGTCTTCCTTGTCCCCGCTGACGCGTTCCACGTTGGGCTGGACCAGGACGTGAACATCCTTCTCCGGAAGAACGAGCACGCCGCTCACCTCGTGGACGGTGACCAGGGTGATGGCGCCATTCGCCCACCCGGGATCGGCGAGGAGCCCGGCGATGGGCTCGCCGGTCAGATGGCCGATCCACTCGACACGCTGGTAGCCCTCGTCGATCCCCGTGTCGTGCTCAGGGAACCGCACATGCGTCTGCAGGTAGTCCCCGACACACAGGGCGCTGGCCTCCTTGGCGAAGAAGGCGGCCCGGCGGGTCGGCGGCGCACCAGCCTTCTCACGAGCCACACCTACCGGCCCGGCAAGGTCACCGCGGCTCCAGTGCACTTCCTGCGGGTCCTGCCCGCCGGTGAACACTGGAGCGTAGGCAGGCCAGCTCGGGTGCGTACTGTCCCAGGCGATGCGCTCGGGGTCGACTTCGGTGAGCACCTGATGGTCGCCCGCCCGAAGCAGTACCCCGCCTCCGACGACCTGGGCGGACGAGGACTGGCTCACCGCCCGGGGCTGACCGCGGCAAGTGAGGTCAGGTCAGGTCCAGTAGGCCCCTGCGCACGGCCTGCGACACCGCCGCCGCCCTGTTGTCGACCTTGAACTTGCGGTAGACGCGCACGAGATGCGTCTTGACGGTGGCCTCACTGAGGAACAGCGCCTCGGCGATGGCCCGGTTGCTGCGCCCCTCGGCCAGCAGCCGTACGACCTCGACCTCGCGCCCGCTCAACTCGCGCTCCGGGTCGAACACCTGGCCGACGAGCTCCCCGATGATCTCCGGTGCCAGCCCCAGCGCCCCCGCGGCGGCCCCGCGCACCGCGCGGAACAGTTCCTCGGGCGGCCCCGCCTTGAGCACGTAGCCCCGGGCGCCCGCCTCCAACGCCCGCACCACATCGGCCCGTCCGGAATAGCTGGTCAGCATCACCACCGCCACGCCGGGTGCCGCGACGGCGAGCCGGCGCGTCGCCTCGATCCCGTCGATCCCGCCCCCGGGATTCCCGAACCGAAGGTCCATCAGGGCGATGTCGGGCAACATCCGGGCGACCAGCCGGACGGCTTCCTCACCGCTGCCGACCTCGGCGATCACCTCGAGGTCGGGCTCGCCTTCCAGGAGCGCGCGCAGGCCGGCCCGTACGACGGCGTGGTCGTCCGCGACCAGGACACGGAGCGGCGGCACGACCGCGCCGGGCGGTTCTGTGGTCATCCGGCGGTCGCCGCGGGGACGGAGGCGGAGGGCACGGCAGTGGGCTGCGGCCGGGGCCGCGCGGACACCGTGGCCCGGACGCGGGTGCCCCGGCCCGGCACTCCGCTGATGTCGAGGTCGCCGCCGAACTCGCGCAGCCGGGCACGGGCCGCCGGCAGTCCGAAGCCACGGCCCGGGCGACGCGCCGTGCGTGCGAAGGCCTCGGCCGGGTCGAACCCGACACCGTCGTCGCTGACTTCGAGGTCCACGTGGTCCGGCTGCCGGCTGAGGGTGACCCGCACGTTCACCGCGTGGGCGTGTTCGCGGACGTTCGCCAGCGTGCTCTGCGCGACGCGGAACAGGGTGGTGGCGGCGTGTTCGTCGAGGACGGGCTGGGGGTCGCCGACCGCCTGGAACCGTACCCGGGCCGCCGTACCGTCGGCCTCGGAGCGCGCGCACAGGACCCGCAGGGCGCCTTCGAGGCCGGTCTCGGCGACGGCTGACGGGGTGAGGTCCCCGATCATGCGGCGGGTCTCGGTGAGGTTGGTGCCCAGTCCGTCGGCGACCGCTCGCACGCGAGTACGGGCCACGTCTGGCCGGTCGTCCCAGTCGCGGTCGGCAGCCTGGAGCAGCATCAGCCCGCCGGCGAGTTCCTGGGCGAGGGTGTCGTGCAGATCGCGGGCGATCCGCGTCCGCTCCGCCAGCACACCCGCCCGGCGCTGCTGCCGGGCGACGAGGTCACGTGTGTCGCGCAGCTCCTCGACGAGACGCCGACGCGCCTCGGCGTCCCGCTGCTGGGCCCGGTAGAGGGCGACGGTCCCCCAGACCGCCACCACGGGCACCAGCACCGTGTCGATCACGAACCGGCCGTCGACCCCGACCAGCGCCGTGACGAGGACAAGGGTGATCAGGGCGAGCGCGGCGGTCGCGGACCGGCGGCCGAGCACGCGCTGCGCGGCACACGCCAACGGCAGGGCACACCACACGAAGGCGGAGACCAGCGCGGCCGGCACGACGAAGAGAAGGAGGCCCCACAGTGCGAGCAGAACCGGAATCCAGGCCGCCCGCCCCACCGCTCCGAGCCGGTCCCACAGCATCACCCCGCCCGTGTAGGTGAGCGCGAACAACCCGCTGACCGCCGCGATGTACCAGCACAACTCGCTGTTGAGTAGCACGAATTGCAGCAACGCGGACGCCACGATGACGAAGAACGCCAGATGCGACACGTGTTCCCGGGTGAACCGACCGTCGCGAACCGTCAGCGATGAACGGACGGGGACACGGTCGGACACGGCAGATCCCCTTGGGCAGACTGATCCAATCGGACAGAGCCCCGAGTCTAGCGACCGCCTGTATGACTTGTGTGAAGATGCAAGGAAAAATAGGGGTCGGGAGAGGGACCAGCAGCCCCCTCCCGACCCCTACGCCTCTCGGCTACGCCCCGGGATGCAGTCCCAGCCACCCGGGGGACGGGTCCCCCTTCACCTCACCGAAGTACAGCGCGAACGTCTGCTTCCAGCGCTCGACCTCCGCACGGTCCGTCATGAAGCGGGGGAAGCCGTCGAGGTTCGCGTTCGGGTACTTCCAGATGGGCTTGAGGCCACCGGCGGGGGTGACGTCCGTCCGTACCGACCAGCCGTTGAACGCGTTCTGCTGCTGGGCGGTGGAGAGCTGCCAGTTGAGGTAGAGCTTGGCTGCCGTGGTGTTGCGGCCCTGCTTGAGGATCGCCACCCGCTGGCCCCAGGCCATGAAGGGGTGGCCTTCGGCGACGGCCCACCGGGAGGCCGCCGTGGACGGCGCCACGAGCGAGCCCGAGCCGCCGACGCCGAGCGCCTTCTGTCCGCTGGAGACGGCCAGCCCGGGCGTGTACGTGCCACGCGCGAACTGGACGTCCTGGGCGGCGAACCTGGCCGCCCAGTCCCAGCCGTAGTGCTCGACGTACAGCTTGAAGAGGTAGAGGACGGCGTCGTCGTCGTTCGGGTAGGACGACGCGATCTGCCCCTTCCACTTCGGGTCGATCAGGTCGAGCGGGGACTTCGGAACGTCGGCGCCGACCGCGGCGACGTTGTACGAGTAGCTGAAGCCGATCACGGCGACGGCGGTCCAGGCGCCGTGCGGGTCCTTGAGAGCGTCGTACACCTTGGAGAAGCCCGCGGGCTTGTAGGACAGCAGGCGGCCCTGTCCCTTCCAGCGGGTGAAGTCCTGAAGGGTCTGGAGCTGGACGACGTCCGGGACGAGGGTGTCGGTCGCGAACTGGTTGTCGACGCGGACGTCGTGGAACTTGCTGTAGTCCACGACGACCTTGAGGTCGATCTCCGGGAAGCGGGCCGCGAAGCCGTTGCGGATGCCGTCGCCCTGGCTGTCGATGTCGCCGCCCGAGTAGATGACGAGCTTGCCGCCCTCCGCCAGGGCGGCCTGGTACAGCTCGTCGAGGGTCCGGGTCTCCTCGGCGCCCGCGGCCGGGTGGGATCCGGCGGACGAGGCCGCGGCCGCAGGGGTCCCGGTGGCACCGAGGGCGCCGACGCCGAGCGCCGCTCCGGCTCCGGTGGCGAGTACACGTCGTCGGCTGAGGAAACTGGACACTCTGCGCGCCTCTCAATGGGGGGAGCTGTGCTGGGGATTCGAATCTGACACAGGCGAGAGGTTCCTCGCGTCGGCTGTTCGGAGGGTGCTGGAGAGCCGCCGGATGAATCCCCGTTCAACCGATCGGTTGAACGGGGTGGCCGGGTGGTCAGACGGTCTGGAGCGCGGTGGGGACGAGATCCTTGAGGGACGGATATCCGTCCACGGCCATGATCAGGTCCGCCTCGGCGAGCAGGGAGCGCAGGACGTGGACGATGCCGTCGGTGCCGCCGAGGGCGCAGCCGTAGGCGTACGGGCGGCCGATGCCGACCGCCGTCGCGCCCAGGGCGAGGGCTTTGACGGGCACTGTCACGTTGGCTGACCGGTGGGATGATCTTCGGATCGATCAGGCTGGGAGGGGTCGTCCGTGGGGAGTGCGTCGCTGTCGTACAAGGGGCACCGGTATCCGGTCGAGGTCATCTCCCACTGTGTGTGGCTGTACTTCCGCTTTCCGCTGTCGTTCCGCGAGGCCGAGGAGCTGATACTTGAGCGCGGCGTGACCGTCTCTTATGAGACGGTGCGGCGGTGGTGTGGCAAGTTCGGGCAGCAGTACGCCAACGCGCTGCGCCGCCGACAGCCTCGGCCTGGGGACAAGTGGCACCTGGACGAGGTCTTCGTCAAGATCAACGGGGAACAGAAGTACCTGTGGCGGGCCGTCGACCAGGACGGCAACGTGCTGGACATCCTGGTGCAGAACCGGCGGGACAAGGCCGCAGCCAGGCGCTTCTTGCGCCGCCTGCTGGAGAAGACCGGTGCGGCGCCGCGGGTGGTCGTCACCGACAAGCTCCGCTCGTACGGCGCGGCCCTCCGCGAGGTCATGCCCTGCGTCGAGCACCGGCAGTCGAAGTACCTGAACAACCGGGCGGAGAACAGTCATAAACCAATCAGACAGCGCGAACGGGCGATGAAGGGCTTCCACAGCACCGGCGCAGCCCAGCGGTTCCTGTCCGCATTCAGCGGCATCTCACCCCGCTTCCGGTGCCGCCGCCATCTG
The DNA here is from genome assembly GCF_055559055.1 of Streptomyces sp. NPDC024687. Classification (NCBI taxonomy): domain Bacteria; kingdom Bacillati; phylum Actinomycetota; class Actinomycetes; order Kitasatosporales; family Streptomycetaceae; genus Streptomyces; species Streptomyces sp. NPDC024687. The sequence goes on along the minus strand of NZ_JBVHLJ010000021.1, from coordinate 2,651 downwards.
ATGCCCGCACACGACTACCGCGCCGAGATGACCGTCCGCTTCGCGATCTGGGAGCAGATCGCCGGCGTCGCCAGCCCCGCGGCCAGGGCCTGAGCACAGGCCCGGAACCGGGCTCCACCAGGCCACGACGCACCCTCAGACACCTACCCACCCAACAACGTGACAGCGCCGGTCAGACGGCTGCGAGCTGCCGGTATTGGTGCGTGGTGAGCGGGAAACGCGAGGAGAGCACGTCGGATTGCACATCGCCGGTGAGGACGGCGAGGAGGAATTCGGTGCAGGTCATCGGGTAGTGCTCCCAGCGGTCGCCGCGGGCCTCGTTCACCATGACGGTCCACTGATCAGGGCTGTGGCCCGGTGTGACGAGCCAGTAGAGGCACTCGCCGTTGTCGGTGGTGGCCCAGGGGATGGCCCGGCTGCCGGGGTCGGCGAGTTCGTCGGGCTTCTTCTCGAACTCCCAGAGCCCTTCGAGTGCTTCGGTCTGCTGGTCTTCCCACTCGATGAGGTCGTAGTTGTCGTTGGGGCAGCCCGGTTCGAGGAGGTAGAGGTAGTCGTCCCAGTTGCTTCCGCCGTAGGCGCGGATCAGGTCCTTGTAGTCGGTAGGGAAGGTGACGCCGAGCTGCTCCTGGACCGCGTCCCAGTCCGTGGCCCGGGGCTCGGACGGCGCTGTGATCAGCTGAGTAAGGCGGCCGAGTGCGGCGTTCATGACGCTTTCCTCCGTGGATGTTCCATGAATGCGGCTTCCCTCGTACCCGTCTCCGGCCGTCCTGACGATGAGCTGCTCCCGGCTGGCTGAGGCCCCCGTGCAGGACGTTCGGCGGCCATCTGCGAAGTCGAGGTCACGCCGGTGAGGCCGGCTCGTTTCGAAGCGGCGCGAGTGGGCTTGCAATCCTGCGGTGCATCACGCCGGACGTCCTCAGTGGCCGAACGGCCGAAGCCTACTGCTCGCCTTGTGTGGCTTGCTGCCAGGCGTCGCGGATGGCTGCGGGGATGCGGCCGCGGTCCGGGGACGTCGTAGCCGTTGGCGCGGGCCCACTCGCGGATGGTGTTGCTGTCGACCGACCGGCTCGCGGGGGCGCAAGCGGTGCTGCGTCGTCACGGCGGGAGGGCGTGAACGTGGCGCCCCGGTGGAGGACGTCCGCGGGGAAGAGGGGGAGATGGAGTTCGCCGCTGAGGAGTGCGGTGAGGAGATCGGTCAGGGTGCCGTCGAAGGTGTACCAGTCGTGGCCGCGGGCCTCGTTGATGGCGATACGCCACGCATCGGGCACGGAGGCGGTTCGGTGATCCAGAAGAGGTAGTTGCCGTTGTCGGTCACTCCCGCGACAAGGAGGTGCCGGGGGTCACACGGCACGGGGAAGGTGCCCTGGTCCCAATCGCGCTGGAGTTGTTTCTGGACGCTTGATGCCAGGGGTCCGGTGAGGCTGCCGGACGGATGGCAAACGTGCAGGAAGTGGCAGAAGCTGCCCGGCCCATAAACATCAGTGAGCTCCTTGTAGTCCCGGGGAAGCGGGCGGCCGAGAGCACGTTCTGCAGCCGTCCAGTCGACCGCTGGAGGGGCCGCGGGTGGAGGGCAGAGCCGGGTCAGATCGTCCATGGTGCTCACAGGAGTCCTCGTCGGTGTCGCTGTGCTGCTCGTGGGCCGGATTATCCAGAGGCTGGTCCAGGACGAAGCCCTTGGTGCCGTGGGCCTCGAGCTGAATGTACTTCGGGACCGAGTCCGGCAGGTCGTCGCTGTACTGACGGCGGCCATGAAAAGCTCCCCATAGGCGGCCACTTACCGCCCCCCCTGATGGCCATGGCATTCCCCACGTACGGCCAGATATCTCCCCGCTCGCTTTGGACGCATCCCGCTCGGCGAGGCTCGGGCGGGTGAAGAACAGCAGGGAGATCATGGAGATCCTTGAGGCGTACGACCTCACGGGCAGTTACCGCGCTGCGGCCGAGCTGACCGGCGTTGACCACCACACGGTGGCCCGGTATGTGAAGATGCGGGTCGCCGGCCAGCACCCGGACCAGCGCCGTCACCGGGCCCGTGCGATCGACGCCTATCTGCCGATGATCGAGGAACTGGTGGTCCGTTCGCAGGGCAAGACCGCCCGGACGTGGTGCACAAGAGGATCGTTGCAATGGGCTTCACCGGCGGGGAACGCACCACCCGCCGCACCGTTGCCGAGGCGAAAGCCCAGTTCAGGGCCGGTCGGCGGCGGGTCTATCGCCCGTGGGTGACCGAGCCGGGGCTGTGGATCCAGTACGACTTCGGCGACGGGCCGACCATCCAGGGCCGCAAGACCATCCTGTGGTGCGCCTGGTTGGCCTGGTCCCGGTTCCGGATCGTGATCCCGATCTGGGACAAGACGCTGCCGACGGTCACCTCGTGTCTGGACGCGACGTTCCGCCGCATCGGCGGAGTGCCGGCCTACGTCCTGACGGACAACGAGGAGACGGTCACCACCGACCACGTCGCCGGCATCGCGGTCCGCAACCCGGAGATCGTCGAGGTCGCCCGGCACTACGGCACGACCATACGCACGTGTCTGCCCGCAGACCCGGAGACTAAGAGGGCATCTGGTCTAGGTAGTTGGTGTTCTGGGATGGTTTTGTGACTGGTGCTGTTGGCGGTCGTTGGATGGGGCGTGAGTGTGCGTCGTCCT
>NZ_JBVHLJ010000020.1:0-56447 GCF_055559055.1 Streptomyces sp. NPDC024687 | reverse complement strand
GACCCCGGCCATCTCCTCAGGTGTCACACCACCCCAACGACCCTCACGGACCAGCGGACACGCCACCCAGAGTGAAACTGACCAAGCCCTACTAGTGCCGTGACCGGGAAGGTTCGCCGGGTTGGCGTGGTCAGGCCGCCGTGGTGAGGGGGCGCCCGCCCCAACGAATGCCTTTCTCACTGCGGATGTGGGCACGTTCACGGCGTTGGGCGGCCAGGACGTCAGGGTGTCGGGCGTTGGTGTTGCGCCAGCGCAGATATCGGTGCAGTTCGCGGGTCTGGACGGTGTGATTCGGGTGGTGGGAGTTAGCCAGGGTGAACTGCCGCAGCGGGCCGAAGTGGGTTTCGATCGGGTTGGCCCAGGACGCATTCGTCGAGGTGAAGCACAACTCGACCTTGATCTTCCGGGCTCACCGGCGGATCTTGCTGCCCTTGTGGGCGGAGAGGTTGTCCAGGATCACGTAGATCGGGGCGCCGTCCGGTCGCGCGGCCCGGATGGACTTCAGCGCGGCCAGGGACTGGGTGGCGCCCTTGTGACGGCGGTTGACGCCCCACAAGGTGTCGTCGCCGACCGCGGAAGTAGGTGAACCCCGTGGGTGCGGTGACACGTCGCCGGCACCCGGTGCGGGCGACCCCGCTCGGCCCAGCCGGACCCGCCGGTCGGGCTGATCCCCGAGTGGCCCGAACTCGTCGAACGCGAAGATCCGGTTGGGGAAGCGTGCGAGGACGAGCTCGATCCGGTCGAGCTTGACGTCGCGCTCGGGATCGGTGGATTCTTTCCAGGTCTTGGTGCGCTGGAAGGTGATCCCGCGGCGGACCAGCAGACAGCGCAGGGCCTCCCGGCCGATGCGGATGCCCCGCCCGTGCACCTTGCGCAGGTAGGCGGCGAGCTTGCGGATCGACCAGCGAGTGAAGGGCTGGTCGAGCTTGCGTGGGCGGGTCTTGGCCGTCTGGACGACGAAGTTCTCGTCATCAGGACTGAGTTGGCGGGGACGGCCGCCCGCCCACCGGGGGTCCAGACAGGCCAGACCGATTTGGTTGAAGCGGTGGATGACGCCGCGGACGGTGCCCTGGTCAGCCTGAACAAGCCTCGCGATGACCGGGACGCTGGTGCCGCCCGCCGATGCCAGCAGCATCATCGCCCTGCGGAACCGCACCGTGCTGGTATTGCCCCGCCGCACGATCCGCTGCAGAATCTGCCCCTCCTGTCCGGACAGCCTGCGCACCCTGACCGGCTCTGCCATCAAATCGCCCCATGCTGATCGGACATGTCACCACAGACGGCCGACGTGAGGCCACCTTGCACTAACCCGGTGTTCGATCCCGGTCACACCAGTAGCACGGCAGAAGCATGACGCAGTTCACAAAGAAAGGGTGACAGGGCGTTGTCGCGGGCCGCTGAGACTGTCGAGGGCATGACGATCACTGATGAGGACTGCCTTCCCGAGACCCTCGGGTTCAACGAGCAATTTGAGGCTGCCGCCGCGAGACGTCCAGCTCGCGGGCAGGTGCCGAGCGCCGCCACGCTGGCGCTCCTGCGGCGCAACCGGCTCGGCGGTGACACGCCACCGGGAAGACTGCCGCACGGCCAAGACCGCGTCGTTGAGGGCGCAGTGAAGGTACGGGTCTTCGTGCCGGACCAAGTCGACGGCGTTTACCTGCACATCCACGGAGGTGGTTGGGCTTTCGGGTCCGCGGACGGACAGGACGAGCGGCTTTGGCGGCTCGCCGAGCAGACACGGCTGGCCGTGCTGAGCGTGGACTACCGCCTCGCGCCGGAACACCCCTTCCCCGCCGGGCCCGACGACTGCGAAGTGGCTGCCCGGTGGCTGGTGAAACACGCCGCGGGCGAGTTCGGTACCGACCGGCTGCTGATCGGCGGTGAATCGGCCGGTGCCCACCTCAGCGTCGTGACGCTGCTGCGCCTTCGCGATCGGCACGGCATCACCGGCGCGTTCCGGGCAGCTCACCTGCTCTTCGGCCCCTACGACCTGTCGATGACACCAAGCCAGCGGAGGTTTGGCCCCCGACAGCTGCTGAGCAATACCGACACGCTTCGGGGCAGCTATGAGCTGTTCACACCGGGGATGGGGGAAGAGCAGCGCCGTAGCCCAGAGGTCTCGCCCCTGTTCGCGGACCTGGCCGGGCTGCCGCCCGCCCGGATCGTCGTCGGCACCGAAGATCCTCTGCTGGACGACTCGCTGTTCCTGGCCGCACGGTGGCAGGCGGCGGGTGCGCCTGTGCAGCTCGGCGTCGTCGCCGGCGCGATGCACGGCTTCACTCTGTTCCCCCTGACCATCACCGAGCGGGAACTACGGCGAGAGCGGGACTTCCTGGCCTCCGCGTGACGGTAGCGTCGGCGGCATGAACCGCACTGCCCGGCTGTATGCGCTGGTGGAAGAGTTGCGCGCGGCGGCGCCGCGGCCGCTGACGGTCGCGGCGCTCGCCACGCGGTTCGAGGTCAGCACACGCACGGTACAGCGCGACCTTCAGACACTGATGCAGACCGGTGTCCCGGTGCGCTCCATACCCGGGCGAGGCGGCGGCTGGTCGATCGACCCGGAGATGACCCTGCCCCCGATCCACCTCACCGCCGATGAAGCCTCGGCACTGACCGCCGCGCTCGCCGCGGCCGACGCCTCCACCCCCTACGCCGGCGCGGCCCGCACAGCGGCTCAGAAGATCGTGGCCTCGATGACCGGCCCCGTCTCGGCGGCGGCCCAAGAACTCGCCGCACGGATCGTTACCCTGCCGACGCACGGCGACTCCGCGATCCGTACCGCGGTGGAGCACGCCCTCGCCAACAACATGGTGCTGCGGCTGTCCTACACCGACGCGGCAGGACACGAAAGCAACCGCGTCGTGGAACCGGTCGGACTGCTCACCGCCGACGGCCGCTGGTACCTCATCGCCTGGTGCCGCACACGCCGGGCTGGCCGGGGCTTCCGGCTGGACCGGATCGCAGCAGCGGCTCCAACCGGCGAACAGGCACAACCCCATAACCTGACCGAGCTACTACTCGGCTCGGCCGCCGCCAACGCAGTACAACCCACCGCACTGGCCTCACTCACACCCTCACGATGAGAATCCGAAGGCACCAACCCGGCGAACCTTCCCGGTCACGGCACTACCGCGGCTTGCTCCGGGCTTTCTACCTCTCCGCGATGGCCAGTCTGAGAACCTGTTCCGCCTCCCAGGCCTACTACGGGCGCAAGCGGAACGAGGGCAAGGGACACAAGCAGGTCCTGCTCGCTCTGGCCCGTCGACGAGCCAACGTCTTGTGGGCCATGCTCCGCGACGGAGCGTGTTACGAGGTCCTACCAACCGTCACGTCGGCGGCTTGACATCGTCATTGGGAAGTTCTTTGCCAAGGCGGAGGTGGAGCGTGGCAGTTGAGCTGACAACGCGGGGTGGAAGAACAGTGATGTGCGGTGACTGCTGGGGCGGTGTGGGCGTTTACGGGTAGGTCGGATACTCGGTGATCGTTCGATGGTGTCCGTGTGCCGCGCTCGCATGGCCTTGCTCTGACGGGGTGTGAAGCCGGCCGCCGTTCTCACCGCCAACGATCTGCGGGCCCTGGGCGTCTACCAGGCGGCTCGGGAGTCGCGGCTGACCATCCCCGGCGATCTGAGCGCGGTCGGATTCGACGACCTGCCGGTCACTTCCTGGGTGGAGCCGCCGCTGACGACGGTTCACCAGCCCCTGGTGGAGCCGGTCGAGTGCACGTGCTGTCCCTTCGGACAGGTGGGTGGGGGCCTGTGGCGGTCCGGAGGCACCGGGACCGCCACAGGTGTCTGCAGGCCCTAGCAAACCAGGGGTGCGTAGTCGAACCAGTCGAAGTAGGCGGTCCCGGTGGCGGCGTAGAGGCTGATGACGCGTCCGGTGAAGCCGCCGGCGACCTCGGTGGAGAGGTAGCGGCCGTCCAGGGTGGCAAGGTCGGTCGCCGTTCCGTCGGCGGACTCGAAGCCGAAGACCAGGGAGTCCGGGCCGGTGCGCGCGCCGTGCGGCTCGGGGGCGGGTCCGGTGCGGACGAAGAGGGTCACCGGGCCTGCCGGGAGGGTGCGTTCGGCGGTGACGGTGCGCAGCGAGCCGATCCTGGCGATGACCGAGAGCCGGCCCCCGGGGGCCGACTCGATGCTGTAGTGGTGGAACTCGTCCAGGCGCACGGCGAGCCCCCCGCTGCCCTCGGCCGTATCGATCAGGGTGCGGGCACGGAAGGCGAGGTGCTGCTGGCGGCGGCCCAGCAGGACCACGTCGGGCTCGTCCAGGGAGGCGCCGCGGGCGCGCAGGGTCAGCCAGCTGTCGCGCTCCTTGGTGCTGACCAGCTCGGTGGGCCGGTCGCGCAGGGAGATCCAGCGGTGTGCCAGGTCGCCGGGCTCGAAGTCGTCCCGCTCCGGCTCGGGGGTGGGGGCCGCCACCGGCCAGGGCAGCTCGGCGCGCTCCACACCGACCTCGCCGATGACGGGCCAGCCGTCCTCCCAGCTGACCGGGGCCAGGAAGGTCTCGCGGCCGAGTACGTGCCAGCCGGGGGTGCCGCCCTGGGGCCGGACGGCCAGCAGCAGCATCCACCAGCTGCCGTCGGGCGCCTGCACCAGGTCGGCGTGGCCGGTGTTCTGGACCGGCTTGCTGGTGCCGCGGTGAGTGAGGATCGGGTTGGCCGGGCACGGCTCGAAGGGGCCGCTGGGGGAGGAGCCGCGGGCGATGGAGACGCTGTGGCCGCGTTCGGTGCCGCCCTCGGCGAGCATCAGGTACCAGTGGTCGCCGATGCGGTAGAGGTGCGGCGCCTCGGGCGCGGTGGCGCCGGGGGTGCCGGACCAGACGGGGTAGGGCTCGCCGAGGATTTCGCCGGTAGAGGGGTCGAGGCGGACCTGGGCGACCCCGGCGTAGGTGCACCAGCAGGTGCCGTCCTCGTCCCAGGCGAGGTCGGGGTCGATGCCGGGGACGCCGGGGACGCGGACGGGATCGGACCAGGGGCCTGCCGGGTCGGTCGCGGTGTAGACCATGTTGCCGCCGCCGGAGGCGACATTGGTGACGATCAGCCAGAAGCGACCGTCGTGGTGGCGCAGGGTAGGGGCGTAGAGGCCGCCGGAGGAGGGGGTGTCCGGAGGGAGGTCGAGCTGGCTGGGGCGGTCCAGGGCATTGCCGATCTGGGTCCAGTTGACCAGGTCGCGGCTGTGGAAGACGGGCAGGCCGGGGAAGTACTCGAAGCTGGAGCAGACGAGGTAGTAGTCCTCGCCGACCCGGCAGACGCTGGGGTCGGGATGGAAGCCCGGGATCACCGGGCTGGTGGCGGAGGTCATCGGTGTGAAGTCCTTGGCGGCGTGGTGGGCGGCGTGGTGGGTGGGTGGGCGCCGTTCAGGGCGCGAACGTCAGCGCGGCGAGACGCTGTTCACCGGTGAGTACGACCGTCAGTTCGCTGAGCGTGCCGTGCTGGTGGCCCAGGGCGGCGCTGACGGTGGTCCAGGTGTACCGGTCGCCGGTCGAGTCCACCGGCAGTGCAGCAAGCAGCAGTCCGTCCGCGTAGACGTCCAGGCCGGCCGGGCCGGGCGCGGTGCGGGAGACCTCGGCGGTCAGCGTGGCCGCGCCGGTGAGGTCCACATTGCGGAAGACCAGCCGCGCGGCCTGGTTCGCGGCAGGCGTCACCGCGTCCCCGTCGGTGCGCCCGGCGTCGACGATGACGGCGTCGCGGTAGTCGTCGAAATCCACGGCACGCAGTGGCCGGCCGACGGCCCGGCGGGGACCGGGAGCCGGTCCGTCCACGGTGAACCGGGCGGTGAGCACGGGGTCGGCGGCGCTGCGGGCGACGAGCAGTTCGTAGCGGCCGGGGTCCACCGTGAAGGCGCCGGTGGCGACGTCCCAGTGGGCCAGTGCCTGCTCGACGGGCAGCCGGAACTCCAGCTCCGTCCACTCGCCGGCCGCCAGCCGGACCTTGCGGAAGTCGGCGAGGCGCAGCAGTGGCGCCTCGTAGCGTGCGTCCAGGGCGCGGACGTAGAGCTGGACGGTCTCCATTCCGGCCCGCTCGCCCCGGTTGCCCAGGGAGACCCGGGCCGTGACCGTTCCGTCCTGGGGCAGGCGGTCGGCGTCGAGGGCGAGCCGGGAGTAGCTGAAGTCGGCGTAGGAGAGCCCGTGGCCGAAGGGGTAGAGGGCGGGGGTGCGGTGGTACTGGTAGGTCCAGCCGGCCTTGATGATGTCGTAGTCGAGGCGCTCGGGCAGTTCGTCCTCGCCCTGGTACCAGGTCTGCGGGAGGCGGCCTGACGCGTCGGCATCCCCGCGCAGCACGCGGGCGAGGGCGCGGCCGGTCTCCTGGCCGGCGTGCGAGGTCCACAGGATGGCAGGGACATGCCCGGCTGCCCAGTCCAGCGCGTAGGGGTAGCTGGACATGACCACCAGGACGGTGTCCGGCTGGGCGGCGAGGACCGCGCGCAGCAGGCAGTCCTGGTTCGGCGGGAGGTTCAGTCCGGCCCGGTCCTGGGTCTCCCGGCCGTTGATGTGTGGGTCGTTGCCCAGGACGACGACCGCGGTGTCCGCCGCGGCTGCGGCGGCGACGGCCTCGGCGACGCCGTCACGGACGACGGTGCGGGTGAGGACCGCTGCCACCTCCGGCGACTCTCCGGACATGGTGACGGCACCGGTGGCGGCGTGGACCTGCGCGTACCGGCCGGTGAGGACGCTCCGCAGCAACTCGCCCCCGTCGCCGTCGGGTTCGAGCCGGAAGGTCTCGTGGACGTCCCACTCGCCGGGCTGGTCCCGGTCGGCGGCTACCCGGCGGTCGGCGTCGCGCAGGGAGGCGTAGCGGCCGGTGGCGGCGGAGCGCAGGGTGAGCACCCCGAGATCCCAGTCGAAGAGGTCGAACTGTGCGGACGGGTCGCTGTCCTGGGCTTCCGCCACGGTCAGCAGTCCGTCGGGGCCTGCGGCGGTCAGCGCCCGGCCGTCCGCGGTGCGCAGCACGATCCGGTCCACGCCCTCCACGCCCTGGACGCCGAGGCCGTCGGCGACGGTGATCCGGTAGGGGTGGCTGCCGCTGTACCAGTCCTCGAACAGGGAGCAGGCCAGTGGGCCGACGACGGCGACCCGGCGGTCGGCGGGCAGTGGGAGCAGCCCCTCGTTCTTCAGCAGCACCACGGATTCGGTGGCCGCGCGCAGAGCGAGCTCCTGGTGGGCGGGGGAGTTGACGACCTCCCAGCCGATGCCGGCGTAGGGGTCGTGCTCGGGGTCGAACTCGCCCAGGCGGAAGCGGATCGACAGCTGGCGACGCACGGCCAGGTCCACGTCGTCCATGGTGAGCAGGCCGCGGTCCAGGGCCTCGGTGATCCGGCCGATGGTGACGGACGAGTCTTCGCCGTGGTCGGTGAAGGAGTCGATGCCGGCCTTGAGGGCGGCAGCGTGCGACTCGGCATGGTCCTCGTAGTAGTGCTCGGGGTCGACCAGGTTGGAGGGAGCCTCGGCGTCGCTGACCACGAACAGCTCGTGCCCGGTGGGTTCGGCCCAGCGCCGCAGCTGCTGCTCGATCAGCGGACTGACGTGGCAGGGACGGCCGTTGACGAGGTTGTACGCGGCCATGACGCCGGTGGCGGCGCCGGTGGCGATGGCGAGCCTGAAGGCGGCCAGGTCGTACTCGTGCAGCACCCGGGGGCGCAGCCCGGAGGAGGTGGTGCAGCGGCCGTCCTCGTTGTTGTAGCCGAGGAAGTGCTTGAGCACGGGGGCGGTGCGCAGATGCTCGGGGTCGTCGCCGGACATGCCCCGGCAGAAGGCGTCGCCGAGCCGGGCGGAGTGCGCGGGGTCCTCGGAGTAGCCCTCCTCGTTGCGTCCCCAGCGCGGGTCGCGCAGCAGGTTCACCACCGGCGCCCAGCCCTGGAGGCTGGTGCGGCCGGTGCCGACGGCCGGCGGGCGGTGGTGGTGGAAGGCGCGCTGTTCGACCGAGACCGCCTCGGCGACCTCGCGGACCAGGCTCTCGTCCCAGCTCGCGCCCAGGCCCACGGCCTGCGGGAAAGTGGTGGCCTCGCCCAGCCAGGCGACGCCGTGCAGGGTCTCGGTGCCGGTGCGGAACTCGCCGACTCCCAGCCGGGGGATCGCTGGGGAGTACTGGTGCAGCATGGCGATCCGCTCCTCGGCCGTGAGCTGGGAGAGCAGCTCGTCGACGCGCTGGGCCAGAGGCAGCCCGGGATCGCGGAAGTGGGGCGTGGCGGACACGGCGGCAGTGCTCACAGGTGAGGATCCCTTGCAGAACGGGCAGTCGGGCCGACAGGCGCGGTCGCGCAACCCTGCCGGTGGTGAAGCCCTTCGACGCTGACAGGCGATCACACCAGCGTCAAGAGAAAGTTTCGTTGGTAGCCACCGGAAACTTTAAGTTGTCGTTTCTCTGTGCATGCCTTGCCCTCCGGGGAAAGTGGCGCTTAACCTCTCGGCAACATCGAAGCGCCTCGACGGCTTCCGGCGGACAGGCCGTCAGTTCCCTGCAAGGGTCCGGCTGCACTACAGCGCGTCTGCACGAGGCTCGACTCCTCATCCCACCCTCGAAGGGCAGCCCATGAGCATCGCCATGAGTCGTAGAACTTTCGTGAACGGCGCGGTCGCTGTGGCGGGAGCAGCCGCCCTGTCCCCGGTGCTCTCCGCCTGCGGCGGGGGCAAGTCCTCCAGCAGCAAGGGCGGCGCCAACAGCAAGACCGGTCTGGCCGCGGCGCTTCCCGCCTACGTGGCGAGCACGGCAGTCAAGCCGGACATTCCCTCGGTGACCGGGGCCGCAGGTTCCTTCACCGACCCGGGCTACCTGACCTACCCGGCCCACCCGGTCGCCACCGTCTCCGGCATACCGGGCAAGGGCGGCAGCTACACCGCGGTGACCCCCATGTGGGACGTCCTCCCGTCGGCGGGCAACTCGTTCTACCAGGGCATGAACAAGGCGCTGGGCATCAACCTCACCATGAAGCCGGCGAACGGCAACGACTACGCGACCATCATCCCGACGATGACCGCGGCGAAGAAGCTGCCGGACTGGATCAACCTGCCCAGCTGGTGGAACAACACCTTCAACATGGGTGGGCTGGTCGGGACCCAGCTGGCGGACCTCACGCCCTACCTGGCCGGGGAGAAGATCAAGAAGTACCCCAACCTGGCGGCGATCCCGACCCTCGCCTGGCAGGTCAGCGCCTGGCAGGACAAGATCTACGGCATTCCCACCTTCGCCAGCGGGATGCCGCTGTCCGGATCGGTGTTCTACCGCCGGGACATCCTGGAGGCCAAGGGGATCACCGCCGACCAGGTCAAGTCCGCCGAGGACTACATGAACCTGGGCAAGGAGCTGACCGACGCCAAGGGCGGAGTCTGGGCGTTCGGCGAGGTCTGGACCTCCCTGTACCAGGCATGGGGGCTCCCGGACAAATACAAGGTGGTGGACGGCAAGCTGGTCCACTTCTACGAGATGCCCGAAATGCTGGAGGCCCTCGACTGGCACTACCGGCTGGCCAAGGCGGGATACGTGCACCCCGACGCGCTGGCCGGCAACACCAACAACGCCAGCACCCGCTTCTACGCGGGCAAGGCCCTGATCCAGGGTGGCGGCACCGGGGACTGGAGCCTCAGTGACTACCAGTCCGGAACCGCCGCGAACAAGAACTACCGCCGGGACGCCTTCAACATCATCGCTGCCGATGGCAAGTCCGACCCGCAGATCTTCCTCGGGTCCTCCACCAGCATGCTGAGCTACTTCAACGCCAAGCTCTCCGGTGACCAGATCCAGGAACTGCTCGCGGTCGCCGACTACCTGTCCGCCCCCTTCGGCTCGGCCGAGTACACGATGGCCAACTACGGCGTCGAGGGCGTCCACTACACCCTGCAGAACGGTCTGCCCACGTACACCGCCGAGGGCAAGAAGACCGCTCTGTCGAAGACCTTCCCGTTCCTGGGCGCGGGTCCCTCGGTGGTGTTCAATCCGGGCGCCGAACAGGTCACCCGCGACTCCCTCGCCTGGTGCACTGCTGCGAGCAAGCACGCCTACAAGCCGGTCTTCTACGGCATGAACATCACCTTGCCGGCGCGCTTCAGCACCATCGCCAACGCCCAGTCCGTCCAGGACGCCATCAAGGACGTCACCCACGGCCTGAAGAAGGTCTCCGACTACCAGGCGGCACTGGCCAGTTGGAAGAGCAGCGGCGGTGACCGGCTCAACGCGTGGTACCAGACCGAGATCCTCGACAAGCTCGGCACGGGTCAGTAGTCCGCACCAGCAGGCGGCGCCACGCAAGGAGGAACCGTGACCGTGACATCCACCATCAAACCCAAGAAGACCCAGGGGAGCCGCAGAGCCGAGCGAGCGGCCGGCGCGCGGAGCGGCCGGGCGGACAAGAGCCTCCCGGGGACCAGGATGACCTGGCGGATCCGGCTGCGCCGGGACAAGTCACTGATCATCATGACCCTCCCGGCCGTGGCACTGCTGCTGGTCTTCAACTACGCGCCGCTGTTCGGCCTGATCACCGCCTTCGAGTACTACGACCCGCTGGTCGGGGTGATGCACAGCGACTGGGCCGGTCTCGACCAGTTCCATCAGTTGTTCAACGACCCGGTCTTCTGGGCGGCGCTGCGCAACACCGTGTGGCTGAGCTTCGTCCAGCTGGTCCTCTTCTTCCCGGTTCCGGTCGCCCTCGCACTGATGCTCAACTCGGTGATGAGTCCTCGGATCCGCAACTTCATCCAGTCCGTGGTCTATCTGCCGCACTTCTTCTCCTGGGTGCTGGCCATCACCATCTTCCAGCAGATGCTCGGCGGGGCCGGCGTGCTCAACCACCTGCTCGCCCAGCACAATCTGGGCAGCTGGGACATCATGACCAACCCCCGCACCTTCGCGCTGCTGATCTCCGGCCAGGCGGTGTGGAAGGAAGCGGGCTGGGGGATCATCGTCTTCCTCGCCGCGCTGGCCGCGGTGGACCAGAACCTCTACGAGGCCGCCGCGGTGGACGGGGCCGGCCGGTGGCGGCGGATGTGGCACATCACCCTGCCCGGCATGCGCGGCGTCATCGTGCTGATGCTGGTGCTGCGGCTGGGCAACGCGCTCAGCGTCGGCTTCGAGCAGTTCCTGATCCAGCGCAACGCCGTCGGTCACGACACCGCTGACGTCCTGGACACCTTCTCCTTCTACTACGGCATCGCCACCAACAACTACAGCTACGGCGCGGCGGCCGGACTGTTCAAGAGCGTGATCTCGCTGCTGCTGATCTGGGGAGCCAACCGGCTCGCACACGCCTTCGGTGAGGACGGGCTGTACCGCAAATGAGCCAGACACTCAGTGACACCCCGACCCCGGCTCTGACGCTCCGTCCTGACCGGCATCCCAACCGCCCGGTGTGGGAGGAACCGCCCACGGCCGTCGGGCAGGGCCTCAAGGGCGGCGTGCTGCTGCTGGTGCTCGCAGCGGTCCTGGTGCCGCTGTGGATCGTCGTGGTCACCAGCTTGTCCACCCCCGGCGCCATCAACCGGGCCGGCGGCCTGGTCATCTGGCCCGACGGGCTGACTGTGGCCGCCTATCACCAGATGCTCGTCGACGGGCCGGTCACCCGGGCCGTCCTGGTCAGCCTGGGCATCACCGTCGTCGGCACCCTGCTCTCCATGGTGGTCTCGGTGCTGTGCGCCTACGGGCTGTCCCGTTCCCGTTCCTTCGGTCACCGCGCCATCCTGCTGGTGCTCGTCATCACCATGTTTGTCGGCGGCGGCCTCATTCCCACCTACCTGGTCGTCACCGCCCTCGGCGGCTACGGACAGTACTGGGCGCTGATCCTGCCCAGTTCGGTCTCCGTCTTCAACATCCTGGTGCTGCGCTCCTTCTATTCCGGGACCGCCTCCGACCTCATCGACGCCGCCCGCATGGACGGCTGCACCGAGTGGCGCATCCTGTGGTCGATCGTGCTGCCGACCTCCCGCGCGGTCACCGCGGTGGTGGCGCTCTTCTACGCGGTGGGCTACTGGAACTCCTTCTTCAACGTGATGCTCTACATGCCGACCGAGAGCACCAAGTGGCCACTGCAGTACGTGCTGCTCCAGTACGTCAGCAACGGGATGACCATGCCGGGCGCCACCAACGGCGGCTTCGGCTCCCTGCACACCCAGACCGCGCCGCTCTCCCTGCAGATGGCGGTGGTGGTGCTGACCCTGGTGCCGATCCTGATGGTCTACCCCTTCATGCAGAAGCACTTCAAGACCGGCATGCTCACCGGCGCGATCAAGGGCTGACCGGCATGGTGACACTGGCCCAAGTGGCCGAGGCGGCAGGCGTCTCCCCGAGCACCGTTAGCTACGTCCTCAGTGGCAAGCGGGCGATCTCCACCCCCACCAAGAAGCGGGTCGAGGAGGCGATCGCCCGCCTCGACTACCACCCCAACGCCGGTGCCGGGCTGGCAGCGCACCCTCGCCGAGGCCCGCGCCCAGGGCGGCGCGGTGAAGACCGAGCGGGTCACCGAGCAGGACGGACTGCGCACCGTCGAGGTCGACGACGTGCACTTCCCCGGCTGGAACGGCGGGCCGGTCGCCGCCTGGCTGCTAAGCCCGCGCGGGGTAGAGGGCCCGCTGCCCGTCGTCGTCACCTACCAGGGCTACAGCGGCGGCCGCGGACTGCCCACCGAGCACCTGTTCTGGTCGGCTGCCGGGTACGCCCAGCTGGTCGTCGGCACCCGAGGTCAGGGCCACGACACCCCGGACCGGGGGATGGGCGACGGCACCCAGTGGTCCGAGGGCTTCATGACCAAGGGCATCGACTCGCCCGAGAACTACTACTACCGGCGGCTGATGACCGACTACGTGCGCGCGGTGGACGCGGTCGCCGAGCTTCCCGGGATCGACGGCGGCCGGATCATCGTGGCCGGCGGCAGCCAGGGCGGCGGACTCTCCCTCGCCGTGGCCGGCCTGATGACTGATCACATCGCCGCCGTACTCCCCGACGTGCCCTTCCTGTGCCACTTCCGCCAGGGGGCCCGGATCGCCTTCGAGGGGCCCTACCAGGAGCTCGTCAAGTACCTGCCCTGGCACAGGCGGCACAAGGTGCAGCCGACCTTTGCCACCCTCGACTACTTCGACGGCGTGTATTTCGCCCAGCGGGCCACCGCCCCCGCGCTGTTCAGCGTCGGCCTGATGGACCCCATCTGCCCGCCGTCCACCGTCTACGCCGCCTTCAACCACTACGCAGGCGTGGACCGCACCATCACCGTCTGGCCGTTCGCCGACCACGGCGGCTACGGCTCCACCCCCGGGATCCAACTGGCCTGGCTGCGCGAGCGCGGCCTGGCGCCCGGCACCACCCGAGAGGACGTACCCCAGTGACGCACGGCACAGCGCAGACGATCCGCTGGGGCCACCCGGCCCTGGCCATGGAGATCGCCCTGGACGAGGACGGCGCCGCCCGACTCGTCCACCTCGGGACACCCGGGGAGTCGGACGGCGCGAGGCGTCCCGGCGCACCGCTGCCGCTGGTCGAGGTGACGGTGGGGGGCCAGGGCCGGCACCTCATCGACACCAACCTCGCCTCGCGGCTGCGGCACCGCTCCCACCGCGCGGGCCGTGACGGCGACTGGCACACGCTGAGCGTCGAACTCCACGACCCCGGCACCGGGCTCACCGCCGAGGTGCGCTACCGCTCCCCGGACGGCCTGCCGGTGCTGCGCAGCGAGGTGCTCCTGCGCAACGAAGGGCCGGATGCGCTGCAACTGGAGTCGGTCAGCTCGCTGGTGACCGGCTGCCTCACCCAGGACGGACCGGCGGGCCTGGACTCCGCCGACCTGATGTGGGCGGATAACGAGTGGTTCACCGAGCTCCGCTGGAAGCAGGAGCAGCTGCGGGACTCCTCGCCCGCCCTCAACGGCCGGGTCATGACCGGCCGGGGCGTCCGGTCCAGCAGCCGGTTCCTCCCCATGGGCGGCCTGACCGACCGTGAATCGGGTCGCACCTGGCTGTGGCAGATCGAGCACAACGGCGGAGGCTGGCGCTCGGAGTGCGGCGTCCGCGACGAGACGGCCTACGTGGCCCTGTTCGGTCCCACCGACGCCAATCACAGCTGGCGGCACCTGCTGGACCCGGGGGCCGAGTTCCGCACGGTGCCGGTGGCGCTCGCTCTCGCTGCGGACGGCGGCCCCGACGAGGCCTTCGCCGTGCTCACCCGATACCGCCGGATCACCCGCCGCCCGCACCGGGACCACCTCCACCTGCCGGTGATCTTCAACGACTACATGAACTGCCTGATGGGCGACCCCACCACGGCCAAGCTGCTGCCGCTGGTCGATGCTGCGGCCGAGGCGGGGTCGGAGTACTTCGTCATCGACGCCGGCTGGTACGACGACGACAACGGCCACTGGTGGAGCTCCGTCGGCACCTGGGAGCCGGCCGCCAGCCGCTTCCCCGGGCCGCGCGGGATCCACGAGGTCCTGGACCGCATCCGGGAGCGGGGGATGGTGCCCGGCATCTGGCTGGAACCGGAGGGGGTCGGCGTGTCCAGCCCGGTCGCCAAGTCCCTGCCGGAGGAGGCGTTCTTCTGCCGCGACGGGCAGCGTGCGGGGGATGGCGGCAACCGGTACCACCTCGACCTGCGCCATCCCGCTGCCCGGGCCCACCTCGACCAGGTCGTGGACCGTCTGGTCGGCGAGTGGGGCGTCGGCTACCTCAAGCTCGACCACAACACCGACTTCGCCCGCGGCACCAGCAGCCACCCCGGGGAGGCCCCGGCCGACGGGCTGCTGGGCCACAACCGGGCCCTGCTCGACTGGCTGGACGGCGTCCTGGACCGCTACCCGGACCTGGTGATCGAGAACTGTGCCTCGGGCGGCATGCGCGCCGACCACGCCATGCTCTCGCGGCTGCAGCTCCACTCCACCAGCGACCAGGAGGACCTGCTGCTCTATGCGCCGATCGCCGCCTCGGCGCCCACCGCCGTCACCCCCGAACAGGGTGCGGTCTGGGCCTACCCGCAGGCCAAGGACTCCCCCGACGAGGTCGCCTTCACCATGGCCAACGCCCTCCTGGGCCGCATCCACCTCTCGGGGAAGATCACCGAGCTCGGGGCCGGAGAACGAGCGCTGGTCCATGAGGGGGTGGCGGTGTACAAGTCCATCCGCGCCGACCTGCCGCAGGCCGTCCCCGCCTGGCCGCTCGGCCTGCCGGCCTGGGAGGACCCATGGATCGCCCTGGCCCTGCACACTCCGGCCACCACCTACCTCACGGTCTGGCGCCGCCCCGGAGCGGACGACACCGCAGTCCTGCGGCTGCCCCGGCTGCGGGGAGCCGATGTCAGCACCGACCTGCTCTACCCCAGCAGCGGGCGACCGCACTGCGCCTGGGATCCGGATGCGGCCGAGCTCACCGTGACCCTGCCGGCGGCACCGTCCGCCGTGCTGTTGCGCCTCCGGCAGCCGGCCCGCCCCACACAGACTTCCTGACCAGCACCACGCCAGAGATCCACTCATCTCGAGAAAGGCACATGGCATGAGCGACATCCAGCCACCCGCGCACCGGCGCGCCAGAGGCCGCGGCCTCGGCCGCCTGGCCGCCCTGCTGACGGCCCTGGCCGTCATGCTGGGCCTGTCCGGCACCGCCGCCTTCGGCGCCACCGACGATCACGGCGCGGCGCGGCACCCGGTCGTCCGCGTCCCGGCCAAGGCCATCGACGCCGTGGCGCAGATGCAGCCCAGCTGGAACCTGGGCAACTCCCTGGACGCCCCCAGTGAAACCGCCTGGGGCAACCCCCTGACCACCAAGGCGATCTTCGACACCATCGCCGCGAATGGCTTCCGCAGCGTCCGCATCCCGGTGACCTGGGGCACCCACCAGTCCGCCACCGCGCCGTACACCATCGATGCCACCTTCGTGGCCCGGGTCAAGCAGGTCGTGGACTGGGCGCAGGCCGACGGCCTGTACGTCGTGCTCGACGCCCACCACGACTCGGTGAATTGGGTCAACAACATAACCACGGACCATGACAATGTCATGGCCCGCTTCGCCTCCACCTGGTCGCAGATCTCCGAGGCCTTCAAGTCCGAGCCACGCACCCTGCTCTTCGAGAGCATCAACGAACCGCGGTTCCCCGGTGCCACGGCCGCGCAGGCGACCCAGTACCTGAACGAGCTGAACGTCTCCTTCCACACCGTGGTCCGCGCCTCGGGCGGGGCGAACGCGACCAGGATGCTCGTCCTGCCCACCGTGGGCGGCGATGGCGCCCAGCCCCTCCTGGACGACCTGTCCACCACCATCAACTCCCTGCATGACAGCCAGCTGGTGGCGACCGTGCACTTCTACAGCTACTACCCGTTCAGCGCGAACATCGCCGGCGGCACCCTGTACGGCGACATCGCCCAGAAATACCTGGACGACTCCTTCGCCGATATGCACGACACCTTCATCGCCAAGGGCATCCCGGTCTACCTCGGCGAGTACGGCCTGTTGACCAGCCCCAACTACTTCTGGCCCGAATCAGTCGAGCGGGGCGAGCAGCTGAAGTACTACGAGCAGCTGGGATACGCGGCGCGCAAGTACGGCGTCACCACCGCTCTGTGGGACGCCTTCAACTACCTGAACCGTGAAACGCTCCAGTGGCGTGACCCGGACATCATCGCGATGATCAAGTCGAGCTGGACCACCCGCTCGGGCACGGCCTCCTTCGACAAGCTCTTCGTCTCCAAGTCCGCCCCGATCACCGCCGAGTCGCTCACCCTGAACCTCAACGGCACCCACTTCCTGGGCGTGTGGCAGGGCAACACCAAGCTGCGCCCGGGCAGGGACTACACCGTCTCCGGAACCACGCTGACCTTCACCGCCAGTGCGCTGACCCGCCTGGTCGGCAGCCGCGCCTACGGCACCGACGCCACGGTCCAGGCCCGGTTCTCCACCGGGGTGCCGTGGAACATCGACATCGTCACCAACGACAACCCGTCGGTGGCGGCTGCCACCGGTACCACCGACGGCCTGACCATCCCCACCCAGTACCGGGGCAACAACCTGGCGACCATGCACGCCACCTACGCCGACGGCACCAACGCCGGCCCGACCGACTGGACCCCCTACCAGACGTTCAACGAGACGTTCTCGCCCGACTACCCCAACAGCACGATCGTGCTGACCCCCCTGTTCCTCAACTCGCTGCGTGACGGCGACACGGCCACGCTGGTCTTCCACTTCTACAGCGGCCAGACCGCCACCTACAAGGTCACCAAGAATGGCAGCAAGGTGACCGGCACCGTCGGCTGACCATCCGTCAACCACGCCCCGGCCGTCGGAGACCTCCGACGGCCGGGGTTCCCCAGGCCCCGAGGAGCCCTCGTGGCCGCCCCTTCTATCGATACACATCCCACCCCCTGGAGCCACCCCGTGCCCACCGCCACCGCCACCGCTGTCATCAACCTCGACATCGAGGGCCCGACGATCAGCCGCCACCTCTACGGTCACTTCGCCGAACACCTCGGCCGCTGTGTCTACGGCGGCTTCTGGGTCGGGGAGGACTCGCCGATACCCAACGAGGGGGGTATCCGCCTGGATGTCGTGCGGGCTCTGCGCGCGCTGAACATCCCGAACCTGCGCTGGCCGGGCGGCTGTTTCGCCGACGAGTACCACTGGAAGGACGGCATCGGCCCCCGGGACCAGCGCCCCCGCATGGTCAACACCCACTGGGGCAACGTGGAGGAGAACAACCACTTCGGCACCCACGAGTTCATGGCCCTGTGCGAGCTGCTCGGTGCGGAGCCGTACATCAGCGGCAACGTCGGCTCCGGCACGGTGCAGGAGATGAGCGATTGGGTGGAGTACCTGACCCGTGACGGCGACAGCCCGATGGTGCGGCTGCGCAAGGCCAACGGCCGGGAGGAGCCGTGGCGGGTGAAGTTCTGGGGTATCGGCAACGAGACCTGGGGCTGCGGCGGCAACATGCGCGCGGAGTATTCCGCCGATCTGGCCCGCCAGTACGCCACGTACTGCCGTGACCACAGCGGCAACACGCTGTACCGCATCGCCTCCGGCGCGACCGGCGACGACTACAAGTGGACCGAGACGCTGATGCAGCAGATCAGCTGCTTCGGCTGCGAGGCCACGCCCCGCAACTTCTTCCAGGGCCTGTCCGTCCACCAGTACACGGTGATCGGCCCGTGGGACGCGAAGGGCAGCGCCACCGACTTCGACACGGACGACTACTACCGCACGATGCTGGAGGCCAAGCGGATCGACCGTATCCTCACCGGCCATTCCACGGTCATGGACTGCTACGACCCGGGCCGCAGGGTCGGGCTGGTCCTGGACGAGTGGGGCACCTGGTGGGACACGGAGCCCGGCACCAACCCGGGCTTCCTCTTCCAGCAGAACGCCCTGCGCGACGCCCTCGTGGCCAGCACCCACTTCGACATCTTCCACCGGCACGCGGCACGCCTGTACATGGCCAACATCGCCCAGACCGTCAACGTCCTCCAGGCCATGCTGCTCACCGACGGCGACGCACTGGTCCTAACCCCGACGTACCACGTCTTCGAAATGAACAAGGGCCATCAGGACGCCACCTCGCTCGCCGTGCACCTGCATGCCCAGAACGCCCAGCGCCGGGTCGGGGACAGCGAACTCGACACGCTCTCCGCCTCCGCCAGCATCAAGGACGGCACGGTGCTGATCTCACTGACCAACCTGGACGCCCAGGAGCCCGCCGAGGTGACACTCGACCTGCGCGGCGGCTCCGTCGGCGAGCCGACCGCCCGCCTGCTGACCGCAGACCGGCTCCAGGTCCACAACACCGCGGAGACGCCCGAGGCGGTGGCCCCACGCCCGTTCGACGCGGTGAAGTCAACCGGCCAGGGAATGGTGCTGACGATTCCCCCGCACTCGTTCCTCACCATCCAGGCACCCGTGGCCCACCTGCGCTGAGGCCTGCCACGGCGTCTGCGCCCACCATCGACCGAGGGTAAACGTGGCAACCATCCAGGACGTGGCGAAGGCCGCCGGGGTCTCGGCGATGACCGTCTCCAATGTCATCAATGATCACCCGAACGTGCGCAGGGCGACGCGGGAGAAGGTCCTCGAGGCGATGGCCCGGCTCGACTACCGCGTCAATCTGGCAGCCCCCAACCTGCGCAAGGGCCGGACCGGCACCATCGGTCTCGCCATTCCGGGGGTCAACAGTGCGTACTACGGCGAGTTGGCTGCCGCCATCGTCGCCGCGGCCGTGCGGTACGACCTGCGGGTGAACATCGAGCAGACCGGTGCGCTGCGCGAGAACGAACTGGCTGCGCTGTCCCTCTCACGCAACCGGCTGTACGACGGACTCCTCCTCAGCCCCGTGGGCATGGGCTCGGCCGATGCCGAGTGGCTCAACGTCGACTACCCGGTGGTCATCCTTGGTGAGCTGATCATCGGGGGCCCGGTGGACCACGTCGCCATGCCCGATGCCGACGCGTCGAGGGCGGCCACGCGCCATCTGATCGATCGAGGCTGCCGGCGCATCGCGATCCTGTGCGGGCCGGTGGGTGAAGAGGTGGACGTGTCCAGCCTGCGCCACACCGGATACCGGCAGGCACTGGAGGATGCCGGTCTGCGGGTGGATCCCGCTCTGACCCAGAGCATGGAAGCGTTCACGATGCGGGCGGGTGCACAGCGCGCCCGGGGGATGGTGGAGAGCGGGCTCGGCTTCGACGGTGTGTTCTGCGTGACGGACACCCTGGCGATGGGCGTGCTGCGCGGCCTCGCCGACGTCGAGGTGCGGGTCCCCGAGCAGGTCGAGGTGATCGGCTTCGACAACGTCGAGAGCAGCGAGTTCCTCGTCCCCTCACTGTCCACCATCGATCCGGATCACGGCGCCATGGCCGAGCGGGCGGTCGCGCTCCTCGCCCGGAGGATCGGCCAGGCCGAGCTCCCGCAGGACCGGGAGGAGTTCGTCAGCCACTTCTCCCTGGTGGTACGGGAGTCGACCGGCGGCTGACCCGGCAGCCGCCCGCCCGACACAGAGCTGCTGACCGGCCATCAGGTTTGGCTGGGAGGACCACTACGACATGCTCAGCGCTTCGGCCGGGCCGTGCTGCCGCGGACGGTGAGGGTCGTGGCGATCTCGGTGCCGCCCTGCTGGACCTCCTCGCGACGGCCGAGGGCGAGCGCCAGTTCGGTCGCGGCGGCTGCCATCTCGTTGAGGGGCTGGTGCACCGTGGTCAGCGGCGGCTCGGCCCATGAGGCGATCGGCAGGTCGTCGAAGCCGACCACGCTCAGGTCGCGGGGGACGGACAGCCCGAGTTCTCCGGCGGCCTGGTAGACGCCGAGCGCCTGCGGGTCGGAGACGGTGACGAAGGCGGTGGGCCGCTCGGGGAGGGCGAGCAGCTCGAGTGCGGCGGCCCGGCCGCCCTCGCGGGTGAAGGGGGAAACGGCCAGCAGCTCGGGATCGGGCGCCAGTCCGTCCTGGGCGAGCGCCGCGAGGAAGCCCGACTGCCGGGGCACGATGACGGGCTGGCCGGTGCCGCTGATCATGGCGATGCGGCGGTGCCCCAGGTCCAGCAGGTGCCGCATCGCGGCCTGCCCGCCGCGGAAGCCGGTGGAACCCACGAACGGCACCTCGTCGGGGAGGTCGTCGAGCGGATCGATGATGACGAAGGGAATGCCCGCCGCGGTCAGCTGCTCGCGTTCCTCCGGCGAGAGCCGGTTCACCGCCAGGACGCAGTTCGGCCTGCGGCTGGCTGTCTCCTCGATCGAGCGCCCCGGTGGGCCGTCACTGCGGACCTCGGAGACCATCACCACGGCCCGGTGCTTGCGCGCTGCCCGCTCCACCCCGCGGATGACCTCAACCGCCCACAGGCTGTCGAGCTCACGGAAGACCAGCTCCACGACGTTGCTGCGGTTGCCGACCGGCTTGCGGTAGCCGTGGAGGGTGATGAGTTCCTCGACGCGCGCGCGGGTCTGGTCCGAGACGCCGCCGCGCCGGTTGAGCACCTTGGACACGGTCGGAATGGAGACGCCCGCCGATTCCGCGATGTACGCGATCGTGACGGCGCCCGCTTCCGCGCCCGCTTCCGCCCGGTCGTCCGTCGCCTTCATGCCGTCCCGTTCGTCGTGCCGCCGTGCTGCCGCGGAGGCGCGGTGCTCTGGCGGACCACCAGTGCGGTGGCGATCTCCACCCCGGTCTGGGGCAGTTCCCCGCCCCGGCCCAGCGCGAGCGCCAGGCCGGCGGCGGTGGCTGCCATCTCCCGCAGCGGCTGGTGCACCGTGGTCAGCGGAGGATCGAGCAGCGCCGCGACCGGCAGATCGTCAAAGCCTACGACGCTCAGATCGCCGGGAATGGACAGCCCCAGCTCCCTGGCGGCCTGGTAGACGCCGAGCGCCTGCATGTCGGAAGCGGCGAAGATCGCGGTCGGCGGGTCGGGGAGCGAGAGCAGCTGCCGTGCGGTCGCATGGCCGTCCTCGAAGGTGATGGGCGTCCGGGGCGTCAGCCCGGGCTCCGGGGACAGGCCGGCCTCGGCCAGCGCGGCGAGGTGGCCGGCCTGCCGGGCCACACAGTAGGGGTGGTCAGGACCGTTGATCATGGCGATGCGGCGGTGCCCGAGCCCCAGCAGGTGCCGCGTCGCCGCTTGGCCGCCGCGGAAGTTCGTGGAGCCGATATAGGGCGTGCCCTGCGACAGCTCGGTGATCGGGTCGTAGACGACGAAGGGGATGCCCTGCGCCGTCAGCCGCTCGAGCGCCGAGGCCGGGAGGGGCCGCACCGACAGGCAGGGGGCTCCGGCGCGCAGGGGCAGCAGCTCACCGGAACGGGCCGCGAATCCGCTCACCACGAGCCCGACCCGCTGCTCCCGCGCGACGGCTTCGATACCCTGCAGGATCTCCTCGCTCCACATGTTCGTCAGCTCGTGGAAAACCAGCTCGACGAGCTCGCTGTTGTCCCCCGGCTGGTCGGCGCCGTGGTGCCGCAGCAGCTCCTCCACGCAGGCGCGGGTGCGCTCCGGCAGGGCGTGGTGGTCGTCCGACGGCGGCTGCGGGGCCGGGGTCGGAGCCGGGAGGTCGGCGGGATCGGTCATGCAGGCGATCGTGATGGAGCTCCGGGTGTCGCCCGGAGCGGCCAGGTCCTCGCCCTCGCCTTTGTCCGTCACATTCGCCTCCTGGTTCACGCCGGTGCGTCCACGACCGCCGCCCTTGCCGGACAGGCCCGGCCGAGGAGCGGCCTTCCTGCCTGCCGGGGCCATTGTGGCACTTCAGGGCACCGGGCAGGGATTGGTTCGCCTGGGCGGGACCTTTCGGCAGGCTTCGAGGGCCGGCGCGCCCTCCTGCTGCGCACACCCGCGCGCCGGCCCGTGGACCGGGCCCGGCGCGCGGGTGTTCCTGCTCGGCTGCCAGGCGATGATCGTCGACCAGCGAGGCCCAATTGCCCTGTGATGACGGGTTCTTGGTGACGGTGACGGTGACCTTGAGGATGTGGGCCGCGGTCGGGTCGAGTCCGTCGGCGGTGAACACCGGTGCGTTCACCCCCTGGCTGGAGCTGCGGTACAGGTCCACGGAGGTGGCCGCGCCGCCGTCGACGGAGACGCCCATGATGCCCTGGCCGTTGTAGGCCGTGGAGTTCAGTGCCACCTAGCTGCCCTCGAAGCTCAGGGTGACGGTGTCGCCTGTGGTGTTGGACCAGGTGTTGCCGCTGCCGCCGGCTCGGTGAAGGTCCGGAGCACGGCGTACTGGGAGCAGAACGACCTTGCGCTCAGGAACGCCGGGCCGCTCACCGCGCTCACGGTGGAGGTGCACGTTGCGCTGACCGGCTCGGTGCAGCAGACCGGCAGCTGGCGGACCCTGCCCAGCGACGACTTCAGCGTTACCATCCAGCAGACCGGACATTCGCTGGTCTACCGGTGGGTGCTGAAAGCCGGACGCACCGTGCCGCCTGGCCAGCACGTGTTCGCCGTCCAGTTCAACCACGCGACGGGACGCGCAGCGCCGCAGGCGACAACTACCGCGTGGACGCGCAGGGCAGGCGGGCGGCGCAGTCTCGGTCTGGGGCGGCTTCGCGGGCCGATGACCGCCGCCGCCGGAGCGGAGACCGACGGCCGGGGCGCACTCCCCGGGTGGGCGGTGTCGCTGCCGGCCGTCGGTCACTCATTCACGTGGTCTCACTTCCCGTGCAAAGCCCTGCGGCGATGTCCGCGAAGCACCAGGACGCTTCCGGCGATGATGGCCAGCAGGCCACCGAGGGCGCTGTAGGTGACCGTGCTGCTCACCTCGGTGGAGGCCAGGCTGCCGGACGTGCTGCTCGGGGTCGGCTGGGCGACGGGTGCGCCGGTCCCCGCCTGCGCGCGGGTGCCGATGGTGCCGGAGGCGGAGACAACCGGCGCGGCGGCGGTCGGTGTGGCGGCGGCCGACGGCTTGTGCACGCCGGCAGTCCCCGATGCGGGCTTCAGCTGAAGGGTCGTGATCGAGTACGGCGGCAGCGTCTGTGCGACGGCCGTGCCCTGCTGCGCCGTCGTCAGGCCGGTGCCTCCCGTGCCAGAAGAGCAAGGCCGTGCACCAGAAGAAGACGAAGCGCTGGACGGTCACGCTGGCCGCTGTCGCTGTCGGGATCTTCCTCTCGACTGTCAGTCTCGTGCTGCACACTGACGGCCATGACAAACGCACAGAACCAGGGGAACCCGCCCCCACCTCCTCCGCCTCCCCCTCCGCCCAGCCTCACTGACTCCCTCGCCAATCCGGCTCTTGTGGGCACGGAGAAGAGGAGCGAAGGCAAGCCCGCAGGCAACCGGGCGCCCCCGGGACGGGGCATCGAACGGCGCTGACCCGTACCGCGCGAGCGGTCCTCGCCTGTCGTGGCGAGACAGCACGAGACCCCGGGCATCTGCAGCCCGGAGTCTCTCTGTGCTCTGGGGTGTCCGACCGGTTCAACGACCCGCCGACGGAAGCGTCACGCCACTCATACCCAGCTCCCGCACCGCGTCCAGCCGCCCTGAGTACCGAAATGCGTGGTGACGGCCGGTGATCCCGTTTAGCGTGATCTGGCTGGCGATCGTCAGCAGCATGTGGTGAACACGCTGGAGTCGGTTGTCACCTACGAAGCCATCGGCCCTTTCCTCCACCACAACGAATTTGTCAGTGGGTGGGACAAGGGCCGGGCGGAGGGATCGGGCGCCGCCGTGCTCCCTTGCGCGTCGGCGGGGGACGTGAAGACGGCCGCCGGACTGGCGGTTACAGCCTGTGGAGCGCAGGTCAGAGCAAGACTCGTTCCGGCATAGCGAGATGGAGCAGGAAACCACCGGTTCCCGTCCGAAGACTGTGCCGCTGCGCGGCACAGTCTTCGGACGGGAAGGCCGGAATCCGCGGGCTTCAGCCCGGCGAGCAAGCTAACGCGGTGCGGCTACGCGGCGCGGGTGAACTGCCACCAGTTCATGTTGAACAGGTAGCCGCTGCCGCCGGTGAACCGCAGGTAGAGGTCCTGGGTCCCCGTCACGCCGCTCACTGGGCAGGTCACCGTGGTCCAGGCCTGCCAGCCGCCGGTGTTCGGCACACTGCACCGGCCCACGACCGTCCCGCTCGGACTGCCCAGGCGCAGCTCGACGGTGCCGCCGTCGGTGGCGGAGGCCACGCGCGCAGTGTAGGAGGAGGCACCGGCCCCGAAGGCCGCGCCCTTGACCTTGATGTAGTCGCCGTTTTCGATCCAGCCGACGTTCATTCCGCCGTCACTGGTCCATTCGGTCTCGATCCCGGAACCCCAGGCGATCGTCTCGGCCTCCTGGCGTACGTACGGGTCAAGCGCACCGACCTGGGGTGCACCGGGGCTCGTCATGTTGATCGTCGGGATCGTGCCGTCGGCGTTGTAGGCGAACTTCTCCACCGCGACCGAACGGGTGAAGTTGCCGCCGCCCGGGAGGGCGCCGTTTTGGTAGAAGAAATATGAGTTGCCCTGGAAGTCCACGATGCCCGCGTGGTTGGTGAAGCTGTTGCCCTGGGTGGGCATGACTGTTCCACGGTAGGTCCACGGCCCGGTCGGGCTGGGTGCCGTGGAGTAGGCGATGAACTCCGAGCAGCACTTGGCCGCGTACACCAGGTAGTACAGGCCGTTCCGCTTGTAGACCCAGGGTGCTTCTTCGTACAGCGTGGGGCGGTCGGGGTTGTCGGTGCGGGTTCCGAAGCCCGCGGTGG
Organism: Streptomyces sp. NPDC024687; assembly: GCF_055559055.1. NCBI lineage: Bacteria > Bacillati > Actinomycetota > Actinomycetes > Kitasatosporales > Streptomycetaceae > Streptomyces > Streptomyces sp. NPDC024687. The sequence goes on along the minus strand of NZ_JBVHLJ010000020.1, from coordinate 31,362 downwards.
TGAGGGGGATTTGGGTGGGGCTGCCTGCGTAGGACGTCATGTCCGCGTTCAGCTTGACGTACCAGAGGTTCGGGTTGCCCCAGTACAGGTAGGCCTGGCCGTCGTCGTCGATGAAGACGGTCGGGTCGATCTCACTGTTCTCTATCAGCGGGTGGCCGAGGGCGTCGCGGAAGGGGCCGGTGGGGCTGTCCGACACTGCCACGCCGATGGCCATCCGGCCGGTCGCCCGGGCCGTCACCGGCACATACCAGTAGAACTTGCCGCCCCGTTCGATGGCCTGGCCCGCCCACGCGTCGGCGGACGCCCAGCTGAAGGTGTTCAGGCTGAGCGGCGAGCCGTGGTCGGTCCAGTTGACCATGTCGGCGGAGGACCACACCCGCCAGTCCTTCATCACAAAGGAGGTGGAGCCGTCCTCGTCGTGCCCGGTGTAGAGGTAGACCCGTCCGTTGTAGACCAGCGGGGCCGGGTCGGCGGTGTAGACGTTCTGCACGATCGGGTTGTCGGCCCTGGCCGCGGTGGGCTGCACCGCGGCGGGCACGACGGCGAACACGAGCAGGAGGCCCACCACCCAGGCGGCTGCCCGGGTGAGTCTCGTACCGGTGGCGGGTGATCTCACTGCGGTCGGGTGAGCCGTTGGCCTGTGGACGGCGGTACTGGCCATGGTGTGGTCCTTCCTGGTGCTGCGGGTCGGGGACTGAGCGGCTGGTCAGATGCGGGGGAGGAACGTTGCTGCGCTCGGGGGGTGGTCAGCGCGAACCGGGCGATACGGACGGAGCCGCCGAGTGTCTGTGCGGCGTAGCCCGTGACGTTGGCGCTCGCGACTTCGGCGCCGGTGCCGGTGGTGTTCCAGGTGCTGTCCGTCGCGGATCGTCGCGTAGTCCAGCTGGATGGTCGCGGTGGAGGTGGGTCCCAGAATCCGGTGGGTGAGGGTATTTCGGGCCCAGTACAGGTCGTTGGTGGCTCGCGGTGCGCAGGGTCAGGCCGTTGTTGACGGACCACTTGTCGTGGTCTGGATTGTGGTTCGATTCCCGCTTCGGTTTCACGGTCGTTCCGTCGAAGGCGTCGCCGCCGGTCAGTGGGGTGAACTGGCGGGATGGGGGCGGCGGGACGGGGCTGGGATACGACGTGCCCCAGGCACGGCCTACGAGTTGGACGACGGGTCGGCCGCGCCAGGCCTGACAGGAGGACCACGGCCGCGCGGCGCCGGCGCGGGCGTGGGCATGGGCATGGTGCGGACGACGTCACACGATGCTCCGGGAGGCGATCGGGGGCTCGCCGCACGAATGCCGGGTGCACCTTCCAAGTCCGGCACTTGGCGTGTGGGGGAGAGCCTTACTGGACGGATGATGCGGGTGCTGTCATGGCCGGCTGTGCACCATGCGCAAGCCGCTTCGGCCGGGCGTGTTCGGTACTGCGAACGTGAGCCGATCCTTCGGACGGCACGGATCCTAGGAGTTGAGAGCGGACAGCACAAGATCCTGGATCGACCCGTTCATGCCAAAGTGAGGAGTGGGTCGACCGGTCGCAGCGCACAGTGCGAGCCGACAAGCTCCACGAACGCCTCCATCTACTGGGGTTCATCGGGGACGAGCGGACGACGCGGCGGGCGGTCGCGCGGGCGAAGGGGACAGTGGCGGGCCGGCCACTGTCGTACTTACCGGCCGTGGATCGCCGAGCCCGGTCTCTGGTTTCAGTTCGACTGGGGATTAGGTCCGAAGTGCCTGGTCCGAGCGGTGGAAGCGCGCGAGACGCTGTTGTTCTGCGCATGGCTGGCGTGGTCCGCTTTTGCTCACCGACAACGAGAAGACGACGACCATCGACTGGGTCACCGGGATCGCGGTCCGTCATCCTCAAGTCGTGCACTTGGACCGGGCGGCAACCTATTCGGGAGCGGCGGCAACCAGTACTGCAACGGTGCTTGTCCAAGTCCGCGCCCGCACCGCTACCTGACTCCGTGTCAAATGCCCTTGCGACCGCGGAACTTGTAGCCGCCTGGTTTCAGCCTGCGAACGTTTTTGCCCGCGAATCGTGTGCGAAGTATTGACGTTGATCGTCGGGTCTTTATCATCCAATTGATCGACACTTCGACCATTGTTCGGTATATCGGACATGGGTGTATCGCGTCGGCATCCGGACAGCCTCTGACGGGGTGGACCGGACCCGCTTGCTCAAGGATGACGAGGTCCTTATGCGCACACGTAGTTTCAGCCGCAGACGTCCGTCGGCGGTGTTCGCCGCCGTGGTCGCGGCCCTGGCCGCGTTGGCGGCGCTGCTCGTGGCCGGCCCGGCCCAGGCGGCCACCACCAGTGACGTGCGCGGTGTTGATTCCGGCCGCTGTCTCGACGTGGCGGGCGTCAGCCAGACCGACGGCGCGAACGTGCACATCTGGGACTGTCACGGCGGCACCAACCAGCAGTGGACGCTGACGGACAGCAGTCAGCTGACCGTGTACGGCAACAAGTGCCTGGATGCCCGGGACGGCGCCACCACCTCCGGGACCCCGGTGCAGATCTGGGCATGCAACGGCAGCGACAACCAGCAGTGGCGGGTGAACCCCGACGGCACGATCGTCGGCGTGCGGTCCGGGCTGTGCCTGGAAGTCTCGGGCTGGGGCAAGGCCAACGGCACAGAGGTGCGGCTCTGGTCGTGCACCGGCGGCGCCAACCAGAAGTGGACCGGCCTGTCCGGGGCGAGCAACGCGTGTGCTCTTCCGTCGACCTACCGCTGGACATCGACCGGCCCGCTGGCGGAGCCGAAGGCGGGGTGGGCCTCGCTCAAGGACTTCACCAGCGTTGTCCACAACGGCAAGCACGTCGTCTATGCCACGACGCACAACACCCTTGCCGGTGACGATGGGCGCTGGGGATTGGCGACCTTCAGTCCCTTCACGAACTGGTCCGACATGGCCACCGCCACCCAGTACACGATCCCCTTCGACGGCATCGCGCCGACGCTCTTCTACTTCGCCCCGAAGAACCTCTGGGTGCTTGCCTACAACGGGGCTTGGCCGTACAGCTTCGGCTACCGCACCTCGAGCGACCCCACCAACCCCAACGGCTGGTCCGCGCAGCAGGAACTGTTCACGGGCACCCTCCCGAAGGGCGGCCCCCTCGACGTGACCCTCATCGGCGACGACACGAACATGTACATGTTCTTCGCCGACGATGAAGGCGGCATCTACCGCGCCAGCATGCCCATCGGCAACTTCCCGAGCACCTTCGGTTCGTTCACGAAGATCATGAGCGAATCGTCGCTCGACCTGTTCGAGGCGGTCGAGGTCTACAAGGTCCAGGGCCAGAACCAATACCTCATGATCGTCGAGGCCCAGAACTACACCGGGTACGGTCGCTACTTCCGCGCGTTCACGGCCACCAGCCTCGACGGCACGTGGACACCGTCACCGCAGGCCAACACCGTGACCAGCCCCTTCGCCGGCAAGGCCAACAGCGGCGCGACCTGGACCAACGACATCAGTCACGGCGATCTGGTTCGCACCAACCCCGACCAGACCAAGACCATCGACCCCTGCAATCTGCAGTTCCTCTACCAGGGGCACGACCCCAGCACCGACGGCGGGGACTACGGCCTCCTGCCCTACCGGCCGGGCGTGTTGACACTGCAGCGCTAGCCGACGGCATGACACAGGTCAGGCTCCGGGGTTCCTCACGTTCGCGGGCAACGACGCACGCCGAACCGGGCCCGGAGCCCGACTGAACCATGCCTCGACACCTCGTCAGGCCCTACCCACCCGACAACGTGACAACGCCCACCGGTGGCCGGCCAGTGCTTTCACCGCGAGGGGGCCGGGCATGCCCGCTCGCTGTGGGAGCGGTCGCGGGCAGCCGGCTACGCGCAGGTTCCCCACCACGCCGTTCCGCCAGTACGTCATGCGCCCGCCGATGCCAGCGGGACGACACAGCAGCCGAGTTGCCGACACGAACGTCGAGCAGCCCGCGCCAGATTCAGCACTCACCCGCAGAAGAGGACGACTGCATGAGAAAGCCTTGGATCCTGCCCCTCATCACGCTGGTCACTGCCGCGCTCGGGATGACGGCAGCAGGTGTGGCACCTGCCTCCGCTGCCTCGAACACGCCCTTGCGGGTCATGCCGCTCGGCGACTCGATAACGTGGGGCGTGGGAAGCAGCACGGGCAACGGCTACCGGGCCCCGTTGTGGGACAAGCTCGCGGCAGACGGCCATCCGCTGGACTTCGTGGGCACGGGGCGGGGCGGTTCGATGTCCGACCCCGACAACGAAGGTCACCCCGGATACAAGATCCACCAGATCGCCGAACTCGCCGACGCCTCGCTGACCCGCTACCGGCCCAACGTCGTGACGCTGATGATCGGCACCAACGATCTCAACGAGAGCTATCAGGTCCCCACCGCCGCCGACCGGCTGAAGTCGCTGGTCAACCAGATCACCGCCGACGTCCCCGACGCCACCGTCCTCGTGGCCTCCCTGGTCGTGTCCACCAGCGGCTCGGAGGAGCAGTACCGTGCCGCGTACAACCAGGCCATCCCCCAGATCGTGAGCGAGGCACAGTCCGCGGGCAAGCACGTCGCATACGTGGACATGAGCAGCCTGACCACGGCCGACCCCTGGACGACTTCCTGCATCCCAACGACGCGGGCTACCAGAAGATGGCCGACGCCTTCCACCGCGGCATCCAGTCCGCGGACAGCGCCGGGTGGTTGAGAAACCCCGCGCCCGCCCCGGCACGCGTGCAGTCCGACACGGGTGGCAAGTGCCTGGATGTCAGCGGCTTCGGGACCGCCGACGGGACCGCCGTCCAGATCTGGAGCTGCGGCGACAGCATCAACCAGTACTGGTCCGCCTACACCGACGGCACCCTGCGCTCCATGGGCAAGTGCCTCGAAGCCGCCGGCTTCGGCACGGCCAACGGCACCAAGGTGCAGCTCTGGACCTGCCACGGTGGCTCCAACCAGATCTGGCAGCCCTACAACGGCGGCTACCGCAACCCCGCCTTCGGCCGCTGCCTCGACATTCCGGGCTTCTCCACGACCGACGGCACACAGCTCCAACTGTGGGACTGCCACGGCGGCTCCAACCAGAAGTGGACCACTCTGGCCGCCGGATGACCCCCGCCCGGGACCGGAGCCCCTCCCCGCCCCGGTCCCGGGATTCGAGGGCGCTCCTGGACCGGCCGGCATCACCACGTCACCTGGTCGCCGCCGCCCATGCGTTCCTGACCGAGCAGCGCCTGGCCCGAAAAGCCGATACAGCGGGTTCACCCTCTACCAGATCCTCGACACCATCCAAGACCTGCTGAAAGAGCGTTTTGCCCCGGCGAAGTTGTTTGGTCCGAGGTTCAGGTGTCGCGCCAGTTCGGGGTGGATTCGCGGGTGAGTCGTCGGCTTATGAGGTCGATCATCGCGACGTGGATTATGGCTTCGGAGCGGTTGAGGTAGGGCCTTCTTCGCGCCGGGCTGGGCGGACTTCGGCAGGGCGTTCGTGGCGTTGGAGATCTTGTGAACCCAGCACCTCTGATGCCGGGTTTCGGGGAACACCTCGGCCAGGGCTTTCCAGAAGAGGATGTAGACGGTGTCCGTGTCAGTCGGGACGGCGCCGAACCTCGGTACGGGCGGCCCGCGCGCAGAGCCACCCGTGCGCACGACAGCCGCCCGCGCCGGTGGACCCGGCACGGGCGGCTGAGGTGCGGCCGGCGGCGGAGCGTCAGCGCACGTCGAACCGGTCGATCACCAGGTACGAGCCTCCTGTCTTGGTGAGGGTGAGGGTGTGCCGTCCGAGGGGCAGGCCGCTGACGGTGTACACGGTCTTCTGGGCCTGGCGGCTCGCGGAGGATGCGTTGACGCTGCTCTGGGAGGCTCCGTCGAGGGAGACCGCGATGGTGCCCTCGTCGGAGTTGGTCTCGGTGACGAGGCTGATCCCGGTGCCGGTGAAGGTGACGGTGACCGAGTCGCCGTTGGCCGTGGCGGCGTGGACGTCGTCCTGGTAGTCGCCGAAGCCGCGGTTGGCGTAGTACCTCCAGGAACCGCCGTTGTATGTGATCTTCGATGTGGTGTCGTTGTACGTGCTGGTCACGTCGAAGCCGTCCAGAGTGGCCCAGGTGCCGCTGCGCTTGACGAACTGGATCGTGTGGCTTCCAAGAGGCAGTCCGCTGGTGCTGTAGATGACGGCCTGGGTCTGGCGGGTGGTGGCGTTGGTGTCGGCCAGGCCCTTGGAGGTGCCGTCGAGGAAGACCTCGACTTGTCCCTGGTCGCTGTTCTTCTCGCCGAGGATCGAAACCCCGGTGCCGGTGAACGTCAGCGAGGCGGTGTCGCCGTTGCCCCCTGTGGCGTGGACATCGTCGACGTAGTCGCCGACGCCGCGGTCGCTGCTCTCGGTCCAGCTTCCGGTGTAGGTGATCGCGGAGTCGTCGTCGTTGATTCTCCCGGTCAGCCCCTCGGTGACGGGATTGGGTGTGCTGGGGCCGGCGGCGGCGATGATGGACTGGGCCGCGGGGGGCCAGGCGCCGCCGGAGACGATGGTGGCCTGGTTGAAGGTGATGTTGGTGCCGTTATTCGTGTAGCTCGACGTGTCCGAGTAGTTGTCGTGGATGTTGATGTCGTGGATGGTCGGCGTCCACATGCCGATCCACTTGCCGCCGCCGGTGCGGGTGACGTTGTTGTAGGTGTTCCAGTAGGAACTGCCCTCGTCCTGGTACAGCTTGTTGTTGGTGTGGTGGGTGACCTCGACGAGGTTGTTCGCGAGTACGGAGGTGGTGGAGCCGTCGCCGCTGCCCTGGCCGCCGTTGGTGTAGATGGGGCCGCCGTCGTAGAGGATGTTCATCACGTCGTGCACGTGGTTGTTCAGGATCTGGTTGGCCCCGGCGTAGATGGTGCCGTGCTGGCAGGTGGTCAGGCCCTGGGCGGACTGCATGGAGCACGGTGAGGCGTAGCCCCAGCCCCAGCCGAGCGACATGCCCGAGTAGGGGGTGTGGCCGATGTCGTTGTGGGAGATGGTCAGGTTCCGGGTGTAGCCGGCCCAGATGCCGACCGCGTCTGAGTAGTCCCGGCCGACGTCGGAGATCCAGTTCTGGGAGACGGTGTCGCCGGTGGTCATGCGGCCGGTGTCGGTGAGGTAGTAGTCGTCCACCTCGCCCACGGAGACGCCGCCACCGGACGTGTCGTGGATGTAGCTGCCGGTGATCGTGGAGTCCTGGGTGCCGTCGGCGAGGTCGATGCCGGTGCCGCCGGTGTGGGTGATCTCGTCGCCGGTGAAGGTGATGTCCGAGCCTCGGTGGACCTGGACGGCGGCGGGGATGCGGACGGGGGCGTTGTTGTTGGCGGGGTCCCACAGCACGGCGGCCTGGTTGTCGATGTAGCCGGCCGTGGAGGGCAGCGTCCAGGTGGTGTAGGCGAAGGTCAGGCCCTGGAAGGTGATGTCGTGCGCGGGCGTGATCGCGTCCGGCACCACGGTGAAGCCGTCCAGGAGCATGTAGGTCCCGCCGGTCTTGACCAGCTTGATGGTGTGCTGGCCCTTGGTGAGGCCGCTGACGGAGGCGACGACCTGCTGGGCGAGCCGCGATGAGGCGGAGGCGGACACGCTCTGGACCTTGGCGCCGTCGATGTAGACGTCGATGCCGCCCTCGTCGCTGTTGGTCTCCGAGAGCACGTCGATCCCGGTACCGGTGAAGGTGTAGCTCACCGAGTCGCCGTTGGTCGTGGTGGTGTGCACGTCGTTGTAGAGGTCACCGAAGTTGCGCCCGCCGGAGGAGCTCCAGGAGCCGGTGTAGGTGATGGCCGGGGCGGTGTCGTTGACCGGGGTGAGGTGGCCGGGGGTGCCGCTGACGTTCAGCAGCGTTTCGGTGGTGGGCAGTTCCACGTCGGCGGTGCTGAGGTCCTCACCGCTGCGCGGCTTGTAGTACAGGAAGCCCGCCGAGCTGTCGAGGTAGAACTCGCCCGGGGCGTCGAGCAGCTGGTAGGCGTTCTCCACATAGGTGATCCCGCTCAGCTTCGGCAGCCCGGCGCCGTTGAAGGGGAAGCCCCGGTTGGGCACCGAGGTGTTGTTGCTCGCGAAGCAAGCCGGGGCGACGTTGAGGCTGGACCCGCCGCCGCTGGGCGCGGTGATGCTCGCCAGTGGGCAGCGCATATGCTTCCAGTCCTTGTTGTACACGACCTCCACGGAGGAAGCGTTGGTGAACGACGTGTAGGAGGAGTCGCTGGTGGTGAAGCTGGACCCGGAGAGAGTGAAACCCGAGGGGTTCAGCGGGCCGCGTGCACGCTGGGCCCGCACTCCGTCGACGAACAGCTGCCTGCTCTGCGTGCCGGCCGGCACGGCGGTGCGGTAGATGTTCTTGCCGCTGTCGAACAGGGAGAACCCGCTGATCTTCGCCGCCCCGCTGAGGACGGGCTTCTCGCCCGGGTAGGCGGCGTAGACCACCTTGAAGCCGTTGCGCCCGGAGTCGGACGCACCCAGGGCGAACGCCTGGGACAGACGGTAGGTACCGCCGCGCAGCTTGACGTCGATGTCGGCGGCCATGCCGGGGGCGAGGCCCGCCACCTTGCTCTTGGCACCGTCCAGACTGCACGGCGCGCTCAGCGAGCAGGTGCTGCCGGACCCGGAGGGTGAGGCGTACAGCACGGTCGGCGTGGCGGCGTACGCCGGGCCGGCCGCGGAGAGAGCGGCGCAGACGATCGCGCCGACTGCCCCGAGCACACCGTAGAGACCGGCGGCTCTGGAACGGAACAACTGCATTGGTGCTCCTTCGGGGATGGCCGGAACGTCCGGCGGACGCGACCCCGTCGTCGTGAGGACGGCGACTGTCGGCCCGCTGGACACCGTCCAGGGGGAGGGGAGGGTGTCGACAACTGTTCGTCCGTGGCACAGCCCGGACGGCGGGGGTACGGCGGCTCGTGTCCGCTCAGGCCACATCTACTCGGACATCGGATGTATTAAGGGCCACACCTTTACCTCCTGTCTAGAGGTAAAGGCAGAAACAGGAGAACTAACGGGAAAACCAACCGTCAGGACCGTACACTCAAATCGATGACACCTCATAGGTAGGATCTATCGCGGTCACCGCGTGGGCGAATACACCAGGTTTCGCAGCGCGGCCACCGACCGCGCTGCATTCCGTGACGTCCGACGCCGGCAGCTACGCGTCCGCGACCACGACGATGTCGAGGGTCCTGGGCCCGTGCACGCCCTCCACCCGCTCCAGCTCGATGTCGCTGGTCGCCGAGGGACCTGAGATCAGTGTCAGCGGCCGCGACGGGACGAGGCGGCGAAGCACCTCCGGCACGTCGCGCGTGATCTGATCGGCCCGCACCAGGCAGATGTGCTGGTCCGGGAGCAAGGTCAGGGCCCGCCGTCCCTGGCCGGGCCCGTGGTCGAGGACCACGGTGCCGGTGACGGCGATGGCGGCGGCGACCGTGCTGATGACGGCGTCGGCCGCGTCGAGCTGTCCGACGGTCAGCGGCGGGACGTCCGCCAGCAGCGACCAGGGCCCGTCCGGGACCAGGTCATCGGGAAGCCCGGACGGCACCACCAGGGAGCGTGCTCCGGTACGGGCAAGCGCGCGACCTACGGCCGCCGCGGCACCGGACGCCGGAACACGGACCACCGTGGCGCGGTACTCGGTGGCCCGCTCGGCGAACAGTGCGACGACATCCTGACCCGCGTGTTCGGGGCGTTGAGCGGACGGGAGCGGAATGTCGTCGGGGCTCTCGGATCCGGGCACGCCGGCCAGTGCTCCCCGAACGGCGCTCAGGACGGCGTCTCGGGCGTTCATCGTCATCCCTTCTCTCCCACCGTCGTACGGCTGTCTTCTTTCCTGCGTGTTCTTGTACGGCGCCACCAGGCGCGCAGGGACTCGCGGGCCGGCGCGGGGGTGTCACGGGTGGCGGACCAGCGGGCGAACGGGCCGGGCAGGGCGCCGATACGGCCGTCGCGGGCCACCAGCCGGGCGCCGAGGGCTGCGAACCTTTGGACCGCTGCCAGCTGCCTCGGGGAGGACAACACCACACCTGCGGCCTTCATGGCAAGCGCCTCGGGGGTGGGCAGGAGCCGGTCCCGCCGCTTGGCCTCCACGGCCTTCGCCCGCAGATGGACGAGCACCTCCGGAATGTCGATCTTCACCGGGCAGGCGTCGTAGCACGCTCCGCACAGGGTGGAAGCGAAGGGCAGCGAGGCCGCGTTCTCCACGCCGACGAGCTGTGGGGTGAGCACGGCGCCGATCGGGCCGGGGTACACCGAGCCGTAGGCGTGGCCGCCGGTGCGCTCGTACACCGGGCAGACGTTCAGGCAGGCCGAGCAGCGGATGCAGGACAGCGCCTGGCGGCCCACCTCGTCGGCCAGGGTCGCGGTGCGGCCGTTGTCGAGGAGGACCAGATGGAAGTCCTGCGGCCCGTCTCCCTCGGTGACGCCGGTCCACAGCGAGGTGTACGGGTTCATCCGCTCGCCCGTGGACGAGCGGGGCAGTAGTTGGAGGAAGACGTCCAGGTCGGAGAAGGAGGGCAGGACCTTCTCGATGCCCATGACGGTGATCAGGGTCTCCGGCAGGGTCAGGCACATCCGCCCGTTGCCCTCGGACTCCACGACCACCACGGTTCCGGTGTCGGCGGCGGCGAAGTTGGCACCGGAGACGGCCACCTTGGCCCGCAGGAACTTCTCCCGCAGATGGAGCCGGGCTGCTTCGGCCAGGTCGCGTGGGTCGTCGGTGAGCCCTTCGGGAGCGGGCCGGCCCCACTTCCCCATCTGCCGCTGGAAGATCTCGCGGATCTCGGAGCGGCCCCGGTGGATGGCCGGCACCAGGATGTGCGAGGGCCGGTCACCGCCCAGCTGCACGATCAGTTCGGCGAGATCGGTCTCGTAGGCGCGGATGCCCGCTTCGGCGAGCGCCTCGTTGAGGCCGATCTCCTGGGTCGCCATCGACTTGACCTTGACGATCTCGCTCTCGTCGGTCGCCTGCACCAGCCGTGTGACGATGCGGTTCGCCTCGGCCGCGTCCGCCGCCCAGTGGACCGTGCCGCCGGCGGCGGTCACCGTCTCCTCCAGCCGCAGGAGATGGCGGTCGAGGTGACGCAGGGTGCGACGCTTGATGGCCGCCCCCGCCTCCCGCAGGTCCTCCCAGTCCTCCAGTTCGGCGGTGACCGCCAGCCTCCTGTCCCGGATGGTGCCCGTGGCCCGGCGCAGGTTCACGCGCAGCCGGGTGTCGGCGAGCGCGGCGCGCGCCGCCTCGGGGAAGGCCGGGGTGCCCAGCCATACGACGTTGTCGGCACCGCTCACCGTACGTTCCCTTCCGTGGAGGCCAGGATCTCGGCCAGGTGCATCGTGCCGACGCCGGTACGCAGCCGGGACAGACCGCCGCCGACGTGCGTCAGGCAGGAGTTGTCGCCCGCGCACAGGTACTCGGCGCCGGTGTCCAGGACATGGCGCATCTTGTCGGCCAGCATCGCGTTGGACACGTCCGCGTTCTTCAGCGCGAAGGTGCCGCCGAAGCCGCAGCAGGACTCCGCGTCGGGCAGCTCGACCAGGTCGATGCCCTTCACCGCGCGCAGCAGCCTGAGCGGCCGGTCGCCGACACGCAGCATGCGCAGCGAGTGGCAGGTCGGGTGGTAGGTGACCCGGTGTGGGAAGTGGGCGCCGACGTCGGTGACGCCGAGGACGTCGACGAGGAGTTCCGACAGCTCGTACACCGTCGGTACCACCCGCTCGACCGCTGAGGTGAGCACGGCGTCCCCCAACTGGGCTGCCACCACCCGGTGGTGGTCGCGGACCATGCCCGCGCAGGACCCGGAAGGGGTGACCACGGCGTCGTAGCCCGCGAAGACCTGCGCGAAACGGCGCACCATGGGCAGGGTCTCGGGGCGGTAGCCGGTGTTGAAGTGCATCTGGCCGCAGCAGGTCTGGCCCTGCGGGAACTCCACTGTGTGGCCCAGCCGTTCCAGCAGTTCCGTCACCGCGCGGCCGGTGCGGGGGAACATCATGTCGTTGAAACAGGTGATGAAGAGGGCTATGCGCATGGGGCTTCCTGGGGCGGGACCGGGGATGCGGGAACGGGCAGGTGGTAGGTCCGCACGGCCGTGCCGGTGAAGACCTCGTGGCGTTCGGTGGGATGGAGTGCGGCCGTCAACTTCTGCGCGACGGCGACGACTTCGGCGTACGTGGCGGCGAGCCGGCAGACCGGCCAGTCGGAGCCGAACATCACCCGCCCGGGTCCGAAGGCGTCGAGGACGGTGTCCGCGTACGGCCGTAGGTCCTCGACGCTCCACTGGCCCCAGTCGGCCTCGGTCACCATGCCGGAGAGCTTGCAGACGGTGTTGGGGAGGGCGGCGAGGCGCCGGATCTGCTCCGCCCAGGGGGCGAGTTCGCCGGACGCGATGGGCGGTTTGCCGAGGTGGTCGAGGACGAAGGGGAGACCGGGCAGGCGCTCGGCGGCCTCCACGGCCGCCGCGAGCTGGTGGGGCTTCACCACGAGGTCGTAGACGAGTCCCGCATCGGCGAGTGCCGAAAGGCCGCGCAGTACCTCGGGACGTACGAGCCAGCGCGGGTCCGGCTCATCCTGCACCTGGTGGCGGATGCCCACCAGGTGCTCCCCTCCGGAACCCGCGCGCAGCCTCGCGAGGGTCTCTGCGACATCGGGGGCGGTCACGTCGGTCCAGCCGACGACCCCGGCGACCAGGTCGCTGCCGACGGCCAGGGCCAGGAACTCCGGGGTCTCCTCCGGCACGGTGATGGTCTGCACCAGCACGGTGGCGGTGACACCGGCCGCGCGGGCCTGCGGTGACAGGTCCGCGAGGGTGAAGTCGCGTCGTAGTGGGGCGAGTTCGTCTCCGCTGATCCAGTCCTGGTCGCGGACGGACAGGTCCCACACATGGTGGTGGGCGTCCACGATGCCGGGCTCGGTCCCCGCTCCGGTCACAGTTCCCACACCACCGGCAGTGAGGCGTCCGCGCCCTGCGCGGAGTAGTCGTGGACGACATCGAGCAGGTCGGCCATCCGGGCCTGCCAGGCGATGTTGACGGGCAGCTTGTCGAGTTCGGCGATCATCGCCTGGTAGTCCTCGACCTCCAGCACATGGAACAGGTCCATTCCGCTGCGCCAGATCGTCCACTCACTGACGCCCGCGGCGCGGATGGCGGCGGTGAGCTCCGCGGGCACCTCCCGGTGCGCGGCCTCGTACTCCTCGATGCGGTCGGCACGGACCTTGGTGTGCAGGGCGACCCTCATGACGGCTCCTTCGACGGCATGCTTTTCCCGATCGGCGCGGCTCCCCCGGTTGGTGCCGGGACGGGGGTGTCCGGGTTCAGCAGGCCCTCGGCGCGCAGCTCGTCCCACAAGGCGTCCGGAATCGGGCGCCGCAACTGCTCCACCGTGTCGCGCACCTCGTCAGGAGTGCGCGCGCCGGTCAGGACGCTCGCGACCGCGCGATGGCCGAACGGAAAGCGCAGCGCGACGGCACGCAGCGGCATGCCATGGCGTTCGCAGACCGCGAGGAGCCGCAGCGCCCGGTCGAGGACCGGCTGCGGAGCGGGTGCGTAGTCGTACGTGGCGCCGGGCCGGGGGGTCGTGAGCAGCCCGGAGTTGAACACCCCGCCGATGACGACGCTCCGGCCACGAGCGGCTGCCTCCGGGAGCAGTCCGGTGAGCGAGTCCTGTTCCAGGAGGGTGTAGCGGCCGGCCAACAGCACCACGTCGATGTCCGTCTCACGCAGGAACCGGGCGGGCAGGGCGGACTGGTTCATCCCGACGCCGATCGCTCCGACCACGCCTTCGGCACGCAGCCGCTCCAGCGCCGGGTACGCCTCGTGCAACGCCTGGTCGGCGTGGTCGTCAGGGTCGTGCAGCAGGGCCACGTCGACGCGGTCCAGGCCGAGACGTTCCAGGCTGGCCTCCAGGGACCGCAGCACTCCGTCGGCGCTGAAGTCCCAGACCCGGCGGTGAGTGGCCGGGACGGCGAAGCCGTGGGCGAGGTCGTCGACGGCGCCACCCTCCGGATCCGCCACGAGGAGCCGGCCCACCTTGGTGGAGAGGGTGTAAGTGTCACGGGGGCGGTCGCGCAGCGCGGCGCCGAGCCGCCGTTCCGACAGGCCGAGACCATAGTGGGGCGCGGTGTCGAAAGTACGGACACCGGCGTCCCAGGCCGCCTCCACCGTAGCGTGGGCGGCCTCATCCGTGACCGGATGGAAGAGGTTGCCGAGGGCGGCACAGCCCAGTGCCAGTTCCGAGACCGGTACGGCGCTGCCGCCCAGCGTGGTGGTCCTCACGAACGGTCCACCGGGCGCAGCCGCAGTCCCTGCATGCCGCCGTCCACCGCGAGCGCGGTGCCGGTGACGGACGCAGCGGCCGGACTCGCCAGGTAGACGATGGCGGCCGCGACCTCGTCCGCGGTCACCAGGCGTCCCATGGGCTGCCGGGCGTTGAGGGCCGCGCGTTCGGCCTCGGGATCGTCGGCCTGGTCCAGCAGCCGGGAGACCCACGGTGTGTCGGCGGTGCCGGGATTGACGCAGTTGACGCGGACGCCCTCGCGGACGTGGTCGGCGGCCATGGCGAGAGTCAGTGAGAGGACCGCACCCTTGCTGGCGCAGTACAGGGCGCGCTGCGGCAGTCCCGCGGTGGCGCCGATCGAGCACGTGTTGACGACCGCGGCATGCGCTGACCGCCGCAGGTGGAGCAGGGCGGCACGGGTGGTGCGGACGATGCCGAGGACGTTGACGTCCAGGACCCTGTGCCACTGCTCGTCCGGGTTGTCCTCGATGGTGCCCACCGCGCCGATGCCCGCGTTGTTGACGAGGATGTCGATGCCGCCGAGCTGCGTGGCCGCCGCGTCCACGGCGGCGCGCACGGAGGCGTCGTCGCGGACGTCGGCCTGGAGTCCGAGCAGCGGTTCGCCGACCCCACCCGGATCGAGGTCGAGTACGGCGACCGCCGCTCCCTGCGCCGCCAGTGCGCGGGCCGTGGCCAGCCCGATGCCGGACGCTCCTCCGGTGACGACGGCTCTGAGTCCTGCCAGACCGGTCATGTCACGTCCTCCTGAGCGGCGCGGTCGGCCACCCAGAACGTCCCGTCCGGGTAGCGGTATTCGGCGATGGACTCCTTCCGCATGGTGGCGGAGAAGCCGGGGGCCAGCGGCGCGGCGTAGTGGCCGTCGCGGATCACCACGGGTGCGGTGAAGTGCTGGTGGAGGTGGTCGACGTACTCGATGACGCGGTTCTCCGTGGTGCTCGACAGCGCCAGGTAGTCGAACATGGACAGGTGCTGCACCAGCTCACACAGCCCCACGCCGCCGGCGTGCGGGCACACCGGCACCCCGAACTTGGCGGCGAGCAGCAGGATCGCGAGGTTCTCGTTGACCCCGCCGACCCGGGCCGCGTCGATCTGCAGGACGTCGATGGCGCCGGCCTGGAGGAGCTGCTTGAAGACGATGCGGTTCTGTACGTGCTCTCCGGTGGCGACCTTCACCGGGGCGACCGCCCTGCGTACGGAGGCGTGTCCGAGGATGTCGTCGGGGCTGGTGGGTTCCTCGATCCAGTAGGGGTGGAACTGGGCGAGCGCCCTGGTCCACTCGATCGCCTCGTCGACGTTCCACCGCTGGTTGGCGTCGATGGCGATGCGGATGTGGTCTCCGACGGCCGCACGGGCGGTGCGCAGCCGCCGGATGTCGTCGTCCAGGTCGGCGCCGACCTTGAGCTTGATCTGGGTGAAGCCGTCGGCGACGGCCTGTTTGGCCAGCCGGGTGAGCTTGTCGTCGGAGTAGCCGAGCCAACCCGGCGAGGTGGTGTACCCGGGATAGCCGCGCTTCAGCAGGACCGCCTCACGCTCCGCGAGCCCCGTCCGGCCCTCGCGGAGGAAGGTGAGGGCGTCCTCGGGGGTGAGGGCGTCGGCGATGTAGCGGAAGTCGACCTGCGAGACAAGCCACTCGGGGTCGGCGTGGGCGAGCAGCTGCCACAGCGGCTTGCCCTCCCGCTTGGCGGCCAGGTCCCACACGGCGTTGACCACGGCGCCGATCGCCATGTGCATCACGCCCTTCTCGGGGCCGAGCCAGCGCAGCTGGCTGTCCCCGATCAGGTCGCGGCTGAGTGAGCCGGGGTCGGCGCACAGCTCCTGGACGGAACGGCCCACGACATGAGGCCGCAGTGCGTCGATCGCGGCGACCTGGACGTCGTTGCCGCGTCCGATGGTGAAGGTGAAGCCGTGGCCTTCGTGTCCGTCTCCGGCGTCGGTGCGCAGCACGACGTAGGCGGCGGAGTAGTCGGGATCCGGGTTCATCGCGTCGGAGCCGTCCAGTTCCCGTGAGGTGGGGAAGCGGACGTCGTAGGTGTCGACGGTGGTGATCCGGGCGGAGATCGCAGTCAAGGTGGTGCTGCCTTTCACGCTTGGGCGAAGGTCTGACGCTGGGCGCCGAGGCCGTCGATGGCGAGCTCGACGGTGTCGCCGGGGCGGAGGTAGGGGGTACCGGGAAGGCCGAGGGCCACGCCTGCGGGAGTACCGGTGTTGATCACGTCGCCCGGTTCCAGGACCATGTACTGGCTCAGGTACGCCACGATGTGGTCGACCGGGAAGATCATGTCGCTGGTGTGGCCGTCCTGCCGCTTCACGCCGTTGACGCTCAGGTGCAGCCCGAGGTCCTGCGGATCGCCGACCTCGTCGGCGGTCACCAGCCACGGGCCGAGCGGGTTGAAGGTCTCGCAGGACTTGCCCAGGTCCCACTGCGGCGAGTACTCGAGCTGGAACTCGCGCTCCGAGACGTCATGGCTGATCGCGTATCCCGCGATGACTTCCCGCGCGGCCGAAGGTCCGTCGAGGTAGCGGGCCCGCTGTCCGATGACGACGGCGAGTTCGACCTCCCAGTCGGTCTTCACCGACCCCCGCGGGATCAGCACCTCGTCGTACGGGCCGACGACCGTCCCCGGGTCCTTCATGAACACCACGGGGCGTGGGGGTATGGCCGCGCCGGTCTCGGCGGCGTGGTCGCGGTAGTTCAGCCCGACGCAGATGACCTTTCCGGGGCGCGTCACGGGGGCGCCGACCCGCAGGCCGTCCGCGTCGAGCTCGGGCAGTTTCCCCGCCGTGACGGCCGCGCGGACCCTGTCGACTCCTCCGGAGGCGAGGAAGGCGCCGTCGATGTCCGGGGTCAAGGAGGACAGGTCCAGCAGTCGGCCGTCGTCGGCACTGACCGCAGGCCGCTCCTCACCTGGGGCGCCGACTCGTAGCAGTTTCACCGGGGAGCTCCCTTGCCATGCGGGGTTTCGTCTGAGAGGTGGTCGGCCGTCGGGCCGGGCCGCCGCGATGCGCCGAGCGTGAGCTCTCGCGGGCCCCTCACTCCGGTACATCGCCAGTCATCGGATGAATGGCGGCACGGCGACCTTAGGTCGCCGAGATCGCGTCTGGCAATGGATACCTCGGATGTATTTGCTCGGCGTTCCTCACCGAACTCTCCCAAGGTGCAGATCCTCTGTGATCGCGTACGACCATGTGGGTGACAACGGGCTAGCCACCCGATGAATCCATGGACCGGCCACAAGGCCTAACTTCCCTGATGAGGGCCGGGTGAGACTGCATGCGGAATGGACTGCTCCGCGAGGATGCGGCACCTGGGGCGCCTCCGGGAGGCCCCCCTTGCCGAATGGTGAGCTGCCCCATCGCATCGCCCCTCGCCGACGAAGCCGGCGAATGCGCACGCCAGATGGGCGCCAACGTGGCGCCCGGGGTCAATACGACGCCACGACGCCCTGCGCACGATGTCCGGCGAATCTCTGGTGGCGAAGTCTTGTCAACGGCGGCAACGTCGTCGTAACGTCCTGGTCGTCCGAGATACATCGGAGGAATGGCCGCAACATCCAGTGCGTCCGGTTCGGCCCATATCCGGTCGGTCGCTTCGCCTCCGCACCTCGGTCCCCGGTTGCCCCTCACACCCGCCACTTTCAGGGACGTTCTCGCGTCTTCCGCGCCGGATCGACACCTGTCCGCCCGACGACCTCGCCCTCCCCACAGGCAGGTACATACACCCCCTCCCACCGTCGCCCTGCGGGCCTGTGCCCCTGGCTAAGGAGAGAACACGGCCATGAAGCTCGCTCACACCCGTCCTGCCGCCGCAGCCGTCACCGTCCTCGCGGTGCTGACCCTCGCCACCGCGTGCAACCGCGCAAGCACCACCTCGGCCGCATCGGGCGGCGACAAGCCCGCCATCGGCATCGACCTGCCCCGCTCCGACTCCGACTTCTGGAACTCCTACGCCGAGTACGTGAAGAAGGACATCAAGACCGACGGCATCAACGCTCTGCCGCTGAGCAACTCGCAGAATGACGTCACCAAGCTGGTCGCCAACGTGCAGGTGTTCCAGAACACCGGCGCCAAGGCCGTCGTCATGGCCCCCCAGGACACCGGTGCCATCGCCGCCACCCTGGACACCCTCGCGTCGAAGAAGATCCCCGTGATCAGTGTCGACACCAGACCCGACAAGGGTGACGTCTACATGGTGGTCCGCGCCGACAACAGGGCGTACGGCACCAAGGCGTGCGAGTTCCTCGGCAAGCAGCTGGGCGGCAAGGGCAAAGTCGCCGAACTGCAGGGCGCCCTGGACTCCATCAACGGACGTGACCGCTCCGAGGCGTTCGCCGCCTGCATGAAGACGAAGTTCCCGAAGATCAAGGTCTTCGAGCTGCCCACCGACTGGAAGGGCGACGTGGCGTCCGCCAAGCTGCAGACCCTGCTCGCCCAGAACCCGGACGTGAACGGCATCTACATGCAGGCCGGCGGTGTCTTCCTGCAGCCGACCCTGGCACTGCTCCAGCAGAAGGGCCTGCTCAAGCCGGCCGGCGCGAAGGGACACATCTCGATCGTCTCCAACGACGGCATCCCGCAGGAGTTCGACGCCATCCGCAAGGGCCAGATCGACGCCACCATCTCCCAGCCCGCCGACCTCTACGCCAAGTACGCGCTGTACTACGCCAAGGCCGCGGCCGAGGGCAAGACCTTCAAGCCGGGTGCGACCGACCACGACTCCACCATCATCAAGCTGCCCAACGGCCTCGAGGACCAGCTCCCCGCGCCGCTGATCACCAAGGACAACGTCGAGGACAAGTCCCTGTGGGGCAACAACGTCGGCTGACGACCGCCGGTTCCCGCTCGCCGTCGGGGGAGCACACCCCGTCCCCCGACGCCCACTCCGCATCACCCCGCAGGCCCGGGTGCACACCCGCGCCCCTCAGCCCCAGCCTCCGTACAAGAAGGACGGTATCCACCATGGCGGACACCGCGACCGCCCCGGCGACCGGCCCCGGCACCCCGGCCCCGGTGGCCGAGGCGACCGGCATCACCAAACGATTCGGCGCGACCGTCGCACTGCGTGACGCCCGTATCACCGTCGCCCCGGGCGAGTCGCATGCCCTGGTCGGACGCAATGGCGCCGGCAAGTCGACACTCGTGTCCGTCCTCACCGGCCTCCAGCAGCCCGACACCGGTTCCCTGCGGTTCTCGGGCGAGCCGGCGCCCGCCTTCGGCGACATCGACGCCTGGCGCTCCCGCGTCGCCTGCGTCTACCAGCGCTCCACGATCATCGGTGAACTGACCGTCGCCGAGAATCTCTTCCTGAACCGGCAGAGCGGCAAAGGGGTGCAGCCCATCCGCTGGAAGCAGCTGCGCCGACGTGCCGAGGAACTGCTCGGTGAGTACGGCGTCGCCGTCGACCCCGCCGCTCGGGCCAAGGCCCTCACCGTCGAGCAGCGACAGTTCGTGGAGATCGCCCGAGCCCTGTCGTTCGGCGCGCGCTTCATCATCCTCGACGAGCCCACCGCCAAGCTCGATGCCCGCGGCATCGACCGGCTCTTCGACAAGCTCCGCGACCTCCAGCGCCAGGGGGTCGCCTTCCTCTTCATCTCCCACCACCTGCAGGAGGTCTACGACCTCTGCACCACGGTCACCGTCTACCGCGACGCGAGCCACATCCTCACCGCGCCCGTCGCCGAACTCGGCCACCAGGCACTCGTGGAGGCCATGACCGGCGAGTCCGCCTCCACGGTCGCCGCCACCGCGGGCGGACCGCAGGCCGCGCGATCCGACGCCACAGAACTGCTGACGATCGACGACCTGACACTGCCTGGCGTCTGCGAGGAGATGTCCCTCTCCATCCGCGCCGGCGAGCTCGTCGGGCTTGCCGGCGCCACCGCCAGCGGCAATGTGCAGGTGGGTGAGGCGATCGCCGGTCTGCACCGCGCCACGACAGGCCGCATCTCGGTCGCCGGCAGGACCGTGCGCACCGGCAGCGTGCCGTCCGCACTCACCGCCGGAGTCGGGCTGGTCCCCGAGGACCGCCACCTCCAGGGCCTGGTGAACAACCGCAGCGTCGCCGAGAACGCGACGCTGACCGTCACCGACCAGCTCGGCCCGTTCGGCACAGTGCTGCCCGCCCGTACCAGGGCGTTCGCCGGGCGCATGATCCGTGACCTCGACATCAAGACCCCTGGAGCCTCCACCCCGGTCTCCGCGCTCTCCGGAGGCAACCAGCAGAAGGTCGTCGTCGCTCGGGCGCTGGCCACCGACCCTCACGTCCTGGTGGCCATCCGCCCCACCAACGGGGTGGACGTCAAGTCCAAGGATTTCCTCCTGGGCCGCATCCGGGAGGTTACGGAGGGCGGCAAGGCCGCGCTGATCGTCTCCGACGAACTGGACGACCTCAAGGTCTGTGACCGGGTCGTCGTCATGTTCCACGGGCGCGTGGTCGCCGAGTTCGACCGCGGATGGAAGGACGAGGACCTCGTCGCCGCCATCGAGGGGGTCTCCGGCGACGCGCCCCCCGCCACCACGTTCCCCGTATCCGCCGTACCCGCCTCATCCGGCGCAGACGAGCACGGAAGGTAGTCATGTCCGCCACCACAGATCTCACCGAGCCCTCAGTGAGCCCGGCTGAGCCGGCCGCCGCGGACGCCGCGCGCCGCCGGGTCGACCTCGGGCGCTTCCGTGAACTGTCCCTGGTCCCGGCGATCCTCGTCCTGGGCCTGATCGGGTTCATCGTCTCGCCGGCCTTCCTCACCGCCGACAACTTGATCGGTGTGGCTCAGCAGTCCACAGAGCTGAGCCTGCTGGTGCTCGCCACGACCTTCATCCTGATTTCGGGGCGGATGGACCTCTCCCTCGAGTCCACCATCGGCGTGGCCCCCGTCATCGCCGTCTGGCTCGTCCTGCCGACCAGCGGCGGCCGGTTCAACGGGCTCGGCCTCCTCCCCGAGTG
Source organism: Streptomyces sp. NPDC024687 (assembly GCF_055559055.1). Lineage (NCBI taxonomy): Bacteria > Bacillati > Actinomycetota > Actinomycetes > Kitasatosporales > Streptomycetaceae > Streptomyces > Streptomyces sp. NPDC024687. Next base: position 10,166 of record NZ_JBVHLJ010000020.1, on the reverse strand, counting down.
GACTGCGGTACCGCTCTGTCTGCTGGTCGGCGCGGTGATCGGCGCCGTCAACGGCTTCCTCATCCTCAAGCTGCGCCTCAACGGCTTCATCGTCACCCTCGGCGCCCTGACCATGCTCCGCGGCCTGCAGGTCGCCCTCTCCCAGGGCCAGTCCATCGTCGAGCTGCCCTCCTCCTTCACCTACCTGGGAAAGGCGTCCTGGCTGGGCGTGCCCGCCGCCATCTGGGTATGCGCGCTGCTCTTCGCCATCGGTGGCAGTGCGCTGGCCTGGCTCCGGCACGGCCGGGCGCTGTACGCGATCGGCGGCAACGCGGAGGCGGCCCGCACCGCGGGCATCCGTGTCGACCGCATCGTGTGGATCGTCCTCATCCTCGGCAGTGTCCTCGCCGCGTTCGCCGGCATCCTCTACAGCGGCCACTACGGCTCGATCTCCGCGACCCAGGGCAGCGGCTGGATCTTCCAGGTCTTCGCCGCGACCGTCATCGGCGGGGTCAGCCTGAACGGCGGCAAGGGCTCCGTATTCGGCGCGCTCACCGGTGTGCTGACCCTCCAGCTGGTCGTGAACGTCATGACACTGGCGGGCGTGCCTCCGCTGTGGAACCAGTTCCTCAACGGGGCCATCATCATCGTCGCCCTGATCATCTCCCGCTTCGCCTCCGGTGAGAAGCAGGAATGACCGCGTGCCGATTGGCGGCTTCGCCGGCCCAGAGCCGGGTCGGAAGGCCGTCAATCGGCGCATCCACCACTCAGAGAGGCACGCTCGTGGCACTGACGGACGAGGCGATCGACAAGATCAAGGCAATGATCCTCGCCGGCGAACTCGCGCCCGGTTCACGGCTGCCCAAGGAGGAGATCCTCGCCGGACAGCTCGGCCTGTCCCGGAACTCCCTGCGCGAGGCAGTCCGGGCGCTGACCGCCATGCGCATCCTGATCACCCGGCAGGGCGACGGCACGTACGTCTCGAGCCTGGAGCCCCATCTCCTGCTGGAGAGCCTCTCTTTCGCGGCCGACGTCTCCCAGGGCCACACGGCTCTGCAGTTGCTCCAGGTACGCCGACTGCTCGAACCGCAGGCGACCGGGCTGGCCGCCGCGCTGCTGAAAGAGCGGGACCTCAAGGAACTGCGCAACATCCTCGACCGGTCCCGGACCGTCGCCACGGTGGAGGAGTTCGTCGCTCACGACATCGCCTTCCACCTCAGGATCGTCGAAGCGGTCGGCAACCCCGTGCTGTCGATGCTGCTGCAAGTGCTCTCCACCCGCACACAGCGTGTCCGCATCGTCCGCGGCGGCCAGACCAGTGACGCCCTGAACAACGCCCACCAGGACCACGAGCAGATCCTCAGCGCACTTGAGTCACGCGACGCCCTCCACGCCACCGCTGCGGCGACCGTCCACATCACGGCCGTGGAGCAGTGGCTGGCTACCAGTCTGTCCGCTGACCCGACACCAGCGATCGTCGGCTGACAGCACTGCTGCATGACGAGGTGACAGGGAGTCCTCAGGTCGTGGGGGTGTTTCGCCGGGCGCAGGGGCTCTCTGTCCTCCGGGCGGAAGGCTCCCTCGCGTGCGGCCGACGGGCTTCAAGCCCGATGCAGCTTCTCTTTCGATGATCCGTACGGTGACGCATCAAGAGCGCCACGTCGCAAACCGGCAGGGCACCAGTTTGCGGTGCTCCGCATTTCGGGACGACGACGGCCGGCGGCGCTTGCTCGGCCGGCTGAGCCCATGCAGCACCGCGTACTGGCCAGGAGCCGCTGCCCGAGGAGTCCCTGCCCAGCTCACGGCGCATCCCCGTGGATGCGCGCCGCAGCGTGGGCCGTCGAGAAGTAGAAGCTGGAGGTGTTCTTGCGGACCCGAGACGAGGCCGGAGCCACGGTCCCGGACCTTGCTGAAGTCTGCAACCACTCCGTGGCCACGGTCTACCGGCTCCTGCAGCAGGCACGCCTCACCGGTCGACCGCGGCAAACGCGGATAGCGACGCTGTGCCGGGTGTTGACGGGCGGGGTCGTCCGTGGCGGGATCACCGGCAGGTGATCAACAGGGTGTTGTGGCGGTTGCGGACGGGTGCTCCGTGGCGTGATCTGCCGGAACGGTTCGGGCCGTGGCAGACGGTCTATGAGCGGTTCGCCCGGTGGGAGGCGGACGGGACCTGGGCCCGCCTGCTCGAGGAGGTCCAGGTCCGCGACGACTCGGTCGGGGCGGTGGAGTGGACTGTGCCGGTCGACTCCACGATCAACCGTGCCCACCAGCACGCGGCCGGCGCCCGCAAAAAGGGGCGGCGTCGGGGGACGAACTGGAAGATCCGGAACGCGAGGCGGATCGTCAGGCGCTCGGCCGGTCCCGCGGCGGGCTGACCACCAAGGTCCACCTCGCCTGTGACGGCCGGGGCCTGTCCCTGGCCGTCCCCGTCACGCCGGGCAACGTCAACGACTCCACCGCCTTCGACGCGGTCCTGGACGCGGTGAGAGTGCCCCGGACCGGCGTCGGCCGGCCGCGCCGCAGGCCCGACGCGGTCATCGCCGACAAAGCGTATTCGTCACGGGCGATCCGCCAGACGCTGCGGCGCCGGGGCCTCCTAGCCGTCATCCCCGAACGGGCGGACCAGAAGGCCAACCGGACGCGGCGCGGCCGAGCCGGCGGCAGACCACCGGCCTTCGACCGCGACCTCTACAAGGCCCGCAACGTCAGGCCCTGCTGCTGCCGTCGCTGCACGACTGGCTGCCCGAGGGGCACCTGGCCCGGTTCGTCGTGGACCTGGTCGACGAGATACTCGACCTGGGACCGGTCCTGGCCGGTTACACCGAGAAGCGGGGCTACCCGCCCTACGACCCCAGACTGATGGTGCGTCTGCTGATCTACGGCTACACCACCGGCGTCCGCTCCTCCCGGGCGATCCAGCGCAAGTGCGCCGACGACATCGCCTTCCGGTTCCTGCCGCCGACCGGGCCCCGGACTTCCGCTCGATCGCCCGGTTCCGCCGCCACCTGAACGCCCTGGCTGGCCTGTTCACCCAGTCACTGCACCTCGCGATCAAGCTCGGCATGGTCAAGATGGGCCGCGTTGCCCTGGACGGCACCCAAAGAGGCTCGCGGGGGCGACGATCACGGCGAACGAACACCGACTCCCGGACTGCCTCGCGAGGAAGGACTCTGCCCGAAGTGCGAATATCCGGGTACGCCTTTTCATCGGACCGTTGGGTGCCGAGGTAGATCATGAGACGCCACTGCATCCCGACGGCGGTGGCCGGCGCGTCGACTTGGGTGAGCGTGGCGATGCGCCGCTCAGCCGCGGTTTCCTACCGGCACCTTGATGCGGCAAGGGTGTGCGTGTGATCAGCTCGTCGTCCACGGCGGTCTCCATGATGGCCTTGAGGAGCCGGTTATGCCTTGGCCGTCATCGTCGGCAGCAGTTGCCCGCAGGCGTACGGATGACGGGCCGTTCCGTCCGGTGCCCCGTATGCGGAGAGGGGGCACCGAACGGAACTACGCCGTCCGGGAGGTGGGCACCGCTCAGGAGGTGAGCAGCGCGAGGTTCACGGCGTTGGCGATGGCCTGCATGCCCGCGTTGTTGGGGTGGAGATGGTCGCCGCTGTCGTAGGCGGGGAGCAATCGCGCCGGGTTGGCCGGGTCCCGCAGCGCCGCGTCGAAGTCGATGACCGCGTCGAAGGCGCCGCTGGTGCGGATCCAGTCGTTGACCTGGGCGCGGATGGCGGCCTTGTCGGCGGTCTGCGTGGAGTGCGGCAGGATCGTCCCGCCGATGATGCGGACACCGGCCTGGTGCGCCTGGTCGATCATGGTCTGGTAGCCGGCGATGATCTGGTCGGCGGGGGTGGGGGTGGTGGTGTTGTTGATGTCGTTGATGCCCTCCAGCACGATGGCGTTCTTCACGCCCGGCTGGGTCAGGACGTCGTGGGAGAACCGGGTCATGGCCGCGATGCCCTGCGGCACGGACGGGCTGTCGGTAGCCACGCGGTTGCCGCTGATGCCCGCGTCGACCACGCCGAGGCGCTGGCCGCCGGACTCGGCCTGGAGCCGCCGGGCGAGGTAGTCGGGCCAGCGCTGGTTGGTGTTGTCGGTGGCGCTGGAGCCGTCGGTGATGGAGTCGCCGATGGCCACGACGGTTCCCTTGGCCGTGGGTGACACGACGTCGAGTCCGGCGACGTAGAACCAGCGGGCCGTGGTGGTGGTGAAGTTCGTCGCGGCCTCCTCGGCGGCGTGGTTGCCGGTGCCTGCGGCGGACAGGTAGGAGGTCTGGTGGGCGTCGTTGTGGTAGGTGGAGGCGCCGGTGGTGCCCGGGAGGTAGACGCTCACCAGCAGGTTCTGCTCCGCGACGACCTGCATCGGGATGACGTCGCTGGTCAGTTCCTGCCCGGCGGGGATGGTGGGCGTGGCCGACCGGCCGAAGGTGACGGTGTGTGTGGTGCCCGCGGCCGCGGTGGCGCCGCTGGACTGGACCGCCACGGTGACGGCGCCGACCGAGAGGGCGGTCGTGCTGCGCAGGTTGGACAGTCGGATGCGCAGCCCCGCGCCGGAGGTGTTGTTGTGGACGACCATCCGGATGGTCTGCTCGGTGAAGGTCTGGCCGCCTCTGACCATGGCCGGGCCCCAGGTGGCGGAGCGCGGGCGCTCGGTCAGGCTCCACTGCTGGTTGGCGTTGGCCGTGGTCTTGCAGGTGTACTGGATGATCCGGTGGTCCTCCGCGGTGGAGTTGTCGGAGACGTCCAGGCACAGGCCGCTGCGGGGGGAGACGATCGCCGAGCCGCTGAAGGTCCAGTTCTGGCTGTTGGCGCCGGTGCAGGTCACCTGGATGATCGCGGCTCCTGCGTTCATGGAGCCGTTCTGGATGTCCATGCACTTGCCGCTGTTGATGTTGACCAGCGAGAAGGTGCCGTCGCCGTGGTCGACCGCCTCCCACAGCTGGCCGGGGCCGCCGGAGGCGGTCTTCTGCACGACCGCCGCGCCGTTGGTCAGGGAGTCGCCCAGCACGGCGGCGTTCTTGCCGCTGTTGGCCGCCGTCAGGGAGTAGACGTGGCCGCCCTGCGGCGCGCCCGCGGCCGAGGCGTCTGCCGCCGGGACGAGGGCGAGTCCGACAGCGGCCAGACAGGTGGCGGACGCCGTGGCGGTGAGTCTGGCGGCGAGTCTTGAGGAGGTGTGCATGTGCGGCCCTTCTTTGCTGGATGGGGACGTGCGCGTCTTCTTCGTGGAGAGGTGCGGGTCGAGGGGGCTGGGGCGCTCCGGAGGTGACGCTCCGCAGCGTGAACTGCTGGTCGAGCCGGCTTCCGCAGGTCTACTGGACCAGCGCGGCCCCGTCGGCGGAGGCCGAGTCGGCGGCCCCGGAGCCGGCGAGGTGGACGGTGGCGCCGCTCATGTCGCCGAGTGCGGGCAAGCCGTGTGCGCGGACGGCATGAGAGCGGCGTTGATGTACGGCAGGAGTGCGGGCCTGGGTGAAACCCGGGAAGTACAGCCGGACATTGATGGTGACGTGGGGAGGAATGATGGAATCAGGCACGCGTTCCGCGAGGTGCCAGGCGCCTCGCGCCCGCAGGGGACCGCCACCGCTGCCCCTCGCAACAGGCCGAGGAGGAGCGGGCCGGAGGTCAGGGTCAGGAGGGGATGATCTGCCACTGCTGCTCGGTGCGGCCCGCGTAGGGCTGCTGCTCGACGGCGGCTGCGTTGGCGGTGCTGGCCTCGTCCACGGCGAGCGAGAGCCCGCTGTAGCGGTTGATCAGTAGGTAGTGCCCGTCACCGGTGGGTGTGACGGCCCAGTGCTGCTGGGGGGCGCTGGCGTCTCCCCAGATGCCGGCGGTGCCGCCGTCATCGCGGGAGAGACCCGCGATCTCCAGGAGCTTGCCGCTGCCCACACCCTTGATCTTGTAGTAGCCGTCGCCGGTGTTGATGAAGGTCCACTTCTGGTTCGTCTGGTCGAGCCAGGGCCACTGCTGGATTTTGGTGCCGTTGGTGGTGAGCCTGTTCACCACGTCGGCCACCTGGCCGCTGTTTCGGTTGACCAGCCGGTAGACGGTGCCGTCACCGGGCAGTGTGGTGGACACCAGTGCCGGCTTGAGTGACCGGCCGCCGATCCTGACGCCGCTGATGTTGGCGTAGCCGCCGGTGGCCGCGTGGACCTGGATCCGTACGAAGCCCACGTTCCGGTTGGGCCACTCGACCAGCTTGGTCTTCTGGTTGCCGGCCCAGGTGCCGGTGGCGACCTGGGTGAAGGTGACCCCGTCGGTGCTGGTGAGGATGGTGTAGGCGGTGATGTCGCCGTCGGTGGAGTTGTTGCGGTTCCACTGTTTGGGCAGGTACTCCAGGGTGGAGACGTTGCTCCACACGCCGCCGAGGTCAATGGTGATCGACTGCGGCAGCGGCGTCGGCAGTCCCCAGGTCGACCAGCAGGTCTCGTAGCGGACGTCGCTGAGTCCGTCGATGGCGTTGAGCGGTCCCTCGCCGGTGTGGAAGGCGGTGGCGTACGCGCTGACCGGTGTAACGGGGTGCTCGGCGCGCAGCAGCTGGGCGGGCAGCGACGGCCGGGAGGTGTTGGGGCTCCAGGCCGCGCCGACCTCGGCGAGCCGGTTGACGACGTTGGTGTCCAGCAGGCCGCTGCGGTTGGGCGGGCAGTTGAGGATGAAGGAGGTGTACTTCGGTTCCAGGTCGGCCAGGTGCGAGAGGATCGCGGCCCTGCTCATGAGGCCTTCGGTCGGGGTGGAGGGGTGCCAGAACCAGCCGTTGCTGATGGTCTGTCCCTGCATGCCGGCGTAGGTGTTGCCCGCCGGCGCCGTGACGCCCAGTGGCTCCTCGAAGAAGATCGCGTCGCTGAGGAAGGGCTCCGACAGCCCGCCGATGTCGATCATGACGCAGTCCGGCTGCAGCTCCTTCACCAGCGAACGGATCCGCTGGTAGGAGACGGCCTGCTGCCCCATCTGCCACGCGTAACCGTCAGTCATGAACATGTCGATCGTGCCGTAGTTGGTGAGCAGCTCGCGAATCTGCCCGAGCATGAAGGTCATGTGGTCGGGCTTGATGGCATCGGTGATTTCGAGCCCGGTCACCTTGTGCCGGCTCTCCCACGCCTCGACGCCGAAGGTGCGGTCCCAGATCGAGTAGTAGAACCCGACCTTCAGCCCCTTCGCGCGGAAGGCGTCGCAGTACGCCTTCACCACGTCCTGCTTGTAGGAGCTGTTCGCGACGTTCTGGGTGCCGTAGGCGCTCGGCCACAGGGCGAAGCCGTCGTGGTGCTTGGTGGTCAGGATGCCGTAACTCATCTTCGCGGCAGCCGCCGCGTCGGCCCACTGCGCGCAGTTGACACTCGGCGGGGCGAAGACGGTGGGGCTCTGCTTCGGCGCCGCCCACTCCTCGTTGGTGAAGGTGCCCAGGCTGAAGTGGTTGAACATGCCGAACCGCATGTCGACCATCTTGCTCAGGTTGGTCTGCGTGTCCGCGGCCGACGCCTGCGACAGCAGGCCGGAGAAGCCGGGGACCAGCGGCAGGGCGGTCGCCGCCCCCGCCGCACCGAGAAAGGTACGGCGATTCATTCTGGACGCGGACATGGGGCACTCCTGTGGATCGACGGCGCTGCTTGCGGTGACGATGTGCGGGGACATTCCGGGCCGGCCGGGTGTCGTGTGTGCCGGGGGACAGGCGGCGGGGCTGCCAGTCGCGGGCGTTGTCGGGCGGAGCGACCTGCGGGCCGGCCCGGGAGGTGGACCGACGGGCTGCGGCTCTTCCTTTCGGGGCGGGGCCCTGGACGCAAGGGCGAAGCCCGCCGTCGGTGACCGCCATGCCGACGAGCGACTCTTCGGCGGTGATCGACTCCAGGCAAGGTTTCTCCCCGGCAGTTCGGAGGACAGGGCACGGTGTCCTGACAGGCTTTGCGCACCGCGTATGTTTCGGCGAAGCAACATCGGATGTATTAAGGGTTACGAATCAGCGATCTGTCTAGGTGCTCGACAGAAATTGCCAGATCAAGCGAAGATCGCTACTGGCCGACGAGTTCGCCCCTCAGGGCTGAAGTCGCGATACATGGGAGGTGTTGACACGGCGCATCTGTCCGACCTGTCGGACGCTGAAAGCTATTGACGCTGATCCTGTCCCACTTCACACTCCCCAACGCCATGTCACACGGGCGGAGAGTCAGCACCTCGGTCGCGGCCGCGCGCACCTTCCAGACCCTCCCGGGCCATGTCTTCTTCAGGGGTTGCGAACCCATGCACAGCGTGAGATCTCAGGGCTACCGAAGAGCGTGGTCGGTCGCCCTGGCCGCCGCCTCGCTTCTGTGGGGCGTCGCCGGCCCGGCGGCCCCCGCCCAGGCTGGCGTTCCCGGTATGGTTCCGCTGCTGGCTTCGGTGGACCCTCAGGCGGCAGGGTCCCATATGCGTCGCCACCTTGAACTCTGCGTGGGCGAGGGCCACTTCTCCTGGTCCGATGTACTGCCCGGCTGGGGCCGAGGTCGCGCCTGGCTGCGGCTGCCCGTCGCCGACGCCGCGCATCGTCTCGACACCGACGATCTCGCGGAAGCCATGAGTACTTGCCTCAGGAAGCAAGCCGTGCCGCCGGCCGACGCGGCACTCTCGACACCTCCGCCGCCGCCATCACCGCGGCGGCCCTGCTCAAGCTGGGCCACCGCGAGCAGGCCCTCGCACTGCTCGACGATCTGGTCTGCACCCATGTCACCGCGGACGGCCGCCTCCTGAACGGCTCCTACGACCTCGCCTCCGGGACAGCGACCCGCCACGAGACTTCTTCCTCGCGTACGCGCTCGTCGGCACTCACGGGCTTCATCGACCTCCACGAGGCATAGGTACCGCATCAAGCCACAGCCGCCTGCGTGGGAACTCGGTCGTCGCCCGCAACTACTACTGGTTCGCGGGAAGGTGCCGGCCGAATCCGGTTCCGAAGGCCACGCCCGGCAGACACGAGCCGCGCACGCCACACATCACTGCCCAGTCACAGCCACCCAGGGAGACACGGGAGGCATCCCCTTGGAGCGCAGACATTTTCTTCGCCGGACGACTTCGGCGGGCGCAGCGACTTTCGGAGCCGGGACGCTGACGGCCACAGCCTTACTAGCTCTAACAAAAGCGGGTTGATCATGTGACTGTCCGCTTGATCGCTCGTTGATGTGGGCATGGGGAAGCGTCAGTCGCGGCCGTGGATCGTGTCGGACGAACTGTGGTCGCTCATCGAACCGTTGCTGCCCGAGCCGCCACCGAAGCAGGTCGAGGGACGGCCGCGAGTGCCCGATCGTCAGGCCTTGTGCGGGATCCTGTTCGTGCTGCACACCGGCATCCAGTGGGAGTACCTCCCGCAGGAGCTGGGCTTCGGCTCGGGCATGACGTGCTGGAGGCGCCTGGCGGCCTGGAACGAGGCCGGTGTCTGGGACCAGCTGCACCAACTGCTGCTGAACACGCTGCGCTCGAAGAACCAGCTGGACTGGTCGCGGGCGGTGATCGACTCCTCCCACGTCCGGGCCGCCCGCAGGGGCCCAAAAGCGGGCCCAGCCCGGTCGACCGCCCACGTCCGGGCAGCAAGCACCACATCATCACCGACGGCCAGGGGATCCCGCTCGCGGTGTCGCTGACCGGCGGAAACCGCAACGATGTCACCCAATTGCTGCCCCTGCTGGACAAGATTCCGGCAGTGGCCGGAGTCGTCGGCCGGCCCCGCAGACGGCCGGACATACTCTTCGCCGACCGCGGCTACGACCACGACAAGTACCGCCGGCTCTTGCGGCAGCGCGGCATCAGGCCCGCGATCGCCGAGCGAGGACAGCCGCACGGCACGGGACTGGGCACCTTCCGCTGGGTTGTCGAGCGGACGATCTCCTGGCTGCACGGCTTCCGCCGCTTACGGATCCGCTGGGAACGCCGCGACGACATCCACGAGGCCTTCCTCGGACTTGCCGTCTGCCTGATCACCCACCGGCACGTCCAGAGGCTTTGTTAGGGCCAGTTAGAGGGCATCTGGTCTAGGTAGTTGGTGTTCTGGGATGGTTTTGTGACTGGTGCTGTTGGCGGTCGTTGGATGGGGCGTGAGTGTGCGTCGTCCTTACCGCAGTGACGTGTCTGATGCCCGATGGGCTCTGATCGAGCCGGTCTTCACCGCCTGGCGGGCGAGACGGACCGGACCTGGAGCGGCAGCGCGGGTGCACGATCTGCGAGAGATCGTGAA
>NZ_JBVHLJ010000019.1:0-64279 GCF_055559055.1 Streptomyces sp. NPDC024687 | reverse complement strand
AGCCGGATCGGCTACGGCTCGGCGATCGCCGTGGTCCTGCTGGTCATCTCCCTCGCGGTCATCATCCCCTACCTGATCGCCACCTTCCGGAAGGAACGGCAGGCATGAGCACCGCCCTGGTGACCAAGCAGCGCACCCCCGTCCGTCCCGCCCGCATCCTGCTGCACACCTTCCTGGTCGTGACGGCCCTCGCCTGGCTGGCCCCTCTCCTGTGGGCTGCCTTTTCAGCGCTGAGGCCCTACGCCGAGACCAGCCAGAAGGGCTATGTGTCCTGGCCTGACAAACTGAGCCTCGACAACTTCACCAACGCGTTCGAGCAGTCCGACATGCTGCACTACTTCGGCAACACGCTGCTCATCGCGGTCCCGGCCGTGCTGGTCACCCTGCTGCTGTCGTCGATGGTCGCCTTCTACGTCAGCCGCTTCGACTTCCGCGTCAACCTGTTCCTGCTGCTGGTCTTCACCGCCGGCAACCTGCTGCCCCAGCAGGTCATCATCACCCCGCTGTACCGCATGTACCTGCTCATCGACCTGCCCGGCATCACCATGAGCGGCAAGCTCTACGACTCCGCGCTCGGCCTGGTCCTCATCCACGTCGCCTTCCAGTCCGGCTTCTGCGCCTTCGTGCTCGCCAATTACATGCGCTCGCTCCCGCACGAACTGACCGAGGCCGCCCTCGTGGACGGCGCCTCCGTCTGGCGCCTGTACTGGCAGATCGTGCTGCCGCTGTGCAAGCCCGCGATGGCGGCTCTGGCGACGTTGCTGTCCATCTGGATCTACAACGACTTCTTCTGGGCCATCGTGCTGATCTCCACCGGCGAGAACATGCCGATCACCTCGGCGCTGAACAACCTCTCCGGCCAGTACTTCACCGACCCCAACCTGGTAGCCGCAGGCGCCCTGCTCACCGCGATCCCCACCCTGATCGTCTACTTCGCGCTGCAGCGGCAGTTCGTCAGCGGCCTCACGCTGGGCGCCAACAAGGGCTGACCCAGGCCCACTTGCCCCTCCCCTGCCTCCCCTACACCCCTCCCGGAGCACCACCAGTGAGTACCGCACGCCGTCTTCGCATTCCTGGAATCGCCTACGGGGGTGACTACAACCCCGAGCAGTGGCCCGAGGAGGTATGGGCCGAGGACATGCGCCTCATGCGCGAGGCCGGGGTGACCATGGTCAGCGTCGGCATCTTCTCCTGGGCCCTGCTCGAACCGGCCGAGGGCGTCTACGACTTCGCCCGCATGGACAAGATCCTCGACCTGCTCCAGGAGAACGGCATCGCCGCCGACCTGGCGACACCGACGGCGGCGCCGCCGGCCTGGTTCTTCCACACGTACCCGGAAGCTCTGCCGGTCGACAGGGACGGCAGAAGACTGTCGTACGGCAGCCGCCAGACGTTCTGTCCCAACAGCCCGGCCTACCGCCGAGCGGCACTGCGGATCGCCGGGGCGCTCGCCGAGCGCTACGCCGACCACCCGGCCGTCGCCATGTGGCACGTGCACAACGAGTACGGCTGCCACAACGACGCCTGCTACTGCGACACCAGCGCCGCCGCCTTCCGCACCTGGCTGCGGGCCCGCTACGGCGACGACCTGGACGCCCTCAACCACGCCTGGGGGACCGCGTTCTGGAGCCAGTGGTACTACACGTGGGACCAGATCCTGCCGCCCCGCACCACCGCTGCTCCTCCGAACCCCACCCACCAACTCGACTGGCGCCGCTTCTGCTCCGACGAACTGCTCTCCCTGTGCACCGCCGAGCGCGACGTGTTGCGCCGGGCAGCTCCGGACACCCCCGCGACCACCAACTTCCTGGTCCTGCGCACCATCGACGCTCTCGACTACTGGCGCTGGGCACCGGAGCTGGACATCCTTTCCAACGACCACTACCTGCTGTCCGACGACCCGGAGGCCGAGGTCGACATCGCGCTTCACGGCGATCTGATGCGTTCGCTCGCGGGCGGACCGTGGTTCCTCATGGAGCACTCGACCGGCGCCGTCAACTGGCAGCCCGTCAACCGGGCCAAGGGGCCCGGAGAGATGCGCCGCAACGCCCTCGCGCACGTGGCACACGGTGCCGACGGCATCGCGTTCTTCCAGTGGCGGGCGGCGAAGGCGGGCGCCGAACAGTGGCACTCTGCGATGCTGCCGCACGCCGGAACCGACAGCCAGATCTGGCGGGACGTCGTACAACTGGGCGCAGACCTGCGGGCGTTGGCCGAGGTGCGGGACTCCACCAGCACGGCGCAGGTGGCGATCGTATGGGACTGGGACGCCCGCTGGGCCCTGGAACTGCCCTCCCAGCCCAGCGGTGAACTGCGCTACCAGGACCTGGTACGGGACTGGTACACCCCCCTGTGGCGGGCAGGCGTCGCCGTCGACTTCGTACGCCCCGGCGACCCCGAACTCGACCGCTACAGACTGGTTTTGGCACCCTCGCTGTACCTGGTCGCGGAGGCGGCCGCGGCGAATCTCGCCGGGTTCGCCGAGCGCGGGGGCACGCTGGCCGTCGGCTTCCACAGCGGCATGGTCGACGAGAACACCCATGTGTACCTGGGCGGTTACCCCGGAGCCTTCCGCGACGTCCTCGGCGTGGTTACCGACGAGCTCTTCCCCCTGCTGCCGGGTGAGACGACCGGCCTGACCGGCGACGTGGCGTCGGGCGCCACGGCCGACCTGTGGTCGGAACGCATCCGGCTCACCGGCGCCCAGGCCGTCGCCTCCCACGCCGACGGCCCACTGGCCGGCCACCCCGCCGTCACCCGCCACCGGCACGGCGACGGCACCGCCTGGTATCTGGGCACCCACCCCGACCGGGACACGCTCGCCGCCCTGCTCGACCGCATCCGTCAGGAGGCCGGCGTCACACCGGAACACGACGCACCCGCCGGGATCGAGGTCGTCCGGCGCCGCGGCCCGGAGGCCGACTACCTGTTCCTCATCGACCACACCGGCAAGGGCGCCGAAGCACCTGCCGAAGGCGTCGAACTCCTCACCGGCACACCGGTCACCGGAACCGTCACCGTCCCGCCGGGAGGCGTCGCCGTGGTCCGCGAGCCCCGCTGACCCGTCTGCGGACGTGACCGTTCCGCGCACCACGACCAGGTGCGCGGTACGGTCACGTCCGCAGTGCCGGAGCCGCTGATCCGTGCGTCCCGGCGGTCAAGCGGTCTGGTGGCCGACACAGTCGGAACCAGGGCACCGCGCCCTCTGTCTCGTCGGTCCCTCGCAGTGATGCCAGTGGCGTCCTCGCGCATGTCGCTGCCGGGCCCGCCAGGAGCAGGCCGCTCGGGAGTCCGGAGCCCCTGAGCTCCGTCTTTTCACGTACCGTTTGGTCCAACGAACGGGGAGATGTCCGCAGTCCCCCCGGATGTACGGAAGCCGTCCGACGGTCCCGGGCGTCGGCTTCACTGATACTTCGTCACACCGAGCGGAGAGAGCACCCATGCCACGACCGCCGGGCCACGGACCGGGCTTCGAGATCAGACGACAGAAGATCATCGACGTCGCGGCGGAGCTGTTCGCCCGGCAGGGGTACGCGGCGACCTCCGTCAACGACCTGGGCCGGGCAGTCGGACTGGCCAAGGGAGCCCTGTACTACTACATCGGCTCCAAAGAGAAGCTGCTCGTCGAGATCCAGTCACGGGTGATGGGCCCGCTCCTGTCCCGGACCCGGCAGATCGCGGAGCTCGACACCGATCCCCTCCTACGGCTGCGCCTGTTGTCGGAGTCCCTGCTGACGATCATCTTCCGCAGGCTCGACCACATCTGGGTCTACGAGCACGACTACCGCAGCCTGAGCGGCCCTGAGTTGAAGACCTTGCTCGGTCAGCGTTCGGACTTCGAGGACTTGATCTCGGGGCTGCTCGCCGAGGCTGTCGACCAGGGGACCTTCCGTGAACTCGCGCCGGGGCTGGCCACCTTGCAGTTCCTCAATCTCCACAACCACACGTACCAGTGGGTCAAACCGGACGGACCGTGGGACGCGCCCTTCCTGTCCCGTGAGTACTGCGCGACCCTGTTCCGCGGCTTCGGCGCGCCCGATCACGCTCTGCCGAAGGTCGAGGCCCAGGCCGAGGCGTTCAAGCGCGACCGGCCCGACCTGCCGCTGGACCCCGAATCGGCGTGGGCGCCCCCTGCCGCCGACGGCTGACGCGCTTGCGGCGCGCCCCGCATGGGAGCGGAGGCCGGCGCCGCAGCGTGCGTCCGGACAGAGGAGGGACGCCGCGAAGTACGCGGCCCGGCGGCTGGCGGGCGGGCGGGCTGTGGATGGTGTAGCCGGCTACACCGGCTCGTTGGGAAGGTCACTCCCCCGTACCGTGCAGCGCGACTTGCGATCGTCGACTTACGCAAGTTCAGCGGCTGCCCATGGCAGCACCCTGTTCTTCTGGCCCCGCCTGCACGGCATCCTCTCCCTGGAACTGGCAGGTCGCTTCACCGGCCTGGGCCTCGACCCGGCAGAGCAGAACTGTACGAGCACAAACTGCGCCATCTGAGCCAGCAGGCGTGACGCATCACCCGAGCGGTAGGGCGGATCAGCCCCCGGCACCATGTGCGTGCACCAGGCCCACGGCGACCAGGAGGGCACCGCGCTCCGACCTGCAGATCGCGCCCAGGTCCACTACTCGCTCGCGACCAGGGTCGTCACCGAACTGGTCGAAGCCGCGGACGAGAACATCGGCCTCCCGCTATTGCGGTGCAATGGCCCTGAGCCAGTCCTCGACAGTGACGACATCTGCCCACTGCGGGAACAGCCTTTCGGTGAGCATCCGGTGCACCTCGGGGTCGGTGTCGAGGCAGGCATCCGCCAGGACGGTGAGGCCGAAGTCGAGGTCGATGGCACGCCACAGCGTGGACAGGACTACGGCGCTGGTGGCGATGCCGGTGAGAACGAGGCTGTCGATATCGCGAGCCCTGAGCACCAGGTCGAGGTCGCTGCCCGAGAAGGCGCTCCCCCGCCTCTTGGTGACCACGACGTCGCCCTGCTGGGGCGCGACGTCGTCATGGATCTCGGTGCCAGGAGCCCCCTCGGTGAACAGCCCGGCCCGCACGGCGTTTGTCATCACCCTGTTGCGGGGGCTGACTTCCGGATCGCCCGGCCGTAACCCCATCACCACGTAGATCACAGGGATTCCAGCAGCCCGGGCACCGTCGATCGCGCGGCGCAAGCGCGGCAGATATCCGGAGCCGTCGTCGGCGATGGCCACGACATCCCGTTGAACGTCCATCACCAGAAGTGCGCTGTTCGCCATGCGTGCCGTCCCTTCTCCGTTTCGGGAGATCCTCATCAGCGTCAGGGCGGAGTTGCAACCCCGGCGTGCGGTTCGGGGCTCCTGGCGGGCCACAGTGAACCAGGACAGGACCTGCCGTCCTGTGTCACGGGCGGATGCCGTTCTTCCCTTGGCGCCGGATTCTCCGAAGTGGTCGCACCGGTCCCCGCTGAACCAGCCCGCGCGGTCACCGCCCATCGGCGCCAGCGACTCTCTGGGACAACCAGGCCTGGATCGGCGAGCAGCGCCCCGAGCACCCTGCGCTGTCGGGCGTGCCCCAGGTCCATCGGCACACCGTCCCACCACGCCTCGATGGTGCCCAGCATGCCGAAGCGGACGGCCACTGTGCGCTCCCTCCCGCAGCGTTCTCGTGATCACCTGCTTACCCGCCGCTGATCATCCGAGCCAGCCCGATTCAAGACTTTCCGAAGGCTCCCCGACGGGCGAAGCGACACGGTGGGCCACATGACGGCCCGTCCCGCGAGGCGCGGTACGGGGCGCCGAAAGAGCCTGGGCTTCGAAAAGGCGGTGCCTTCCAGAAGAAGTACGGGGTCCCCGGTGGCACTGACGGCATCGTCAGCAAGAAGGGGGGTCCCGCTCCGCGGCCTCGACTCTATGGTGCCGTCTCATTCCAGTACAGCCCGTGGCACGAGGCGGACGCGGAGGCGTTCAGGAACGCCGCGTGGGTTCCGTACGACGCTCCCCCGCATTTCCCTTTGGGTCCCGCGCCGATGGCCGTCCACCAGACTGCCGACCAACCACCCGCCATACGTCGCTCACGGCGTGGTGCTCTCGCTGGTGATCAGGTCGAGGGCCGCCTCCGGACCGCCGGCGGCGAGGGCGGTCCGCTGCCGGTCCGCTCCGGTTCCGTGCTGCAGGAGCCGGTGGATCAAGCCAGCCACCTCCCGGGCGTCGCCTGCCGCATCGAGTGCGGGGGCGACATGGAACAGGAGCTGGCACAGCACATCGCCGGCGCGGCGCCGACTGCCGCTCGGGTCGATCAAGGTGTCGCTCAGGCCATGACGGGCCGCGTGCCACATGCCGGCCTGCAGCAGTTCCGGGGCACAGTCCGGGGCAGGAGAGCCGGCGGTTGCCTCGGCCAGGGCGGTCTCCACAAGGGCCCGGACGATCCCGGCGAACATGACCGCGTCGTCCACACGCAGCTGAACGTCCAGACAGCGCACTTCGACCGTGGGGTACCGCTCCGACAGGCGGGCCTGCCAGTACAACTGGCCGGTGTCCGAGATCAGACCGCTCTCCAGCAACTGGTTCACCCGCCTGTCGTAGTCGGCCTCGTCCTGGAAGTACGGAGGCACCCCGCTGACCGGCCAACGGCTGAAGATCACGGTGCGCCAGCTGGCGAAGCCGGTGTCGTGGCCGTCCCACAGCGGAGAGTTCGCCGACATCGCCGTCAGCGTCGGCAGCCAGGGCCGGATCCGGTTCAGGACCTGCACGCCCGCCGCACGGCTGGGTACCGCGACGTGTACATGCATGCCATTGATCAGCTGCTCCGCCACGAGTTGAGGTGCCTGGGTGAGCATGGCCCGGTAGCGAGCCTCGTCGGTGACCGCCACCGGATGGTCGTCGCGCAGCGGCGGTGTCCCACAAGCCGCGATCCGGCAGCCATGCGCCTCCGCGGCCGTCCCGACACCATGCCGCAGGCGCAGCAGGTGCCCCGCGACCTCCTCGAGAGAGCCGCACACCGGGGTGGCCACCTCCACCTGCGCCTGCAGCAGCTCGCCCTGCAGCTCCTGATCGGCCACGAGAGGCTCCAGGCCCGCTGCCATGCGAACCTTGTCGGCCAGTGGTACCGGAAAGCCCCTGACGGGATCAACCAGCAGATACTCTTCTTCAACGCCGATCGTCGTCATCAATCGCCCTCTGCTCCGCTCACTGCCGCGCCGTGCCCGGCCCGCGATGCGCCTCACTGAGCCCACCGCTCTGATTCCGAGTGCCGCACCTGCGCCCTTCACAAACCCGACACAGGCCGGCAGGAGATGCGTGCATGCGGTGAACCCGGCACCCTGGCGTGATTCGGCTTTCGCCGCTCGCATACGGCCGCTCGGTGCCGTCGGGCCGATCGACCCGCACGTGCCGACGCGGGCGTCGTGCTGCACCCGGGCCGGTGCCTCACGAGTGAACACATCGCTTTGAGCAGGTCGGAGGCCACAGGTGGCGAGCAAAGGCCGAAGCAGCAGGTACCACCTACTGCAGGCCCCAGGCAGTCGAAGACACCGGCTTCTAGTGCTCTGACCGGGAAGGTTCACCGGGGCGCAGGTAGGGACGAGTGGATGGGGCGCGATCTGGTCGGGGCATGCATCAGCCACTGTGGAAACAGTTGGACACGTCCTGGACTCTCCACGACGATTCGAGCTGTGACAGACAAAGTCGAGCGCCGGACCCCGGCACCCACGAGCCCGAAGTCCGTGCGATTTGTTGAGTTGTCGAGCACGACCATGAGGGCCTTGCTGAAGGACGACCTGGCTCGCGCGAGTGCCGAAGCAGGTGTCGCTCTCACCGAGTACTTCGTCACCGACACGGCAAAGTGGGTGTGGCAGTATCGGGTCAATCAGCTGACCTCGGACCCGGGTTACACGGGGTGGCTCACTGAGATTGTGGTGGCCGAGCCGGAAGGTGCCGTCGTGGGGTATGCCGGGTTCCATGGGCCGCCGGATGAGGCGGGGATGGTGGAGCTCGGTTACTCGGTGGTCCCCGTCTACCGTCGTCAGGGCTACGCCAGGGCGATGCTGACCGCGTTGGTGCATCGGGCCGTTGCCGAAGCCCGAGTCGGGACCGTGCGGGTGACGATCAGTCCTGACAACGCCGCATCCCTGGCCACGATTTCGGGGTTTGGCTTTGTGGAGGTCGGAGAGCAATGGGACGAGGAAGACGGCCTCGAAGTCATATTTGAAGTTCCTGTCTGATCAAGCTGCTGCTGGAAGAGGTCGGCCTCCCCAGCGGATGCCTCTCTCGCTTCGGATGCGGGCGCGTTCCTTGCGCTGGGCGGCGAGCACGTCGGGGTGGCGGGCGTTGGCGTTGCGCCAGCGCAGGTAGGCGTGCAGGGCGCGGGTCTGCACGGTGTGGTTGTGGTGGTTCGAGTTGGCGATGGTGACCTGCCTCAGCGGTCCAAAGTGTGCCTCGATCGGGTTTGCCCACGAGGCGTAGGTCGGGGTGAAGCACAACTCGACCTTGTGCTTCTTCGCCCAGCGCCGGATGTCGGCGCCCTTGTGGGCGGACAGGTTGTCCATGATCACGTAGATCGGGGCGCCGTCGGGCCGTGCGGCGCGGATCGATTTCAGCGCGGCGAGAGTGTTCGCGGCGCCCTTCTTGCGGCGGTTGACGCCCCACAAGCGGTCGTCGCCGACCGAGTAGCAGCCGTGGAAGTACCGGACTCCGTGGGTGCGATGGTAGGTGGCGGGCAACCGGTCGGGACGCCGTTGCTCGGCCCAGCCAGAGCCCGCAATGGGGCGGATGCCGAGCGGGCCGAACTCGTCGAAGGCAAAGACGCGGTCCGGGAAGCGGTCCAGGACGTGCTCGATGCGGTCGAGTTTGGTGTCGCGCTCGGGGTCTGGTGATTCCTTCCAGGTCTTGGTGCGCTGGAAGGTGATGCCGCGGCGGGCGAGCAGGCAGCGTAATGCTTCGCGGCCGATGCGGATGATCCGGCCGTGGATTTTACGCAGGTAGGCGACGAGTTTGCGGATCGACCAGAGAGTGAAGGGCTGGCCGAGCTTGGCGGGTCGGGTGGTGGCCGTTTGGATGACGAAGTCCTCATCGTCAGGGCTGAGTTGGCGGGGACGGCCTCCCGCCCATTGAGGGTCCAGGCAGGCCAGGCCGATCTCGTTGAACCGGTGGATCACGTCCCGGACGGTGTCCTCGTCGGCCTGCACCAGTTGCGCGATCACCGGCACGCGGTTCCCGCCGGCCGAGGCCAGCAGCATCATCGCGCGCCGGTATCGCACCGAACTCGTGCTGCCACGACGCACGATCTGCTGCAGCCGCTGACCTTCCTGGTCGGTCAGTCTGCGCACACGGACAGGCTCAGCCACCGCGTCTCCAGCGGTTGGATCGGACGTCACCGCACATCCAACCGCCACGACCACCAACCCGGCGAACCTACGCGGTCACAGCACTAGCCGACCGGTGACTCCTCAGGCCAGGCGTCGCGAGGCCCGCTGCAGCAATGCCCTCAACAGGGCCGTCTCCTCCGCGCCGAGAGCGGACACGATGCTCTCCTGCTCCTGTTCGACCGCCGCCGTCCAGCGGCTCAGCGCCTCGTTGCCCCGCTCGGAGGCGAAGACCAGCACGCGCCGCCGGTCCTGGTCGTCCACCCGGCGCAGGACGAGATTCAGGGAGACCATGCGGTCGACGACCTTGGTCAGGGTGGGCGCGGACAGCAGCGCGAACTCGGCGATCTCGGTCATGGCACGGCCTTCGCCGTCGCCCAGGAACGACAGCACCCGCCACTCCTCGAGCGTGCCGCCCTCGGCCTTCAGCGCCTCACCGAGCCGTAGGACGACGCTGCGCTCGACGAGGGTGAGCGCTCGCGCGAGGTCGAGTTCGGCTACGGCCGCCGGGGTGGTCGTGGTCATCGCCCTGCCAGAGTCGTCGTGATCTACGGGTGGAGTGATTCCACGATACAGTCCTTTCCTTATCGGCGTGAAATATTCTCTTAGCAAGCAATGGCTAGGGTGAGCGCCCATGATCGAGAAGGCGTCTGTCCGGCTCGGCGCCCCGGCGAACCGGGCCCGTGACGCACTGGTGATACCGCTCCAGGGCCCGGCCGGCATCTTCGGCCCCTCCTGCGAGTGCTGCGCCCAGCTCGCGGCCGAGGAGGTCAACGCCGACGCGGGCGTGCTGGGCCGCGAGGTGCGCCTGGTACTCGTCGACGGCGGCGCGGCGCCCGAGCAGGTGGCCACGGAGATCGACGCACTGATCTCCGGAGGCGTCGTCGACGCGGTGGCCGGCTGGCACATCTCCGCCGTCCGCGAGGTCGTCGCCCCACGGATCGACGGCCGGGTGCCCTACGTCTACACGGCGCTGTACGAAGGCGGCGAGCGCTCCCCTGGCGTGTTCCTCACCGGCGAGACACCGAATCGTCAACTGCGTCCCGCGCTGCGGTGGTTCGCGAGCGAACTGGACATCCGCCGCTGGACGATCGTCGGCGACGACTACGTCTGGCCCCGCTCGTCGGCCCGCGCCGCCCACCGCTATCTGCGCGAACTGGGCGGCGAGGTCTGTGACGAGATGTATGTGCCGCTGGGCACCCAGGACTTCGGGCCCGTCCTCGCCCGCGTGGCGGCAAGCGGCTGCGAAGCCGTGCTGATGCTGCTGATCGGACAGGACGCCGTCCTCTTCAACCGCGCCTTCACCGCGGCGGGGCTGGACCGCGACCTGATCCGGTTCAGTTCCCTGATCGAGGAGAACGTCCTGCTGGCCACCGGGGCGGAGAACACCCGGGGCCTGATGACCTCGGCCGGATACTTCGAGGACCTGCCGACCGCGGCCGGGCTCGACTTCGCCGCCGCCTACTTCCGCCGCTTCGGCCCCGGCGCACCGGTACTCAACAGCCTCGGCGAGTCGTGATACGAGGGCGTGCGCATGCTCACCGAGTTGCTGCGCCGGGCGGGTGACACGGATGTGCGGCGCATCCAGGCGACCGCCGAGGGACTGGAGTACGAGAGCTCCCGCGGCACGGTCCAGGTCCGCGACCGCCACCTTGAGCAGCGGGTTTTCCTCGCGGCGGCCGACGGGCTGCAGTGGGACGTGCTGCAGCAACTTCCCTGACCCGCGGGGAGTTCTTTTTCACCTGCGCGTAACACCCGACCTCTGTCCAATTGCTTCGGAAGAAAATACTTTTTTCTCGAAGCTTTTGGAGGTTGATAGCCCATGGCCACATACCAGTACCGCTGCGCGGGCTGCGGCCCCTTCGATGTGATCCGGCCGCTGGGCCGGGCTCTCGCCGAGGAACCGTGCGGGAACTGCGCAGGCCCGGCCCGCCGGGTATTCACCGCCCCGATGCTCGCCCGCACCTCCACTCCCCTGGCCCGCGCCCTGCACGCCCAGGAGGCCAGCGCCCATGAGCCGCGGGTCGTCACCGACGTACCCCCCGCCCGCCGTCGGCCGACCCGGTCGGCCGATCCCCGGCAGGCCGGACTCCCCAAGCCCTGACCCCCAGGCGCACCGCGAAGTACCCGATCACGGAAGTACCGGATTACGGAGGCAGTCCATGCCCGAAGTCGTCTTCAGTGTCGACCAGGCCCTGTCCATGCGTGACCAGAAAGTGCCCGGCCACAACCGCTGGCACCCCGACATCCCGCCCGCCGTCACCGTCAAGCCCGGCACCGACTTCCGCATCGAGTGCCGCGACTGGACCGACAACCAGATCGGCAACAACGACTCCGCCAACGACGTCCGCGACGTCGACCTCACCCACGCGCACATGCTGAGCGGCCCCATCGCCGTGGAGGGCGCCGAACCCGGCGACCTGCTCGTCGTGGACATCCTCGACCTGGGCCCCGTACCGCAGGCGGAGGGCGAGGGCTCGGGTCAGGGCTGGGGCTACACCGGCGTGTTCGCCAAGGACAACGGCGGCGGCTTCCTCACCGACCGCTTCCCCGACTCGTACAAGGCCGTCTGGGACTTCCACGGCCAGCAGGCCACCTCCCGGCACATTCCCGGCGTCCGCTACACCGGGATCACCCATCCCGGCCTCTTCGGCACCGCGCCCTCCGCCGAACTGCTGGCCCGCTGGAACGCCCGTGAGCAGGCCCTCATCGACACGGACCCGCACTGGGTGCCGGCCCTGGCGCTCCCGCCCCTCGCAGACAACGCCCTGGCCGGCACGGCGAGCGGCGAGGTCGGCAGGCGCATCGCCGCCGAGGGGCGCCCGTACCGTCCCGGCCCGGGAGAACGGCGGCAACCACGACATCAAGAACTTCACCCGCGGCTCCCGGGTCTTCTACCCCGTTCTCGTCCCCGGCGCCCTGCTCTCCGGCGGTGACCTGCACTTCAGCCAGGGCGACGGCGAGATCACCTTCTGCGGCGCCATCGAGATGGGCGGCTTCATCGACCTGCACGTCGACCTGATCAAGGGCGGCATGGAGAAGTACGGCGTCACCACCAACCCGATCTTCATGCCGGGCAACGTGGCGCCGCAATACACCGAGTTCATCTCGTTCGTCGGCATCTCCGTCGACCACGAGACCGACACCAACCACTACCTCGACGCGACGATGGCGTACAAGAACGCCTGCCTCAACGCCGTCGACTACCTCATGACCTTCGGCTACAGCGGCGAGCAGGCCTACCTCCTGCTCGGCTCCGCCCCGATCGAGGGCCGGATCAGCGGCGTCGTCGACATCCCGAACGCGTGCAGCACCCTCTACCTGCCCACGGCGATCTTCGACTTCGACATCCGGCCGAGTGCCGAGGGCCCGAGAAAGGCCGACCGCGGCCAGTGCGCCGTCACCTCCTGAACGACCCGTACCTCCCGAAAGGCAGCCCCATGAGCGACCATCTCACCTTCCAGCTGGGCGACTTCACCACCCAGCACGGCGCCACCCTGCGCGGCGCGCACCTCGCCTACACCACGTACGGCGAACTCGACGCCGACAAGTCCAACGCGATCGTCTACCCCACCTGGTACTCCGGCCGGCACTGGGACAACGAGTGGCTCATCGGCCCCGGCATGGCCCTCGACCCGGCCGAGTACTTCATCATCGTCCCCAACATGCTCGGCAACGGCCTGTCCACCTCACCGAGCAACACCCCGCCACCGTACGACCGCGCCCGCTTCCCGCACATCACGGTGTACGACCAGATCGAGGCCCAGTACAAGCTGGTCACCGAGGAGTTCGGCATCGAGAGACTCGCGCTCGTGACCGGCTGGTCGATGGGCGCCGGGCAGACCTTCCAGTGGGCCGTCAGCCACCCGGAGATGGTCGAGCGGATCGCTCCCTTCTGCGGCTCGCCGCGCACCAGCGCCCACAACAAGGTCTTCCTGGAGGGCGTCAAGGCAGCGCTGACCGCCGACGCGGTCTTCGACGGCGGCTGGTACGACAAGGACAAGTGGCCGACCACCGGACTGCGCGCGCTCGCCCGGGTGTACGCGGGATGGGGCTTCTCGCAGGCGTTCTACTGGGAGAAGGAGTACGAGAAGCTCGGCTACACCTCCCTCGAGGACTTCCTGGTCGGCTTCTGGGAGGGCTTCTTCCTCGACGGCCGCGACCCCAACAACCTCCTCACCATGCTGTGGACCTGGCAGAACGGCGACGTCGGACTCACCCCCGGCTTCGACGGGGACACCGAGGCCGCGCTGGGCTCCATCAGGGCGACCACGCTCGACATGCCCGCGGAGAAGGACCTCTACTTCCCGCCGGAGGACGAGGCGTGGGCCGTCAGCCACATACCGGGCGCCGAACTCCGCGTGATCCCGGGCATCTGGGGCCACTTCGCCGGTGGCGGCAGCAGCCCCGCGGACACCGCGTTCATCGACACGGGCATCAGGGAACTGCTCGCCAAGCCGGGCGGGTTGGCAGCCAGGGTGATCGAGACGCTGACCGGCATGGGCCCCGCCTGGGAGCCGAGTTCATCGCAGCGTCCGACACAGCCGACCGGCTGGCGGGCTTCGCCGGACTGACCCCGGTCCCACACGGTTCCGGCCGCGTCCGCGGCGACCTGCATCAGCTTCTGCGGGTGCCGGTGCTGTGGCTGGAATCGTCAAGAAGGGCTGACCGCCGATACGGCGGTGACGGTCACGGTGTCGTCGCACTCGGCGAACTGCCCGTCGTCCAGGGCCACTTGATGCGCCCCGGACCCCGGCAGCCCCACGACCATCGTGGGATAGACCACGGGCGCCGAACCGGACTCGCAGTATCCGTCGGCCTCTCCCTGCACCTGAACAAACGTCAGCTTCACCCATGCCTTGCCGCCGGGGGCCACCTTCACCGGCGCCGCGGCTCCGGCCGGCTTGACGGTGAGCGGCACGTTCATCTCGGGAGAACCGTTCGCGGCGCCGGCCACAGTGGAGTGCCCCTTGAGGACGCACGTCCGTCCGGACACGTTGGTGAACTCGACGACGGCCGCCCCGGTCCCCGTACCGGATGGCCGCACGGAGGCCTGACGGGCGGTCGCCTTCAGACTGGCCGCAGAACAGGTCGCCGCCGCACTGCTCGAAGCGGGTGCGGACGACGGGCGTGCGGAGGCGGCGGGCGCAGATGTCGCGGGCCGGGAGGCGGAGCTGCTCGGCTTCGGGGCGCCGGGCGTGGAGGAGGAAACCGCCGAGCTGACGGCCCCGGACGGAGTGACGCCGCCGTCTCCGCTGTCCGCAGCGCCCCCGCCCGGCTGACATCCCGCCATCGCCAGCGCCGCCGAAGCCACCACGACCGCCACCGCCGAGCCGCGCATTCCGTTCACGTATCGCATGTTGTCCCCGAGTCGCAGTTGTGTGGAGCACGGCTGTTCGCCGCCCCGTCGAACCAGACAGAACCGTGGAGCCGGCAGTTCTCCTGCACGCCGACCTGTGACCCACCGGTGACGAAATCCGGCCACAACCACCGTGGAACGCCCCGGCAGAGCGAGCTCGGTTGCGCTACCGGCCGTGAGCGTTCTCGCGGAACAGCGGGCCCACGTCGGCGTGACGGGGCCGGTGCAGATCGCGGCGTGGTGCGTTGTCCGGGTCCGAGGCCGTCGCGGGCGGCAAGGGCGCCAGCGGCGGCGCGGTGGCGGTGGCGTTCTCGAGGATCTGGTCGTTGGTGAGCCGTACGACGGCCAACTCGGCCGAGGCGACCGGTCCGCACAGTCCCGCCCGGGCCATGATCGAGCGCAGCACACCGAGCAGGGCGGCGGCCTGGCCGTAATGCATGGCCCAGTTGGCCGCCCGCGACTGTTCGCAGGGGCCTCACTCAGCCCGGTCAGCCGCTGCACGACCCGCGCCGGGACGTGTGAGCCGGGTCGGCCGGTGACGCCCTGCTCGATACTCCTCGCCGAGGGTCATGGCGACCCTCCGGCGGTACCGGCCACCAGTCCTTGTCACAGGACGCGCCTGGACATGTGATGGCGGATACCCGTGGCCACCGACCTCAGCCGCGGCACCCGGGCTGAACGGTCACACGGCGCCCTCGACAAGCCGGCCCGCCAGCACCACATCTACGACCGTCCCGCGACCAGCACCGGCCTGTCGGACGAACTGCCGACACGACCGATCTGCTCGCGCTGGTCGTCGGCCGAGTCGTCGAACAGCCCTGCGCCGACATTCCTCACCTCGCCCCCGCCTGGGCGACAAACGGGCGACCCTGCTGCGCCACCACGGGCTGATCACCGTCGGCGGCTCGGTCGACGAGGCGGTGCACTTGGTTCTTCACCTACGAGGCCGCCGCCCAGGTCGGTATACAGGCCCTGAGGGGCGTTCTCTCCATCGAGTGGTGGTGGCACCCCGCCTGAGGACGAACTGGCTCGGTGTCCCACTGTCCTGACGGATCGAGGTCAAAGGTAGGTCACGTCGTGCCGCGGACATGCAAGCTCGGTGTCAGGACGATAGGAGGTGGTAGTTCGCCCGCGAGGAGTTGGTCGACCTGGCGGACGGCCAGTTCACCGAGTCGTCTCTTGTCGAGGTGGACGGTGGTCAGGGGCGGGTCGACCAGATCGACGACGCTCAGCCCGTCGTAGCCGACCAGTGCGCAGTCGTCCGGTACCCGGACGCCGAGCCGACGGGCGGCCCGGAGCGCGCCCATCGCCACCAGGTCGTTGAAGGCGACCACGGCGGTGAGGTCAGGGTGCGCGGCGCGCAGCGCCTCGAACGCCGCGGCGCCCCCTGCCGGGGACTGCTCACCCATGACGACCCAGCCCTCGTCGACGGGCAGCGCATGTTCGCGGACGACTTCGAGGAAGGTGCGGCGCCGCACCAGCGGGGCGGTCAGGCACTCGCAGTCGATGAGGCCGATCCGGCGGTGCCCCCGGTCGATGAGGTGCTGCACCCCGGCCCGGAATCCGGCCGCGGTGTCGATGTGGACCAACGCGTGGTGCGACGAGTCCAGCCCGCGATCGACCAGAACCAGTGGCACGGCGCCGGCGTACGGCTCGAGTTCCGCATCGGTGTGGCTGATGTAGCCGACAAGAGCGTCAACCTGTTGGCCGAGTGAGCGGACCAGGGCCAACTCGCGGGACCGATCATTCTCGGTGCTGGCCACGAGCACCTGCCAGTCGCGTTCGTCCGCGGCCGCGATCACTCCTGCCATGAACTCCGGGAAGAAGGGGTTGACCACGTCCGGGACGATGAGCCCGACGGATACGACGTCCGGTCGGACCAGCCCCCGGCCGAACCGGCTGGGCCGGTACCGCAACTGCCGTGCGACGTCGAGCACGCGTTGCTGAGTCCCCGGGTCGATCTCCCCCTTGCCGTTGATCGCTCGGGACACGGTCTGATGGGACACGCCTGCCGCCTGAGCAACGTCGCGGAGCGTGACGCGCTTGACGGCTCTCACACCCCGCGCCCGCTGGTCTTCCGTTTCCCGCTGTCCGGCCACGCTGCCCACTCACTTCTGTTTCTGTGCCGCCCTGTGCCCAAGTCAATCAGGTTCACCGGCCCCACCGGGCCATCACGCCGTCACGCCGTCACGCCAGGAGGTCAGCGGCGGATCGCGGGCCGTGGGCGGCGGGGCGTTGACGGGATCCGCACCCTTGGGCAAGAATCCCGTTAACGGTCACGTTACCGGTCACGTCAACGGTAACGTCCGCAGTCACGGAGCAGCGAAGGAGAGCACAATGGCTTTATGGAGGGGTCCTCTACCGCACGAACCCCACCCGGTGTTCCGGGGCGTGTTCCACGGCTGGCACGCGAAGGCCGGCGCCTTTTCGGCGCTGCCGGGCGCGCCTGTGGAGCCGGATGATCCGCAGCCTTGGTGGCGGCGACTGAGAGTTCGGCGGCAGGAGCCGAGCAGCGGTGGATCTTCGCTCGGCCGGTCCACGGCACTTCCCCGGGGCTGTGCTGTTCCAAGTGGGGATGGCAGGAGTTAACGACGCACCAGCGGGCGTCCAGTACCCGAATGACGACAGACACTCGGACAAGACGGCCACGATGTCGACCGTCCGAGGACGAGACCAGTCACCCCATGTTCGCCGAGGTGGTGCAGCTCCTGCCCCCGGAGTTCAGCGAGGCGCCCTGATGTGCGGGGCCGGGGCACCGATCACTCCGTGGGCTGCTTGCGCTGGTTGGCATTGAAGCGCGCTTTCTTCTGTCGATTCCCACAGGTGTTCATGTCGCACCATTTGCGAGTACGGCTTTGACTGGTGTCGAAGAAGGCGGCTTGGCAGGTGGGTGATGCGCACAAAGCCAGTTTTCCGTCTCGTTCGCCCGCGATGATGCTGATCGCGTCGGCGGCGATCACGCTGAGGGCGTCTTCCACGCAGGAAGCCGAGCCGAGTAGCCATCGGCGCTCACCCTCGGGTGTCAGGACAGCCGCAGCTCGACCCTGAGCGCTGCGCTCATTGATGACTCGGACAGCAGACGCAGGAAGAGCGTCCTGGACCGCGGCCGCTGTCGCAGCGGCGTGAATGGACTCCCTTAGTTCCCGGGCGAGTTCGAGCTGGGCCGGGGTGCAGGAGTCCACGGCGAGGCCGTTCACCGCCAGCCAGTCGACGAGTCGGTGCGGTGTGGCAATGCGCTCCACAGCATTGCCGTAACGCTCCGACAGGGTCCCCGTGAAGCTGGTCGCCAGCACGTTGCCGAGACGGAAGTCAGGAAACCCAGAGCGCATGGAACCACCTTAGCAGGTTCCATATCGACAGGAAGGCATGGTAGAACCGTCTAAGCCGGTTCGCCGGGTTCGCGGCCGGTTCCACGATGGCCAGGAGGTCTCATGCCCCGTCCAACCAGCGACGTGCAAGCATTTGAAGCCCACGCAACCGACGCCGACCTCGACGATCTGCGGGCGCGACTGGCCGCAGCCCGGCTGCCGGAGGCCGAGACGGTTCGTCACGCCGGGCGCGGACCTCACCGATGGGAACAGGGCGTTCCTCTCGCCGACCTCGCCGATGTCGTGAACTACTGGCGCAGCGGGTACAACTGGCGGTCGTTCGAAGAGCGCCTTGACCGGATCGGCCAGTTCCGCACGACCATTGATGATCTGGGAATCCACTTCCTGCACCGCCGGTCCGCGCGCGCAGACGCCACTCCCCTGATCCTGACGCACGGCTGGCCAGGCAGCATCGCCGAGTTCATCGATGTCGTGGACGAGTTGACGGATCCGAAGGATGCAGACACGCCGGCGTTCCACGTCGTGATCCCGTCGCTACCCGGCTTCGGTTACAGCGACAAGCCGGCCACCACCGGGTGGGGGACCGAAAAGATCGCGGCCGCATGGGTGGAACTGATGGCAAGGCTCGGTTACAGCCGGTTCACCGCCCACGGCGGCGACTGGGGAGGAAATGTCACCACGGTTCTCGGCGGCAGGTTCCCGGATCACGTTCTCGGCATCCACACAACGTTCGCCGAGGCACCGCCCGGGTTGACGACGGACGGGCTGACAGCGATCGAGCGCAGGTGGACCGAGGAAACCCACGATTTCTGGCATCACCGCGCGGCGTACGCGAAGCAGCAGGCGACCCGACCGCAGACCATCGGCTACTCGCTCGTCGACTCACCGGTCGGGTTGCTCGCCTGGATCCTCGACAAGTTCGCCGAGTGGTCGGACACCGAGGACAGCCCGTTCGAGACGATTTCCATGGACAGGGTTCTCGACGACGTCACCCTGTACTGGCTGACGCGGACCGGCGCATCGGCGGCCCGCATCTACTACGAGAGCCACAACTCCCTGGACCCCGGACTTCGGGTCGACGTCCCGTCGGCGATCACCATGTATCCCCGCGACATCGAGAAGTCCCCACGCCCCTGGGCACAGGAGCGGTACCGGCAGATCGTCCGATGGAGGGCGCCAGAAAGCGGAGGCCATTTCCCGTCGTTGGAGGTTCCCGGGTACTTCGTCAAAGATCTACAAGAGGGCCTCGCGGCAGTGCTGGCCGCCCGCTCGTAGGCCGACACGCGTGTCGGCCCATTCCTCCGAGAAGCGGACGGCACCGACGAGAGCAACCCTGCCGGACGCGAGGAGACCCCCGTGGTAACGGCTGTTACCATCAGGCTATGGCGAAGACACAGCTGGGTGCGCGTGTTGATCGTGAGGTCAAGGCGTTGGCTGAAGCCCGTGCGGCTGATCGCGGCCTCAGCCTCGGCGACTACATTGCAGCCCTCGTCCGGGAAGACACGGAAGGGCTGAAGCAGCGGGGTCTGGACGCTGCCAGGCGGTTCCTCGACGAGCACCAGTCGGTATTCGACGAGGTGGAAGACGTGGATCACCACGCATCAGGGGCGCACGCCGCGTAATGGACCTGCTCATCGACGTTCCCTGGATCCTCCAGGTCGCCGAGCTGGCAGGCGCAGGAGATCCCGCCCCCGACGACTACGGCGTTCCGGTGGCAGCTGTCGCCGGCCACCGGGCCGAGCTGCTGGAAACTCCCGTCTACGACGGTCCCTATGCTCGTGCGGCCGCCCTCGTGCACGTCCTCGGCCGCTGCCGCTGGCTCGAGTGGTCGAACATGGCCGTCGCCGCCGCGACCGGCGTGATGTATCTGGAAGCCTCCGGCATCCAGGTAAAGCCCGGCCGCGAAGACGCCGTTGCCCTGCGCGACCTCTTGCTTGATCCCGCATGTACGGCCAAGAGAATCGCCGTTCTGATGCGCGCCTGGCCGCACACCACCTGAACCACGGACCAAGCGAATCGCCCGCCAGATGCGCGGGTTTGCACGCTATCCGGCCATGAGCCTTCGGGCTGCCCAGCGAGGCCGGGCTACTGACTCGGGTGGGCTGCCTCCCGGGCTTTCATCGGATTGGTCTGACAGGGTGGCCGTGGCACCACGTCTGCCCGTCACGCCTCTCATCTGCGGTGATGACTGCTAGCTTCGCCAGCTGATCTATGGTCCCGTACGCCTGCGGCGGAGGCAGGGCCACGACTGCGAGGCGAGGAAGACTGGCGTGAGGGAAGATGCTGAGAGGCCGGCGACGGCTCCGTTCAAGCGCAGGACGTTCCTGGCCACTGCCGCCGTGACGGCCGCGACAGCCGCACCGGCGTCCGCCGCCGGTTCCCACGACGGACCGGCCGACCCCGGGCCTCTCGATTCCGTGGCGCGCCTGCTGGCCATGCCCGAGGCCGGCCGCGGCATCGACTGGCTCAGGTCGGCGCTACAAGTCGCCGTGGGACTGGAACTGTCCACCATCCCGCCGTACCTGTGCGGCTGGTGGTCCATCAGGGACCGCGGCGCGGATGCCGCGCGACTGATCCGGCGCATCATCGACGACGAGATGTACCACCTGGGCCTGGTGTGCAACCTGCTCGTGGCCGTGGGGGGCAGGCCCCGGATCAGGGCGGCGGCACCCACCTACCCCGGCCCGCTGCCCGGTGGCGTACGCGCCGGCGTGACCGTGTATCTGTCGGGTTTGACCAGGTCCTACGTGCACGACGTGATGATGGCCGTCGAAGCCCCCGAGGAACCGCTCGCTCTCAGGGACAGCGCCCCGCCCACCATCGGCGCCTTCTACGGCGCCGTTCTGGAGTGCTTCATGACCGTGGCCCCGCAGTTGTCTGCCCGCGGGCAGCTGAGCGCTCACATCGGGTCCGACGAACTGCGGCCGGTCGAGACCCTCCCGGACGTGGAGCGCTCCATCGACATCATCAGGGAGCAGGGCGAAGGCACGAGCAGCTCGCCGGCCGACTCCTTCGCCGACGACCACCCGGCCCACTACTACGCCTTCGGCGAGATCTACCACGGCCGGCAACTGCAACAGACCGACGCGGGCTGGACGTTCAGCGGGCCGCCCGTCCCCTTCCCCGACACACGTCCCATGGCCCGGGTCCCGGCCGGCGGCTGGCCCCGCCCGTCGGCGCCCGTGCAGCAGCTCCTGCACCGGTTCGACACCACCTACACCACCTTGCTCAACTCCCTCGACGCCGCCTGGGGCGACGGCGGTTTCCGCTCCCTGGGTGCGGCCATCCACGCCATGCGCTCCCTGGAAGAGCCCGCCGTACGACTGATGGAGACCAAGATTCCCGGCACTCACAGCACATACGGCCCCCAGTTCCATGCCCTCCCCTGACGCCCAGAACCGTCTCACCGTCGCCCAGCCGCCCCGCGTCCGCGGGCGCACCGTAGGCCGTCGGATACGCGCATGGCAGCCCCGCCGCGTGCACCGACGGGAGCCTGCCCCGCACGCCGACGCCCCGGTCGTCCCACCTCAGCGCGAATGAGATCGCCCAACTCGTCGTCGGTCACGTCCGCCGCATCTCGGGGGCGCAGCCGGATGGTCCCCTTCCCGCTGACGAGGTCCGGATGGCGGGAGGTGAAGTCCGCGCCCCGGTCCTTGTCCCACCCGTAGACCGAGACCTCGTGCTGCCACACCCCGACATGGAGCTTTCGGTTGCCAACCCGGTAGGTCGGCATCCCGTAGGACAGTACGAGGCTCGCCTCGGGATGGAGAGGGCAAGAGGCGTCCCGGGCCACAGGCAGCCCTTGGGCATCGGCGGACCGCGTGGGCGGGTGATCGCGGGCAGGGCGTGTTGGCGGCGTGTACTTGTTCTCCACGGCAGACGACGGCCTCGCGGGTGGCGGGGGCGAGGTCAGGCGAGCTGCTTCTGTGGGCCCAGGTCGAGGGTGATGTGCGCGGCGAGCGCGCGCAGGAAGTCCGGGGCGTCGAAGATCTCCCCGGCGGAGGCGACGCCGGTGGTCCGGATGCGGCCGGTCAGGACGCGTTCGAGGGCCTCGGCGACCAGGGGTGCGGTGACGGCGTAGATGTCCTGGCCACTGGCCGTGGCCCGGCGTTCGGCGCCGCCCGCGCGTACGACGGCGTCGACGAGGAAGGTCTGGTCCGAGCGCCCGGTCTTGTCGGTGGCGGTCGGGGCCGGTGTGTCGGGGGCGGCGATGTCGCGGACCGCCTCGGCGGTCATGTAGGTGGTCACATCGGGAATGGACAGGTGCTGGGGGACGGTGACGACGTCCGCCATCGTGAACTCCCCGATCACCTGCCGGGGGCCCATCGGGTTCGGGAAGGTCCACTCCAAGGTGGGCGCCTGGTCGGTGCGGTGCTCCCACTGTCCGCCGCGGTAGCGCAGGCGATGGTCACCGCGCCGCTCGCGTGAGACCGCGCCCGAGAGCCGGGTGCCGTTGGTGGGATGCCAGTTGCTGAGCGCGTAGGCGATGTGGGCCTCGTCGGCTTCGGTCCAGTCGCCCATCGCCGCGGTGGCCAGCAGGTCGCCCAGACCGCCGAAGAAGGCCATGGCCGGAACGATCACCGCTCCCGTGTCCCGGGCTCGCTCGCGGTAGTGGGTGAAGGTGTCGAGATTCGCCTCGAGCTCGGCGGCCACGTCCAGGTAGGGGATGCCCGCGCGCAGCGCGGCCTCGATGACGGGGCCGGTGGTCGAGGCGAAGGGCCCGGCGCAGTTGATGACCGCCACCGTTCCTGCCAGAGCACGGTCCAGCGAAGCCGGGTCCCCGACCGACGCCACCCGGGCCTCCAGCCCGTGTTCGCCGGCCAGTTCCTCGACCACCCGCGCGTTGCGCCCCGACGGCACCGGGACGTACCCCCGCGCGGCCAGCTCCGCGACCACGAACCGCCCCGTGTGACCGTACGCCCCGAAGACCGCAACCAGCTGACCTGACCCCATGAGACTGCTCCCCTACATTCGTAGACCCGCCACGATGCTGATCCGCTGCGGCCTGACACCCCCATCCTGTCCTCGCGGCAGCGCTCCGCATGAGTGTCGGAAACGACATGCCGCGTACAGTTTCGGACATGCCCACCGTCGCACTGGCCGTCACCGATGGCATGCTCCACTACGAACTGGCCGTGGCCGTCGAGATCTTCGGGTCCGACCTCACCCACGTCGTCGACCCCTGGTACGACTTCTTCCTCTGCGGCAACGGCCCGGTCCGAGTCGACCGCTTCCGCCTCGAACCCGACCACGGACTCGACCACCTCGCGCACGCGGACACGGTGATCGTCCCCAGCTGGGCCGACACGGATCACGAACCGCCCCGCGAACTGGTCGACGCGGTGCGTGCCGCTCATGCGGCCGGCGCCCGCGTGGCCTCCCTGTGCACAGGCGCGTTCATTCTGGGCGCAGCAGGACTGCTCGACGGCCGGCGCGCCACCACACATTGGGCTCACACCCGGGAACTGGCCCGCCGCCACCCCGCGGCCACAGTCGATCCGGACGTCCTCTACGTCGACAACGGAGACGTCCTCACCTCCGCGGGCAAGGCCGCCGCCATGGACCTGTGCCTGCACCTGGTCCGCCTCGACCACGGCTCGGCCAACGCCAACAAGATCGCCCGGCGTCTGGTCGTCCCACCCCATCGCGACGGTGGCCAGGCCCAGTTCATCGCGACCCCCCTGCCCGCTCCCGGCAACCACCCCCTGAGCGAACTCATCCCCTGGGCGTTGCAGCGACTGGACCAACCGCTCACCGTGGAGGACCTGGCCCGCCGGGCCCGTATGAGCTCACGCCACCTCGCTCGGCACTTCAAAACTCTCACCGGCACCACACCACTGCAGTGGCTCCACACCCAGCGCATCCGCCACGCCCAGGAACTGCTGGAGACCACCGACGCCACCGTGGACACCATCGCCGCGGCCACCGGCATGGGCACCGCCACCACGCTGCGCCGCCACTTCCACCGCAGCGTCGGGGTCCCACCCGACACCTATCGCCGCACCTTCCGGCCCTGACAAGGCACACCGGGTGGACAACGGGTGTCCCGCACGCGGACGGTCTCCGCGTGCGGGATCGGGTGTTCCCCTCGGATGGGTCAGCTGGTCGTCAGGGCGGTGTCGTCCACGACGAAGCTGGTCTGGAGGGAGGAGTCCTCCACTCCGTTGAACTTCAGGGTGACGCTGGAGCCGGCGTACGAGGACAGGTCGAAGGACTTCTGGGCGTACCCGGAGGCCTTGTTGAGGTTGGAGTAGGTGGCCAGGGTCGTCGAGCCCGCGGTGACCGTCAGCTTGTCGTAGGCGCTGCTGGTCGAGGTCTCCGCGGTGTCGATGTGCAGGTAGAAGGTGAAGGTGGCCTTGCAGCCGCTCGGCACGGTCACCGACTGGGAGAGCGTGTCGGTGTGCGCGGAACCGTAGCCGTCCAGCCAGGCGTAGTAGGAACCGGCGTGTGCCGCCTCGCTGGTGGAGTTGGTGATGACCCCGCCGGCGGCGGTCCAGGTGGTGTTGCCCGACTCGAAGCCGGCGTTGCCGAGCAGCTGGGTCGAGGTGCAGGTGCCGCTGCCGGAGCCGACGGTCCAGGTGAAGGAGGTCGAGCCGGAGGCGCCGGTGGAGTCCTTCGCGGTGACGGTGACCTGGTAGGTGCCCGCGGTGGACGCCGTTCCCGTGATCTTGCCCGTCGAGCTGCCGATGGACAGGCCGGTCGGCAGCCCGGAGGCGTTGTAGGTGAGGGTCGCGCCCGCGCTGTCGCTCGCGCTGATCTGCAGGCTGACGGAGCCGCCGGTCGTCGTCGACTGGCTGCCCGGGTTGGTGACGGCCACCGTGTTGCCGGAAGTGGTGCCGGAGGCGAAGGCGCTGGTGCCGTTGGGGGTGCCCCAGCCGGTCGGGCCGTCGTAGCCGGTGGTCGCGGTGCAGAAGTACGAGGTGGAGCAGGAGCCGTTGTTGCCGCTGGTCACGTCGTACAGGTTGGAGGTGTGGGAGTAGGGGTACTTCGCCGGGTAGTCGCTGGAGCCCGGGGTGCCCGCGAGGGCGTACACGCCCGCGATGATCGGCGACGAGGCGCTGGTGCCGCCGTAGACCGCCCAGCCGGAGCCGCCGTAGGTGTCGTACACGGCCACACCGGTCGCGGGGTCGGCGACCGCGGAGACGTCGGCCTCCATCCGCTTGGTGCACCCGGTGTCGGTCTGCCAGGTCGGCTTGGGGTCGTAGGCGGAGCAGCCCGAGCCGGTGCCCTCGGTGGAGCTGGTCTTCCACACGGACTCGGTCCAGCCGCGGGAGTTGGAGGATGTGGACAGGGCGGTGCCGCCGACTGCCGTCACGTACTGGGAGGTTGCCGGGTACTCGGCACCGTAGGCGGAGTCACCGGAGGAGACGGTGATCGCGACACCCGGGTGCTTGAAGTACGAGGTGTCCTGGGCGAACTGCTGGCGGCGAGCCTGGAGGAACGCGCTTCCGCCTTCATCGCGACACTCCTGCCCGAGGCGGGCGACGGCCGCTCACCTCGCGCGCGGACTCTGCACGTCTTCGAACAGGTGGAACGGCAGGCGGGGGCGCCCGAGTTCCGAGGATGCAGATACCTGTCCGCCCAGATCGAACTCAAGGACCGGAGTCACCCCGCGAGCCAGGTGGCCCACCGAGTCAAGGGCCAACTGACAGCCTTCTTCCGGGCGGAGGCCGAACAGGGCGGAGCCGCCGATCCGGACCTGCTCGCCCGACAGCTCAGCCTGGTCTTCGACGGCGCCAGCGCCCGCGCAGGAATCGGAGCCGACAGCCTGACCGGCCTCATCACCCCCACGGTGGCCGCCCTGCTCGATGCGGCGGACGTGCGCTGACAATCCGCTCACGCCGCACCTATAGAACACGAAGTTCTTTATCTGTCTCATACATTGGGCAGAGTGGTCTCGGATCGAACGGGCACTCGCATGTCACCAACGACTGAACCGAGGAGTGACAGACCGCCCATGGAGATCTCAGGCATCATCAGCGCGATCGTCATCGGCATCGTGATCGGTGTTCTCGGCCGACTCGTCATCCCCGGACGCCAGCACATCGGCGTCCTGTGGACGATCCTGATCGGCATCATCGCCGCGTTCATCGGCGCCGCCATCGCCGCCGGCCTCGGCGTCGCCGACACCAACGGCGTCGACTGGATCGAGTGGCTCATCCAGATCGCCCTCGCCGCCGTCGGCGTAGCGGCCCTCAGCAAGGTGAAGGTCCGTCACTGACCGCAGCCCGAAGTGCGTCCCAGCGCCACCGGTTCACAGCACCCGACGCGGCCCCGGCAGCCGGCGCGGGCCCGCCACAGGAAGAAGGACACCGGTAACGACGAGCACGCACACGACCGCCCAGGCGCCGGCCGCGGACAACCCGCGGCCGGCGCAGGCATGAGCGCAGCTCGCGCACGGTAGCCGTTGGGGCTGCTCGTTGGTGGTGACTGTGATGGTGTTTCGGGGGTAGGCGGTCGGGGCAATGAGCGGCGCTTCGGACGTGAGGCGGACTGTATGGACCTGCCTGGGCAAGATCAGGGGCAGCAGCCGCTTGCGGACCATCGAGTGGAAATGTCCGCCGCATTCGAGGGCAGCGATGAGGAAATCGGCGAGGCCCGCTCTGTGGCCCGGGCCTTCCTGACGGACCTGCGAGAAGGACATGCCCTGCCGGTGTCGGATCGAGCGATGGGCACGGTGGAGCTCGTGGTGAGCGAGCTCGTGACCAACGCGCGGAAATACGCCCTGGGCCCCTTCCTGCTGACCTTGGAACTCACCGGAGAGGCCGTCGCGGTCGCGGTGTGGGACACCGAGCCGCAGCTGCCCGTGATCCTGGCCAGAGACCCTCAGCGGGTGGGACGGCACGGTCTGGAGGTTGTCACGGCCGTCTCCCGGAGCTTCGAGGTCCACCGTGAGCCGGTGGGCAAGCGGGTGGTCGCGACAGTCACGTGGTGTGACGATCCAGTCGGCGACCTGGCCGACCATCGGGTGGTGCTGTCTTCACCGGGCGAGGTCCCAAGGAGGTGAAGAAGTCCCTGGGTCCTTGCTCGGGCCGGATCGGACGGCGGGTG
Source organism: Streptomyces sp. NPDC024687 (assembly GCF_055559055.1). NCBI lineage: Bacteria > Bacillati > Actinomycetota > Actinomycetes > Kitasatosporales > Streptomycetaceae > Streptomyces > Streptomyces sp. NPDC024687. The sequence continues at coordinate 37,211 of NZ_JBVHLJ010000019.1, read as the reverse complement.
CTGAATGAACCGTTCATCGACGTGGTCACTGCCGCTGCCTGTGCACGCGGCAGTGACCTGACCCAACAGCAGGGCGAAGAGTCGTCCCTCTTACGCGGCCAGCGTCTCATCCTCCTTGAAGACGCCTGCACGGCTCCTGCTGTACTGCTCCAGCAGGGCATCGGCCGCGCGCAGAGCCTGCTCGGCGGTGCGGGCTCCGGTCATCACGCACAGCGTGTAAGTGGAGTCTTCAAGAGCACGGCTGGTGCGGCCGCTGGGAAGCACGTCATGTTCGATACGGGCCTGAGCGAACCGGGCCAGTACAGCGCGCAGTTCCTTCTCCGCCGGAATGATCACAGTCATACCTTCCCCTCAAACCCCTCTCGCAGGGCGGCCGGCCGCACCGCGAGCACCTGGCTGCATCCGAGCTCTGACACCCACGGCTCACCACCGGGCACGTCAGGCAGGCCTCAAGTGCCCCGCACTCGGATGTCCATGCCACCGTGCTCCGATCCAATTCCTGTGACCCGTGGCTGTGGGCTATCGCTTGGATGTCGAAGAAGGCTTCCTCTTTCTTCAACAACACCTGGGGGCAAGGGCCATGCGGACCACGGCAGCGCTCATCTCCACGGCAGCCCTGCTGCTGACACTTGCCGCCTGTTCGGACGGATCAGGAGACTCCGGCAGCCCGTCGGACAGCGCCACAGCGTCCTCCTCGACGCGCCCTACGCCGCGGGCTGGTCGCCGACGACCCCGCCGAAGACCCGGCCCGCCGCCTCCGACTGGCCTTCGTGAGCGATCTCCAGCTGGGCCCGGCCGGGGCGGGAAAGCCCGGTAGGACAGTGCTGGGACCGTGAGCGCGGTCCCAGCACGCCGGGTCGGTGTCCTGGTCGGTGGCGGTCCCGCTCACCCGCCGCAGGTCACGGGAACTGGGTGATCTTGGATGGGACGGTGTCGGTGCCGGAGGTGGGCGCGCCGGTGTCGTTGACGACGTGGGCGTACTGTCCCTTGCCGCCCAGGGAGATCACCTGGATGCTGTGCAACTTGATGCCGGGCTTGACCGGCACCTGGAAGCCGTGACGCTGCACGATGGAGGGGTCCGAGGTGTAGTTGCAGTAGCTGCCCAGGCCCCACGCCTCGTGCACGTTGACCGTGTCGGCGACCTTGTAGGCGGCGTAGCCGACGATGCCGTCGTGGGTGATGGCGGCGGCGTTGGGGGCGTCGTAGGCCTTCTCGTTCTGGAAGAAGATCGTGCGGCCCCGTTCGCCGTTCCACAGCACGTCGTATTTGTTGAAGTGCTCGACGAACAGGCCGGTGGTGAGGACGTCATCGCCGTTCACCACCAGGCCGTAGTCGGCGCGGTTGGTCTCCCAGCCGACACCCTGGCCGTGGTCGGCGCGCCAGATCCAGGTGTGGTCGACGACGACGTCGTCGCTGTTGACCACTACGGAGTTGGTCGCGAGGCCGGGGCCCGCGCCGCCGATGCGGATGAACACGTCCTGCATGGTGGTCGGGTTGGCGGAATGGTCCGAGGCCGCGCCGGCGGGTCCGATCTGGAGCAGCGTGTCGGACCGGGTCGCGCCGGCGTCGATGAGGAATCCGGCGAGCCGGACGCCGTCGACGTCCGCGACGTGCATGGCGTCGATGCCGCCGTCGGGGACGAGCGTGGCCAGGCCCAGCCCGAGCACCACGGTGTCGGACCGGGTGACGTTGATCGTCTGGTCGAGGTGATAGACGCCGGGGGTGAAGAGCAGGTTGAGGCCCTGGGCCAGTGCGGTGTTGATGGTGGCGGCGGTCGCGCCGGGCTTGACGACGTAGAACTGGCTGAGCGGGAGCGAGGTCCCGGCATTGGCGGGCCAGGACACCCCGCGGGCGTTGGTGCGCTTGGCGGGGACGAAGACCTTGTAGTCGTTGCCGTCGAGGTAGAGGAGCGGCTTCTCGCGGGAGACCGGAGTCGTGTCCAGCGTGGTGTACGGGCCGGTGTCGAAGTTGGTCGCCGGGGCGCCCTGGACACCGGAGAACGTCATGTTCCACACACCGTTGGTCCAACCGCCGACCGAGCTGTCGCGGGTGTACCACTGCTGCTGCGAGTACGGGCCCACGGTGCCGTCGATCTTGGAGTCGGCGATGTAGCCCCCGGAGGCCCAGCCGTAGCCGTTGGGTGCCAGGTTGAGGCCGCCCTTGACGTGGATACGGCGGAAGGGCGCGGCCTGGGCGACGGCCCAGCGGTCGGTGCCGTTGGACGGAGTGATCGCGAGGTTCTCCGCCGAGCGCCAGAAGTTCTGCGTCGCGTTGCCGTTGAACCAGCCCGCGTCCACGGTGATGTCACCGTTGATCTGGGTGTCGTCGGGGTTCAGTCCGAGACCTGAGATCGAGGTGTAGAAGCCGAGTTGGGCGTTGATGCCGTTGTAGGTGCCCGGCTTGAGGAGGAACTGGTAGCGCCCGGAGCCGAACTGCGCGGACTCCTGCTGGGTGAAGACCTGGTCGAACTTCTGCTGGAGGTTGGGGGTGGAGGGGTCGACGACGATCACGTTCGGGCCGAGGTCACCGCCGCCCTGGACCGGGCCTCCGGTGCCGCCGGACGTGGTGTGGACGGCGACTTCCCAGAGCGAGTAGCCGTAGGCCGTGCCGCGGGCCGTTCCGAGAACGCGGACGTAGCGGCCCGTGCCGCTCACGTCGTAGGACGCACGGCCTCCGGTCGCGCCGGCGACGGTCTTGAGGGTGCTCCAGTTCTGACCGTCGGCGGAAGCCTGGAGCTGGAAGTCTCTGCCGTACGCGGCTTCCCAGTTCAGGTCGATCCTGCAGATGTCCTGGGACGAGCCCAGGTCGACGCGTAGCCACTGCGGGTCAGCGGCCTGGCTGGACCAGCGAGTGGAATCGTTGCCGTCGAATGCCGCGGACGCGGGGGTGCCGGCGTTCTCCGTCGAGGACGCCGAAGCGGTCCTGCCCTGCGCCGAGTTGGCGGTCGAGCAGCTGCCGGGCTGGGTGGTGCCAGGGGTCCCGAACACCTGGAACTCCCAGAGCGAGTAACCCCATGGGGTGGCCCGGTGGATGCCCTGCATACGCACGTAGCGGCCCTGGCCCGAAACGGTGAGGGTGTCGGTGCCACCGTCCCCTCCGGTGACGGTCCGAAGGTCGGTCCAGGATCCGGAACCGCCGTCCGGCGAGACCTGGATCTTGTAGTCCGCGGCGTAGGCCGCTTCCCAGCTGAGGACGACCTGGTTGATCGAGGCCGTGGCCCCCAGGTCGACCTGGAGCCACTGGTCGTCGGCCGCGGCCGAGGACCAACGGGTGCCCGTGTCACCGTCAACTGCGGCGGCGGCAGGCGTGCTTGCGTTCTCCGTCGAGGACGACGCGGCCGTCCTGCCCTGCGACAGATTGGCGTCGGCCGCGAGGGCCGGGGGTGGTGCGACGACGGGAAGGGCGATCAGCGCCACCGTACTGGCAAGCGCGACACCGAGAGATCTGAGACCCATGCCAAGTCTCCCCTGCGGGTGGATGAAGGATGGTCACGAGAGGCCACTTCGTACTTAGTTCAGACCTTGATTTAAATGTTGACTTGAGTGGTTCGGCAACCCCTGTGACATCAGATTCCGTGCAACTTGTGCACACCGGCGGCCCCTTGACCCGGCGGCAGCCTTCAGTGGGTGACGCCAAGGAGCGTCGAGCCGCTATCAGTGCGCAGATCGGGCCTGCGCGCGATCCCGCACGATGATCTTGCCGGTGTTCTGACCGCTCAGCATTCCCAGGAAGGCGTCCACGATGTGCTCGAACCCGTCAACCACCGTCTCGTCCGGAGCGAGTCGGCCGCTCTGCAGATGCGGCACGGCGAACTCGTACAACTCCTTTTGCAGATCTCGGTAGTTGCTGACCAGGAAGCCCTCCATACGGAGGCTCTTCTCGACGATGTCCGCGTAGTTGAAGCGCGGCGGCGGCGCGTCGGGGGTGTTGTACTGGCTGATCGTACCGACGCGGACGACGCGCCCGAACTCGCGCAACGCTCCCACCGCTGCGGCCAGTTGCTCACCGCCGACGTTGTCGACGAACAGGTCGATGCCGTCCGGTGCGGCCCTGCCGAGCAGTTCGGCGGCCGACCCGTCGTGGTAGTTGAAGGCAGCGTCATACCCGACCTCCCGCGTGAGATGGTCGACCTTCGCGGCCGAGCCCGCGCTGCCCACGAGCCGTCCGGCGCCGAGCAGCCGGGCGAACCGCCCGGTCGCAGTGCCGACCCCGCCCGCGGCGGCCGACACGAAAAGGTCCTCGCCCTCCCGGAGCCGGGCGATCCGGGTCAGGCCCACGTAGGCGGTCAGACCCGTGCCGCCGAGGATGCTCAGGTATGCGGTCAGCGGCACCCCGTCGAAGCGGGGCAGCCGCCGGATTTCCTCGGGGGTGACCACCGCGTGCGTGCGCCAGCCCTGCCGGTGGAACACGATCTCACCCTCGGCCAGACGAGGTGTGCGCGAGGCGACGATCCGCCCGATGGTACGGCCCTCCAGCGGCGCGTCGAGCGCGAAGCCGCCGGGCACGTCGTCCATCAACTCACGGTGATAGGGGTCGACGGACCAGATGAGGTTCTCCACGAGCGCGCTGCCCGCTGCGGGATCGGGAAGCGGTGACTCGACGAAGGTGAAGTGCTCGGCGGCGGGAAAGCCATGAGGACGGGCGGTCTGGTGCACGGTGATCGCGGTCTCGTTCATGACCGGACCGTAGGGAAGGAATAGCCCTGGTGGGCAGCCAGTTGAGCTCATGCGACACCCCGTTCCATGAGCAGTTCTCATACGTTGAGGTGAGCGCCCCGTGGCCCGCGCGACCGACTCCGATCTCGCCCCGCACGAACTGCGCGTCCTCCTGGCGGTCGCGGACACCGCCGGCTTCTCGGCCGCGGCCAGGACACTCGGCCTGACTCAGTCCGCGGTCTCCCACTCGGTTCGCGGCAGCGAGCGCAAGATCGGTGCCGTGCTCTTCGAACGGGGCCGCACCGGCGCCCGCCCCACCCCTGCCGGAGAGAAGGCCGTGGCACACGCCCGCCGCATCCTGCGCCTGCTGGACGTCCTGACCGCTGAGGCACGCAGTGCGGCTCGGTCCGACGTGGCGGAGGGGCCGCTGCGGATCGCGGCCTTCCGCAGTGCGGCTCTCCACCTGCTGCCGGCCGTCCTTCAGCGGCTGCGCGCCAGGCATCCCGGGATCGAGCCGCGGGTGCGGATCGTACGGGAGGTGGGGCGCGGAACCGCGGGCGAAGTGGCCGACGGAAAAGCCGACATAGGCATCGCCACACTGGCTGGGTCCGCCCCGATCTCCCCGGGACTCGTCGCGAGCGGACTCTTCGAGGATCCGTACGCTCTGGTCCACGCGGCGCATCACGTCGCCCCACGTTCGCTGCCGCTGGTCGACTGGGCCGAGAACTGCGGCTCGTACACCCGCGACTGGTGGGCTGCACAGGACTGGATCCCGACGGCGACCGTCGAGGCCGAGGATGACGGAGCGGTGCTCTCCCTGGTGAGCGGAGGCCACGGAATGGCGATCATGCCTGCCCTCTCCCTGGTCGGAGCACCGAACTCGGTCACGCTCACCGATCTCGGCCCCGAGCGTCCGACTCGCCAGGTCGGCTATGTCACCACCACCGAACTGGCCAGATCCGCGGTCGTGCGCGCCTTGGTGCGAGAACTGCGGACCACGGTTCCCCGGGGGGCGCGGCTTCTCAACGTCGTTGCCTGAGCAGGTCGGTGACCGGTAGCGATGGACGGCTGCGCCGTTGGATCTGGACGCGGCGATCGGCACGGCCTGGCGGCGGCGGCTGCGGCTACGGCCACTCCGGGCAGCGACTTCGGCCCGGACAATCATGCCGGTGGCCTCGGCGCGCATAGTGAGCAGCCGCAGCCGCAGCCGCACTCAGGTTGTGGCAGGGGTGGCAGGAGTCGAACCTGCGGCATCCGGTTTTGGAGACCGGCGCTCTGGCCATCTGAGCTACACCCCTTCGGCAGTTGACAGCTTGGCATGACCGACAGGCCCGTCGCCAAGAGATTTCTGTCATCGTGAAGCGGGGCCGGCCGATGCGCAGGCCGTGGGGGAAGGACGGCTTTGGCCGCCCCCATGGCGCTCGCCCTGACGTCCGGCGGAGCCGCAGTGGCCGTCAATCCGTCTACGACACCATCGCCCCCTCCCCCTCAGTCCTCGGCGACGCGAATGATCGTGCGTCCGGGCACGCGCTGTCGTGAGGTGAAGGCGGCGGGTGCCTCGGTCAGCGGCCGCACCGCGCCGACGCGTACCCGCAGCCGGCCGTCCCGCAGACGCCGGGCGAGGTCGGCGAGGCGGGCGCGGTCGGGTTCGACCACGAAGAAGACGGCTCGGCCGTCAGCGGGGCGCACCGCGGGCGGGTGAGCGATGCTGACGAGCGTGCCGCCCGGTCGCACGAGGGCGGCCGAGCGGTTGAGGACGTCGCCGCCGATGACGTCGAACACGACGTCGACCTGACCTGTGTCCTCCCACCGGTCGCCTTCCAGGTCGAGGAACGTGTGCGCGCCCAGGTCGAGGACGGTGTCGCGGTCGGCCGAGCGGCCCGTGCCGACGACGCGGGCGCCCGCTTCGTGAGCGAGCTGGACGGCGATCGAGCCGACGCCGCCGGCGGCACCGTGGATCAGGACGGTCTGGCCGGTGGTGAGACGGGCGTGGTCGAACAGGCCCTGCCACGCGGTCAGTCCGGAGATCGGCAGTGCCGCGGCCACCGTGTGGTCGACATCGGCGGGGAGCGGGGCGAGGTTACGGGCCTCCACGGCGACGTACTCGGCGAGCGAGCCGTTGCGGGTCCAGTCGGCCAGTCCGAAGACCCGTTGGCCGATGGTGAGGCCGGTCGTTCCGTATCCGAGTTCCGTCACCACCCCGGAGACCTCGTGGCCGGGCACGCTCGGGGTGCGGTCACGGCCGGCGCGGTCGGTCCAGGTTGCGGGCCAGTCGAGTTCGCCTCGGGTGAAGCCTGCGGCGTGCACCCGCAGGATGACGTCGTTCTCGGCCGCGTGGGGATGGGGAAGTTCTTCGAAGGTCAGCCCTGAGATCCCGGCCTCGCGGTCCCGGACAGTTATGGCTCGCACGAGTATTCCTTTCAGACGGTGCCGATCGGCACCATCGGCTCGACCATGCCTGCTGCCCGGTCACCGTGGCCAGGGAGCATCGAGGATGCGCTCCACCATGGACGTACGGCGATATCCGGGAACGAAGTGTTCCAGGACGTCCGCATTGACAGTCCCGTACGTCGTGTCCGGGCGGTCTTTGAGACCGTCGACGAATACCTGCAGGAATTCCTTCTTGAAATCGCCGCGCGGATGAGCGGCGATGATCTCGTCCGTCCGGTCACGTTCCAGCTCGCCCATCCCCCAGCCGATCGCGTCGGTCAGGACGCCGTAGTTCGTGGCGGCCACCTCGGGGTCCATTCGGCCCGGAATCCCCGGTGTGGTGTGCAGGGCGATCGCCCTCCAGACCACCTCGGCGGAGCTTTGGGAGAACCTCCGTTCCAGCAGGAAATTCTGCGCGTGGTCGGCGCCGTCCAGTTCGAAACGCTGCTGCGCCTCGGAGAAAGGGATCACCAGACCCGCGTCGTGGAACATCGCCGAGATGTAGAGCAGCTCGGGATCAGGCCGCAGGTCCCTGACACGTGCGTGGAGGGAACCGAAGAGGAAAACACGCCGAGAGTGATGGAAGATCAGCGGATTCGTCCTCTCCCGGAGAAACTCCGTGGCCTCCGCGACAGCCGAGGTCCCGGGTATTTCCACTCCTGCGATGATGTCGGTCATGATGTCCGCGCTTTCCCATGCGATGTACGACGAGTGGACGGTGCGCCCGTTGTCCACAGTGCCGACCGCGGGCCCCTCGGCGCTGCCCCGGTCCGGCCATCAACCCCTCGAATCCGGTCATCCCAGGGTGGCCCCGTGAACTCCGACCCGCATCGCGTGGCGATCCTCGTCTACGACGGGGTCAAGCTGCTGGACGTCGCCGGACCGGCCGAGGTGTTCGGGGAGGCGAACCTGCTCGGTGCCGACTACCGGATAATCCTCCTGTCGGCGACGGGCGCCGACGTCACCTCCTCGATCGGCATGCGGATCGCCGTCGACGGCAGCGCCGCCACGCAGAGGGCCCCGGACACACTCCTGGTGCCGGGTGGGGACATCTACCCCAGGACTCCGGTCACGCGCGACCTGGCCGAAGCGACCGGGAGCCTGGCAGCCCGTGCCGGCCGTGTCGCCTCGGTGTGCTCCGGTGCCTTCGTCCTCGGCGCGACGGGTCTTCTGGACGGCAGGCGAGCGACCACCCACTGGAAGATCGCCGGCGAGCTCGCCACCCGATACCCGAAGGCCCGCGTCGAGCCCGACGCCATCTATGTGCGCGACGGCACGATGTACACATCGGCGGGCGTCACCGCGGGCATCGACCTCGCGCTGGCGCTCGTCGAGGAGGACCACGGCCCTGACATCAGCCGGGAGGTGGCCCGCTCCCTGGTGGTCTATCTGCAGCGAGCGGGCGGCCAATCGCAGTTCTCCGCACCCCTGCAAGGACCACCGCCCCGGTCGCCCGCCCTGCGCAGGGTCGTCGACCTGGTCACCGCGGATCCCGCCGCCGACTACTCCCTGACCGCACTCGCACGACGGCTCAACGTCAGTACGCGCCACCTCACCAGGCTGTTCCGGGAGGAATTGGGCACCTCGCCCACCCGGTACGTCGAGTCGATCCGCTTCGACATCGCGAAATCGCTGCTTGACCAGGGGCACACCGCCACACAGGCGGCATCCATGGCCGGCTTCCCGAGGTACGAGAGCCTGCGCCGCGTCTTCGCGAGGGAGTTGTCGATCAGCCCCGCCGCCTACCAGCGCCGGTTCGCGACCGCCCGCCGCGAACCGGCCGAGTAGCGTCCCGGCGGCAGCGGCAGCGACGGGGCAGCGGTGTGGGGACGCGTGCGACTGCGTTCTGCGTTCGGTCGTACGAGGGCTCGCTCAATCGGTACGGCACTCTTGCCCTCGATGTCCCGCATCACCGTTTTCAGCCGTCGCGACCCTGCCATGTGGTGACGCAGACTTCGTTCCCCTCCAGGTCGGCCAGTACCCAGAAAGCGGGGGCACGGGTCGCGGACACAAGCCGCCCTCCGGCCGCCAGTGCGGTCTCGATCCGCCGGGGTGCCTCGTCATGCGGAACACAGATGTCGAAGTGGATGCGATTGCGCTGCGGGCGCGCCCGGTCCATCTGCTGGAACCAGATGGCAGGGCCTTGCCCGACCGGGTCGATGAGCGGATCCTCCGGGCCCTCGGCACCCGCCTCATCCGTATAGCCCAGCACCGACTTCCAGAACGGCCGAATCCCCGCGATGTTCAATGCATCAATCGCGATCTCGAGAACCTGGACGGATCGTGGTGCCCCCGTTGCGATTTCGGGCTCTGTCAGAAAACCGGAGCTGTCAGCCGTGGCGGAGATCTGACGCGCGAGTTCGACATCCCGGGCGGTAGTCGCTGCGTGGTCCAACGACTGCAGAGTGAAGACGATCCGATCGGGGCGGGCATCGACCCGAAGGTGCCGATCGGCGTCGTCGCCGCACACCGCGACAGCGTCCGCCGCCAGGCCCATCGCCTGAGCCAGCGATCCCACCCGGACCGACGTTTGCAAAGTGCCCAGCAAGAAGCGCCACCCGTAGTCCTGGACCGCCTCTGATGCTTCCTGCCGACTTAATACCTGCTCCATGGCGGCATCCTTGCAGCCCGGTCACCGGCGCGGCCCGGCTCCCCTTCTCCTGCACCCAGCAGTTATGTACATTTGTACAAAATCGATGGTTGGGGGCCCGCCGCCTGCCGGCCCATTCTCCCGAGCCCCGCGGAGCCTCCTGTTGACCGACCCCGCCGTGCGCCGGCGCCGCCGAGCCCTGTACCTCTTTTTCTTCCTCCCGGGTATCGCCATGTCCTCCTGGGTCACGCGCACCCCCGACGTACGGGACCAATTGGGCGCATCCACCGCGGAGATGGGGCTGATCCTGTTCGGCCTGTCCGTGGGTTCCATGATCGGCATCCTGTGTTCCGGCCGCTTCGTGGAACGCCTGGGCACCCGGCCCGTGATCGTGCTCGCCACCGCCCTGATCATCTCGGCCACGATCGTCATCGGCGTCGGCAGCGCCGTTCCGTCGGCTGCGCTGGTAACTGCCGGGCTCTTCCTGTTCGGCGCAGGCATGGGGTCGGGCGAGGTGGCGATCAACGTGGACGGGGCCGACGTCGAGCGCATCACCGGCACACCGGTTCTGCCCACACTGCACGGTTGTTTCAGCCTGGGCACAGTGGTCGGCGGCCTGGCCGGGATGACCGCCACGGCCGCGGGGATTCCCGTCCCATGGCACCTCGCCGTGATCACACTCGTCGCCGCAGGGATGCTGATCCACGCCTCACGCGCGCTGCCGACGGGTGTCGGTCTCAGCACCCAGCATCGGTCCCACGGGCAGGCCGAGCGCTCCGGACCGCAGGTCTGGAAGGACCGCAAACTGCTCCTCATCGGCGCCATCGTGCTGGCCATGGCCCTGGCCGAAGGAGCGGCCAACGACTGGCTGCCGCTGCTCATGGTGGACGGCCACGGCCTGGACGCGGCCGTCGGCTCACTCGTCTTCGTCGGGTTCGCCGCCGCGATGACACTGGGGCGCTTCTGCGGCACGTTCTTCCTCGTCCGTTTCGGGCGTGCCACCGTCCTGCGTGCGAGCGCCCTCTCGGGTGCCCTCGGCCTCGTTCTCGTGATCTTCTCCGACAACGTGGCCGTCGCGGCAACCTCCGTTGTCTTCTGGGGACTTGGCGCCTCGCTCGGCTTCCCGGTGGCCCTGTCCGCGGCCGGAGACTCGGGGCCCGACCAGACCGCCCGCGTCTCCCTGGTCGCCATCATCGGCTACATCGCCTTCCTCGTCGGCCCGCCGGCCCTCGGCTTCCTGGGCGACCACTACGGGCTGCGTACGGCCATGATCGCGGTCCTGGTTTTCGTCGCCTCGGCCATTTTCATCGCCCCCGCCGCCGACACCCGCGACCGAGTCCCTGCCACGCTGGACGTGTGACGCTGCCGTGGCGCCGGCCGGTGCGGGACCGGCAGAAGTCCGCGGCGCACCGGCGCGCGTGTCGGGTGGCTTCACGAGCCGATCTCCCGCCCGAGCGCTACGGGCGCACGGTGTCGTGACGCATCAGCCCCATCTGCTCAACGGGACGCGGGCCGCATTACGCCGTTCCCTCCCGTAGCGCGAGTTACTCGCTCTCCCGGCAGCGCGGACCGTGACCGACCGACCCCACAGCAGCCGGAGCAGGACAGGCCTGTACCGGTCGCTCACCGCGGCAAGTAGGGTCCCTCATCGTGAGACTCGCGATCTTCGATCTGGACGGCACCTTGGTCGACCGCACCGGCGCCTTCGCCGATGCCATCGCCTCCCTGAGCCAGGACCACGGCTACGGCCCGGAGGTCGAACGGTGGCTGCTGACCGAGCTGGCCGACCACGCCGAGCGCGGTGACTTCGACCGGCTGCGCGCCGCCTTCCCCGTCAGCGAGAGCGCCGACCATCTGTGGCGCGTCTACATCGACCGTATGGCGGCGTCCATCCACTGCCGCCCTGCCGTTCTGCACAGCCTGGAGCGTCTCAAGGAGGCAGGCTGGAGCGTCGGGGTCGCCACGAACGGCTCCAGCGACATCCAGCGGGCCAAGATCCAAGCCACTGGCCTCTCCGATCTGATCGACGGAATCGCCGCGTCCGGCGACATCGACATCCGCAAACCCGACCCACGACTCTTCGAACTCGCGGCCGCACGGTGCGGCACGCAGCTCACTCCCGGGGACTGGATGACCGGCGACAATCCCGAGACCGACATCGCCGGCGGCCACGATGCGGGACTGCGCACCATATGGGTCACCGGCCGCCCCTGGCCCGACGGACTGGTGACGCCGCACCACACGGTCGACGACGTCGTCGAAGCCATCGGCTACCTGCTCGACCAGGACTCGGCATAGCCCAGGAGGGCTGACAGGGGCCGGTTTCGTACCCTGGCAGGCATGCGGACCCGTCCCACGCTTCACTGGACCCCTCCCCCGGACCTGCCTCCGGGCACCACCGACCTCGAGCCGGTGGTGGACGCGCTGAGCGCCGGCAGTGTGCTGGTGCTCACCGGGGCGGGCATCTCGACGGAGTCGGGCATCCCCGCCTACCGGGGCGACGGCGGGAGCCTGAGTCGGCACACGCCGATGACGTACCAGGACTTCACCGGCGGCGCGCACGCACGGCGAAGATACTGGGCACGCAGCCATCTCGGGTGGCGTACCTTCGGCCGCGCCCGTCCCAACGCCGGACACCAGGCCGTCGCCACGTTCGCTCGGCACGGTCTGCTCTCGGGTGTGATCACCCAGAACGTCGACGGTCTGCACCAGGCCGCCGGCGCGGAGGGGGTCGTGGAACTGCACGGAAGCCTGGCGAGGGTTCGGTGCCTGGCCTGCGACGCCATCACCTCGCGCCGTGATCTCGCCGTACGGCTGGAAGCGGCCAATACGGCATTCGAGCCGGTGGCCGCGGGAGTCAACCCCGACGGTGACGCCGACCTCTCCGACGAACAGGTCGCCGGCTTCCGCGTCCTGCCCTGCGCGGACTGCGGCGGCATCCTCAAGCCCGACGTGGTATTCTTCGGCGAGACCGTGCCCGCGCAACGGATCGAGCACTGCCGTCAGTTGGTCCGTGCGGCACGCACACTGCTGGTTCTGGGCTCGTCTCTCACGGTGATGTCCGGTCTCAGGTTCGTCCGCCAAGCCGCTCAGGAGGACAAACGGGTCCTCATCATCAACCGGGACCCCACCCGCGGTGACCAACTCGCCCACACCCGCGTCGGCCTCCCGCTGGGCCCCGCCCTGTCCTCGGTCGCAGACGCGCTGAACCTGCCCGAGGAACAGACGGCCCCCTGACCGGTCCGTGACAGCGTTCGCACCCCAGGGCTCGCTGCGCCCCAGGACGGAGGCCCGTTGGTCGGGCCGTAGTCCGGCTCCGCCTTGAGGGCGACGCCGAGTTCGTCGCGGTGGTCGGGTCAGCCGCTACGGCCGTACGTGTGCGGGTCCACGGGCTGCTGGGACTTGGGGAGCTGGGCGACCACGAGGCGGTACGACTCGGTCACGAGCTCCTTGAGCAGTGCCTCGTCGATGTCCTCCCCGCCCTCCAGCGTGATCCAGTGCTTCTTGTTCATGTGATAGCCGGGGGTGATGTCACCGTTCTCCTCGCGCAGGGCCTTGGCCTCGCCCGGGTCCGCCTTGAGGATCACGACGGGGCGGCCGGGCACCTCGGTCATCAGCATGAAGACCTTGCCACGCACCTTGTAGACCTCCCAGTCCGGGCCGAAGGGATGCTCCAAGCCGCTTCCCGGCAGTTCCTCGGTGTGGTCGGCCGCGGTCTTGAGCAGCGTTGTTCCGTCCATGGGGGATGAACTCCTTCATTCGTGGGTTCGTGCATTCGTGTGTTCGCGCGGGTGGCCTCCCGTCCTGATCCTGTCCTCAAGGTCGACCATCCGGTCCGTGGACTGCGGACACATGATGGTCACCAGACGACACTCACTGGGACGGGAGCCGGGGCGGCCCTCGGCCGATGTCCCGCTGTACGGCTTCCAGGCCACCGGTCGGCACGCCGTACGGCCTGGAAGTGACCACGGTCGAGGACTTCTCCGTCCACCACGACGACTGGTTCTGGAACCCACCCGTGCCGTCACGCCCGGGCAGTGGCTGTGGGTACGTGCCGGGCATGGGCAGTGCCGGCACGATCTCCGTACCGCACGAGGGCCGTTCACCCTCTTCGAACCAGAGGTGCTCCGGCCCGACACCGCCCGCCCCCTGGCTCCGCTCACCTCGCACGACGCCCTCGCCGTCCTGACCCCGCATCCCGACGACGTGCCCTGGCTGGAGCCCCTGCTGCTCTGCCTCGCCCACGCTCCCGGAACCGACTCCTCAGACAGCACCGAAGGCCACCTCGCCTACGAACGCTTCCTGGACGAGACGTCATCGACGAACGGCGACTACTCGGAGGCCGCCGTCTCCTCGACCACGCCCAGTGGACCGCCCACGCGGTCGCCACCCACCTCGGCTTCACCGACGCCGCAAACTTCGGCCGTTTCTTCCGTCACCGCTCCGGCTTCACGCCCGCCGCCTACACGACTCGACAGACGACACGGGACACGTGAGCGGGCAGGGCCTGCGTGCGCCGCAGCCCACCGGTCTACAAAAATCACCACGCCTCACCCCGGCACCTGCGATGAGTTCGGCCGCGGATCACAGTCTCAGCACTGTGACCGACCGATGGGAAGGGGAGTGGAGATGGACAAGCTGACCGAGGTGGCCGACGGCGTCTGGGTCCGGCAGAGCGAATGGGTCTGGAGCAACTCCGTCGTAGTGCGCGGAGACGACGGGCTGATCATCGTCGATCCCGGCATCAACGGCTCCGAGCTGGACCAGCTCGCCGATGCCGTGGAGCAACTCGGTATCCCCGTGATCGCAGGGTTCTGCACCCACCCGCACTGGGACCACCTGCTCTGGCATCACCGATTCGGCGACGTGCCGCGTTACGCCACCCCCGCCGCTGTCCACCTGGCCGGTGTGGCCCGCGAGCGGGCCCAGGCGATGGCGGCGGAGAGCGCGTCCGGCGTCCCCCTCGAGCTGATCGGGCTCCTCACCCCGCTGCCCGGGGACGGCGGACCTGTGCCGGGTGAGATCATCGAGCATCAGGCGCACGCCGTCGGCCACGCCGCGATCCTCCTCGCCGACCGTGGCGTCCTGATCGCCGGCGACATGCTCTCCGACGTCCTGATCCCGCTCCTCGACATCCGCCAGGACGATCAGGTGAACGCCTACGAGGCGGCCCTCGACCGGCTGGATGAGGCCGCCGGGCGCGTCGATGTCCTGGTCCCCGGCCATGGCGCCGTTGCCGAGGGTCCCCAGGTGGCGGCTCGCCTCGCCGCGGATCGTGCCTATATCGACGCGCTCCGGCGTGGGGAGGAACCGGTCGACGCGCGTCTGGGACCGCATGCGGACTGGCTCTACGTCCCTCACCGGTCGAACCTGGAGCAGGTACGAGGAGCTGGGCGGTAGGAGCCTTTGTGACGGCTCGGGGCCCCGGGCCGTGTCCAGTTGCACGCCAACTGAGCCGTGACCGGCCGCGAGTTGAGGCGTAATTCGTTTGACCTGGACACGAGTCGACGATGCACTGTGGCCAGCCGCCACCAGTCGTGGTGCCGGTACTCCGAGGAGGCAGTGCAGCGATGGAGATACGTCCCACGACCGACAAGGATCTCGACGTCTTCGTCGACACGGTCCACGCCGCGTTCGGACGCTTCCCGGAAACCCCGGTCGAAGGCGGCGGGCTCTGGTGGTCGGCGCTCGAGATGGACCGCTGTCTGCTCGCGCTGACGCCGGACGGGCGGCCCGTCGGCACCGCGGCCACGTACCCCTTCGAGCTCACCCTGCCCGGTGAAACCCTCGTCCCGGCCCCCGGGGTGACCGCCGTCGGCGTCCTGCCCTCCCACCGACGCCAGGGCGTGCTCAGCGCGATGATGCGGCATCAGCTCGCCGAGCTGCGGGCCGACGGGGAGTTCCTCTCCGTGCTGCTGGCCTCCGAGGCCACGATCTACGGCAGGTTCGGCTACGGACCGGCGACCTACACGCAGCGGCTCACCGTGCAGCGCCACCGGGCCGCCCTCGCTCTCCCCCGGGCACGCGGAACGGCCGACGCATCGGCGACCGGTGCGGACAACGGCTCGGTCGAGGTGCTGCGTCGTGCCGAGTGCGGCGAGATCCTGGAAGACGTCTACGACCGGTACCGCCGCGCCCAGCCCGGTGCGCTGTCCCGGCCGCACCGCTGGTGGGCCCTGCGCGCGGGGCAGCCGCCGATCTCGCCGGCGCAACGTTACGTCGCCGTTCACCGTGACGCAGACGGTGTACCGGACGGGTACGCCAGCTACTCCATCGACGAGTCCGGGTCCTTGGCCGTCGACGAGACCATCACCGGCGACGACGCCGTCTTCACGGCCCTGGCCCGGTTCGTGCTCGGCCACGACCTGGTCTCCCAGGTCGTGTTCCACCACGTCCCGCCCCAGCATCCGCTGCGCCTGCAGCTCGCGGACTACCGTGCCGGCGAGTTGGGCGGCGACATGGACTGGCTCTGGGTACGGCTGCTGGACGTCCCGCGTGCGCTGACCGCGCGCGGCTGGTTCACGGACGGCGAGCTCGTCCTCGACGTCGAGGATCCCTTCCTCGGCGAGCACGGCCGCTATCTGCTGACCGTCCGGGACGGCAAGGCCGAGTGCGTCCCGACGGACCGGGAGCCCGACCTGTCCCTGGACGTGAGGGACCTGGGCTCGGTCTACCTCGGCGGCACCGCCCCCAGCACGCTCGTGCGCGCCGGACACATCCGGGCCCACCGCCCGGACGCGGCCACCGTCGCTGACGCCCTCTTCCGTGCCGACCGCCCCCCGCACTGCCTGCACTGGTTCTGACCACGCCCTGGCGACCTCGGCCACCCCACCCAAGCCTCCGACCTCACTCCCGGCTCGCCCAAGGCCTTGATCACAGCCACCGGTCGGCCCTTTACCGTGGGCACCGTGGAACTCCTGCATCTGCGTTACTTCGTCGCTGTCGCCCAGGAACTGAACTTCTCCGTGGCGGCCCGCAAACTGCACATGGCGGCCTCCCCGCTGAGCAGACGGATCAAGGATCTCGAGAACGAACTCGGACACCGGCTGTTCGACCGCGACACCCACCATGTGACGCTCACTCAGGCCGGCAACGTCCTGCTGCCGATCGCGCGGGGCGTGCTGGAGCAGGTGGACTCCATCCAGTGGCGCCTCGACGAGACGGCCCGGCCTCGGCGGGCGACCCTGCTGCTGGGTGTGCCCAGCGGCATCCATCCGGATCTGCGGGAGCGGATGGACGCCCTGGCCGAGCGGGTCCGCGACCGGTTCGAGATCAAGCGCTGGCCGGGTGGCACGGACCGGCTCGTCGACGCCGTCTGCGACGGCAGACTCGCGTTGACCCTGGCCCGCCTCCCCGCAGGTGGCGATCCCGCGCTGGAGCTGCTGCCGGTGATGTCGGAACGGCTCGGTGCGGTCGTCCCCAAGGACCGGTTCGCCGGGCGCGAGTCCGTCGCCCTGACGGAACTGGCCGATCTCGCCTACGTCGTCTCCCCGGCGGCCGTCACCAACGCCTACTTCCGCGGACTCGACCAGCAGCTGTCCGAACTCGGCATCAAGAAACGCATCGAAATCAACAGTGCCGCATTCGAAGGAATTTCCGAGATAGTGTCCAGCGGGCTCGCCTTCTCCATTTCCATGCTGGACCCCAGAAGCCCCGTCCAGAATTACCACCTGGACAATGTCACCATTCTCCCGTTCTCTGATTTCCATCCCCGGCTGGAGACCGGGCTGATCTGGCGCAAGGACCGAGCCAAGGGCGGTGACCTGGAAGAAGTCGTGGCGGCAGCCCGCGAGGTGTTCACCGAACCGCTCGACTCATAATCACCGGGAAACCTTCACAAAAGGCGGCATGACCACTGCGGTCATACCGCCTTTCCTTATTCGGTCATTCCCTGAGCTTTCTTCTCCGACACCTTTCGCTGTAGCTTAGTTTCCAGTTACACGGAAACCACGGAAGAAGGAGTGAAGGAAAGCCATGACGGACCTCGCAGACACCGTCACCGCCACCGGGCCCCTGGAGGGCATCCGCGTGATCGACCTGTCGACCGTGGTGATGGGGCCCTACGCCGCCCAGATCCTCGGGGACCTCGGCGCCGACGTGATCAAGATCGAGTCGCCCGCCGACACGGTCCGCGTCGGCCACTACCGCACCACGCCGGGCATGACCCCGCTGAACCTCAACGTCAACCGCAACAAGCGCAGCGTGTCCCTCAACCTCAAGGACGACACCGACCGCGAGCGGGCGCTCGAGCTGATCGACACCGCGGACGTGCTGATCACCAACATGCGTCCCGGCGCGCTGCACCGCCTGGGCCTGTCCTACGACGACATCGCCGCCCGCAACCCCCGCCTGGTCTACGCGCACGCCCAAGGGTTCCGCAGCGACTCCGACCGGGCCGGCAACGCCGCGTACGACGAGACCGTGCAGGCCGCCTCCGGCCTCGTCGACATCGCCGACCGGGCGCTCGGCGAGCCCGTCTACCTGCCGACCATCATCGGCGACAAGGTCTCCTCGCTGACCATCGCCTACAGCGTCCTCGCCGCCCTGCTGCACCGCGACCGCACCGGCCGGGGCCAGCAGGTCGAGATCCCGATGACGGACACGCTGATCGCGTTCAACCTGGTCGAGCACCTGGCGGGTCACACCCACGTGCCCGAGACGGGCCCCACCGGCTTTCCGCTGTCGATGCTCAAGGGCCACAAGGCGGTGCGCACCAAGGACGGCCTGGCCTGCGTCATGCCGTACAACCCGCAGAACTACCGGGACTTCCTCACCGCCGCCGGGCGCCCGGACCTCGCCGAGGACCCGCGCGTCAACGGGGAGGCCATCGACAGCGCCGACCACGAGGACCTGGCCGCTCTCCTGGAGACCTGCGCCCCGGCGCTGACCACCGGGGAGTGGGCGGAGGTGTGCGCCAAGCACAGCATCCCGATGGCCCCGGTGCTGGAACTGGACCGCGCCCACGAGGACTCGTACGTCCGCGACGGCCATCTGCTGGACAGCGTCGAGCACCCGACCGAGGGCACGGTCCGCACCATCGGCATCCCGGTGCGGTTCTCCGCCACCCCCGGCTCCATCCGCCGACTCGCGCCGGTCGCGGGCCAGGACACCGAGGACGTCCTCGCCGAACTCGACGCCGCCACCCGCTGACCGCCAGCCGCCAGCCGCCACAGGAGAACCAGCATGAGCACCCCCACACCCACCGTCGTCCGCACCGAACGCATCGACTCCACCCTGCTGATCACCCTCGACCGTCCCGAGGCCCGCAACGCCGTGAACGCCGCGGTCGCCTCCGCCCTGGCCGACGCACTCGACGCACTGGAGGCCGACCCCACCCTGCGGGCCGGCGTCCTGACCGGCGAGGGCGGTACGTTCAGCGCCGGCATGGACCTCAAGGCCGCGCTGCGCGGCGAGTCACCCGAGGTCGAGGGCCGCGGGTTCGGCGGCCTGACCGAGGCCGAGCCCACCAAGCCGCTGATCGCCGCCGTGGAGGGTTTCGCCATGGGCGGCGGCTTCGAACTGGCCCTGGCCTGCGATCTGATCGTCACGGCCGAGGACGCCCGGTTCGGCCTGCCCGAGGTCAAGCGCGGTCTGATCGCCGCGGGCGGCGGAGTGATCCGCCTGCCCAAGCGCATCCCGCACCACCTCGCGATGGAGTTGCTGCTGACCGGTGAGCCGATCGACGGCCGCCGCGCCGGCGACCTGGGCCTGGCCAACCGCGTCACCGCGCAGGGGCAGACCGTCGCGGAGGCCCTCCGGCTGGCCGAACGCCTCGCGGAGAACGCCCCGTTGGCCCTCGCGGCCGTCAAGCGTGTGGTCCGTGCCGCCGACGGCGCCCCCGACACCGAGGCGTTCGCCTTCCAGCGCACGCAGATGAAGACCCTGATGGCCTCGGACGACGTACGCGAGGGCATGACCGCCTTCGCCGAGCGCCGCGCCCCGCGCTGGACGGGGCGGTGACGGCCATGCGTGCACAGGAGGTACGACAGCACCTGACGACCCCGCTCACCAGCCCGGCGTTCGCGCCCATGGTCCCCCGGTTCACCGACCGCGAGTACCTCAACATCGTCTACCGCACCGACCCCGACGCACTGCGGGCCGTCGTCCCCGAACCGCTGCGCATCGACGAGCCGTTGGTCCGCTTCGAGATCATGAAGATGGGCGACGTCAGCGGCTACGGCCCCTACACCGAGGCAGGGCAGGCGATCCCCGTCAGCTTCGAGGGCGAGCAGGGCGAGTACCTGCACGCCATGTACCTCGACAACTTCCCGGCCACCGCCTCCGGCCGCGAGGTCGCCGCCTACCCGAAGGTCATCGGCTCCCCGTCGCTGTACGTCGACTCCGGCGCGGTCGTCGGCACCCTCGACTACGGCACGCTGCGGGTCGCCACCGCCACCATGGGCTACAAGCACCACGAGCTGGACCGGCGCGAGGCCGAAGCGCAGATCGCCGTACCGACCTTCATGCTCAAGACGATCCCCGGCTACGACGGCCTGCCGCGCGTGCAGGAACTGGTCCGCACCCGCATCACCGACCTCACCGTCAAGGGCGCCTGGACCGGCCCGGCCCGGCTCCAGCTCTTCCAGCACGTGCTCGCCCCGCTGGCGGACCTGCCGGTGCTGGAGGTCGTCTCCGCCGGCCACATCCTCACCGACCTGACGCTGTCGGGCGTCGAGCCGGTCCACGACTACCTCGAGGGAGGCGCATCCTCATGACCCGCCCCTTCCGTACGACCGCCGTCATCGGCGCCGGAACCATCGGACTGTCCTGGACGGCGCTGTTCGCGGCGTACGGCCTGACCGTCCGCGTGAGCGACCCGCGCGAGGACCTCGCGGAGACCGTCGCCGACTCCCTGGCGCAGTACGCCCCGCACCTGGCCGCCCGCGGCCTGGACGTGACCGGCCTCGCCGACCGGGTGCACATCGCGGCCGACGTGACCGACGCGGTCCGGGACGTGGACGTCGTACAGGAGAACGGTCCGGAGCGTGTCGAGTTCAAGAAGGACCTGTTCGCCGTGCTGGCCCGTGAGGCACCTGCCCATGCGCTGCTGCTCAGTTCCTCGTCCGCGATCCCAGCGACCGCGTTCACGGGCGAGCTGGCGGACGAGGACGCCGCGCGCGTCCTGATCGGCCACCCGTTCAACCCGCCGCACCTGGTCCCGCTGGTCGAGGTCGTCCCCGGCGAACGCACCGGCGAGGACGCCGTACAGGCCGCGTCGGATTTCTACGCCTCGGTCGGGCGGACCCCGGTCGTCGAGCGCAAGGAGATCCCCGGCTTCGTCGGCAACCGCCTGCAGAACGCGCTCAGCCGCGAGGCGGTGTATCTCGTCGAGCAGGGCGTGGTGACTCCCGAGGACCTCGACAAGGTCGTGACCAACTCCCTGGGCCTGCGCTGGGCCACGGTCGGCCCGTTCCTCGGCTCGCATTTGGGCGGCGGCCCAGGCGGCTACCGGCACCTCATGGAACACATCGGCGCCTCCATGCAGGACATGGGGGACAGCCTCGGCCGCCCCACGCAGACCCCAGACCAGCGGGAACGGCTCATCGAAGCCGTGGAGAAGGCCTACGGCTACGCCACGTACCCGGAACTCGCCGAGACGCGCGACCGCAAGCAACTGGCCGTCCTTGACGCGCTGGACAGCGCCGGGACGACCGCCTCGAAGGAGGAGAACTGAGATGACCACCACCACGCAGCCCACCACCCCCGGCCCCGTCGCCGACGAACTGACCGCCGACTTCTACCACTACGAGTCGCTGCTCCCGGACGAGGAGCGCAAGATCCTGCTCAGTGCCCGCTCCCTCATGCGCGACCAGGTCAAGCCGCTCGTGAACGACAACTGGGCCAGGGGCGAGTTCCCCAAGGAGCTCATCGGCCTGTTCCGCGACAGCGGCCTCGCCGGACTGCCCTACGAGGGCTACGGCGAGCACAAGCCCGCCGCGAGCAACCTCCTGACCGGCATGCTCGCCATGGAGATGAGCCGTACCGACGCCTCGGTCGCCACCTTCTTCGGCGTCCACAACGGGCTGGCCATGTACTCCGTCCACTCCGGCGGCGACCAGGAGCAGCGCGACCGCTGGCTGCCGGCGATGGCCGCGATGGACAAGATCGGCGCGTTCGCGATGACCGAGCCCCTCGGCGGCTCCGACGTCGCGGGCGGCATGCGCACCACCGCCCGGCGCGAGGGCGACACCTGGGTCCTGAACGGTGCCAAGAAGTGGATCGGCAACGCCACCTTCGCCGACTACGTCGTGGTGTGGGCGCGGGACGAGGACGACAACCACGTCAAGGGCTTCCTCGTCGAGAAGGGCACACCCGGCTTCGACCCGGTGAAGATCCGGAACAAGCTCGCCTTCCGCATCGTCGAGAACGCCGAGATCACCCTGACCGACGTCCGCGTCCCGGAGGCCAACCGCCTGCAGAACATCAATGCCTTCCGCGACGTCGCCGAGATCCTGCGCGCGACCCGCGCCGGGGTGGCCTGGCAGGCGCTCGGTGTCATGACCGGCGCCTACGAACTGGCCCTCGGCTACGCCCGGGAACGGCAGCAGTTCGGCCGCCCCATCGGCGGCTTCCAGCTCGTGCAGGACCTCCTGGTCAAGAGCCTCGGCAACATCACCGCGTCCTGGGGCTTGCTGGTCCAGCTCGCCCGGTTGCAGGACGCCGGCATCTTCCGCGACGAACACTCCTCCCTGGCCAAGGCGTTCGTCACCTCGCGGATGCGGGAGGTCGTCGGCTGGAGCCGGGAGATCTTCGGCGGCAACGGCATCCTCCTGGACCACGACATCCCCCGGTTCTTCGCCGACGCCGAGGCGATCTACTCCTTCGAGGGCACCCGCGAGATGAACACCCTGATCGTGGGCAAGTCGATCACCGGCCAGAGCGCCTTCGTGTGAGGAGTGACCCGTCAGGTCGATGGCCCCGGGGCTGAAGGCCCCGGGGCCATCGGCGTTCTCTACGCGATAGGAAAGTCGAAGTAGGTGTCCGGGTAAGGCTCGTCCTACAGTATGTAATGCCACCATTCGCACGCGTACGCGCTGAAGCCGCAATCCTCCATGACGGAACGCAGGTGCTCACGGTTTCGCGCTTCGGCCTGCTCGATTCCCGTTGCCCCATGGTGGGAGCGGGAATCCATCAGGTCATGGCCCCCGCCCATGGGAGCGAGTTCGCCGGTGTCCAGGTGATACAGCGTCACGTCGACGGTACTGCCCCGGCTGCGGCCCGACTTGGTGGCCACGTATCCCCTCTCGAACATGTCGGACCTCTCGATGTTCGGATAGTGCCGCGACTTCGTCCGGTCGTCCTCCGGCTGTTGCGACCAGCGCACGAAGCAGTCCACGGCGCGTTGTGGACGGTAGCCGTCCCAGAGCAGCAGGCCCAAGCCGAGGGATTCTGCCTTGTCCCGCACCTTTTCCAGAGCCGCACACAGGGACTTGGTGCCGACGATGCGGTTCACCAAGTAACCGTCCACCGGTTTACCGGTGAAATTGTCCCAGATGGCGTACTTGGCGTCCCAGCGTATTCCTGGAACGAGCTCGTCCACGAAGGCGAAGTTTTCGTTCATCGCGGCTGCCCCGGCAGGGCCAGTGACACCAGACGGTCGATCACTTTGGTGAGCGGAAGACCTGCGGTGCCCCTGAACAGATCGTCCTCGGTTCTGCCGGCCAGCGGAATCTCGTACTTGAACTGCGGATGCCCGACTCCGAAGCCGTTCTCCGGGCTCCGCGGCAGCCAGCCGGCGTCCCTGAGTCGACCAGTCACGCGGACGCCGACCGGGTCTGCCTGCCCGGACGTCTCGGTGAGCCGCGTGACGTCCGGATCGGCGATGCCCTCCTTGACCTGAGCGGCGCTCCAGGTGTGCGTGCGCACCGGCGTGCCGAGCCGGATGGTGAACGCCCCGTGCGCCTTGAGATAGGCGGCCAGCGGGTCGAGCCACGCGTTGATCTCACCGGTCCAGTCGACGACCGGGCCCTCGGGCAGATAGGCCAGTGTGAAGCGCTCGAGCCGCGGGACCGGGCGGTGCAGGACGAGCCCGGCGCCGACCAGCTGCCGGCCGTCGTACCAGCCGAGGGACTCGCCCCGCCACTCGGTCTTGACGCGGGCCCACGCCAGGGTCTGGAGGAAGCTGACCGACGGCTGTGCTCGCACGAACGCCGAGTGCTCGGCGGCGCTGATCGGCCCGATGCTCAGGCTCCCGCCCGCGGCCTCGCGGTTGGGCCTGGTTCCACTCACTGGTCGGCCATCCGGTCCGCCGTCCGCTGATTCGCTGTAGGACATCCCGCCATCCAAGGCAGGGCGGTGTTGCCGGTCCGTATGCGGTTTTCGATACGCCGAGGACATGCGTGAGCCCGTAGCGTGTGGGGGGGGATCGGTCCGACCCCGGTCGTGGGCCTCGGCCCGTACCGGTCCACGGGACCGTGAGCGCAGGCATGATGTGGCAATGACTCACAGCGCCCGCCGCATGTTCGAGCTCCTGGAGCCGATCTGTCTGGTCACCTTCTTCGCCGACGAGTGCAATGAGGAGCTGGCCGCGCTCGGCCACCGCACCTACTGGGACGGCTACTTCGCCAGCCGTGCCGCGCCGCTGGGGCGGGTGCCCGCGCAAGTCGTGCACGCGGCGTTCTACAGCTTCGCCGACGGGGAGGCCGCGCGGCACATCCCGAGCGCGTGGGAGGGGATTCCGCCGGAGGCATCCGTCGCGGCGCGGGAGCGGGGCAGCGCGGCCTCGTTGCGACGGATCCTCGGCGCCGAACTGGCCGACTCCCCGGGCCTGGTGCGCGCCGCCGACCTGACCACCAAAGCCGCGACGAGCGCGCCCATGGAAGGCCGCGTGATGTACGCGGGGATGCGCACCCTCGCGGTGCCGGGCGACCCGGTCACCCGACTGTGGCATTCGGCGACCATGCTGCGCGAGCACCGCGGTGACGGACATGTCGCCGCCCTGGTGGGAGCACGTATCGGCGGCACGGAGGCCCACATTCTCTCCGCGCTGGACATGGGCATCCATCCCCCGGAGTCCTTCGGGCGCGTCCAGCACCTGCCGAAGGAACGGCTGGCCACGGTCATGGACGGGCTGCGCGAACGCGGGCTCGTCGACGCCGACGGCCGCTTCACCGACGCCGGCCGCGAGACCAAGCAGCGCATCGAAGCCCTCACCGACGAGCTCGCCGCCCCGGCATACGAGGCCCTGTCCCCCGCCGAGCTCGACGAGCTGGTCGCCGAGCTCGAACCCATCACCGCGACACTGGTGGCCGCCGGGTCGCAGTGACGAGCGGCGACCGGCGGGGCGATGACCACCCGGCGGAACGGATCAGTGCTGACTGATGTAGCAGCGAACGGTCGTTCCGTCGGGGGTGGTGTGGATGCGTACGAGGTCGGCGAGGGTGTGCACGAGCAACAGACCCCGGCCGCCGAGCTTGTCCTGTGCGGGCGGGCGACGGCCGGCCAGCGGATCGTTCAGGTGCCCCTTGTCCCGTACCTCGCACACCACATGGCCGTCTTCGGCCCACACCCGCAGAGTGCCGGATCCCCCGCCGTGCACCACGCTGTTGGTGGTCAGCTCGGCCACGACCAGGGCAACGTCCTCCAGACGGACACCCGAAAGGTTCCACCGCGCGGCCTGTTCGACCGCGAACTGCCGGACTGTCGGCAGTTCGCCGGCCCGGAAGTCGAGTTCCTCGCCCGTCGCCGGCCGCTCCAGGGGCTGGTTGTAGCGTGCGACCACATGCTCGGGGGCGTAGGCGGTGCTGGGCCGCTCCCTGCCGCCGGAGATGATCACGGGATGGGTCGCGTGGGCGTCGGTGAGTGCCTGCTCGTCGAGGCGGTCGGCGTCGTAGGGGCACAGGATGGTGACGTCCCGCCCTTGGAATGCCGGGTTGATCAGTGCCTCGTGCTGAACGCAGGCCGGGTACTCCACCGTGCTGCGACCGGCCCAGATCGGCTCGCCGATGATCCGCACCCGCTGGTGGCGATGGGAGTCCGCGAAGGCGCGCAGCACCCGGGGGATGATCCGTCCCGGGTTGCGCCCCGCCTCGGTCATGTCGAGGAACTTCACCTGGGCGACGTCCTCACCCAGGGCCCTCTTGAGAAGTGCGAGGTTCGTCCCGGGCACGGCCACCGCCACCGGCTCCCCGGCCTTCAGACCGTCGCGGATGAAAGGCACCGTGCCGTGCAGGTACTCCTTCTCGCCCTGGTAGAACAAAGCGGGATGAACAAACGGTTCGGTGCTGGGCTCCATCATCGCCCCATCACCTCGACAGTGAGCAGGTCCGGCCAGAACAAGTCCAGTACGCGCTGCAGGGTGGCAGGCGGCTCTTCGAGCACGATGCGTCGCCCCCGTGGAAGGCCCTGGGCGGTCATCGCGAGGGCGGAGACGCCGGCCACATCGACGAAGGTAACGGCGGAAAGTTCCAAGTGGCACGTCTCTTCGTCGCTCCGGGCAAGGCGGTGCAGCGTCTGTTCCCAGGCCGGGCGCGTGAGCAGACTGACCTCGCCGGCCGCCTGCCAGCCCGGGCGGTCCGTCAGCGGCAGCACGCGCAGGGCTCCCGCCGGCTGGGCCGGCGAAGCCGACGGCGCGTCCGCCTCCCCTGAACTGTCCACGCCGTCACCCCTGTTTGCCCACGTCTTGCTTCCCAGTATCTCCCACCGGTGGAGTGTAAACGGCGACAGCAGGAGAGGCCGCGTCCGGTCAGGGGGTGAGGGGTGCGCGTACCTGGTTCCAGACAGATCCAGGGGGCGATGCCGAGGGTGCGGGCGAGGTCGCGGTTGGTCTGCCGCGCATCGCGCTGCAGGTGCCGGGCGACACTGCGAGAGGTCTTCCGCACGGCCCGGACCCACGGGACCACTCCGGTTGACGGGGCCAGGAAACTCGCCCAGCAGCGCGGTCGCCAAGGTAGGAAGCCCGAGCTGCCGGCCTTTCGCCCGACAATGACGACGAACAGGAGAGCTGCCGACATGACGAACCGCTGGGTCGGAGTGACCATCGACTGCCTCGACGTGGAACGGACCGCGGGCTTCTGGAGCGCACTGCTGGACCGCCCGCCAGTGCCGTCCCGCCCCGGCTGGGTCTACCTCGGCCGCCCGGGGGACCCGCAGCCCCGGCTCACCTTCCAGCCCGTGACCGAGCCGAAGCACGACAAGGTACGCCTGCACCTCGATGTCGCGGTCGACGATATCAACCAAGGCATCGCGCAGGTCATCGCCCTCGGGGGCCGGTTCACCGGGGAACGCCACGACTACGACGAAGGTGTGGTCGTCGTGATGGCCGATCCCGAAGAGCACGAATTGTGCCTGGTCCATTACTACTGACCCGCCAAAGTCAGGTTCAGCGATCATGGAGCAGCACCGGCTCGCTCAGCTGATGGCGAGTCCCGCGCCGTGTCGGTGGCGGCTGCCACTTCTCGGGTGTAGCGTCATGATTCAGCAGTCGTGGTTCCGAAGTCCTGTTCGCCCGTGATCGCCGTCACGGGCGTTCTTGCGTGTCAGCGCCTCTCCGGACCAGGGCGATCACCTCCGGGCGCGCAGGTCGCGGGCCCGGTTTCCCTCGAAGGAGACGGTTATGGCCAAGGGCACTGTCAAGTGGTTCAACAGCGAAAAGGGCTTCGGCTTCATCGAGCAGGAAGGCGGCGGCCCCGACGTCTTCGCCCACTACTCGAACATCGCCGCCCAGGGTTTCCGTGAGCTGCAGGAAGGCCAGAAGGTCGAGTTCGACGTGACCCAGGGCCAGAAGGGCCCGCAGGCGGAGAACATCCGTCCCGCCTGATTTAGCTGCTGCGGCAAGGCCCGGCGTCCCGGACTCCGGGATGTCGGCCTTGCCGCCCGCAGCGATCGTCAGCAGGCCGGGGGCTTGCCGACGTCGCACCGGACACGACCATCAGCTACGCCGTCACGCGATCGTGCATGCGCCCCGCGTCCTCGGCCGCCGTCGGTCCGGTTCCGAACAGAAGTCCGAGCCGATCGCCGCCCTCATCGGGCCGAGCGGGGCGAGGACTTGCTGGACCAGACCGTGACGAGCATCGGCAGGACCAGCCACCAGCGGCGCCCGGCACGCCGACGCCACTCGCGCGCAGCCATCCCCACCGCCGCAGGACGATCCAAGCGCCCACGAAGCAGTCCCCCTTGGCGAACCGCACCAGCACCACGGGCACGCGTTCGTCGCCCCGCGCTTGCAGAAACGCGGCGGCAGCTCGCCCGGTCGTGCCGTGATCCTCATGCCCTGCGCTGTCGCTCCGGTGGACCCGCCCCGTCAGTCGTCGGACGCGGAGTCGCGGACCGGGCTGTCGGTCTTCCGGAGGGTCTCGCGGGCCGCCTCGCGCAAGGCGGAGACGGACGGTTCGTCGCGGTTGTCGGGAAGCCAGGCGAGTTCGGACGTCGAGAGGCCCAGCTCCGGGCAGTCGACGTAGGTGATGCCGGCGCGCGGGTACAGACGCCGGGCCGCGGCGGGCAGGAAGGTGATGGCGCTGCCCTGGGTGACCGCAAGAACCATGGCCTCGGTGTCTCTGACGACAGGCCCGAAGCGGACCCTGGTGCCGTCGGGGCGGGGATTGACCGTCAGGTGGTTCCACCACGAGCGGGGCACTTCCGGAGGCATGTCGACGACCCTGCGATCGGCGAGGTCGCCGAGCGTGAGGATGTCCCGGTCGGCGAGCGGGTCGTCGTCGGACAGACAGACCACCCGTGTCTCGGACGCCAGGTGCAGGGACTGGATCCCGCCGGGCAGCGGACCGCGGAGGAAGGCGGCGTCGACCTCCCCGCTGAGCAGGGTGCTGAACATCTCGACGAAGGTCAGGTTGCGGACCTCGATCTCCAGGTCGGGGTGGTGACCGCGGAGGTGGGCGAGGGCGGCCTGCGCGTAGGGCATGGCGGCCTCGGCCCCGAGGCTGCCGATCCTCAGGAGCCCACGCGCCGTGCCGGCATGCCGGTCGGCCGCCTGTCGCAGTCGGGTCATGGCGGCCACCACGGTCCTGGCTTCCTCGGCGATGGACTGGCCGACCGCGGTGAGCCGCACGTTCCGGTTGCCGCGCTCGACGAGTACGACGCCGAGCCGCTGTTCCAGTGACCTGATCTGCTGGCTGAAGGCGGGCTGAGAGACGTAGACCCGCGCTGCCGCGCGCCCGAAGTGAAGCTCCTGGGACAGGATCAGAAAGAGTCGGAGTTGATGGAGGCTCGGCTCTCGCCTACGACTGGATCCGCCACCGGCACTCATAGCTGAAAGGTTATCGACAAGGCGGTCATCCTCTTCTCGCGCTCGTCTTTCCCCGCCGGGCCCACTCCATCAGGATCGATGGGCGACGGCGGTTGTGCCCGCAGCGCCCTTCTCGAGGAGTCACTTGCTTCGTATCCACTTCGGCTGGCGCGATCTAGAGAACATCCGGGTAGCTCAACAGCCCGATTCCCTGTGGGAGTTGATGTGCGCGGTCTGCCGTCTCCAGACGCGTCAGGGGGTCGTGGAGTTCGGGCACTGGCGCCGGGAGACAGGTCAGCGGCTGGCGCGCGACCGTCGGGCCTCTCATGCACTGGGCACCCTGCGCACCGTCATCCCGGCCTCCGGCTACATCCCCGACTTCCTGACGCCCCCGGTCACCGGCGAGTGCCTGGACGCGGGGCTCGAAAGGCTACGGGCAACGCCCCGCGACCGATTGACTGCGGAACTGAGCCGCTTCGCCGGCTCGCGACCGGTACCGAGCTGGATGCATGGCCCCCATGAACGACCCGGTTCCTCGCTCAAGCTGGTCTCCGAGGCGCTGCGGGCCTCGTTCCGGGCACTGCTGGAGCCCTACTGGCGGCATGTCCGTTCGGCCGTGGGTGACGACGTGTCGGTCCGCACCCGCGCGGTCGTGGACGGAGGCACCGCCGGCCTCCTTGAGGGCCTGCGCCCCTTCGCCCAGTGGAACCCGCCGTATCTGGACGTCGACTATCCCGTCGACCGGGAGCTGCGGCTGGAGGGGCGGGGGCTGATGCTCGTACCGTCGTACTTCTGCTGGGGCAGGCCCACGGCGCTTGCCGATCCCGGTCTCGATCCCGTCCTTGTCTACCCCGTCAGGAAGCAGCCGCTCGACCTCGCCCGTGCCGGCGAGGAACGGCTGGAGCGACTGCTCGGCCGGACCAGGAGTGCGGTTCTCGTCGACGTGGCAGGCCATTCCACACGGACGACCACCGAGGTGGCGCAGGCCCTCGAACTCGCACCGGCCAGCGCGAGTTACCAGATAGGTGTCCTGCGCGGGGCGGGACTCGTAGTCAGCAGGCGCGACGGCAAGCACGTCGAGCACACGGCGACTTCGCTGGCTCTCAACCTGCTCGCGGGCACGGGGACGACGTTTCGAAGGGGATCGAAAACATAGCGGCTCGTACGGGTGCGTGGCACTGTCTTCGCAACCGTTGAACTACGGGGGGATCCACATGGGGCGTGCCGTGAAGGCAGCGCTGATCGCACTGTTGGTGCTCGGCTGCTGCTCGGTCCTGGCTGCAGGGTCGACACCGACTCAGCGGGTGACGATCACGGCGCGCTAGCGGGTGGAAACAAGAGCAGTCTCAAGGGGGAACACATGAACCTGCGCAAGCGTGTGATCACCGTGGCGTTCCTGGCAGCGACCGCCCTGGGTGCCCTTGGTGCGCCCGCCATGGCGGTGCCGATGCCGTGGGAAACCAGCAAGGTCCCAGCGGTCCCAGCAATCTCAGCGGTCACGGCAGTCCCGGTCGCCACAGGCGGACACATCGGCACCGTCACCGTCCGGTGCGGGAATCCCTGCTATCAGTAGGCGCTGTCCGTACACAAAACCCCCTGATGCCCGGGCGGCCGGCCCGGGCATCAGGGGGTTTGCGCCTTGGTCGGCCCAGCCGCCGAGGCTGTTCAGCTGAGAAAGCCTTTCTCTTGACAGGCAGGCCTTGAGTCAGACGCCGTCCGAGGTCAGACCCGGTCACCAGTAGTGACGTCGGCCGGCGACCGCGTGCCCCATGGACCCCAGGACCCAGAAAATGGCACCCAGAACGGCCAGGATGATGCCGATGGTCCACAGGATCGATATGCCGGTGAGGAAACCGACGACAAGCAGGATGATGCCGAGGGCGATCATGACGTTCCTCCTGGTGTTGGCTGACGTGTTACCTCCCGAATGCCCCGAAGCGGCAACATCACCCACCCCCGGTAACCGAGAAGTCGGCAAGCGCCGTGCCGGCCGGACCGCCGTCGCACTACACCCTGTGATGGCGCACGCCGGCAGCCTGTCCGGCGCGGACCCGGGCCGCCGAGCGCTCTACCCGGCCACGTCAAGCCGCACGCGCCGCGGCACATCGCCCCGGATCACCGCGACCGCGCGCACGCCCCCCGTTCCCCCATGGCACGAAGACCTGGCCGCCCGCACGGGAGTCGGTCCAGGATCCGAAAACCGTGGTCAGCAGGGGCCGTTGCAGGGAAAAATGGCCGGCATGACGTACGAAGGCTCCTCCATCGACCCGTCCAGGCCCAGCATCGCCCGTGTCTACGACTACCTGCTGGGTGGCAAGGACAACTACGCCGTGGACCGAGAGATCGGCGACGTGTTCAAACGGGACCTGCCCGGCTCGGTGGCCATCGCCTTCGCCAACCGCGCGGCCCTGACCCGCGCGGTCGGGGAGATCGTGCGAACCACCGACATCCGGCAGTTCATCGACCTGGGCAGCGGCCTGCCCACCGCCGACAACGTCCACCAGGTCGCGCAGCGGCACGACCCCGACACCCGGGTCGTCTACGTCGACATCGACCCCCAGGTCCTGGTCCACGGCCGTGCGCTGCTGGAGAAGGACGACCGGACCCGGGTCGTCGCGGTGGACGTACGCGACCCCGAGGCCATCCGCACGCACCCCGACACCCGGGACATGATCGACTTCACCCGGCCCGTTGCTGTCATGTTCAGCGCCATCCTTCATCACGTCAACGACGACGAGGGCCCGGCGGGCATTGTGCGTTACTGGCGCGAGAGCGTGCCGTCGGGAAGTTATTTCTTCGTCAGCCACTTCCGTTCCGGCAACAACCCGGAGACGCAGGAGGCCGAGAAGGTCCTGCAGCAGACGTTCGGCCGCGGCCGGTGGCGCACCGATGCGGAGATCGCTTCTCTCCTCGACGGCCTGGAGATCCTCGACCCCGGTATCGTCCCGGCGCCCCTGTGGCGCCCGGACCAGACCGAGACCCCCTGGAACAACAGCGGAGAACGGCAACTCACCGTCTGGGAACACCTCATCGCCGCCGCCCTCGCCCGCAAACCCTGAGGGAAGGTCCTGTACGTGCACAGAAGTCGTGTATACGCGGTCATCATCGACACGCCCGAAGCCGAGGCCGCCCGGGCGGCAGAGTTCTGGTCGGCGGCTCTCGGCGTCGTCGCCAAGCCGTTTCCACCGGCGCCGCAGTTCACCACGCTCCATGAGGCTCTGCCGGGACTGATCACCTCCGTGCAGGCCGTCGACGACGCGCCTCGGATGCATCTGGACATCGAGACCGACGACGTCGAGGCGGAAACCGCGCGCCTGATCGGCCTGGGTGCGGAGCAGATCTCACAGTGGCTGGAGTGTCACGTGCTTCGCGTACCCGGTGGGCATCTGGTCTGCGTGGTGCCCGTGGACAGTGATCCCGAGGTCTTCGAGGCGCAGGCCACCGTCTGGCCGTAGCACACGGTCTGCGGCAGACGATCGGTGTTGCCTTCAGCCACACCGCCCGGGCCGGGCGGTGTGGCTGTGGCTGACTGACTGGCTGTGCGTTACGACGCGAGGGTCAGACCCGGGTGAGGCGGACCGCCACTGTCTCGCTGACCGTCAACGGCCGGTCGTAGTCCGGGTCCGTCGCCGTCGCACGGCCCTCGACCTCGACGTCCCCCTTCTGGAAGGGGACCGAGCCGGTGGGTACGGCCGTACCGGTCCAGGCGACCGGGGCGCCCGGGGTGCAGGACACCGACGTGGAGAAGGAACCACGGATGAGGTCCCGCTTCTTCACCTGCGTGACGTCGCCCGCCACGGTCACCTGTACCGGCTTGTTGCAGCTCACCGTGCCGTTGAAGGTGGCCTTGCCGTTGAGGGAGCTCGCGGTGCCGTTCAGGGCGATGTCGAGGTCGAGGCCGAGTTCGGCCGGCGGGGCCGGGTTCTCGATGTGGATCTCGCCGCGCGCGGCCGGGGTGCCTCCCTCGCAGTGCTGCACGAAGTCGGCGTCGAGCTTCTTCACATAGCCCTGGGGGCCGAACTCCACCGCGGAGATGGTGAAGGTGCCGGTGAGCTGGTTGCAGCCACGGCCGTTGCCGCTGAGCGACAGGCCCGGCTCGGTCGCGTCGTTGAACGGGTAGCGGGTGGCTCCCGTGTACGTCCCGGGTGTCAGGGTCTTGCCGGTCGGCGCCGCGAGGTCCAGGTACCACCAGTCGCCGTTCGCTCCGTCGACGGAGACGGAGACCACCCTGTTGTCGGTGTTGCCGGATACGTTCATGCGGTCCTGGGACGCCGTCGTGTAGGCGTAGGACTGGCCGCCGCTGATGTAGTCGCCCTCGTCGCCGCTGAAGCTGAAGGAGCCCTGGGCGACCGGCAGGGCGTGCGCGTCGGTGCCGGAGAGCAGGCCGGTGGTACCGGTGGCCATGGCCAGCGCCAGCCCGAGGGTGGCGGTGGCACGGGCCAGGACGCGTCTGGGCATGCTGAGATTCAAGGATGTTCCCCCTGTCTGGTCACGTGATTCCGGTTCGCCGACGTGATGTTTCGGCGCACGGATTCGCACACATGTCCGCATAATTTGGTCGGCGAGGTGAGTCTGCCAACCAGAGGGCTGTACGACAACTGCGTTTCAGGTGTGATGAGTTGATGTTTCAGCCAACCCCTGGTGTCGGCGTCGTGCGCTCGGATCCCGGTCTCCGGGCGCGATTCCCACGCCGTCGATTCGGCCCCACGGCTGCTCCGGCGCGGCGGTCATGGCGGGCTTGGCTGTGGCGAGGACGTCCGTTTCGGAGCCCGGCATGTAAGGCTGCGCCGGCTTCGCGGACGCCGGAACATCCGTCTCCGAACCCGGAGCGGGCGTCTCCGAGCAGGACGCGTAGGGCTTACCGTGCTTACCGGTGGAAGTGGACTTCGCCGGAGAGGCCGCGCCCCTGCATTGCGGCCGGCCCTGACCGGTCACGTTCCGGGCTGGTCGATCAGGGAATTCCCCGATGGACCAGCCCGAAGCGATATGCGGGATCGGCTCAGCAACCGGTGGCGTTGTAATTCCAGAACGCCGCCCTGGTCTGCGGTCCGGCGATTCCGTCGGGAGTTCCGGCGTTTTCTCCGACGTCGTTCAAGAACTTCTGCAGCGCCGTGATCGTGTTGGATCCGACGACCCCGTCGACAGTGCCGGCGTTGAAGCCCCAGGCGTTGAGCATCCTCTGTGCGGCCTTCCAGCTGTTGGTGCCCAGCTGGCCGTCCTCGGTACCGGCGTTGAAGCCCCAGGCGTTCAGGCAGTTCTGCCAGTTCTTGGCCCGGGCCGTGTTCAGACCGAGGTTGTTCACCGCGAGGATCGAGGCACGCGGGCTGCTGACCGCAGGCTTGGTGGCGTGCTGGGGAGCCGCCACACTCGCACTGGCACCCGCAAGTCCTCCGGCGGCCATGCCGACGACGGCGCTCGCGACAACAAGTGCCCTGGTCAGAGAAGTTCGCATGGGTTCCTCTTTCCGATCGACAATGAATGCGCCGGCGCGACAGCTCCTACCTGCTGCCTGCGCCGCCGCAAGCGTGCCAGGATCGGGCGCCCAAATCTCGTGAAAATGCGCTCCACTTTTTCGTATGACCAGCTTCAGGCCATATCGCAGTCACCTGCGCAGAAGACTCCGCCAGAAAGAGTCCAGTTGAATTCCGGCCAACGTCCACGTGAAACAAAGCGTTATACCGACGGCGTGGTGAGTTTGGTGGCCACGGCGTCGAGGACCCAGTCCAGGCCGGTTGCGAAGGATGTCTCGGCGTCCACGTCCGTGCCGTCGTACACAGCCTTGGCCAGCGCCGGGAAGCGGCCCGTGGCCAACATGCTCGCCACGCGCGGGCCGTGGGCGCGCTGCCAGTCACGCTTGGACAGGCCCGTGGCGCGCTCGGCCCGCAGGTTCGCGATCTCGCGCCTGATCGCGCCGATGAAGTAGGCGCTGACGGTTTCCACGGCGCGCATGACGGTGTCGACATCAGCGAGGCCGTCGAGGGCGGCCAGCGTGGCCTCGGTCACGGCGAGGCCGTTCGGGCCCAGGGCCGGGCGGCCGCCGAGCAGGTCGGCCAGCCATTCATGACGGAGAGCGGCCTGCCTGGTGCGATGGGCGAGGGCGCGCAGCGCCTCCCGCCAGTCACCGGGCTGCTCCCCGGGGAGAATCTCGGCCTGGACCTCGTCCACCATGAGGTCGAACAGCTCCTCCTTGGTGGAGATGTATCGGTACAGCCGCATCGGGCCGGCATCCAGACGGGCCGCAACCTTGCGCAACGACACGGCCTCCAGCCCTCCCTCGTCGGCCAGCGCAATGGCGGCGGCGACGATCCGCTCTCGGTCGAGCGGCACAGGGCGAGGCAGCGGCTCCGGCCGGTCCCACACAGTCATGCTCACACCGTACCGTTGCGATGCACCGTACAGAACCAATACAGTGTATCGACATGAGACATCGCATCGCAGTGGTCGGGTGCGGCCCTGCCGGCCTGACCTTCGCTCGCGTCCTGCACCGCCACGACCACCCCGTCACCGTCCTCGAGCGCGCCCCCTCCCCCGACGCCCGTCCCCCGGGCGGCACGTTGGACCTGCATGAGGGGCTGGGTCAGCTCGCGCTGGACAAGGCGGGGGTGCTGGCGGAGTTCCAGGCACTGTCTCGCCCCGAGGGGCAGGCCATGCGCATCCTGGACACCGACGGGACCGTCCTGCGCGACTGGCGGCCCCGCCCCGATGACCTGGCCAATCCCGAGATCGACCGCGGGCAACTGCGTGACCTGCTGCTCGGCCCTCTCGACGTCCGGTGGGGCCTGGGCGTGACGCAGGTGGTGCCGGGGACTCGGGATGGCGTACGGGTCCACTTGGCGGACGGACGACAGGAGACGTTCGACCTCGTGGTCGGCGCGGACGGTGCCTGGTCCCGGGTCCGCCCGGCGGTCTCGCCGGTGACGCCCCACTACACCGGCGTCACGTCGATCGAGACCTCCCTCGACGACGTCGACAACCGCCACCCTGACCTCGCCCGGCTGATCGGTGACGGTTCCCTGTCTGTGTACGGCGTGAACCGAAGCCTCACCGCGCAGCGCAACAGCGGCGGCCACGTCAAGGTGTATGCCAAGTTC
This sequence comes from Streptomyces sp. NPDC024687, assembly GCF_055559055.1. Taxonomy (NCBI): domain Bacteria; kingdom Bacillati; phylum Actinomycetota; class Actinomycetes; order Kitasatosporales; family Streptomycetaceae; genus Streptomyces; species Streptomyces sp. NPDC024687. Next base: position 1,265 of record NZ_JBVHLJ010000019.1, on the reverse strand, counting down.
CGCGCGCCGCTGGACTGGCACACGAACCTCGACCTGGACGACGTCGAGGCGGCGCGATCGAGCCTGCTGGCATTGTTCGACGGCTGGGCCGCCCCCGTCCTCGACCTCCTCCGCCACGGCACCGCGTTCGTCCACCGCCCCATCCACGTCCTGCCCGTGTCCCACACCTGGACCCACGTGCCCGGGGTGACGCTCCTGGGCGACGCCGCGCACCTGATGCCCCCCTTGGGGGCGGGCGCCAACCTCGCGATGCTCGAAGGAGCCGAACTCGCCGAATCCATCGCCGCCGCCGGATCCGGAGATCTGGACGAGGCCGTCCGCGCCTTCGAGGAACAGATGTGGGCTCGGGCCGGCAGGTGGGCGAAGATCACGGCTGCCGGTCTGGAACGCCTGGTGAGCCCGGACCCCGCCGAAGCCGTCGCCCTCTTCGACCAGGTCCAGCCGTCCTGACCGCCCGGCGCGAGAGCGGAGGCATGGCCCGCGCGGTACCACCCGCCCTTCTCTGTGCGAGCGTGAGCATCGCCTCGGTGACCTCACCGATCGCCGCGTCCGGAATCGCGGTGGCGGCCTCCTCAAGGACCAGCAGTTGTGCTCCGGGGACCTCGCGCGCCAGCGGGGTGTGCAGTCGAGCCTCGAGACCGAGATGTCAGCGCTGATCCGAGTCATGCCGGGGCAGACCCGATCCGCCGCCGAAACTCATCGCTCACGTCCCTGCGCAGTGCACAGCCACCTCGGCCGGGCACCAGACAATGCGAACGTCGCCTGGTGCCGGCACTGGTGAGGAGAGATCGGAGCGAGGGCCGGAATGCCTGCTCTCCTCCCCCCTTCGCCTCTTCTCAGGCGCCGCTCCAGGGATCCGCCCTGCGCGCCAGCTTCTTCGCCCGGCGCCGTACGTCCGGGGGCAGACGGTGGAGGACCGTGCGGGCTGCCCGGCGCAGGGGCGGGGCCGATGTGGTGCGCAGGTAGAGGCGGTGCGGGAGTGTGGCCTGGCCCGGTGGGCGGACGGAGAGGCGGAGTTGGCCGGCCGCCCCGGCCCAGGCCGGGATCACCAGGTGGGGCGGGTTTCCGACCCTGACCGAGCCGAAGCCGACACCCAGGCCCGCGCCGAGACCGAGGTCCGGAGCGGCACTGCGCGTGGCGTCGTCGCTGCGTGTCACTCTCGCCCTGCGTCCCACGCCGAGGAGTTGGGCGCTTGCCCACACCACGTGGGTGCCGGTTTCCATCGCCCGGCCGCCGGCCAGGGTGAGGGGGTCGATGGCTGTCTC
>NZ_JBVHLJ010000018.1:0-68193 GCF_055559055.1 Streptomyces sp. NPDC024687 | reverse complement strand
GAACTCCAGACCCTTCTCGCCGCCTGGACCGGTGCCTGCCCCACCTGCCACCGCGACATACCCACACCGATACGGACCTGACCAAGCCCTACTAGTGCTACGTCTACGAGCTGCTTGACCGCACCTGGGCGCATGAGCTGAGGGGGCGGGTCGTCGTACGGCTCGGTGCTGGCTCCGACCGCACCTGGGCAACGGCATTCGCTCGTGGGACAAGATCATGCGTGTCGCAGGTCGGCCACCTTGACCTGCATATATCTAGCCGTGGACCTGCTTCCCTGACGCATCGATCCGTTGCGATATGGGCCTTTTGGGAAGTTCCGGCGACGCTTGATCAACCGAGAGGTCATGCGTTCGAGTGCGAGATCCATCACATCCGGAGAACCGGTCGGATTTTGACCGCTCGATGCTTCGTACAGGTCTCCTGCGGCCCCAGAGCGGGGCCGCTTCTTCATCGCCCCTGTCAGGGCGGAAGCCACTGGCCCCCCGTTGCAGCGGGGGGCGCAGCCCAAGGATGCGCTCACACCAGCGAGTTGACTCCTTGGATGGGCTGACCTGGGTCAGCCGGTTTCCCCATGGTGACGTACCACGGGGAGTCTGCGGGACCGAAAGACCGATTCCGGCCGCACCATGATAAGCCTTGCTGGACAATCCAAACAACTTCTGACCAGGCCTTTTATCTATTGGTCGCGCGGTGACCTGGGATGGTCTAACAACACGGACGCTCGTGAGGCGTTGTTCACACACCCTGGCTGAAGTTCGTCAGAGGCCCCGAGTGACCTATCAACAGCGGCTCCAGAGCTACGAAATACGCGTAGCGCAACGATCTGAGCTACCGGGGCTGACTCCGGTCCACTTCTGTACGTCAGCGATCGAAATCGGCCATGCCGGGACCACTCCTGCGTACTTCACATGTTGCCCCTTCAACCTTCCAGCCGGTGAGTAGTTCAAGACGGGGTCCATGCGCCGTTCGGCCGCACTCTGCTCGCCGTCCGCACTCGCGTCGGCTAGGGCAAGATGGCTCCAGCGTTCATGCGGTTCGTTTGCAGACCTCCCGCGCAGTTCCACCGAACGCACCCCGCACCACCCATGGCAGCCAGCCATGCACGCAGTACCAGCAGGTCGCTCACACCAGCGAGTCCCCGCCCCCAACAGGGCGGGGACACCCTCTCGTCCAGTCCCGGGCGGGAGGTGACTCCCCCGCCCCCGGATGAGGGTGGGCAACGATTGGACACCCCATCGTGGGTACGAAGAAACGCGTAGCGGTGGCCGCGTCCGTGGCCGGCATGGCGGGAGCGGCGGCCGGGCTGACGGCCTCTCATCTCGGCCTGGAGGCTGACGAGTCCACCAAGATCGGCTGCGCGGTCGCCAGCATGGTGGGCGAGTTCCTCCTTCAGGTCCTGCGCTTCCTCTCCGGCAACGAGCCGGATGCCGAGACCAGTTCGGCTGCTCGCGCCGAGGACGCCTCGGCGGAGGAGGCCGGCGCCGGCGCCACCGAGGCCGGGTCCGACGACAACATCAACGCCTCCGGCGACTCGGTGGACACGGGTACTGCCTCCACGGGGAACCCGAAGCGGCCCAAGCACCGCAAGCAGCGCCGCGCGTCCCGTCGGCGTGGTGAGCGCCGCCAGGAGCGGGACCAGGGCACGGAGCAGGACAACAGCTCCTCCTGACCCACCCAGGTCCGCTGGTGCCGCCGGCTTCCGCCGGGCGGCACCAGCGGACCGCGCACCCCGCATCCAGCCGAAACCGTAGGTAGAGGAGCAGCGCCGTGGCGCGCCCTGAGAACGAACTCCCCACTGATATCCCCATGTCCTTGCGCTCGCTCGCGCACGACATGCGCGCCTTGCGCAAGGACAGCAAGCTCACCATCAAGGAGCTGTCCAAGGTCTCGAACTACTCCACCGCGGCGCTCTCGAGCGCGACCTCCGGCAAGGTCTTGCCGTCCTGGGACCTGGTGCAGGCCTTCGTCCTCGGCTGCGGCTACGACGAGGACGACATGGAGCGCTGGAAGCGTGCCTGGCGGGCGGCGCGCCGCGACATGAAGGGCACGAGCAGTGCCTCCTCCTCCGAGGACACCGGCGATCATCCGATCCCGCTGCTGCACAACCTCATGCCGCCGAAGCTGCGCCGCAGCTCCGAGCCCGCCCCGGCGCCCCAGGCGCCCGCACCGCCCCGGCCGCAGGGCCTGCTCGCTCTCGTTGAGAGCGCCCGGATGCACGAGCGGCGCGACAAGAGAGTCAGCTCCGTCACCACCGGCGACTACGTACACACCGCGCTCGCACTGTGCACGCGGCCCGAGGACGTCATCGAGGTGATGAACGAGCTCGTCATCGAGAAGGGCCTCTCGATCCAGGAGTTGGAGCAGCGCAGCAAGGAGCACTTCCCCATCTCGGACACCACCTTCACCCAGGTCCTCAACGGCAGTCAGCTGCCCACCACCGAGTGGATGTACATCTTCCTGTCCGCGTGCGGGCTCGAGGAGAAGGACACGGTGATGTGGCACTTCACCGTGACCCGGATCCGGATCGCGCAGATGCGCCTGGCCCAGAAGGAGGCCTACGAAAGGTCACGCCGACGCCGCCGCGAGCTACGCAACCTGATCAACAGGGTGTTTGACGGGTCAGAACTGGTCCAGATCAAAGTCGCCTACGTCGCCCTGGCGGTCACGAGCGTTGCTCTGTTCGTCCAGGTCATGAGCAAGGGCGTCAAGATCCCTCTCCCTTGGTGATACAGCAGCAGTGGGCCCGCTCCGGAAACCTCGCCCGGAGCGGGCCCACCCCGTGTTCTGATCAGCCGAGCCAGACGATGTCCAGGACAGACAGGCGGCGCAGGGCACGATTGGCGAAGTACACGACGGACAGCTGGCCGACGGACGCGATCCGGATGTCCTCGCCCTCCGGGTCGGCGGTGTCCCACTGCGGGTAGCCCCACGGGGCGCCGGCCGCCGCGTCCAAGAGGTCCCAGGCCACCTGCTCCACCTTCGCGGCCTGTGCGGAGAGACGGACCGCGTACGGCTGCGGTCCGTTCACGGACGCCTGCTCCGGATCTCCTTCAGGTCGACGAACCCGGTCTCGTCACGGCCGGAAGCGAGGAACGCGTCGACCGCCGGGGCGGAAGCAACGCGGGCCTGCCACACCTGGACGACCTCATACAGGTGGGCAAGGGAGAACGTCCGGCGCGACTCCTCCAAGGCCGCCGCCCACTCCCGCTCGAAGGCCGGCACCCACCTCTCCGCACGCCGGTCGGCGCGCAGCTGGGCGAGCAGCTCGGCCGGCGCTCCGGGGGCGGGGGTGTACGGGGTGACGGGTGCGTGGTCGGGCTGCGCGCTCATCTGGTCCTCCCGGCAGGTCGTCACCTCACGGTACGCGCGCCGCGACGCCGTGGATGCGGACATTGGGCAGATCCCTTCCGTAGCAACCAGCGGCCGACCGACTGATACAGCCGTCAGGCAGTATCAGCAGGCTCGACCCTTTGTACGGCCACTTCCTCCGGGCTCCAGGGGCGGGAGGGCAGGTCAGGCCCACCGCTCATGGTGCTCAACTTGCTCAACCAGCCAGCCACACGCTCGTGTGACACCTGCACGTGAGGCAGCTCCAGCCACAGGCGCAGAAAGAACATGACGGTGAACGTGATGGTGTCGATGCTCGATCGATCGTTCTCCGCGATGGTCCGCTCAATCCACCCCTCGTCGGCTTCACGGAACAGGTCCGCGATCAAGGCACCGGGCGTTGCGTGAGCCTGCTCGGACCACACGCGATACAGGAGGTTGTACTGATGTGGCCTCATCGGGTCTGCCGACGCATCCGCCAACTGGGACGTGTTTCTCCGACACCAGCTCGACACCCACTTCACCGAGCCGTCCTTCGTGTTCGCCCGGAAGTCCGTGAAGTCGTTGGCCAGGTGGTGCTCCACCATTGCGGCCAGCTCGGCATCGACCGGATGTCCCTTGTCCCGCTCATAAGCTGCTCTGCGCTGCTGAGCAAGCAGCATCTGGAGCATCCCGAACCGCGCGAACAGCAGAGTCCCCTGCCGTCGGTCCGCCATGGCGCTCAGGTACTCCATGTTCACCAGCAACTCGAACAGTTGCCGGGTCACACCAACCGCATGCTCCCAATGGCCCTGCTCCAGCAGGGCGCGGACCGCCTTCACACTGTTCGCGCCGCGCATCAAGATCTCTATGTCGAAGCGGACAAGCTGATCACTGGGATCCGGCGTCGACTGGACGGCCTTCTCCGCCGCTGCCGCGATCTCGCCCAGCAGTTTGAAGAACGGGCTCAGCCGACCCTTCGGTGACGCCGTGTGCCGTACCTGAGGATTCCCCGCCTCCTGGGCGCCGGGACGCCTCCGCGGGTCCTTCTTCCGCTTCTTGCTGATCGCCATCCTGGAACCCTAGCCGCGGTATCGAGAAGTTCGCCCCCCATTTAAGGAGACCGGAGTTTGACGGATCTTATTTCCCTGTTTAATAGTCCAGATCCAAATAGTCGATGTCGTTGATTTCCACATCCAACAGTCCCATGGCGCGGCCGCCGCCGTCCTGGAAATAGATTTTTTGAATCCATCGGCGATGATCCCACGCATCTGCTGGTCGCTGGCGCCCGCGTCGCGGGCGTCGAACAGGCGGCGGGCGTACTCCGGGGGGAGGTGCACGGTGAGTCGTCGGAACCGTCCGTCGTCGGTCGTGCCGATCGGCGCGGTGTACCCGAATCGGGCGCGGGTCTCCACGGTGATCCCGGTTGTGGTGGCGGCCTGTTGCTGCCGGCGCTTGCGGACCTGTGGCTGCCATCGCTGCCGTACGGCGTCGTCGATCTTCGCGGCGACGTCGGGGCGGGCGTGTTTGCGGGCGCCGCGCCGGTAGCGGTTGACGGAGTCGGCGGTGACGCCGATCTCCTGCGCGACGGCCTTCGCGCTGCCGAACTGCCGGATCAGGTAGCCGATCTGGCCCTTGAGGGTCTTGGGCGGCTGGCGGGTGAAGGCTTCCCGGTCTGCCCGTTCGATCGCGTCGTCGATCTCCCCCACGGCTCTACTCTCCTTCGTCGAGGACGGCGTCGCCGCCCTTGATGTGCCGTGCGGGGTTCAGGCCCTTCTCCATCAGGTCGACCGCCCACAGCATCGACTGGACGCCCTCCAGCTTCGCCAGACCCGGCGTGGGCCCAAGGCGGAACCCGCCCGGCTGCGGCTTGCCAGATGTCGCGTAGGGCAGGAAGTTCAGCGGGCTCTCGCCGGGGCTCGGGTAGACGACGCAGTCGGAGAGCACGGCGAGCGGGAACAGGCCGGTCATTTTCGCCATGTTGTTGAGCTTGCGGTGCATGTTCACCCGCGCCTTGCTGATGACGGCGGCCCGGATGTCGGGGCGCCAGGTCGGCCGCTCGAGGGCCGGCCACCGCTCGCCCTCCTGGTAGTGGCGGCCCTGCGGGCGCTCGCGGAGCTTGCCGACGCCGCCCTTCACTGTGGCCTTGATGGCGGCCAGGACGGCCGCCAGGGCCGGATCGACGTCCTTGGGCCGCTCCATCGCCGCGAGGAAGCCCTGGTCGTCCAGGTCCTTGGTGACGCCGAGGTCGGCGAGGGTGTCGACGTACGCGGCCTTGAGCCGGTCGTGCCACGGGTCCAGGTACGCACCGGTCTCCCGGCGCAGGTACCCCTCGATCGGGGTGACGTTGTAGCCGAGCTCCTGGGCGTAGGCGACGGTATGCGTCTGGTACCAGGCCGGGCCCGTCGGGCGCTCCCCGGTCGGCGTGAACGGCGACGGCAGGCGCGGGTCAAGCTCCACGTGGGACAGGTCCACCAGCCAGGAGCCGGGCACCTTGGGGTTGAACGGCGGATTCACGAAGTGCACGGGCTCCGACAGGCCGACGACCAGGCGGGCCGCTGCGGCGAGGAACGCGATGTTCAGGTCCAGGCCCACCGCGAAGGGCAGAGTGCACTCCTCATCGGTGAGCAGGTCCACCGGCCGCACCCACTGGTACGCCTCCTCATTGAGGAAGCCGCCCGTCCAGCCGGAGTTCACGACGACGGGGTGTTCGGCGGTGGCTTCCGGCGGCGCCGGGTCCATCGGCTCCGTGCCGAGCGAGCCGGGGTTGTGGCCGGAGATCCAGTTGCCGGTCGCCTCGTCCCGCACGGCCTTGGTCGGCGGGCGCAGCGCCGTCATCAGCTCCAGCCCGGACACGGCCGTGGAGCCGCGCGGGGTGATGACCCGAGTCGCGTACACCCCCAGGATGCGCGCGATGTCAGTCGGCTCCATCTCCGCGACCCCGGGCCAGGACCGCTCATCGAGGGCGTCCCACGACAGGATCGCCAGCTGCACGCACTGCCGCTCCCGCCCTTGGGCCTTGCGGTAGATGCGCGCCCACGGGCCGAACCCGCGCTGGGTGAGCTGCCACTTCGCGCGAGCGACCTGCTTGACCACCGGATGGTCCTCCGGCAGGCGCAGGGAGCGGCGCTGCTCGTGGCCCTCCAGGCGCTCCGGCAGCCCGAGCTTCACGGCGGCCGCCGCGGTGAGCACGATCAGAGGGTCGGAGTCCTTGCCGTACCGGTTGAGCTTCGCGGCACCGAGACCGGACTCGCGCAGCGTCCACTCCACCAGCTCCGGGATCGTGGTGACCGGGCAGTCCAGCACGATGCCGTCGACGCCGTACGCGGAGCCATCACCGTCCAGCACCGCGAGCGGACCGTGCGGGAACCGCGGGTCGACGGCGGGCTTCGCAGCCTTCTTCCCGACAGGGCGACGCGACGACGTCGCCGGGCCGGCGGGGCGCTTCGGTGCGGCCGAGGCAGCGAGTGCCTGCGGATGCCGGGATGGCCGGCGGCAACCTGGTCGAGCAGCTGGGTGCCGGCCACGGAGTCCTGGACACTGGCCGCGGTGACCAGCACCGCGAGAAGCAGGCCGAGCGTGTCGGTGACGATGCTCCGCTTGCGGCCGACGATCTTCTTGCCTGCGTCCGTGCCCTGGCTCGCGGCGGGGACGCTGGTGGAGGTCTTCACGCTCTGCGCGTCGATCACGCAGGCCGAAGGCTCGGCATTCCGGCCCTCCTTTCGCCTCACCAACTCCCGCAGCACGCCGTTGAGCTGGGCAAATACCCCTTCCTTCTGCCACTTCGCGAAGCAGCCGTAGACCGTCTCCCAGGGCGGGAAGTCGTGCGGCAGGTAGCGCCACTGCACCCCCGTGCGGTCCACATAGAGGATCGCGTTCATGATCTCGCGCAGGTCGTGTTCGGGAGGCCGGCCGAAGTCCAGGGCCCGGCCGCGGCGCTCGAAGCGCCAGGCCGCGAGGACCGGCTCGATCAACTCCCAGCGGGCATCGGACAGATCACTCGGATACGGACGTCGCTCACTCATGACCTGGGCGTACCGCTCCGAGCCGAGTGCGCCCAGGCGTGCGGCTTCGGTCGTGGAAGCACGACATGGAACCGGGCGTCTTGGAATGAGACAGGCGCACGTCGCATCCTGCCCCAGACATCACCCCGTCCGGCTCTCAAGGCCCACTCGTGCCGACAACCTCACCAGCATCGGACCACTGCGACTCGCAATTTATGAGATACATAAATAATTAAGGTGGAAACGACCTCTGACGCAGCGCGGGGTCATATTTCACGTGCCGGAATCGTCTCCCATTTCAAGCGTCGCCGACAGTATCACTGGATGAAGAATGCCTGACACCCAATCACTCTTACTGCACGGCGTTTAACTTTTAACAATCCATTTTCGATTTCACACAGTCGCGCACCAGTTGCCCGTTGCTCAGAACGGGTGAAGACTGATAAGAGGACGGCTCTGCACTTTCGACGCCGTGGCGCCGCCTGTAATGTCGGGAGGCGCAATCATAGGAATCCCTCTGCTCGGCCCCACCACCCCAAGGTGGAAATCACGGGCGCGCAGTACGACTCCCCGGGCCGCGACGTCCGTAGCCACCCCGATAGCTGTCCAGGCGCCTCGGTCGCCGCGACCCGGGGCTGGCCTACCGAACGAACGGACGCCGAGACATGACAATCACCACCACCGACCATGCGGTACCCCACGTCTCCCAGCTCCCTCTCAACGACGGCCAGACCGTGAGCCTCTTCGTGCGGGAGCGCGACGGCACCCGACCGGGGAGCGACCGGACGGCCGTGCTCATGCTGCACGGCCGCAGCATCCCGGTGCTGCCCAGCGCCGATCTCGGCGCGGGGAAATACAACTGGATGCTGTCGCTGGCCAGGGCCGGTTTCGATGTGTTCGCCATGGACCTTCAGGGAAACGGCCGTTCGTCCCGGCCGGATGTGATGCAGCAGCCCTGCAACACATCTCAGGCCCAGCAGCAGGTGCTGCTCGGCGGCAACCCGCTGACGTCGGTCTGCACCCCCGACCACGACAGTCAGCTCGGCGATTCGCGCAGCGACTGGTCTGAGGTGGACACAGTCGTCAAGTTCATCAAGAAGCGGCACGGCGTTTCGAAGGTCGCGCTCATGGGCTGGTCCGCAGCAGCCCTCGCGCTCGGTCCGTACGCCATCGAGCACCCAGGCCATGTGAGCAGCCTGTTCCTGCTGGCGCCTGTTTTCGGCCCCAACTATCAGGCAAGCGCTCCGGGCACCGACTGGGACCCACCCTTCCCACTGCCCCTGTCGGCCAGCACGGACGCCAGGTGGGGCTTCCCCATGAACCTCACCAGCAGGGAAGGCTTCGAAAGGGCCTGGAACCGGGAGATGGGCTGCCCGGAGCAGCGGGAGGAGGGCATGGTCGACGCCGTCTGGGACGCGATCATGGACAGCGACATGTTCGGCAGTAACTGGGGGGCCAAGAAATACGGAGTACCCCAGGGAGTGCTGCGCTTCCGGAACGCCTTCTGGTGGGGCTGGAACAAGAATGGCGTGAAGGTGAAGAACATCCTCGGGGACAAGGTGCCTGTGCTCATTGTCTACGGGGAGCACGACAAGACAGTGAACAGCGTACCGGGAACTGTCCCGTTCCTATCGGTCCCGGACCTCTACAAGGCTGTCCCGGGCACGCGGAAGCTGATGTTCAAGGTGGCCTGCTCCGGCCACCAGCTCCAGTGGGAGACGCCGGCGGCCGCACATCTGCACAACCTGTCCCGCAAGTGGCTCAAACACACCGCTGTCGACGGACACACCACGGGCAGCTTCGAGATGGACGAAGACGGTGACTACACCCCCGTGCCGTGATCACACAAGAACGCCGACCAGTCCGACGGAGGCTCAGCAACTCTTCGCGTATGTGGGCCTGGGTGCTCTCGTGATCATGACGTGGCTGTCGCTCGGATGGGAACCGGGACTGGCCGCAGAAGCAGAATCTCCGGTCAAGGCCAGCCTCCTCGCACTCGCCGAAAGCCCAGCTGCGATCACCGGTGCACTGCGGGCCGCAAGCCTGATCGCCCAGCAGACATGGCCGGCCGTTATCAGCGCGTCCCCGCCCTTTCCAGTAGTGGGTCGGTGATCGCGGTTAAAAACGGATGCCGCGCCCGCCAGTTCCGGCAGCAGTGGCCCGGCCTGGCCGGGCTGACTGCCTAGGTCGGGCTCCGTCCATCCGAGCGCACCGACTGTGACTACGGCGAGAGCGCAATATCTGAGGAGGGAACATGCAGAAGCGACCGAGGCATCTGTTGCCCACAGAAGCGGCCACGGCGCTGGCGTCCGCGTCCGGACCCGCCGATGAGGCCGAGGCCGCCACCGGTATCCGTGTCAGCAACGGACGTGTCGTCGAGGCCAACGGCAACGACTTTGTGATGCGCGGCGTCAACCATCCTCACGCTTGGTATACCGACCGGACGGGCTCCCTCGCCGACATCAAGGCGAAGGGCGCCAACGCCGTCCGCGTGGTGCTTTCTAGCGGCCAGCAGTGGCCGATGACCAGCGTCGCTGAAGTCTCTAACATCGTCGGCCTGTGCAAGCAGAACCGGCTGATCTGCGTGCTGGAGGTGCACGACACCACCGGCTACGGCGAGGAGAGCGGCGCCGCCACGCTCTCCCAGGCCGCCGATTACTGGATCAAGGTCAAAGGAGCACTGCGGGGCCAGGAAAGCTACGTCGTGATCAACATCGGGAACGAGCCGTACGGCAACAAAGATTACGAGCGCTGGGCTTCCGACACCAGCGCCGCCATCCGGAAGCTGCGAAGCGCAGGCTTTGGCCACGCCATCATGGTCGACGCCCCCAACTGGGGCCAGGATTACTCGGGTACCATGCGCAACGACGCCCACTCGGTCTTCGAAGGCGACCCCAAGCGGAACACGATCTTCTCGATCCACATGTACGGGGTCTACGAAACCGCCTGCGCGGTGCGGGACTACCTCGACTACTTCGTCAGCGCCGGGTTGCCGATCATGATAGGTGAGTTCGGCGACTGGCACACCGACGGCAACCCCAACGAGGACGCGATCATGGCCACCGCGGAGGAACTCAGTCTGGGGTACCTGGGCTGGTCCTGGAGCGGCAACACTGGCGGCTACCTGGACATGGTCAAAAACTTCAAGGCCAACTCCCTGACCGACTGGGGCAAACGCATTTTCAGCGGCACCGACGGCATCGCAACCACCGCGAAGGAGGCCACCATCTACGCCAGCGGCGGCAGCGGTGGCAGCACCGGCGGCAATGACGGCACCGCCCCGAGGGGGCACCTCAACGGCTGAACGGCGTCCCGGCCGACCCCGCGCACCACCTGCCCCCCGATGTGCCGGAGCTGCTGGCTCGCCGTGTGCGGCCAGCGCCCGTGGCTTCTTCGCCTCGGCCGCGGCGGCCTCGTGGTTCTCCGCAGCGACTTCACCGACCCGCGGCGCGTCGACCCGCGCTCGGCGGCACGGCCCCTGCCGCCGGAACTGGTCGCGGACGTGGTCCACGTATCCCGTGCGGCGCCCTGGCGGCAGAGGAAACTGGCCACTCGCCGCATGCTGCCTGCGCCAGCTGGCCGAGGAGACCGGCCTGCGGATCCTGGTGGTTCACGCCCCACCCGACGCGGAACCGCCCCCGGGGTCGGTCTAACAGGACCGCTGCAGTGGCTGCTGCTGCTTGCCGTGATCGCCGCCATGCGCTGTCTGTTCGTGCCGGCCGTTCTCGACGCGTCGCCGAGGGTGCTCGCCGAGGCGCTCTGCCTGGATGTGCCCGTCGTTGTCAATCGGGCGATTCTCGGCGGCTGACAGTCCCGGGCGACGATGACCGCGGTCAGCCCGGGGCCCGCCAGCCGCGCGATGTCACGTGCCGTGGATCCGTGAAGGACACCTGTAGGGGACGTCTCCCCGTTCCTGACGATTGGGACCACAGGCCGCACCGTATTCTCCGGCTCATCCGGAAACGGTCCAACAGGCAAGGTCCGAGGCGCGAGAACCCACGGCGGTCAAATCACGATCACGTCGCGGGGGCGCTGCCCGCCGGCTGGTCGGTGGCGGTTGACGACGGTTCGGTCGTGTACGCCTGGTCGGAAGATGCCGGTGGCGGCCCGGCGGCGGCGCCGGAGGCTGGAGCGGGACCCATGTCGACTCCGGCGACGGGCTCCGGCCTCGGTACCGGAGGGGAACAATCCTGGGAGGACGGCTGCTCCGCAGCGCCGTCGATCTCGATCGTTATGCGCATGGCTCGATCCTTCCCTGCGGTGGTGCGGGTAGTTCAGTTCAGGACGGCGTACCGGGCCTCGTAGGTCATCGTCGTTGCCGTCAGGTTCTTCACAGTGATCCAGTACGTCACCTGGCCGGCGTCCGAGCGCTCGACGGCCACGTCCCAGTCGACCTGGGGATTGCCGGCCTGCGGGGAAGTCGGCACCATGTACCAGACCACGTGCCAGGCGGGTGGCCATCCGTAGGTGAACAGACGCGTGCTGGCGTTGGGCCCGAGCGATCCGGTGTATTGAACGTTGGTCCACATCGCGCTTCTCCAGGTTCAGTAGCGGCTGAGGATGGCGAACCGGCCCTCGAAGGCGACCGGAATCGTTGTGAGGTTGGTGACGGAGATCCAGTACGCGACGTACTCGGCGTCCCCTCGTTCCACCTGGACCTGCCAGGTCATCTCCTCGGCACCTGGACGAGGCGTGGTGGGCATAACCGTCCACAGGACGTGCCAAGTGGCGGGCCAGCCCCAAGTGAAGAATCGGCGGGTCGAGTTCGCCGGGACCGTGCCGGTCCACTGCACGCCGCACACCGGCTCGGTCATCCAGCCGTCTACCGGGATTTCCCAGACACCCCGGTTACGCAGGCCGGCCCGGAGCACCCTGGCGTGCCGGTGGTACAGCAGGTCGCCGACGAACGCATTGGGCAGGCCGCTGGAGAAGATCTGCCAGGAGGCACCGCCATCCACGGTCTGGTAGACGCCGAGATCCGCGGCGACCCAGACGCGGTCGCGGTTGCCTGGGTGTACCTCGACGGCGTTCAGCGGCAGGTTGGGGAGCGCCGCCGTGCGGTCCACCCAGGTCGTGCCCCCGTCGGTCGACCGCCAGGCCCGGCCGCCGCTGGGGGTCGTGTGGGTCACCCATATGCGGTTCTGATCGGTGGGATCGACGTGAATGTCACTGATCCAGGCGTTGGCGCGAGGCGTCGTGAGTGCGGTGAGCGTGCCCCATGCGGTCCCGTTCCACCGTGTAACGAACAACCGGCCGTCGGTACTGCCGACGTACACCTGGTCCGCCGTCGGGATGTACATCGCGGAGGCGGTGGCCGCCGCAGGGTAGGCCAGCCGCGTCCAGTTGGCGCAGTTGTCGCGGGAGACGTAGAGGGCTCCGCCGCCCTGGGCGACCGTATTGCCGTTGGTGGCGCTGGACTCGACCGGCGGATAGAAGAGTGCCGATTCTCCGGAAGGGATCGTCGGCGAGAGCCATGCCCAGCTGCCCCAGTCTCCGCGCGAGGCGGAACGTTCTATGCCCATGCCGTAGAAGGTGTGGAACACCGTCCGCGGATCGGTGCGGTTGACCGCGCAGTCGCCGCCGTCACCATCCTGGGAGTGCAGCCAAGTGGGCGAACCTGTCCAGCGTTCGGTGCCGTTGTCCTGTGTGCCTCCGAGGAGCCAGCGTGAGGAGCCCAGGTCCTGGGCGATGTACTCGAACTCGGTGATCTCCAGACCGTTGTTGAGGTGCTGCCAGGTAACGCCCCGGTCCGGGCTGCGGTAGAGCCCGCCGTCGTTGCCGATGTAGACCACCTGGGGCTGGCCCGGTTCAAATGCGATGGCGTGCTGGTCGGGGTGTATGGACTGACCCGGCGAGGGCTTGCTGGCTATGTCCGTCCAGGTCCATGTGGTCCCGGAGAGGTCACCTCGGTGGGCGCTGATGGCTCCGCAGTAGATCTGGCCGGCGTTGTCCGGGGCCACGGCCAGGAACCAGTCGTACCAAGCCTGAGTGACGTTCACCCCGGTGGGAGCGCCGATAGCGGACCAAGTGCCCGCGGAGCGTCGCGCCAGGTATGCCGTGGACCCGAACGCGCCCCATGCGTAGGCGACAGTTGGGTCGGACGGGGCGATGGCAACGGTGAGCCTTGCGAAGTTCGCCGGTGAGTTCGGCAGGGTCACTGCAGTCCAGGTGACTCCGCCATCAGTGGACCGGAACAAGCCGTCCGAACACGCGGCGAGTACCTCGGCCCCGGAAGGGGCCACCGCGACCGTCCAGGTCCTCGCGTTGCGGCGCCGTGTCCACGTTGCACCGCTGTTCGTGGAGACGTAGAGGCCGCCCGTTGTCGCGGCGTAGACCCGCGTGGGGGTGCCCCGGTCGAATACCAGGTCGTAAAACCCTTGGCCGACGAAGGGAGCGGTGCACAGGGTCGCCCAGGTGAGTCCGCCGTCGGTGGACCGGAGGATGCCGGTGCCGAAATTGGCCCACCAGTTACCTTCGCCTGTGCCCGCAAGGACGGTTGCCGGAGTGGTCGGATGGAAGGCGATGGCGCCCGTCGTCAGGGTCGCCGCATTGTCGGTACGCGGAGCCCATGACAGCCCGCGGTTGCGGCTCTCCCAAATTCCGCCGTGGGCTCCTCCGGCCAGCAGGTGGTTGACATTGCCGGGATCGACAGCCACGGATGAGATGCGGCCGGAGACGTTGGTCCGGGTGGCGCCATAGGTTTGCCCGTTGGGTATTGTCCACGGCCCGAGCGAGCGCCAGGTGGGGCCGGTGGGGCTCGGTGGGGTCGTCGACAGCGTCTCCGCGACGGCCATGTAGTTCGCGGCGAGCTGCTCCATTTCGTCGTCAGCCGGACCTCCGCCGCGGCTCGGCGGCGTGCTGTGCCTCGTGTCGTCGCCCTCACTCCCGCCCTCGCCCTCCTGATCGGCGGAGGAAGCGCCCCCCTCACCAGCGGAGGAGCCGCCTTGGGGGCCGGCCACGCTGTCAAGCAGGGCCTGTGCCGTGTCCTCATCCATATCCGGGCGCGCAAGGATGGCGGCCTCCACGGCTACTTCCGCGTGGCCGGTGCGGGCCAACTCAAGCATCAGCCGCGCCAGTACCTTCCCGCCGGGAAAGTCTTGGTGATCGGCCGTTGCCACTGTTCTGCCTTGGGGCTTCCCACGCATGGTTGATCTCCTCGTGCCGTCGAGGTCTCGCGTTACGGCTTGGCCTGATGGCCGTAGGGAGGCTCGGAGGGCGCGACCGGGTCCGACTGGGCCCGGGAGTCGCCGCTATCCTCTGCCGGGGCCTCATCGTCCTCGTCCTCTTCGCTGGCGTCCTTCTCCCCTAGCCCTCTGGCCCGCAAATATTCCTCTCGCCGACGCACCGCGCGATCGTCTTCCGAATCGTCCGGAACTCCGGCCGGTTTGCGTATCAACTCGACCTCCCGGCCGTCATGCGGATGAGGATAAGGACGAAAGAGGCGTACGGAATCCGCCACGCGTGACCTCGCGCGAAAAGAGATGAGTTCCATCCACCAGCCGATCCGCCAGCGCATTGAACGAGTCGACCGGATTGTGCTAACTCAGCGCGAACCCACGCCGCCATCTCCTCGCAGCCCTTCCCGGCGCGTTCTCCGCTTCGTTCATGGACCGTGATAACTTCCACTGCCCGATGTTTGATCGCAAAAGCCGTAACTATCTTCCGCCCAGCCTGACCGTGCCGCAACCCTGGACATTTTTCGGTTGGTTGACCCAGCAAATTGTGAAGGCGAAACCACAATGACAGCCCGGCGGCGCATTTGACGATTGTCGAACCGCGTCGCCCAATAGAATGGGACAGGAGATCCAGGGGACGCCTTCACTAAGGGTGGCCATGATGATGCGGAATGTACACATGCGGGCGTGGGTAGAAACAATCGCCGCTGCGATCAGTGGGATCATTTTCGTGGTCACCCTGATCTGGCGGGACTGGATCGAGCGGGTTTTTGGCGTCGATCCGGACATGGGAAGCGGCGCCCTGGAATGGGCGATCGTCGCTGTGGCGCTCTGTGCAACGGTTACTTTCTCTCTACTCGCACGCGCGGAATGGCACAGAGTCAGAGAAAATCCCACCGCATGAGCCTGCCCCAACTACGGTGTGACAAGCGGAGTCCGGAGCGATCGATCGCGACGTACCCAACCGGAGAGCGCGGCGGCTGAGGAAACGAAGTCCAAGACACTGCTCAGCACAGCCCGGTCCGGCATAGCCGATCTCCAGGCAGAAAGGTACGGTCGGGGCTCGCTCGCGTATCTGCCTGGCAGACATTGTGCGAGCTCAGCCTCCGGTGAGCCCGAAGCGGCCGGCCAGCTCATCCACCACGCGACGGTCCGTATCGGACAGCTTTACGCCGCCCGCCAAGAGAGATTCCCAAGTCGGGGTTGTCGAGCGACCGTTTAACACAGTGATGCCCACGAGGCCTTCCCAAGGGCGCCTAGCCTAACGGTTTCCTCAAGGCCGGTGCAGGTGCGACCGAACCGGAACCGGGCCGTTCGTTGGCGGCCTCGGCTTCGGCTGCTGCTGCGGTCGGAAGGGGGTTCTGGACTGCCTGGGCTGTTGCAGCCGGAACCGCCGTGTCGGGTGCCGTCCGCGGCTGCGGCGAGCAGTACGGCGATGGGGGTCCTATGGCGCCACAGAACCTGGGGGCGGCCCTCGGCGCCGTACTGGATCAGATCTCCAAGCGTTTCGCGGGCATCCGCGAAGCTGTGGGTGGGGGCTTGGGTGAGGTCCCAGTCCCGCTCAGCTGCGTGGGCGGAGTGGTGAGCAGTGCATGGCGCGGGCCGCGCGTCAGGGGCGTAGGGCGCCCTTCGGTGGCAGCGTTGATCAGCTGCTTGAGTGTGCTGCGGGGCTCGTGCAGCGTCGCTGGGCCGGTGCGCGCCGGGGCGTGGGATGATTCCGCATCAGGGGCGGTGGAGGTTGTGCCCGGCTTGGTCAACGGGCCCTCGACTGAATTAAGTTGACTGTCCTCGCCGTGTCGGCGGACGGCGTGCTCGGAGGCTGTCTTGGCTTCTGCGGATGGGGTGGGAGGTGTCGGCAAACTTAGGGGCCAGCGTCCTTCACCCACGATGGGGCCAGGCCCCAGCACAGCGGCCGCAGTTCACGCTTCGCCGCCGCGATGTCTTGTTTGTCGTCGCGGAGTGTGCGCTCGAGGACAGCTCACACGTCGTTGGTCGGGCGACATTCCAGTTCGGCGCGAGCGTCTCCTTCACGGGGGCGTCGGGCGCCTGGAAGAGCAGCGCCAGTTCCTGCGGGCTGCGAGCGGATGCGTATGACCACACATACCGTCACTCTCGCGGCTCTGGGCAACCATGTGACCCGGGTCTACAGCACGTGCAGGACGCCGATGACTTTGCCAAGAATGCCTACGTCGTCGCCGGGAATGGGTTCGAAGGACGGCTCGCGCGGCATCAGCCACACCCGTCCGTCCTGCCGCCTCACACCTTCACTGTGGCCCAGTCGTCCAGGAGCTCGGCGACGATGTCGCCGTGGTCGGCGCTGTCTTGCCGCCTTACAGTCACATCATCGCAGTGGCAGATCGCGGCGTCGATCATGGAGTCGCCAGAGACCGGCAACCGACGAGTTCGCCGAATCTCGTGGATTCCGCCTGGGAACCGGTCGCGATTCTCTCCTCGCGTTGAGTCTGGCGTGGGTTCGCTTGCGTGTCTGCGCGCGACTCTGCCACTGGCCGCAGCATCGAGCGGGCCTGGGGCGAGGACACTGATGCACGGAGGACCCCGCAGGCTGGACCCCAATGGGCGGTAGGAGTTGCACTCCGACGGCGGAGCAGTAATTGCGAATCCGGCCTTGCAGACTCAGAGTCGGTACATAGCGGGGCAAGGGGGCGCCGGGGTCTGTCCGTGGCGCGAAACCCAGCGGAAACGCATGGCAAGACATGCTCCGAACCACGGCGCGTTGACGACTGGAGCAGCATCATGCCAGCAGAGCGGTCATATCTGATCACTGGAACGATCACGGACTCCAAGGGGAATCCGCTTCCGGACGCTCTGGTCCGGGCCTCCGGACCGGGGCAGGGTCACCAGGATTCACCGCTGGGGGAGGCTTTCACCGAAAGCGCAGGCCGCTACCAAATCAGGGTGGATGAGGACTCCTCAGATCCGCATACCCACGTCGCCACGGTCATCATCAAGGTGTTGTTCGACGGCATCGTGGTGGGCACGAGCAAGCCGAACCGCAAGCAGGCGCCGGAGACGGTGATCAGCCTGAAGACGACGGGGTTCTCCCCGGAGACGCCCGCCACCTTCAAGGTGAGCGGCATCGTACGGGACCAGTTCGGCCAGGCAATGAAGAATGTGACCGTACAGGCGTTCGATCGGGACCTGCGAACGGAACAGTCGCTCGGCGAAAAGACCGTGGACCAAGACGGACGCTACGAGATCAGCTACACCGCCAACAAATTCAATGCGGCCGAGAAAGGATCGGCGGACCTGGTCCTGGTCGTGGTCAAGGCCGGCACCGTATTGTTCCGGTCTCCGGTGCACTACAACGCGCCCGCCGACTACGAGGTCAATCTGAGCCTTGAGGGTGCGGTCTATTCCGGTCCTTCCGAGTGGGCGGTGCAGACGGGCGCCATCACACCACTGCTTGGCAACCTCAACCCGATCGAGCTGCGCGAGGACGAGCAGCACCAGGATGTGTCGTTCCTTGTCGGTGAGACCGGCTATACGGCGCTTGAGGTCGGCACCTGGGCGGCTTGCTGGCGGCTCGCTGACAAGACCCAGCGGGAAGGGACGCCGCTGCCTGCCGAAGTCTTCTTCGCGTTCCTCCGCCAGGGCGAGCCGTCGATCTTCCGTGAGTCCCTGCTCGCCGACGTCCAGCACCCCGAGCGCATCATTCTCATGGAGGAAGCGCTGCTCCGGGCGCTGTCCGGTCTGGATGAACAACGACAGCGAGACCTACTGACCAAGGCCATCGACGACAACCTGGTGTCGGCCGACCTGCGGCCCAGGATCGGTGAATTCCTCGCGGTCCTTGCACGCATCAGGCTCAAGTACACGGCCGACATCACCGTGGGCGGAGGCAAGGGCACGATCGGCCAGCTACTCAACGTCGCCAATGTGCCAGCCAACCAGCGCACCACGATTCTCGCCACAATGTCAGACCACACCGGCTCGCTGGCCGAGCTGTGGAAGCGGCTGGATGCTGATCCGTCACTGCCGGACGCCACCGTCAAGAAGGTGCGGACTGCAGTGGAAATCGGGTCGCTGACCCGCAATCACGTGCCGCTGGTAACCGTGCTGGCCGACGACATCAACAACGGCCGACTGACGAAACGCGCTCTGGCGCAGTATTCCAAAGCGGACTGGTTCGACGTGTTCGCGCGACGGCTTCCCAACGGCACTCCGGTCGGCGTGCCGGACAACATGGACGGCACCACCACCGAGGAAAAGAAGGCGACGTACGCGGCCATCCTCGACCAGCAGTTCGAGCGGTCCTATCCGACCGCGTCCCTGGCAGCGAAGATCGTCCGATCTGACTCGTCAGCGGAGCAGCTGAGTCGTCGTGTCGCCCGGTTCCTGGACGATCATCCTGACTTCCACCTCGACCGCTTCCGGATCGACCACTACCTGGCTGAGCAACACTCACGGAACGGTGGTGACCGCCAGCGACAGGACGGCGCGGCAGCCGCCCAGCCAGATGCCGAGCTCCTCGCGGAGCTCGCTTCGGTACAGCGGGTGTTCAAACTCAATCCGACGTTCAGCGCCGCGAACGCCCTGCTGTCCCAGAGCATCGACTCCGCTCAACAGATCTACTTCATGGGTGAGGGGCAGTTCGTCAGTGTCCTGGCCGGGTCGATCAACAGGATCGAGGCACGAAGGATTTACCGCCGAGCGGAGAACGCGTACGCCCTCGCATTGACCACCTTCGCCGACTACAACCGCGCACTGACCGGGGCCCTGCCCGCCGCCCTGCCCAGTCCGCAGACGGCGCCTGAGTCCCAGCTTCTGGCGGGGGTCTTCCCTACCCCGCAGGCAGAACTCGAGCGCGAGCCCCAGCCGAGAACCTTGCCCAGCCTGCAGACCCTCATCGGATCCCTCGATTACTGCGACTGCCCCGCCTGCCGGTCGGTGTACAGCCCGGCCGCACATTTCGTGGACGTCCTGCGCTTCCTGGGCGACCGCGGCACTCAGGGCACTGGCCCTCACAGCGGCAAAAGCGTTCTTCAGGTTCTGCTCGAGCGACGCCCCGACCTCGGCGACGTGGAGTTGAGCTGCGAGAACACCAACACTGCCGTTCCGTACATCGACCTGGTCAACGAGATTCTGGAAGACGTCGTCACTCCCCCCGCGCTGGTTGTCCTGGATCCCGGGATCGTGCCGAAGCTGGTCGAAGGGCCGATCGCACCGGAAATCCTGGCGGAGCTGAGGACGAAGGACGTCGCCATCAGCGACGACGCCTGGGTGTACGCCCCGGACAGCCAGGGCCGGTGGGTAATCAGGGACAGCACCCACTCGTACAGTGTCTTCCACCGGGGAGCCGCCCTCTGCTTGCGGGCGACCCGTCAGACGACCGGCTCCGCGGCCGAGGTACGCGCCAATCCCGAGCATCTGAACCTCTCTGCATACGCCAAGCTCACCGGCGAGGTGTTTCCGTTCAGTCTGCCGTTCAACCTCGCCAACGAGCAGAGCCGCGGCTACCTGGATCAGCTCGGCGTGCCACAACCGCGGCTGCTCGAACTGTTCCAGCAGTCTTCACCGGACGGCGCGACGAAGTCGCCGACCGACGCGCAGGTCGACTGTGCGCTGTTGGGGATCGGGGACGTCGAGCGGCAGGTCCTGAGCGGCACACTCGGGCGTCAGCCGTGGGAGTACTGGGGACTCGCCGAGACCGGCAACTCCATTCCGCACCCGGACACCCCGACGGACCCGACCCAGAACGTGACCGGTACATGGATCGAAGTGCTCGCCAAGGTGCCCGTGATGCTGCACCGGACCAAGCTCGCCTACCGAGACCTGTTGCAGCTGCTGGAGATGCGCTGGGTCGATCCGGCAAATGCCCTCACCATCCTCGAACCGGCCGACCCGAACGCGGCCGCCTGCGACACCTCCTCCTTCACCATCGGTGGCCTGACCGCGGACGCACTGGGCCAGATCCACCGTTTCGTGCGGCTCTGGCGGCGGCTCGGAATTCCGATGTGGGAGCTCGACCGCTACCTCACTGCCTGGACACTCAACGACACCGGGCTGCGCGGCATCGCCTCGACCCGGCGGTTGCAGGAGCGGACCGGGCTGGACTGGTCCACGCTGGTCACGGTGTTCGCCGGCTTCGACGACCACGAGTACGTCGACCGCGCCACGGACGGAGGAATTCCGGTCCAGACCGTCTACCAGCGCCTCTTCCGGAACCGGCTGGTGGACGCAACCGGCGGCTTCCCACCGCGGGCCGCCGAACTCGGCGGAACGATCGGCCAGCGGGTACCTGGCCTGCTCGCAGGCCTACGCCTCAGCGAGAGCGACCTCGGCCTCATCCTGGCCGACCGATCGCTGAACTTCGGCTCCCCGCTCAACGCTGGGGTCCTCGCCGACCTGCACCGGATCACCGTACTGAGCCGAGGGCTCGGCCTCACCATCGGTGAATTCCTTCGACTGAGGAGAATGTGGAACTCCGATCCCTTCACGTCGCCGGCCAGTGCCGTGGAGTTCAGCAGCCTGGTCGATCAGGTGACGTCATCGGCGTTCTCCGTCGCTGACCTCGACTATCTGCTGACCCACCACTTCACGGTCAATTCCGGCATCGCGCTGGAGGACCGCGCCGTGCTGGCCTTTCTGAAACAGCTCAGACAGGGCCTCACGGAGATCGCCGACCGACTGGCACGGCAGAAGGACGAAACCGACGCCGACTACGTCGCCACCCGTCTGGGGCTCGTGCCCACCCTCGCTGCGGACGCCGATCTGGTGACCGCCCTGGCCCTCGTGAACGGCAGTTGGACAGGAACAACCGCCGAACGCGAGGCCCTCATCGACCGGTACTTCAGTGTGCTCTTCAACGACCTGGCCGAAGCTCATGCGAGGCTGGCCGCGCTGCCGCCCGGTGAGACACCGGCCCAGCGACAGGCCCGGATCGACGCACGGTTCGCCTTTGTCCTGCCGCCGTTGCAGGCGTTCCTGCTCCGCAACCAGAAAAACCTCTACATCGATCAGCAGGTGGCCGCGCTCCTCGGAATCGACGAACAATCCACCGCGACGGCACTGGCCAGGCTGCACCTGCCGGGCTCGATCGCCGACCTGCGCAGCGTCATCAACGACCCACGGCTGCTTGTGACGGCCTCTGATGGCAGTTTCCAGTTCCCACTGGACGAGCTGACCTTCTCCGACATCTACAAGGCCCTGCGGCTCCTGCACAAGGTCGCGATCCTCATCGGCAAACTGGACATGAAGCCTGCTGAGGTGAGCTGGTGGCTGTCCGACGACCACGCCGAACGCCTCGGCTGGATCCGGGCCGACATGCTCGGCGCCGATCAGAGCACCACGGTCGCGATCGGCCGCTGGACGGCGATGCAATGGTTCTTCCACTGGAAGTCCCAACTGCCTACCTCGAGTCTGTCAGCACTGGACTTCGCCGACGAGCTGCTCTCCCCCACCGGGCCGTCCATCGCCACGATCACCGCGCTGGCCAAACTGACCGCCTGGCAAGCCGAGGACATTACTGCGCTGGTCACCGCATTCGGCTGGCTGGCACCAGCGGGCGTGGACCAGGTCAAGGCCCAACTGGCGAAGGCCCCGAACCTCCGTCGTGTCGCGGACTGCATGGCTGCGCTGCCCCGGCTGGGGGTCGAGGCGAAGCGTGCCGTCGCCTGGGCCCAAGCCACGCCCAGCGCCGCGGTCGCCGATGAGATCAAGCAGGCGCTGAAGGCACGTTATGAACTCCCGCAGTGGCTGGAGGCCAACCAGCCGGTGCAGGACACGTTGCGCGAACGGCGCCGCAATGTCCTGGTGGACTGGCTGGTGGCGCACCCTGACGCGAACCTGGACCAGCACTGGACCGATGCGAACGGCCTGTACAGCCATCTCCTGATCGACGTCGAGATGAGCGCCTGTGCACTGACGTCCCGTCTGAAGCAGGCCACCGGCTCCGCCCAGTTGTTCGTCCAACGGGTGCTGCTGAACCTCGAGCCGGACATCGTCGCAAGCACTGTCAAAGATCCCAAGTGGAAGCAGTGGCAATGGATGCGCCGCTACCGTGTCTGGGAAGCCAACCGCAAGGTCTTCCTCTACCCGGAGAACTGGATCGAGCCTGAACTGCGCGACGAGAAGTCGCCGTTCTTCGTCGATCTCGAAAGCGAACTCCAGCAGAACAACGTCGCGGCGGAAACCGTCGAGCAGGCTTACCGCAGCTATCTCGAGAAGCTGGACAAGGTGGCCAATCTCGAGATCCGCGCGATGTACGAGGAGCGTATCGGCGACGAGTCGGTACTCCACGCGGTGGGGCGTACCCGCAGCAGCAAGGGAGCCGAATACTTCTACCGGACCAGGGTCAACAGAGCCCGCTGGACCCCATGGCAGCCGGTCGACCTGGAGATCCAGTCGGACCATCTGACACTGGGCATGCACAACCGCCGTCTCTACATGTTTTGGCCGCAATTCCTGGAGAAGGCAGAAGCCCCGACCAGCCTCAGGACACCGAGCGAGAACTCGCCCGTCTTCCTACCGACAGCGGAGAAGCACTGGGATGTCCAGCTGTACTGGAGCGAACTCAAGCAGGGGAAGTGGACGCCGAAGGTCCTGTCAGACACCCCACTGCGGGCTTCGGTTGAATTCGCCCAGGGCACCACGGAGAACATCACCTTCCGGACCAGAATGACTCCGCAGATCCGCAACCTTCTCTTCTCATCCCCTGCCCGCGATCACTTCGCACCATTGGCCCAGGAAAACTTCGAGAAGCTGGGCCCGCAGATCACGCCGGGGACCCACGGCTACGTCGAGTACCTGATCGCGCCGCCCGAAAGTGTGTTCCACGGCAACCTGATCCGACACACAACCGCGTCACAGTACTTCTACTTTGCATCCCACACCGAGACGCAAAAGGCACACTCCGGGATCCCGCTGAATATGAATGCTGAGTCGATTCGGCTGCGGCGCAACATCGTTCCGGGTCGGACCTGGACGGCTCTCGACTCCCAAGCCCTGGGCTTCGCCGGCACCGGTTCCTTCTTCACCTGGGATCCCGCAAGGACCTATTTCGTCGACTACGACCACCGCACCTACTGGGCGTACTTCTCCCGAGCCTGGCACAGCTGGTCCGTCTCGCAGTTCCGGTTCCAACCGCACTACCACCCGTTCGTAGAACTCTTCATCAAGGAGCTGAACACTTGGGGCCTTCCTGGCCTGCTGAACCGGCGCATCCAGGTCAGCCCCGAAACGGTTCCGGGCAGCCCGCAGCCGTTCGACTTCGCGACCTACCGGCCCAGCTTCAAGGTCATGGCTCCATGGCCGAAGGAGGAGGTGGACTTCGACTACGCCGGGGCATACTCGGCGTACAACTGGGAGCTGTTCTTCCACGTGCCGATGTTCATCGCGGGCAAGCTCGCCGCCAACCAGCGGTTCGAGGAAGCACTGGAGTGGTACCACTCCGTGTTCAACCCGACCAGCACCGACACCGCGACCCCCGATCCGGACACCCCGCAGCAGAAGTTCTGGATCACCAAGCCGTTCTACGAGACGACCAAGGCCGACTACTACCAACAGAAGATCGAGAACATCATGAAGGTCATCGCCAAGGGCGATGCCAAGTTGCAGGCCCAGGTTGCCGAATGGCGCGATCACCCGTTCAATCCGCATCTGATCGCGAGAATGCGCACGGTCGCATACCAGAAGAACGTGCTTATCAAGTACATCCAGACCCTGATCGCCTGGGGTGACCAGCTCTTCGGTCAGGACACCATCGAATCCAACAACGAGGCGACTCAGCTGTATGTGCTGGCCGCGACGATGCTCGGGCCTCGGCCCAAGAACGTCCCCCGCCGGGTACCGAACCCTGTGCGGACCTTCTACCAGCTCCAGGCGGCCGGGATCGACGTATTCGGCAATGTGCTGCGGCAGGTAGAGAATCTGCTGCCAGGCGTCCCCGCCCCGTCCGCGCCCGTTCCCGACGGCCCCGAACTGCCGCGCCTGGATGTGCTGTACTTCGGCATCCCGACCAACGAGAAACTGCTGACGCTGTGGGACACCGTCGATGACCGGCTGTTCAAGATCAGGCATTGCATGAACATCGCCGGACAGGTCCGTCAGCTGCCGTTGTTCGAACCGCCGATCGACCCCGCCCTGCTGGTCAAAGCCACGGCGGCCGGTCTGGACATCGGCGCGGCGCTCAGCGACATCAGCGCGCCGATGCCGGCGTACCGCTTCTCGGTGATGCTCCAGCGCGCGCAGGAGGTCTGCGCCGCGGTCAGCAACCTTGGCGCGGCCATGCTCAGCGCTTTGGAGAAGCGCGACGTCGAGGCGTTCACGGCGCTGCGGTCCAGTCATGAGATGGCCTTGCTCGATCTCCTGCGGGATGTCCGCGACAGCCAGGTGGCCGAGGCGCGGGAGACCTGGGAAGCCAGCCTGCGCAGCCGCGATGTCGTCGAGCTCAGACGGGCCTACCACCAGCGGTTGCTCGACGAGGGCCTGAACACTGGAGAGCACGTCTCACTGGCCCTGTCCGGCGTTTCGCTGGGCTTGGAGGCGACAATCGTGGTCGGAACCATCCTGTGCGGTGGTCTGAAGCTGATTCCGACTTTTCTGGCCGGTGCTGCAGGCTTCGGCGGTACGCCTACCGTGTCAGGGTCGACCGGCGGCCCGCAGATCGGGGGCGCGGCGGAGTCGGCGGTCTCCGTGCTGCGCTCGCTGGCCACCGCGGCCGAGAAGGGTGCCAGCGTGGCGAGCGTGTTGGCCGGGCATGCCCGGCGCGCGCAGGAGTGGGAACACCAGGCGGCGATGGCCGCCACGGAGCTCCTCCAGGTCGACAAGCAGATCCTGGCCGCAGAGATCCGGCACCGGATCGCCGAACAGGAACTCCGCCATCACGACCGCCAGCGGGCGAACGCAACTGCCGAGGAGGACTTCCAGCGCACCAAGTTCACCAACAAGGAACTATTCGACTGGATGGTCGGCCAGCTGTCCGCCGTGTACTTCCAGAGCTACCAGCTGGCGTTCGACCTGGCTAAGCGGGCTGAGCGGTGCTTCCGGCACGAGCTGGGGCTCTCCGACTCGAACTATGTCCGCTACGGCTACTGGGACAGCCTGCGGAAGGGCCTCCTGGCCGGCGAACGGCTCGGACACGACCTGCGCCGACTGGACGCCGCCTATCTGGAGCTCCACAAGCGCGAATATGAGCTGACCAAGCACATCTCACTCGCCGACCTGGATCCCGTCGCACTGCTACAGCTGAAGACCAACGGTGAGTGCTTCATCGACATCCCCGAGGCGATCTTCGACCTGGACCACCCGGGGCAATACTTCCGCCGGCTCAAGACGGTGTCGCTGTCGGTGCCGTGCGTCGTCGGACCCTACGGAACGGTGGGGTGCACGCTCACTCTGACCGCGAACAGCCTGCGCAAGGACGCCTCCCTGCTGGGCGGGAAGTACCCCAGGGACCCTGCGGGCGACATCCGGTTCCGCGACGGAGTGACAGCGGTCCAGTCGATCGCCACCAGCTCCGCCGTCAATGACGCCGGAGTGTTTGACCTGCGGTTCGACGACCAGCGGTACCTGCCCTTCGAAGGGGCCGGCGCAATCAGCTCCTGGCACCTACGGCTGAACTCCGAGATCGCACAGTTCGACACCGACTCCATCTCGGATGTGGTGATCCACCTCCAGTACACCGCGCGCGAGGGTGGCGGACTGCTGCGCACCGAAGCGCTCAAGGACATCGACAAGACCTTGTCCTCCGTGGCCCTGGCCGACGGACGGAACGGTCTGTACCGGGTGCTGGACCTCAAGCGTGAATTCCCGGACGAGTTCTACCGGTTCCTGCATCCCGCGAACCCGACTGACGACCAGGCGATCGAACTCGGCGACCTCACCGATCGGCTGCCGTCGTTCACCCGGGCCTTCGCCACAAAGAAGGTGCGGGCCGTGGAAGTCGCCGCGCGGATGAAGGACACAGCCACGTACGAGGTGTTGCTGGCGCCGCTAGGCTCAGGCTCACGTGATCTGCTCATGCTGGCCCCCGACGCCACATATCGGGGCATGCACCGCGCCGCCAAGGATCTCACCAGCCATGAGGCGCCGATGACAGGCTGGACGGTGAAGGTCCGCAAGGCTGGCGCCTCGGACTTCCACTCGCTGCCTGCGGACGCGGTCGACGAACTCTTCCTCATCCTCAACTACACGGTGGACTGACCATGACAGGACTCATGACGGACGAGGAGATCGACTCCATCGTCGGACGCATCGTCCAGGTTGCCCAGCCAGAACGCATCCTCATGTTCGGCTCGTACGCCAAGGGCCGGGCAACGCTGAAAAGCGACCTCGACCTGCTGGTCGTGATGCCTACCGATGCGCCCGCCCCCGTGCAGCCTTGGGAGGTGGAACCGTATTTGGGCGGCTGGGCTGTACCGGTCGACCTGCATTTCGTCACGGCCGAGGAGCTCGAGGAGTACGGCAGGGAGGAGTACCACTTCCTGCATTCAGTGCTGCGGTCAGGGCGGATCCTCTACCAGCGCGACCACTAGCCACACGCTAAGCGCCGTGAGTTCGCACATATTCGAGGTAGGCTGGCGTCGCCCAGGTTTTCTCGTCAATTTTGATCCAGATCACCCCGAGAGAATCCGTGCGTTGAGTTCCGACAGGACCTAGGGCGGGATTCCCCGGATCCGTATGCATCATCAGGTCGTTAGCCAATGTCCGTACCGAGAGTATTCCTCCCACGACTCCCAGGACGGTCCCGGCCTTGCCGGCGAAGTTTTCGATGATGCTGGGAGCTGCGCCACCCGGAGGCTTCGGCGCGACCGAGGGCGCCGCACCTTTGGTGCTGGGCACGGGCGCGGCAGGCTTCATCGCAGGCGGTTCGACGGCCAGCTTCACCGCGGGTGGTTCAACCGTCGGCTTTGCCACGGGTGATTCGACAGCCGCGGGTGGCTCAGCCACCGTTGTCGTCGACGATGCTCCAGGCCGGGTTTGCGCTTTGGCTGCGGTAGCACGCATCTTGTCGAGTTGCCTTGGTGTTGGGCGGGCGAACTTGTCGGGATCCGTAAGCTCCCATGCGTTCTTGCCCTCCTTCGCAGCAGCCGTTCTCCGGCTTGCGGCCACCCGCCTGACTGCGGCGCTCTGATCCTGATTTCCGGCCTTTTTTGGAGTGAACCTGCGCTGAGGTTGTACGGTTGTCTTCTCTCCCGGGCGCAGGATTGCTCTGTCCTTCTTGTGGGCCATATCGAGATCTGCAGGGTCTGCGCCCACCAGACGTCCGTAGTTGCGCTTGGCCACTTGGCCGGCCTTGGCATCGAATCCCTTGCTCTCCGACTCGATCGGCGGTCCGACAGCCGGCACTTCAATGAGGATGTCGGGCTCAACCGGAGGCGCTGCCGATTGCCCTGTGAGTGTCGTGGAAGCACCGCTGGGAGTAGGCGCGGAAGTCCCTCTGCCGACAGGGGCCTCTGTCCACACCTGATGGATATCGCTATCCTCCGGGCGTATCGGTTCAAGCCCGTCATCATCGACGAGGGCGACCGGCGCCGCAGCCGCGTAGAGGTAAGCGTTCGGTCCCGCGGCAACGCCCGCGGGGTCGCACGACACCCACCGCCCGAGCCAAGGCGCGTAGTAGCGCGCACTGTGATAGCTGAAGCCGGTTTCCTCATCGCGCTCCTTCCCGGTGTACCGGTAGCGCTTTGCTGCCTCTGTCGCGCCGCGGGTCGCCTGGTACGTGGAGCTGCCGTAGGGCGCGTACTCCTCGTAGGAGATGATCTGCGCCGTGTCGCCGAGTTCCAGCGCCGCCGAGCCGAGGTGGTTGGCGAACTGGTAGCGGACCCGCTGGCGGGGCACGCCGGGCTCGGATCCCTCGGTGCGGGTCTCCACCAGGGCGATGCGCCGTTGGTCGTCCATGATGTGCAGCGTCTCGCGCACCAACGGGCTCACTCCGTGGGTGCGGTAGATCTCGAAGGTCCCCAGGTAAACGCGTTCGTCCTTGACCTGGCCGCCGGACAGTTCGGTCACCTTGCGCACCCGTTGCCCGCCGGAGTCGTAGACGTACCAGGTGCGTTCGCCGTCGCGGAGCACGCCGTCGGTGTCCGCGGCGCCCACCGCCTGCCGTTGGGTCATGTGCAGCCGGTCGCCCTCGTCCCAGCGCAGGATGCTCAGATGCGGCATGCGCAGCAGGTTGCCGTGTGCGTCATAGCCGTCCCCTGCGGTGCTGTAGGTCTCGGTCAGCCCGTCGACGCTGGTGCCGGTCAGCCGGTTGTTCAGCCGACCGGGGTCGAGTTGGCTGGTCTCGGTGTAGGCGTAGGCGCGTGTCCATCCGGCGTGCGCCGGGTCGGTGCCGCGGTGGCGCATTTCGAGGAGGTTGCCCACCGAGTCGTAGACGTACCGCTCCACGTACCGGCCCATGGCATTCCCGTCGCCGGGGTGGAGTACGGGGATATGGGCGGCGTACTTGTACGAGTGCGGTGACGGCGGGTTCGGCACACTGCCTGTCAGGCCCAGGTGTTCGCGCCCGGTGGCCTCGATCAGCCTGGAGGCTGCGTCGTAGGTGTATTCCGCGGTCGGTTCGACGCGCCGGTTGCGGAAGAAGACGGTCTGCTGGGCGGTGTCCCGGATGTGGGTGATGTTCCCGGCCGGATCGAAGGTGTAGTGGAGGTTCTGCACCTGGCAGCCGGGCCACCCCGCCCGGGCCACATCGGGGCAGTCGCCCGGGAAGGCGGCCGGGTCGCGGCGGGTGAGCAGATGTGTCAGCCGGTAGGTGAGGGGGTCGTAGCGGTAGCGGGTGCGGACGCCGTTGCCGTAGTCGACGGCCGTGCGCTGGCCCTTGGCGTCGTAGTCGATGCCCGTGACTGCGGGCAGGGTCGCGGCCACGGTGGCGGGATCGAGCAGGCTAGTCGGCTCGGCGGTCAAGTCCAGCCAGGCGTGCACCCGTTCCAGCAGTTTGGCCTCGTTGTAGGTCGGCTGGATGACGTTGATCACGGTGCCGGGCCGGTCGCTGTGCGGGGTGACCAACTGGGTGGGGCGGTTGAGGGCGTCGTAGCTGGTCCGGCTGGTGAAGGTCTCGGACTCCAGCGGCGGGGCGCTGCTCCAGTCCAGGGTGGCCTTGTAGTCCCGGGCGAGGCGGCGCCGACCGCTCAGCAGGTTGCCCTTGAAGTCGTAGTCGTCGGTGGTGACCAGACCCGCCTGGTCGCGGTGTTCGATCAGCCGCCCGCGCGTGTTGCGCAGGTGCGGGTCGGGGCGGCTCTCGCCGTAGGTGCTGAGTTCGACAAGTAGCTCGGCGCCCGCGCCCTCGCGCAGGAAGGAGTGGGTGGTCCGCTGGAGCGCGTCGTAGGCGGTGCGGAAGCAGTGGTCACGGCTGTCCCATGCGTAGCGCGGCTTACCCGCCACGTCATACAGCATCCAGCGTTCGCCCGCCTCCATGCCGGCATGGTGCACGGGGTTGCCCAGCATGTCGTGGTCGTACCGGATGATGACGCGGTCCGCCGCGTCGGTCACTTCGCGCTGGTTGTTCTCGATGTCCAGGACGACGCCGGTGCGTTGGAACTCCTCGGCTGGTGGATCGGTGGCCGGCGCATCGCTGTAGCGCAGCCGGTTGTGGACCACGGTGGCGATGGTGCGGCCCAGGGAGTCCGCGTGGGTGACGGTCTGCGTTGCGGCGTGAAGCTCGGTCTGCTGTGCGGCTCGGGTTTCGTTGGCTCGGTCGTCGGGGTCCGGGTACCGCGCGGCCAACGCCGCCGCCTGGGCCGGGTCGGTGCGCAGTGTGTGCCAGGTGGGCAGGTACGCGGCGGGCTCGAGGCGATGGAAGCGGTCGCCTACGTCGGCGTCGGCCGCGGGGTCGGCCACGAGCACGGTGTCGGTGGCGTTCCAGCTCTCCTGCCGCCACGGGGCGAAGACCGTCTTCTCCCAGGTGTGGTCCGGGCGCAGGGTCGCGACCACGCGGCCGACCGGATCGTAGAGGAGCACCGGGCTGACCCCGATGCGCACGTCGGACTCGTAGCGGTGGGTGTCGGTGAAGAACGGTTCGAATTGGCGGACGGCTTTGCCCTTGTTGTTGAACACTGTCCAGCCGCTGCCCACCCAGCGCGGGTCGATGTCGTGCGCGGTCGGCTGCGGCTGCCCGTCGGCGCCGATGATGATCGTGCCGTCGGCGGCGCGTTGCGGTCCCGGGCCCGGCTCGGCCGGGATCTTGTGCTGGATCTCCCGGCCGAAGCCGTCGACGTAGGAGAGGCTGACCTGGATGCGCGGGAGGCCGACCGGGGCCGGCTCGGAGGCATGCTGCTCCCGGCCGAGCGTCGCGATGGGGGTCGGTGGCTTGTGTGCCGGATCTGGCTCGCGCCAGTGGGCCGTCAGGTCCTGTACAACGCGGCTGGTTGCGGCATCCAGAAGGGTGGCCGCCAGCGGTCCGCGGGGGTCGGCGAGAAACGCGTCGGTCTGCGCCTGGGTCAGATCGGCGTGGAACGCCGCGGTGAGCTGGTCGCCCCGCGCCGGCATGTCTTCCGGTTTTCCCATCAGCGCGGTGCCGGCGACCATTCCCAGGGCGTCGAATGCGACCGCGGACCGGTTGCGGTTGGGATCCATGACCAACGCCGGTTGCAGCACCCGGTAGTCCTGCGTGAGCCGGACCGGTGGCTGGGTCGGGTCGGTGTGACGCTCCCCGACGGTGACCCGGTTGTCGAGCGCGTCGCGGGACTCCTGCAACAGCAGATCGTAGGTGTCGTAGACCACCACGCCCTCGGTGCTGGCCGCTTCGGTGTGGAACGGATCGCGGTGACGGTGCGGCAGGAAGAAGTGCCGTCGGGCATGCGCCAGCTCCTGGGCCGGCGCATCGGCCGGATCCGGTGAGTAGAACACCCGGCCAAGGGGCGCCCACCAGTTGGCGTCGCCTTCGGTGTGCGTGTAGCGGCCGTCGGTTTCCAGCATGACGCCGGTGACACGGTCGCCGTACACCTGGGTGACGAGGCCGGGGGTGAAGGCGAGCTGGTAACTCTGGAAGGGCAGCGCCAGCGGCTGGAGCTCGGCAAGCTGCGCCGGCCCGGTGAGGTCGTCGCGGCGGTAGTACGTGCGTACCTGTTCGATCAGTCGCTTTTGCCGGAGACCGACGGTGGGCTGGGCCTCGTAGTCGAGCGGGGCCGCCGTCGCCACAGCGTCACGGATTTCCTCGAAGGTGAAGCGGGCGCGGCCCGCGGGCAGGCTCAGCCCCGTCAGCTCGTAGGTGCGCGCCTCGCTGGGCAGCGGCGTGCGGTGGTCGGAGGGTGAGTCGATCGCATTGGTGACGTCGTTCTCCGTGTGGGTGATCAGGATCTGAGCCTGCCGGGCCTGATCGGCCGGCGGGAGCGAGGTATCCGGTCGGCGGCGTCTGTAGCCGATGCTCGCGGAACTACGCACATTGCCGAAATCGTCCACGGCCAGGGTGATCGCGTGCGCGACGCGTGGATCGGCAGGGTTCCGCTCGTACTCGTAGGTGATGGCCTCGCGGGCGTGGGTGAGGAACACCGCGTAGCGATTGCCGGCGCGCGGCTGCAACCGGCGGACGGTGAAGTTCTGCTCTGAGACGGTGTACGGGTGACCGAACGGGTAGTCCTTGGTGCCGGTCCCGTCGAGGGCGTAGACCTCTTGCCTGAGGACCGTGCCGCGCAGCGCGCGGCACGCCTCCCGCTCCTCCTCGGTGGTGAGACCGGCGGGCAGCACGGTGTCGGCCAGGAGCAGAGCCCGCGCCGGGTCGTCGGTCAATCCAGGCTCTCGGTAGTATTCGCCTTTGTCCGCGGCGTTCAGCAGCCCCGCGAAGAAGTCCGATACGTGCGCGCCGCCGAGGTGGACGCCCGTGTGGAACCAGGTCCTGGTGAGCACCGGCGGCACGTGCGAGGACGCGTCGACGTTGTCGCCGACCGGGAAGGAGGCACTGCGCGACAGCGCGTCGATGTGCTCGGTGTCCTGCTGCTCCACCGAGCCGAAGCCGCCGAACTCCCGTTCCTCGCCGTCAAAGTGACCGTGGTGGTACGCGTACCGGGTGACGAACTGGTTGTGGCTGACGTGGTCGTAGGTATCGACCCGTTCGACGACGTGGACCGGGAACGGCAGACGGCTCACCCAGGGGCGGCCGGCGCGCTTGTCGGCCAGGTAGAACTTCGTCGAGGGCGCGTAGTGGACCTTGGTCTCCGCACCGAGGTTGTTGACCGCTCTGGTCAACAGGTGGGGCTTGTTGCCGCCCATCAGGTCGACGTAGCGCATCGGCCGGCGACGGTCGGCCGGCAGCGGTGACGACCAGACCAGGCAGGCGGTGCCGTTTCCGAGGAGGTCGGCCGTGGTGACCGAGACACCGTCGGCGGCGGCCGGAAGCCCCCTCAGCCGATACCGGTCGCTGAGTCGATTGCCTGCCTGGTTGAAATAGAGGCAGGCTCCGTCGTGGTCCAGATAGATGATGTCGGTGGTGCCGGACCCGTCGATGTCGGCCAGCAGGACCCGGCGCTGGTCGAAGGCTTCGGGTGCGTCGAACCATGACGCGTTGTCCATGGTGACCTTGGCGCCGAACCGTCCGTAACCCAGGCTTGGCCAGTAGCAGACCTCGCCGTTGCGGATGCGCACGAGGTCGGCCAGGCCGTCACCGCACATATCGGCCAGGTGGACGGACTGGGTCCCGTCGGCGAAGACCAGGCGCGGGCCGTCCTCCTCGACGAGTGGCTGGGTCACACGTGCTGCCGGACCGAAACCCTCCTCGGCGAGTGAGGGATGCCAGACGACGGCTTCGTCCTCGGTGATCAGTACGTCGGCCTGGCCGTCGCCGCTGAGGTCGACGAGCCGCACGTTCGGGTCGCGGAAGTCGAGGTTGAGCGAGGAGGCGAAGGGGCGGAAGGACAGCCAGCCTTCGCCTTCGTCATGCTCGTACAAACCAGGCATGGGGCCGTCGAGCGTCACCAGGTCCAGGTGGCCGTCACCGGCGAGGTCCATCAACCGTGCCCGACCGCCGGCCAGGAACAGGTTCGGCTTGGTCGCTACCCGTTCCGCCGGACCGAATCGGGCGGCGGCGGACTCGGTGCCCTCGCCGTCGTCATCCTCTGGGAGGGGGCTGAGGTTGCGATGGTAGAGCCAGCTGCCGCCGTACTCGACGAGCATCCCGGGAAGGCCCTCTCCATGCAGGTCGACCCACTGGTACGCGTCATCGAAGCCGACCGGCAGGGCTTCCGGGCTCTCCGCCTCGACGTCGCGCACCTCGTCCTGAACGACAGCTCTGCTGTACTCGAGCTCCAGGGGCGGCAGTGACTGCTTGAGGTAGGTGGCGTAGGGGACGCTGCCGCGCACCACTACGGGCCGGCTGTCCTCGCGCACGTATCCGGACTGGGTGACCCTGCGGATGAACGACGCGATGCGGGTGCTGCCCTGATGGGCCAGTTCGTCCGCCACATTGACCGGCCGACTGTAGTCGAGATCGGCATAGTCGAACTCGGTGGAACGGACCAGCCCGTCGTAGCCGTCCTCCCCGGTCGGCAGGTCGGGGATGTGGTGGAACATCAGCACGCGGCGGCACCGGCGGTAGGTTCGCACCTCGAAGCCGGCGCGATGCGAGGAGAACGGATCGGGGCGCGCGGCCCACGAGTGTGCCGGCGCCGCGGAGGCCCGAGCGAACTGGTGCTGCTCGGCAGAGGGCAGAGCTGGGTCGGGGTCGACGGCCTCATAGTGGCCTTCGTCGTAGTCGAAGACCACTTCGAACAGCCAGGACGCCTGGGTCAGGTCCGGCTGGAGGAGCCGGGAGATCCGGTTGCCGTACTTGATGCGCTTGAGATACCGGTTCGCTGTGCGCAGCCGGTTGCGTTCGTTGTTCAGAGCGAGGTTGACATTGTCAGCGTTCTCCGCCGCGTATTCGTAGACGACCGCGTTGCCCTTGTCATCGAAGGTCTCGCAGATGAGCCAGCTGAAGACGCGGGGAGGGTCCTTTGACGGTTGGTGGTCGGCGGGACGCTCGATGCGGGAGCGGCTATCGCTGCCGTACAGCGTCGTCACGTTTTCGGCACTGATGGAACGCCAGTGCACATCGCCGGTGGACACCTGGGTCCAGCGTTCGATGCGGGCGAAGAGGCCCTCGGTCCTCGGACGGTACCGGTGTATGACATATCCGGGTGCGCTGGTGTCGTCGACGAAACGAGTGCCGTCCGGCCGGAGGACGGGCACCAGGTCCTCGACGCCGGACAGGATGTAGACGTCGGACTCGTCGGTGTCGTCGTATTGCGGCAGGCCCTTGTCGGTCTTGCGTGTAATCGAGGGCAAGGCCAGGCTCCAGCCAAATCCGAACGGCCCGTTGCCCGCGTCCGAGTTGTAGGAAAGCGTGAGTTGCGGACCGAAACCGGAGCGGCTCGCGCTAGTGGCGATGGGTACCGTCATCGATCCGGTGCCGCTGACCGGGTTCGCAGCGAACTTCTCACCTAGGCCGCGAACGGCACCTCCACCTTTGGGCAGGGAGATGGATGGGGCTGCGGAGACGCCGCCCCCTTGCACCTTCTGATCGCCCGCCGCCCGCCCCATGGTCCGCTCAGCCACCATGATCGCCTGCTATGCCGCTGGGCCAGCCTGAGTCTGCTCGTTCACACCACAATGGTTCCTCCCGTGGTGCATGAGGGCAATCCGTGTCTACGGAGCCTGAGAGCCAACGACTTCCATAACCGGGCCAGCTTCTCCGCCGCGTCCCATTCGAGACATCCCTTGATGGCGCGCGTCGTGCACTTTGCAAGCGAGATAGGGCGAGGCTGAGCGGCCATGCACTCGCATGAAGGTGAAGGCTCACGATGCACTCACAATCAGGATCGCACTGCGGCCCCTCGTCTGCATCTTCTGGCCGTGTCGGTCAGGCGACCCTGCGCCGACTGGCCGTCGATGTCCGCTCCGCTCATCTTCGAGTTCACCAAAGTCTTCGCGGCTCCGCACCTCGCACGCCTGATCTGATTGTTCGGCAGAACGATGAGCGTGTTGACTGCAAATGCAGCCGAGGTCGCGCCTGTCGCTGCGCCTGCACGGGACCCAGATTGGCTGCCTCGACGACAGAACGCCCCGTGATCCGCAACCAGGGCTCCATCGTCAGATCAGGTGGTGGTGGGCGGAGAGAAACCGCCACTCGTCTACTGCCTTTTCGGCGATATCCAACACCTCGTGCGCACCCAACAGGGACTGGCAAGAGATCGTGGAAGGCTCGGCACACTCCGCATCCGGACACCTCATGGTCCGCGCCATGATGGAAGACCTCGACGAAGAACTCCCCACTGCGGCTTCACGCCCGCGCCCCGGGACACCGTTATCGACCTGCCCCAGGCCAGATCATCCAGTGGTACCTCATCCATGCCTGGCCAACGAGGGGGCCGACATGAGTGTTCTGTGGCCGCTGGAGCCTGCTACGGCAGCCAAGCATCGCCTCCAGCAGCGACATCTCGACGCATGGTGGCCGATCCTGCTGCACACCTCGCAGCGCACCGGATACCGCCGGCCCCGAATGACACTGCTGGACGCACTCGCCGGACCGGGCCGATACGAGGGGGGAGCCCGGTTCCCCGGTATTCATCCTGGACCGGCTGCTGCACGACACCGCCGTCGACCGGATGAACCTCACTCCCCAGCGGGTGCACCCGGTCTTCATCAAGGAGGATCGGGCCCGCCACGAACACCTGGTGTGGCCGAACTGACCGGCCGGTTCGGCAACCTGTCACAGCTTCAGGTGCGTGGAGGTCCGGCCGCGCCCCTGGAGGCCGCCTTTACCGCGGTGCCACCCGATCAGCGCCAACTGATCGTCGAGATCAGTCGCCGAGTCGAGCCTGATCTGGACATCCGTCGCCCCGGTGTCCTCGCTGCTGTGCATTGCGTACCCCTGCTGCCCGCATCTGTCGCCCAGGGCTCCCCCGGGCTGGAACAAGGAATCAGCCTACGGAGACGGGCCCGTATAGCTCACGCCAGGCCTGACAAAGCGTTGTCACGCCACAGGGCAGGGGACTTCTCCGGGCCTCGCCCGACCCCTGCTACCGGCGGCCCCTTGCCCATGAGCAACCAAAGCTCCGCTTGAGCAAACCCTATAGCCATCACCAAAAATCGCAGATCAAGCCAACTTCACAGAGGTTCACACTCAACCCGTCCTTAGAGTTGCCTATTGGTAACTTCTACCGAGTTGCGCTCCGCAAAACTGAGCAACTCCCAGGCCAGCGAGTGAGGCTTGCTCACCTCCAAGAGCACCGCAACAGCGGAGTCGGCCGTTGATCCGTCGAACCGCGTCGGCCTCGGCCATCAGAGCTTCGATCTGATGATGGGTCAGGTATCGCTCGGACTGCACAGCGAGAACGCCACCGAGGCCGTGACCGTAGGCAGCGCCAACTTCACCTTCTCCGCCCCGGTGATCGACCTCCCAGGGCGCGGCATGAATCTGCGCCTCGACCTCGTCTACAACTCCCGCGTGTGGAGCCGAACCGAGGACCGGGTGGAGTTCGACGTCGACAAGGGCTGGCCGGCGCCCGGCTGGTCGCTGGGGTTCGGCCGGATCATCCGCCTCGGGCGCAAAGGCAGCATGCTGGTCAGCCCCGACGGCACCCGGCATCCCTACCAGGCGACGCAGCGCACGGGCGACGAGAACCGGCGCTGGGAGTGCGTGGGCCGGACCTCGGATGGCACGTTCATCGACTACCGGCATGTCGATGATCGCTCCGGCGGACTCCAGTGGGCGCAGGCTCGCCACCCGGATGGCAGGACCGTCGAGTTCACCGCTCGCGGTCACGACTACCGGGATCCGGCCACAGGGCAGCTGCTGCCGAGCTGGGGCGTGCTCTTCCCGACCCGGATAACCGACGCCCAGGGCAACGCCATCACCATCGCCTACCGGAACAACACCGGCCCGGAGATCGACACGATCGCCGACACCCTCGGCAGGAGCGTCACCTTCCACTACGACGCCGACGACGGCCGGCTGACCTCGGTGTCCGGCCCCGGTCTCGACGGCGCCCGCCGCTCCCTCATCCGCCTGGACATCGCCTCCATGACCATCGGTCCCGCCTTCACCAGCCTGACCATCGCCACGACCCCGCACCCCGAGCGTCGTGCGCGCCCTCTACTACCCCGCCGACTACAGCGGCTACTGGTTCAAGTATCACCGCGACGTACGGGACGATGACGTCGTTGATGCCCTCGGCGTCGACCGTGACGGACTCGGGAAGCCTGATCGAGATGAACACGCGACGCCCGCCCCGGATCACTCCAGCGGACTCCCACACCACATCGAAGCGCCCCACCAGCTCCTGAAGGAACTCGAAGCCCTGCCGGTTCTGGATCGGCCGGTAGCGGCGGCCGACGGCGCCGAGCGGGGCGCCGCCGTCTTCGCGGACGGTGTGGAACTGGTCGGCGTGTTCGCGCAGTTCGCCGTCCCACTGGTACAGGGCGGGGACGGTGGTGACGGTGAAGTCGAGCCCGCCTTCGCGGAGCACGGTGTCGATGTCTGTGGTTCCGCCGGGGATGATCTGGCCCAGTCCGTGCCAGGCCGGGGACGATGCGTACAGGGCGATCGTGCCGTCTGCGCGCTCATCCAGGCCGTGGTTCGCGATGATCGCGTCGATCTCGCCTTCGGCGTTGCGGGAGACGGTGAACACTTCACCCCGGTCCCAGCCGATCAGCACCTCGTACCGGTCGCCGCCGAGCAGGCGGATTTCGCCCCGGTCGACGCGGGCCTGGAACGTGCGCTCACGGTTGCGCACGGCGTCGATCTGGCGGGCCTTCTCGTCGGCGAAAGCGGCGTTCACGTCGGTGATGGTCACGGTGTACTCCTTGGGACTTCGTCGCGTGTGTCTTCGGTCGGTCCCGGCGGCGGGGGTGCCACTCCCCCGCCGCCGGGGATTGCTGCTGGCCTGTGGTCAGCGGGTCTGGACGGCGTGGCCGAGGGCGAACAGCAGTCCGGCGATCTGGATGGCTGCGGCCTCGTCCTGGCCCGGCTTCGTGTACGCCTCGATGTCGGCGTCCCAGACGAAGCCCGCGCCATCGATCGCGGTGCGGGCCTTGTCGTCGAGGGCTTCGGCGCAGGCCGGAGCGACGACGACGACATCAAGTCGGGCGTCACTGGTCACCAGGAACATGGGTCCTCTTCTTGGCAGTAGGAGTAGGCCTGCGCGGCGGCGGAATCCGCGTCGAGGGCGTCGAATTCCATCGCCCAGCGGGTGAATTCTTCTTCGCTGGTTTTGAGAATCACGACTTCATCGGAGACGGGTCCGGGGATTACTCCCGCGATGAATAGGTCTCTCATGTCGCCGTCCGAGCGCAGGCCGATGACGGTGAAAGTCTGAACAGGTCCGCTCTCCATTGGCT
This sequence comes from Streptomyces sp. NPDC024687, assembly GCF_055559055.1. Classification (NCBI taxonomy): domain Bacteria; kingdom Bacillati; phylum Actinomycetota; class Actinomycetes; order Kitasatosporales; family Streptomycetaceae; genus Streptomyces; species Streptomyces sp. NPDC024687. Next base: position 29,440 of record NZ_JBVHLJ010000018.1, on the reverse strand, counting down.
GTTCCCTCTCTGCTGAATTGCCGGGGGTGGCTGGCCCCCAGACGAGGGCGGGGCCAGCGCGTGACCTGTGATCAGGAGCGGGGATGGGGCATGAGGCCGACCGTGGCCGTGTCCAGGTAGAGGTCGATGAGGGCGAAGGCCTGGGGGTGGCTGAGTCCGGCGGCATTGCCGTCGGCGTCGGGCGCGCCGGTGAGGACGACGTCGCCGATGTACGGCAGCGGGGTGGGCCGGTAGAGCCCGATGAGGCCGTGGGCCGCCTTGTTGGGCTTCTCGTCGTACGCTGCGGCGTCCTCGTCGACCCACAGGGTCAGGGTGGTGGTGAGATCGACCGGGCGGGCGGTGTCGCAGCACAGCGCGTGGCAGGGGGCGCTGACGGGAAGCCAGGTCAGCAGGCGGAAGGCGCCGCTGGGCTGGATGATCAGGGCGAAGCGCTGGTCGTCACTGGCGGTGGTGGTTGCAGGGAGCATGAGTGCCTTCCTGAACTGGGTGTGGGTCTTCGGTGTTGGGGCCTTGCCACAGGACCGACCAACAAGACAAACATACCGCACTAGTATCAGATTTTGTAGAGGTGGCGCGATCATTCTTCGGGTATTTGGCCTGGCCAGAGCAGGTTTTGAGGTGCCTGGCCGGGGCGGGTCGGGAGCCCGTGGCGCGCAGCGTCACGGGCAAGGGATTCGGCAGCGCGGAGCGAGGGAGCAGGGCGCGGAGCGCACTGAAACCGGGGTCGGCCCACCACCCATGGGCGCCGACTGCCGCCTGGCCGACAAGAGTCGGTCGTCGTGGTGGTCAAGGGGTGTCGCCGTACGCGCACGCGAGCCCTCTGCGCGGTCCCGGGGCGATCGCAGAAAGGACGGCCGACGTCACAATGAATGAAGCGGACAACGCAGAGGGGTGGAGATGAGCGGACAGCAGTCGCAGGGGACGGGGACAGACGGCAGGCGTCCTGACGGGCGGAAGGCGGATGCCGCGACTGTGCGACTGCGGGCAGCAACGCGGGCCCTGCGGCTGCATCTTGCCGACCTGCCGACGGTGTTCCACTTCGACGGGCCGGGCGATCAGTTTCTGTCCGAGTCGGTGTTTCCTTTCGCTCGGTGGCGCTACGCATGCGCGGACTCGCTGCTCGGCTCGGGGCTGGGCGGCACGGTTGTGGGGGCGCTGGCGCGGAGTCTGTTCGATGACGGCTTGCGCTGGCAGTGGATCGCGCAGGATGCGGCGGAGCGCCGGGGCGCTTTGATGGGCAGCATGCTGGAGGAGCGCAACCGGATCTGCGGCTATGTGGCTGACCATGACGTGAGCTTCCCGCATCTTTCCCGGTGGTTTGTGCCGCTGAGCGGTGTCACCGATCTGTCGGGAGGATCCCTTGCGGCGCTGTCAGCGCCACCGCTTCCGGACGAGCAGGAGTTGCTGGACATGTTCCTGGATTCTCCCGCCCCGCCGGTGGCGCCTGCGGTCGTGGGGGGCCGCGTGGAGGATCTCCTGGAGGCGGCCCGCGGCATGCTGGCCATGTCCGGGCTGCGGGGTGCCGTGATGGTGCTGGGTCATGCAGGCCACGGCAACCTGCTGGGGCTGCAGAGCAGCCTGGCCGCCGGGGGTGTGCCCGGCCATGATCTGCGTGCCGATCACGAAGCCCTGTTCATGCATGTCGCGGCCGTCGGTGTCACCGTCACGCTCCTGGGCGTGTGCTCGGCGGTGCCGGAGTGCTGGCCGCCGGAGGTCGATCAGGCCGGTTTCCTCGGCCAGGCGATGCGGCTGACCGAGGAGGTGGTTGCCGCGGCGCGCACGGTGCACGGCCTGGGCGACCCGAAGGCCGCGGCGAACGCCTCCTCCAAGGTTAGAACCCGCCCACGGCAGCTGCGTCTTCGTCCCGAAGTGCTGGTGGACCCCGGCAGCCTGCTGCCGGACATCGCCGACGCCGGTCCCGTCATCGCGGCAGCCGAGGAGTACGACGTCTTTCTCAACAGCTGGCACACCAGCCCCTGGGCACACGGCAACCCCAAGCTGGCCAGTGTCCTGGCGTATGCCGGAGCCCACTCCACCTTCGCCACCGTGATGGCCACCTACGACCAGCACGCCGCTGTCACCGCGGTGTTCGGCGCGCGCATGCTCTTGGAGGAAGCCGCCCGCTTCACCTGGCTGACCCAGAACCACGAGGACGAGGACGCGTTCGTACAGCGCTCCACTCGCTACTTCGACGAGTTCCGCGCCCGCAAGAAGAAGACGATTGAACTGTTCGCCGGCAACGGTGTGGCCCTTGCGGCTGCCAAGAGACTGTTCCAACTGCCTGCCACCGTCGTCGAAGGGCCGGAGACGATATCCAAAGGCCGGAAGCCGCTGCCACCGATCGACGAGATGCTCTTGCTCATGGGAGCGCCCTACCCCGAGCCTGGCTGGCTGCCTGTGGCGTACTCGCTGCTGAGCCAGGTCACGCACAGCACCCCCATCGGACTCGTTCACATGGCCCGTTACAGCGAGGATGTCCTCCACGCCAACACCGTCTCCCCCGAAATGCTGGTGCTGGCCCTCGACGTGGCCTGTCTGGGAAGCGCCCGGCTGATCAGCCTGTCCGCACTGATGCTGACCCACGGTGACGACGCAGCCTGGCAGTACGCGCTCGGCCTCGAAGAACGCGCCCTTACCGTGCACGACACCGCACGCCTTGTGCACTGGCTGGACTGAGCCCGCACCCCGTCATCACGGCCTGCTCGTTCCACGCCGTCTTTTGCCACGCTGCTCTCCCAGGCAGCCGTCCTTGGTAGCTGAGTGATCCTCACTGGAGTGCGAATCGTCCGCTTATGGGCCACCTGCTGCTTGAGGACCGACAGGCCGGCATCGCCCCGGCACCACCGGGGCAACGGCACGCTGCACCGCATCGGGGCCCGGATCGGGGCCAACTACAGCAGCTCGTGGACAGCGGCCGCTGCCGTCGCCTGCGCTCTCTAGCCCGTACGGCGGGCCACGGCATCGTCCGCGGCGCCGCCGGCCCCCTGGGCACGAGCACGACCGGGTGGATCATCTGGTGGATCCAGCAGCACTGACCTGGCGCATCAGCTGATCCCGTCCTGCACCACTGCTGGCGACGCCCCGATCCCGGGGCCGCCAGCAGTACGGAGGAAAGGACCCTGCACCGCCGCTGCGGTCCGCTGTGCAACGCTTGGTCGCGCAGTTTGGCGCGCGCCGCGACACTCCGTGCAGGCGGTGCCCGCGCACGCGTAGGCTCCGGCGGCATGGCCGCCGACAGCATGGTTCAGCTCGTCTCCTACCTCACCGCGCAGCAGCCGTACGAGATCGTGGGCACGCCGGAGAGCGAGTGGCTCGACTTCAAGAGCGTCCCGCCCGAGGGGCCCTATGATCTGAGCACCGACAAGGGCAAGTTCGAACTCGCCAAGGACGTCGCCGCGTTCTCCAACGCCGGCGGCGGCCTGCTCGTGTGCGGCTTCAAAGCCAAGAAGAAGCAGACCGAGCTCTACGAGGTCGCCGAGAAGGTGACGCCCTTCGACAAAAGGCTGGTCGACAGCACGAAGTACAAGGACATCATCGCCGAGTACGTACGCCCGCTGCTGAAGGTGAAGTTCTTCTGGTACGACCACCCCGAAGGCGACCCGGAGGCATCCGGGCACTACTTCGTGATCGAGGTGCCGCCGCTCCCCGAAGCCGACCGGTGGGCGGTGGTCACCCGCGGCATCACCGACGACGGCAAGTTCATCAAGAACAGCTGGGCTGTCCCGATCCGCAACGGCGACACCACCGCCTTCCTCCCGCAGGACGAGGTGTACCGGCTCCTCAACGACGGCCTGCGCGCGCGGCACGGCGCCAGGCCCGCCGTGCCCGCGCCGGCCGCGGACCGGCCCGGGGCTCGGGAAGCCCTACGCGCCGACCTGGGCATGGAGGAGACGCCGGTGCTCTTCCTCCAGAGCGTCCCCGACCATCCGCATGGCCTCCTTCCCGGTATGTACGCCGACGGCGGCCTGCGGGACGTCCTGAGTAACCAGGACACGCTCCGGGACGCCCACGCCTTCAACTGGGCCTCGCTGCATACGCATCCGGAGCCTCGCGAGGGCGGTCTCCTTCTGACCATGGCCGCCCGCGGCGGGCTGCTGATCGATGCCGACGGAGCGGTCACCGCCGCCGCCGCGGCCAACCCGGACATGCTGGGCTGGGCGATGGAGTACTACTCCAGCGACGGAGCACGCAGGATCAGCGTGTTCGTGCTGACCGAGATCACCCTGGAGTACTTCCGCCTGGTCGACCGGCACGTGCTGCCGCTGGTCGACAGCACCTGGACACACCGGATCGTCGCCTCGGACTTCGCCCAGGCGCCAGCACGTACCCTCGCCCCCGGTGAAGACCCCACCTTCCCCTTGCGAGCAGCCCCGCACCCGGCCACAAGCAGCAACTGGAACCACAGCTGGAAGGCCCTGGGCGACCCGGAACGCGACGCCTACGAAGCCCTGCGGCACATCTACGCACTCTTCGGCCTCGACGTCACCACCAACCCGTTCACCGACGGGGACCGCGTGATCACGCCGAAACTGCAGGCGAAGCGGCAGTAGACCTCCGCCACACCCCGCTTCACCACCGGACTGGTCTCGCCCCAACGCCCCTACCCACTGGACCGCCGCCGACGCCACGCGCGGCCCCTCTGACGGGTGAACATGCATCGCTCGAGGCTGATCCCCGCCCCGGGCGTCCGCAGCAGGCCAGGCAAGGGACGGCGGTGCGCTGCCCTAGCCGACGGATATGGACTCCGGACCACCAGACGGGAGTTGAGGGTGCCGACTGTCTGGGCAGGGTGGTCGGCATGGCAGATGTTGAGGAGCGGGACGCTGCGCGGGCGCTGGCCGCGCAGGCCCGGAACGTGGCGGGGGCGGCAGACGGCACGCCCTGGCAGCGGCTCTTACGTGCGATCAGCGGCGGCAGGTGGAGCCGACAGCCCACCGGTTGGACGGTCATCCGGCTGGATGCGCCCTGGCAAGACACTCCCTCCTCGGAGCGGCCCGGCTGGAGGGAGCGGGCCGCGAACCTCGCCGGCGATGTCGCCTTCGCCGTCGACTACACCGTGTGCGCCGCCTGCGGACTCGGGTGGGTCGAACAGCCCTACACCCTGGAGAAGTACCAGCGGTGCGGGCTGGCCACCGCGGCCTTGGAGGCGCTGCGCCTCGAGCATCCCGGCCTGTCCTGGCACACCCTGGGCGGCCATTTCCGCGACTCCCGGGCCTTCTGGGCGGCGGTGGGCGCCGGCGTCCCGGGCGGCTACCGGCAGCGTGAGACCTGCCTGCACACGCCCGAGGGGTGAGCCGGCCAGCCGCGATGGCCTCCTCATGGGCACTGCGAGTGTCAAGTGGATGCCACCTGGGCCATACCGTGCACGGTGAAGGTCGCGGCCATGAACTGGGGATCGCGCTGGATCGCGGGGGCCCTACGGGCGGCCTCGACAGGGTCACTGGCGTCCAGGTCGATGCCCCAACACACGAGACAGGAAGTCATGCGTCTCCCCAGGGTCACGCATCCACGAAGGAAGGCGGCGCCTGTACCGCCGGCATGTCGAGCGATCGCCTGCGGACCTCCGGGAGCGAGAGCAGTGCGACGTAACGCTGGCGGCCTCCGAAACGCAGCATCTCGCGGACTGTGACGATGTCCTCTTCACTGCGCTCAGCGACCAGCGCTCCGATCAGCCAGGTCGCATCCGTGTCGCTGAGCTGCAGCACGACAGGAGAGATGAACCAGACCCTGCTGACCCGTGCCACTGCGGTCAGCAGCTGATAGGCATCCGCGTCCTGCCCTGCCTCGCGCAATGCGGCCACGGTGGCGACCAGTGCGCTGGTCCCGCGGTTCGCTGCAATCGCACTCAGCAGCTCGTAGGCGTAGGTGTCCCCGTTGCCGTGGGAGCGCAGCTCAGCCAGAAGGGCACAGAGATGGGACGGGGCTCCCTTGGTGCCTGCGACGTCCAGCAGCTCGTGGGCCAGGTCCCAGTCCTCCTCGCCGTGGTCGGAGAGGAGCAGGATCCTCATCACCCCGACGATGTGATCCGCCGGCCCTTCGAGAGCGAAGGAGACAAACGAAGATCCGTGCTCCTTCATCGCCCGCACCTGCGTCAGGATCCCCAGCGTCAAGGCCTCGACGTCCGGCGGGTCGGCCGCTTCACCGGTCTCGGCTTTGGCGGCTGAGTTATCCAATGGAAGGTCCTGCCGCAACTCGCAGGCAAGGTGGTCAAGACGCTCGGCCCCGTCGTCCAAGTGCCGGGAGGCTTTGGCCAGCGCGTCATCCATGTCGTCCGCCGCTGCATCGAAGTCCTCGCCTTGCGATGCCGATGGGCTGGGAACCGCCAGCGGCGGGGAGTTATCCGGATGTCCAGTGCCCTGACGCAGCCGCTCGAGTTCTTCCCTGAGGGTACGGATCTGCTCGGCTGCCTCTTCGGCCAGCCGGTCGGCCTTGCTTCGTTCCTCCCGGGCACGCTCGAGTTCGGCTTCCGCGGACCGCCGCTGCTCTTCACTGCGCGCCAGCTTCTGACACACGTCATCCAGCTGTTGAGGACGGTGTTCGCGCTCCCGTAGCCTGTCGCGCTCAGCGTGCAGGGTGGTGATGTCGCGCTGCAGCGTATCGACCATGGCCAACAGCACCATCACCATCTGATGGCTCTTGGAACGCTCACGATCCAGCTCCACGGCGCGCTCCCACGCCCGCATCAGCTTGTCCTGCAGTGCCAGTGAACGCCTCTGCACTGCGACCAGCTCGTTCGCCAGTGCAGCCGGGTCCGGTTTCCCCCCGGAGGTCTTCGCCGGCCGGGCGGGGCCTTTCTGCGAGGCGAGGACTCGGGCTTCGGTGATCATCCGCTCCCGGAGCGCGGCATCGTCACCGGAGCAGATATCAGCGATCGCCTGGACGAACTCATCGTCCAGACGCACCCCGGCAAGCCTCTCGCCGATGGTGGAACGGCCAGGTATACGTCCAGTGCTGAAGTGCTCAGGCTTCAGCTGCGCCACGACGTCATCGAGGCGCAGCTGCGCTGTATCCAGCCACCCCCGCAGGAGACTCGCCAGGGCCTCGGCCTGCTTGGTGGGGCCCTTGAGATCACCCCACGGCTTGGTCCGCCGCTTTAAGTCACCCACCCGAATTCCCATCCGTCTCTGGCGCTGTCCAGCCCTGTCCAGTCCATCGGCCAGACAACTGGAGCGGTCCTTTCAGCGCAGTGCAGGGTGTGCAACACCGCACGACGCACGTCCCATCACCAGGGACGTAGAGCCGTGTTCGCACTCACGTTTGGGAGACACTACCGATGCCCGATCTTCTCCAGCACGCCCTTCTCCAGATCCTCCACGGACTCGTGACCGAGCTACCCGCACAACTGGCCACAGCAGCCATCGCCAGCCTTGCCGCCGGCGCCCTACGCGCCCGACGCCGTCGCCAGCTGACGACCCGCACCAAGCCGTCGCCCCCACCCAACAACCCTTAACTCCTCCGGCACCACGGCGACTTGGTGCGAACCAGGCCTATCGGATCATCGGCCGCGGCCAGGCGAGCGAGTCGGGAGCGCAACTCGGCGATGCCGCGGCATCCGTCCAGGGGACGCAGAGTGTCCGGCCGTACGGCGGTGACCGCGTCGACGTAGGCGCGGCCGCCCAGGGCGATCAGATCGCGCGCCGCGAGGACGCCAAGCGCAGCGGCTTGAACGCGCAACTGCTCGACGCTGACATGTCCGGGAGCAGGCTGCTCGTACGGAAGGAGCTCGTCGTCAAGGCGGACGAAACCGTGCAGGGCGGAGAGCACGAGAACGCTGGCGGGACCGGCGATCCTCTCGGCGGCTCGTCGGCACATGAGGTGATACGAGCCGGTGTAGAGGTGGCGGGCCGGGGTGGGGCGGTCTGTTGGGAGTTTGGCGGCCGAGCAGGGCACGATGACGATCACGCGCCCTTCTGGCTCGTTGCTGGACGTCAACGGTACGGCGTCCTGGCGGAGTTGGATGGTGGGGTGCGCGAGGGGTGTGCTGCGCCCCGGGCTCATGGCCGCACGGGATCGTGGTCGGGGCGCTTCGGGTAGGGGCGGCGGTCGATCCCGAGCCGGATACTCTCCCGCTCGCGTCGGTTCCTGCCAAGCCGGAACACGTAGCGGTGTTCTGTAGACATACGCTGTGTTGCCTCATGTCGTGTTGCGGCTGAGGGAGCGAAGTGGCTTACGAGTGGCGGCTGTTCTGGGTGGGTAGTGGCGGGGCGCCCGCTGCCGACTGGCCGGTGGCTGGGTGGGAAGACCTGCAGGCGCGCGAGCGCGCGCTGGGGCTGCGTGAGCAGCAGCCGATCCTGGTCTCGCCGGAGGGGCGGGTCGATCCCCGGCTGAGCGAGTGCTTCCGGCGGTCGGCGTTCTCGGCGAAGGCGCAGGGCACGCAGCTCACCTACGCGCCGATCTACCGGTTGTTCTTCACTTTCCTGTGGCAGCGCGGGCTGAACTGGGACGAGGCGTCGGAGGATGACGTAGAGGACTGGGAGGCGTGGCGCCGGCGGGGAGCGGAGAACCCGGCGCCGGTCGGCGGCGGGATCTGGGCGAAGGAACTGGCTGCGCTGAAGCTGCTGTACGACATCGCGGCCGGGCACGGCTTTGTGCCGGCGAACCCGGTGATGCTGCCCGTGCCGTCGGACGTGAAGACCTCGGATGTGAAGTGGCTGTCGCCTCGGGCCTTCGGCTGTGGCGCAGCGTCGGGCTCGGCGGGATGCTGCCGAGCGGGCTGGAGGATGAGGCATGGCGTGGCCGGTGCTCCGGCCGGGACACGGCGTTCGCTGACCTGCTGTACTCCAGCGGTCTGCGGCGCCGCGAGGGTGGCACCCTGCTGACGTGCGAGCTCCCCGCCCTGGGGCTCCGGAACTACTACGCGGGCAAGGTCGGCCAGGCCGTGGCCAAGCGGGCCGGCTACACCTTCTACGTCGGCCATCCGGCGCTCCAGCGCATCGAGGGCTACCGGATGAGCACGCGGGCTCTGGCGGTGGCCCGCGCCCGGGCGCGGGGCGTCTACGACCGGTTGCCGGGTCTGCGGATCGTCCGCGAGGTCACCCGGGCGGGACGGGTGTACTGGACGAACCGGGACGGTGGGTCGGGCCAGAGCGCGCTGGGGCGGCTGACGGCCCCCGAGCGGACGCGGCTGTTCGTCGACGGCGAGGACGGTCTGGAGCCGGCGATGCTGTGGCTGACGGAGAGCGGTCTGCCGATGGAGTATGCGAGCTGGACGAAGGTTTTCGAGCGGGCGAGCGAGCGCTGCGCGGACGCGGGGCTTGAGGTCTTCGCGACCCCGAAGATGCTCCGGCACTCCATGGCCCTGCGGATGCTGATCGCGCTGCACAACGCGCTGGACCGTCGGCTCGGGCTGACGCCAGCCCAGCGCCTGCACTACGAGGAGGTGTACGGGCAGGTCTGGTTGATGGTCAAGGACATGCTCGGGCATCGCAGCGAGCAGGTGACCCGGGACGTCTACCTGGAGCCGGTTCGCGGTCTGCAGCTGGAGTCGCTGCTCAACGACGACGACAACCCGGTCAACGCGGAGAAGATCGCGGAGCTTGCGGAGCGCACCGGTCTGATCCTGGACGCGGCGTGAGCGGCCGGGGCCGCCGGGCGGCGCTGCCCCCGGGCGGCTTCCGCAAGACGCCGGTGCTCGATGCGGACGGGCTGGTGCTGCGCCCGGTCAGCGGTGACGGGAAGCCACTGGGTGTGTGGGACTTCCGGGACAGCCCCGGGCCGGTGGACTTCCGCCGGGCCCTGGTCGCGGCGCTGGCGGCGCAGGGGCGGGGCTGGGGCAGCGAGGACACCTACCGGACCAACGCCCTGACGCTGCGGCTGTTCCTCAAGACGGCCGCCGCGGCCGAGCCGCCGGTCACCGCGACCGGGCAGATCACGGTGGAGTGGTGGAAGAAGTGGTCCGGCGACATCCACGTCCGCCGGGTCCTGGCCGCGGTCGTACGGCGGGCGCCCGGGGTGCCAGAGGCGACGCGGGTGTTCATGGAGACGCCGCGGCGGCGCCCGCTGGCCCGCCGCGGCGGGCGCCGCAAGGAGGCTCACACCCGCGAGGAGCTGAAGGCGATCCGGACCGCGGCCGCCGTGACGGTGCGCGCCGGCCGACTGCGGATCGCGGCGAACACCGCGGTGCTGGCGCGCTGGCGCGCAGGGACGATCGAGCCCGGGGACCGCGACTGGGCGGTCGGCGAGGTGTTGGACGTGCTGGCCTGCACCGGCGACCTGCCCCGGTACAGCAGCGGCGCAGACCGCTCCGTGACGGCATACGTGGAGCGCACGTTCGGCTTCGAGGGCAACGCCGCCTCGTTGACCCGACTCTTCGCGACGCCGGACGAGATCGGGGCGGCGGCCGTGCTGCTGATCGTGCACGAGGCGTGGAACCTGTCGGTGGTCAGGAAGATGGACGTGCCGTCCTGGTGGCCGAACGCGGACCGCGAGGACCCGGCGGTGCATCAGGTGGACACGGACAAGGCCCGGCGCGGCCGGCGCCGGTACGCGAGCAACACCCTCGTCGACGTCGGCGAGGGTTCCGGCGGCCGGGCCCTGCGTCACGTCCTGGAGCTCACCGCGCAGGCGCGAGCGACCCTCGAGCTGCTCGGGCGGCCCACGGCCAGGCTGCTGGTCGGCCACCGTGGCCTGGGCGGGGCCGAGAACCTGCGCGACTACGCTACTGGCAACGTCCTGGACGCGGCGATCCGGCGCTGGCAGAGCCATTCCCGCGCCGACGGCGTGGCCCTCCCGCAGCGGATCCATGCCCAGGCGCTGCGGCACAGCGCCCAGGCGCACCACGGCCGGGCTCGCAACAACACCCAGAGCACCCACGAGCGGGACTACCTGCTGCTGGACGAGGGGGTGCGCGACGCCTCGCGCGGCGCGGTGGAGCTCGGGCTCGCCCAGGCCCTCACCTCCGCCCGGCAGGCGGTGGCCATGCGGCTGGTCGACCAGGTCGACGGCGACACCGAGGCCGGCGCCGAGCTCGAGGAGGCCGAGGTCAACATCGAGGTGGCCCGCCGGATCGTGGCCGGCCGGCTGCGGACCCCGGTCGCCTCGTGCGCAGACTTTCTCAACTCCGACCACAGCGCGGCCGGGACGCCGTGCGCGGTGTCGTTCCTGCTGTGCTTCGCCTGCCGAAACGCGGTGGCCACCGGACGCGACCTGCCCCGCATCGCCTACCTCCACCAGGCTCTGGAGTCGCTGCGCTCGGCGGTGACCCCTGCGGTGTGGGCCGCGGACTGGGCTACCCACCACGCCCGGATCGGCGACTTCCTGACCACCTACACCACCACCGACAACAGGCCCCGCCTCGTCACCGCGGCGAGCGAACCGGACCGGGAGCTGCTCCACGCGATGCTGGAGCGGAGACTCGACCCGTGAGCACCCCGTACGCCGACCCGGTCGGGCCCAGAGTGATCGCTCCAGGGCCCGATGCGTTCGTCCTGCCCTTCGCCCGCCTGCGGCCCGGCTTCGACCCGGCGAAGCTGCCACGCTTCGGCAACCTGGCGTGGCCTCTGGCTCTGATGAGCGCCAAGGAGCCCCACCGCTCCCTGGTCGTCGACTGGAGCCGGTGCCCTGCCGCGCTGCGGCTGGCGCTGATGCGCGCGGCGTTCGCCGAACTGAACGTGCCGACTCCAACCGTCCTGCGCCAGCAGCGGGCCTCGCGCTCGGTGACCCAGCCGGCCAGCCTGCGCCACTACTTCCAGACCTGGATCCGCTTCGCGACCTGGCTCACCGCCCGCGGCATCACCGAACTCGGCCAGGTCACGGCCGATGACCTTCAGGCGTACGCCGAGCAGCTGCGGCCCAGCGGGCGCCGCTGGCGCACCAACGCCAGAAACCTGGAGCTCATCTCGCGACTGTGGGCGTACGCGCCCTTCCTCCCCGAGCGCGACCGGCTGGTCATGCCGCCCTGGGAGGATCCGGCCGCGGTCATGACCGACTTCCTCGGCACCAACGACGACGCCCCGGATGGCGAGAACAACATCCCGATCGTGCACCCGGCCGTCATGTCCCCGCTGCTGGTCTGGGCCCTGCGCACCGTCCTGGACCTCTCCGACGACATCCTGGCCGCCGCCCGCGAGCACCGCCGGCTGCTCGACTCCCTACCCGCCCGGGCGGTCCCCGGCGGCATCGACAAGGCCCGGGCCTATCTGCGCGGCCTGATCGCGGCCGGCCAGCAGCTGCCCACCAGCAACGCCCCGGCAGCCGCCGCCGTGGCCGCGCGGTACCGCGGCCCGCTACCGCCGATGGCTGGGACCTTCCTGGCCGCCACCATCAGCGTCACCCCCACCCAGCTCGGCGTCGCCCGCAGATCCCTGACCGACGAGCTCACCGCGGAGCACTTCGGCCCCGGCCCTGTGCTCGACGTGCCGGTCTCCGGCCGGATCGGCATCGCCCCCTGGACGCCGGCGCTCGGCTTCGACGACGTCGACACCCTGGTGCTGCACCTGTCCACCGCCGTGCTGATCTGCTGCTCGTACCTCTCCGGGATGCGGCCCGAAGAGGTGCTGGCCCTGCGCCGCGGCTGCTGCACCCGCGTCGAACGCGACGACGGGACCGTGCGCTACGAGGTGCGCGGACAGCACTTCAAGGGCGTCCTCGACGAAGACGGCAACACGATCCCCGAAGGCGAGATGCGCGCGGACCCTTGGATCGTGCTGGAGCCGGTCGCCCGTGCCATCGCCGTCGCGGAACAGCTCGAAGAGGGAGACGAGTTGTTCACCCGCACCCTCTTCCGCGGCGCGAAGCGCACGATCACCCGCACCGGCCTGTCCTCCGCAGCCGCCGTGGAACGCATCTGCGCCTTCACCACCTGGGCCAACCGGCTCGCCGCCGCCCACGACCGCCCGCACGAGCTGATCCCGGCCGACCCCGACGGCGCCGTCGCGCTGCGCCGCTTCCGCCGCACCATCGCCTGGTTCATCGACCGCCAGCCCGGCGGCCGGATCGCCCTCGCGGTGCAGTACGGCCACGCGGCCACCGCCATGTCGGAATCGTACGCAGGCCGTTCCAAGGCCGACATGCTCGAGGTCCTGGACCAGGAGAAGGGTCTGGCCCTCGCCGAGACGCTCACCGAGGCCGGCGAGCGCATCGCCGCCGGCGAGACGGTCAGCGGCCCGGCCGCCGACCGATACCGCGCTGCGGCAGCGGAGTTCTCCGACCGGTACGCCGGAACCTATCTCGGCAAACGCGAGCTGCGCGCGCTGGCCGACAACCCGCGACTTCAGGTCTACGAAGACCCGAAATTCTTCCTGACCTGCAACCATGACGCGTTCACCGCGCTGTGCGACCCGGACCGAGGCCGGGCGCGCGACGGCGGCCGCAGCACCCCGGACCACTCCCGTTGCCAGTCAGCGTGCGCGAACATCAGCCGCACCGACAGCCAGGTCACCGCCCTGCGGGCCGAGGTCACTCGGATCGACGATGCCGCCGAGGCCGGCCTCGACCCCTACCCCATCGCGGCCCGCGAACAGCAGCGCCGGGCCCACCTCACCGAGATCATCCGCCGCCACCACGCACAGCAGCCGGGTGCAGTAGACACCAAGGAACCACGATGAGCACTCCCGACGGCGCCGGCCCCGACCCGGTCGGCGAGGCTGTTCTGGCCCAGCTCGTCGGCACGGCCCTCGCCAGCGCCCATGACGCCGACTCCAGGGATGCCGCGGAGGTGCGAGCCATCACCGACGCCATGGTGCGCCTGCTCATCGGCACACCGTTGCACTCCGACGGCAAACTGACCGTCGTCTCACTGGCCTCAGAAGCTGGCCTGCGGCGCAACAAGCTCACCCACAAGCACACCGGGCTCAAGGACCTCTTCTACGCCCTAGTCAAAGCCCGATCGCCTCTCCCGGAGACGGAGTCCGGGACCGCGCGGGACCGCGCGGCCAAGCAGCAGCAGGACCTGGCCCGAGTCCGCGCCGAACGCGACGACCTGCGCACTCAGCTTCAGCTCATGCCCCGGATCGTCCAGGTCCTGGAGGTCGAGAACCACCAGATGAAGGAGGCCAACGCGAGCCTGCGCGGGCAGTTGGCCGCCCACTCGGCAGTCCCCGGCCTCACCCGGCGGCGTCGAACCTGACCCCGCGCGGCGAGGAGGGAGGCGCCCGTGTCGGACGCCTCGGCGCCACGGTCGGCTGCACCGAGTGCTATCACCTCGCCGCAAGGGGCGCCAACGCCGGCCGATGACCGCACGGGTCTGAGTGGCTACCAGTGCTTATACCAGTCGATGTTCTGCCTGGCGACAGTCAGACTGCCCAGGTTCGCCCCGCCACCCGACAACTGCTGTTTCGTGCCCGCGACGGCCGAGGTACCGGGGAGGCCCCGCCGGGCTCAGGGTCCGCCACCGCGTGTCCGGCAGACAGGCCGAGAACAGAGATGGCAAAGGCAGCGCCGGCAAGGGCATGCTTCATGTCGTTCATGCCAAGCGAACGATCTTGCGCCCGCCTGATTACGCGCGCCCTCTCGGTACACCAGTAAGACCCTGCTCACCCCTCCGGCGTCAGTCCGGAGGAGGCTGTTCTGCTGGAATCTCATCGCTGCAGGGTTCGCATCGTTCCAGGCCCATGGCGCGCAGAACATTCATCTCTCGTCCGTGGTCGCCAAGGGCGTGCCAGATGTCGGCGGCACGGGCCCTTGTGTCGGCCGCTTCCTTGAACCGGTGGAGAGAGTTCAACCAGTTGTACAGGGCGATCAACGCCCTGGACTGGCCTTCCGGGTCGTCTAGTTCCTTGAAAGTGTCGGCGGCGCATGACAGGGCGGTTACCGCTTCTTCCTGACGTCCCCATGCCCTCAGAAAGTTAGCTTGGGCAATGTAAGCGTTTGCCTTCATCTTGCTTCCGCGCAGACTGCCGAACACTGTGACGGCTTGGTGGAACGCTTGCTCCGCAGACACGTAGCGAAGCTGCTCTTGCAAACACAGGGCCAGGCATACCAAGGCCGCTCCCTCGTTCAAGGGATCCCAGTGCGTGCCCGCTTCGCGGCTGAGCTGGATTGCCTGACGGTAGCGCTCAGCGGCGTCCTCGGATCGGCCCATTTCGCGCAGGACTATTCCAAGGTTGCGCAGCGCTAGTGCTTGCACGCTTCGGCTCGTGCGAGACAGCACACGTGCGGCGGCCTGCAGGGCATCGAGTGCTCTTTCCGACTCCCCGATGTCGTGCAGCATGACTCCCAGGTTCATCAGGGTTGCGCCCGCCACGTGCTCGTCGCCCACCTTCCGCAGCAGCCTGGCAGCCTGCACATAGGTCTCGGCGGCCTGTCGGTACTCCTCTGTGTACGCGAGGCCGTCGGCGAGAGCGCGAAGTGCTCTACCTTCTGTCAGCTTGTCGTGGAGACTGTGAGCAAGGCCAATGGACTCTCGTGCTGCGGCGATGGCTTCATCGGGCGAGCCGCTTTCTCGTAAAGCATGACTGAGTTGTACGAGAGCGCGCCCTTCCCCCTTTTTGTCCTCCGCTTGTCGTGCGGCGCGTAACGCTGCCCGCGCAGTGGCGAGTCCCTGTGCAGGGCGGTCGGTGAACCAGTTCTCGAGTGCCTCCGACAGATCCCGGGCGATATCGAAGTGGTGACTAGCCGCGAGTTCCACCGCGCCGATCAGATTGGCCTGCTCGGCCTCCAGCCAGGCCACAGCCCTATCCCGGTCAAGAAAGCCGTGCGCGCGAGATGCCGGCAGCTCCAAGATGTAGCCTGATGCACACTGGGCTCGGTCCAGGTAGTGCTCCAAAAGCCTCCGCTGCGCCTGAGGAGCCGCAGCATCAGCGTCAACGAGCTCGCCGGCATACAGCCGGAGCAGGTCGTGTAGCTGCCACCTGCCCCACGAGTTTCCATATTCGGTCAGGTGCGCGGCGGCTAAGCTCCTCAGAAGCTCCTCAGCTTCATCGCTGGCAACAAGATGAGTGGCAGCCTCGGTGGAAACGTCCGGACCCGGGTTGAGTGAAAGAAACCGGAACATACGCTTCTGATCGTCGTCCAGCTGACGGTAGGACAGCTCGAACGAGGCACGTACGGGCCGGTCTTTCCGTGGAAGGCCCAACCGTTTGAGTCGAGTGTGCGATGCGGTGAGGTCCTGAACCAGCGAGGCCAGGGGCCGTGTACGGTCGGTGACGAGCAGGGCTGCACAGATGCGTAGCGCGAGCGCCAGCCCTGCGCACAACCGTGCGACTTCCGCCACGTCGCTGGGGGCATCAGCGATGCGCGTATCGGTCTCGCCACGGGCCATCACGACCACGCGGCGCAGTAGGTCCACCGAGGTTCGCTCGTCGAGAACACCCAGATCATGCAGACGGCCTTCGATCTCCAGAGTGTGACGAGAGGTGATCAGAGCTGCAGTAACGCCATCCGTGGGCAGCAACTGGGCCACCTGATCGGCGCTGGATGCGTTGTCGAGAACAAGCAGGATCCGCCGGTGCTGCGCCGCGTACGCCGCGAGCACACTGCGGTACAGGAGCACGCGGTCCTGCAAATCGGCAGGGATGTGCTCCCTCATGCCAAGCCCGCGCAAGAGACTGCCAAGTGCCCGCTCGGGAGAGAGACAGCGCTCGGGGTCGTAACCGAACAAATCGATGAATAAGACTCCGCCAGGAAACCACCCTGGTTTGTCCAGAGCCCTCCTGGCGGTGTACACAGCCAACTCCGTTTTACCCACCCCAGCCATACCGGCCACCGACGTCACCAGCGGCGCTCCCCGCTGCTCTGGGGCCAGATCCGCGAGCAGCTTCTGAACCTCTTCAGTACGACCGGTGAAAGCAGGTGAAGATGAAGGAAGGCCGGACAGGGCCGGAGGGACCGTTTCCGGCAGCCGCACAGTCCCGACGGATACTCCGTCTTTGAGCTGATCGACCTGGGTCCGGGTGCCTTCGCCCCCCCGTTCCCGGGACGCACGCCGTTCGTCTTGTGCAGCTTTCAGCAGCGCGCCCCACTCCCGCTCCGCCCTCGTCAGCCACCGCTTCTCCACCCGCCCCTGTCCGTTCAGCGCGGGCTGGCCGGTCCAGGCCGACCAGACCGCGACGACGGCCAGCAGGATGTCACCGTCCTGTGGCACCACGAACTTCTCCGGCCTGTCCAGGGGCGGCGCCCAGCCGCTCACCCGCTGCCCGCGGAACGTCTCCACGCCGCGCGTCTCCGACCGGCGCACCGCGGCTTCCAGGCTGTCCAGCGAACCCGACTTGCCGGCCTGCTTACGCGCCTGCTCGGCGCGCTCGCGTAACTCCCTCAGCCGCACCCGCAGAACCTCGCACCCAGGACCCAGGGCCGGTGCCGGTGGTGTCGTCTTCAACGTTCCCTCCCCGTTCCCCGGTGCCCGGGGTGCCCGCCCCGGACGGGGCGGGCACCCCGGGCACCGGGCTGTGGCCCGGAGCGTAACGGCCCACCCGCCCGCCCCGCCCGGTACTTGGGACGGTTGCCCACCCCCGGCAGGAGAGTCATGGCAACGCCGGGCCCGGCACCCACAATCACCGCGATCCCGCAGGGGAGCACTGCCATGAACAACTTCCGCCGCCGCAAGCCCACCACCCCCACACCCGCCCGGCAGAAGACGCCCGCCAACCCGCCGGCGCCGGCCGACAAGCCGCTGCGACGCGAGGCCGCCCGCCAGGCCGCACTGTCCCTCGCCGCGGCCACCGGCCCCTTCCTGATCGCCCTCCTGGAATGGTGGACCCACACCCACTGACCCACACACCGGCGCTGCCCGCCGCCACACCCTGAGGCAGGCAGCGCCGGCTGGCCCTACTCCGGTCAGCGACAGCGACCGGGATCCTCCAGCGATGAGGTACCGGCTGACCAGGTTCGACGGGATCGGCCCTCACGTTCTGGCATTTGTTTCCCGCCCGTTCCAACCCGCTGGGCCCTGCCACGGACGAGCACATCGCAGGCTGGCTCGATGACCACCGCCTCGTCGACGACATCCGCTAGAGCACCAGGCTGAAGGCCACCCGGGTGGGCAGCGGTGCTGGATGCCTCTTCCCCGGCGCCGACCAGGACTTGCTGGACCTCGCCGCGGACCTGTGCATCTGGCTCAGCGTCTTCGACGACCTCCACGTCGAAGCGCCACAGGCCACCGCCACCACACTGGCCCCCCACACCGCCGCCTTCACGCACGTCCTGGATACCCGCACCGCGCCCTGCGCCTCTTCCCCGCTGACCTACGCGCTGGCCGACCTCTCCCGGCGCATGCACGACCTGATGACCCCAGCTCAGGAGGCCCGCACCACCGCCCGACTCCACCAGGCTTTCGCGGCCACGTACTGGGAGACCACCACCCATAAACGCATCATCGGCCTCGCCGAATACGAGGCCATGCGCCCCCACACCTTCTTCGGCCATGTCCTGGCCACCCTCATCGAACTCTGCACGCACCTCGACCTGCCCGACCAACTCCACCACGGCGAGCAAGTCCGTCAGCTGCTCCACGCCACGGCACGACTGTGGGGGTGGATCAACGACATTCACTCCTTCCCCACGGAACAGCACCGGCACGGTGCTCAGCCCCAGAGCCTGCCGCTCATCCTGGCCCGAGAGCAAGGACCCGGAGTAGTGGTGCCCGACGACGAATGCCTTCGCCGCGGTCTCGGGCAACGGCTCGACCACGTATCGCCGGGCATCGAACCCGCCCTCGCTGATGCGGCGGAAGGAGTGCCGTCGGCCTCGCCACCGCTGACACCATTCGGAGGCGATGGGGAACTCGGTCAAGTCGTCGAACGGCAGGGTGCCTTGGGCAGGACAGCGTTCGGGAGCCCATCATCCTGATACCGTCATCGACCAAGCGGCAACACGCGAGAACCGTCCGCAGAACCGGTGCGGACCGGCGTGCCTCGCGTTCCGCGCGCCGACCGCGAGCAGGGCGTCCCGGAGTCAGAGCACGGGGTCGCTGCCGGCTTGTGGCGCCGACGCGCCGAGCCTGATGAGCTGCGCGGCAGTGTACTCGTGGCCCTGTTCCTGCCTGCGGATCTTCTGGGCCGCTCGCGAGTTGAAGACCGTGCCGTTCGGCAGCAGCTTCACGGTCCGGGCGGTTGCCATGCCGCAGTAGGCCGCGTTATTTCCGGGGCATTCGTCCAGCAGGACGAAGCGCGAGCACTCCAGGGATTCGACGTACGGCCGGTTCTGCGCACCGCTGGAGGCACTTCCCGCTGGCCCCGGCGTGCTCTACCTGTGAATCAATGGACTGACCGACAGGGTGTGCAGCCGCTAGCCGGAGAGACATGAACCCTCCCTGGAGACGCGTGTGCGGAGGTGTCGTCCGCCTTGCAGACGACCAGTTGCGGAGGGACGACACCCGTGGCCGTCGGAACGAACGGCTCAAGATGCAGGCACAAGGTCGAAGAAGCACCATGGGGAGAGGCAGGAGTCCTCGTGCTTGGGGTCACAAGTGAGGACGCCCAGCACGCAATTCTTCAAAAGGTCACTTCCTCAAGCAACGGGACTCAGCACCTGCGGGATGTCTTAGCATCCTAGGATTTCCGGTTAGCCTTGCGGCCGTCAAGGCGCCTACCAATACAGCAACCTCTATTGGTTTGGAATCTTGCGTGCCAGATGCGCCATCTCCCCGGAGGGACATACCGATGTTGGGAAGTGTCCGGTGGTTTTCCTGCATAGCGTTGAGTGCAGTCTGTGCTCTGATAGGCGGATCGACCCTGGCCACGGGTTCGACCGCACAGGCAGCCCCCCAAGCCCAGCGCAGTGGAGACTTCCCGGGGGCTGTAAATTCGTATCTCAATCTGTCGGCGTCTAAAGTGGTTGACTGGGAGAATCGCGACTACAGCCTCACCTGCGATGACACTGTGAAAAAACCGGCCAAGGTGGCGATCCGCAATGGCAAGGGGATAGCGAAAACCGCCGGTATTGGCGGGTATGATCGCTGGGAGGTCGAGGTGCAGCGGACCGCTCCAGGGAAACTACCGCACCTCGGCAACGTCACTGCGGTGCTGTTCTACTGCAGTCCCCAACCGAGTAACTTTTTTACGCAAGAGTTGCGCGTCTATCGCTCCAATAACGGAAGTGAGATAGCGCGCACTCCCCACCTGAGTGGAGGGGACTGGCTACCTCCTGAATATCAGCCAGAGTCCGTAGCGATCAGAAAAGACCGTATCGTCGCTGATCTTAAATTCTACGGGCCCGGGGATCCTCATGGATCCCCGTCCAGAGTTCGCCATCTCAGCTGGACTTGGGATGGCAAGAAGTTCGTGACGCATAAAGATGGTGCCGAGTCGGAGGCCCGCGGCCGGATTGATTTGACCCGCGAACGTATCACCGTCAACGGCATGGGTCCCTTGAAGTTGGATATGAGCCGCGACGAAGCGGCGAAAGCGATCGGCATGCCGATCCCGGGGAAGGAGGGCAGAAGAGTCTGCACAGACTTCAGTGTGCAAGGTGGACCGGAGGGGCTCCTCCTCAGATTCACATCTGACCGCCTCGTTGCGATTTACGTTCAACGGCCGGCGACGACAATCTCGACGCTCTCGGGCATACACATCGCTAGTGCTCGAGACGATGTATTGGATACGTACGCTGGAGATATCACGGTCACCACGCCCGACTACGGTGGTGAAGAGTTGGTCTTCGCGCCGTCTGCACCGAAGTTCGCCGGAAAGGTGATCAGGTTTGGGATGAGTGACGGTGTCGTAGAAACGTTCATTTCTGGAAAACGTGACTGGGCGGTCTTTGCCCCCTCCTGCGGAGCATCCGAATAGAAGTTGGCTGTTGCTGGGCTCGCCTCTAGTGAACATATGGCTCGGTGCGACGTAAGGTGACCCAGGTCCAACGCTGCTCGCGAGTGCTTGATCTTCGATGCCGCCACTCAACGCGAATGATTTTCACAGGGTGGGAGGCCTAGAGGAGGTCTCATGAATCGTTCCTGGAAAGCAGCGGTCACGGTCGGACTGATGGTCGCCGCCACCATACTCATTGCACCTCTGCCAGGGCACACGTCACCCGCTTCAGTTAGCGCTGAGCGAGCACTCACGTACGACTCCACGCGCCGCGAGAAGAGAGACTTCTCACCTGATGAACGGATATTGTATGCCATCCTCGTGAGAGTCTCCGATACCCCAGCAGAGGTTGAGGTTTCATGGAAGGTCAACAATAACTCTCGCACAATCTACTCCCATAGACAGAAACATAACTTTCAGTCGGGATATCACGCCATCTACTCGCCCAGTGCTGTGCCATCAGACTCCGCAGGGCTCTACGTTAACTCCGTGACCATTAAATTCGGAACCCAGACCATTAATCGTCAGAGTTCCTTTACGGTGGCCGCAGGACGCGTCTGCATGTTTTATGCACCTACATCCGTAATCTCAGAGGAAGTTGGGCATGTAGGGTGGGCTTTTCGCCAAACTACTGGCGATCGGTGGGAATTTGGCGGAACGGAATACATCCGGGCTCAGGATAATTGGATTAAGACTGGAACTTGGCGGGACGTCCTCACCTCCTTCAAGTCTCCTCCGGTTAAGGCAAGCCGCTACACGACCTACCGCTGCCTAGATTGGCCGAAAGCTTGGATGGACCCTGTGGCTGCCGACAAGACCGCCAGGGCAGCCTCGTCTCGCCCGTACACGTTGACGATCGACAACTGTTTGACGCGTTCTGTTGAGGTGTTCAACGCCTATGGCTTGTCCCTGCCTCCGGGTGAACTGGAGTACCCCCGGCATTACTTCGAGTCCTTGTCAAGAACAACAGAAGGGGTTAACGCCCCAACGAAATGGAGTCCACTCCAACGCCTGAGGTGAATGCCGTCCAGATGCAGGCTACTCCGCAGGTGCGAGCGCTGCGGCCTCGAGCAGTCGACTGTTCTCCACCATCAAGCGCTGGTTGACGTTGCGGAGGGCCGTCAGGTCGGCCTCTGTACGTTGGCTGGCAGCCAGGGCGGCGTCCCGCTGTTTCCGGAGCTCCGCCATCTCGGCATCCCGTCAGGTCGGGTTCAAAGCCGTGGGCGGTGGGGTCGGCCAGGTACATCAGCAGGATCGCTGTCGAGTCGGCGCCCAGGCCGTAGGACAGAAACGGTGGCCCGCTTGGGGCGGAAGGTGTCGGTCACGGGGGTGGCCGCGAGCTGGGCGGGCGGCGCGTACGCGGGCATGCGGTGGCTCCAGAGTCTTGGTGCGCGGACGGTGGAGACCGTGGCGGCGGCCGCGGTGCCGGGCTCGGCACCGGGCGGTGTGCCGCGTGCGGTCAGTCGCGCTCCAGCTTCCAGGGCCACGAGCTCCTTCTCGGTGCGGGCGGTGAAGCGCACCGGGAGCGGGAGGGTGGGGGTGTCGAGGACGTACGCCTCGTCGTGGGTGATGTAGATCTGGATGCGGTCGGCCCGGAAGCCCCGGAAGCTGCCACTCAGGCGGTCCATGGACTGCACGAGGACGGCGCCGTCCTCGCCGCCGGTGATGATGTCGTGGATCTCGATGGTGCGGATGGAGGGGGCTTCGTCCGCGTCGGCGTACGCGATGGTGACGGCGCGCTGTTCGTCCATGGCGCGGCCGAGGTCGGTGAGGGTGTCGGTGAGCGGCTGGCGGGCGGTGTTCTTCATCGTGTCCAGCACGAAAGTCTCCCTGGTGATGTGCCTGTCTTCGGTGGTGGGCTCTGCCATGAAACCCACAAGACAAATATACCGCATGATCATCACCAAGGGGAGGGGAACACGTCTGTTCTGCGGGCGAGTTGGCACGTCAAGTGGGATCGGCAGACACCGAAATGGTGTCCGGGCCGCTGGCCAGGGTTGTCGCGTCGCGCGTCTTCTTGCCGGGGGTCAGCCCTGCAGAGGGCCTCCGGCCGGGAGGACGGTCTTGGGATGCCGGGAGCCGTGCCGGCGGTCGGTGAGCGCGGCCAGCAGTTCGGCGGGTTCGGGCTGCTGGTGCTCGCTGAGGTAGCGGATGCCGTCTCCCTCCGGCGGGGTGCCGGCCTCCTTGCCGATCGGGTGACGCTTGCTGACGGCGGTGCGCCAGCCGTAGCGCTCGTCCCACACGAGGGCCGGCGCGCCCGATCCGCTCAGCGCCACAGCTGCGGCAAGGACATCGCCCTCCAGGCGCTGCACCCGGACGTCCTGTGCCTCGGCCAGGCCTGCGCCGACCAGGACGTCGGCGACGCGCTGCAGGTACGGCTGCACGTGCCGGGCGCGCAGTTCGGTGGCGGCGCTGGCCAGGGCGGTGCGCTGGACCGCGGTCGGGTAGCCGAGACGGGTGGCGGCCTCCTCGGGGGTCAGGTCCGGCTCCCGCTGCAGCAGGTCGGCGATCCGCTCCCCGCGCAGCCGGGGCAGGGCACGCGCGGCCGCGGCGTAGGACAGGCCGATGCGCTCCTGGACCGTTGCGAGGGTCACCGCCGGGTCTTCGTCGAGCAGGTCGCCGACCCGGGTGGAGATCTCGTCCCGCGGCACCATGTCTCCGCTGCCCTTCGGACGGCCCTTGGGCCCGCCGCCGGTGTCCTTGCTGGTGTGGAAGGCCCGCACGATGCCGCGTGGGCAGTGCTCCACTCCCTTGACCAGGGTCAGGTGGGGGGCGATCTGGGGGTGTGTCTTGTAGTTCTTGTCCCAGGTCTTGGGGCTGACACCGAGCTCGGCGGCGGCTTCGTTGCGGTCGAGGAGGTCCTGGTCGTCGTCCTCGTGCGGCAGTTCGGGGACGGGGCGGCCGGCCAGGTGGGCGGCGGTCTGCTCGCTGTCCCATAGTTTCACCCGCGCCCCGTCGGAGCTGATCTGGGATGGGAAGTTCTCGTCGGCGTAGGGCTGTTTGTTGCGGAAGGTGCCAATCGTCAGCCCCATGGCCGCGGCGAGCTCTTCGCTGTTCTGGACGTACTTCCGGCGTCCGGCGCGGATCATCGCTGTCTCCTGGTCGGTTGGGCAGGGCGCCGGCGTCGGCGTTGCGGACAGGGCAGGGTGGTTATGCCGTGGGGGCGGGTGCGCCGGCAGCACACCACTGGTCTTGGAGGGTGCGGGCGCCCACCGGCTCCCCGGGATGCACGGCCTTGGGCAGCAGCGGATGCGCGGGGCTGCCGGCCGCGACAGCCTCAGTCTCGAGGTTCGCCTTCGCGCGGACGGCCAGGACGAAGCCCGCGACCACGCCGATGGCGGGGGCGGTGATGTGCATCAGGGACTCGAGGGGCACGGAGCCGACGTCTTGGCGCGCGCGGCGTAAGCCGGCGGCACGCGGTTGTGCGCGGTACAGCATGGAGGAACTCCTTGACGACGCTGATGACTTCGGGCTGGGTGTGCTTGCCACAACACGCCCAAACGAAAGAAAGTTACCGGACTTACGTCATCGGAGGCAAGGAGGCGTTCCTCGCGCCTGTCGCACCGCTACACTCGAAGGACGGCGCAACCCGTGCGGGTCACTTGCAGTCCTGGACGGTGTGTGTCTTCGGTTGGCCGGTGCCCTTGCCACCCGCTTCGGCGGATTGGGCGCCGGCCGCTTTCTTTGTCCGCGGCCGGCCGACGGTCCCTGCAGCGTGGGTGCCCCGCCGACGGGGGACAACGGGGCAGGATCAGTGTCTCAGCCTGCACCCCTTCCAGTACGGTTTTCGCCGCACCGACCTTCCCAATGGCCGAGTCCATGCCCTCGTTCAGCCGTCCTGCGGCCGGCCGAGGAGGGTGGCGAGCTGGGCGCGCTGCTGTTCTTCTTCGGCCATGACCTCGGCGAGGATCTCCCGGTCGATGTAACTGTCGACGGCCTCCATCACCAGGCGCTTGAGTTCGGCCGGTTCCAGTGCCTCGACCTCCCACTGCACGGGACGCTCGAGGTCGAAGCCGTAGCGGCGGGCGAACCCGGGCCAGCGAGGATCGTCCCTCTTCCCCTCGGCCGGCGGCAGCTGGTACTCGCGGACCTGCCCGTCCGTCAGCAGCACCCGCTCCACCCGCTCCCAGCAGTCGGTGCGCTGCACCCAGTCGCGTTCGATGTCGGAGCCGCTGGCGTCGAAATCGCCGAGGTAGAGCAGCGCCGCCGGCCGGGGATCGCTGCGCGCCCGGTCGCGGACGACATCGGCGTAGGACTGGCTGCCGAAGCCTCTCACCACCAGGACCGGGATGCTGTACTCGGCGAGCCAGCCGGTCAGCAGCTGGCGCAGTGTGTCCTTTTCGGCCGCCACGTACAGCGCCCACTCCTGCCCGCGGGTGCGGTCCAGGCGGAACCACTCGGGCATGTCGGCCAGGAACGCGTCGGCGTCCTGCCAGGCCGGCGGGACGTGGACTTCGCGGATCGTGTCGATGAGGTCGGGGAAGAGTCCGTCGCGGCGGGCCTGGGCGAGTCGGGAGGACAGCCTTCGGTAGGTGGGGGCGGTGTTGGGCACAAGCCCTGCGGCGACCAGCCGGTACATGACCTGTCGGACGGTGACGCCGCCGTCGTAGCCGTCGACGATGTCGCGGGCCCGGTCGATGATGTCCTGCCACTTGATGCGCACGCTCATCGAGTACATGTACCAATCCCCGCCGCCCTGTGGTCAACTCCGTTTCCCCAGGGGCTCGTTCCTGGCTCCCGCCGACGCGGCTCTCGGGATCCCACCGCTCTGCCGCCCCAATCCGGCCGCGCCTGGGGCCCACTGCCAGGGAGTCGGCCGCCGAGCCCTGGCCCCGCCGAGGGCGGAGCCAGGCGCATCGGTCTGTCAGCTGGCGAGCGGTACATGTACCGCTTCGGCGGGCCCCTCGCCCGTGAGTTGGCGGCCGCGCTCGGTGGAGTGGGCCCGCATGCCGATCAGGACCGTGCCCGCCATGCCGGTCGTGGCGACCGTTTCGAATCCGTCGACGCTGCGGAAGCGCACGCTCCACACGAGCCCGGTCAGGGCCGGCCGGACGGTGAGTTCGTAGCGGTGCCCTTCCTTGCTGACCACGTCCCACCATCCCCGCTGGACAGCAACGATGCGCTCCCCCGCCTCCACCTCGGGCGTGGCCGGCTCCGGCCCGTAGGTCGCCTCCACCCACGCGAGGTAAGCCCGGGTCGGGGCGATGGTTGCCCGCATGGTGTCCCCGCGCGTCCCGTGAGCCGTCCAGGTGCCGGTGACGGTCCAGCCTCGCTTTTCCACCAGGGCAGCCAAGGTGCCCCGCTCGACGGACAGCGGAGTGCGGTAGCTCCCCCCGATGGTCTGCGGTCGCCACAAGTGGTCATCGTGCGTGGAGTTGCACGTCCCGCACACCCAGGCCAGCACTGCCCTGCCGGTGATCGGCGAGACGTAGAGTTCCGCGGTCACGGGACGATGCTTTTCCTCCGCGCGACGGGCGATGGCCCGGCGCTCTTCCGCGGTCAGCCGCACGGTGGCCTGCCGCCGCTCACCCCGCATCCAGTAGACCGCGCGCCGCTGTTCCTGCTCGATACGGCGGCGGTCCGCTTCCAGGGCAGCGCTGCGGCGGCGGTCGGCCCGCACGATCGCGCGCACGTCGTCCAGGCCGACCCACCCTCCCAGGTCGACGTCGGCGCCATCGAGGGTGTAGCGCACGGTGTAGGGCAGTACCGCTTCCGGCGCGTGATAGACGCGGTACTGCCGCCCCGCGCAGGTCAGTTCAGCGGTCCGGCTGTTAGTGCCCGGTACGGGCGTCCACTCGGGCGCGGCCGGACGGACGGTGTAGGGGGTCGTCGGCGCCCCGCTCCTCCACAGAGTGGACGTGGACAGTCTCCGCCCCAGGAAGGGCGTCCCCCTCGCCGTCCCAGGTGTCGCCAGCCCCTGGGGCGCTCACGACGTCAGGACGTACTGGGGTGGCGTCGACCGCCGGAGCGGTACATGTACCCATTTCCGGTGAGGGGTCGGTGCCGACGGGCCCGGCGCCCCGTCCAGCGTCCGGCGCGCTGGGCCGGTCGACGCCGACGCAGGCCCCTCCCTCGCCCTCCCACACGTCCACGCTGCACGGGTCGCTGATCACGTCCGCCGGACGCTGCCCGTACGCCATGGCGACCGCCTTGCGCGCGGCCTCCCCAGCTCGGTGGATCTCGCCGACGCTCGCGCCCGCCTCCTCCGCCTCCTTGCGCGCTGCCCGCGCGGCCCGGACAACGGCACCGGCCGGAGCCTTGACCGGCGCCGGGCCCGCCTCGGGCAGACGGCGCCCGTGGGCCGTGTAGCACTCGGCGCACACGTACCCGGGCCCCGTGTGCAGCGTCGTCGCGTACAGCGCCACACCGACCGTGAAGCAGCGCGGGCAGTACTGACGGCCCGTAGCCATGGCCTTTTCCTCCGCGGGGCACAGTCGCGGGCCACGGCCGATCAGGGCCGTGATGATCACGTGGCCGCAGTAGGCGCACTCGATGCCGTACAGCGTGTTCCGGTTGCAGCGGGGGCAGTGCTCACCGGCCGGAACCTCCGTCGGAGCGTCGGCAGCTTCAGAAGTTTCCGCCGGGGCAGGTTCGTCAGCGTCGACATGCTCCGCCGGAACGTTGGCAGGCTCGACACCCGGTACGTATCCGCCCTCCGACTCCCATTCCTCAACCGGGTCACCGGCCGTGGCGACCACATCGAACAGACCGTCGGACGCGCACTCCGGGGCGATCACCTCAACGTCAGCGTTGCCGTGCTGCGTGGCCACGAACGCAAACGCGCTCTTGCGGCGCGAGCCATGCACGAACGGCAGGCACACTGCCTCATCGCGCCGTGCCCGACGGCCGTTCACCGTCGCCACGACGACAGCGGAGGTTTCGCCCCGGTCGCCGTTCCACTTCCCCGACTGCACGCGGTTCGCCCACACCTGTCCCGTAAACCGCACCCCGTCCACGGTCCACGCGAGCATGGATCCCGGGGCGTAGTCCTTAGGCTCGAACGCTTTACGGGGTGCGGGCTTGCCCGACCACATCTGAGCCTTCGCGGGCTTGAACACGGGACGCCCGTCGGCACGCTTGGCGATCTCCCCGGACAGTTCCCGCGCGCGCTTGTGGAATCCGTCGCGGGCTTCCTGATGTGCCTCATCCGGCACGGTGTGCAGCGTGAATCGGGCGCGCCCGTCCGCCGACTCGATGTTCAGTCGCGCGCCCCCGCCCGTGATGTAAGCGCGACCGTGCGCGCCCGCACTGACCAGGGAACGGACATTGTCAGGGGTGCCTTCCGGGCACGTGTCCGGAGTCTGCGCTTGGCCCGACTCGCCGTTGAGGAAGTCGGCGCGGGTGTCTGCCGCGAGCCGCGACAGGTGATCATCGGAGGCAACACGTCCGTTCGCGTCGACGACCTTCCAGCGCTTGACGGGCTTGGGTGCGCCGTATGCGATGCGGCCGACCGCCGACACGTCCGGCGTGATGCTGTACTCGGCCACGCTGTACGGGGCGCAGAAGGGCGCCTCAGCGTCCGCCGGAGTCTCCGGGGTGTCGACTTCCGCGACGGGAGCCGGAACGGGCGCAGATTCCGCTACGGGGGCCGATTCGGCCGGAGCGTTCACGGTGGCCGGAGCCTTGACCGCTGGAGCCTCGGGGGCGCCTGCCACCACCACGTTGGCACGCTCCGGAACTTCCATCGGGACCGTGCCGTACTCCCGGCGGTGCTCGCTACGCAGCGCGTAGGACACGGTGTGTGTGCCCCGACCGTCCCGTACGATCACCCAACCCTCACGGGCCACCTTCGCAGGCTGTACGCCCGCACCACATGAGCATGCGTACCCGTAGATGCCGCGCCAGTCCTCCCCGATTGCCTGGCGGCACGTGCCGGGACGGCGCCCGTACTGCGTCGCCTTGAACGGGCCGTTGTGCCGTACCGGCTCCAGGATCACAAGCGCGTCCGGTCGTACGGTCGCGATGTTCTTCCGCGCGTACGTCGCCACGGGGCCCCGGGTCTTGTAGCCCTCCCGCCCCGGGATGATCCACCGGCCGTCAAGCGTCACCAGGCTGTACCGCTCCGTCGCGGGGCAGTACACGGAGTACGCGACCGCGCGCGGCGCAACGCTCAGGCCCTGCCGCTTGGGGTGCAGGTCGGCATCCGAGGCAAGGATGGTGCGCGCGTCCGTAAGACCGTGCCCGTCCATGGCGTTCCGGGCGGGAGTGGTGATCATGACGGTGTTCGACATGTGGTGAGCTCCTGAGTCTGTGTGAGTCTTCGGCGCGGCGGCGGGGGTGCCACTCCCCCGCCGCCGGGGGTGGGGAGCGGCAAACGCCGCTCCCCGGGGGCCTAGATCAGGTCAGCGATGCTGGTGAGGAGCGCCACTGCCTTGTCCTTGGTGAGCGGAACGGTGTCGCCGTTCGTGTCAGCGCCACCGGTGAGCAGCACAGGCCCGTGGTACTGCTGGTGGGTGAATCCGAATCGGATCGCAAGGAGCGTCGCGAGCTTGTTGACCGGGTGGTTGTAGAGACCCTCGTCGTCGAGCCACATGTCGAGTTGGTCGGTGAGGGCGACGACGTCAACCCGGTCGCAGCGCAGAACCGCTCGCATGACGATCAGCCGGTTGTCACCCTCGGGAAGGTCGATCGGAACGATGTCCGCCTCGGGGGTGATGAGCAGGGGGGCCTTGACCCTTGATCCTGGACACACGAGACACTGGATCCTGAGGATCTGAGAACGGACATCTCGTGGTCATGAAGAACTATCCGCCGCAGTT
>NZ_JBVHLJ010000017.1:0-84101 GCF_055559055.1 Streptomyces sp. NPDC024687 | reverse complement strand
AGGCCAGGCGGTAGTCGGACCTCTCATCAGCGTCTCCAACGGCGCCTCTCAGGCCCGGTGACACCACCCCCCAGGTCATCGGTTCGACAGGGGGGGAACAGTCATGCCGGGCCCGGAGGCCAGCGGCCCTCTTGCAGGACCGCGAAGAAGATAACGGGGGAGTCGGTTCCGGGCGAACGGTCGAAGGCCGCGGCGGAGGCGGTGCACGCGACGGTGATCAGGACGGCGGCGCCCGCGGCGACACGGAGGCGGGTGGAGGCTGACGCATTGCGACTCATCGGTGGTCCTTCCTCATGGATGGCGCCCCTGCTCCGGGGGCGCCCTCACAGGCTCTCGCGGGCTGACGGGTCCTCACATCGCCCGCGAAACTGACGTATTGCTCCCCCGCACGGCTCACGGCGATGACTGCCGTGCACCCGAAGAGGTACGCCTGCCTGCACCCTTGGTCCCACGGAGAGCGAATGAGTCCAGCAGCACCCGTACGTCAGGAGGTGCCGGTGGCGCCGGCCGCGGTCCGGCCTGACGCGGGCACGTCTTCGTCCGTGCCGTCCTCGGGCTCCCAGCGCAGCAGGTCGCCCGGCTGGCACTCGAGCACCTCGCAGAGCGCGGCGAGCGTCGCGAAACGTACCGCCTTGGCGCGGCCGTTCTTGAGTACCGCCAGATTGGCGGGCGTGATCCCCACGCGATCGGCGAGTTCGCCCACGGACATCTTCCGCCTGGCCAGCATCACGTCGATGTCGACGGCGATCGGCATCAGATCACCCCGTCCAACTCGGCCTGCAGCTGTGAGGCTTCGTCGTCGCGCGCGACGGCCTGGGCGAGCAGCATCCGCAGCACGAGCACGATGAGGGCGACTCCCAGGATGGCCACGCCGACGCCGCCCATGATGAGGGTGACACCCCGGTCGTCCCGCTGGCCCGGCGCATTGACGAGCGTGACCGCGAACCACACGAGGGCGGCCGCCACGATCGCGCCGATCACTCCGTCCACGTACCGGAAGGCGGCGGGGGAGAACACGGTTCCGCGTCGCACCATCGTCACCAGCCGCCCTACGCAGACCAGTGCCACCTGGACCGACACCATGCCCAGGATCGTGATCACACGCAGCGAGGTCAGCGGGAGCGACCCGTCCTCCGGGTCGCTCCCGCTGACCAACGTCCACACCATCAACGTCTGTACGAACAGGGTGCCGACGAGCACCACTGCGAGCACGGCGCGCAGGGCACCGACGGTCAGCTTTCCCATGTCCCATCCCAACATCGAGCAACGATGGAAATCTATCGAATCTCGATAGTACCGGCGGCCGCCGACACTGGCGAGCCGCCAGCCCGGCCGGAACGGCCACATAGCCGCCGGTCGCCAGGGCCACGTCCGGCCGGAAGTCCCAGATCGCCTTGCGGGCCTGCGCCACCCCCAGCGGCACCCCGAGCCATGTCCCGCACGTTGGCCGCCGACAGCACTTTCAGCAGTCGATCTCACCGGCGGCGTCCGCGGCGGCTTGCAGTGAGCGCCGACAGCCGCTGCCGTCCGCTGTCCCCGTCGTCACCGCGGGCACGCCCCAGCGACTGCCCCGCTGCCCCCACGTCCAGGCCGTCGACGACGCCCTCACCGCGCGGGGTATCCCGCCGGGCATCGTCCGCGCTGCTCGACTGGGAAGAACGCCAGGGCTGGTACTACGCCCTGCGCGAGCAGGCCAAGTCCGGACCGCTGCCCTCGCCCCGCCGGGGGCGCAGGCAGTGCTCGGCCAGGAGAGAGCACCGTCAGGAGTCGAAGCACTCCCGGTTCGTGGCGCCCGCCGGTGTGAAGCACAGCCGTAGGCGCGTCCGGTTCGGGCCGCCGATCATGGGCGTGAAACGGTAGGCGCCCGTATCCGCGGTGTTTCTGACGACGACTCGATGCGGCCGGATGCCAGGGGTCGAGACCTCGATCACGTCCCCGACCTTCGAATGCCAGATCCGGCCCCACGCGGCGTCGCACACCTGGCTGTACCGGATCTCCACCCTCGCACCGGTGGTGGTGCGGTTCGGCGGACCGAGCGAGTCCACCCGGCCGGGCAATCCGCAGGCCATCGGGCTGGGATCCTTCCCCTCACACGCCTCCCCCCGGCATCCGGGGACGGGATCCAGCGTGGACGCCGGGCTTCCCGCGGCGCTGTGGCTCCGCAGAGACTGCGCCACCAACATCGCCACTGCGACCACACACACACCGGCGATGAACAGCCCCTGGCGCCGAGCCCTCCTGTGGACGCCGGTAGCGCCCACAGCACCTGCGGGGACCAGGGCGGATGCGGGCGAGGGCGTGGGCCGAGGCTCGGCAGAGGGGCGGGTGTGCCGGGCGCGCCCGCTCCACTCGGCGTCCGCCAGTTCCCAGAGCGCGAGCAGCCGCCCGGCGGACTCCCCCGTCAACGCGCACAGCGCCTCGACGGCCTGCCGGGGCACTGGCTTCTTCCCGTTGAGATAGCGCTCCCAGGACGACTTGCTGTACGCCGTGCGCTCGGCCAGCGCCGCCAGGCTCAAGCCCGTCCGCGCCCTCATTTCGCGGAGCCCCTCGGCCAGGGCCACGCACTCCGGTGCGGGGCCGCTCATCCGCGCAGCGCCTGCCAGGTGTGCGGGCCCACGACGCCGTCCGCCGGCAGCCCGGCCTTCTTCTGCAGACGCATCACGGCCGCGATGGTCTGCTGACCGTAGACCCCGTCGACGATGCCCGGTTCCAAGTGGAGATAGCCCAGCAGGCACTGGGCCTCCACCACGTCCCAGCCCGGTCCGGCAAGGACGGCGGTGCGCGTCTTGCTGTATCCGGCGAACAGCTCCCCGCCGGCCTCGCCGTTCCGGCGGACCTTGCAGGAGTACGACTTGTCCGTCTTGAAGACGTACCAGCCCAGCCCCTCGGTAGAGGTGTTGTTGCTGTTGGTGCCGCTACCGGTCCTGATGCCAGTACTAATAGCGGCACCGGTGCTGGTGGTACTGCTGCTCGGCAGTGGGCCGTTCAGCGCCGTCTGCACCTTGTCGTCCCCGCCGTCGGCGTCACCCCAGGGCGCGGCGATCAGCATTCCGGCGGCCATCCCCACGAGCGCGGCGGCCACCACGGCAGCGAGGGCGACGGGCCTGCGCACCCCCGGCGGCTGCCCGGCCCCCGACCCGGGCCCGGCCCCCAATACCGTGGGCCCCTCCTCCGAGGCCCCTGGCTCCTCCGCCGACACCGCAGAGCCCTCGGCCGCAACGGAATGCTCAGCAGCTTCCTCCCCCTGTGCTCCTTGCTCGCCACCGTCCTCCGCCGTGGCCCGCGAGGACGACGTGATCCGCTGCGGCCACCCTTCCTCGGCCACCTCATGCAGCACCAGCAGCCGGACCGGATCCGCCCCCGCGACCCGCGCCAGCTCCTCCACCGCGTGGCGCGGAGGCAGCGCCTTCCCGTTGAGGTAGCGATCCCACGACGAGCGGCTGTACCCGGTCTTGACCGCGAGCGCGTCCAGGCTCAGCCCGCTGCGGTCCTTCAACCTCCGCAACTGCACCACGAGTTGCCGCACTCTCTGGTCAAGAGAATCCGGCAGTTCTTTCCAACGCGACACGCCCCACCCCAATAAGCATCAGAAACCCCCCAGGGCTCTCGCCCCTTGCCCTGTTAGTACACCTCGCGCGGGCTCCGGGGCTAGCCGAAGCTCCACACCCATGTCTTCAGCCGTGGCCCACGAGGGCTCGGGCGTCCCAGCGATGCCGCATCGCTCCGGACATCCCAGCAGGTCAACGCATGGGACGTCCCACGGTGTCCCAACGGCGCCGGCCTCGCTGGCCCAGACCCGGATTGACCAGCAGTCTCTGTGGAGCAAGCAGACGGCGCGGTCCACCCGCATCGTCCTCACGGGGAGGAGGCCGAATCATGAACGCACGAAAGCGCACCGCCCTCGCGACGTCAGAACCAGGAAAGCCCGCTTCCCGATGGCGGAGCAACTGGCCGGATCGGCCTCCCGAAACTGGCGCGAACCCATCCGCGGCCAGACATCAACCCCGGGGTGGGCACCCGCGGGCCCACGCCCGCCTCATCTCGACAAGGAGACCATCATGCGTATGAACATGCGCCGCGCCACCCTCGGCGCCGGATCCATCGCCGCCTCAATCGTCCTCGCGCTGCCCGGCAACGCCTACGCCGTCACCAAGTTGTCGCAGTCCGCTGCGGCCTCCCAGCTCAGTGCCGCCGGCGTCACGCACTCCTCCAGCGGCGGCTGCACCACCCGCTCGAACAGCAGCTGTACATCGTACAGCCAGATCAACCAGACCACGGTGGATGGACTGAAGACCCTCAAGAGCGCCAGCGGCTGCGCGATCAACGTCACCGGCGGCACCGAGGTCGGCCACTCCAATCCCGACCGCCCCTACAGCCACTACCAGGGCTTCAAGGCGGACATCAACCCGAACACCTGCATAACGAACTACATCCACTCCAGCTTCACGAAGATCTCCACCCGCAGCGACGGCGCGGAGCGCTGGCGCTCCTCGGCCGGCAACGTCTACGCCCGCGAGAGCAACCACTTCGACATCAGCTACTGCGCCGGCATCGCAGCCTGCACCAGCTCGGCCAGCGCCTGACCTGCCTCCATCAACTGACCCGTTGCAACTCCCACAGGCCTGCCGTCGAGGAGGTCTCGTGAAGTCCGGCACGAGGTCGAAGCTGTCCGGCGCCGTCACCGCGGCAGCCCTGTTCGCCGGTGGCCCGCTCGACGCCCCGGCCGCCTCCAGTTGCCTCAGCTCCACCTGCAACGGCCTCAACCCGGCCAACACGGGCTGTCAGAACGACGCCCGCACTGTGCCGCGCGGCGAGCACCGCGGCGTGGAACGGCGCGATAGCCCATCCTGCCGGGCCGCTTGGGGGCACTATCCCAACGCCTCCGCCGCCTCGAAACTCGAGATCCACAGCTGCCAGGGCAAGAAGTACCTACCAACGGACCTACGGGCGGCGGCACTTTCTTCAGCGTGATGATCAACGACAGCGTGATGATCAACGACAAGGACGTGACGCCCGAGGCGGGTACTTACTGGGGAAGCAGCACTGAGTGCACGGGCGACTACTGATCAGCTTGCCGACGCCGCCTCGCGGTCACCCTCGGCAGCGGCGCCCGCTCGCGGCCGGACTCCTTACGGTCAACCCCGCCTGTACCGGCGGGGGCCTCCCGGTCCTGGCCGGGCCGGTGGCGCCTGCTTCCGCCACAGGCTCCTCCTCAGCCGACTGCCCCATACCCGTATGTCTGCCGCCCAACTCCACCTCCACAGGAAGTCTCGCGACCATGCTGAAGTTCCACGGCACCCAGCGGAAGGCCCTCGTCACCGGAGCCGCCCTGGTCGGTGCGCTCGCCCTCGCCGCCGGGCCGGCCTACGCCTCCTCCACCAACGTCTCCGGCCAGGTCGGGGGGAGCTACACGTACTACGGGACCGGCCGGACGATCACGGCAAACGGTTCGAACATCTACCTCCAGGTCACCAACACGCCCGGCGTGGCCATGAAGGTCAAGTGGTACAAGTGCGACAACCGCTCCGTGCAGGGCTCGGACGTGGAGGTAGGAGACGGGCGGCGGCACCTGATCGGCTCCAACTTCAGGTCCGGCACGGTCTTCTGCCTGGCGGCTGCCGCGGACCTCAGCGAGACGAAGGTCAACTGGAGCGGCACCCTCAACTGGAACGTCACCTCCTGACGGGCTCACGTGAGGCCCGGCTCGGCACGCGTGCAGCCGCACGGTGAACGGTGGCACGTACCGCAGGAGTTACCCCGATTCGCACAGGAGCCGCGGCAGAACCTCGGCTCGCGATCTCGCCGTGACGAAATGTACGACCCGAATAGCCAAGCCTCGCTCAGAGACTCTCAGAGAGGCTCAGGCAGGCTCCGATGCCCGGTCCGGGCGAAAGAAGGTCAGATGAACATCAGGCGTTTCACGGTCATAGCCGTCGTTGCGGCCTCTTGCACCATTGCTGCACCGGCGGTGAGCCAAGCGGCCGCGCCCAACGTCGCAAAGAGTGCCGCAGTAGCGGCGGCCAGCGCGAATGCGTCGGGCCACTTCACCGGAAACGGTGTCAATATCCGCTCAGGCCCTGGCACCGGATACTCCTCCGTCGGTCAGGGGCAAAGCGGCCAGGGCGCCGAAATCACGTGCTACTACTACGCCAATTACGGCGACAGCGGGCAGAAGTGGTACTACCTCAGAAACAAAGCGACCAGCGTGACAGGCTTCGTCAGCAGTGCATACATCAAGGTGACCAGCGGCGCTGTCGGCTACTGCCTCTGAACTTCTCCTGGATCGCAAGTTTGCTTATCGACCGGGCCGGCATGACTCGTCCCAGTGCTCGTACAGCTGACGTTGCCCGATGAGTGGTCACGGATCGAATCGAATCCGCGCCACGCGAAACCCGAAGTCACCCTTACTGAAAGGCATGCCATGAACCGCAAGATCTCCGTCCTGCTCAGCGCCGGCGCACTGCTGGCCGCCGGATTGTCCGTGATCTCCGCACCCGCGGCACAGGCTGACGCATACCAGTGCGACGATCGAGCTGTCTGCTTCTTCAAGAACGGATTGCTCCCGACCGGGACCTACAAGGACTTCACCTCGACTTGGCAGACCCTCGGCGTCAGCAAGGGTGCCCCCAAGGTGTGGAATACCCGCCACGACGATGGCGCGCTGCTCCACTTCACCAATGGGGCTACGCGGTGCATCCGCCCGGGCGACCTCAACGAGAACCTCGCGAGCATCGGCACCGTGGACAAGATTCGGATCATGGCATCGCCCAGCTGCTGACGACGTACCGCGCACTCATGAGCGGTACAGAACGTAACGACGGCGACGGCCAGGTCGTGCCCGGCGTCCCGGCCTGAACAGCCCGGCCGACCTGTGTCATCTGTGTCATCACCCCTTCGTTTCCCCAGGTGGTCACAATCATCTGTTGCAGCGTAGGAGCCCCCGAGCAACTTGCAGCGCCCTCGGACCGTCGTGGTCCGGGGGCGCTGCTGCTTTTGCTGCTCGGCGCAGTACCGGTTGCATTGGGGTCTGTATCTCGGCGGCGGGGCTTGTGCTGTCGTCGATCAGGTCGTCGGCGGTGTGAAGGGCGGCGTACAGGACGTGAGCCGCGGTCCGGACGTGGGCGGGCAACAGCTGGATGAGCGCGTACTCGGCCCGGAAGGTGCGACGGACCATGCGTCTGCAGGTGCGGAGAGCGACCCGGGCCTCTGGCGGTGCAGAGGCTGTCCGGGGTTCGTCCTAATGCGGCAACGCTGACTCCTGTGTGGTTCCGGACGCTTGGTGACCTTGGCAACAAGCGCTGGACGGAGCCTGATACGGCACGCTGTGCGATTTCACCCACGCGCATGATTGGGCAAGTGCCGTCAGTGCGCGTCCGGCTCCGCCGTGAGGCGTTGAAGCAGGCCGAGCAGGGTGGCGCGGTCCGGCCCTGGCAGGGCGGAGAAGCACTCGGCGAGTACGTGGTCGGCGACTTTGTGGCCGGCCGCCAGGACCTGATCGCCGGTGGGGGTGAGGTGGTGTTCGATGCGCCGGCCGCGTCCGGGCCGGCGTTCGACGAGGTCCTGGGCCGTGAGGCGGCCGGCGAGCGTACCGAAGGCCTGCTCGGTCTGGAAGGTCGCTGCGGCCAGTTCGCGGGCGGACGCTCCGGGGGAGCGGCTGATCGCGCGCAGCGCGTCCCACTGGGCCAGTGTCGTGCCGACCGCCTGGAGGGCGCTGTCGAGGGCCCGGTGTTGCCGATACTGGGCCTGTTTGACCGCTCTGCCGAGTTCTTGCAGCTCACCGTGCATACGCCAAGTCTACGCCATGACCAAGCTAGCTTATATAAAGATGCTTAGTTACAGTGGTCGGCATGTCCACCAACGCATCAGCCATGTACGCCGACCTGTCGCTCACCCTGTCCGAGGCCGGGGAGGGGAGGCCGGTCCTCGTCCTGCACGGCGGCGGAGGCCCCGCCACCGTCGCCGGCCTCGCCCGGCACCTGTCCCGCACCGCTCACACGATCACGCCCGTGCATCCCGGCTGGGACGGCACCGACCGCCCGGCATGGCTCACCGGCATCGACGACCTCGCCCTCGCCTACCTGCACCTCCTGCGCGAACGACGACTGCGCGACGTTCTCGTCGTGGGCTCCTCCCTCGGGGGCTGGACGGCCGCCGAGATGGCCGCCCGCGACACCACGGGGTGTGTCACCGGCCTCGTCCTGATCGACGCGGTAGGCGTGCGGGTCGAGACGGAACCGATCACCGACTTCTTCGCCCTGGACGCGCGCGGCGTCGCGGAGCACTCCTGGCACGACCCGGACCGCTACTACCTGGACCCGGCCGGGATCCCGGACGAAGAACTGGCACGCAGAGGGGCCAACATGGCCACCATGCGCCTGCTCGCCGGCGACCCCTACATGCATGACCCCACGCTGCTGTCCCGGCTCGGACAGGTCCAGGTGCCCGCTCTCCTGCTCTGGGGTGAGAGCGACCGCATTGTCACCCCCGCCTATGGCGCCGCGTACGCCGACGCGTTCGGCGACGCCCGCCTCGAGGTCATCCCCAAGGCCGGCCACCTTCCGCAGATCGAGCAGCCGGACGCCACTTTCGCACTGGTCGACGAGCACCTGCGTCAGACGGACAGCCCGTTGCGGCAGCGGTGAACTGCGTGCCGTGACCCGGCTGGCGTGCGCGACGGTGGCGGACACGCTGGCCCGGAGCCTCTGAAGGCCTCCCGGCCCGACCCGTCAGCCGCCGGGGCCGCTGCGCACGAAGAGGCAGAACGGGTGGCCCGCCGGGTCGTACAAGACCCGTACATCGGTCTGAGGCTGGACGTCGGCCACGGTCGCTCCCCGTTCGAGGGCGTGCTCGACGGCTGAGGGCAGGTCGTCCACCTCGATGTCCAGGTGCATCATCATCTGCTGCTCGGACCGGCGGGAAGGCCACTGCGGGCGTTCGAAGAGCGGCTCTGTCTGGAAGGACAGCCCGGCGGTGCCGTCGGGCGAGGCGATCTCCACCCAGCCGGACTCCTCCGTCCGCAGCCGCCACCCGAGCAGATCCTGGTAGAACCGCGCGAGCTCATGGGCGTCCGGTGCGTCCAGAGTCGTCGCGGCCAATGTGAAACGCGGTGCGGGCTCCATGCAGTAGTGCTGCCCGGTTCCGCTGCTGTCAGACCGACGTGCCGGGCGGGCCGCACAGGGGTGGGACGCCGGACCCGGGGTAACCGCGACTGTACGAAGACCAAGTCGTGCGGCAGGCCATGTCGTGCGGCAGTTGTCGTCGACCATCACGGGAGGACAGTCGTGCCTGGCATGTTGGAGAAGATCAAGCAGTTCAGCAGGAGCCCGCAGGGACGGCGTGCCGCCGAGCAGGTGCGCCGGGCCTCGGCCGATCCGCGTCGCCGCGCCCAGGCTCGGCAACTGCTCGGCAGGCTCCGCGGACGGAGCCACTGAACCGGAGCGCGCTCGCCACGGCGGGTGGACGCCGGTGACGCCGCTCGGTGGGAAACCGAGCACACCGCATCCACCCGCACGGCTGCCGGGGAAGACAGACCACCGGGCGCGCTGCGGGGCGGGAAGGAGGTGCGGCCAAGATGACCGACCTTCGTGATCGGCTGGGCAGGGCCGTGTTCCGGCGAGTGGCCGGTCCGGACGGCCCCGCCAACCGCGCCCGTATCCACGACACGCCCGGACCCCGCTGGTTCGGCCCCGAACGTCCCATCCGCACGGTCCACGGCGACGTGTCGATGTTCATCGGCGGGCTGAGCGCCCTGCTCCTGCAGTCCCTGCACCCGCTCGCCATGGCCGCCGTGTCCGCGCACTCCGGGTTCCGCGGAGATCCCTGGGGGAGGTTGCAGCGCACCAGCACCTTCCTCGCCGTCACGACCTACGGCACCGCCTCCGACGCCGAGGCAGCCGTCGAACGCGTGCGCGCCATCCACCGGCAGGTGCGGGGGACCACCGGCGAGGGACTGCCCTACCACGCCGCCGACCCGCATCTGCTGGGCTGGGTGCACGCGGCCGAGACCCACAGTTTCCTGCGCGCCCACGAACGCTACGGGGCCCGCCTCCTCGACCCGGCGGAGTACGACGGCTACGTGGCCGACACCGCGCGGGTGGCCGAGGCACTGGGCGTGGTCGATCCACCCCGGGACCGCCGGGCCCTGGCCGCACTGCTGGCCACCTACCAGCCGGAACTGCGGGCCACCCCGGAAGCCCGGGCCGCCGCCCGGTTCCTGCTGCTGCACCCACCCGTTCCGCTCGCCGTGCTGCCGTTCTACGGCGTCCTGGCGGCGAACGCGGTGGCCCTGCTCCCGCCGTGGGCGCGCAGCGTCCTGCGACTGCCCCGGGTCCCGGTCGTGGAGGGGCTCGCCGTCCAGCCCGCGGGTCTGCTGCTGACGCACGCCATCCGCTGGGCCATGACCCCGGGAGCGCGCTCGCCGGTGGAGTAGTGAGATTCGGCGGGCGCACGATGTGGGCCCCGCACGCCGTACGGGGCCCACACGGTCAGCAGGTCGAGTTGGTCTGGGTCAGCAGACCCAGCCGCCAGGGCAGGCTGTTGTAGTCACCGCCGGCGTTGGGATCCTTCCCCTGGTACAGGTACTGGAGCTTGCAGGCCGGGATCGTGAGTGTCTGGTCGTAGCCCGCGCGGATCATCTCGCCGTGACTGATGTCCCGGCTCCAGGTTCCGGCAGGGAACGTCACGTTGTTCGACTTGGCGAACGGGTTGCTCTCGGACGCGGCCAGGGGCGACCACGAACCGGCGAGGCTGCTCGATGTCCAGGAGCGGAAGTAGCGCCGGCCGTCCGAGGCGATCGCCTCGACGAGCAGCAGGTACTGATTGCTGCCCTGCACCTTGTAGACGTTGCTCGCTTCGAACATGGCGTACTTGGAGTCCTGGGCCGCGATGACGGTGTCGGTGAAGCCGTTGGGGAACTGCCCCACCGTCGTCCGGGAGCGGTAGAGATGACCGTTGTCGTCCGAGGAGAACAGGTAGCAGTTGGCGCTGTCGCAGATCACCCACATGTCCACCCAGTAACCGTTGCCGATGTTCCGGCGGATGATGTCCGGCATCGACGAGTAGAAGTTCTTCGGGGCGCTCCACCCGTTGGGGTTGCTGATGTCCGGGTTCGTCGAGTACGACGCGTTGCCGGTCTGGTAGACGAGGTACCACAGGCGTTGCGGGGCGTTGTAGAAGACCTGCGGTGCGGCACGGTACCCGGCGCCGACGGCGGTGCGGTCCAGGTAGTGGTGCGTGGCCGAACCGGCCTGGGACCAGTCGGAGAAGTTCAGGTACACCAGGTTGTACCCGGCGGAGTTCGCGGTGCTTGCGAACACGTGGTACTTGCCGTTGTAGTAGACGACCGACGGGTCCTTGATTCCCGCGATGTTGTGCGTCGCGTCCGACTTCGGCCCGATCAGAGCGCCGCTGGAACTCCAGCGGAAGGAGGAGGGGAGCGCCGCGGCGGACCGGGTCGCGGGTGCGTCCGTCCGCTGTGCCGCGGCGCGGCCGCCCAACGCCGTGAGCGTCGACTGGTAGGCGGGCTTCTTGTTGCCGTTGCGGTCGAACAGCAAGGGGTTCTCACCGCTGCGCCAGGAGTCGCTGTCGCGGATGCCCCAGACGGTGATGCCGGTGCAGCGCGCCACGTTCATGCAGGCCCGCACCGTGTTCGTGTACGCGGCCGTGGGCGCCTGAGCGATGTCCAGCTCGGTGATCTGGACGTCCACGCCGAGCGCGGCGAAGTTCGACAGGGTCGTCTGGAAGCTCCCGGGCGGGCCGCCCGCCCCGAAGTGGGACTGGAGGCCGACGCAGTCGATGGGCACGCCGCGCGCCTTGAAGTCGCGCACCATGCGGTAGACGCCCTGGGTCTTGGCGTCGCTCCAGTTCTCGATGTTGTAGTCGTTGTAGCAGAGCTTGGCCGACGGGTCGGCCGAGCGCGCGGTGCGGAAGGCCTCCTCGATGAAGCCGGTGCCCAGCACGTCCCGGAAGACCGAGCTGCGCATCTGGCCGCTGCCGCCGTCGGCGAAAGCCTCGTTGACCACGTCCCAGGCGTAGACCTTGCCCCGGTAGTGGTTCGCCACCTGGGTGATGTGGTTGTTCATCACGCTGCGCAGGGTGTTGGCGTCCCTGATGGAGCTGACCCAGCCGGGCAGTTGCTGGTGCCAGACCAGGGTGTGTCCGCGAAGGCGTTGCCCGCGTGACTGGGCCCGGTTCGCGATCTGGTCGCCGGGGCCGAAGTTGAACGAGCCGCGGGAGCGCTCGATGGTGTCCCACTTCATCTCGTTCTCGGGCGTGACCGAGTTGAACTCCCGGTCCAGGATCCCGGTGTACGTGCCGTCGCCGAGGCGTCCGGCGGCCACGGCGGTACCGAAGTACCGCCCGGACTGGGCCGCCTGGGCGCCCAGCGTGGAGGCCCGGACGCCGTCGGGTGCGGCGCTCGCGGCGCCGGGGCTGACCAGGGCGGCCACGGCCAGCAGGGACAACACCGAGGCTCGGCGACGGCCGAGCCGTTTCAGCGGGTTCATGGTTCTCCTCGTACGGTGGGGTGGGGGGTTGCGCCGTGCGATCGAGGGATGGGATCAGGGCGTCGACAGCTCGAACCGCGGGATGCGGACCGCGCCGCCGAGCGTTTGGGTCGCGTGGTTGAAGAGGGCGAATCGGTAGCCCATGAAGAAGCGCCAGTCGTTGCCCATGGAGAAGGCGGGCCCGAGCCGGGTGAAGCGGGTGCCGTCGGTGCTGTAGGAGAAGGTTCCGGGGCGGGCCGCGCCGGGGCGGATGTCCGCGGTCGCGCGCAGCCAGACGCGGCCTCCCGCGAGGGGCGCGCTCGCGACCTCGGTACCGGTCGCGGTGGTGTTCCAACTGCCGTCCATGGTCAGTCCATTGACCATCGTCACCCGCGCCGCGCCGCCGTCGCGCTTGACGCCGATCCACGCGGAGGAGTCGCGGAGCAGCGCGAGCCCTGCCCGGTCGCCGTCCCGCATCGTGGAGTGGTCGAGCTCGACCGTGGCGGTGGAGGTGGGCCCCTGGATGCGGTGCGTGAGGGTGTTGCGGGCCCAGTACAGGTCGTCGGTGACGGTCGCGGTCCGCAGGGTCAGGCCGTCGCCGACCGACCACTTGGTGTTGTCCGGGTTGTGGTTCCACTCCCATCTCGGCTTGAGGGCCGTGCCGTCGAAGGTGTCCACGCCGGTCATCGGGGTGACCTGGCGGGGCGGAGCGGGCACGGCAGGGCCGGGGTACGACGTGCCCCAGGCGCCGTTCACCAGTTGGACGACGGGCCAGCCGTCCGGGGTCCAGGTGACCGGAGCGAGGACCGGCACCCGGCCGCCGGGATAGGCGTCCACGAAGGCCATGTAGTACCAGGCGCCGCCCTGTGTCTGCACCAGCCCGCCCTGGTGCGGGACACCGCCGCCGGGGACCGGTCCGCGCAGGTCGAGGAGGACCTGTCGCATCGTGTACGGGCCGAAGGGACCGCCCGACGACTTCAGGATGTACTGCCCGTTCGCCGGACGGGTCAGGAAGATGTAGTACTGCCCGTTGATCTTGTAGAACCGGGAGCCCTCAAGGGTGCCGACGCTCGA
The DNA here is from genome assembly GCF_055559055.1 of Streptomyces sp. NPDC024687. NCBI lineage: Bacteria > Bacillati > Actinomycetota > Actinomycetes > Kitasatosporales > Streptomycetaceae > Streptomyces > Streptomyces sp. NPDC024687. The sequence goes on along the minus strand of NZ_JBVHLJ010000017.1, from coordinate 70,545 downwards.
CGGTGTGCTGAACACCTGCTGGGTGCGGACCTGGCTCCGGCCGTCGGGCGAGAGCTGGGCCACGCTGATGGTGGTGTTCCCGTACGCCACGTACAGGGTGTTGTCGGTGTCGACGAGCAACCCCGCGTCGTAGTACGGGGTGTTGATCGTGGTCAGCCTGCTCCACGGCCCCTCGACGGCGGTGGCGGTGTAGACGTACGTCCTGGCGAAGTCGATCTGGCCGAGCCAGTAGAACGTCCTGTTGGCCGGACGGTAGGCCAGTGACGACGCCCAGATCCCCCTGACGTAGCCCCGGGCACCGTTCAGGTCGTACTTGGCCCCGAAGTCGAGCACGGGCACCGAGTGACCGGCGATCTCCCAGTTGACGAGGTCGTACGAACGCAGGACGGGGGCGCCCGGTGAGTAGTGCATGGTCGAGGCGGAGGCGTAGTAGGTGCTGCCGACGCGGATGACGTCGATGTCCGCGAAGTCCTGCCAGATCACCGGGTTCGTGTACGACGCGGCGGCCGTGGGGGCCGGTCCTCGGGCCGTGGCGGAAGCGGCGGTGGGGGAGGGGCCCGCCAGGGACAGGAAGGCGCCGGTGACCAGGCCGCCGCCGACGGTCAACGCCTTTCGGCGATCGAAGGGTTGGCGAGGACATGACATATCCATGTGTCGTTCTCTCTGCGAGGGAGCGCTGCGGGGGCGGGGCTGTCCTGCTCGTTCGAGAGTGCGAACGCCGACTGACGTGTCGAGCAATCAGGATGATATGTGCCTGACACATCCCGTCAATGCCTGTCGCAGGATTCGCTGTGGGCATCGAAATGTTTCGGCGATTTGCGGGTCCTGATGTACTGAAGTGAACAGTTGACAGCCCATCAGGTGTTGACACATACGTGACTACCTCTAGCATCCGTAAAGCCAACGATCCGAAACCCGACCGAAATTTCGAACCGTGGCCGAATGTCATGAACCTGGCATAGAGCCGCACAGTGCGTTTTCATCCACTGTCTTGCCGTGTCTCGCGACGTTCTCTGAAGGGAGTCACCGATGTACCGACCCTCAGGCAGACGACTGCTTCGCATCCTCGCGGCCGCCGCGCTGGCCGTCACCGCGTCCCTGACGGCTTCCGCCCACTCCACCGCTTCGGCCGCCCCCGGCAGCCCCGCGCTCACCCCGCCCCTGGGCTGGAACAGCTGGAACAGCTTCGGGTGCGGGGTCACCGAGGCACAGGTCCGCCAGGCCGCGGACGCGATGGTCTCCTCGGGCATGCGGGACGCCGGGTACCGGTATGTGGTGGTCGACGACTGCTGGTTCGACCCGCAGCGTGACGCGGCCGGCAACCTCAGGGCCAGTCCGACCAAGTTCCCGAGCGGGATGAAGGCGCTCGGGGACTACATCCACGGCAAGGGCCTGAAGTTCGGTATCTACCAGGTGCCGGGCGAGCGCACCTGCGCGCAGACCAGCGGGGCCTATCCGGGGTCGACGGGCAGCAGGGGACACGAGGCCCAGGACGCCTCGACCTTCGCCTCGTGGGGCGTCGACTACCTCAAGTACGACTGGTGCTCCTCCAGCGGCACGCGCGACGAACAGGTCGCGCGTTTCTCGCTGATGCGGGACGCCCTGCGGGCCACCGGACGGCCGATCGTCTACAGCATCAACCCCAACAGCTTCCACGCCATCACCGGTGCCACGTACAACTGGGGCGAGGTCGCCGACCTGTGGCGGACCACCGAGGACCTCCTCGACATCTGGCAGAACGGCAACACCAACAGCTATCCGATGGGCGTCGGCAACGTCCTGGACATCACCGCGCCGTTGGCGGCCCAGTCGGGTCCGGGGCACTGGAACGACCCCGACATGCTGGTCGTGGGCCGCCCCGGCCTGTCGCTCACGGAGTCCCGCTCCCACTTCGCCCTGTGGGCCCTGCTGGCCGCACCGCTCATGGCCGGCAACGACATCCGCACCATGTCCCCCGACGTGAGCGCGATCCTGCGCAACCCGCGTCTGCTGGCGGTGAACCAGGACGCGCTGGGCGCCGGCGGGCGCAGGGTCCGCGACGACGGCAGCACCGAGGTGTTCGCCAAGCCCCTGTCCGACGGCTCGGTCGCGGTCGGGCTGTTCAACCGGGGCAGCGGTACCGCGACCCTCACCACCACGGCCGCACAAGTCGGTCTGTCGGGCGGGCCGTTCACGCTGACGGACCTGTGGAGCGGCGGTACCTCCAGCACCTCCGGGCAGATCTCGGCGAGCGTCCCCGCGCACGGCGTGGCCGTGTTCCGGGTGAGCGGTGGCAGCCCGTCGGCCGCCACCACCTCGCGACTGCGCGGCAACGCCTCCGGCCGCTGTCTGGACGTGGACAAAGCTTCCACCGCGGCCGGAGCCACCGCACTGATCTGGGACTGCCACACGGCCGCCAACCAGCTGTGGACCACGTGGGCCGGCGGTGAGATCCGCGTCTACGGCGACAAGTGCCTGGACGCCTACAACCAGGGCACCGCCAACGGAACCCGGGTCATCATCTGGTCCTGCAACGGCCAGGACAACCAGAAGTGGACCCTCGGCTCCGACGGGACGATCCGCAACCAGCACGCCGGGCTGTGCCTCGACGCCGACCAGTCCGGCACCGCCAACGGAACGCCACTGGTCCTGTGGACCTGCAACGGCCAGGCCGGCCAGAGGTGGACCCGCGCGTGAGGGACGTCGCGCTCCTGTCCCACCACCAGGAATGCACCCACCGGACAAAGCACCCGCCGAACAAGGGGAGTCGCATGATGACAAGGGCACGGTTCCGCTTATGGCACACCGTTGTCGCGGTGCTGCTCGTGCTGGCCACGGGAGGCTCGGCAGTGGCCGCCGGCCGAGGCGAGAACGTCCCGCTCACCGCCTCCGGCACCGCCGCCCCGACCGCGGGATGCGGGAAGACCCCCACGCTGACCAGCGGTACCCACACGATCCAGAGCGGCGGCAAGAACCGCAGCTTCATCCTGAGGATCCCGGACGGCTACGACCGCAACCACCCCTACCGGCTGGTCTTCGGATTCCACTGGCTGGGTGGCACCTCGACCGATGTCGCCACCGGCCGCACGGTCGACACGGGCACCTGGGCCTACTACGGGCTGCAGCGACTGGCGAACAACAGCGCCGTCTTCGTCGCCCCACAGGGCCTCAACAACGGCTGGGCCAACTCCGGCGGGGAGGACGTCGCCTTCGTCGACGACATGATCCGGCGGATCGAGGCGGACCTGTGCGTCGACACCACCCAGCGCTTCGCGCTCGGCTTCAGCTACGGCGCCGCCATGTCGTACGCCCTCGCGTGCGAGCGCGCCACGGTCTTCCGCGCGGTCGCGGTGCAGAGCGGCGGCCAGCTCAGCGGATGCGGCGGCGGCACCCAGCCCATCGCCTACCTCGGAGTGCACGGCCTCAGGGACAACGTCCTCGGCATCTCCGGCGGACGGGCGATGCGGGACCGGTTCGTCAGGAACAACGGCTGCGCCCCGCAGAATCCGCCGGAGCCCGCCCAGGGCAGCCTGACGCACCGGGTCACCACCTACTCGGGCTGCTCGGCCGGGCATCCGGTCGCCTGGGCCGCGTTCGACGAGGGACACATCGCCGCCCCGCAGGACGGGGCGCCCGGTGACAGCGGCAGGACCTGGGTGCCGGGAGAGGTGTGGAAGTTCTTCACGCAGTTCCAGACCTCCGACCCGTCACCGGGTACCGCCACCTGCAAGGTCAACCGCACCGTCAGCGCGTGGAACAGCGGCCTGACCTCGAACATCACCATCAGCAACACCGGCACCACCGCGATCGACGGCTGGTCCCTGGCCTTCACCCTGCCCGGCGGGCAGACCATCACCTCCGGCTGGAACGCGGACTACTCACCCGCCTCCGGCCAGGTCACAGCCAGGAACCTCTCCCACAACGCCTCCATCGCGCCGGGCGCCTCCGTCGGTATCGGCTACCAGGCCGTCCACACCGGCGACACGGCCGCGCCGGGCACCTACACCCTCAACGGCAACGTCTGCGCCGTATCGGGGAGTTGACGGAACCGACCGCGGACTGTCGCACCTGCCGCCGTGTCCTCAGCGCGCTCGAAGCACATCCAGTGCCGTGAGAGCGGCGTGGAGTTCGGTGCGCTGGTCGCCCGATTCGAGGTCGCGGGCCAGGAGGCGCTCGATGGTGCGCAGCCGTTGGTAGAGGGTCTCGCGGGCGAGGCCGCCGCGGCGGGCGGCGACGGTCTTGTTGCCGGCCGCGTCGAGGTAGTGGCGAAGGGTCGTCAGCAGGTCGGTGCCGTGTCGGGTGTCGTACTCGACGAGCCGCCCCAGTTGGCGTTCGGTGTACGCCTGGATCCTGGGGTCCGCGCGCAGGGCGTACAGCAGGCGGCGCAGGCCGATGTCGGAGAGTTCGTGGAACGAGCGGTCCGGAGGCAGCGGCTGGCCGGGCGGGGTGGCCTCGGCGACTCGGGCCGCCTCGTGGAAGGAGCGGGCGGTGTCGCGGAGGGCCGTGACCTCGGAGCCGGCACTCACGACGGCTTTCGGGGCCATGCCCAACGCGATGCCGCTCAGCCGTTCGACGATGGGCCGCCACGGTTCGGCGGGACGCAGGGCCAGCAGGATGCCCAGTCGGCCGGGGGCCAGTTCGCCGACGAGGGTCACTGCGCCTGCCGTCCTGAGTTCCTGGAAGATGCGGGACTCCGGGTCGCTCTCCCTGTCCTGCGGGCCGAGGTCCACGAGGACCGCGACATAGCGGCTGCGATGCGTCGGCAGACCCAGTGCGGCGCAGCGGGCACGGGCGTCCTGCGGAGAGAGGTGCCGCAGTTCGACCAGCTCCCGCAGGACGTTCCGGTGCGCGGTGCGTTCCCACGGGGCGGGGTCGATGAGGCGCGCGACGGTCAGGGCCATCGCGGTCCTCTCCAGCACGGTGATGTCCTCCGGGCCGAACGCAGGCCCTTCGTCGGCGCGCGCGGGAAGCATGACCACCCGGCCCCAGCGTTCGCCCTGGTACTCGACGGGTGTCGTGAGCCAGCCCTCCGGACCGCAGGCCGCGGTGTGCGCGCCCGGCCCGGTGGCTCTGGAGCGCTGCTCCCAGTCGGTGAGCGCCTCCTCCACCGTTCTTCCGGACGATTCGCAGATCAGCGCCTGATGAACCAGATTCTCCAGGACGACCGTGCGACCGCTGATCTCCGCCGCCGCGCGCACCACGTCCTCCGGCCCGGCTCCGCGCAGGGTGAGAGCGGTGAACGCCTCGTGGATACGCTGCGCGCGGCGCAGGGCGTCCGTCTGGTTGCCCAGCAGGAGCGCGTGCACGACCTGGGTGACCTCGAGGAAGTTGACGTCCTTGGCCAGGGTGACGAGAGGCAGACTGCGCAGGCGACAGGCGTCGACGAGCGACTCCGGCGGGCGGTGGTAGCGCCGTACGAGTTCGATGACCAGCGCCGAGGCCCCGACGTCGGCGAGTTCGTCGACGTACCGGCGCACGCCGGCAGCGTCCTCGGGCAGCGGCATTCCGGTGGTGAGCACGAGTTCGCCGCCCTTGAGGAAGGACGCGGGGTCGGTCAGTTCGGTGACGTGGACCCATTTGACCGTCCGGTCCAGGTGCGGCGCACCGGCCACCACCTGCGGCTGCCCGGCGGACAGGACGGGAAGGGCCAGGACGTCGGCCACGGTGAGCGGACGGGTGAGTCCCTGGCCGGCCGGGTGGTTGTCGTTCACGGTGTCTCCACGGGGTCCCCTGCCCCAACCGAACCCGAGTGCTCGGGGGCAGGGTCCGGCCACTGTGACAAGCGCCGCTGACCTGCGCAAGAGCGGTTCATGAGCGGGCGCCGCCCGGCAGCGCCCGCGCGGGACCGACACAACGTCCGGATCTGGCGTCCCGGCCGGACAGATCGCGCTTTGGCACCGCCCTGGCCCACGGAGATGCTCGGGCATACCGCAGGAGACCGACACCGAGGCCGGGAGAGAACATGACCGCACTGTCGCCGCACCTTCGCCAGGCCACGCCCGTCGTGGCGGTCCGGGGCGAGGGCGTCCACCTCTACGGCGAGGACGGCCGCCGCTACCTGGACTTCACCGCCGGGATCGGCGTCACCAGCACCGGGCACTGCCACCCCGAGGTCGTGGCCGCGGCGCAGGAGCAGGTGGCCAGGCTGATCCACGGTCAGTACACGACCGTCATGCACCAGCCGCTGCGGCGGCTCGTCGAGAAGCTCGGTGAGGTCCTGCCGGCCGGCCTCGACAGCCTGTTCTTCACCAACTCCGGCAGCGAGGCGGTGGAGGCCGCGCTGCGGCTGGCCCGTCAGGCCACCGGCCGGCCGAACGTCATCGTCTGCCACGGCGGTTTCCACGGCCGTACCGTGGCCGCCGCTTCCATGACGACGTCCGGCACCCGTTTCCGCTCGGGTTTCTCCCCGCTGATGAGCGGCGTCGTCGTGACCCCCTTCCCGTCGGCCTACCGCTACGGCTGGGACGAGGAGACCGCGACCCGCTTCGCGCTCCGAGAGCTGGACTACACCCTGCAGACGATCTCCGCTCCCGCCGACACGGCCGCGATCATCGTCGAGCCGGTGCTCGGTGAGGGCGGGTATGTGCCCGTTACCCGTGCGTTCCTTGCGGGCCTGCGGGAGCGCGCGGACCGGCACGGTTTCCTGCTCATCCTGGACGAGGTGCAGACCGGCGTCGGCCGCACCGGACGCTTCTGGGGCCATGACCACTTCGGGGTCACGCCCGACATCCTCGTCACCGCCAAGGGCCTGGCCAGCGGTTTCCCGCTGTCGGGCATCGCCGCCTCCGAGGAACTGATGACCAAGGCGTGGCCCGGTTCGCAGGGCGGCACGTACGGCGCCAACGCCGTCGCGTGCGCGGCGGCCTGCGCCACCCTCGACGTCGTACGCGACGAGAGGCTCGTCGAGAACGCCGAGGCGATGGGCAAGCGGCTGCGCCAGGGCCTGGAGGCGGTGGCCGAACGGACCCCGGGCATCGGCGACGTCCGCGGCCTCGGCCTCATGCTCGCCGCCGAGTTCGTCACCGAGGACGGCAGCCCCGACCCCGAGACCGCGGCCCGCGTCCAGCGCGCCGCCGTCGACGAGGGCCTGCTTCTGCTGCTGTGCGGGGCCTGGAACCAGGTCGTGCGGATGATCCCGGCGCTCGTCGTCGACGAGACGGCGGTGGACGAGGGCCTCCAGGCGTGGGCGGCTGCGGTCGAGGCCGGCACATCGGGAGCGGAACGGCGATGACGGACACCACCACGGCCCTGGAGCCGCTGGTCGCGCGGCTCGCCGAGACCGCTCCCGGCCTGCGGGTGGTGACCGGCTCGGGTGCCATCGGTCCTTATGCCTACGACGCTTCCAACTACCGGGTCCCACCGAGGGCCGTGGTGTTCCCACGCACCGCCGACGACGTGGTCGCGGTGCTGCGCTCCTGCCGTGAGACGGGCATCCCGGTCACCGCGCGCGGCGGCGGCACCAGCATGGCAGGCAACGCCGTCGGACCGGGCGTCGTCCTGGACTTCTCCCGGTACATGAACCGGATCCTGGACATCGACGCGGACGCGCGCACCGCGCGTGTCGAGGCGGGGGTGGTCCTGGACGCGCTGTGCAGCGCAACGGCCCTGCACGGGCTCACCTTCGGTCCCGACCCCTCCTCGCACAGCCGCTGCACCCTCGGCGGCATGATCGGCAACGACGCGTGCGGCAACCGGTCGGTGCGGCACGGGCGCACCGGCGGCCACATCGAGGCGCTGGAGCTCGTGACGGCCGACGGTGTGCGGGCCGTCGCCGACCGCACCGGCCTGCGCGCGGCCGACCCGGACGACACGGACGCGGTCCGCCATGTCGCCCGCCTCGAAGCGGACGTACGCCGCCTGATCGACGCCAACCTGGCGCCCATCCGCACCGAGCTGGGCCGGATACCGCGCCAGGTCTCCGGCTACCAGCTGCACCACCTGCTGCCCGAGCGCGGCTTCGACATGGCCCGCGCTCTCGTGGGCACCGAGGGCTCCTGTGCGGTCGTCACCGCCGCGACGGTCCGCCTGGTCGCGACCGCACAGGCCGCCACGCTGCTGGCACTGGGCTACGACGACGTGGTCGACGCCGCCGAGGACGTTCCCGCGATCCTGCGCTGGAGTCCCACCGCGGTGGAGGGCATGGACGAGGCGATCGTCGCCACCATGCGTGCCCGGCGGGGTGCGGACTCCGTGACCGGGCTGCCCGAGGGACGGGCCTGGCTGTACGTCGAGCTCGACGGTGACGACCAGGAGGCTGTCGACGCCCGCGCCGCCGCCCTTCTGGACGTGCTCGAGGCCCGGGGCCGGATGACCGCCGGGCGGGTCGTGCGGAGCCCGGCGGAACGGCGCGCCCTGTGGCGGGTCCGTGAGGACGGTGCCGGGCTCGCCGCCCGCCTGGTGGACGGCGGAGAGTCGTGGCCCGGCTGGGAGGACGCGGCGGTCGCGCCCGAGGACCTGGCCGCCTACCTGCGCGACTTCCGCAAGCTGCTGGCCGGCCACGACCTGACCGGCGTGCTGTACGGACACTTCGGCGCGGGCTGCGTCCATGTGCGCATCGACTTCGACCTCGCCACGGCCGACGGACGCGGTGCCGCCCGGCGCTTCCTGAGCGAGGCGGCAACCCTGGTCGTCGACCACGGCGGCACCCTGTCGGGTGAACACGGCGACGGACGGGCCCGCAGCGAGCTGCTGGAGGTCATGTACAGCCACGCGCTGATCCGCACGTTCGCCGCCTTCAAGGCCGTCTTCGACCCCGAGGGGCTGCTCAACCCGGGCATCATCGTGGCCCCGGCCCGCCTCGACGCCGATCTGGCGCTGCACACGCCCCCCGACGTGCTGCCCGTCGAGTCCCTCTTCTCCTTCCCGCACGACGAGGACGGCTTCGCGGGCGCGGTGCGCCGCTGTGTCGGTGTCGGCCGCTGTCGCAGCGACACGGGCGGCGTGATGTGTCCCAGCCACCGGGCCACGGGCGAGGAGAACGACTCCACGCGGGGCCGGTCCCGTCTGCTGCAGGAGATGGTGCGCGGCGAACTGGTGCAGGACGGCTGGCGCTCGACCGAGGTGCGCGACGCCCTCGACCTGTGCCTGTCCTGCAAGGCCTGTTCCAGCGACTGCCCGGTCGGCGTCGACATGGCCACGTACAAGGCGGAGTTCCTGCACCACCACTACAAGGGCAGGCTCCGGCCCCGCTCGCACTACTCGCTCGGCTGGCTGCCCCTGACCTCCTTCCTCGTCGGACACATCGCCCGTCCGGTCAACGCGCTGCTGCGCGGACCGGCCGGCAGGTTGCTCGCCCGTCTCGGCGGCGTCACCACCAAGCGCCTGATCCCGGCGTTCGCCTCCCGGCGCGCGCTGCGCCGGGCCCTGCGCACGGCGAGGACCGGTGAACCAGCGAAGACCGTGCTCTTCGTCGACAGCTTCACCCGCGCCTTCCGCCCCGAGGTCGCCGGAGCGACGAGCCGTGTACTCGCCGACGCCGGCATCCCCTGCACGACCGAGGACGGCCTGTGCTGCGGCCTGACCTGGGTCAGCACCGGCCAGCTGTCCGTCGCGCGCCGCATCATGACCCGTACCGTCACCCGCCTGGACAACGGCGACGACCGGCCCATCGTCGTGGCCGAACCGAGCTGCGCCGCGGCCCTGAGGCGTGACGTGCCCGAACTTCTCGACACCGACGCCGCCCGGCGCGTCGCGGCCCGGGTCCACACCCTCACCGGGGCCCTCACCGACCTCGCCGCACCCGGCTGGACGCCTCCCGAGCTGCCGGACGAGGTCGTGTTGCAGACCCACTGCCACGAGTACGCCACCTTCAAGGGCCACCACCCCCGCGGGTTGCTCAGCCGCCTCGGCGTGACGAAGGTCGACGAGGCCGAGGGCTGCTGCGGACTCGCCGGCAACTTCGGCTTCGAGGCACAGCACTACGACACCTCGATGGCGGTCGCCGGCCTGGCGCTGAAGCCACGCCTCGACGGCATCGATCACGAGGCGCCCGTAGCGGTCGTGGCGGACGGCTTCAGCTGCGCCACACAGATCGACCACCTCGCCGCTGACCGGGGCATCCGCGCCCTGCACCTGGCGGAACTGCTCGACCCCGCCGCCCCCGGTCGTCACGCCCCGGGAACAGCAGCTTCCCGTGCGTCCAGGACCAGCACCGCGACGTGAAGGGACGTGCGCTGCAGACCTGATTCCAGGTCGCAGCCCAGGAGCCGTTCGATGGTGTGGAGGCGCTGGTAGTACGCCTGCCGGGACATGCCGACGCGCTTTGCCGCGACCGACTTGTTGCCGGCCGCCGCCAGATAGGCGCGCAGTGCCGGGAGCAGATCGCCGCTGTTGCGGTCGTCGTGCTCGATGAGACGGGTCAGTTGCCGTTCCGCGTACCGCTGCAGCCGGGTGTCCTCGCGCAGGACGCCCAGCAACTCCGGCAGTTGGACATCGGCGGGGACGTAGAACCACCGTTCCGTGGAGGCCGGTGTGATGGCCTCGGCCGTCTGCTCGGCCTCCTGCCACGACCGGGCGATCCCGGAGAGGTCGGTCACCCCGGGGCCGACGGCGACGACGGCCTCCGGTCCCAGCTCCTCCCGGGTCAGACGGCCGATCCGCTCGGCGACCGGCTGCCAGGCGCTCGCCTGTGCCAGTGCCAGGAGTACGCCGATCCGGCCGGGGGCCGTCTCGCCGACCAGGGCGCGGACGCCGATCTGTGTCAGCGCCTTCGCGATCCGCTCGTCGAGGTGCTCACCCGCGGTGCCGGTGTGCGCGTGGCGGATGACCAGGGCGAAGAGCCGGTGCCCGAAGGCCGGGAGCCCCAGTGCCTCGGCGCGGGCGCGCGCGTCCGCGGGGGAGCGGAAGCGCCGTTCGTACAGGTCCCGCAGTACGGAGCGGTGGGCCCGGCGCTCCCACCAGGCCGGCCCGGCCAGGCGCGCCATGGTCAGCGCGACCGCGGCACGCTCCAGCACCAGGACGTGTTCCGGGTCGGGCTCGGCGTTCAGCCGGCCCCCCAGCAGGACCAGTCGCCCCCACGGCCCGTGGTGGTCCTGCACCGGCGCGATCAGCCACCCCTCCGGGCCGCTCGGCGTGATCGTCTTCGGCGTGGGGGCGGCCCGGGAACGCCGCGACCAGGCCGACACCACCGGCTCGTACGGCCGGCCGAGCAGCTCGCACATCAGGACCCGGTGCGTGAGATCCTCCAGCACCACGGGGGCTCCGGTGAGCTCCGCGGTGGTGTGCACCAGTTCCTCGGGGTCCGCGCCCCGCAGCGTCAGCGCGGTGAAAATAGCCTGGATGTCCGTTCCGCGACGCAGCAGGGCTCCCTGGGCGTCGAGGATGAGCGCGTGCACCGTCTGCGTGACGTCGATGAACCGGACGCCACGGGCCAGCTCGACCAGCGGCACTTCACGGGCACGGCACGCCGCCACCAGCTCGGGGGGCACCTTCCGGTACCGGTAACCGAGCTCCACGACCAGACCGGCCGCTCCGACGTCGGCGAGCTGGTCGACGTAACCGCGCAGCTCGGAGGCGTCCTCGGGATACGGCATGCCGGTCGTCAGCACCAGCTCACCGCCCTCCAGGAAATCGGCGGGGTTGAGCAGCTCGGTGACATGCACCCAGCGCACCGTCCTGTCCAGCTGTGACTCACCGGCCAGCACGCGCGGCATCCCTTCGGCGAGCACAGGCAGGCGCAGTACCTCCGTGATGGTGGGGAACTGCCCGGCTGCGGGACGTCTGGGCGGCATAGGGGGTGCTTTCGTCCGAGGCGATCGGGTTACCTTCGCACCGGCCACCCCCCGTGACAAGAGGTGTCCGGCATTTCATCGAGCCCGGCCGTGCGCAGTGACAAACCGTCTCGAGAAGGCGCCGCGGTGGAACACAGTGTGGGTTGACCTGCAGGTTCCCCGGGGCCGAAAGTGAACGCCATCCCCAGTGGGACCCGAACCGGAAAAGTCCGCACGGTGTCCACACCGTGCTGGGGCCGACTGCCATCCGGACCACGCCATCGAAAGGAGCGACTCATGCGCATCCCGAAGCGCGTCGCCGTGATCGGTGCCGGCAGCATGGGCAGCCAGGCCATGTGGCGACTGGCCGCCCGCGGAGCCGAGGTCATTGGCTACGACCGGTACGCGCCGGGTCACGACCGCGGTGCGGCCGGGGGCGAGAGCCGCATCTTCCGAGCCGTCCACCTCGGCGAAGCCGGGTACCTTCCGCTGCTGCGGCTGGCGGACGGACTGTGGGACCAGCTCCAGGCGGAGACGGGCCGGTCGCTGCGACGCCGCAGCGGCTGCCTCGTGATGGGCGAGACCGCGTCATCGACCATGCGCCTTCTCCTGTCCACCAGCGCCACCCACCGTCTGGACCACGAGGTACTGGACCGCGACGACCTCGCCCGTCGGTACCCGCAGCACCGTCTCCCGGACGGACACACCGCCGTGCTCGACCGGATGGGCGCCGTCATCAGGCCCGAGGCGTCGGTCCAGGCGGCCGCCACCCGTGCCGAGGAGCTGGGCGCCCGGCTGCACCGCTACACCCCGGTGCGGGAGGTCGTCCCGGTGGCGGGAGGCGGCGTGCGGATCGTCACCGACCACGGCACGGACCACGTGGACGCCGCCGTGGTGACCGTGGGCCCGTGGATCAACACCCTGCTTCCCGACCTCCCGCGGACCGTCGACGTCCGCCGGGTGATCTGCTCCTGGCACCTGCCCACCCGCCACGACTGGTTCGCGGCCGGGGCACCCCCCTTCGTACGCGCCACACCCCACGACTGCTTCGGGCTCCCGTCGCCCGACGGCCTCTCCGTCAAGCTCGGTCTGTCCTTCGCACGCCATCTGCCGGTGCCCGAGCCCGAACGGCTCGACCGTACGGTCCGCCCCGAAGAACTCGGCATCTTCCGCGAGCTCATCTCCGAGCTGATGCCCGACCTGAACCCCGATCCCATCAGGATGTCGGCCTACATGGAGGGCTACACCGACTCCGGTGACCCGCTCGTCGGTCATCTCCCCGGCGAGGACGACGTCATCGTCATGGCCGGCTTCTCCGGCAGCGGTTTCAAGATGGCGCCCGCCATGGGCGAGATCGCCGCCGATCTGGCGCTGGACGGCACCACTGATCACCCCATCGACTTCCTCGCTCCGGCAGGAGTCGGCGCCGCCTGATCCCCGGCGACACCGGCGGCTTCACCCCTCACATCGCTATCCCTGCCATGTACACGACAGGAGTACCCTCATGCCCATTCCCTCGTTCCAGTTCCGTCCGAAGTACGTCTCCTTCGACTGCTACGGCACATTGATCGAGTGGCCGATGACCCCCATCACGCGTGAGCTCGTCGGCGACCAGATCCCCGCTGAGCACTGGGACCAGTTCGTCCGGGAGTTCCGCGGCTACCGCTACGACTCGATCTGCGGCGCGTACTACCCCTACGAGCAGACTCTGCAGGACGCCTTCGAGCGGGTCTGCCGCAAGTGGGGCCTGCAGGCCGCCCCGGACGCGGGCAAGCGGTTCGCCGACGGTGTGCGCAGCTGGGGCCCGCACGCCGACGTGCCGGAACCGCTGAAGAAGATGGGCGAGAACTACAAGCTGGTGATCCTCTCCAACGCCGGGGACGACTTCCTGGAGGAGAGCGTGCCCCGGCTCGGTGCTGACTTCCACGCGGTCTTCACCGCGGAGCAGGCCGGCTACTACAAGCCCCGCTACGCCGCGTTCGAGTACCTGCTCGACCAGCTCGACGCCTCCCCCGAGGACTTCGTACACGTCTCCTCGCACACCCGCTACGACCTGATGCCGATGCACGACATGGGCTTCCGCAACCTGGTCCTGCTGGACCGTGGCTACGACCCGGTGACCCACGGCTACGGCTACGTGACGGTCAAGTCCCTGGACGAGCTCAACACCATGCTCGGCATCTGACGCGCGACGCACCTCGTCCCGCACGCACGACCCCGAAGGACCCCACCCCCCACCCAGCGTTTTCCGTTTCCCCGAATTCCCACCCTCACCAGGAGGCGCCCGATGGAAGCCAACCGGACAGGACGCAGAACCGTACTCCGCACCGCAGGCGCGCTGGCCGCCGCCTCGGCACTGACCGGATGCGGCACCCTCATGGGCAACGGCGCAAGCCGCGGCTCGTCGGGCGGCGGCAAGAAAAGGCTCGTCGTCAGCAACAGCGGTGGCGCCTACAACGACGCTCTGACCAAGGCGATCTACGAGCCGTTCGCCAAGGAGACGGGCATCACGGTCACGACGGTCAACTACCAGTCGGCGCAGATCATCGCCCAGGTCAAGCAGGGCCGTCCGCAGGTGCACCTGCTGGACAACACACTGCTGAACTTCCAGAAGATGGCGCGGCTGGAGTGTCTGGAGCCGGTGGATTTCGATCGGCTGAAGAACGTCAAGGGCGCCGGGATCTCGGAGGTCAACCTGCCGGAGCACGCGGTCGGCAAGAACGTGTGGGCCAGCGTGATGGCCTACCGTACGGACAGCCTCAAGCGCGCCCCGAAGAACTGGGCCGACTTCTGGAACACCCACTCCTTCGGCGGCGCCCGCTCCCTGCAGAGCGCGGACGTCGACCTGCCGGAGCTGGAGTTCGCGCTGCTGGCCGACGGTGTGCCGCTGGACCGGCTGTACCCGCTGGACGTGGACCGGGCGTTCGCGTCGATGTCGCGGATCCGCGGTGATGTGAAGAAGTTCTGGAACACCGGCGCCCTGCCGGCCGTGCTGCTCGGCCGCAAGGAGGTCGTCGCGACCAGCCTCTGGGGCGGCCGCGCGGACGAGCTGATCAAACAGGGCATGCCGGTCGCCTACCAGTGGACCGGCGCCCGCAGGATGACCAACGGTTGGGGCATCCCGAAGGGCGCGGACAACACCGACGCGGCCTACCAGCTGATCGACTTCTCGCTGCGGCCCGAGGTGCAGGCGGCCTTCGCCAAGCTCAGCCCCACTGGCGGCCCGGTCGTCCCGGCGGCGACCAAGCTGCTCTCGGACGACGTCCTGGCCTCGTTGCCGACCTCGCCGCAGAACCTGAAGACGGGGTTCGACGCGGATGCCGCCTGGTGGGACAAGAACCGGGACGCCGTCACCAAGCGCTGGCAGGAGTGGGCCGATGCCTGAGCGGACCCAGAGCCCGACCGCCGGAGAGCTCTCCGCCGACGACCTCGCCGCCGCCCTGGCCCCTCGCTCCTCCGCACCGACGGGCAGGTCGCTCTCGGTGACGGGGCTGCGCAAGTCCTACGGCGGGACGACGGTGGTCGACGGCGTGGACATGGAGATCGCGGCAGGTGAGTTCGTCACCTTCCTCGGCTCGTCCGGTTCCGGCAAGACGACCACGCTGATGATGCTCGCCGGCTTCACCGAGCCCGACTCCGGCACCGTCACCGTCGACGGCCGGGACATCACCAAACTCAACCCGGGCAAGCGTGACTTCGGTTTCGTCTTCCAGCAGTACCTGCTCTTCCCGCACATGACGGTCGCCGAGAACGTCGCCTTCCCGCTCCAACTGCGCGGGGTGGACAAGGCGGAGATCCGCCGCCGGGTCGGGGAGACGCTGGAGGCGGCGGGCCTGTCGAAGTTCGCCGGCCGCAAGCCCCGCGAGCTCTCCGGCGGTCAGCAGCAACGCGTCGCACTGTGCCGGGTCCTGGTCTACCGCCCGCCGATCGTGTTGATGGACGAACCACTGGGTGCGCTGGACAAGCGGCTCCGCGACCAGATGCAGACCGAGATCAAGAGCATCCAGCGCGAACTCGGCCTGACCGTCGTCTATGTGACACATGATCAGGAAGAGGCCCTGGTCCTTTCGGACCGGATCGCCATCATGAAGGACGGCCGCATCGAGCAGTTCGACACCCCACGTGGCCTGTTCGAATGCCCCCGCACCCCGTTCGTCGCCGACTTCCTGGGCGCCGCCAACTTCCTCACCGGCAAGGTCGAGGTCGGCGGAGCGGACGACTGCACCCGCGTACGGCTGGACACCGGAGGCGTCCTCACGGCCCGCGCCCACCTCGGCGCACCGGGGCAGAAGGTGCGGGCCGCGGTGCGGCCGGGCAAGCTGCGCCTGGTCAGTGCCGAGGAGAGCTGCTGTTCCGGCACCGTCGAGACGGCCGTCTACGTCGGCTCTCTCACCCGGATCTCCGTCCGCCTGGACGGTGCCGCTCCGGGGACGCCGCCGCTGCGGATCGAGACCGCCCACACTCCGCCCCGCCCCGGCGAGCGGGTGTGCGTCACGGCGGACCGCGAGGACGTCAGTGTCTTCGACGCGACGGACGGGGGGTGAGTCCATGGCCGGCACCGCTCTCGCCCCCACCAAGGTGCGGGTGAAAACGTCCGAGAAGCGCGGACACCGCTCCCGGATCGCCCTGGTCAACGCCGTCCCCGTCACGGTGTTCCTGCTGGTGCTGTTCGTCTACCCGATCATCGGGGTGCTCTCCCTCAGCCTCAAGGGCGACAGCGGCGGATTCACCCTGCACTGGTACGCCGACGCCCTCAGCGGCGTGAACCTGTCCGTGCTGCTCTCCACCCTGCGGATCTCCGCGGAGACCGCGCTGCTCAGTCTCCTGGTGGGTTTCGTCCTGGCGCACGCCATCGCCCGGATGCGGCCGGCCCTCGCCGCGCCGGCCATGCTGATCGTGGTCGTGCCGCACTTCATCAGCGCCCTGGTACGCACCTACGGGTGGATCATCATGCTCGGTGACCACGGCCTCATCAACACCGTGTTGACCTCCCTGCACGTGCCTGGAGCCCCGTTCTCGCTCCTCTACAACGAGATCGGTGTAGTCATCGGCACCACCTCGGTGATGCTGCCCTACACCGTCCTGGTCCTTCAGGGCGTGATGCGCGGCGTCGACGGCCGGCTCCTGGCCGCGGCGGCAGGCTTCGGCGCGAGCCGGTTCACCATCTTCCGCAGGATCTACCTGCCGCTGGTCGCTCCCGGGATCGGCACCGCGGGTCTGCTCAGCTTCATCCTGTGCCTGGGCTACTACATCACCCCGGCCCTGATGGGCGGCGACAAGCAGACCGTCGTCGCCGCGCTCATCGACCAGCAGGTGATGAAGCAGGACCAGTGGAACTCGGCCGCCGCCTTCGGCGTCATCCTGCTCCTGCTCACCTTCGCCGGCCTGGGCGTGCTCGGCCTGGCCAAGCTCCGCCGCAAGCAGGCACACGCACGAAGGAGCAGCTCATGATGGAACTGCCCGCCACCCGGGCCGGACACATCGGCCGCGCCGTGAGCGCCACAGCGATCCTGCTGTTCCTGGCGATGCCCATCGTCATCATCCTGGTCACCTCCTTCGGCGCGGACGGTATTGGCACCTTCCCGCCCAAGGAGTACAGCACCCACTGGTACGAGCAGATGGCCGCGCCCGGCGGCAACTGGGCCACCTCGATCGCCCTGTCCAGCCTCATCGCCACCCTCACCACCGTGTTCTCCCTCATTCTGGGAGCCACCGCCGCCACCGCCCTGGCCCGCGGCCGACTGCCCCTGCACACGGCTGTCTACGGACTGGTCCTGGCTCCGCTGCTCATCCCCCAAGTGGTCGTCGCGCTCGGCCTGTTCCTGTTCTTCGAACCGGCCGGCATGCTCGGCAGCCCGCTGGCCATCGCCCTCGGCCACACCGTGCTCGCCGCACCCATCGCCATCCTCATCATGATCTCCACGCTGAGGGGCATCGACGAACGGCTGGAGGACGCGGCGGCCAGCATGGGCGCCGGCCGGCTCACCATCGCCCGGCGCATCACCTTCCCCCTGGCCACCCCCGGGTTGATCGCCGCCGCGGTGTTCTCGTTCATCACCAGCTTCGACGAGTTCTTCATCGCCCAGTTCATGTCGACACCCGACACCCGCACCCTGCCGGTCCTGGTCTTCAACGCCCTCCAGTTCGACGTCGATCCGACCGTCACCGCCGTCAGCGCCGTCCTCATCGCGCTCGCCGTCCTCGCCCTCGTCCTGGTCGCCGTCGTCCGCAAACTCGGCGGCCACCGCAGCGGCCGGCACGTCCTCCCCGTAGAACCCCTCGCCTGAGCCTTGCGCCGGCGCGGGCCGTGCCACCGCTGACAGCGCCCTCGGCCGGGCCCCTGCCGTGCCCCGCCGCGCCTTCCCCCTGACCCATTCCCGCAGGAGACCCGTTATGAAGACGATCCCGTACTGGGTAGAAACCGCCGGGGCGTTTCCCGACCGGTCCGGCAAGCCACTGACCGAGGACACAGACCTGGTGGTCGTCGGCGCCGGCCTGACGGGTCTGTCCACCGCCCTCCACTCCGCCCGCAAGGGCGCCCGCGTCACCCTCGTCGAGAAGAGCCAGATCGGCTCCGGTGCCTCCGCGCGCAACGGCGGAATGGCCAACCTGGGCTTCACCATCGGCGTGGGCCAGGCGATCCGCCGGTACGGGCTCGAACGGGCCCGCGAGATCTACAACTCCTACGGCGATGCCGTGGACACCGTCGAGCGGCTCGTGAACGAGGAGTCCATCGACTGTCAGTTCCGCCGCGTCGGACGCCTGGGCGTCGCGTCCCGCCCCGCGCACTTCGAGAACAAGAAGGCCCAACAGCGCGACCTGGCCAAGTACTTCGGACACGAGACCACGCTGATCGACAAGTCCGAGCTGCGTTCCGAGATCGGATCCGACGCCTACCACGGCGCCCTGCTCGACCCGCTCAGCGCCGCACTGCACGTCGGCCGCTTCGTGCGCGGCATGGCCGAGGCGTGCGAGCGCACCGGCGTCGAGATCCACGAGCGCAACGCGGCCATCGGCGTACGGCGTACCGCCGCCGGCCGGTTCGAGGTCAGCACCGAGCGCGGTCTGATCCGCGCCGGGCAGGTCATGATGGCCACCGACGCCTACACCGACAAGAACTTCCCGTGGCTGCGCCGCCGGCAGGTCTGCCTGGGCAGCTTCATCATCGTCACCGAGCCGCTCGGCGAGGAGCTCGCCCGGGACATCATCCCGAAGGCCCGCCTCATCGTCGACTCCAACCAGGTCTGCCACTACTTCCGGCTCACCCCCGACAACCGGCTGCTGTTCGGCGGCCGTGCCCGCTTCGCACCGTCCGACCCCACCTCGGACAAGAAGAGCGGGGCGGTTCTGTTCCGTGAGATGTGCGAGGTCTTCCCCCAACTCGCCCGGACAAAAGTCGAGTACGTGTGGGGCGGCTCCGTCGGTTTCGCGAGGGACCGCATCGTGCACGCCGGGCAGTCGGATGACGGCGTCTACTACTCCATGGGATACGCGGGACACGGCGTGCAGATGGCCACGCACATGGGCCAGGTCATGGCCGAGGTGATGGACGGCCACCCCGAGGCCAGCCCCGTCCGCGACCTGGCCCCGCCCCGCATCCCCCTCTACAACGGCACTGCCTGGTTCCTGCCCTTCGCGGGCGCCTACTACAAGACGCTGGACCGCATCCGCTGACCGGTCGGCAGCCCCTCGACACCCACACAAGGAGATACCACGATGACTGTCGTCCGTGATGTTCCCAAGCAGCTGTTCATCGGCGGTGACTGGCAGGACGCCGAGTCCGGCCGGACCCTGTCCGTCGACAACCCGGCCACCGGCGAGGAACTGTGCCGTGTCGCCGACGCCTCGCCCGCGGACGGCCGGCGTGCCGTCGAGGCAGCGGTCGCCGCACAGACCGCCTGGGCCGCCACCCCGCCCCGGGCGCGCAGCGAGATCCTGCGCCGCGCCTACGACACCATCATCGAGCGCACCGAGGACCTCGCGCTGCTGATGACCCTGGAGATGGGCAAGCCCCTGGCCGAGGCGCGCGCCGAAGTCGCCTACGGCGCCGAGTTCTTCCGCTGGTTCTCCGAGGAGGCCGTCCGTATCGACGGCGGCCTGATGACCGCCCCCGACGGCAGGAACCGTCTGCTGGTCACCCGCCAGCCGGTCGGCCCCTGCCTGCTCATCACGCCCTGGAACTTCCCCCTGGCCATGGGCACCCGCAAGATCGGCCCCGCCATCGCCGCCGGCTGCACCATCGTCCTCAAACCCGCCCCCCAGACTCCTCTGACCAGCCTCGCCCTCGCCGCCATCCTGAAGGAAGCCGGGCTCCCCGACGGCGTCCTCAACATCATCGTCACCACCGACGCCGCCGGCGTCGTCGAGCCGCTGCTGCGCGGCGGGCAGATCCGCAAGCTCTCCTTCACCGGCTCCACCCAGGTCGGCCGGATCCTGCTGGCCCAGTGCGCCGACACCGTCATCCGCACCTCCATGGAACTCGGCGGCAATGCCCCCCTCATCGTCTTCGACGACGCCGACCTCGACGTCGCCGTCGAAGGCACCATGGTCGCCAAGATGCGCAACATGGGTGAGTCCTGCTGCGCCGCCAACCGCATCTACGTCCACACCTCCGTCGCCGAGGAGTTCGCCACCCGTCTCGCCGCCCGCATGGCCGCCCTGACCGTCGGCGACGGCACCGAACCAGGCACCGACGTCGGTCCCCTCATCGACACCGCCGGCCGCAGCAAGGCCCACGACCTGGTGTGCGACGCCGTCAAGCGCGGCGCCACCGTCCTGACCGGCGGTGAACTCCCCGAAGGCCCCGGCTGCTTCTACCCGCCCACCGTCCTCGCCGGCATCGCCCCCGACTCCGCGATCATCGACACGGAGATCTTCGGCCCGGTCGCCGCGATCCGTCCCTTCGACACCGAGGACGAGGCCATAGCCGCCGCCAACGACACCGAATTCGGCCTCGCCGCCTACCTGTTCACCCAGAACCTCGACCGTGCCCTGCGCGTCGCCGAGCGCCTCGAAAGCGGCATGATCGGCCTCAACACCGGGCTCGTCTCCAACCCCGCCGCCCCCTTCGGCGGCGTCAAGCAGTCCGGCCTGGGCCGCGAAGGCGGACGCGTCGGAATCGACGAGTTCCTGGAGTACAAGTACATAGCCGTCCCCGTCGGAGCCTGACATGCCCGAGCGACTCGTCGTCCTCTACCGCGGCAACCGGCCACCAGCCGCCGCACTCATCGAACGCCTCATGGACACCGTCTACGCCACCGAGGAGGAACTCCCCTACCTCCTCCCAGGCGCCGACGCCCTCCTGGCCTGGGTGACCATCACCCCTGCCATCCGCGAAGCCTGGCCGGACAACCCGGAGAAGGCACCCCGGTGGGTCCACGCGTCCTCCGCGGGCGTGGACTCGTTCCTCTTCCCGGCCCTGGTGAACGATCCGGGCGTCGTCCTCACCAACGCCCGCGGAGTCTACGACCAGCCGACCGCCGAGTACGTCCTCGGCCTGATCCTCGCCCTCGCCAAGGACTTCCCCGGCACCTGGGAGCACCAGCGGCGCCGCGAGTGGCGTCCGCGCCCCAGTGACGGCATCACCGGCCGCACCGCGCTGGTCTGGGGCACGGGGCCGATCGGCCGGGCCATCGCCCGGCTGCTGCGGGCCGCCGGGATGCGTGTGTGCGGCGCGGGCCGCAAGGCCCGCGCGGACGACCCGGACTTCGGTACGGTCCACGGCGCGGCGACCCTGCGCTCCGCCCTGACGGCAGCGGACTACGTCGTTCTGGCGGCACCCCTCACCGAGGGCACCCGGGGCATGGTCGACGCCTCCGTGCTCGCCGCCATGAAGCCGGGGGCACGGCTGATCAACGTAGGCCGGGGCGGGCTCGTCGACGAGGAGGCGCTGGTCGACCACCTCGCCGCCGGCCGGCTCGCCGGCGCGGCCCTGGATGTGTTCGCCCAGGAACCGCTGCCCCCCGAATCACCCCTGTGGGACATGCCCGGCGTGATGATCTCCCCGCACACCGCGGGCGAGACCACCAGCGAGCGGGAGGCGCTCGTGGAGGTGTTCCTCGACAACCTCACCCGGCACATCGAGGGCCGTCCGCTGCGCAATGTGGTGGACAAGCGGCGCGGATACGTGGTCGACGAGACGCACCCCGCGTAAGGGGCGAGCAGGGGCCCGCCGGGAAGGGTGTGCGTCCGAGACCTCACAGATCAGACCGCCGCCTACACCACCGTGAAGCTCCACAGCAGGTTGGTGCTGCTGCCGAAGGTCCACTGCTTGGCGACGGAGCCCGAAGCGACGTCGCCGCCGCCGTCGAGGACCAGACCGGTGGTGCGGTTGGCGATCGAATAGCGGTCACCGCCCCGGTGGGTGATCGTCCACTGCTGGTTGGTGCCGCCGTCCCAGGGGGCCTGCCGGGCGGCGGAGCCGTCCTCGGTGGCGCCCCAGCCGTCGGCGACCATGCCGTTCGTACGGTTGACCAGCCGGTAGTAGCCGTCTCCGACAGCCTCCGCATGCCACTGCAGGTTCGAACTGCCGTCCCAGGCCCACTGCTTGAGGTTGGCGCCGGAGGCGACGTTGCCGCCGCTGTCCAGGGCGAGGCCGTCAGTGGCGGTGACGATTCGGAAGTACGTCGCCGGGTTGAACTGGACCCTCACCGAGGCGATCCGGTCGTTGTTGCCGGTGCCCCTCAGATCGGGGTTGTCGGCGGTGAACGTCCACGCGGTTCCGGTGAAGTCGTCGCCGTAGTAGCCGATCACCTGGTAGCCGGGGGCCGGCCGGAGGGAGGAGAGGGTGCCAGGGCCCAGCCCGGCCGCGCTCAGGTCCGCCGCGGTGTAGTCGCCGACGCCGAGCACGGCGGCCTTGCCGGTGTAGCCGGTGTCCGTGAAGACGACGGCGCCGACGAGCGGCCGCAGAGCGGGGATCGCGCCGGAGAAGGTGAGCTTCAGTACGTAGGCGTTGGCGCTGTACGGAGCCGAGGACGGCAGGGTGACGGCGAGTCCGGAGGAGGTCTGAGCCGGCGCGGGCAGGTCGATGTAGGTGCCGGCGGTGGAGCCGAGGAGCTTGACCGAGGTCAGCGACGAGAGGCTGATCCGGTCCGTGCTGAGCGTCTTGATCGTCAGTGAACTGCCGGGCCAGCCCAGGACGGTGGCGTACAGGACGTTGCCGGCCTTGTCGCGGGTGAAGCGGATGTCCTGTGGGGTACCGGCGGTCGGGCGGGTGAAGGCGCCGCCGCCCATCTTCGTCGGCCCCTCGCCGTACGTCGTCCAGGCCCGGGTCGCGTACACCGACTCGCCGAAGCGCCTCAGGTGGTCACCGATCCCCAGCAGGATGTCCTTCTGCGCCTGGGGGATGGTGCCGTCGGCCATCGGCGCGATGTTCAGCAGCACATTGCCGTTCTTGCTGACCCGGTCGATGAACGAGTGCAGCATCTGCTGGACGGTGTAGTAGCCGATGCCTTGCGTGTAGCACCAGCTGCTGCTGGAGATGCTGTCGTCGGTCAGCCAGTACGGCGAGGTGAGATCGGCAGGGCCGCCGCGTTCGTAGTCGAAGACCTCGCCCTTGCCGTTCATGCCGTCCTTGTAGGTCGCGACGACCTCGCGGCCCCAGCTGGCGGCCTGGTTGTAGTAGTAGGAGAGGAAGTTGAGACGCTGCGCCTCTGCGACGGCGTCGAGCTTGAAGTCCTGCCAGAGGATGTCGGGCCGGGCGCGGTCGACGACCTCCTTGAGCTTGTCGTACCAGAGCTGGTTCTCCGCGACCGAACCCAGCTGCCCGTAGAGCTTCTTGAGGCTGGGGTCCGTCTGCGCGGGGGCGAATTCGTAGAAGCCGTTGAAGTAGTACGCGTGGTGCATGGCCACCAGCAGCTTCAGGCCCTTGGCGCGGATCGCCGTGGAGAACAGCCGCAGCAGGTCGAGGCCCGGGCCCTTCTTCACCGAGTTCCACTCGTTGACCTGGCTGTCCCACATGGAAAAGCCGTCATGGTGCTCGGCGACCGGGCCGGCGAACCTGGCCCCGGCGTCGACGAACAACTGCACCCACTCGTCGGGGTCGAACTTCCCGCCGGCCGACTTCAGCTTCGGTGCGAACTGCACGGTGTTGCCCGCCAGGTCCCGCGCCCCGTTGATGAAGTGGTGGTAGGGCCAGGCCGCCGGTTGGCCGTAGGTCGCGATGTGATGCCGGTTCGCGTTGCTCCCGGCCTCGTACATGTTGCGCGGATACCACTCGTTGTCGAAGGCGGGGACGCTGAAGACGCCCCAGTGGAAGTAGATGCCGAACTTCGCGTCCTGGAACCACTCCGGGGCCGGCGGATGCTGGTCGACCGAGTTCCAGTCGGGCGTGTACGTGCTGGGCGCCGCCTCGGCGGCACCGGCCAGCAAGTTGCGTCTGCTGATGGAACTCGACATGGAGACATCCCTGGGGCGTGGGGGGCGCTTGTTACGGATGACGGTCTGGCATGCCTCCCTGGGATGTCAATTGCTTTGCAGGGATGAAAGTGATCGTTGCGTAAGGCGACTTGCCCCTATTAGCCATGTTTTCCTAGGAGGTCAGCTCAGACAGACATCGCATGTCTTGCGGCCATCGCCGAGGTCTATGAGGCGCACCGGACCATCTCTGCCCGCCGGTGCGGTCGCCGTCCCGTCATACGCAGCCCCGTATCATCAGCGTCGCCTTTGGCATGCGGACTGCGGCATGGGTCGGGGCGCGACGTGGAGAAGGGATGCGCGGTGTCTCTGACAGACAGGGCGATCGAGCAGATCCGTGAGCTGATCCGGACCGGAGCGCTGCCCCCGGGATCGAAGCTCCCCCCGGAGCCGGATCTGGCCGCGCAGCTGGGACTGTCCCGCAACCTCGCCCGTGAAGCGGTCAAGGCCCTGGCGGTCGCACGGGTCCTGGAGGTCCGGCGGGGCGACGGCACCTATGTGACCAGCCTCCAGCCGGGCCTTCTGCTGGAGGGACTCGGTGGGGCGGTGGAACTGCTGCAGGGCGACTCGGTCGCTCTCCAGGACCTCATGGAGGTACGGCGGCTCCTCGAGCCCGTTGCCACGGCCCTTGCCGCGACCCGGATCTCCGACGACCAACTGGCCGAAGTCAAGGGGCACTTGGATGCCATGCGTGAGGCGCGCGAGGACGTCGAACGACTCAACGCCCATGACGCGGCCTTCCATCGGGCCGTCGTGTCGGCCACGGGCAACGAATCCCTCCTCGCGCTCCTGGAGGGCATTTCCGGCCGCACGCTGCGTGCCCGGATCTGGCGCGGCCTGGTCGACTCCCGGGCGGCCGGCCGCACCCTCGCCGAGCACGAGGCGATCTTCGAGGCGCTGGCCGCACGCGACGCGGTGCTCAGCCAGGCGGCGGCGCTGCTGCACGTGAGCAACACCGAACGGTGGTTGAAGGAGCACTTGCGCTCGGCCGAGGCCCTTCCCTCCGGTACGACCGCGGGCTGACGGGGAGCCCGCCCGCCTCCTCATGGGTCAGGGCCGCCAAGGGCCTGGTCGGTCCTGACTTGCTGCGCGCGAGGCGCCCCGACGTCGCGGCACGGCAAGAAGGCCCGGGCGAGACGTACCCGGTACGACCGGATGGTGGCCCACCGCAGGCCGAAGAGGGACAACCGGCGTCGACGGGCTACCGCGAGGCGAAGAAACCGCGTGGCGAAGGCGCACATGAAGGTCACCAGGCGGCGGGAGGGCACCGGCCGCAAGTGGGTCAAGAAGGTGGTCCGCGACCACAGCGCGCCTACACCTAAACCACAGCGCGCCTACACCTACACCGGCTGATGCCGATGGCGGAAGACCTCCTGGAGGGCTGCTCCAGGAGGCGGCACCTGCCCCCACAGCACCACAGACCTGACGGAGTCCTGTTGGGACTCCGAGGCCGTGTTTCCGGGCGCGGCCCGGCCAGGGCCGTGACTCCCGTCGGCCGCACACGCTCTCTGTAACCGATCGTGTTCACACCGTTGACATCTTCCTCACCTGCCTCTACCGTCGCGCCGCCATATAGAACGCGTGACGAAATCTCGGACATTCGAAGGCGGTTCCCCTGTGCATGCCCGGAGCAGCGGGAGACAGACCTGTACGGGCAGGACCGCCGACCCCCTGACGTTCGGCCCGTACAGGGCAACCGGGTATCCACCCGCTCCACCCGCACGGCACCTGTCCGAGCACCTGCACGTCTGATGCGCCGTCATCCTGTCAACGACCATAAGAACAAGGACCTATTCACCATGCTCGACCGAAGAGCCGCCCTCGCCGCCCTCGCAGGAACCGCCTCCTTCGCCCTCACCGTGTCCGCCTGCGGCAAGGAGAGCGTCGGCAGCTCCCAGAGCCGCTCCGAGGGCGGCACCGTAGGCATCGCCTTGCCGACCCGGTCCTCCGAGCGCTGGCTCGCCGACGGCAAGAGCGTCGTCGGGGGTCTGAAGAGACGGGGGTACAAGGCCAAGCTGGTCTACGGCGACGACGACCCGAAAGCCCAGCTGTCACAGATCGGGACCCTGATCGAGCAGGGCGTCGACGCACTGATCATCGCGGCCATCGACGCCAAGTCGCTGAACGGCGTGCTTCAGCGGGCCTCCGACGCGCGCATCCCGGTGATCTCCTACGACCGGCTCATCCTCGGCACCGGGAACGTCGACTACTACGTCTCCTTCGACAACGAGATGGTCGGCCGGATGGAAGCCAACTACATCATCGGGAAGCTCGGCCTGGAGAAGGGCAAGGGCCCGTTCAACATCGAGCTCTTCGCCGGTTCCCCCGACGACAACAACACCAAGTACTTCTTCGACGGCTCCATGGCGCTCCTGCAACCGTTCCTGGACAGCAAGCAGTTGATCGTCCCGTCCGGTCAGACCGGGCTGGACCAGCTCACCACCCCACGCTGGGACGGACCCACCGCGCAGAAGCGCATGAGCCTCCTGCTCAGCCGGTGGTACGTCGGCAGGACGCTCGACGCGGTCCTGTCACCGTACGACGGCATCTCCCGCGGTGTCCTTTCCGCGCTGGAGGCGCAGGGCTACGGCTCCGCCGGCAAGCCCCTCCCGATCGTCACCGGCCAGGACGCCGAGCTGCCCTCGGTGAAGTCGATCATCGCGGGCCGGCAGTCGCAGACCGTCTACAAGGACGTCCGCGCCCTCGCCGACGCCGCCGCGTGGATGGTCGACGACATACTCAGGGGCCGGGCGCCGCGGATCAACGACCGGTTCAGCTACAACGACGGCGTCAAGAAGGTGCCCGCCTACCTGCTCCAGCCGCAGAGCCTCGACAAGACCAACGTCGAAGTACTGGTCAGGGACGGCTACTACACCGCCGAGGAGCTCGCGTAGCGACGGGATGTGTCCGAGCCCGGCCCCGGCCCTCAGGCCGGCTGCCGCTCGGACACTCTCGGAGCAACGCCCTGTATTCGTCGGGATGCTGCTCTCGCAGGATCCCAGCCGCTGGTGAACGGCAGTTGACGCGGCTGGCCGTGGCTGTCCAGTTCGTCCGACAGGGTTTCAGCGGAGTGCGGGTCGGCCACTGGAGTGAGACCTCAAGGCCCTGACCCCGCTGCGCCCGAAGCTCGTCCCCAGTCGGCTGAGCGAGGACGCGGTGCTCCTGGGAGCGGTGGCGACAGCCCTCGGCACGGCCCGGGAGCTGTTCGAGCGACGAACGACGACGTCCTGAGCGGCCCCGGCCGACCTTCCGCCCCCAACGCCCCGTCCGTCTTCTCCCGCCCCCATTGTGCTCAGCCAACTGCCCCCCTACTGTTCGACTTTGCCTGAGTCTGTTTGATGCTGATCGCTCAGGCGAGACGGAGGCCGCAGTGCGAGGCAATCGGACCGATGCAGAGACCGCGAGACCCGGTCGCCGCGGGTGGTGGAGGGCGGTCCTCGCGACGGTCGCGACCGTCGCCCTGGCCGTGGGCATGACCGCGCCCGCCGCGGCCAGGGAAGCCGGTGGGACGGCGCCCGCCGCCGCGCCTGCCGCCAACCCGCAGCCGCACACGGTGAGTCTCGACGGCTACTCGTTCCTCGTCGACGGCAAGCGCACCTACCTCTGGTCCGGCGAGTTCCACTACTTCCGGCTCCCGAGCCCGGACCTGTGGCGGGACATCTTCCAGAAGATGAAGGCCGCCGGCTTCAACTCCACCTCGCTGTACTTCGACTGGGGCTACCACTCGCCCAAGCCGGGGGTGTACGACTTCACCGGGGTGCGCGACGCCGACAAGGTCCTCGACATGGCCGAGGAAGCAGGCATCTACGTCATCGCACGCCCCGCGCCGTACATCAACGCGGAGGTCGACAGCGGCGGCCTGCCCGGCTGGCTGACCACCAAGGCGGAGGACAACCGCAGTGACGACCCGCGGTTCCTCAAGTACGCCGACGAGTGGCTGACCCAGATCGACAAGATCATCGCCCGGCACCAACTCACCAACGGCACCGGGTCCGTGATCGCCTATCAGGTCGAGAACGAGTACTACAACGGCTCCGCCTCCGCCCGCTCCTACATGCAGCACCTCGAGGACAAGGCCCGCGCCGACGGCATCACCGTGCCGCTGACCGGCAACAACAACGGCACCTTCAACACCGGCGCCGGCGCCCTGGACGTCGACGGCCCTGACTCCTACCCACAGGGCTTCGACTGCTCCAACCCCACGAAGTGGAACGGCGTCCCCGACATCAGCTACGACCACCCGGCGGGCAAGCCCCTGTACTCGCCCGAGTTCCAGGGCGGCGCCTTCGACCCCTGGGGCGGCCCGGGCTACGACAAGTGCGCCCAGCTGATCAACGACCAGTTCGCCAACGTCTTCTACAAGCAGAACATCGCCGTCGGCGCGACCGCGCAGAGCTTCTACATGACCTACGGCGGCACCAACTGGGGCTGGCTGAGCATGCCCCAGAACTACACGTCGTACGACTACGGAGCCGCGATCCGCGAGACCCGGCAGCTCGATCCGAAGTACGACGAGGACAAGCTGATCGGGTACTTCACCCAGTCGGTGGCCCCGCTGACCAAGACCGACGCGATCAGGAGCACGCCGCCGGACGACTCCGCGGTCGTCGACACCGCCCGGATGAACCCGGACACCAAGACACAGTTCCATGTACTGCGGCACGGGAACTCCACGTCCACGGCGGTCGACAGGGCCCACATCTCCCTGGACTTCAACGCCCAGCCGGCCGGAGACACCACCTACACCTGGGACGACCCCGACTCCGCGCTGCAGTACGCCGGTTCGTGGTCGCACGTGGCCAACCAGAGCTACACCGGCGGCGACTACAAGAAGACCGAGTCGTTCTCCAACAAGGCCGGTGACTCGGTCACCGTCCCCTTCGACGGCACCGCGATCCGCTGGATCGGCTCGAAGACCAACAACCACGGCAACGCCGACGTCTACCTCGACGGCACCAAGGTGGCGACGGTCGACGACTCCGGCGCCGAGAACCAGGCGGTCGTCTTCCAGAAGACCGGCCTGCCGTCCGGGGCACACACGCTGAAGATCGTGGTCGCCGGAAACCACGGCTCCGGGTCCACCGACAACTACGTGGCCATCGACGCCATCGACGTGCCGACCGGTGACGCCGCCGCGAAACCGACCTACCCCGTCGTGCCCCAGCAGCCCGGCACCGCGATCACGCTCGACGGACGCGACTCCCACGTGATCGTGGCGAACTACCGCCTCGGGAACGCCCAGTTGCAGTACTCGACCTCCGAGATCATGACCGGCGCGACCATCGGCGACCGGGACCTCGCCGTGCTCTACGGCGCCCCGGACAGCGACGGCGAGACCGTCCTTCGCTACGCCTCCAAGCCGACGGTGACCGCCACCGGCGGTGCGGTCACGACCACCTGGGACCCGGCCACCGGCGATCTGCGGCTGAACTACACCCACAAGGGCCTGATCCGGATCAGCGTCAGCGGCGGCGGACAGCGCCCGCTGCTGCTGCTCGTGGGCGACAAGGCCACGGCGAAGACCTTCTGGCGTCAGGACACCGCGGCCGGCCCGGTCCTGGTGCGCGGCACGCACCTGCTGCGGACGGCGACCAGTCTGAACGGCGGCCGTACGGTGGCGCTCACCGGCGACAACGCCGACGACCAGAACATCGAGGTGTTCACCTCCGCGGCCCGCGTCACCTGGAACGGCCGGAAGGTGGACACCCGGACCACCGCCACCGGAAGTCTCACCGGCGGGATCCCGACCGCCGCCGCGATCCACCTGCCGACGCTGACGAACTGGAAGCACGCCGAGGAGTCACCCGAAGCGGCCCCCGGCTTCGACGACACCGGCTGGCAGACGGCCGACAAGACCACGACCAACAGCGTGTCCGGCATCAACAAAACGCCGGTGCTCTACGCCGACGACTACGGCTTCCACACCGGCAACACCTGGTACCGCGGCCGCTTCCACGCCACCGGCAAAGAGACCGGCATCCACCTGGTCTCGGACTCCGGCGGCGGCGCACAGGCGTTCTCCGCCTGGCTCAACGGCACCTTCCTGGGCAGCTCCACCACCGGCAGTGCCGACTTCACCTTCCCGGCCGGTGCGGTCAAGTCCAAGGGCGACAACGTCCTCTCCGTGCTCACCGTGAACATGGGGCACGAGGAGGACTACAACTCGACCAACGGCAACAAGACCGCGCGCGGTCTGACCAGCGCCTCCCTCGTGGGAGCGCCGCTGACCTCCGTCACCTGGCGCCTTCAGGGCGTACGCGGTGGCGAGGAGCTGCAGGACACGGTGCGCGGCCCGCTCTCGACGGGCGGCCTGTACGGCGAGCGGGCGGGCTGGTCCCTGCCGGGTTACCCGGACGCCAAGTGGAACCGGGTCACTCTGCCGACGACCGACACCCGCCCCGGAGTGTCCTGGTACCGCACCGACGCCACTCTGGACCTGCCGCGCGGCCAGGACACCTCACTGGGCCTGACGTTCACCGATGACCCGGCGCGCAAGTACCGGGCCACGGTCTTCGTGAACGGCTGGCAGGTCGGCAACTACGTCAACTACCTCGGCCCGCAGCACACGTTCCCCGTCCCCAACGGCATCCTCGACCCGAACGGCCGCAACAGCATCGCCATCGCCGTGTGGAACCTGGACGGCAGCACCGGCGGCCTCGGCAAGGTCTCGCTCACCGACTACGGCAGCTACGCCTCGTCCCTGCGCGTCGCGCAGAACGACAGCCCCCGCTACGACTCCCGTAAGTACGCGATGCCGAGGCCTCCGGGCACGGAGGTCACCCTCGCCGTGCCCGACACCGCTCAGCCGGGGGAGGCCTTCACGGCCCGGACGACCGTGCGGGTGCCCAAGAGCGGATCGCCCGCGTCCCGGCTGACACCCTCGCTCTCCGCTCCCGACGGCTGGACGGTGAGCGATCCGAGCCCCGCGTCCCTCAAACGCCTGCAACCGGGCGCGTCGGCGACCTTCACCTGGACGGTCCGGCCACCGACCGGTGATCTGCCCGCCGCCTCGGCGCTCGGCACCGCGGTGCGGTACGACCAGAACGGACGGCAGCACACGGGAGCCGACGAGCGCATTGTCGGCGGGATACCACCGGCCCCTCCGGCCGGTAAGAACGCGGTGAGCGGCCTGCCGTTCCTGTCCTCCACCAACGGGTGGGGCCCGGTCGAGCGCGACAGCAGCGTCGGCGAGCAGGCCGCCGGGGACGGCCGTGCGATCAGTATCGGCGGCGTGGGCTACGCCAAGGGCCTCGGCACCAATGCCCTCAGCGACGTCCAGCTCTACCTCGCCGGAAACTGCTCCCGCTTGACGGCGCAGGTCGGCGTCGACGACGAGACGGGCGGCGCCGGAACGGTCACGTTCTCCGTGATCGCGGACGGCAAGACGCTGGTCACCACGCCGACGATCAGCGGCGGACAGACAGCCGTCCCCGTCGACGTCGACGTCAGCGGCGCCCAGGTGGTCGACCTCAAGGTCGGCGACGGCGGCGACGGCAACGGCAACGACCACGGCGACTGGGCGGTACCGACACTGACGTGCGGCTGACGGCCGACGGGAGGAAGTGGGCCCCGGTGGCGACGAGGGCAGGATTCGAACCGTCGTCCACACGGATCAGAGCCGGGCGCTCCTCATTGTCTCCACTGCTTGTCCGCGTGCGGCCGGGCGCGGTCGGTCAGTGCGGTGCTCGGATGCTGTCGATGATGCGGGTCCAGTGGTCGCTGCCATGGCCGTTCTCGATCGCGTGCCGGTAGTGGGCCTGTACGGCCAACGGGAGCGCGAGGTCGAGGCCGAGTGACGTGCTGGTCGCGACGATGTGGTCGGCCGTCGCACCCATCATGGTGATGGTGCTGAGGTCGCCCGGATGCAGTCCGGCGTCAAGCGCCGCGCCGGGCTTCTCCTCGCCGGCCCTGAGGATGTCGCCGATCGAGTCGGTGAAGGAGAGCAACTCCGGCAGCGCTTCCGATGCCTTCATCCCTGCCGTACCCAACATCGCGGTGGCGTGCATCAGTGCCGACAGGGTGGTGAGGAACACCGCGAGTTGGGCCTGGTACATCATCTGGGCGAGGCCCGGGTCGTCGCCCAAATACCTTGGTTTTCCGAGCAGTGTCAACGTCGCCCGGTGGTCCTCCATCACCTGGTCGTGGCCGCTGTAGTAGACGTAGGCCGCCTCTGTGCCGACCATCGGCGCGGGAACCATGGCCCCTCCGGTGAGGAACGTGGCGCCGTGGCCCGCCGCCCAGTTCGCCGCCTCTCGTGTGCGGTCGGGAGTGTCGGAGCTCAGGTTGACCAGTGTGCGGCCGGCGAGCGATGCGGTGGCGCTGTCGAGGATGTCGTACATCGCCTGGTAGTCGGTGAGGCTGAGGATCACGAGATCGCTCGCCTCGACCGCCTCGCGGGGTGTCGCCGCGAGCGTCGCTCCGTCGGCGACGACGCCGTCGGCCCGGCCGGGGGTGCGGTTCCAGACGGTGACCGGATGGCCCGCGGTGAGAAGGGTGCGGGTCATCGCCCGGCCCATCGGGCCGAGCCCGATCACGGTGACAGCGCTGTTCTGCCCGGTGGTGGAGTGCAGTTGTTCGTTCACTCCTCCATGCTCGGCGGGCACGGCTAGTGTCGGAAGTACCCACTATTTTCTGCGGTACTTACCTTTTAGTAAGGGGTTCGGGGATGGCCAAGGCGCCGAGGTGCGGGCCGTACATCTGTGGCATCGACGCCGCGCTCGACGTGGTGAGCGGGAAGTGGAAAGGGCTGATCCTCTGGGAACTCGAAGCCCATGGCATACGCCGCTTCGCTGAGCTTCGTCGCGGGTTACCGGGCGTGAGCGAGAAGATGCTGACGCAGCACCTGCGCGAGATGGAGGAGGACGGTCTCGTGCACCGGAAGGTGTACGCCGAGGTGCCGCCGCGTGTGGAGTACTCCCTCACCGAGCACGGGCACACGCTCAACCGAGCGCTCGAGCCGCTCGGCGCCTGGGGAGCCGAGCGGATACGCCGCGAAGGCTCCGCAGCGGTTGAAGTGGCCGAGGCATCACGCGGTTAGGCATGCGGGGGCGTCGGCGCTCACGAGCCTCGACCACGTCCTGCCGGAACGGTCCCGGGGCAGCCCGCCGGGGCTGCCCCGCCCGGTTCACCTGTCTACCGCGGTTGGCGCAGTCCCGCGACGAGGAGTGCGACCAGGGTGCGCGGGTCATAGCTGGGGTCGTTCTCCGCGCCGACGCACAGGTTGCCCACGCCGCGCATCAGCTGAAGCCCTCCGATGTGGGAGCGGATCTCACCGGCGGCCGCAGCAGAGTCGAGGAGTTGCGTGCACACCGGTACGAGGTGGTCGATGAAGTAGGCGTGCAGCGTCTCGAAACCGGCGTTGTCGTGCTGCAGGGCGGCGGCGAGTCCGTGCTTGGTCACCAGGAAGTCGACGAAGAGGTCGATCCACTGTTCCAGCGCCTCGTAGGCGGTGGCGCAGCTCGCCAGCAGCGCGGGGCCTGCCGCGGCGCACGTCTCCACCTGATGGCGGAAGACCGCGACGATCAGATCCGCCCGGGTGGGGAAGTGCCGGTAGATCGTACCGATCCCGACCCCTGCCCGGGCCGCGATGTCGCGTACCGGCGCGTCCACACCCGAGGTGACGAAGACGGCGGCGGCCGCGTCCAGCAGGATCTGCTTGTTGCGCCGCACGTCCTTGCGCTGGGACCCGGCGGCCTTCTCCGTGCCCTGGCGACTGTCGCTCACCGCGAGGCTCCTTCGTCTGTCGTCACATCGCACTGCGGATCCGTGTCCGTATCGCTCCGTGGAACGGAGTTCCGTTTCGCCATGATGGCAGATCGAGCCGTCGGGCCGCCTCTTGCCGGCACCAGTGCCGTGGGCGGGCCGGGGGTACACGATGCCCGCGGATCATGCGGGCGCGCTGCTGCCGCCCGGAGGACGACGGAGCAGGTGCAGACACACGACCGAGGCGATGACGGTCCGCCGCTCGGCGGTGTCCAGGCCAGGGGATGCGGATCGGTCTCCGTGAGCTGCCATTCGGTGGACAGATGGCCCCGCCGCGTGAGGAGAAGTCGGCGTCCTCGCTCCGTCCGGAGGCTCAGCTGCCAGGTCCTGATGAATGTCCCGGCACTGGCAGTGCCGGCCGCCCGGCCCGTGTCGTCGGTGAAGCGGAACGTCGCCGGCTCGAACTGCTCGACACGGACGAGGCACTCGCCGGACGCCTTCGTGAGGAGCGAGTGCGTGTCGTCGGTGTGCGTGACGTGGGCGAGCAGGGTCCCCTCCACGGTCGACACGGTCAGAGCCGGTCCCGTGTACCTGCGCGGGCGAACAGCTCGGTTTCCGTCGTTCGTCTTTCGTCCGCCGCCACGGATCCCCCCGCCCTCGACCGAGTACGTCCACTGTGCGCAGGAGACACGGGCGACGAACGACCTGCCGGTGATCGTGATCCCCGGCAGGTCGTCCGCCCGCGACGCCGAGTGATCCACTCGGCGGTGCCTTTCCCCCTCAATCAGTCGACGGGCCTGCCGAACCAGCGGGAGAGATGGTTGTCCAGTTCGTGCTGGTCTTCGCCGATCCAGGCGACGTGGCCGTCAGGGCGTAGCAGGACGCACGGAACATCAAGGGCCGCGGTGGGGTCCGCGAGGTAATCGACCCGGTCCGCCCAGCCGCCCACAGTCAGGCGCTCGGTGCGGTCCAGCAGCAGACCGCGGCCGCGGTGCAGCAGCTCGTAGAGGTGGCCGCGTTTCAGGTCGAGGTCGGGCAGGCGGCGGCCGAGGAGGTCGGGGCCGTCGCCGAAGTCGTAGCGGATGCCCGTTGCGGTGATCTTCTCGATCAGATGGCGGTTCACCACGTCGAAGTCCATCAGCTCGGTGAGCAGCTTCCGCACGGCCTGCGGGCCCGGTTCGGGGGACAGGAGTTCCATCTGGGCGCGGGTGTTGGCCAGCACGTCCTCGGCGACCGGTTGGCGTTCGGTCTGGTAGGTGTCCAGGAGTGTTTCCGGTGCTCGGCCGCGGATCTGTGCGGCCAGTTTCCAGCCGAGGTTGAACGCGTCCTGAACGCCCAGGTTGAGACCTTGGCCGCCGGTGGGCGGATGGATGTGTGCCGCATCGCCGGCCAGCAGCACCCGCCCGACCCGATACCGTTCGGCCAGCCGCGTGGCATCCCCGAAACGGGACAACCAGCGCGGGGAGTGCACCCCGAAATCGGTGCCGGCGACGGCACGCAGTTGTCGCCTGAAGTCCTCGAGGGTGGGCGGTTCCGCGCGGTCGGTGACCCCCGCGGCGGGAACCACGACGCTGTAGACCCCTCCGCCGAAGGGCCGGAGCCAGAACCGATGAAGCGTCTCCCGGAGGTGGTTCACCTTGGCGGCGATCTCCTCCTGCGGCACACCCACTTCCATCTCGCCCATCAGCGTCTCGGTCCGCGAGGGCTCGCCGGGGAAGCCGACGCCGAGCAGTTTGCGCACCGTACTGCGGCCGCCGTCACAGCCGACGAGGTAGCGCGAGCGCAGCCGTTCGCCGTCGGCCAGCTCGACGGTCACGCCCTCGTCGTCCTGTTCGAAACCGGCCACCGCGCACCCGCGCCGGACCTGCGCACCCTGCTGGGTCGCATGCTCCTCGAGCAGGCCGACGATGACGGGCTGCGGGATTCCCAGGAGGTAGGGGTGGGGGGAGTCCAGGCCCTGGGGCGCGGGCTTGTTGATGGCGGCGAAGAGCCCGCCGGCCGGTCGCTGTCTGCCGTGCCGGCGGATGCGATCCAGCAGTCCGCGCATGGCCATCAGCTCGAGACTGCGCATGTGGAGACCGACGATGCGGACGAAGGACACGGGCTCGGTGTCCTTCTCCAGCACGAGCACCCGCACATCGTGCAGCCGTAGTTCGGCGGCCAGCATCGCGCCGGTCGGCCCGCACCCGGCGATGATCACGTCGAAGTCGAATCTGAGGGGCGGGCGATCGGCGCCGGAAGCCGACGACGGCTCGGCGGTGAACTGCGGAGAGTCCATAGGTGTTGCCTTTCGGGAGTGCCTTGTTGGCCAGGCGCTCCCGGCGACACCTACGTCAATCGCCGGCCGTGACCGGAAAGGGGGAGCACCCACATCACTACAGCGTTCATGGGTCTCACCTCCTCAGGCGGTGTCACGGTCGACTGCAAACTACAAGCCCGATCACCACGCCGTCCAACCCTTTTCACGACCACTGCGCCTCCGCGTCGACGGCCGGTGGCGAGTACGACCGGTGCTGTCACGCGAGGCGATCAGGCGACGGGCTCCAACCGGACGCAGCACCGGCCCGGGGCGGGTGACAGACAGGCTGCGTACGCGCGCTCGCCCAGCCCGTGAAGAACGCCGTGCAGCAGATGCAGGTTCATGCCGCACACCGTCTGCGTGTACTCACGGGCCAGGGCGTGGAAGGGGCAGTTGCCGAGCACGATGGCGCCGTCCTCGTGTCGTGGCTCGAATCCGTGCCGTTCGAGCAGGTCGAGAAGACTTCCGCTGCCCGGTCCGCCCATCAGCGTGCCGAGCTCTTCGGCC
The DNA here is from genome assembly GCF_055559055.1 of Streptomyces sp. NPDC024687. NCBI lineage: Bacteria > Bacillati > Actinomycetota > Actinomycetes > Kitasatosporales > Streptomycetaceae > Streptomyces > Streptomyces sp. NPDC024687. The sequence continues at coordinate 33,936 of NZ_JBVHLJ010000017.1, read as the reverse complement.
TTGCGGTGCAGCACTTCCTGTACCGGCTCACCGGTCGCGCCGGATTCCTCCACCGACTGTGCGAGGAGTCGTCCGGCGAGCTCGTAGCGCCGGTCGGGCAGGCTGACGGCGATCTGTTTCGCCGAACGCCGGTAGAGCTTGGCCGGCCGGCCCGCCCCCGGACCCGTACGCCCGCTGCGCCGCTCGTAGACCACGTCGAGCAGGGATTCATCGGCCAGACGGTCGAGGTGGAACGCCGCGGTCTGCCGCGCCAGGCCCAGTGCGGCGGCCGCGTCGTCCCGGCTGACAGGGCGGGGCTGGCGCACCACATGGTCGTACAGCCTCCTGCGCGTCGGCTCGTCCAGAGCGGCGATGGCGGAGACGTCGGTGTCGCGTACTTCCTTCGGGTCGTCCACGAACACCAGTGTAAAACCAACAGCTCTTGACTAAAGAAGGTGCTCGGAGCTTCTATAGGTAATGAGAGTTGCCGATAGAAGGAAGAGGAAGGGAAGAGTCGTCATGACCTCCGCAACCACCAGCGCCACGTCCTCCGCCACCCCGCGGCGTGCGCTGCTCGCCGATCCCGGCTATCAGGCGTTCGTGATCCTGCGCACCGCCTTCACGGTGGCGCCGATCCTGTTCGGGCTGGACAAGTTCACCAACCTGATGGTCGACTGGCCCGCCTACCTCGCGTCCTGGGTCAACGACCTCGTTCCCGGCAGCGCCCAGGCGGCCATGTACGCCGTGGGCGTGATCGAAGTCGTAGCCGGCATCACCGTCGGCCTCGCGCCCCGCTTCGGAGCCTGGCTGGTGGCCGGCTGGCTGGCGGGCATCATCCTCAACCTGCTGACCATCCCCGACTACTACGACATCGCGCTGCGCGACTTCGGCCTCCTCCTCGCCGCTGTCGCACTCGCCCGCCTCGCCGAGCGCTACCTCGGCAAGCGGCAGCAGTGAACCAGGGCGTCCGTGGCGTCCTCGTCGTCCCCGTCGACCACCGAGGTGACGAGCGCTACCGCGAAGCCGTCTGACGAGTGGGCCGAGGCTTCGGTTGGTGGCCGGCGGGCACGAAAACGAGCACGTAGTCCTCGAAACCCTCGTGCGTGCCCCGTCTCGCACGGCCTACGGCTGCCTCGAATCGGACTCGGGAGTCCTGGCGGCCCCTGGCGTAGACGTGGACTGCGTAAACCATGGCCGGGTCGAGGGCCAGTGAAAAGTCATCGCCCTCTCCTCCGGAGATCCAGCCCATGGCGGGCATCGCGGGGCCGGTGGTGGGGCCGGCCAGCCCCATCCGCCCGCCGTAGATCGGCGGATAGGGCCAGGTGCCGAGCAGTTGCCACTGTTCCGCCTGCGGGACGGGCTCCGCGTCGGACAGCATGAGAGTCACCCAGGCGTCATGCGCCTGCACGTTGCTGACGATGGTGAGCCGGCCGGGCGTGAGGATCACCGGGGCGTCGGTGTCGAAGTCCGGTGCCTGTGTGGTGGGGTCGAAACCGGGCTCCACATACTCACTGACGTAGAAGTGCGAGTAGGCGATGCTGACGACACCGCTGACCAGGTCCATGCTCTGACGGTACGTGGACGTCACGTCAGCGGCGCTCCGTTCGTTGAGACGCACATGGACGCACCCCCCGGCGCCGGCACATCGAGTGCCCGGCGCCAAGGAGTGCGTCATCGTCCGGGAGCAGCGTTCGCCGGGCGCGGTGGAGCGGTCAGGAGTTCCACTTCACCTTGAAGACCCAGACGTGCTGGCCGGCCTTGCGGGCCGCCGTGGGGACGTCGATCACCAGCGCGCCCTTGTTTACGGTCCAGGTCAGTGGCCGGTCGTGGCCCAGCATCGTCACAGTGTCCCCGCTGCGGATCGGGACCGGCGCCTCGATGGTCAGCCGCGAGCCGGGCTGTGCCAGGGAGTGGATGTAGAAGGCCCGGTTCGGGCGGACGGTGAAGCGGATGTCGTCACCCAGTTCCGCCATCTTCGACCAGTACGTGGTGTCGTAGACGGCCTCGCCGTTCGTCCGCAGCCACCGGCCCGTCTCGCGCAGCCGCGTCTGCATGATCTCCGGGATGGTGCCGTCGGCACGCGGGCCGATGTCGAGCAGGAAGTTGCCGTTCTTGGAGACGATGTCCACCAGGCTCTGCACGACCTGTTCCGTCGTCATGTAGGAACCGTCGGGAGTGGCCTGGTTGTAGCCGTAGCTGAACGGGTCCAGGCCGCGGCTGGACTCCCATTTGGCGATCACGGTGTTGTCGTACGTCGTGTACTCGGGCGTCGTGAAGTCGTGGAAGGAGATCCCCGAGCGGTTGTTGACGGTGACGTCGATGGGACGGGCCCGGTTCTTGGCGTGGTTGAAGTACTCGGCGAGCACGTGCACGCTGTCGTTGGCGCCGCCGATGTCGCACCAGATGAGCTCCGGGTCGTAACCGTGGATCAGCTCCAGCATCTGCGGGGCCTGATAGTCCTTCACGAAGTCCTTGCCCGCGGTGTATCCGGTGTACGGCACGGGGTCGAGGGTGTACGGGTTGCGCGGGGCGTGGCCCATCCAGGGGTTGTCCGGGTTGAACCACTCGGGCATCGAGAAGTAGAGGCCGCGGTGGAGCTCGGGCGTGTAGCGCCGGGACGCCTCGAACAGCTCCTTGATCAAGTCCCGCTTCGGGCCTATCTTCACGGCGTTGCGGTCGGAGACCTTGGTGTCCCACAGGGCGAATCCCTCGTGGTGCTTGGAGGTCAGCACGTGGTACTGGGCACCGGCGTCCCGGAACAGTTCGACCCAGGATCGCGGGTCGAACTTCTCCGCGGTGAAGCGCGGGATGAAGTCGTCGTAGGCGAAGTCCTCGCCGTAGGTGTCCCGGTGGTGGGCGTACGTGGGGTTGTTCGGGTCCTGCATCTGGTCCCAGTACCACTCGGCGTATTGCGTGCCGACCGGCGCCCAGGCCGGCACCGAGTACACACCCCAGTGGATGAAGATGCCGAACTTGGCGCTGTGGAACCAGTACGGCGCCTGGTGACCGGAGAGGGAGGTCTCGGTCGGCTGGTAGTCGGCGACGCCGAGGGACAGTCGGCTGCGCTGGGTGGCGGCCGTGGCACCGCGGCCGGTGACCGTCACCGCGCCGTCCTGGGCGGTGCCGGGTGCCGTCCCCGTGCGGTTGCGGATACCGATGCGGACGCGTGCCTGCTCGCCGGGGTCGAGGCGGCGGACGGCGGCGGTCTCCACGGTCCGGGCGCCCGGCACCGTGACCTGTACCGACACGTCGTCACCGGCCAGGACGGCGACGGTACCCGCGTTGACGACGGTGGCCTCGATGCTCTGGGCGCCGGTGGACGGCAGGAGCGAGTTGGTGGAGTGGGCGTCGCGCAGAATCAGCGCGCGTCCCTGGGCGACCGGCTGGAGGGAGAGCGCGAACACGTGCAGCGAGGCCTGGTTCGGCTCGGGTGCGTGCGTGACCGGCAAGGTGATGGCGATCGCCTCGCGCTGCGGGTCGACCCACACCTCCGATGTGCCGATGCCGACGCTGTGTTCGTCCTTCGCGCCGCTCGGACCGTAGCGGTACGGCGCCGACAGCGAACCGCCCGCCGCGTACCAGTCCGCTCCGGTGAGGCCGGCCGTCGTGGTCGATCCGTCCGCGTAGTGCACCGTGGCCTTGCCCGAGGCGTTGCCGTAACTCCCCGAGGTGAGGAAGTAGGCCGCCATGTAGCGGCCCTTGGGCAGATCGATGCGCTGGCCGAGCGCGATGACGTTGTTCTTGGCGCCTGCGGCCGAGGACGGGAAGACGAAGGGAACGCCGTCCACCTCCACCTGGCCCGCCGGGAGTTCCTCGCCCGGGAACGTGTAGCCGGAGCCGTCGAAATCGCCGCCCCGGGCGGATGTGGTGTCGATGCCGTCGTTGTCGTAGAGGCTGTCGAGGGGGACGGGAACCGGAGCGGGCACGGGCGCCCACGTCCGACTCTGCTGGGCGGCCGTTGTACCCGTCTGAGCAGCGTGTGCGTCGGTCGCGGAGGCGAAGGGAAGAGCGGCTGAGGCAGCGACACCCGCCGTGACGCCGAGGACTTGACGTCTTGGATACGTACTCATGGCGGCTCCCAATCATCGGATGTCTTGATGATTGGGGAGGCGTAGGGGAGTGTCAATGGGGCGAGCAAGGAAGAGAGTTGAAGGAGAGGTCGGATGGTTCGACGCTTGGGAAGGGCTCGCCCGCGATCGATGAGCTTCTCCTCGGTCGCAAGAGGTGAGGTGCCGCCTCAGCCGAGCGGGTCGGCGGTGTCGCGCAGGATGGCCAGGACCGGCCCGTACATGCGGGCCTTGATGGTGCCGAGGGTGTCACCGGCCTTGTTCACCTGCGACCGGGCGAGCTCGATCGCGGTGGAGCGTACGGCGTCCTCGCCGGTCGCCCGATCGACGATGCCGTCGGCCGCGGCGTCGGCGCCGCCGTAGCGGCGGGCGGTGACCATGGCCTCGTGAGCGGTTCGAGGCGTGAGCCGGGCCTGGATGAGGGCTGCCATGCCGGGGGTGAAGGGGATGTTGATGTCCGCTTCTGGCAGGCACCAGTAGCCGCGGTCGGCGCGCATGACGCGGAAGTCGTGGGCGAGGGAGAGCATCGCGCCGGCGGCGAAGGTGTGCCCCTGCAGTGCGGCCACCGTGATGACCGGCAGCGACAGCAGCCGCGCGAACAGCTCGTGGACGGAGACGACGTAGTCCTGGTGCTGGTCGGCGTGCGCGAACAGCCACTCCAGGTCGAGTCCGTTGGAGTAGAACTTGCCGGTGGCGGCGGTGACCAGGGCGCGCGGACCCTCGGCTTTCTCCACCTCGTCGAGCGCGGCCCCGACGGCGGCGATCCAGTCGGGGTGGAAGCGGTTCTCACCGTCTCCGAGGTCGAGGACGAAGACGTTGTCCTGACGGTCGAGCGAGACCATGGCGACTCCTTCGAGCTGTGCGGTGATGGCAGGGGGCTGCGGGTCAGGCCTGGGGCCCGGGTTCTGCGCCCGGGCGGTTGCGCAGGGCGTGGAGGAGCAGGTCGTGGATCTCGGCGGCGGCGGCCTCGATCGGGGCGGTGCTTCGCTCGGCGCGGCACATGACGACCGCCCCTTCGACCGAGGCGATGATGAAGGCGCCGAGTCTGCGGCTGCGTTCCTCGCCCAGGCCGTGCCGCAGCAAGAGTCCCGCGAGGGCTTCCTGCCAGCGGGCGAACACAGCGGCGGCCGAGCGGGCGAGCCGGGGTGCGTCGTCGTTGGTCTCGACGGCCACCGCCACGATCGGACAGCCGGCCCGAAAGCCGCTCTCCACGAGCCGATCACTCCACAGCGCGAAGAACGCGTCGACGGCCTGCACCGGGTCGTCCGCCTGCAGGGCGGCATCGATCAGACCGGCGATGAAGTCCCCGGCCAGAGCCACCGCCTCGTCGATGAGCTGCGCCCGCCCACCGGGGAAGTGGTAGTACACCGAGCCTCGCGGGGCGCCGCTGCGGGCGAGTCATCCGGTCCCGGGTGTCACTCTTGCGCGGACTCACCCACCCACGTCCCTTCGACGGCGTAGCACCTTGGAAGGGGGCTACCTGTCGGTAACTTAGAGGTTAGGCCATAGAACATGCAAGACAAGAACCCCGACGGGGCAGCGCCAGGCCGTGGGCACACGCCGCCTTCGGTTGCCTCGCCGCGCGCGGTGTCCGCCGACCTTCACCTCGTACGTCGGTGGGAGCTTGGCGGCGACGGCCGCCTGCTGGCGCTCCCGCTCAGCCAGCAGGCGGCGTGTCGGCGGCGCGGCCGCTGCGGTACGGCAGTGCCGCCGCATGGCGCGAGCCCGGGACGCGCTGGACGGACCGGGCCCTGAAGTGGCCTGTGGTCGGGAGGAAATTTCGCCGTTCCGCAGAGCGTCTCGCCGGACCGTAGGTCTGTCATCACCCACACGAGTGGTGCCGGGTCCGGCCCGCGGGGTGGCGCGGCATGCCGGGAACCACCGTGCACGTTGGGGGAGGCCCGCGCCGTTCGGAGCCACTGTCCGCCTGGACCACCGGCGGGTGGCATGCGCCGAGCCGCTAGGCCCTTCGGCCGGCTCGGCGGCGTCATGGAGGGTGCGCCCGGCCCTGCCGGGTTCGGCGCCGTCGGCCTGCAGGTGCCAGCTCCGGCACCGAAGTCGGCTCCTCCGAACAGGGCGTAGCAGGTCAGGCCCACGCCGGACCCGCTCCGTGACAGTGCTCCCCGGTACCTGCCCGCGGTGGGCGTTTACCTCCGCGCCCGCCAAGCCGCTCGGCGTGCGGCGCTCGGGCCATCCGAACGGCGGAGGGATGCGGCCGTCCGGACGTCTGCGGTGGCCGGAACGTCCGGGTGATTGAAACCTGACGGCGGTTCCCTGGTACCGAAACGCACTACGGCGTCGGGGGTACTGCACCCGCCCGTCCCGTCGCAAGGAGCGCTTGTCATGACCTTCAACCCCCTGGAACAGCGGGGTATCCCGCTGGACCGCCAGCTGCGCAACTGGCGCGAGCTGAACGTGGAGCCGATCGACCCCGACCGATGTGACCCCTACACCCGCTGCCGGATCATCACGATGAACGGCATCGAGGTGGAGGCGATCCTCTTCAGCCACCAGCTGGCCCGCAACACCGTCGACCCGGAGGTGAAGCGGCAGCTCGCCCGCACCCGGTACATCGAGGCCCAGCAGCAGAAGGTCGTCAACTGGCTGCTGCCGGGTGTGTCGTCGGTACTGGAAACGACGATCGCCTACGAGCAGGTCGCGGTGGACCTGACGGCGTGGGTCGCGCGGATGGAGCCGGACCCGTACCTGAAGCAGGCGTACCAGTTCGGGGTGCTGGAGGACTTCGACCACCTGTACCGGTACGCCAACCTCTACGAGATGATCGAGCACCGCAAGGCGGAGTCGATCGTCGACAGCCTCACGGAGGTCATGCCCGGCCGGCCGACGAAGTTCCACCACCGTGACCCGTACGACAACGTCCGCGACCCGTACGACACGACGGTCACGAACCCGCTGTCCAAGCTGCACGCGCTGACGATCATGTCGGCGGAGCAGCAGACCATGAACTTCTACATGAACACCGGCCCCACCTACATGGAGCCGATCGCCCGCCGGCTCTACCAGGAGATCGGGCTGATCGAGGAGGAACACGTCACGCACTACGAGTCCCTGGTGGACCCGGGCGAGACGTGGTGGGAGCAACTGGTCAACCACGAGTACAACGAGTGCTACCTGTACTACTCCTTCATGGAGCAGGAAAGCGACCCCAGGGTCAAGGCGATCTGGGAGCTGCACCTGAACATGGAGCTCGAACACCTGCACACCGCCTGCGATCTGATGCGCCGTCACGACGGGCGTGAACCGCAGGAAGTCCTGGCTCCGGAGCTGCCCAACGTGCTCACGTTCGAGCCGAACAAGCAGTACCTGCGGGAGCTGCTGGACACGCAGATGGACCTGACCACGCTCGGCGCCGGCTATGTGCGCGAGGCGCACGAGCGGTTCGAGAAGATGCAGGAGCAGATCCACGGCGGTGAACAGCCGCCGAGCGAGCAGGTCATCGCGGAGCACGACGAGATGTTCGGTCGTGAGTACCGCGTCCAGTCCGAGGGCGAGCATCCCGACCCCGCCATGCGCGAGAAGTGAGGGGAGCCGAGATGACCGAACTGCGCACTCCGCAGGCCGGCGACGACAGGGCCGAGGACACGGACGTGGTGGCCCTGCTGATGCGCCAGCACGGTGACATCCGCAACCTCTTCGACGAGGTCGAGCAGAGCCAGGGCGAGGAGCGGCGCGAGGCGTTCCGTCGTCTCGTACGCCTGCTCGCGGTGCACGAGACCGCCGAGGAGGAGGTCGTGCACCCCTTCGTGCGGAGGGCGGTGGACGGTGGCCGGCAGGTCGTCGAGGACCGCCTCGCCGAGGAGAAGGCCGCCAAGGAGACGCTGTCGTCCCTGGACGAGATGGACACCGACGATCCCCGGTTCCTGCCCCTGCTGAGGCAGCTGCGCACGGACGTGCAGGAGCACGCGCGGGCGGAGGAACGCTACGAGTTCTCCCACATCCGCCGCAGTACCGACCTGACGAACCTCGCCGCCATGGCCAAGGCCGTCAAAGCGGCCGAGGCGATGGCCCCCACCCGGCCCCACCCCGGCATCGAGTCCGGCGCGGCCAACGTTGCTCTCGGCCCGGTGGCCGCCCTCATGGATCGCACCAAGGACGCTGTCCGCAAGGCCATGGGCAACGGCTGACCCACGGCGGTAGATGCAGTCCACACCTGGGGGAACACCGTCCTCGTGCGGTGCGCCCCCAGGGCAACGTCCTCGATGCGCACGGGACGGGCTCGGCCCCACGCTCGGGCCGGAGAAGCGGCGGGGCAGCCGCCGGTGATGCCCGCTGTAGTCCAAAGGAATGGCCGGACCGGCCATGTGGCGCAAGGCCGGCTCCAGGCAGGAATCGCTTCGGCTCCCTGGGATTACGTTGCCCATGACTGGTTGTCCGGCCGCCACGGTGACCGTCGGCGGCGCCGGCCCACCTTGGCCTTCATCGAGGGGTTGTGATGGCGACTCATACCACTGAACCGATCTCTCCCGCTCCGGCGGCCGAGGACCGTCGGAGTCGCGGCCAGGTGATCGTGTCCTGGCTGAGTACGACCGATCACAAGAAGATCGGGCATCTGTATCTGATCACTTCGTTCTGCTTCTTCCTGGTCGGCGGGGCGCTGGCGATGGCGATCCGGGCGGAACTGGCCCGTCCCGGGCTGCAGTTCCTGTCCAGTGAGCAGTACAACCAGGCGTTCACGATGCACGGCACGATCATGCTGCTGCTGTTCGCGACCCCGACCTTCGCCGGGTTCGCCAACGCGATCATGCCGCTGCAGATCGGCTCCCCGGACGTCGCCTTCCCCCGGCTGAACATGTTCTCCTACTGGCTGTTCCTGTTCGGCGGACTGATCGTCCTGGGCAGTTTCCTGACCCCGCAGGGCGCCGCCGACTACGGCTGGACCGCCTACACCCCCCTCAGCGGCCCCATCCGCAGCGGCTACATCGGCGCCGACCTGTGGATCATGGGACTCGCGCTCGCCGGATTCGGCACCATCCTGGGCGCGGTCAACTTCATCACCACCATCATCTGCATGCGCGGCCCCGGCATGACCATGTTCCGCATGCCGATCTTCACCTGGAACGTGCTGCTGACCTCGGTACTGGTCCTGTTCGCGTTCCCTGTGCTGGCGGCGGCGCTGCTGGCGCTGGAGGCCGACCGCAAGTTCGGGGCGCATGTCTTCGACGCGCAGTACGGTGGGGCGCTGTTGTGGCAGCACCTGTTCTGGTTCTTCGGCCATCCCGAGGTGTACATCCTCGCGCTGCCGTTCTTCGGGGTGATCACCGAGATCATCCCGGTGTTCTCCCGCAAACCGATCTTCGGCTACATGGGCCTGGTGGGTGCGACCATCGCCATCGCCGGCCTGTCCGTCGTCGTGTGGGCACACCACATGTTCGCCACCGGCGCGGTCCTGCTGCCGTTCTTCTCCTTCATGACCTACCTGATCGCCGTCCCGACCGGGGTGAAGTTCTTCAACTGGATCGGCACCATGTTCAAGGGCTCGCTGTCCTTCGAACCCCCCATGCTGTGGGCGGCGGGCTTTTTGGTCACCTTCCTGTTCGGCGGCCTGACCGGCGTCATCCTCGGCTCCCCGCCACTGGACTGGCACGTCACCGACAGCTACTTCGTGGTCGCGCACTTCCACTACGTGCTGTTCGGGACCATCGTGTTCGCGATGTTCGGGGGCTTCAGTTTCTGGTGGCCCAAGATGACCGGCACCATGCTCGACCACCGCCTGGAGAAGATCCACTTCTGGACGCTGTTCGTGGGCTTCCACACCACCTTCCTGGTCCAGCACTGGCTCGGCGCCGAAGGCATGCCCCGCCGCTACGCCGACTACCTGGCCGCCGACGGCTTCACCGCCCTGAACACCGTCTCCTCCCTGGGCGCCTTCCTGCTGGGCCTGTCCACCCTGCCCTTCCTCTACAACGTCTGGAAGACCGCCAAGTACGGCGAGCGCATCGAGGTCGACGACCCCTGGGGATACGGCCGCTCACTGGAATGGGCCACCTCCTGCCCACCCCCACGCCACAACTTCACCGCCCTGCCCCGCATCCGCTCCGAATCCCCCGCCTTCGACCTGCACCACCCCGAGATCGCCCGACACGACCAGAAACAGCACTCCGGCAGACGCGACGCCATCGACGCCCCAGGACACGAAGGCCAACGGCCATGATCGGCAACCGGGCACGTGCTTCGCGACCCGGCCAGGTCACCACCCCCCTCGCCACCGAGGCCGAGGGCTACCTCCTGCTGCGCAGCCACCATGACAAGGCTCGCCGTGAAGCCGAGCAACTGTGCGCCCGTATGCCCTGGCTGACCACCGCCCAGGCGGAGGCGCTCACCCACCACTACCTGAACCAGCGCATCGAGCTCACCCGTCACATGCTCCAGGACACGGCCCGGCGCGCCGATCAACTGCGGCAGGAGTACGAGACCCGCTACGGCGAACTGCGCCGCGCACTGCTCAGGCGCCATGTCGCCTTCGTCTCCACCGTCCTGGCCTGCGCGACGGGTCTCGCTGCCGCGGCGGGAGTGCTGGCGCGGTAGGCGCCGCAGGCAGCCCCGTTTCGTGGCGGGAGCGGCGGGCACCCGGCACGCCCACGGGAGGATCCGCACGTCACCGCACGTGTGCGGTCGGGCACCGGTCCGAGCACTCGTGCCCGGCGGATCGGCCCGCCGAAACACCGGATGATCCTGTAGAGGGCCTCGATGAGCGAGTACACACCGTCCCAGGCCGAAGGCGAACGGGACGACGACAACGAGTCCGCGGAAGCCCGCCCCGACTCGGGCCCGCCCCCGGACGACTCCCTCCCAGGCGGAAGGGGAGCGAGCGCTGCCCGACGGTCCTGACCGGTACGCGCGGGCGCGCAGCGAGGATGAGCCCGGTGCGCACTCCGGTGCCGAGAGCCGGGCGCACGGCCGCGTCGTCGTGCCGGGGACGGCGAGCGCCGCCGAGGGCTACGGGCCACCGGGTGGAACGGCGGACGACGAACCCCTGGCCGGAGTCGGCAACACCGAGAGGCCCGGGCCGTCCGGTCCGGTCATCCGCGACCACGTACGAGAACTGCTCGCGGCGCGCGAGGACTCCGCCACGTTGGTGCTCATCGAGGGCCACGCCCAGGTGATCGCCGCCGCGGAACGGGACACCGACCGGTACGCGGGCGCACTGGACGTCATGTCCGCCGAGGAACTGGCCCACCGGATCGGGACGGACTCGCCGACGGACCGGGAACTGGACGTGCTGGCCGGTACGTTGAACACGATGGTGGCCCAGCTCGGAGCCTGAGTCGGTCAGCGGCGCCACGTTCGACGGCGGTGCCTGTGAGCGGCCGTCCTGGGCCAAGCCCGGTCGAGTTCTCAGGGACCTGACCAGCCGGCTTCCCATTCCTTACTGCGCCGCTGCTCCTCGTCCTCATCCGGCGCCTGCCCGTTGTCCTCCGGCGAGGGACCTGTCGACCGTGACGGCTCGTCACCTCCGGACGGGTCCGCCGTGTCGTCCGGAGTGCTCTCCTGATACGGCTCGTCCTGCGCTTCGTCGGACGCAGACTGCTCGGTCATGACCGGCCTTTCTGTCGGGTGATGATGTCGGCGTGGTGTGGCCGTCATGGGACACGTCCATCCGGCTCGAGGGCTGCGAGCCGTGTACCCCTTTCCTCGCATCAAGCCACCCGACCCGGCGCGCGGAAGATCCGGGGCGTCCCAGGGGCCGAGCCGCCGAGCCGCCCCCTTTTTTTGGCGGCGGAGCCGACACCCAGACGTGATGTGGAATCGGCGGTTCATCTCGCCGCCCGGGGTACTCGGCGGCCCAGTAAGACCCCATCCGTCCCCAATCGGAGGTGCGGAGATGACCACCTCTCCTCATTCGTCGATGGAAACCCATCCGGACCTGCTCGACATGCGTCGGCGCCACGAGATGGCGGAGCACGCCACGACCACCCCACTGGCGCAGGCCGTCGAGACGCTGGCCTTCCTCACGGGCGTGTATCTGGCGGCCTCGCCCTGGATCGCCGGCTTCAACGGCCTGTCGACGCTCGCCGTCAACAACCTGATCGTCGGCATCGCGTACGCCCTGCTGCTGAGCGGCGGCTTCGGCCGCGCATACGAGCGCACGCACAGCATGGCGTGGGCCGCCTGCGCGCTGGGCGTGTGGACCATCGTCGCCCCGTGGGTCGTGGCCGGCGACGTCAGCACCACCAGGTCGGAGGTCAGCAACATCATCGTGGGCGCCATCGGACTGCTGCTGGGGCTGGCGGCCAGCGCCCTCGCCGGCCGAAGCATGGGGCGCGGCGAGGAGCGCGGTGCTTCGATGTCGTACGGCGCCGGCCGGAGCTGACGTCCCGCGGCGCCCCATCGATCGGAGGGAACGACCTGAGTGACCCGGTACCCGGGCGTATCGCGCCCGGGTACCGGGTCGTCCGCGTACCGGCACGGGCACGGAAACGCCGTGGTTGTGCGGAGTGCCGTCGTAGGAGGACTGTGGGGGTGTACGGCTCATTTCCCCAAGCCTCCCTCTGGGGGGCTGGGTGTCGACCGTACGCCGGGATGTGGCCCTGCGAGGTAGGAACCCGTGGACCTCGGTGACCGCTTCCACTGTCCCGGCAGCGGGCCGACCGGCCCGCGGAACGGATCGTCATGGCCTTCCCCGACGGCGGCTGGGCCGACGCCTCCACTGCAGCCCATCTCCAGCAGGCACTGCGCCGACACCGTGTGATCAACCAGGCGGTCGGCATCGTCATGGCCCAGCGGCAGCGAACCAGTGCGCAGGCACGGGAGATGCTGTGCGCCACCGCCCGCGACCGCAGACTCACCCTCTTCGATGTGTGCACCGATCTGGTCGCAAGCCTCGGCAGACCGCCGCGGGACCCACCCGACCCCTCGCCCCCCGGCCCCCACCTGTAGCCGTCAGCTGTGGTCGTCGGGCAGCGGGATTCCGGCGAGTGGTGCGGCGCGGGAGAGATGGGTGTCGGGGCCGAGCCATTCGCACACCAGGAGGCTGGCGTCGTCGTGGAGCCGGTCGTCGTGGTGCTTGAGGAGGGCGCGGATGAGGCGGCGCAGGGTCTCGGGGACGGAGAGCTGGTCGGCGTGGTGGCGGACGAGGAAGTCGATGAACCGGTGCACGCCGAACTCCCGTCCTTCGGCGGTACGGGCTTCTGTGATGCCGTCGGTGTACAGGACGAGCCGGTCGCCGGGCTGGAGCTGCTCATGGCAGACGGTGGTGGGCAGGTGCAGGTCGGTGCCCATCGGGTGGGCGGGCGGGCAGCGCAGGAGGGACGTCCATCGGCCGCCGCGGATCACGATGGGCGGATGGTGGCCGCGGTTGACCCAGGTCAGCATGCCGGTGGAGGTGTCGAGGTCGGCGAGGATGCCGGTGACGTAGCGGCTGGTCCCGAACTGTTCCAGCAGGACCTGTTCGACGGCGTCGCCGAGGGCGGACAGTGGGGTGTTCTGCCTGCGGTTGTTGCGGCAGGCGCCCAGGGCGAGGTTGGCGGTGATGCCGGCTGCGGTGTCGTGGCCCATCGCGTCGAACATCGACAGGTGTACGACGTTGTCGGCGACGGCGTAGTCGTAGGCGTCGCCGCTGACCTCGTACGCGGGTTCCATCGCCGCGCCGATGACGACCCGGCCGTCGGCGTAGGTACGCGGCGGCATCAGGGTCCACTGCATCTCGGCGGCGACGTTCATCGGCCGCACGCGGCTGAAGCGGGCGTAGGAATCGCTGACGTCTCGTGTGCTGATGACCAGCAGGGCCACCAGGGACGCCAGCGCGTACATGTCCCGCCGCGTCTGCGCGTCGTCCCTCCGGGAGGTCACATGCAGCACGCCGAGCCGCTCCGCGCCGTCCAGCAGCGGCACCCACCAGCCGTGGGCGCCGGGGTGGACATCACCGGTGGCCATCGTGCGGCCGTACTGATAGGCGCGGCCGGCGACGGTGCCCTCCACGGTCAGTTCCGCGATCCCCTCGGGCGCGTCCTGGGCGGCGTCCAGGCCCTTGCCGGTGAGGAGGCGAAGGACGTTGCGCTGGAGATCACCGAGGTAGATCCGCACGTCACTGAATCCGGCGCGCGCGGCATTCTCGGCCACCAGCGAGGGCATGCGCTCGAACGACATCAGGTGGCTGCCGATCAGCAGATCGGCCAGCATGCCCTGCATCGCTTCCTCGTGATCCGCCACCACTGCCCTCATCTCCGCACGGCAATCGCGCAGCGAATACTCACCGATACCCGAGATACCCCGATATTCGCTTCTCTCCAGTACCCACCACGGCCCGCGCCAACATCCCGCTTCCGCTGGTGCGGGAACTTCGAGCCGGTGCCCGGTGGACCACGGTGAACCGGGAGCGCGTCGAGCAGCTGGAGCACCGTGCTGCGACTGACCGGTATCCCGGGAACGCACGGGGCTGCACACGGCGTTCGCCGAGGCCGAAAACCGGCCGCCGTGTGTACCGATTTGCCTGACGTTCCTGATCAATTCAAGCCGTTGGGTTGAGGCTTACATGACAAGAACGCGTCCGCGATGTCAGTCTTCTCCGGGAATTCACAGCCCCCTCACAGGTTCATCACCCCCACCTCCTTCCACCCGCATGCCGTGCAGCGCCCCGGACCGGCGTACCCCGCCGATCCGTCTCGTCCACGGCCCCCACCACGGGTCGGCCGTCGTACCGAAGGAGAACCTCCTTGCCCCTGCGACAGAACGCCCTCGTGCGCCCCAGACGCCTCACCGGCCTCGCTCTGGCGGCCGTCGGCACCCTGCTCGCCCTCGCCGTCCCGGACTCCGCCACCGCGGTTCCGGCGCATCCGGCAAACGCGAAGATCACCGCCACGCCTCGGGCCGGCGCCGCCCAGCCCCCGCTGTCCCCCGCCCGCCGAACCGCCCTGATCAGGAGCGCCCGGTCCGAGGCGGCCGGAACCGCGCAGCGCATCGGCCTCGGCGCCAAGGAGAGGCTCGTCGTCAAGGACGTCCTCAGGGACGCCGACGGCACCACGCACACCCGCTACGAGCGCACCTACGCCGGACTGCCCGTCCTGGGCGGCGACTTGGTCGTGCACGACAACAGCGGCCGTACGGCCGTCACCAGGGCCAACGCGGCGCAGCTGTCGCTGCCCTCGCTCAGCCCGAAGATCACGGCCGCAGGCGCCGCCGCCAAGGCCCTCGCCGCCTCGAAGCACGATCAGGTCAGGGGCGCCACGGTGGCCGACGCCTCCCGTGCCGTCGTCTGGGCCGGAACCGGCAAGCCCGTGCTGGCCTGGGAGACCGTCGTCGAAGGCGTCCAGAAGGACGGCACGCCCAGTGAGCTCCAGGTCGTCACCGACGCCGCCACCGGCAAGGAGCTCCTGGCTGCCGAGAAGGTGCACACCGGCTCCGGCACCGGCCAGTACGTGGGCACGGTCCCGCTCGGCACCACCCTGTCCGGGTCGACGTACCAACTCGCGGACCCCGACCGCGCCGGGCACCGGACGTACGACCTGGGCCAGGGCACCTCGGGCACCGGCACCCTGTTCACGGACGACAACGATGTCTGGGGCAACGGTCTGCCGACCGACCGCCAGACCGCAGGCGTCGACGTGGCCTTCGGCGCCGCGGCCACCTGGGACTTCTACAAGGAGGCCTACGGCCGCAACGGCATCCGCAACGACGGGGTCGCCGCCTACAGCCGCGCCCACTACGGGAGCAACTACGTCAACGCCTTCTGGCAGGACTCCTGCTTCTGCATGACGTACGGCGACGGCTCGGGCAACACCCACCCGTTGACGGCACTCGACGTGGCCGCCCACGAGATGAGCCACGGCGTCACCGCCGCCACCGCGGGTCTGGTCTACTCGGGGGAGTCCGGCGGCCTGAACGAGGCGACCTCCGACATCTTCGCGGCGGCCGTCGAGTTCCACGCGAACCTCGCGGCCGACCCCGGTGACTACCTCGTCGGCGAGAAGATCGACATCAACGGCGACGGCACGCCCCTGCGGTACATGGACAAGCCCTCCAAGGACGGCTCCTCCCGCGACAGTTGGAGCTCCACCCTGGGCGGCGTGGACGTCCACTACTCCTCCGGGCCGGCGAACCACTTCTTCTACCTGCTCTCCGAGGGCAGCGGCGCCAAGACCGTCAACGGCGTCTCGTACGACAGCCCGACCTACGACGGTCAGGCCGCCACCGGTATCGGCATCGAGAACGCGGCCGCGATCTGGTACCGGGCGCTGACGACGTACATGACCTCGACGACGAACTATGCCGGCGCCCGAACCGCCACCCTGTCGGCCGCCGCCGACCTGTTCGGGACCTACAGCCCGACCTACCTCGCCGTCGCCGACGCCTGGGCCGCGATCAACGTCGGCAACCGCATCGCCCTCGGCGTGAACCTCGCGCCGGTGGCGGACCAGATCAGCGGCGTCAACCAGGTCGTCAGCCTGCAGCTGGACGCCTACACCACCAACACCGGCGCCTCGCTGACCTACGAGGCCACCGGCCTGCCGGACGGGCTGGCCATCAGCCCGAGCGGTCTGATCAGCGGTACCCCGACCACACTCGGCACCGGCGACGTCACGATCAAGGTGACCGACAGCACGGGAGCGACCGCCTCGGTCGGCTTCAGTTGGCAGATCGCCTACGTCTACGCCAACGCCTCCCGAGTCGACATCCCCGACAACGCGGCAGCCGTGGAGTCCCCGGTGACCATCACGGGCCGCGACGGCAACGCCTCCGCCACCACCAAGGTCTACGTCAACATCGTCCACACCTACCGCGGTGACCTGACCGTCGACCTCGTCGGCCCGGACGGCACCGTCTACTCCCTGCTCAACCGCAGCGGAGGCTCCGCCGACAACGTCGACCAGACCTTCACGGTCGACGCCTCCGCACAACCGCTCAACGGCACCTGGAAGTTGCGCGTACAGGACCGGGCGTCCATCGACGTCGGATACATCGCTCGCTGGCAGCTCACTCCCTGACGCGGCGTCACCGGCACCACCGGAACCCCGCTGCCCGGGCCTCTCGGGGCCCGGGCAGCGGGGTTCCGTAAAACCCAGTTCCATCCGGACCGTGGCGTATGAATACTGGCTGTCGCCCCAGTTGATCCGGCTGCTTCGGGCGTTACGCATGGGGCTGGTGGGAGGGCCTGCGGGAGTGACCATGCACGAGGACCAAGTGGACGTGACGCCCGAGGTGGTCGCGGGCTTGATCCAGGAACAGTTCCCTCGGTGGAGCGGCAAGGCGATCCGACTCGTACCGTCGACCGGGACGGTCAACGCCATCTTCCGTATCGGGGACGACCTCTCTGCGCGCTTCCCACTGCGCGCTGCCGACGCCGCCGAGACACTGGCGGTTCTGGAACAGGAAGCCCGGGCGAGCGCGGAGTTGGCAAAGGTGTCTCCGTTCCCGGTCCCGGAACCCGTCGCCCTGGGAGAGCCTGGAGCGGGTTACCCCATGCCGTGGTCGGTCCAGACCTGGCTGCCGGGAACGGTCGCCTCCGATGCCGATCCGAGCGGGTCGGACGTCTTTGCCGAGGACCTCGCGGCCTTCATCGCAGCCCTGCGAGGCGCTGACACGGGGGGTCGGCTCTTCAGTGGCGAAGATCGTGGCGGCGTTCTCGCTCACCACGACGATTGGATGGCGGAGTGCTTCAAAGAGAGTGAGGGGCTGCTCGACGTGCCCCGGCTGCGCCGATTGTGGAGCCGCTTCCGGGAGTTGCCACGCACCGGCGCCGACGTGATGAGCCATGGTGACTTGATTCCCGGCAATGTACTGGTCGCGGGAGACCGGCTCAGCGGCGTACTCGACACCGGCGGGTACGGCCCGGCCGATCCCGCGCTGGATCTCGTCAGCGCCTGGCACCTCTTGCAGCCGGGCCCGCGGGAACTGCTCCGGCGGACACTGGCCTGCGGCGACCTGGAGTGGGAGCGCGGCAAGGCGTGGGCGTTCGAACAGTCGATGGGTGTTGTCTGGTACTACCTCGAAAGCAATCCGACGATGAGTGCAATGGGGCGCCGGACGCTCGACCGCATCCTGGAGTCGATGGAGTGACTTACGCGAGCGATGGCCACCGAGCTGCGGCCCACGCCAGCCATCCTGACCATCCGGGAGGCGGGCCTCCTACCTCATGTCCATCGAGTTCCGTGGGGTCAGCCGCGGCGCGCTGTGCTCCTCGGCCGACTGTCGAGCCCTCGTGGTCTATCCGGCGGGAGGAGTAGGAAACGTTCGAGGCCCTCAGTCGATACAGAACTCGTTGCCCTCGATGTCCAGCATCGGGATGCAGGAGTCGTTGCCGTCGTACAGCGTTCGCACGTGTACCGCGCCGAGCGGGACCAACCGTTCGCATTCGGCCTCAAGCGCGGCGAGGCGCTCTTTCCCCACGAGGCCGGTGCCGACTCGCACATCGAGATGCACCCGGTTCTTGGCGGCCTTCCCCTCAGGGACGCGCTGGAAGTACAGCCGCGGGCCCACGCCTGAGGGATCAACGCAGGCGAACCAGGAATCGCGCTGCTCAGGCGGCTGCGAGCCCTTGAAACCGTCCCAAGTGGCAAACCCCTCCGGTGGCGACGGTACGACGTACCCCAGCACCTCGCACCAGAATCGAGCGAGACGCTCGGGTTCTGCGCAGTCGAAGGTGACCTGGAACTTCTTGATCGACGTCATCGGTCCACCATATTGGCCCCCAACTGACGCTCACCCGCATGCAGTACCGTCGCTGGCGTGTCCATGCCGCCATCGCCACCACCACCGTCGTCCCGCGTCGGTCTGGTGACCGGGATCGCGAGCGCGGCCTTCGTGGTCGTCCTGGCGATCCTGCTGACGCTGGTGGTGATCGGAGTGAAGGCCGAAAGCGGTTTTCCCGAGGCTGACTTCGCGCTGGTTCTGCCCAGGACGCTGCTCGACGGCCGTTACGAACTCGCCAAGGATCTCTCCGGCTCCGTGGGCCGGAAGATCGAGAAGGGGTCGACCGGGATCCGGGATGCCAAGATCACTCATGCTGTCGTGGGGGAGTACAGCCTCGGCGGCGACCCGGCCAAGGGCGCGCTGGTGATCACGGGCTTCTACGGCCGGTTCAAGCACCAAGCCAGGACCCGGGCCGAGGCGTTGAGGCGTGACGGTGAAGCCGACGGCGCCACGGTATCGGTACCACCGAGGGACGTCACCCCGGCGGGGTCGGCCGTAAGGATCAGCTGCGAGGTGCTCGCGCGGAAGCTGCCCGCCCTGACGATCACCTACCCGGTCTGCGTCTGGGCGGACGGCAACACCTCGGCCCTGGTGGCCGAGATGACCTTCGGTGCCGTGAACGCCGACCTCGACCTGAAGTCGGCCGCCAGGACCACGCTCCGGGTCCGCTCCGAGACTCTGAAGGCGATCAAGTGACCGGGAGAGCAGCGCCTTCCGCTCGGCAGGGCCGGTCGCCTCGCGGCGAGAGGGCCATCCGTGGAGTCGGCGAGATGGTGCCGGGCCAGTGACGATTTCGCGGGCATAGATCACGGCAGCGGGATGCTGAAGTGGATGCCGGGGCCGCTGTCGCCGAGGTGGTCGACCACATGGTCGCCTCCCTCGTCCTCCGCCGGCTCGGTCGAGTGGTTGAACAGGTTGTCCGATCGGAAGGAAGCCGTCCATGGACGAGCAGGACGAGCACTTCGACGTCGTCGTACTCGGCGCGGGCCCCGGCGGGTACGTCGCCGCCATCCGGGCCGCCCAACTGGGCAAGCGCGTCGCGGTGGTCGAGGAGAAGTACTGGGGCGGCGTCTGCCTGAACGTGGGCTGTATCCCCACCAAGGCCCTGCTGCGCAACGCCGAGCTCGCGCACATCTTCACGCGCGAGGCGAAGACCTTCGGCATCAAGGTGGACGGGGAGGTCTCCTTCGACTACGGCGAAGCCTTCCGCCGCAGCCGGAAGGTCGCCGACGGCCGGGTCAAGGGCGTCCACTACCTGATGAAGAAGAACAAGATCACGGAGATCAACGGGCGCGGCACGTTCCTCGACCCGCACAGCCTCCAGGTGGCCGACTACGACGGCAACACCCGCACCATCGGCTTCGACCACTGCATCATCGCCACCGGCGCCACCCCCAAACTGCTGCCCGGTACCCGCCGCACCTCGCGCGTGGTGACGTTCGAGGAGCAGATCCTGGCCGAGGACCTGCCGCAGTCCATCGTCATCGCGGGCGCCGGCGCGATCGGCATCGAGTTCGCCTACGTGCTGCACAACTACGGCGTGAAGGTGACGATCGTCGAGTTCCTGGACCGGGTCGCCCCGCTGGAGGACGCCGAGGTCTCCGCCGAACTGGCCAAGCAGTACCGGAGGCTGGGCATCGACGTACTCACCTCGACCCGGGTCGAGTCGATCGACGAGTCCGGCCCGCAGGTCCGCGTCACGGTCACCGGCAAGGACGGCGCCCGGAAGGTGCTGGAGGCCGACAAGGTCCTGCAGGCGATCGGCTTCGCCCCGAACGTCACCGGCTACGGCCTGGAGAAGACCGGCGTGGCCGTCACCGAGCGCGGCGCGATCGACGTCGACGGCCGCTGCCGCACCTCCGTCCCGCACATCTACGCCATCGGTGACGTCACCGCGAAGCTGATGCTCGCGCACGCCGCCGAGTCGATGGGCGTGATCGCCGCCGAGACGCTCGCGGACGCCGAGACCATGGAACTCGACTACGTCATGATCCCGCGCGCCACGTTCTGCCAGCCGCAGATCGCGAGCTTCGGTTACACCGAGGCGCAGGCCCGGGAGAAGGGCTTCGACGTCCAGGTCGCCAAGTTCCCCTTCACCGCGAACGGCAAGGCACAGGGCCTGGGCGACGCGACCGGCTTCGTGAAGCTGATCAGCGACGGCAAGTACGGCGAACTCCTCGGCGGCCACCTCATCGGCCCGGACGTCACCGAGCTCCTGCCCGAACTGACCCTGGCCCAGCAGTGGGACCTGACCGTCCACGAGGTCGCCCGCAACGTGCACGCCCACCCGACGTTGGGCGAGGCGGTCAAGGAAGCCGTCCACGGCCTCGCCGGCCACATGATCAACATGTAGGGGCGCTGCGCCCTTTGCCGGCCACGCGGGAGTGGGCGCTCTTCTCCGGCACCTGGGGCCACGGGTCGGATGGTCCGCCAGGCGGGGGCTCCTATCGGTAACTGACGTGTATCCGGCCTGTGTTGGGCGTGTCGCCGACGGCGGTGAGCCCGAGCCGGTTGGAGGCTGGAAGCATGACCGACCCGACTCAGGACCCCCGCTTCCTCCAGGACCCGTACCCCGTCTATGCGGCCATGCGGTCCAGTTGCCCGGTGCAGTCTCTCCCCGCCGAGTCGGGCGGCCGCGCCGGCTACCTGGTCACCGGATACGCGGAGGCCAGGGAAGCCCTCGGCGACGCCCGGCTCTCGAAGGACACGGTCGTCTTCTTCGCGGACAAGGCGTCACGGCGCCGTCTGCACTCCGCGGTGGCGCACACCATGCTGGCCAGCGACCCACCCCGGCACACCCGGCTGCGCAAGCTGGTGACCAAGGCGTTCACCGCGAAAGCCGTCGCACAGCTGCGTCCGTTCATCGCCCGCCTCACCGCAGAGCTGCTGGACCAGTGGACCGTCGGAGAGCAGGTCGACTTCGTGACCGGCCTGGCGGTGCCGCTGCCCGTCGTCGTGATCTGTGAGCTGCTCGGCGTCCCCGAGGCGGACCGGCCCGACGTGCGGCGCTGGTCCGGAGAGCTGTTCGCGGCAGGCAGGCCGGACGTCATCGACGCGGCCTCGCATTCCATGGCCGACTACATGACCGGCCTGATCGCGGCCAAGCGCCTGCACCCCGGTGACTCTCTTCTCGACCGGCTCATCGCGGCTCGCGACGGAGCCGAGCAGCTGAGCGAGGAGGAACTCGTCTCTCTGGCCGTGCTGTTGCTCGTGGCCGGGCACGAGACCACGACCAACTTCCTCGGCAACGCCGCACTGGCGTTGCTGCGGCGCCCGGCCGAGTTGCACCGCCTCCAGCAGCATCCGGACGACGTGCCGGCCGTGCTGGACGAGCTGCTCCGGTTCGATTCCCCGGTCAGTACGGCCACCTTCCGGTTCACCACCGAGGCCGTCACACTCGGCGGTACCGACATCCCGCCCGGTGCCCCCGTATGGGTCGCTCTCGGCGCGGCCAACCGCGACCCCCAACGGTTCCCTTCACCGGACCTCCTCGACCTGGACCGGGACGCCTCCGCACATCTCGGCTTCGGCCACGGCATCCACCGCTGTGTCGGCGCACCCCTGGCGAAGGCCGAGGCGGAGATCGCCCTGCGGGCGGTACTGACCCGGTTTCCCGGCATCCGACTTGCCGTACCGCCTGATCAACTGCGGTGGCGGCGCACTCGTCTCGTTCGCGGCCTCGCATCGCTTCCTGTCCTGGTGTGACCTGCAGGGCTTCATGGACCGGCAACTGCCGTGTAACCGCGGGCACCGCCGGATAAGATCTCCGCATGGCCCTGACCTTCAACGACGTGGACCGGTTCGAGGCGGCCAGGCCGCGTCTCGAGGCCATCGCCTATCGCATGCTCGGCTCCTCGAGCGAGGCCGAGGACGCCGTGCAGGAGACCTATCTGCGCTGGCAGGCCGCCGATGCCGGGCGCATCGAGGTGCCCGAGGCGTGGCTGACCAAGGTGCTCACCAACCTCTGCCTCAACCAGCTCACGTCGGCCCGTGCGCGCCGCGAGACCTATGTCGGCCAGTGGCTGCCCGAACCGTTGCTCGACGGGGACCCGATGCTGGGCCCCGCGGAGACGGCCGAGCAGCGCGAGTCGGTGTCGTACGCCGTGATGGTTCTGCTGGAGCGCCTCTCGCCGAACGAGCGCGCGGTGTACGTGCTGCGCGAGGCGTTCGCATACTCCCACCGGGAGATCGCCGAGATCCTGGACCTCAGCGAGGCGGCCAGCCAGCAGATCTTCCATCGCGCGAAGAAGCATGTGGCGCAGGGCAGGGCACGCGTCGAGATCGACGAGGCGGCCGCGCGCCGGATCGTCGAGGAGTTCCTCGCCGCGGCGACCAGTGGGGAGACCCAGCCGCTGATCAAGCTGCTCACCTCTGACGCCATCGCGGTGGGCGACGGCGGCGGGAAGGTGCCGGCCCGGGCCAGTGCCTTCGAGGGCGCACGCACGGTGGCGAAGTTCCTGCGCGGGCTGTTCAAGCCGGCCCAGGCCAAGCGGGATCTGATCGGCGGTTCGCCCGACCTCTACGTCGCCACGGCCAACGGCGAGCCCGCGGTCGTCGTGGCGGTCGACGGACGGGTCGTCGGCATCATGTGTCTGGAGCGGACGCAGGAGGGGATCGTCGCGGTCCGCAGCCAGGTCAACCCGGACAAGCTGGAGCGGGCTGCACAGCGCTGGGCGGCGGGCGATTTCGGTCCTCCGGTCGTGACCGAAGCCCTCTGATCCCTCATGTGACGCAGGTCACTCCATTCTTCTGTCAGGTATCGGCGGGCTGTCCGGTTCAAGGGGCGTGACCGGGCCAGAAGGCACCGGACCCGCAGACAGGAGCAGGAAGATGCAGCACCGGATCATCGTTCTCGGCGCCGGCTACTCCGGGGCGATCGCGGCAGGCCGACTCGCCAAGCGGTTGCGCCGGGAGGACGTCGCCATCACCCTCGTCAACGCCGAGCCCGATTTCGTCGAGCGGGTCCGCATGCACCAGCTGGCCGTGGGGCAGGAGCTCGCACCGCGTCCGCTGCGCGAGATGTTCGCGGGCACGGGCGTCGAGGTGAAGCTCGCGAAGGTCACGTCGATCGACGTGGACCGCAAGACGGTCGCGGTGCAGAGCACGGAGGGCACCGCGGAACTGGCGTACGACACCCTCGTCTACGCCCTCGGCAGCGGCGGGAACGACCACGGCGTCCCGGGTGTCGCCGAGCACGCCCACCAGATCGCGAGCCGCCCCGGCGCGCTGCGGCTGCGTGAGCGCCTCGCAGGGCTCGCCGAGGGCGAGACGGTCCTCGTCGTGGGCGGTGGTCTGACCGGCCTGGAGTTCGTGACGGAGCTGGCCGAGACCCGCCCGGACCTCGATGTCACCCTGGCCACACGCGCCGAACTGGGCGACTGGCTCTCCCCGAAGGGCCGCGCGCACCTGCGCAAGGTCATCGACGGGCTCGGCATCACGGTGTACGAGAACGCCGCGGTGACCGCCGTCGGGGCGGACCGAGTCACGACCGCGGACGGCCGGACCTTCCCGGCTGCCGTCACCGTCTGGACCACGGGCTTCGCCGTCCACCCGCTGGCCGCTGCCACCAGCCTGGAACTCGCGGACAGCGGCCGCATCGTGGTCGACGCGACGATGCGCTCGGTCTCGCACCCGGACGTGTACGCGATCGGCGACGCCGGCCATGCGCTGGGCGCCGGCGACAAGCCCCTGCGCATGTCCTGCGCCTCGGGCACCCCCATGGCCTGGCAGGCCGCCGACTCCATCGCCGCCCGCCTGACCGACGGCAAGCTGCCGAACGCCACGCTGCGCTACTTCAACCAGTGCATCTCGCTGGGGCGAAAGGACGGCCTGATCCAGTTCGTCACCGCCGACGACCGCGCCGTGGACCACGCCCTGACCGGCCGCTTCGCGGCTCACTACAAGGAGTTGATCTGCAAGGGCGCGGTCTGGGGTGTCGCCAACCCGACGCTGGGCATTCCGGTGCGACGGCGGCGAGCGGTGGCCGAGCGCACGGGTTCCGAGGCGACCGCACGCATGGCGGCGTGATCCACGTGGCGCCGCGCGGCACGGAGGGCCCGGACCGCCACGGTGTCCTCCGCGGCCGGTCGTCGTCAGGTGGTGAGCAGGTCGGCGACCCGAGCGATCATCCGGCTCTCACCGCCGTCGCGGGCGGTCGTCGGGTGGTACGCGAGGACGAAGCGGCGCTGCTGGTCGCGAGTGGAGAAGGCGGCGTTCTTGTAGCCGTATGTCTCCCCGGTCTTGCCCCAGAGGGTGACGCCGTTGACGGTGGCCTGCTGCAGGCCGGTGCTGTAGCGGGCGGGGGAGCCGTCCAGCATCCGCACCTCGTCGGGCGGCAGGGTGAACATCAGCCGAAGCAGCCCCGGCGGCAGCAACTCGCCGGAGAACAGCGCGGAGAGCATGCGGTCCAGATCGCCCGTGGTGGAGATCATGTCGCCCTCGCCCCGGCTGGACGACTGGTCGTACGTGGTGATGTCCCGCAGGCTGCCGTCGGCCATCGTCAGGTAGCCGTGCACGTGCCGACCGTGGATGCGCGGGTCGTCGCCCGGTACGACCGTACGCGCCAGGCCCAGTGGACGCAGGATGCGGGCCGCGACGGCCTCCCCGTACGAGCGGCCGGTGAGCCTTTCGATGATCAGCGCGGCGAGTACGTAGTTGATGCCGCGGTACTCCTGCCGCGTGCCGGGGGTGAACTTCAGCGGTCCGTGGGTCGCCGTCGCCACCCACTCCCGCGGTGTCCAGTGGTCGAAGCGGTGGCGGAACACCTCCTCCGCGGTGTGCGGGTCCGGGATGCCGACGTGGTCGGGCAGTCCGCTGGTGTGGTTCAGCAGGTGCGCCAGGGTGACAGCCGCGAACCGGGCCGGCAGCAGCCCCGGCAGGACGTGCCGTACCGGCGCGTCCAGGGTGACCCGTCGCTCCGCCACCAGTTGCAGCACCACCGTGGCGACGAAGACCTTGGTGATGCTGCCGATCCGGACCCTGTCGTCCGCCGACACCGGACGCCGCGTTCGGATGTCGGCCACTCCGGAGGTTCCTCGCCAGTGGCCGGCAGTGCCGCCGACGCTCAGCTGGGCCGCGGTCGACGGCGGGTGCTCCAGGTCGTCGATCGCCGCCTGCAGAGCGGCGGGGTCCAGGGGCGGGAGCGGCACGGGTAAGGCGGCGCTCGCCCGCTGCACGGGCAGTACCGCGGTGGCGGCCAGCGCGGCCGCCCCCGATACGGCGACGCTCACAAACGACCTGCGGGAGATGCGGGTTGGGGTCATACGCGACATCCTGCCCGCGGGGACGGACCCCCGACATCGGGGTCCTCCCGGAGTGATCCCGGATCACCCCCTGACCCGCCCTCCGAGGCTTGCCGGGCGCCGTGGGCGGATCGGGCGAGCCTCGGAGGGAGAGGCTGGATCACGTGGTGCAGGCGGTGCCGTTCAGGCTGAAGGCGGAGGGCTTGGCGAAGGTTCCGCTGGAGGTGCCCTGGAACCCGAAGGTCGCCTGGCCGCCGGGCGCCAGCTCGCCGTTGTGGCTCACATTGCTCGCTGTGACCGCTCCGGACGACCCGGAGAGGTTCGCGTTCCAGGCGTTGGTGATCTGCTGCCCGGAGGGCAGGGTGAACGCGAGCTTCCAGCCGCTGACGGGGGAGGTGCCGGTGTTGGTGATGGTGACGTCGGCGGTGAAGCCGCCCTGCCAGGCGTTCGCCCCGTACGCCACCTTGCAGGCCGTGGCGCCTCCCGGGGTGCCCGGGTCACTGGAGGAGCCCTTGTTGACGGTGGAGGAGAACGAGGTCACGGCGAGGCCGGCGCCGTTCTGCCAGGGTTCGAAGCCGGCCTGAACACTTGTCAGGTACCAGTTGTTCTGGGCGAGTCCGCGGGAGACGGCCTGCCGGGCGAAGTCCATGACGTCGAAGTTCCAGCTGCTGATCGCCGACGGCGCGACGAAGGACAGGACGTCGTTCGTGCCGTTGCTGCCGGACCACACCTGCCAGGTGCGCCCGCCCACGTTGGCGTTGCCGACCGGGGAGCCGATGGGCTGGACGGATCCGACCCTGTTGAACCAGATCATGATCTCGGTCCGGTTCACGCCGTCGGTGCGGGGCGTGGGGTCGAGCCAGATGTCGTACGCGGCGTCGTACACCGCGTTGTTGACGTAGTTGAAGGAGATGCTAGACGGCGCGGTGGAGATGGCGCTGAGCTGAGCGGGAAGCTGGGTGCCGGGAGAGCAGTTGGTGTAGTGGCATCCGTTGAAGACGGACGGATACGACTTCGGGGCGCCGTTCGTCGGGACGGATCCGTCGGCCTGGGTGATCCTGAACCCCGAGTCGGTCGCCGTGATGCACTGGGTCGCGCTGGTGCCCCAGCGGTTGTTCTGGACCACGTACCGGCCCTGGATGGTCGTCGAACCGAAGGCCTCGCAGACCGTGGTGTCGGCCTGCGCGAGGGGGGCGGTGGTCAGCAGCGCGGCGAGCGAGACGAGCGAGGTGAGCAGCGCGCCGAGCAGGCCACGCGCGCGGCGGGCATGGTGCGGTGAAGGACGCATGCGAATCCTCTTCAGGCGTGGGGGAGGGGGTGACGGGGAGACGTTCCCGTGCCCTAATGAATGGGAGCGCTCCCAATCCTGGTTTCGGCAGGACTGTAGAGAATGCGCAGGGGCATGACAAGACTGAGCGCAGGAACGCGTTGAACCGATCGTGACGGGCCTGCGTCAGGTCGACTCGCGGACCACCAGTTCCGTACGGAGGATGACGTGGCGCCAGGCCACTGCGCCCTCCTCCATCTCCTCCAGGAGCAGTCGGATCATGGCCTGCCCGACCTCCTCGATCGGCTGACGCACGGTGGTCAGCCGTGGTTCGGTCCGCTGGGCCAGCGGAAAGTCGTCGAAGCCGATCACGGCGACGTCCTCGGGCACCCGGCGTCCGGCCGTGCGCAGGGCCTCCAGGGCCCCCGCGGCCGTGGTGTCCGACGCGGCGAGGACACCGTCGATGTCCGGATGCCGTTCGAGGAGCTCGGCCATGGCGCGGCGCCCGCTCTCCGCCGTGAAGTCGCTTTCGGCGACACGGGTCCGCTCGGCCTTCAGGCCCGCCTGCGCGAGGGCCTCTTCGTAGCCGCGCAACCGGCACTGGGCGGCGTGCAGGTCGAGCGGCCCGGTGATGGTGGCGATGACCCTGCGGCCCCGTTGTACAAGGTGGGAGACGGCACTGCGTGCGCCGCCGACGTTGTCCATGTCGACGTAACTGACGTACTCGTCACCGGAGCGGCGCCCCAGCAGCACGGTCGGCAACCGCGCTTCGGCGAGCATGTCCGGCAGCGGATCGCCGGCGTGTACGGACATCAGCAGGACGCCGTCGACCCGGCCGCCGCGCGCGTACTCGAGGAAGCGCTGCCGTTCGGCGTCCGAGCGCACCAGGGTCAGCATCAGCTGCATTCCGGTGTCGGTCAGGGCGTCCCCGAGCGAGGTGACGATCTCGGAGAAGAAGGGCTCAGCGAACTGCCGCCAGTCCGGCTCCGTCATGACCAGGGCGACGGCGTCGGCCCGCCGTCCGGCCAGGGAGCGGGCCGCGAGGTTGGGCACGTAACCGAGTTCGTCGATGGCCTGCTGTACGGCACGACGTGTCGACTCCTTCACGCCCGCCGCGTTGTTGATGACGCGGGAGACCGTGCCTCGTCCCACCCGCGCGTGGGCGGCCACCTCCTCCAGCGTCGGTGCCCCCGGGCGTCGTCTGCCCATGCGACCTCCCCCAAGAGATCACCGATCTTACCGGCGGGAGGAGATCGCGCACACGACTTCACCAGGGGGAGTGGCTGTGAACGGCCGCTGGGCCGCCCGTTGTTGGGAGCGCTCCCGAACATGGTGAGGGCATGGTTCCGGCCCTACAAGAAGCGCCGCGTCGGCACGGACCGCCCTCCGCGATCCGTGCCGACGCGGGGCCGCGTTCAGGCAGTGGTGATACGGGCGTTGACCTTCCGCATCCAGTCCCGGTCGGTGTGCCACACGGGGTGGTGCGGGGCCGCGTTCGAGGTCAGGACGACGCCCTGGAAGCCTGCCGTGAGGCAGCGGTCGACGACGAACTCGGCGATGTCCTTGCCGACGGCGTCCTCCTCGAAGCGCGTCAGCAGCGGGGTGTAGCCCACGACTCCCTCACCGAGGACGGCGGGGATGCCGCGACCGCGGGCGAACTCGGCGACGGAGTCGACCCATTGGGCCAGGGTCTCCCGCATGGGCTGCCGGTGCGCCGGATAGTTCTCGTAGAGCCACAGGTCCCAGCGATCCGGGTCGACCCAGTCGTGTGCGTAGAACAGTTCGCGCGGGATGCCGGTGGCGGCCAGCTGCCAGGGTTCGTCCGGCTGGTAGGCGTCGAAGGCGGGCGCGTCGGGGCGCAGCATGGCGGCCAGTTCGGGGGTCGGCCAGATGGCCGTCTCGGGCGCCGCCTCGGTGCCGTGGCCGAGTCCGACGGCCTCGTACAGCGCGCCGAGCACGCCGTAGACGTAGAAGTGGAAGTGCGCGATCTGCGCCTGCTCCGGCAGGTCGTCGAGTTCGCCGGGCCAGGGCTCGCCCAGGGAGTAGGTCACGGGGATGTCCGGGTGGCGTGCCTGAAGGAGCTTCACGGCGCGTTCGAGGGGGCCGCGCAGCCGGGCGTAGTGGCCGGGGGTGCCGTCCGCCGGTACCAGGTCGCAGTTGTCGACCTCGTTGTGCACCTCGACGTAGGCGACGGGGCCGGCCAGTCCGCGCTCGGTGAGGAAGTCCAGCAGCCCGGCGAGGGCTTCGGCCACCGCCTCCGCGCGGTCGGGGCCGGGGACCTCGGCCAGAGGCGGGGAGGGCTGCCTGTGGGTCGCGCTGTGGGGCGCCGGGGCGGTCCGCCGCTACGCCCCCGACGGCCGCCTGCTCCACACCGTGCCGGTCCCCGCCCCACATCCCACCTCGGTGTGCCTGCACCCCGACGACCACCGGCTCTTCGTCACGACGGCCCGGTACGGGGTGAGGAACCCGACAGCGGCGTCGGGCGCGCTGCTCAGCGTCCCTGTCCCGGTCAAGGGAACGGCGGCCTGTGCGTGGCAGGGCGGCTCGGGCGCTGCGTGAGCCGGGATCCGTAGCGTCGTCCGAAGTCGAGATGGCGTGCGTCAGAAGGGGCTCCTCGCGCTGGAGTAACTCTGCTGGATGTCTCGTCGCCCGAAACGGCTGATCCGCACAGCCGGTGTCAGGACCAGGCGATCTCGCCATGGCGGGAGACGAAGCGGCCGGTGCCTGCGCCGGGACCCTCGGTGGCGAGGTGGACGATCGCGTCCGTGCCCTCGGTGACGGTTTGGGGGCCGCTGTGACCGTTGAGGTCGGTCGCGGTGTAGCCGGGGTCGGCGGCGTTGACGCGGATGTCTTCGAGTCCCTTCGCGTACTGCGTGGTCAACATCGTCAGAGCCGCCTTGGAGGAGGTGTACAGCGGCGCGACGACGCGCGACTCGGGCCGGTCGGGGTCGTGGGTGAGGGCGAGGGACCCCATGCCGCTGCTGACGTTGACGATCACGGGGTCGTTCGAGCGGCGCAGCAGAGGCAAGAACGCGGTGGTGGTGCGGATGACGCCGATGACGTTGACGTCGAGGACGGCGCGGGCATCGGCGGCGGTGAGGTCGCCGGGATCGCCGACGGGGCCATGCACACCGGCGTTGTTGATCAGGACGTCGATTCTGCCCTCGTGTTCGGCCACGTCCACGGCCGCGGCAGCCACGGACGCGTCGTCGGTCACGTCGATCGGAACGTAGCGCGCCCCGAGTGCAGCAGCGGCCTCCTCGCCCTGTTCACGATCGCGCGCTCCCACGAGCACGGTGTGGCCGCACTCGATCAGGCGGCGGGCGGTCTCGCGACCGAGACCCTTGTTGGCTCCGGTGATGAAGGTGATGGTCATGCGTACGACTCTGATCCCGGCGACGGAGACGGACCAGGGACGCTTCGACGGTAGGAAGGCCAGTACCACCCTGGCGCCCCCACGCACGACCGGGGATGCGGGAGGATGGAGATCATGCTGGCAACACCCGGAACCGGACTGGGCGCGATGATTCGCACATGGCGGGAGCGGCTGCCCCCGTCGGCTGCCGGGCTGCCGGTGGCCCGCGGACGCCGGGCGGCCGGGCTGCGCCGCGAAGAACTGGCCGACCTGGCCGGCGTGTCGGTCGACTACATCGTGCGCCTGGAGCAGGGGCGGTCCACCACACCCTCGGCGTCGGTGGTGGCATCCCTGGCACGCGCCCTGCAGCTGTCCGCCGCCGAGCGGGACCACCTGTACCGGCTGGCCCAGCTTGTGCCGCCCGTTGGCGGCCCGATCTCCGACCATCTTCCGCCCGGTATGCAGCGGGTGCTCGCCCGCCTCGGGGACGTGGCGGTCGCCGTGTTCGCCGCGGACTGGCAGCTGGTGTGGTGCAACCGCGGGTGGGCTGCTCTGCTGGGCGATCCCAACGCCTCGCCTCCGCGCTTGCGCAACTTCGCCCGCGACAGGTTCCCGGTGGACGTCGGCCCCGCCCGGCTCGCGCTGTGGCCGGTGACCGAGGCGGACCGCGACGTCACCGACGCCGCCGTCGTCTCCGACCTGCGCCGCGCCACCGGCCGCTTCCCCCAGGACACCCGCTTGGCCACGCTGATCCGCGAGCTGAACGGGGGCAACAAGAGGTTCGCCGAGCTGTGGGCGACCGGAGAGGTGGCCGCGCACCGCGAGGACCACAAGACGATCGACCACCCGTCGGTGGGCCCGGTCACGGTGGACTGCGACGTTCTGACCGACGGCGACTCCGAGCTCAAGATCGTCATCATGACCGCCGTGCCCGGCAGCGAGGACGAGACCAAACTCCGGCTGACCGCCATCGCCGGCCCACCGGCCACCACGCACAACTGATCCGACCAAGGTGTCGGTCGGGTGGTCACCTTTGGACAGGTCACCGTAGGACACCCATTGAGGGCTCTGGCCGCGATTTTGTGATCAGCGGTGGTGACGGCTGTGGCCGTGGCATCGTGGCCGAGTGATGCATGGAGACGGTGAAGAGGAGTGGCTGGCGACCCAGCGTCCGTCGCGCGTGCGCGAGGTCCAGGCCGGGCGCCTGGCCTGGACCGAGGTTGACCTGATCGACATCGAGGGCGGGTTCGCGCATCCGTTGCGTGCCGGGCTGGAAGTCTTCGGTGTCCAGGTGAACTATCTGAGGGTCGGGCAGCCTCGACACCTGGTGGCCGCGTTGGACGGCAGCAGACCGATCGCCCCCTATGTGATTTTGTCCTGTCACGGCGACGAGGGACGCATCCTCATGGAAGACGTCGCCGAGGAACTGGCCAGGTTCCAGCCGTTCAACGGTGCCGTCGGGCCGGACCGAGTACGCGAACACTTCCAGCTGTCGGGCAGCGTCACTCTCGTCACCGGATGCGACACGGGGGAGCCTGCTCTGGCCGACGCCTTCCTCGACGCCGGTGCCGGCATCTACATCGCTCCCCGGGGCGCCCCCTTCGGCTATGCGAGCGTGTTCGCCCCGCTGTTCTTCTTCTACGAGCTCACCGAACAGCGCACCCCCATGGAGGCCGTCGAGCGCCTGCGCGCGCACGACGACGAACTGGCCATGTGGCAGCTCTATCGACGCTGACCCGAAGGCGGCCGACGCGAAAGGGCCTTGCAGCGCCACGGGGGAACGGCGCTGCAAGGCCCTACAGCTCCGCTTGCCCACCATCGGGGAGCCCATGCACGCATGCCAGAACCTTTCTGCGGATCATCGCTGCTGACGACGGCTGGCCACGGTGAGCGGAACTAGCGGAACTAAAGGGCTAGATTCTTCGCATGCCTTCGCATCTCAGCCATGGTGCTTCCGGAGCCCTCCGACGCTTCGCTGGATGGCTCGCCAGGGGGTCGGTAGGCCACCCGATGCTGGAAGGGATCGACTACTGGGAGGAGTTGCGCGCATCGCCTTCCCAGATGGAGATCTGCGTCGCGATCTTCGCCAACGTCCTTGAACTGGACGAGCAGGGATACCCGGTCAACGAGAAGTACGCGGAGCGCAGGGCTGCGGCCTGGATCTACCGATACTGCACCGGGCAGCTGCCCCCGGGGGAGCCGGACATCGAGCCGTGGGAATGCCAACTTCATTGAGTAGCCGCCGCAGACCAGCATCACCGTGCAGTACGTCAGTATCCGCATGCTTGCCCGCGTCAAGGTGATCCTGGTCGTCCAGGAAGGTCCGTTGACGCTGGCCGGACCCCGCGCGGGGGCAGGGCATCGGGATGAGGGAGCATCTGCTCAGCCACCGTGGCAGTCAGCCACCGTGCCGCCGTCTGCCTGCGAGGACCGTCATGCGTTCTGCCCTCCGTACCGTGCCACCCCTGCTCAGTTGTCTGCTGCTGGCGGGCTGTTCATCCGTCTCGCTCGGTACGTCGACGCCGTCCGAGACGCAGAGTCCGCCGACGGGAGCGCCGGCCGGCTCCGGGCGGGCGATCGCGGTGGGGGCCGGACCGCAGAAGCACTACACGGTGCAGAAGCAGCCGGCCGCGCACTCCTGCCACTACCGGTACCTCAACGGGGAGCCGCTGGAGGATCCGACGTGCACACCGGGCGCGATATCCCCGGCGGTCACCCAGACGAACCTGGCCTCGACAATCTGCCGCAAGGGCGGTTACACCTCCGGGATACGCCCCTCCACGTATGTGACGGGCAAAGAGAAAAAGCTCAACGCCGCCTCCTACGGCTTCACCGGACGCATGGCGGATGCCGAGTACGACCACCTGATCAGTCTGCAGTTGGGCGGAGACCCCAACGACTACCGCAACCTCTGGGTGGAGCCGGCCGACCCCGGCCACAGGAAGGGCTCGGGGGTCAACAACGCGAAGGATCCGGTGGAGACGAAGCTACACACCGCGGTCTGCAAGGGCACCGTCACCCTCGCCGCCGCACAGCAGGCGATCGCCACCGACTGGACCACGGCCCTGAACACGCTCCACCTGAGCTGAAGTCGGTGGTGAGGACTGACAGCGCACGAAAAGCCCCGGCTGGACGGGGGAGACCAGCCGGGGCCGTGTGCCGTGGCGTGCGGAGGGCGGTCGCCTCTCGGCGAAAGGCTCCATGGGGCTTCAGCCGAACGATCGTCCCCATGGGCTATAGGTGAGGCCCGGGACACTGTCCCCTCCGCCTGCCACATACAGATGAAGGGCCTTGACCCTTGATCCTGGACACACGAGACACTGGATCCTGAGGATCTGAGAACGGACATCTCGTGGTCATGAAGAACTATCCGCCGCAGTT
>NZ_JBVHLJ010000016.1:0-158302 GCF_055559055.1 Streptomyces sp. NPDC024687 | reverse complement strand
CCCGCGGAGCGGGTTATGCAGCGCTGGCGCGCTGCATAAGAAACGGCTCCGCTGACGCTCCGCCAGATTCCCGCGCAAGCGCGGGAATCGAATTCCGCAAGCGGAATTCTGAGTGTGTGTCAATTCGCGCGCGCGCGAATTGATGGAATCCCGCAAGCGGGATTCCTGGGGCTGGCAGTAAGGGGCGGGTGCATCACTTGCGGGACTGTGTGGGGATTGAGATTCCAAGCTACCATCTCAGTAACGAATGTGACGGGCCGTCGGACTGACGGGGTGCCGGCCTCGTTGTAGTGACGGGTTCCGCTGCGCTCCACCCTGAACCCCTCCCTCACTGTCTAACCTGTCCCGACATGTTTCAGCCAATGACCTGTCAGCATACAGGGCAACCGGCCGTTCGCGGATGGATTGAGTCACTGTGCCACCCTCGAGTGCAAAGTTGGTATGCGGGTGATGCATCACGAGTTGAGACTGTGTAGAGTCTGGGATCAGATGTTACACCCCTACCGTCGCGCACCTTGCGCCTGGATTCCATTTTCTATTACGCGCTGCATTCCGCGAAAAGGAGAACACGGGGGCATGGTCGTGAAGCTGCGTGATCACCAGATCGAGGCCGTTGCTGCCATTGTGCGGGGTCTTGATGTTCCGCCGGGTGGTATTCCCTGGAATGGTCTTCGTGGGCAGGTGCACGCGGCGTGTGGGACGGGGAAGACCATCATGGCTGCCGCGTCGGCGAGGCGGCTTGTGCCCAGGGGGCGTGTGCTCGTGCTGGTGCCGACGCTGGATCTGCTGGCGCAGACGGTGAGGGCGTGGCACGAGGCCGGGCACAAGGGGCCGGCGGTTGCGGTGTGTTCGCTTCAGGACGATCCGGGGCTGTGGTCGTTGAAGGTGCGCTCCACGACGAACCCGATCCAGTTGGCGCTGTGGCACGGACAGGGGCCGGTGACCATCTACGCCACCTACGCGTCTTTGGGTGTTCTGGCGGAGGCGTTCGAGGGCGTGTACGGGCAGCAGTTGGACCCGGTGGACTTGGCGGTGGTTGATGAGGCGCACCGGACGTCGGGGTCGATGGGGAAGGCGTGGGCGGACATCCACGACCAGAGCGTCATCCCGGCGTTGCGGCGGCTGTATCTGACGGCGACGCCGCGGATCTGGGAGGAGCGGCTCAGTCGGGAGGTTGCTGAGGGGGTGCGGGATCCGCTGCCGCGGGAGATGGCGGCGTCCATGGATGACGAGAAGGTCTTCGGGCCCGTCCTGTACAAGCTCTCGCTCGCATCTGCCGTCTCGCGGGGCTTGTTGGCGCGGTACCAGATCATCGTGCTGGAGCTGAAGGACCCTGTCGTCACACCCGAGCGGCTGATGGGCGAGGAGCGGCACACCGAAGAGGTGCGCGGGCAGCGGCTGGGGGCCTTGCAGGCCGCGCTCCTGCACACGATGGCGCAGCATGAGCTGTCGACGTGCATCACCTTCCACCACCGGACCATCGAGGCACAGGCGTACGCGGAGGGCTTGGAGCGCGTCGCGGCGAAGCTGCACGTGGATCAGCCCGAGACGTACCCGAAGCGGATCTGGGCGGACTGGCTGTGCGGCGAGCACGTCCCTCAGCGTCGGCAGGAGGTTCTCGGCTCGTTCGGGTCCACGGCGCAGCGGGCCGTGCTCTCGAACTGCCGTGTCCTGGGCGAGGGCGTCGACATCCGCGCGGTGGACTCAGTGGCTCTACTGGACCCGAAGGGGGCGCCGCACGACATCGTCCAGGCCATCGGCCGGGCACTCCGGCAGAAGCCCGGACAGGGGAAATTGGCCTCCCTGATCGTGCCCGTCTTCCTCCAGCCCGGGGAGCAGCCCGAGGACATGTTCACCTCCGGCTCCTACCGGCCTCTGGTGAAAGTCCTGGAAGGGCTGCGGGCTCACGATGAAGAGGTGGTGGAATTGCTGGCGATTCCCCAGGAGCCCCAGAAAGACGTCGCGCAACCGTCTGTGAACATCGGTATCGCGCTAGAAGACGGCGCGGAAGAATCGCGGTTGCTGCTCCGTTTCGCCGCCCCGCGTGACCCGGTGATGGTCGCGGACTGGGTCTCCTTCAACGTGATCGACACCGAACGCCAGGACTGGGCCCGCGCCTGGGCGAAACTGAAGACGTACGTCGAACGGGTCGGGAACGCCCGCGTGCCCTACGGACACCGCGAGGGCGCCACACCGCTTGGACAATGGGTCGCAGAACAACGACGCGCCTACACAGCCGGACAGATGACCGGCCAACGCGCCCGCCGGCTCGAACAACTCGGCATGGTCTGGTCCCTGGCAGATGAACGCTTCCAGGAGAACCTGGAAGCCGCCAAGGCCTACTACGACCAGCACTGGACACTCTGCGCACCCCGCTCCGCCACCATGCTGGACCGACCGGTGGGACAGTGGCTCTCGAATTTGCGCCGGCCCGGTGCGCTGGACGGACACCCCGAATGGAAGACCGCGCTGGAAGCCGTAGACGAGGACTGGAACCCGGACTGGCCGGCGGAGTGGCAACGCCACTACGCCGCACTACGCGAGCTGGTCGCCGACGAAGAGGGCCAGGCGGAGGTCTTGCCCGGGTTCACGGTCCACGGCATGGACATCGGGAAATGGCTGGCCAAGCAGCGCAAGCCCGAGGTCTGGCAAGCCCTGACAGATGGGCAGCGCGAACGCCTCGAGCAGCTCGGCATCACACCACTCGCCCCGGAGCCGGAGGCACCCGCGGGGCCGTCCGCGACGCCGCTGAGCGCCTTCGAGCGCGGCGTTGCGGCCCTCACGCAGTACAAGACCCGAGAAGGGCACCTGACAGTGCCCAGGGGGCACGTAGAGACGCTGGAAGACGGCACAGAGGTCAAGCTCGGAGTCTGGACCATGAACCAGAAAACCCGCCGCTCCAAACTCACCGCCGACAAACTCCAGGCGCTCGCCGCGCTGGGACTCGAATGGGCTGCAGAAGGTTAAGGGAAGGGGTAAGTTAGTGGATAAGTTTTGGTTGGCCCTCGAGTAAAGGGTGCGGTGCATGCCATCTGAGGAAGAGCTGTTCGCGTCTGTCGACGCTCTACTGAATGAGGAGCCGCACCTGCCGCCTCCGGCGGAGCGGGCCCGGCTGCGTGAGGCTGCCGGCATCACTCAGGCCCGCCTCGCCACCGCGTTGAAGACGACGACCCAGTCGGTGAAGAACTGGGAGAACGGCCGCAGCGAGCCGAAGTCGCCGCGCCTGGATGCCTACCAGCGGCTGCTGAACGGGTGGGCGGCAAAGTATCCGGCCCCCGGTGCCGCGCCGGGGGCCGCGACGGTGCCGGCAGCGCCTGCCGCACCGGCCGCGTCCGAGATGGAGCCGGCAGGCGCCCCGCAGCCTGTCGACGTTCCAGGTGTGGGCCCGGCGCGTCCCGCCACCCGGCCTGCCGCGGCATCGCGGCGCCCGGCCCCTCAGAAGGCTG
Organism: Streptomyces sp. NPDC024687; assembly: GCF_055559055.1. NCBI lineage: Bacteria > Bacillati > Actinomycetota > Actinomycetes > Kitasatosporales > Streptomycetaceae > Streptomyces > Streptomyces sp. NPDC024687. The sequence goes on along the minus strand of NZ_JBVHLJ010000016.1, from coordinate 154,856 downwards.
CGAGGCCGGCAGCCGATCCGCGGTTCCCGCACGGCCCGCTCGCGGTCCTGGACGGTGACGGCTCCGCGTACGGCACGGGCGGCATCGTGCTCGACTGCCCGGCGACAAGCGTGGTGGAGCTGGTGGAGTGGACGCTGCGCGAGTCCGGGCTCGGTGCGCCGCGTCTGCACCGCAACGGCAAGGACAGCGACCCGCTCATCGTGCTCACCGCCGCGGCCGCCGTGAAGCTCGGGCTGCCCGAGCGCCTGGAAGGCCATGAGCAGCGCCGTTCCCTGCGCCTGCCGGAGGACCACCCCGTGGTCAAGCAGGTGGTGAAAGCGAAATGGCGGCTCACCCAGCGTGGGTTCGGGCCGTGGGCAAGGATCTACCGCAAGGTCCAGGGGCGTGAGCGGCAGTGCGTGCAGCTGGCGATCCTGTCGTGGGACGCCCTCGATGAGCGGTCCTGGCCCGGTGTGAGCAAAATGGAGCCGACTGACATCGCGCGCATCCTGGGGGTGTACGCGACTCGGGTCATCACCCCGCGCGGCTCCACGGCCGTGTCCGGGCTGGAACTGATGACCGCGCTGCGCCCGCCCACCCGCGCGGTGCAGGACCCGCAGACGGGGAACTGGGTGCCCGGCCACAACCCCGGCTCACTGGGCACGGAGCCGATGGACCCGGCCCCGCCCGAGGCCACCCCGGAACACCCCGTCGTCGTCGACAGCGGCTGGAACGGCGGCTTTCTCAATGAGGAGGCGTACCAGTGGGTGCGGCCGGTAAACCTGCTCAACGATGAGGAGTGCACGCTGCCGTACGCGGTAGGCCTCGACCTCAACACCGCCTTTCTCGCCGCCGCGGCCCGCCTGGTAGTCGGCCTGTCCGCCCCGGACCACTTCCACGCCCCGACGTTCAACCCGAAGATCCCCGGTTCCTGGCTGGTCGACCTCTCCCACGTCGAGGTGGACCCGCGCCTGCCCTCGCCGTTCACGCCGGACGGCACCCGGCCGACGGGCCCGGCCTGGTATCAGACGCACACCGTCGCCTACGCCCAGGAACTCGGCTACAGCGTCCAGCCCATTGAGGCGTACCTGCGCCGCGAGACCGGCGCCTACCTCGACCCGTGGCACGACCGGCTGAAGAACGCCTACGTCGACACCCTCGCCGACCTCGGCGTCACCAAGGACCTGAGCGACGCGGAGTTCCTGGCGGCGATGGAGCAGCACAAGGACGCCGATCCCGCCCTGGCCGCCGTCCTCGCCGCCATCAAGGCCACCGTCAAGGGCGGTATCGGCAAGCTGCGCGAACGCCCCCAGGGCAAGAAGTACCAGGAGGGTGAGCGGTGGCCGGCCCTCCAGCGGCCGACCTGGCGCCCCGACATCCGCGCCGCCGTCATCTCCAAGGCCCGCATCAACATGCACCGCAAACTGCGCAACATGGCCGCCATGACGGGCCTGTATCCGCTCGCCGTACTCTCCGACTGCGTCGTCTACCCCTCCCCCGGGGAGAGCCCGCTGGACTTCCTGCCCTACGCCGCCAGCGGCAAGCCCCAGCCCGGCGGCTTCCGCCTCGGACCTACCCCAGGCCTGGCCAAACTCGAAGGCGTCCAGTCCATGCTCTGGGCAGTCGACCTCATGGAACAGGGCCACAACCCCGCCCGCCACATCAAGGGCGGCGACGCCGTCCTGGACGAAGGAGAATAAGGCCGTGGGGGAGATCGACGAGGCCATCGAGCGGGCCGACCGGGAAGCCTTCACCCGCCAACCGCCCAAGACGCTCAAGGGGCAGATCGGCTACCTGATCCGGCAGTTGGGCAGCGCGAAGGCCGTCGCACGCGAGATCGGCGTCACCGCCGACTCCGTCAACCGCTACCGCCGCGGCGCCCGCAAACACGCCCGCCCCGACATCGCCGCCAAGATCGACAACGCGGTACGGCAGCGATGGCAGCCCCAGGTACGCAAACGCCGACAGCAGCAGGCGGCCACCGCGACCGGGATCACCGTGGAGACCCGCGCCCGGTTCGGCTACACCGCACCCATCGGCACCACCGACGACGGAAGATTCCGGCGCCTGACCGTGCACCTTCCCCCGGCCTACGCACAACGCCTCTTCGACGCCCGCAACACCGGCGCCGGCGACCACCAGATGCGCCAGATCATCGCCGAAGGATTCAAAGAGATCTACTTCCAGGACGGCGGAGCCCGCGCCGCAGGACTCTCCGACGTCACCCTCAACGACATCGACTACCTCGACCTCGACTACTGACCTGACGCCGACCGAGTCACGGTCCTGGACGTTCGATGTGTCGTCGCCTTGCCAGTCAGCCGGTCTCCGAGCGCGAACTGCTGTTGTGGGAACGGTGCGGGAGTCGATGAGGTCTCGTGTTCGGGTGTGGGGACGGTGCAGGACGCTGGCGGGGTCGAGGTCATCTGAGCGCGCGGTCGTCGAGCCGCTTTCACCGGAGAGAGCGCAGGAGATCGTCAGCGGCGTATCTCTGTGGCACCAGCAGTGCGGGCTGCTCGGCCGCCATCAGGGCAGCTCCGTAAAACGACTTACGGACCTTTCACGCCCAACGCAGTGGCGGCCGCCCCTTGGGATCGGGGCGGCCGCCACTTCAACGAGTCGTCTGGCCTTCTAGCGCGAAGGCTTTACGGAGGCTGGTCTATACAGACACTCCTGTCTGGGGGCAAGAAGCGGAGCAGCGGCTCAGCATCGCGGCCCGCCGGTGGTGTGGCCTAGGTGCGTCAGGAAGTCCTCGATCTCACGCACTAGAGCTTGCGTTGCTTCAGACAGCTCGATCCCGGCTTCCCCCAAAGCCGAATCGACTCTCTCTGCGGCTACGCGAACACCAGCGGATGGGCATACGAAGCCACTCACGAACGACCTGAAGGCTTCATCGATGCGTTCTCCGTCTTGCCCAGAGCATGGCGATAGTTTCTCTTCCCTCTCAGAGTCGAGGACATAAAGATAGTCTCGCGCATCTTCGTCGCCCTTGAGAGCTGCTTTTTCCCACCAGCTTCGCGCTTCATCATCCCTGTCCAGGAACTCAAGGATTTCTGCTACACGACGTGTTTCTTCTGGTGTTGCGGAATCATCGACTTCCCTCTTCAGGAGAGCGCGTAGTTCACGGAATACGCTGAGCCGATGATTTCCGTTTCCGGGATTGTCCGGGCAGGCGGCGGGGGCCGGGGGCCAGCCCGAAGGCTGGCCCCCCTCCGCCTGGACAGAGTCCTCGCCGATCCGAGGACTCTTGGAAACTGCCTGCTCACAGCCTTCGAGCAGCAGCCACAGAGCGAGGAGCCGGATGGCTCCCCGCTCCTCGGGCTGGTGCGTCCAAGCGGACAGGTACGTCATGCGGTTGCCTCCTCGCTGTGCTCGTTGATGGACTTCTTCAGGTTGTTGGCGGCGGCTTTGATGTAGCGCTTCACCGACTCCTCCTTAATCCGGAGGCGCTGCGCAACCACTTCAATGCTGAGGTCACCCAGAACACACAAGGTGATGACCTCGCGCTGCTTCGCAGGAAGGCTTGCGACAAGTTCGTCGATACCTTCCTTGATCATTTCGTATGCGGCCTCGGGGATACCGATGCCTGATTCAGTTTCCGGCAGTTCATGAACGGGCACCGTGACCATCCGCTTGTTGCGGCGGAACTGGTCAATGACCGCCCGCTTCACCGCGATGCGGCCGTAGGCGGTCAAAGAACCCTGCCCGGCGATGAGCTTGTCCCACCGGCGGTACATGTTCAGGTAGACGTCCTGCACAGCGTCCTGGGCGCTGTGCAGGTCGCCCGCCTGGGCCCGGGCCTGTCGGGAGAACACCTCGGCCGTCTCAAGGACGAAGGACTCGAAGTCCACTCCCGGTGCGGCCTCGCTCACGCAGCCTCCCGCGTGGCGATGGCCCGGTGGCCAGCCGGGTCGGCTGCGTCCTTGCGGAACAGCCACGCCGGCCGTCCCTCCTCGAAGCGGGCTGCGGCGCCGCCGTCGGGCAGGGACTGCGCCATCGCGACCATGGTGGCGCGCTGCTCGCGCTCCGCCCGGGTCTCGATGTGCGCCTTCACAAGCATCTCCACGACGCCCTTGGCACGGCGCATCGCGAAGAACAGCAGGACCAGCACGGGAAGTGACACCCCGCCCGCTCCCACCCAGTACGACCAAGTCATCGACCAGGCCTCCCAGTAGTGACGAACTCGTTGATGAAGGCCGAGGCCCTCATCCCTTACACGCCGCTGGGGCCCGGATCCGGATGCCGGACGGCAACATTTTTTCCCAACTCCCCCCGCTTCCCCGTCTGTCGCATCGTTTTCGCAGGTCACAGGGGTTGCAGGAAGTGGCAGGAAATCGCTCTGGCGTGGAGTTGGAAGGGCCCGTCGAGTCGGGTGGCGGCCCTGGGGAGGAGGCGCGGGTCTGGCGCTGTGAGACGAGCCGGCACCGGGGCGGCCGCTGAGGGTCGCCTTGATCGCGACGGCTCCGGTCGGCAGGGGTGAGGTGGTCTCGATCTGCTGGGCATCCATTGCGAAATCGCCCGCCGGGACGGCGAAGACGAGACCGTGCTGGAGTGACCCATTACCCCGGCCTCCTGCGGATCGCTCCCCTGCAGGGAGAGACGACCTCGTCGCTGATCTGCCGTATCGCGAGCCGCTACGGGCTGGAGGCGAAGGTGTTGCGGTCGTGCTGGCACTGGCGCAACTACCAGCCCGGGCACGACGGCGGGGGTGCGCGGGCCGATGCCGAGGTGCTGTTGAACGCAGACGGACGGCAGCTCCTGGCAGGCCTGTGCGGCGTCACCGAGGACGTGCTGGCGCGGGCGTTACCGTCCTGGGGGCAGCAGGACGGCAAGCTGCCGGACAGGCAGGACGGGGTGCCGGCGGCGGCGTGGCGGATCGGCGGCGCGGTCGCCGGGCCGGTCGCCTTCGGCTGCCGACTGTGCGCGGCCCGGCGCACGGGGACGGCCGTGCGGATGGTGCGGTACGCGCCGCTCTGGGAGCGGATGTGCGTGCAGCACGGCAGGTGGCTCCTGGACGCGGACGCCGACCAGCCGCTGGAACATCTGGACGTGCGACAGCTGCCGGAGGTGGCCGCGGCGCAGCGGCGGTTGGACCGGGGTGGCGCGGCGGGCGGTACGGGCCGGAGCAGAGCCGGAGCGGGTGTTCGCGCTGGCCCATGCGGTGGTGGCCCGGTGGTGGGAACAGGCCCTTCACTGGGAGCACGAGACCATCTGGCCGCAGCGCCTGCACCACGTCGCCGGCGGCAGCGCCGGGACTGACCTGGAGCAGTGGCGGATCGTGGGCCGGGACGCGGCCGTCTTCCCCGAGGTGGTGGCCGTCGCCGACGCACTGCTGGACCCCGCCATGGCCGAGCTGGTGTGGCGGGACAGCGGGGCCGGGCGGCCACGGCCGCTGCCCGCCGACGGGGCGTTTTTCCGCCGGCTCGGCGAGCGGGTGGGCCGCCCATGGCTGGGGCCGCTGGCCGCGACCGAACCACGGCGGCCCGCTGACCTCCTGGATGGGCAGCGTCATCCGCATCCGCCGCGGTGCCGACGGGCCCCCGGATACGACAACGACCCCTGGTGGCTGCGCCGGGAACACCAGAGCGCGACCATGGCCGGGCAGCTGCGGGTGCTGGGCAAGGAGAAGAAGGCGCCCGGCTCGGGGAGGATGTGGCGGGCAGCGGTGCCCGCCGAACAACGCACCCTGATCACCCGGGCGATCGAGAGTGCTGAGGAGCAGCTACTGCAGCTGCGCGGGGTTCAGACCGGGCCGACCGCCGACGTCGCTCAGCAGCTCCTGCGCAACCTCCGCCACAGCGCCGCCCTGATCGACAACGCCTGGAAACGGACCGCCCTGGCCGCGCTGAACGCCGGGATGCCCCTGGACGAGGTCGCCCAGTGGGCGGGAATGTCCGCTGACGCCTTGATGAACCTGCTGACGGCCGGCCAGGAGGAAGACGGCGGCTGAAGGACCTGCGGCAGCGCCGAGAAAGCTCGTCGCTGATGGCCCTGGACCGCGACCCGGACGTGACCGCCCTGGCAGGGCGGCCGGTGCGCCTGCTGTGGCGCAACCCCCGCGGACAGGTGCGTTCCTGGGTGCCGCAGCTCTTCGCCCGCTACACCGACGGCACCGCTCTGCTGGCCGACTGCCCCAGCCACCCAGACGCCGGCGGCGAACGTGCCCTGCGCGCCGCCCAGGCGGTCACCGAGGCGTGCGCGCACATCGGCTGGACCTACCGGCGCCTGACACCGCTCGATGACGTGGCGGCCGCCAACCTGAAATGGCTGGCCGGCTACCGCCACCCCCGCAACGCCGGCCGTCCCGGCCTGACCGCGGCAGTCCTTAAGACGTTCACCCGGCCGCGGCCGCTGATCGAAGGCGCCGAAGCAGTCGGCGACCCGATCGAGGTCCTGCCCGCCGTCTTTAACGCTCTGTGGCACGGACGGGTGACGGCAGACCTGGAGACGCCGCTGCACGAACGTGTCCTGGTCGGCCCCCAGGGCTGGAGCCTGGCCAAGACGGACGGCGCCGGGTGAGCGCGCGGCGCACTGCCCGGCCGGCCGTGAAGGTCGGGGCGCATGTCCGCTTTGGCGGCGTGAAGTGGCAGGTGGTCGCCTTGTCCGGGCAGGACATCCACCTCCTCGGCCCGGATGGAGGCGGCCAGGTGGTGCTCGCCGGGCATCTGTTCGCCGACCCCGGCTTCACCGTCATCGGGGCCGACGCGCCCCAGGCGGCCCCGCAGTGGGGGCTGTTCGAGAGCGCCCCCGCCGCGGCGCGCGAGAAAGCACTGGCCTGGCAGCGGCACGTCAGGGAAGTCGAATGCGGCCGTGCCGGCGGGCCCGGCAGCGAAGGGGCGGTGCGGCCGCAGTACGACCCCGCACGGCGCACGCTGGCCGAGCGGGAACTGGCCAAAGCCGAGGAGCTGACCGTGCTCGGCTTCGGCCGCGTCTCGCGCACCACGGTGCAGCGCATGCGGCTCGCCTACCGCAAACAAGGCCTGTGGGGGCTCCTCGACCACCGCAGTACCCGGGCTCCCACGCCCACCGGGCGGGCCGACGAACGGGTCGTCGCCGCCGTCCGCGAGGCGCTGCGCCGCCGGCGCGGCCGCTCCAAAGGCACCATCAACGGCCTGTTCCCGCTGATCAACCAGATCCTCGAGGACCGGCACGGCCCCGGCACCGTGCCCGCGCCGTCCCAGGCCACGCTGTACAGGCTTGTCACCACCCTGGCCCGCCCCGGCGAACTGCCCACCGGACCCGTCCGGCCCACGCCCGCGAGCTTCGACGGGCGCGCCTTCACTCCCACCACGGCCTTGCGGCCCGGCGAGCAGGTCCAGATCGACACCACCTGCCTTGACGTCCTCGCCCTCTTCGACGACGGCCGCCTCGCCCGCCCCGAACTCACCATCGCCATCGACGTCGCCACCCGCGCCATCCTCGCCGCCGTGCTGTGCCCGCACGCGACCAAGGCCGTGGATGCAGCCCTGCTGCTGGCGGAGATGGCCGTCCCGCACCCCGCCCGCCCCACCTGGCCCCACATCCTGCGCATGGACCACGCCCCCGCGCTCCCCCACCAGCAACTGGCGCCCCGCTCGGCGTACCGGACGACACCAGGATGCTGTACGAACGCTTCGACCGCTGCCTGGAGGAGCTGGGCGAGCCGGTGGCGCTGGACGTGCTGGTCAACAACGCGGGCTTCAACATCCGCGGCGGGGTGGCGGAGGTGACGCCGTAGGACTTCGACCGGCTGATGGCCGTGCTCGCCAAGGCGCCGCGGGCCGCCGAGCTGATGTTGACGATCCGGCCTCCCTCCCGCAGCCGCGGCAGCCCTTCACCCGTGTGGCGCTCCACCTCCGCCCTCGCCTACACCATGGCCAAGAGCGTCCTGGAGGCGCTCACCCGCACGCTCGCCAAGGAGCTGGGGTCCCGGCAGATCACGGTCAACTCGGTGTCGCCGGGCTTCGTCAGGACGGAGCTGAACAAGCAGCGCTGGTCCACGCCGGAGGCGGAGGCGGCCCACGCCGCGCTCTCGGTGTTCGACCGCATAGGACAGGCGGCGGACATCGCGGACGTCGTGGCCTTCCTCGCCTCCGACGACTCGCGCTGGGTGACGGGCCAATGCATCGACGCGTCCGGCGGTACGGGGCTGTAGGCCGGGACCTTCCGGTACCCGCTGCCCGGGGAAGACCGCCGGGCAGCGGGGCCGTGACGTCTGTGCGGGGCAGCGTCGGCCCGCACGGCTTGGTCGCGGCGGCTTGGTCACTGCGGAAGCGTGACCGCTTCCCACGTCGCCGAGGAGGGCGGGCCGCCCTCGGAGCGTTCCGTCTTGCGGCCCTTGCTGCGCGGCGCCAGGGTGCGCGGGTCGACGGCCTCGGCGGGGGCTCCGGTGGCGTAGAGGCCGTCGGGGGCGCTGTCCCGGTCGTGCGGGAGCAGCCAGAAGACGCGTCGGCGGAAGGTGCCGGAGGAGCGGGAGGGTTTGGCGTCCGGTCCGAGGAGGGCGTACCCCACCATGCGGCCGTCGCGGTGGTAGGCGGGTCTGCCGCGGCGGGTCGGCAGCCGGTCCAGGCTCTGGCGCACGTAGTCGAGGGCGGTGGTGTCCTCGAGCCAGACGAGTTGGGCCTCGTGCTCGATCTCGTCTTCTGCGATGAGGGCGCTCACGCTGTCTCCTCGTCGGAAACCAGTCCGATGCCCGGGTAGTACTTCCGCTGGTTGGACAGGATCATCTCCTTGGGCGACGCCAGTCCCACCACCTCACGGACCCGTGTCGCGAAGGCACGGGACGAAACGGCCGGGGCCCCCTCATTCTGACACCACGTCTTGTAGGCCGCGTAGAGCTGTGCCTGTTCCGCCCTCAAGGCGGGCTGGAGGCGGCAGGATTCGCTCAGGAAACGCCCTGTGTGGTCCTCGGTTTCAGCGTAGGCGGTCGTGGCGATGCGGACCCGTTCGGGGCCCATGAGGTCCTTCTCCCCGGCGAGGTAGCGGCGCGCGCCGGTGATGAGCCAGTTGAGGATGCCCGGCCCCTCCTCGGTCACCAGGATGTCGGCCAGGTTGTCGACCTTGTTCTCGTCGGAGACGACCCGTTCGAAAGGGATGAGGCGCATACGGCGCCAGAACGCGAAGCCGCCGGTGCCGACCTCGGGGCGGTGGTTGCCCAGCAGCCACAGCTTGTGGGTCGGGGCGAAGCTGAAGAAGTCCTGGCGCATCCGGCGGGCCTTGATGCGGTCACCGCCGGTGAGCAGTTTGACACGGGCCTCGTCGAAGCGGTCGCCGGGCTTGACCTCGCTGCACACGATGACGCGGCGGCCGTGCAGTTCGGCCAGGTCCGTGGGGTGCCCCTCGTAGGGGCGGGACATCAGGAACCCGGGCGGCGCGGCGTCCGCGTAGTCGCCCAGCAGCTTCATCAGTACGTCCAGCAGCACCGACTTGCCGTTCTTGCCGGACCCGAAAAGGAACGGCATGACCTGCGCGCCGACGTCTCCGGTGATGGAGTAGCCCAGCAGCAGGTGCAGGAAGTCGATCATCTCCGCGCCTTCGGGCCCGTCGCCGAAGGTGTCGGTCAGGAAGCGGTCCCAACGGGGGGTGGGCACCGGTTCGGGGTGGGTGGTGGTGGAGCGGGAGTGGAAGTCCCTGTTCGTGTCGGGGGCGCGGATCAGGCCGGTGCGCAGGTCGACGATGCCGGCGGGCGTGCACAGTGCGTACGGGTCGGCGTCCAGCAGCCCCGCCTTGAGGACCATGCCCGGCGCGGACTTGGCCTGCAGGAGCATCGCGTTCATCCCGCTGGTGCTCAGCGCGCGGCGCCGGTGCTGCTGGAGGGCCACGGTGCTGAAGACGCCGCGCGGGTCGACGGTGGCGAGGGACTCGGCGAGGTCGCCCGCGGCCCACAGGACGGTGTCGTCCTCGTCGATGTGCCAGCGGGTGCTGTCCCAGCGGAACCAGCCGAGACCGGGGACGTGCCGGTAGTCGTCGGCGTAGAGCCTGACGAACAGTTTGGCGTTGCCGCGGTCGGAGAGCGTGTCGGGCAGCAGCCCGTCCGCGGTGGCCTCGCCCGCCAGCAGGGAACCGGCGGGCTCGACGCCCGGCAGGCAATCGCTGCGCTCGCGCGGCAGGGGGCCGTTGTGGTCGCCGGGGCGGGGCCGCGGGACCGGCTGGGCCAGGATCTGCGCGGCGACCGCACGGGTGTCGAAGAGCGTGTCGTCCTGCCCGGCGGTCATATGCGCCCTCCCAGGGGGAGCGGGTGGCTGCGCCCGGCGCTCAGCCCGCTGCGGATGACGGCGCCGTAGCGCCGCTCCTGGCCCGGCCGGGCGCGCGCGGCCGCCTGTGTCAGGGCGTCCAGGGCCGCCTCCTCGTCCAGCAGGCCCGCGGCGACGAGTCCTCCGGCTGTGTAGGCGGCCCGGTTGAGTTTCTCGGTGAAGCCCGCGCCCTCGGCCACGGCGGCGCAGGCCGTCACTTCGGCCAGCAGCGGCGCCAGAGCCCGTTGAGCGGCACTGTGGCCGCCCCGGGCGGCCAGAACGGCCTGACGGGCCCGTGGCGGGACCGGGCGGGGGGCGAGCACGTGAGCGGGCGGCAGGTGCCCGGTGCGCTCCAGTTCGCGGGCGAGCCAGTCCGGCAGCGGGGCGGGCTCCCGTGCCTCGTCCACGGGCTCGTAGACGCCCGCCTGCGTCACGGTGCCCGGGGCGACGATGTAGCCGCCCTGGGCACGGATGTCGACCTGCCAGGCCAGAGCGCGGCCCGCGCCGGCGCCGGCGGAGCTGTGCCAGTGGTGCCCGCGGTGGGCCCGGTACCACACATGAAGGCCGCCCGAGGGGGTGCGCACCCGCAGCGTCGAGTCGTCCTCCGCGGGGGTCGTGGCGCCGCTCAGGGCCGCCAGGACGCCGATGGTGTGGAAGCCGTTGGCGAGTCCGGTCAGGTCGACCGTGTCGGAGATGGGGATCCCGGGCAGGACCCGGTCCCGGTCGGGCAGTCGGCGCGCGTGCGCGTCGATGTCGATGACCACCAGGCCCGCGGGGCCGCAGGCGATCCCGACGCCGAAGCGGGGGTTGGCGCCCCACCACTGCTCGATGCGGGCGAAGTCCAGGGTCGCGGCGCGGAACCCGTGGCACCACAGCCCCTTGGCGAGGCAGCCGCATCCGCGGTGGGTGTGCCCGTGGGAGCGGCAGGCGGTGCAGTTGCCCGCAGGGATCTTGCGTCCGGGCGCGAGGGGGTGAACCGGCCAGCCCCGCCCCGCGCACCAGCGGGCGGTGGCCAGCGACCGCGAAGCGTTCCGGCCGGGCAGGACAGCCGGTAAGTCGCCGCGCGGAAAGCCGAGTTCATCAGTCATGCCAATCCCCCGTGAGCGACTGAAGCGACTCAATATCAGCCACAGAGTAGCGAAGCTGTGGTGGCAGAAGGGGGTGCTGTGAAGAACCGTTGCCCGCTGTCCCGCGCCCACGCAGCGACTGTTCCACGGACCCCAGCGACTGGACGACTTTGAGTCGCTCCCTCAGTAGCTTCACAAAGACCCAGGTCAGAGCCCTTACGAGTGCCCAGACAGCGACTGAAGCGACTCAAGGTACCTATATATGACGCACACACGCGGGCGCGCACACACACATGCGCACGCGCGAATGTCCTCACAAACCCGTACCTTGAGTCGCTTAAGTCGCTGATCCTGCCCGGAAATCGGCTCTGACCTGTGCTTTCTCCGAGTGACCGGACAGCGACCGACGTTCCGTTCAGTCGCTCCCGTTCAGTCGCTGATGCCGTGAACCGTCTCAAGCGCGCCTGGAGCGGGGCTGGATCCGCCGGGCGGATCCAGCGACCGGAGCGACCGGCGCGGACCCGCACCGGCCGTCGCGTCGGGCCGCCCCGGGCTGCTTCTCCCCCGGCGACGGACGAGGGTCCGCTCTGCTGCTTTGCGGGTGAAACCGAGCCTCCCTTCAAGTGATCTGACTCACGTCATGTCACAGGAGCCGATCAGGCGGTGTCTTGAGGCTGAGCACCTGGAAACAGAGGAGGCACCATGACGGCAACACGCAGGTGGTCGTGATCGGTGGCGGATACGCGGGCGTGATGGCTGCCAACCGTCTGACGTGGCGCACCGGGGTGACCGTCACGCTGATCAACCCGCGCCCGGACTTCGTCCACCGGGTCCGCCTGCACCAGCTGGCGGGGGCTCCGGCGACGCGGTGGTCGCCTACCGGGACGTCCTGGCCGAGGGCGTCGGGCTGGTGGTCGACACGGTCACGCGGATCGACGCGGCCGGGCGTGCCGTGACGCTGGAGGACGGCGGCACACTCGGTTACGACTACCTCGTCTATGCCGTGGGCAGCCACAGCGCCGGCCCGGGTGTGCCGGGGGCGGAGGAGCACGCGTACCCGGTGGCCACCCTGGAGGACGCGCAGCGGCTGCGTCCGGCCCTGGACGCCGTACCCGCGACGGCCCCGGTGACGGTGGTCGGTGCAGGTCCCACCGGCATCGAGACCGCCGCCGAGCTGGCGGAGGCCGGGCGCCTGGTGACCCTGGTCTGCGGCGGCGTCCTCGGTCCGTACCTGCGCACCCGGGCCCGGCGATCGGTCGCCGAGCGGCTCGCCGAGCTGGGAGTGACAGTGATCGACGGCCCCGACGCGAAGGTGACGGAGGTGACCGCCGGCACTGTACTCCTGGACGGCCGTGAGCTGCCGAGCGAGGTGACCGTCTGGACCGCCGGGTTCGGCGTGCCGGATCTGGCCCGCCGCAGCGCACTGAGCACGGACGACGTGGGCCGCCTGCTCACCGACGAGACGCTGACCAGTGTCGACGACGACCGTATCGTCGCGGCCGGGGACTCGGCCGCACCGTCCGGCCTGCCGCTGCGGATGAGCTGTCTGAACGCGATCCCGCTGGGCGCGCGGGCCGCCGACACCGTACTGAGCAGGCTCGCCGGTGAGCGGCCCGACGACATCCACCAGGCGCTGGGCGCCCAGTGCCTCAGTCTGGGCCGCAGCGCGGGCGTCTACCAGTTCGCCAACAGGTCCGACGTCGCGGTGTGGCTGCACCTCAGCGACGGTCTGGGCGCCAGGATCAAGGAGACGATCTGCAAGAGCATCCCGGGGCACCTTGCCGGAGAGGCGCACAAGCCCGGCTCCTACAAGCTGCACCGCATGCCGGGAGGTGTCGCCAAGCGCCGGAAGCTGCTGCGCACCGGGCACGCCGCGACACGTGCCACCGCCGGCCGGGTGGCCTGACGGGCACAAGATGGGAGGATCTTGTCGTAGATGTCGCGGGTGACCGGACGCCCTGGTCGGCCGCCCGCGGACGAGGGAAGGAACGACAGTGAGCGACGACGCCACCGACCCGGCGACCGAGGCGTTCCTCGCCCAGCGCAACCTGCTCTTCACCGTCGCCTACGAGATTCTCGGGTCGGCGGCCGACGCCGAGGACGTCCTCCAGGAGACCTGGCTGCGATGGGTCAAGGCCGACCAGGACCAGGTGCGAGAGCCTCGCAGTTACCTGGTCCGGATCACGACCCGACAGGCACTGAACCGGTTGCGCACCCTCAAGCGCCGTCGGGAGGCGTACGTCGGTCCGTGGCTGCCCGAGCCGCTGCTCACCGCGCCGGACGTGGCCGAGGAGGTCGAGCTCGCCGAGAACGTGTCGATGGCGCTGATGCTGGTCCTGGAGACGCTGTCACCGACCGAGCGGGTCGTCTTCGTGCTGCGTGAGGTCTTCGACATCGGCTACGACGAGATCGCGGCCGCCGTCGACAAGAACCCCGCCGCCGTCCGGCAGATCGCCCACCGGGCCCGCCAGCACGTCGATGCCCGCCGTCCGCGGCAGGTGGTGCCCTCCCATGAGGGGCACGCGGTGCTGGAGTCCTTCCTGCGCGCGATCGAGACCGGGGACCCGCAGGCCCTCCTGGAGGTGCTGGCCCCGGAGGTCGTCCTGATGAGCGACGGCGGCGGCATCAAGCACGCCGCGCTGCGGCCGGTCAGGGGCTCCGAGAAGGTGGCCCGTATGTTCGCCGGAGGCATCGGCAAGATCAAGAGCACGCTCACGGCGGAACCGACCGAGGTCAACGGCTACCCCGCGCTCCTCGTCCGCTTGGACGGCGAGGTCGACGGCGTCATGGCGATCCGTGTCGAGGACGACCGCATCACGGGCCTCTACTACGTCCGCAACCCGGAGAAGCTGTCCCGCCTGGCGTCGGAGACCCCGCTGACCCTGCGCTGACCGGCACGCTCCCGCGGGCGCGGGGACGGACGGCCGCCTCGCGCCCGCGGGCGGTGACCGGTGCGCTGCGCTGCATGACGATCAGAGTCTGGAGAACCCGTAGGAAGGATCGCTCATGTACGGCCGGAGTTCGGGCAGGTGTAGGCACGCCGCGATGGTGGGAGCGGGACGGTCGTCGTCGGCGATGTGATAGCCGATGTGCGAGGTGAGTCCGTAGGACGGGCCGACGTGACCGGTGGAGCCGACGCAGGGTGGATGAGTACGGCTGTTTGCGGGCCTTGCCGGTGGCCGGGTCCTTGATCTGTTCCCACTCGTAGAAGCCGTCGGCGGGCAGCAGGCAGCGGCGCCGGGTGAAGGCGCGGCGGTAGGCGGGCTTCCCGTGCACCGTCTCCACCCGCGCGTTGATCATCCGAGCGCCCACCTTCACGTCCTTCGCCCACGACGGCACCAGCCCACAGCGCAGCGGCCGCAACTCCCGCCGCGGTAGAGGCCGTTGCTCCCGGATCGGACGCCGAGGCGGGGTGGTCGGTGGCGGGTTCACCTCCCCTGGAAGTACGGCACCTGGCGAAAGGTCTACAACCGGCTGTGGATGTGGGCCGACGGCACTTGGGAGCGGGTTTTCACTACGCTCATCGCGCAGGCCGACAGCCGAGAAGGACCTCAACTGGGCAGTCTCGGTGGACTCCACCATCGTGCGCGCACACCAGCACGCGTCCGGGGCCCGCAAAAAGGGGCCCCGGCCAGGGCCCCATGTCGCACGCGCTGTCCAACTCCCGGTTCTGGCGTGCCGTTTGTTGGTGGCGCTCGACGGGCGAAGTGCGCCGGGCGGTTCCCCGCCCGGCCGACTGCGACTCGACGAGGGTGGGACACGGCGAGGATCAGTTCGTTGGACAGGCCGATCCGGTACGTGTATCGGGGTCGGGTCGGGTGTGTGGTGTCGTAGACGCGGATCTGAGCGGTAACTGTGCGGACGCTGCTCTCCATCCTGGAGGCGGCGCCCGCTGGCTCATGCGAGGCACTGCGGTGGGCCACCGTTGAACTCGAACATCTCCGTCACGGAGGCCGCCACATCGATCCGGGCGCCCGGCGCGAGGCCCTGGAGCTCCGCGTAGGCGCGGTGCAGATTGCCCACCAGCCGTTCGGCGTCGATCATCGTGCCGAACTCGTCCGGATCGGCCGAACGCGCGGCCTCCAGCGCCGACACCCCCTCGGCCAGGCCCTTCCGAGCCAGTTCGTCCAGCCGACGCAGATAGGTTTCGGTGGCGTCCAGCACCTCGGGCCCGCCGACCCGGCCATGCCCGGCGACGACCGTGAGCGGGCCAAGGGCCCGCAGCCGCTCCAGGGCGTCCAGCGAGCCGCGAACCGACCCCATCAGGATGTACGGCGTCACTCCCGACCACGCCACGTCGCCGGTGAAGAGCACCCGCCGCTCTGGTATCCAGGCCACCACGTCGTCCGCGGTGTGCGCCGGCCCGACCTGGATCAGTTCCACCGTCAGGTCCCCGACACGCAACGTCAGGGAGTCCCGGAACGTCAGATCGGGAACCACTAGCTCGAGGTCTCCCCATTCGACGTCGGGCCACAGCCCGCGCAGGCCGAAACCCGCGTCGGCTATGTCCGAGCGGGTGCCCTCGTGCGCGACGATCGTCGCCCTTGGGGAGAACAGGAAGTTGCCGAAGACGTGGTCCCCGTGGAAGTGGGTGTTGACCACCACGTCCGGACCACCCGGGGCGATCCGCTCCACCTCCGCCCGCAGACGGCGGGCGCGCCGCTCGGTGGCGGCGGTGTCGACGAGTACCGACCGGCGGCCGTCCGTGATCAGACCGGCGTTGTTGAGGCACCAGCCGCCGGATGGCTGCTCGAAGGCGTACACCCCGTCGGCGATCTCGCGCAGCGTGGGCGCGGCAGGGGCAAGCGGAGGGGCGTTCATGGAACCTCCTCGATGGGGGACAGGCCGAAGAACGAGCCCTGGTGGAAGACCAGCGGCCGGGTGTCCGGAGCGCCCGGGTGGATCACGGTCACCCGTCCGATCAGCAGGACGTGGTCACCGGCAGGCACCTCGGCGTGCAGCACGCACTCCAGTGCCGCCGCCGAGGGGATCACCGGGTTGCCAGTGAATCCCTCAACCGCGTCGGTTCTGCGCATCATCCGCATGCCCTCGGGCCGGTCGGGGCGGGCGAACTCGACGCACAGGGCGCGCTGCGCCTGCGTGAGGATGTTGACGACGAAGCTCCCGGACCGCACCACGCCGGGCCGCATCCGTCCGCTCCGCTTGACGGACACGAGGATGAGCAGCGGGTCGAGGGAAACGGACACCAGACTGTTCACGGTCAGTGCCTGAGCGGTGTCCCCGCAGCCCTGAGTGAGGAGGGCCACCCCGGTCGGGAAGCGCCCCATCGCAGTACGCAGCGCTGAGGCGTCGGGTTTGACGAGCAGAGCGTCGCCCAGTTCGGTCACGGCACGGACTCCGTCGGCTCTGTGGACAGGGGGGACGGGCATCACAAGGCCTTGGCGAAACGCTCCAGAGTCTCGCCCGGGCTTCGCCCGGCGAGTGCGGTGAAGATCCGCATCGCATCGTCGCCATGTTTGTGGAGCTTGACGTGGGCCAGCTCCACCACGGTCGTATGGTCGTCCACCGGCTTGAACTCCACCTCGATCTCGCTGGCCCGCTCATCATCGGGAATCGACTGGAACCGGCCGTCGACCCGCCAGGTCATGGCCAGTCGATAGGGCGGTTCCCAGACCAGTACGCGGCCCCAGTCGACCTCCGTCCCCTCGACGTCCCATTCGTAGTAACGGCCGCCCACGCCCGGCTCGAAGGCGAGGCCGGCGCGCTCCTTGCGCAATAGGACGTGGGAGGGGGGCCACCAGTCGGACAGGCGCTCGGTGAACGCCTTGAAGCACTCCTCGGCGGAGGCCGGGACGGTCACCGACTTGCGTACGTCCGGGATCGGCTGTTCGGGCATGAACCCTCCTCGCTGGGACGGGGTACTGACCTGGCCACCTTCCTGGGCCTCGTTCAAGGCGCCGTAGAGAGTCGTTCGAAGCGGCCCGTCGGCGGTCACCGGGCCCCGGTGACCGCCGACGGCTTCCGATGCGTCTGGATCGGACGTCGAAGCGATGCCTGCACCCTGCGGATACAGCGCGGGGTCGGACGCCCGGTCCGCACTGTCCCGGACATCGGTACGGACGAGAAGGAAGCAGAAGACGTGGCAGACACGCTGACCAACGACATGGCGTCCCGTGTCCGCCGTGCCGCGGAGCTGGCAGGGCAGCACGCGGCCGAGGCGGACCGGACCGGCGAGCTCGATGCGGAGGTGGTGCGGGCGCTGACCACCGCCGGGTTCCCGCGCCATTTCGTCCCGGCCAAGTGGAGTGGCAGCGACGGCACCTTCACCGACATGACCAGGGCGGCGGCGCTGATTGGCCGCTCCTGTGCCTCGGCCGCCTGGTGCGGAACGATGTTCGCCTACTCCGCCCGCTTCTGCACCCACCTGCCGATCGAGGCGCAGGAGGAGTTCTGGAGCGACAGTCCCGACACCCTGTGGGTCTCCGGGCTCGTGCCGTCGGGCCGCGCGGACGCCGTCGGTGACGGTTTCGTCCTGAATGGGCGCTGGAGCTATGTCAGCGGCGCCCTGTTCGCCGACTGGGCGCTGCTGGCCGGTCCCCGGCAGGGGCCCGGCGCGCCGGCGCCGCGCTTCTTCGCTGTGCCCCGGGCCGACTTCACCGTGGAGCGGACGTGGAACACCGTCGGCATGCGCGGTACGGGCAGTCACATGGTCGTGCTGTCCGACGTCACGGTTCCGGCCTATCGGTCGGTCGCGCTCGCTGAGGTCGCCGCAGGAACCAATAGCGTCTCCGACCGTGTGCAGCACAACGTGCCGCTGATGGCGGTGGGTGGGCTCACCTGTGTAGCCCCAATCCTGGGCGCGGCGGGCGGCATGCTCGCGGCGTACACCGCTCTGGTGACGGGCAAGCGGGCAGCGGCCGTGCACGGTGCCCCCAATTCCGGGACGGCCGTCAACGACGCGGCCCTGGCGCGCGCAGCCGCCGATCTGGACGCCGCCACCCTTCTCTCCGAGCGGGCGGCGGCCGCACTTGATACCGGAGAGGCCCGCCGACACGGCGTCCGCAACGCCAGGGACACCGCGCATGTGAGCCGCATGCTGGTCGCCTCGGCCCATGAACTCATGCAGACGGCCGGCACCGGGGGCCAGGACACCCAGAGCCCGCTGCAACGTCACTGGCGCGACATTTCGGTGGCCTCCACGCACGCGGCGTTGCGCTTCGAGCGCGCGGCCACGGCCTTCACCGACTTCGCCGTCAAGAACAAGTGAGTGGAGAGGACCGGGCCATGGACATTGGCGTTGGCCTGCCGACCATGATCGGCAGTCTGACCACAGGACAACTCCAGGCGTGGGCGGAGGGTGCGGAGGAGTACGGCTTCTCGGGTCTCGCGGTGCTCGACCGGCTGGTGTGCGACGGGGCCGAGCCGCTGGTCGCGCTGGCCGCGGCGGCGGCAGTGACCGAGCACGTCAGGCTGTCCACCCAGGTACTCGTCCCCACCTATCGGGGGAACACCGCCCTGCTGGCCAAGCAGACCGCGACGATCCACCGGATGTCCGGGGGACGGTTGGTCCTGGGCGTGGCGGCTGGCATCAGGGCGGACGACCACGAGATCTCGGGCACCGACTTTCACCGCCGGGGTCAGGACCTGGACCGGCTGCTTGAGGACCTGAGGAGGCTCTGGGGCGACGGGTCGATCGGCCCGCCCCTGCACGATGACCGCCCCGCCATCCTGGTCGGCGGACGCAGCCGCGCCGCTCTCGTACGGATGGCCCGGTACGGGGCCGGCACCGTCGTCGTCGCGCCGCCCCTGCAGTTCGCCGAGCGGGCCGGACAGGCACTGGAGTGCTGGAAGGAACACGGCCGCGTGGGCCGGCCCACGTTGGTCGCCCAGACGTACTTCTCCCTGGGTCCGGACGGGGTGGAGGAGGCACAGCGGCACCTCGGGTCCTACTACGCGTTCGCCGGTCCGGTGGCCCAGTTGATCGCCGGGAGCGCCCTGACGACTCCCGAGGCGATCGCGGAGGCGGTCGCCGCGTACCGGCAGGCCGGCTGTGACGAAGTCACCTTCATCCCCTGCTCGACCGATGTGCGGCAGCTGGACATGCTCGCCGCCGCTGTGAAGGAGTTCGTATGACCCGCAGGGCCGTGATCACCGGCATCGGCGTCACCGCACCGGGCGGCATCGGCAAGAAACCCTTCTGGGACCTGCTCAGCAGCGGCGCGACGGCGACGCGGACGATCACCCAGTTCGACGCTTCGGGACACCGCTGCCGGGTCGCCGCCGAATGCGACTTCGATCCCCTCGCCCTGGGCCTGACCCGGCAGCAGGTCCGTCGTACCGACCGGGTGTCCCAGCTCGCCATGGTCTCGGCGGCGGAGGCTGTGGAGGACAGCGGGCTGCGGATCGACGGGCACAGCGCCGAGCGCACCGGCGTGGCCATCGGCAGCGCGGTGGGCGGCACGACCACGATGGAGCGGGAGTACGCCGTCCTCAGCAACTCGGGGGCGGACTGGCTAGTGGATCCCTCCTTCGCGGTCCCACACCTGTACGACTACTTCCTGCCCAGCTCCATCGCCTCGGAGGTGGCGCTGAGCACCGGCGCCCTGGGCCCCGCGGCCGTCATATCGACGGGCTGCACCTCGGGCATCGACTCGGTCGGCTACGCGGCCGAGCTGATACGCGACGGCGACACGGACATCATGATCACCGGCGCCACCGACGCGCCCCTCTCGCCCATCACCCTGACCTGCTTCGACGTAATCAAGGCCACCTCGGCGCGCAACGACGAACCGGCCAGTGCCTGCCGCCCGTTCGACCGCACCCGCACCGGCCTCATCCTCGGTGAAGGCTCGGCCGTCCTGGTGCTGGAAGAGTACGAGCACGCGGTACGCCGCGGTGCCCGGATCTACGCCGAGGTGGCCGGCTACGGCACTCGCTGCAACGCCTTCCACATGACAGGGCTGAAACCCGACGGCCGCGAGATGTCGGAAGCCATTAACGCGGCGATGGCCGAGGCGCGGGTCAACCCCGTGGACATCGACTACATCAACGCCCACGGGTCGGGCACGAAGCAGAACGACCTGCACGAGACGGCGGCGGTCAAGCGGAGCCTGGGCCGGCACGCCTACCAGACCGCCATGAGCGGCATCAAGGCGGCAGTGGGCCACTCGCTCGGCGCGATCGGCTCGATCGAGATCGCGGCTTGTGCCCTGGCCATGCAGCACGGGGTGGTGCCGCCCACTGCCAATCTGCGCGAGCCCGATCCAGCCTGCGACCTGGACTATGTGCCGCTGACCGCCCGGGAGAAGCGACTGGACGCCGTACTGACCGTCGGCAGTGGGTTCGGCGGATTCCAGAGCGCGATGGTACTGGCCAATGTGGAGCGTGACGCGTGATGAAGCAGGACGTCGTGGTGACCGGGATCGGTGTGACCGCACCGAACGGCGTCGGGTCCGACGCATTCTGGAAGTCCACCCTGAACGGGGTTTCAGGCATCCGCCCGATCAGCAGGTTCGACGCGACCGGTTATCCGGTCAGCGTGGCCGGCGAGATTCCCGCATTCGACGCCGAGAAGGATTTCGCCAAGAAGCTCGTGCCGCAGACGGACCGGCTGACCCGCTTGTCGATCTTCGCCTCCGCATTCGCGTTGGAGGACGCGGCGATCCGGCCCGAGGAACTCCCCGAGTTCTCCATGGGCGTATCAGTCTCCAGTTCGACTGGCGGGCTGGAGTTTGGCCAGCGTGAGCTCCAGCAACTGTGGGGCACCGGCTGGGAGTCGGTGAGCGCCTATATGTCCTTCGCGTGGTATTACGCCGTTCACACCGGCCAGATCTCCATCAAGAACGGCATGCGGGGCCCCGGCGGCGTCGTGATTTCCGAGCAGGCCGGTGGCCTGGACGCCCTCGCCTTCGCCCGGCGCCGGGTCCGCAAGGGCGTGGCGGTGATGACCGCCGGCGGCATGGACGGCCTCATCTGCCCCTACGGCGCAGCGATCCAGTCCTCCGCCCGGGAGGTGAGTACACGGACCGACCCCGACCGCGCCTACCTGCCATTCGACACCGACGCGGCGGGGCACGCGATCGGTGAGGGAGGTGCCATCCTCGTCCTGGAGTCCCGCGCCGACGCCGAGAGCCGCCAGGCTCCCCGGATCCACGGGCTGATCGCCGGGTACGGCTCCGCGTTCGACCCGGCGCCGGCGGAGTCCGGCGGGGACGGCCTGCTGCGGGCCGCCCGTACGGCCCTGGCGGACGCCGACCTCACGGCTTCGGACATCGACGTGGTCTTCGCCGATGCGGCGGGCACTCCGTCGCTGGACCGGGCCGAGGCGACGGCGCTGTCCGCGCTCTTCGGGGACGGCGGTATACCGGTGAGCGCCCCCAAGACGATGACCGGGCGCCTGCTGTCGGGCGGGGCGCCGCTGGACGTTGCGACGGCACTGCTGGCCATCCGGGACCGTACGGTACCGCCGACGGTCAACGTGGCGCCGAGCCGGACCGATCACCGGATCGACCTGGTGACTGGAACCGGTCGGCCGCTGGACATCCGCGCGGCGCTGGTCCTGGCCCGCGGTCGCGGGGGCTTCGCCTCGGCACTGGTGGTCACGCGCCCCTGAGGGCCATCCCAGGCGTGCCTCGCAGGGGGTACGGCGGTCAGGGGGTGGGCCTCCCCGACCGCCGTACACCCCGGCTGCGGAACTGGAAGCGGAATGCGCGCGACAACGAGGGGCCGAACCGTCACACCAGAATGTGCGCGTTGTTCGCCTTGTTCACCGCGTCGAGGCGTGACACCGCGCCGAGCCGTCGGAATATCTTGCGCAGATGTCGTTTCACGGTTGCTTCGCTCAGGGAGAGCCGGCTGGCGATCTGGCCATTGGTCATGGCAGCCGCCACCATTTCGAGAATATTGACTTCCAGGCGGGTCAGGCTCCCCTTCTCCGAGCCGTAGATATGTCTGACCTCGTCCCGCGTGAGAGAAATGGTCACCCGCTCCGCGTCGGCGACCACCGACCGTATTACCGCCTTCAATTCACTGTGTGTGGCGCTCACCGGGAGATAGGCAGAGATACCCAGGCGCACGAGTTCGCGTACGTGCGGCGGTGATATCTCCGTGCCCACCACCACGACCTTGCTGCCGACCCCGGTCATCAGTACGCGCTCGGGAATCGTCGCCACCGCGCCATTCTTCATGTCGCTGCTGACGACGACGATGTCGGGGTGCTCGGACGCCACCATGCGCAGGGCCCGTTCCGCAGTCCTCGCCTCGCCCACGACCCTCATGTCCCCCTCATCGCTGAGGAGTCGGCACAACCCTTCCAGGAACAGGGTGCTCCCGCTGACCAGAACTATGTCCGTGGGATCGCTCATGTCGACGCCTCGCTGTCCCTTCAGCTCTTCCTACATATGAAACGGGCAGCCCGTATAGAGACGGGCCGCCACGAAGCACCTTTCCTCAGGACACTCATCGCTCAACCAGACTTTTTTTCGAAATAGCTTGACACGGGGTTACTTGGGTCGCAATGCAACTCTAAGACGGTGCACTATGTGGCGAGGCTGATAAGTCTCTTGTAGCGGCCCAGGACAGGCCGGCTCGCCTGGGCGGATCCACGACGGCGGATACAGGACTAGGCCCGGGGTCTGCCGGCCCCGGTGGAGCGAAGGAACGGCTGGTGACGGGCGGAACCGGCCGGCCACCGCCGCCCGCGGGCCTGCCGCAGCATCTGCTGAACGGGACCTGGCGGAAGCCGGTAGCGGACCCCACCCCCCTCAGCGTGCCATTGGCCGACTTCAGTCGTTGTCTCCCTGCCGGGCAACAACCGCTGACTCAGGGCATGACCGGAGCACCTGATATCAGCGGTCGCCGCGGGGCACGGCGAGCGAGCACGGCGAAGCGGCAGCCGCAGGCGGTGGAGGCACGCGGCCGTGTGCCCACGGGCGGAGGGCGGGAAGGCACTTCGGTCAGCGGCGTCTGGCCACGGGAATCACATAACGGGTGTAGAGCAGGTCCCGGATGACGTCGTCGCCACCTTCCACCAGGCCGACGTAACGGAGGTCGCGGACCAGCTTGCCGATGGGGTGGTCCTCGGTGTACCCGAGCCCACCGAACATCTCCGAACCGATGGTGGCCACAGCCCAGCCGGCCTGTCCGCAGTACATCTTCGCGGCGAGGGCCGACCTGAGCGTGCCCATGCGGTACAGCGTGCTCCCCGGATCACCGCAAGACACCGCCTCGTCGAACTGGGCCGCCGCGGCCCGGCACTGGTTGCGCATCACGTCGATATACATCTCGATCTGCCCTAGCTTGCCGGCGAAAACCGCGTTGTTGATCAGCGACGCGCCCTTGACCTTCTTGGTGGCCGCATACTGCATCGAGAGGTCCCGGATCCGGCGCGAGACGCCGATGGCGGTGGCTGCGATCAGGATGCGGCTGGCGTTGAGGCCGGCCTCCAGATGGCGCAGACCATGTCCCGGCACCAGGTTCTCCACCGGGACGTCGCAGTTGTTCAACCGCACCTGGTAGGTGCCCGAGCCGCGCATGCCGATCATGTCCCAGCGTTTGACGATCTCGACACCGGACGCGTCCCGCGGGACGATGATCACGCTGAACTCCGACTCGTCCTGCTCCGAACGAGCCGCGACGAGGAGGAAGTCCGCCGCGTCAGTGTTGGTGGAGAAGTACTTGTCCCCGTTGAGCAGCAGCTGGCGGTCACGGACCGTGTACGTCGTCGAGGTCCGACCCAGCTCACTGCCCGCGTCCTGCTCACTCACCAGGATGCCGCAGAAACCGCCGTCGCGGCCCATCCGGCCCAAGTGCTCCGCCGCCGTCGACGGATCCGCGAAGAGCTGGAGGATAGTGGTGCCCAAGATCGAGAGGAACGACGAGAACGCGAAACCGGCGTCCGCGTAAGCGAGTTCGGAGACGATGTCAACGCTGGTCTCCAGAGAGGCACCCGCGGCACCGTACTCGGCGGGCAGCCACCAGTTGGCCAGCCCCGCCTGGTGCAGTGCGGCCGAGGCCGGCACCGGAACCTCCGGCCGGGCGTCGAAGTAGCCCTCCCGGTCCATGAGTTCCGCGGCGGCGAAATCCCGTACCCGGTCCAGCAGGTCAGCGGTCATCATCACTCCTCGGTGGCCACGTGCGTGTCGGTCGCCCTCAGACGGTACGGAATCCCCGGCCGTTCTTGCGGCCGAGGCAGCCGTCGTCCAGCATCCGGCGCAGCAGCGCCGGCGGTTCGAAGTCGGGCTCCGCGAACTCCAGGTGAAGCCGGTCGAGTATGGCCGCGGAGACGTCCAGGCCGATGATGTCCAGGAGCGCGAACGGGCCCACCGGGAAGCCGCAACCCGCGACCACCGCCTCGTCGACCCGTACCGCCGTCCCGTACCGCTCCCCGGCCCCACTCGCGGACGTCTCCAGCAACCGGATGGCCCGTGCCAGATAGGGGAAGAGCAGGTAGTTGACGATGAAGCCCGCCCGGTCTGCGCAGTCCACCACCACCTTGCTGAGCGTGGCGCAGAACGCCCGCGCGGCCGCGGCGGTGGCCGCGGTGGTCGTCGGGGTGCGGACCAGTTCGACCAGCTTCATCACCGGCGCTGGGTTGAAGAAGTGCAGGCCGAGAACCTCACCGGGCCGCCCGGCCGAGGCCGTGCACATGGTGACCGAGAGGCTGGACGTGGTCGTCGCCAGGACGGTTCCCGGTGCGCACACGGCCCCGAGCACCTCGAATGCGTCCCGCTTGACCCGCGCATCCTCAGCCACCGCCTCCACCACGAGATCGCGGTCACCGAGAGCGTCCTGGTCGGTGGTGTATCGCAGCAGCGCAGCCACCCCGGCCGCCGCGGCGGCGGTCGTCCGGCCCCGACGCACCGACCGCTCCAGCGACTGTTCGACATCGGCCCTGGCCCGCTCGGCGCTGTCCGTGGAACGCGCCACCACGACGGTCGGGACGCCGCTGCGGGCCGCCGACTCGGCGATCCCCCGAGCCATCGTGCCCGAGCCGAATACGCCGAAGCGGCGGACGGGAGCCGCCGACGCGGCGTCCCCGGGCCCGGGGGCGGGCGCAGGGGCGTGGGGGACCGGTCGGCCGGGCGAGCGCAGCCAGGGGGCCGGGGCGTAGGTGTCGTCACCGGTCGCCGCCCACAGCTCGGTCAAGGACCGGCGCACTTCGTCCGTGCTCAGCCGGTCGATCATCTCGAACGGCCCCTCGGGCAGCCCGCAGCCCAGCCGCATGGCCGTGTCCACGGTCGCACGGTCGGCATATCCTTGTCCGTGGAGGGCCGCCGCCCGGTTGAGGTAGCCGAGCATCAGTGCCCTCGCGACCGGTTCGTGCTCGGCCGCGACCTGCTCGGCGAAGATCCCGGTCATGTCCGACGCCTCTTCTCATCCGGGGCGGCAGTCGTCACTTGGCCACGCTCAGCGCGCTGTTGACGGCGTCGAGGAGCTCCCCGGGTGTCGTGATAGCGGAGGCGACATCCTCCGGAAGCTTGACCCCGTAGTGCTGCTCGACCTTGCTCGTCGTGTCGATGACCGCCAGGGAGTCGAAGCCCAGGTCTGTCAGGTTCTGGTCGAGGATGTCCCCCGAGAGGTCGACCGAGTCGTCCTCTCCCATCGCGCGCAGCAGGAAGCCCTTGAGCTCGTCGAGAGTCATCTGAGCCATGGTCGTTACCTCTCTCGTGTGTGGTGGTGCGGGTACGTGCGGTCAGAGGCGGCCGGCAGAGTCGCCGGCCGTCGCGTACGCCTTGGCCGCGGCGATGGTGGCCCGGCTGTTGGCGCCCAGGGCATTGCGCACCGCCGTCCGCGCAGCGGCCAGCGACGCGGGCGGCTCGGGGAGCGCGGTGAGCGCGTCGACGTCGAGGAGCACCCGGTGCCGGGAGGTGACCCGGATCCGGCCGTCCGCCACGGTCTCGAAGACCCACTCGCCGGTGTGTGCCAGCAGCGGACCGGGCAGCCGGGTCTGCTTGTAGACGATCGACTCCGGATGCACGCACACTCGCCCGGACTGCGTGGTGTGCACCGAGCCGTCGGGCGACCTGGTGTCCATCTCCATGAACTGCAGTCCCCGGACGTTCTCGGTGGCCTCCATGCGCAAGACGTGCGGGATGCGGTCCGGCCACTTCGCGACGTCGTAGACGAAGTCGTACACCTCCTCGAGCGAGCCGGTGACCGTGTCGGAGTCCTCGAAGACGACCAGCACCTCGTGCTCGTCCGCGTGCCGTTCAACGGCCGCCCGGAGCGCGTCCAATTCGGACCGGCTGTTGGTGTCGACGGCATGGGTGATGCGCGCGAGGTTCTCCGGGTCGTCCCCGGTGGCCCGGTAGGTGTGAACCAGCGTGACGTGGCACGTCCCGTCCGCGCGCTCCTCGATCTGCCAGGCTCCGCTCATCTCGGCGACCGGGTCACGGGGCTCCGTCTGCTCGAACTCGATGCACAGGGCGCTCCGGTCGAGCCGACGCCGGGAGATCCAGGTCCGCAACTCGCCGTTCGCGAGCGCCCAGATGCGGATGCGTTCGTCACTCGCGTCGCCCGACACCCGCTCAGCGCGGATGGTCGGTGGGAAGTACAGGGGCCAGGAGCCGACGTCGGCGATGATGTCGTAGATCACGGACGCAGGCGCAGGGACATCGATCCGGTGGGTCACCCGTGTGACGCTCACTGATGTCTCCCTCCTCACTGTGATGGCTGGGTCGTGACGCGCGGGTGTGGCGTGTCCGTGCACGGTCGGGTGGCTCAAAAGTTGCCGAGCCCGCCGCACACGTTGATGGCCTGGGCGGTGATGGCGTCCGCCGTGCCGGTGGTCAGGTAGCCGACCAGGCCGGCGACCTCGTCCGGGGTGGAGTAGCGGCCCAGCGGGATCTTGCCGCTGAACTTGGCCAGCACGTCCTCCTCGGTGATCTGCCAGTGCTCGGCGTAACCGGCCCGGATGCGCTGGGCCATCGGCGTCTCGACGTACCCGGGGCACACCGCGTTGACCGTGATGCCGCTACCGGCGAGCTCCAGGCCGAGGGCCTTGGTGAAGCCGACGACACCGTGCTTCGAGGCGGAGTACGGCGCGCCGTAGACGACGCCCTGCTTGCCGGCCGTCGAGGCGATGTTGATGATCCGCCCCCAGCCCCGCTCTTGCAGGCCGCTGTTGAGTACCGCCTTGGTCATGCGGAAGACGCTGGTCAGATTGGTCTCCAATACCTCGTGCCAGAGGTCATCCGCTATCTGCGCGGTCACGCCGCCGCCGCTGCGACCGGCATTGTTGACCAGGACGCCAATCTCGCCGAACGCGCTCGCCTGCTCGACGGTCCGCAGGATGTCGTCCGCGCTGCGCACGTCGCACGCGGTGCCCGCGACATCGAAGCCCTCCGACCGCAACTTGGCCACGGTCGCGGCGACCCGGTCGCCGTCGCGTGCGCAGAGGAAGACGCGCAAGCCACGCGAGGCCAGTTCATGAGCGGTCGCCAGTCCGATGCCGCTGGTCCCACCAGTGACCAGGGCAGTGCCAGCGTGCTGGTGGTCCATCAGAAGTCCTCCTTGGGTAACCGCGCCCGAACTGTGTCAGGCGGTTGTCCAGTCCTGATCCAGGACTCTTTGTGCTCGCGAGTCAGGGGTGCGTCAGTTGAGACCGGATGAAGCCGACCAGCAGCTCGGGCGTAGGGTTCTGGATCACCACCTCGGCGGGCAGCCGGAGTCCCGTGACCGCGTTGAGGCGGTTGCGCAGGTCGACGCCGAGGAGCGAGTCGAACCCCAGCTCCTTGAAACTCAGGTCCGGCTGGATCTCGTCGGTGTTGCCGTAGCCGAGGACCTCGGCGGCCTGCTGACGCACCAGGGTCATCAGCGCCGCCGCCTGGGCCTTCGACGAGAACTGCCGCAGCGCGTCTGGCCCGAAGGCGTCCGGCACGGGCGCCGTGACCGGCGCCTGCGTGCCCGCGGCGATTGGCACACCCGCCCCACGATCGTCGGGCAGCAACTCTTCCAGCACCTTCGTCGCCCGCTCGCCCCGCAAAGCGGTCAGGTCCAGCCGGATCGGTACGGTCAGCGCCCTGCCGGAGGCCAGGGCGGCGTCGAGCAGTTCCAGTGCCCGGTCGGTGGCCAGCGGTGCGATCCCGGACCTGCGCAGCCTCTCGACGTCGGTTCGCGAGAGGTGCGCGGTCATGCCGCCGCGCTGTTCCCAGAACCCCCAGGCGAGCGAGGTCGCCTCCAGGCCCACGGCCCGGCGGTGCTGGGCCAGAGCGTCCAGGAACGTGTTGGCGGCGGCGTAGTTGCCCTGGCCCGCCTCCCCCAGCACTCCGGCCGCCGACGAGAACAGGACGAAGGCCGACAGGTCGAGGTGCTCGGTGAGCTGGTGCAGGTGCCATGCGGCGTCGACCTTGGGCCGCATGACCCGGGCGAGCTGCTTGGTCGTCATGCCGGTGAGCAGGCCGTCCTCGAGCACCCCGGCTGCGTGGACGACGGCGGCCGGCGGGTGCTGCTCGATGAGCCGCGCGAGTTGTGCCCGGTCGCTGACGTCACAGGCGGCTACGGTCACCTCGGCGCCGAGGGCCGTCAGCTCGGCCGTCAGCCGGGCGGTGCCCTCGGCCGCCTCGCCCCGCCGGCTCACCAACAGCAGCCGCCGGGCCCCGTACGCCGTCGCGAGATGCCGGGCCACCAGGCCGCCCAGGGCTCCGGTGCCTCCGGTGATCAGCACCGTCCCCTCCGGATCGAGGGAGCGGGGCATGGTCACGACCATCTTGCCCCGGTGCTCCGCCCGGCTGAGGGAGCGCAGCGCGCGCGGGCCCTCCCGTACGTCCCAGGTGGTCAGGGGCAGATGGTCGAGGGCGCCGCTCGCGTAGAGCGCGATCACCTCGTCGAGTACCTCGCCGATCCGGTCCGGGTCGATGCCGAGGATGTTGTAGGCCGCGTAGCTGATCCCAGGGTGCTCCGCCACCGTCCGTTCGACGTCCCGGATATCCGTCTTGCCCATCTCGGCGAACCGGCCGCCCGGCGCCAGTAGCCGAAGGGACGCGTCGATCGCTTCACCCGCCAGCGAGTTGAGCACGACATCCACGCCCCGGCCGCCTGTGGCGTCGCGGAACTGCTGCTCGAAGTCGAGCGACCGCGAGGAGGCGATGTGGTCCTCGGGGATGCCCAACGCCCGCAGCACACCGTGCTTGCCGGGGCCGGCCGTCGCGAAGACGTCCGCGCCCAGGTGCCGGGCCAACTGGATGGCCGCCATGCCGACACCGCCCGTCGCGGTGTGGATCAGCACCGACTCACCCGCCCGCACACGGGTGACCTCGACCAGGCACTGGTAAGCGGTGATGAAGACGATCGGGACGGCTGCCGCCTGGGCGAACGACCAGCCCTGCGGGACGGGGCGGACCATGCGCGCGTCGGCCACCGCCACTGGGCCGAGGGAGCGCTCGAAGACGCCGAACACCAGGTCGCCGACCGCCGTCCCGGTCACCTCCGCGCCGACCTCGGTCACCACGCCGGCACCCTCGCTCCCCATGGTCTTCTCGCTGGACACCAGCCCGAGGCCGACCGCGATGTCACGGAAGTTGAGTCCGGCGGCCCGCACCTCCAGCCGTATCTCCCGCGGACCCAGCGGCGCGTCGGCCTCGGGGTGCGCAAGCAACGCCAGGTTGTCCAAAGTGCCCTTGGCGGTTACGTCCAGTCGCCAACTTCCGCCTTGCGGGGGCACGTTCAGCTCCGGCTCAGCGGGCAGTGCGAGTCGTCGCGCGTACAGCCTGCCGGCACGCACCGCTATCTCCGGCTCCCCGCACGCCAGCGCCGTGGGCAACGCGTCGAGCGAGGCCGGGTCACCGTCGACATCGATGAGCAGTACACGTCCGGGATGCTCCGCCTGTGCGGTCCGGACGAGACCCGAGACGGTCGCCCCGGCCAGTCCCGCCACCTGCTCCCGACCGGTGACCGAGACGGCCTCCCGTGTGACGACCGCCAGGGTCGAGGACGCGAAGCGTCCCACGAGAAGCCAGCGTTGCAGGAGCTCAAGGGCGCTCTCGGCCGCGTCGGCCATCGCGCCGGGCAGCGTGCCCCGCCCGTCGAAGACAACCGCGACCACCTCCGGCGCCGGGTGCGGCACCGCGTCCAAGTCGAAGTAGTCGCGCGCGGCCCTGAGTTCACCGGAGCCCAGCGAAGCCCACGCCTGCGGTGCCAGGGGGGTACCGGGAGTCACCGGCCGCCAGGTCACGTCCAGCAGACTGCCGCGGTCGGCGCCCATGGACGGCCGCAGTGTCAGCGAGCCGACGCTCGCCACCACCGCGCCGCTCGCGTCGGTGACCATGAGCGAGCAGCGCCCCCGCTCGATCCGGCCCGACACCCGCAGGATGCTCGCACCAGTAGGCCGCAGCGTGACGTCACGCCAGGTGAACGGGACCAGCAGGCCTCCGTCCTGACGCAGTGCCGCGGGATGCAGCGCCGCGTCGAACAGTGCCGGGTGGATACGGGTGAACCCGGCGCCGTCCCGGGCCGCGGCAGGCAGTGCCACCTCGGCGAACACCTCCGCGCCCCGCACCCACACGGCCCTCAGTCCCTTGAATGCCGGACCGTAGTGGTAACCCCGCTCCGCCAGTCGGCCGTAGGCGTCGTCGACGTCCATCGGGGTCGCGCCGGCCGGCGGCCATGCCACCGGTGCCGTCTGCGGCGCGGTGCTCCGCGCATCCAGCACGGCGTCCGCGTTCCGGTGCCACGTGTCCGTGCCCCGAACTCGTGAGTCGACCGTCAGCACTCGCAGACCATCACCGTGCGCAGGCTCCACCAGGACCCGCAGGTCGACGGCGGCGCCGTCGGGAACCTCGAGCGGCTCGCGCAGGGTCAGCTCCGCCACCGCGGCGCAGCCGAGCTGGGCTCCGGCCTCCGCGAGGACCTCCAGGAACGCCGTGGCGGGAAACAGCGTCGTTCCATCCACCACGTGGTCCGCGATCCAGGGGAACCGGCCGGTGGAGATCTCACCGGTCATCACGTTCTGCCCGGACGGCAGATCAACGGCGCTGGCCAACAGGGCCGGGACCGCACCGGAGGACTGCGCCGACGTGGCAGTCAGCCAGTACCGGCTGCGGTCGAAGCGGAAGGAGGGCAGCACGGTGACCGTGCCCTGCCCGGGAGCCGTCGACCAGTCCACCCGGACGCCGGCGCAGTGGGCGGCGGCCGCCGAGGCGAGGAACTGCCCGATCCCACCGCTGCCGCGCCGCAGACTGCTCAGGACCGTCCCCTCGACACCCATGTCGTCGAGGATCTGCTGCACTCCGAAGGTGAGCACCGGGTGAGGGCTGATCTCCACGAACACCCGGCTGCGGTCCCTGACCAGCTCACGTACCGCCGGATCGAACCGCACGGTGTTACGGAGGTTCTCGAACCAGTAGGAGCCGTCCATCGTGGTGGTGTCAGCGACCCTGCCGGTCAGGGTCGAATACATCGGTACGGTGCCCGGCCGTGCCGTCACATCCGCCAGGTCCACAGCCAACTGCTCACGCAGGACGTCCATGTCACCGGTGTGTGAGGCGTAGTCCACCTCGACCCGACGGCCCTCGACGTCCTCGCGCGCGCAGGCCGTGAGCAGCTCCTCGAGCGCGGTGGACTCTCCGGCCACCACGGTGATCGACGGACCGTTGACGGCCGCGACGCTCACCCGGCCGCCGAGGGTGTCCAGCAGGAACTGGGTCCGCGCGAGCGGCAACGGCACGGAGACCATGCCACCGGTGCCCGCGACCGTGCGCAGCGCCCTGCTGCGCAGGGCCACCACCTTGGCGGCGTCCGCGAGACTCAGCACGCCCGCCACGTGCGCAGCGGCGATCTCCCCCTGGGAGTGCCCCACCACCGCGCCCGGCTCGACACCGAACGACCGCCACAGCCGCGCCAGCGAGACCAGTACGGCGAACAGGGTGGGCTGCACGACGTCCACCGTGTCGGCGGCCTCGCCCCGCAGGGCGGCCATCAGTTCCCAGTCGCAGTACGGTGCGAGGGCGTCGGCGCAGGCCAGCATCGACTCCCGGAACGCCTTCGAGGACTCCATCAGCTCCAGGCCCATCTCACGCCACTGCGAGCCCTGGCCGGGGAAGACGAACACCGGCCGCTGGTCGCCAGCCGCCTCACCGCGGCTGAGCGTCGGGGACTTGTAGCGGCCAGGGGCAGGAGGCACCGGTCCCCGTGAGGCCAGCGTCTCCAGTCCTGCCAGGAGGTCCTCCCTGCGGTCGGCGACCACCACACCCCGGTGCCGGAACCGAGTCCGGGCGACGAGGGTGCGGGCGACGTCCGCCGGGTGCGAGGCGGGGTTTTCGCGGACGAAGTCGCGGATCACCGCGGCTTGGACGGCCAGCGACTCGGCTGTCGGGCCGGACACCGGCCACACGTACGGCCCCTCGGCCGCACCCTGTTCCGGCTCCGGCTCCGCGGAACGGTGCGTCGCCTCCTCCAGGATGACGTGCGCGTTGGTGCCGCTGATGCCGAAGGAGGAGACCGCGGCGCGGCGCGGACGCTTCACCGTCGGCCAGGGGCGCGCCTCGGTCAGCAGAGCGAGGCCCGAGTTCTCCCAGTCGACGTGCCGGCTGGGCCGTTCCGCGTGCAGGGTGGCCGGCAGTGAACCCGCGGACATCGCCTGCACCATCTTGATCACACCACCGACACCGGCGGCGGCCTGGGCGTGCCCGATGTTGGATTTCAGCGATCCGATCCACAGCGGCTCGCGGCCGGCCCGCTCCCTGCCGTACGTGGCCGCCAGGGCCCGCGCCTCGATCGGGTCCCCCAGAGGCGTCCCGGTGCCGTGCGCCTCCACTGCGTCGACGTCGCACGGGCGCAGACCGCCCCGGTCCAGGGCCTGCCGTATGACCTCCTGCTGGGCCGCGCCGTTCGGTGCCGTGAGCCCGTTGCTGGCGCCGTCCTGGTTGACCGCGCTGGAGCGCAGCACGGCCAGGACGCGGTGGCCCCGGGCGACCGCGTCGGCGGCGCGTTCCAGCAGCAGCAGACCGGCTCCCTCCGCCCACCCGGTGCCGTCGGCGTCGTCGGAGAACGCCTTGCACCGGCCGTCCGCGGACAGGCCGTTCTGCCGGCTGAAGTCGATGAACAGACCGGGTGTCGGCATCACCGCCGCTCCGCCGGCCAGCGCGAGATCGCACTCACCGCCGCGCAGGGCCTGCGCGGCCAGGTGGATGCTCACCAGCGAGGACGAGCACGCGGTGTCGACCGTCAGGGCCGGCCCCCGGAGTCCGAAGAAGTACGCGATCCGCCCGGAGGCGACGCTGGTGGTGCTGCCGGTGATGCGGTAACCGCCCGCACCCTGGCTGTCCTCGTGCAGCCGGGGCCCGTAGTCCTGTGCCATCGCACCGATGAACACGCCCGTGTTGCTGCCGCGCAGCGTCGGCTGGTCGAGCCCGGCCCGCTCGAACGTCTCCCAGGCCACTTCCAGCAGCAGCCGTTGCTGCGGGTCGATTCCCGCGGCCTCGCGCGGGGAGATGCCGAAGAAACGAGCGTCGAACCGGTCGGCGTCCTCCAGGAAGCCGCCGCTGCGGGTGTAGGACTTATTGTTCGTGCCGGGCGTCGGGTCGTACACGTCCTCCATCACCCAGCCACGATCCGCCGGGAAGTCGGAGACTGCGTCCGTGCCCGCGAGAGTCAGTTGCCACAGATCCTCGGGGGAACGGACGCCCCCGGGATAGCGGCAGCCCATGGAGACGACCACGATCGCGTCGTCCGGATACGGCCGGAAATCATCGGCATCAGTCATCGCTTCAGCAGTGCCCTTCTCGAACGGGGACTTCGGTCGGCCGTTACCGTGAGAATTCCGACCGCAGGGCTTCGATGAGCCCGGTCGGGGTGGGGAAGTCGAACAGCAGGGTGGCGGGCAGCGGCGCTCCGATGCTCTGCGCCAGCCGGTTGCGCAGCGTGAGGGTCATCCGCGAGTCGATGCCCAGGTCGTTGAAGGTCTGGTCCGGATCGAGCTGGGTGTCCCGGGGGCGACCCAGAACCTCCAGCGTCAGGCCGAGGACGAGGCCGGTCACGTCGGTGAGGCGGACGGGATCCGCGGTGACCGGCGCGTTCTCGGTCTCGGTGCCCAGCCAGTACGGATTCCGCTGGAACGCGTACCCGGGCAGGTCGGCTGTCGGCACATCGGGCCCATACACGGCCCGCCAGTCCACCGGCCGGCCGAACAGATGGGCGGCCGCCGGTACTTCGGCCACACCGCCCAGTTCGTCCGAGGTGGCCAGTGGCGTGGTGAAGATCTCGCCGCCGCCGACGACTTCCCCGGCCATGGTGGTCAGCCCGTGGCCGGGGCCGGTCTCCGTGAAGAACCGCGCCCCCAACTCGTGTGCCGTTCGCACCGCCTCGCCGAACCGTACGGTCGCGCACAGGTGCTCCGCCCAGGCCTCGGGGGTGTCCAGTTGTCCGGGTTGGTTCACCCGCCCGGTCACCGAGGACACGATCACCGGACCCCGGGGCCGGTGGAACGTCATACGGCGCGCCGCTGCCAGCAGGTCGTCCTGTATAGGTGCCATCAGCGGGGAGTGGCCGGCCACGCCGATTCGCAGTCGACGGACTCGCCGGCCCAGCGCCGTGAACCGCTCGGCGACCGCTTCGACCTCGGTCTCCGCCCCGGACACCACCAGTGAGCGGGGGCTGTTGATCGCCGCGATGCCGACCGACCCGGGCGCCCGCTCATCGATCGCGGCCCGCACCTCGGCCTCCTCCGCCTGCAAGGCGACCATCGCTCCGCCCGCCGGCAGCGTGCCGATCAGACGGCCGCGTTCGACCACGAAGACGGCCGCGTCCTCCATCGACAGGATGCCGCCGAGGTGCGCCGCGGTGATCTCGCCTTGCGAGTGCCCGACGAGGTGGTCGGGGACGATGCCCCACGACTCCAGCAGCCGGTAGAGGCTGACCTCGACCGCGAACAGCGCGGGCTGGGTGTAGGTGAGTTGGTCGAGCCAGTCGTCCCGCCGCCACATCACCTCGCGCAGACTCGCGCCCAGCGCCGGCTCCATCGCCGCGCTGATCTCGTCGAAGGATCGGGCGAACACGGGGTATGCCTGGTGGAGCTCGCGCCCCATGTCCTGCCGTTGCATGCCCTGGCCCGGCAACAGGAAGGCGGTGGCGCCGCCGCTGCGCAGTCCACCGAGGACCCCCTCGGTCCGCTCGCCGCGGGCAACTGCCCGTAACCGGGCGGACAGCGTGGCCCGGTCGCCGCCGAAGACGGCGGCGCCGTGGCGCAAGGTGGCCCGGGTGGTCGCGAGGGACAGGCCGAGCGCCGCCGGGTCCGCCGCCGGATCGTCCGCCAGGAAGTCGGCGAGGCTGGCGGCCTGCCCGCGCAATGCCGCAGTGGTGTGGCCGGACAGCACCCAGGGCAGTGGCCCGGGAGGTGTCCGGCGTTCCGGCTGCGTCGCCCGGGGCGGCTCACCCAGGACCAGGTGACAGTTGGTACCGCCGAGGCCGAACGAGGAGACACCCGCCGTGAGGGGCCGGTCGGTCGGCCACGGGCTCCGTTTGACGCAGACCCGCAGCCCCAGTGCCTGCGCTTCGATGGCCGGGTTGAGTTCCTGGTAGTGCAGGCTCGGCGGGACCTCCCGGTGGAAGAGGCTCAGCGCCGTCTTGACGAAGCCGGCCACCCCTGCGGCTCCCTCCAGGTGGCCGATGTTGGTTTTGACCGACCCCACCAGCAGCGGAGCACCGGCCGGGCGGCCGTGCCCGAGGACCGCGCCCAGGGCTGCGGCCTCGATCGGATCGCCCGCCTTGGTCCCAGTGCCGTGCAGCTCCACGTACGCCACCTCGCGCGGCTCCACCCCGGCGCGCGTGTACGCCTGGCTGAGCACTCGCTGCTGAGGCTCCTGACCAGGTGCGGTCAGCCCCGCACCGCGCCCGTCGTTGTTGACGGCTCCGCCCAGCAGAGTGCAGTAGATCCGGTCGCCGTCCTCCACCGCCCGGTTGAGCGTCCTGAGGACGAGCAGGCCGCCCCCCTCGCCGCGGACGATGCCGTCGGCCCGCGCGTCGAAGGTGCGGCAGCGCCCGGTGGGGGACAGCGCGCCGAGCGCCTCGACCGCGGCGTCGCTTTCGACGGCGAGGTTGAGCTGGATCCCACCGGCTATGGCGATGTCGCACTCGCCCCGCCGCAAGCTCTCGGCTGCTTGGTGGATGGCCACCAGGGACGAGGACTGACCGGTGTCGGTGGTGAGGCTCGGGCCGTGCAGACCGAAGGTGTAGGAGAGCCGGTTCGCGAGGAAGGCCCTGCCCGTGCCGGTCAGGGTGTACGGCGACATCGTGCTGCTCCCGGGGGCCCGGGAGAGGAGCGCGTAGTCGTCCGCGCAGGCTCCCACGAAGACGCCGGTGTCCGATCCGTGCAGCGAGTCCGGGGCGATCCGGGCGTCCTCCAGGGCTTGCCAGGCGATCTCCAGCAGTAGCCGCTGCTGGGGATCCATGGCGGCAGCCTCCCGCGCCGAGATCCCGAAGAGTTCCGCGTCGAACAGGTCCACTCCGGCGAGGTAGCCGGCCGCCGCGCGGCCGGCGCGGTGGTCGACGGGTTCGGCCACGGCGTCCCGGCCCTCGACGAGCAGCCGCCAGAACGCGGTGCTGTTGGCCGCGCCGGGAAACCGGCAGGCGAGCCCGACGACCGCGATGGCTTCGCCTGCCGACGGTGCCGGTGGCGACTGTGTTCCCTGCATCTCATCCTCCGTTGAGAAACCGCGACAAGGGTCGTCCGTGGGGGGCCGGGGCCGCTTACCGGCGCCCGCTCAGACAGCCGGCTG
Source organism: Streptomyces sp. NPDC024687 (assembly GCF_055559055.1). NCBI lineage: Bacteria > Bacillati > Actinomycetota > Actinomycetes > Kitasatosporales > Streptomycetaceae > Streptomyces > Streptomyces sp. NPDC024687. Next base: position 117,929 of record NZ_JBVHLJ010000016.1, on the reverse strand, counting down.
CTGGACCGGCAGGTGCCGGATCCGTTCCCGTGCCGCCAGCACCGACTCGAGGTCCGCCTCATCCCCCTGTGGCTGGTCGGGCAGCAGCGGCAACACCCGGCTGGGGCCCCTCACCACGGCGCGGTGGCGGCGGGCCAGCGTGGTCAGACTGTTGCCGGGGCCGGCCTCGACCAGCAGACAATCGTGGTCGGTGAGCAGCCGGTCCAGCGTCGGTGCGAAGAGCACCGGCTCGGCAGCCTGCCGGGCCCAGAACACCGGATCGCGTGCTGTGTCGGCGGTCAGCACCGCCTGGGTGTAGGCGGAGTAGACCGTCAGCCCGGGCGGAGCGAGCGGCGTGGCCCGCCAGTCGGGCAACGACGCGGTGACGGCACCGTCGACCACCGGGCTGTGGAAGGCCTGTCTGGCCCGGGCGTCCCGGCACACCAGACCCCTCTCCCGCAGCAGGACGGCCACCCCATCCAGGTCCTCGCGCCGCCCCGCCAGCAGCAGTTGCCGAGCGGCGTTGACGGCGGCCAGATAGACGCCGTCACCGAGTACGTCCTCGACCTCCTCGGTGGACGCCGCCACCGCGAGCATGCCGCCCGCCGGTGTGTCGGCGAACTGCCGGATCCGTCCGCGCATCAGCCGGAAGCCGTCCTCGGCGCCGAGCACCCCGGCCAGGGTTGCGGCGGCGAGTTCCCCGACGCTGTGCCCCAGCATCGCGACCGGCTGTACGCCCCAGCTCAGCACCAGCCGGCCGAGGGCCAGGTCGACCGCGTACAACAGTGGCTGCGCGACCGTCACGTCGTCGTACATGGCCGGTGGCCGGCGGGACAGCCAGGTGTCCCGCAGTCGCTTGCCCTCATCACCGAGCAACTCGAACGCCTCGTCCATCGCCTCGGTGAAGACGTCCAGCCGTCCATACAGCCCGGCGGCCATTCTCGGGTGCTGGGCTCCCTGACCGGGAAAGAGCAGAGCGACCCGCAAGAGGTGCTCGTCGGTCGGCGTCGCCATCCGCTCACCTTTCGTCGCGATGAGTGCATTGGACGGCGAAGGTTTCAAGATTCGTCAGAGATGCGTCGGAGGATGGTTCGAACAACGGCTTCTCGGTCCGTTCTCGAAGCGAGCACGACAACCCGGCCCCAAACTCGCCGCGAAGATGTGTGTGTCCGTCGCCCGAAAGGAGATGCGGTGAGGGTCGAGGGCCTCTACATAGCCGGTACGGGGCTGGATTTGCCCGCCCCGATGGATGTCGCAGTGGCACAGGAGGCGGGCCTGTGCGACGCACGAACGATCCGGCGCATGAGAATGCGTTCGGTGTGCGTCTCCGTGGATTCGGGACCGGAGATGGCGCTCCGTGCGGCGCGCCGGGCGATCGACCGGGCGGGCACCGCCCCGCAAGACATCTCCCTGGTACTTCACGCGTGCACCTACTTCCAGGGACACGACCTGTGGGCGCCGGCCTCGTACATCCAGCAGGCGGCCGTGGGCAACGACTGCCTGTCCAGCGAGGTCCGCCAGTTGTCCAACGGCGGGATGGCGGCGCTGGAACTGGGTGTGGCGTACCTGGAGGCCGGGCGGGGCCGCCGGGCGGTGCTCATCACCACCGGGGACCGCTTCTGCCTGCCGGGGTTCGATCGCTGGAACACCGACCCGGGAACCGTGTGCGGTGACGGCGGGACGGCGCTGGTCCTGTCCGCCGAGGGCGGCTTCGCCCGGCTCCGCAGCCTGGTGACCGTCTCGGACCCTGAGCTGGAGAGCATGGGGCGCGGCGACGACCCGTTCGGCGAGGTCCCGCTGGGTATACGGTCGCCGATCAGCATCGAGAAGCATCGCGCGCAGATGTTGCGGGACTTCGGCGTCAGCACTCTGATCGACCGGCTCAGATCGGGCCAGCAACAGGCGTTTCGACAGGCACTGACCGAGGCCGGGGTGGGCGTCGACGATGTCGACTGGTTCGTCGTGCCCCATCTGGGCCACCCCAAGATGGATCTACAGTTCTTCCGCCCACTGAACATCGACCCGGCCCGGACCACCTGGTCGTGGGGCAGCGGCGTCGGGCACCTGGGTGCGGGCGACCAGATCGCCGGACTGGACCACCTCGCCTGGACCGGCGCGCTGGCGCCGGGTCAGACCTGCGTCCTGGTGAGCGCCGGGGCCGGCTTCGCCTGGTCCGTGGCCGTGCTGGAAATCCTCTCCGAGCCGATGAGCCGTTGACGTCCGAAGGAGCCCGATGATGCGCGAGATACGTGACGCCCTGCTGAGCGGGGTCCGTTCCAGCGGTGATGTCGCGGCCATGCGGCTGCCCAACCACTACCGTGCGGTGACCGTCCGGCGCGAGGAGGCCGGAATGTTCGAGGGGATGGCGGACCGTGACCGAGATCCCCGCAAGAGCCTCCGGGTCGAGGAGGTGGCGGTGCCCGACCTCGGGCCCGGCGAGGCCCTGGTGGCGGTGATGGCCGGATCCGTCAACTACAACACGGTGTGGAGTTCAATCTTCCGGCCCGTGCCGACCTTCCGCTTCCTGGAACGCTACGGCCGGACCTCCGACCTGGCCCGCCGCCACGACCTGCCCTATCACGTCCTCGGCTCGGACCTGTCCGGGGTTGTCCTGCGCACCGGTCCGGGCGTCAACGCCTGGAATCCGGGCGACGAGGTGGTTGCCCACTGCCTGTCGGTGGAGCTGGAGCACCCCGACGGACACAGCGACACCATGCTCGACCCCGAGCAGCGGATCTGGGGATACGAGACCAACTTCGGTGGCCTGGCCGAACTGGCGCTGGTCAAGGCCAATCAGTTGATGCCGAAGGCGGCCCATCTGACGTGGGAGGAGGCTGCGGCCCCTGGACTCGTCAACAGCACCGCGTACCGGCAGCTCGTGTCACGCAACGGCGCGGGCATGAAACTCGGCGACGTGGTCCTCATCTGGGGGGCGGGGGGTGGCTTGGGCTCCTACGCCACGCAGCTTGCGCTGGCCGCCGGCGCGACCCCGGTCTGCGTCGTGTCCAGCGCCGCGAAGGCGGCGATCTGCCGGGCGATGGGTGCCGAACTGGTCATCGACCGTGGGACTGACGGGGGCGAGGGCTATCGCTTCTGGCGGGACGAGCACACCCAGGACCCGGCGGAGTGGAAGCGGTTCGGCGCGAAGATCCGCGAACTCACCGGCGGTCGTGACCCCGACATCGTCTTCGAGCATCCGGGACGGGAGACCTTCGGTGCCAGCGTGTTCGTGGCCCGCCGCGGCGGCACCGTGGTGACGTGTGCCTCGACCAGTGGCTTCACGCACGAGTACGACAACCGTTACCTGTGGATGAACCTCAAGCGCGTCATCGGTACGCACTTCGCTAACTACCGCGAGGCATGGGAGGCCAACGACCTGGTCCGGCGCGCGGTCGTCCACCCCACGGTCAGCCGCACCTATCGCCTCGACGACGCGGCCCAGGCTGTCCACGACGTGCACCGTAATGTGCACCGGGGCAAGGTGGGCGTACTCGCACTGGCCTCCGAGGAAGGGCTTGGCGTCACCGCGCCGGATCTGCGGGCCCGTCACCTGGACGCCATCAACCGGTTCCGTGTCGGATGATAAGGAAGATCCGGCACATGCTCGCCGGGTTCGAGTGGGGATGGATCTGTCAGGCCCTCATGGCCTGCGGAACGATGTACGTGTCACCGCCGCCGCCCGATCCCCCCGCTCTCGTCGGGCCGCCCCCGGGCCATCCCGAGCGGCTGTGCCCCGATGTTGAGCCCGATGTGGCGGAGTTCTTGCTGTCGATCGACCGCCATTTCCGCCCCCCGGCGTGACCGGCCACCCGCGCGGGGCCGCCCCGTGGCTCACCCCGGCAAGCATCCGCCCAGTCGAGCCGCGTCCAGTGGGGACCGGCGCGTTCGCGCCTGCGGCCGTCGCCGCTGCCAGGGCGCAAATCAGCCGGGTGATCGCTGCCTTCTTCACAGGTGTGCCTGAGCCCGCAGACCAGTCGCATGCCGACGGCTTTACGGAATGATGGCGATTTCTGTGCCGAACTTTTCACTGTAGAAGCGATTAGTTAGCGTTCAACTATACCGCTCCGCCGGAACCGGATATGTTCGGCGGCCGGGGTTGCGGAACCCGCGTTCGAAGCTCTTAAACACGCGGGCCAGGACATGTGGAGCACATTGCCGAGGTCGAAAGATACCCAGGGCTGCCTCGTGGGTCAGTTCCGGTATCCGCTGGCCCGCCCCGTAGCGTCCTTCGGATGATCCCTTGCGCTAAGCGACGCATCTCTTCCTATATTCAGGTTGTCCTGAAGCTGATCTGGAAGAGGGGGACTCCATTCATGCTGCAGTTCAGAATTTTAGGTCCGTTAGAAGTCTGGAACGACCAACGGCCCTGTGCTCTGACCGCTCCCAGAGCCCTGGCGACGCTCGCTCTGCTGCTCGCCCGCACCAACCACGTGGTCGCGCTCGAAACGATCATCAAGGAGCTGTGGGAGGACAACCCGCCCCGCAGCGGCGCGACGACCGCGCAGACCTACGTCTATCAGCTGCGTCGGCTCCTCGCCGACGGCCATTCCTCGGGTACCGGCAAGGACGTACTGATCACCAAGCCGCCGGGGTACGCCCTGCTGATCGATCCCGAGCAGGTCGACCTGACGCGTTTCCAGCGCCTCACCGCCGACGCACACCGGCTCATGGAGGCCGGCCGACCGGATCTGGTCACCGTCAAGCTCCGCGAGGCCCTGAACATGTGGCCAGGGGCGCCGCTCGCCAACGTGGAACCGGGTCCGGTCCTGGGCGGATACATCGCAGCGCTGGAGGAGCAGCGCATGCAGGCACTCAATCTCCGGATCGGAGCGGACCTCAGGCTGGGCCGTCACCACCAGATGGTGGCGGAACTGCGGGCCCTGATAGTTGAGCACCCCTACAACGAGTGGTACCACGGCCTGCTCGTCCTGGCCCTGGGCCGAATCGGCCGGAGGCACGAGGCGCTGGAGGCGTACTCCAGAACCTGCCGTGTCCTGTCCGAGGAACTGGGTCTCAGGCCCTCCAACGAACTCCGGCGAATCCAGGAAGCGGTGCTGCACGACCGGACGATCGACCCGCTCCAGTCCATGGATGCTTCGATCGGTTCTCGAAGCGCGTAGGCGAAGCTCTGACTCGACCGGGCCGTCGGCCCGGGACCATGCGACCGAAGGAGCCGGACCGCAATGACCACGCAGACGAAGCCCGGGACGGACGCCATGGTGCGGGCGTCGGTGGAGCAGTTCTACGCCCACCACATGCAACTGCTGGACGACGGCAGCATCGAGGAGTGGGCGTCCTTCTTCACCGAGGACGGCACATTCGCCGTCGGCTCCCGTCCGGAAGCCGCCCGCGGGCGCCAGGAGATTATCGCGGGGGCCACTCACACCGTCGCACAACTGCGGGCACAAGGCATCGCGCGACGCCACTGGCTGGGCATGGCCGACATCTCCGCCGAGGGAGACGGTCTGCGGGTGCGCAGCTACGCGCTGGTCTTCCAGATAACCGCGGCGGACGGGCCGGCTCTGCGTGCCAGCACGACTTGTGAGGACGTCCTGGTGCCCGACGGTGAGTCCTGGCTCATCAAGAGCCGCCTGGTTGTCACGGACGCGTCCGCCTGACCGTGCGATCAGGCCTGCGTTCCCCGTTCCGGCGGGCGGAGCCTCCTGCCGGAACGCGGCGCGGCAGCAGGCCGACACACCGTCGGCGCCCGCCTCAGGCGATCCGGACACCGGCGCCTCCCCCGGGGTGGGCCAGGAAGTCGGCCAGCAGCGCCCCCTCTTCCTCCACCTCGGCGACCTGCGCCGCCGTCAGGCGTCCCCATGGGCTGATGGTGACCACTCTGTCGTCGACCCGCCAAGTCCCGGCCACCATTCCGTCGACGAGGAAGGATCCGGGCACGATGCCGTTGCGCAAGAAGAGGCTCTTGCGGTGCGACTCGGGGACGATCCGGCTGCGGTCCGCGTACGAGAGGACCACGTTGTCGAAGTCGGGGAGGAAGCGGACCGGTGCCGGGACGCCGGGATCGGGCCGGGGGGCGTCGGGCAGGTCCAGCAGTTCGGCGCCGTGCTCCCCGCGCAGCCGCACCAGGCCGGTCATCGAGTCGATGACCTCCCGCAGCCTGGTCAGCCCGCACCATGCCTGCACGTCGGCGACCGTGGCCGGGCCGAACGCGGCGAGGTAGCGGCGGACCACCGTCGGCAGCTCAGCCGGCTCCAGCTGCCCGCCCAGCCAGGACTGCGCGGTGACGTACCGGGTCGCACCGCCCGCCCCCCACACCGCGCGCGGTGGCACCTGCACCAGCGCGAGCCGGGCCCGGGCGATGTCGCCGAGCAGCCGCGGCGGCGCGCCCGGCATCCGTTCGGCGAGCGCCTCGCCCAGCTCCTTAGGCGTCATCGGCCCTTTCTCGAGCAGTTCCAGGGCGTGTTCGGCGATCATCGACGGATCCCCGGCCTCGCGGGTAGCCCGGGCTGTCACGTACATCCGATCGATGACGGGCTGCGCCGCCGGCCGAAGCGCCAGGCAGTCACGGGCGCTGACCAGGTGCACGGTGCCGCGGTGCAGCAGGAGGCGGACTACCGAACGGTCCGTGAGCAGGTCGGCCAGCTCTTGGTGGCGGAAGCCCCGCAACCGGGTCCACAGCCCGGTGTACGGCGGATAGGGTGACTGGGCCTGCATGCCGACCAGGTGCTCGATCATGCGCAGGGCCGGCATGTCGGTCCGCTCCAGCAGATGCTGGCGGGCCAGGGTTGCTCGGTTGAGCGCACGGTCGCTGAACAGGGTCACGCGGATCCTCGGGATAGTGGGTCGGCAGTCGGAGGCCGGCCGGCGTCGCTCCACCCGGGCCGGTCTGCACAAGGTCTGTCCTCGCTCTCATGCATCGCCGTACCAGGACGCCAATTGCGCATGGCGGCGAGCGAAAGCGCGGCAGGCATCGAGCAGTTCGGGCGGGTCGAGGATGGTGAACGGCACCTCGAAAACGGCCAGCCACTGGGCGATGTCCCGCAGTGACCCGCCGCGCAGCGACACCACGCAGGTGTGCTCATCGTCGGTCTCCAGGATGCCCCAGCTCTCGGGCACCCGGCCGACCATCCGGTCGATCGGGGCGTGCAGCCGCACTCGGGCCTGCGCCTGGCTGAAGGCTTGCTCGAACCCCTGCGACACGAAGGCCGCCGCGCCCCCCTGCGGCGGGTCCCGCGGTGCGAAGCGTGGTCCGGTGGGGATCTTCGGCGTCATCCGATCCACCCGGAAAGAGCGCCAGTCGTCCCGTCGCAGGTCCCAGGCCACCAGGTACCAACGGGCTTCGGCCTGGACCACCCGGTAGGGCTCGACCTCCCGCCGGCTGTGCGTACCGTCCCGCGTGACGTAGTCGAAGCGCAGCCGCTCCCTGGCGTGGCACACCGAGGCGACGGTGGCCAGCGTTCGTGCGTCGACCGCGGAGGCGACCGGCGGGCGGTGGACGACGTCGACCTCCAGGGCGTCCAGACGGTTTCGAAGCCGTGAGGGCATCACCTGGCGCAGCTTGGTCAGTGCCCGCAGCGCCGGCTCGGCGATACCGCTCACCGGCCCCGTCGCGCTCGACTGCAGACCGAATGCCACCGCCAGTGTCTCCTCGTCGTCCAGGAGCAGCGGTGGCATCTCGGCGCCTGCCCCCAGCTGGTAGCCGCCACCGACACCCATCGTCGCGTTGACCGGGTACCCCAGTTCACGGAGCCGGTCGATGTCGCGGCGCAGAGTACGCGTGGTGACGTCGAGTTGTCCCGCCAGCTCGGCTCCCGTCCATTCGCGCCGGGTTTGCAGCAGCGAGAGCAGGCGGAGCAGGCGGGCCGAGGTCTCCAGCATGTTGAAACCCTATCGGTAATATAGGACAGATCGCGTCCTAGATTCGAGCAGACGGGCTTCATCGCGTCAGTCGTCCGCCGCAGCCAAATGTAGGTCTGTGCCTGTCCTTCATTGCTCCTAGGCTGCCCATGCCCCGAACGCTTACCTAGGAGTGATCTCATCAGATGACCGCGACCGACGATTCCACTTTGACGACCGACTCCGCCCGGTCACGGCTGGGACTGATCCTGGTCGCCTGCTGCGTCGGGCAGTTCATGGTGGTGCTCGACGCATCGATCGTGAATGTGGCCCTGCGTCCCATTCAAAACTCGCTGCACTTCTCCGCCAGCACGCTGCAATGGGTGATCAACGCTTACACGATCGTGTTCGCGGGCTTTCTGCTGCTCGGTGGTCGACTGGCCGACCTGTTCGGCCGACGGCGAGTCTTCGCCCTCGGTCTCGCCTTGTTCACCCTGGCCAGCCTGGTCGCCGGTCTGGCGTGGAACTCGTCGTCACTGCTGATCGCCCGCGGCATCCAGGGACTGGGTGGAGCGGTACTCGCCCCGGCAACCCTGACCGTCCTGTTCACCTCCTTCACCAACCCGGGCGGCAAAGCCAAGGCGTTCGGCACATGGAGCGCCGTGGCGGCCGCTGGCGGCGCCATCGGCGCGCTGGTCGGTGGTGTCGTCACCGAGTGGCTGTCCTGGCGCTGGATCTTCCTCGTCAACGTGCCGATCGGCGTGGCGCTGATCGCTCTGGTCCTGGCCGTGGTCCCGGAGTCGCGTGACGAGCGGGCCGACCGGCGGATCGATGTGACCGGCGCGATTGCCGTCACCGCCGGACTGATGGCCGTCGTGCTCGGCATCGTGGAAAGCCAGGACAAGGGATGGGACTCGCCCGTGACCATCGTGTCGCTGGTCGTCGGTGTCCTCCTGGTCGTGTTCTTCCTTCTCAATGAGGCGAAGTTCGCCAAACAGCCGCTGGTGCCGCTGAGCATCTTCCGCAACCGGTCCGTCTCCGCGGCCAACGTCGTCAACTTCACGACCAGCGCCGCTCTGGTCGGCGTGCTGTTCCTGTTCACCCTGCTGATGCAGTTCGTGTACGGATTCGACGCACTGGAGACGGGACTCGCCTACCTGCCGCTGTCCCTCGCGATCGTCCTCACCGCCCGCGGCCTGGCACCGCAGCTCATCACCAAGCTCGGCCCCAAGCCTGTCCTGGTGGCCGGCAGCGCCCTCTCGCTCGCCGCGCTGATCTGGTTGTCCTTCGTCTCCACCGACGGTGGCTTCTCCCGGGACCTGCTCGGCCCCTCGATCCTGTTCGGCGCCGGACAGGGCTTCGTCTCGGCCACCGTCACCATGGCGGGCACTGCCAACGTCCCCTACACGCAGGCCGGTCTGGTCTCCGGACTCCTCAACGCAAGCCGGCAGGTCGGCGGCGCGCTGTGGCTGAGTGTCCTGGCGGCGATCGTGGCCGGACACGCGGGAAGCCTCTCCGCCGGCGCCAGCGCTGACGGATACCGGCAGGCATTCCTGATCGCCACGGTGTTCCCGCTGGTCGGCATCATCGCGGGCCTTGCCGTCCCCGGTGTCTCCCCGGCGGAGTTGGCCGCCGCGAAGAAGAACTGGGGGGCGAAGACGCCCGCCAACTCCGGCCAGGGCGAAGCGGCGAAGGGCTGACGCACCACGACACACGCGACGACGGTCCGCCGATACCGGCGGACCGTCGTCATACCAGGCGCAAGGTGGCCCGAACTGTCGGGCGCCGGGCTACCTGCCCGTCCGTAGTCCCTTGAAAAACGTACGGAGATCCGCGACGAGGTCGTCCGGCGCCTGGAGCGAGGCGAAGTGCCCGCCGCTGGAGTGGTGCGACCAGTGGGTGATCTTGTTCGTCTGCTCCGCCAGTCCGCGGACCGCCCGGTCGCCGATGAAGTTCGCCACCCCGGTCGGGACCGGAGAGGGCTCGGGCCGCGCTCCCCACGCCTCTTGGCCGCTCTCCAGATAGATCCGCGCCGCGGATCCGGCCGTCTCGGTCAGCCACAAAATGGAGACATCGGTCAGTACGGCGTCGCGATCCACCGGCGCCTGGTCGGTCCGGGATGGATCCCAGTCCACGAACCACTCCAGGTTCCACGCGAGCTGCCCGACCGGGGAGTCATTGAGCGCGTACGCCAGGGTCTGCGGCCGGGTGCTCATCTGCGTCGCGTAACCGGAATGCCGCTGCCACCACTCCTCGTTACGGCGCACCTGCTCCTGCTCGGACTCGGACAGGACGTCCAGTATCTCCGGCTTGTTCGGGGTGGAGGCATTGACCAGCGCATGCACATGGACACCCAGTACGTGCTCGGGGTTCACCCGGCCCACTTCCGGGGAGACCAAACTGCCGAAGTCCCCCCCGTGGGCGCCGTACTGCGGGTAGTCCAGCCGACGCATCAGCTCGACCCAGGCACGCGCCGTCCGCTTTATTCCCCAGCCTGCGCACCGGGTGGGTCCGGAGAACGCGAATCCCGGTACGGAGGGAGCAACCACGTGGAACGCGTCCGCCGGGTCGGCCCCGTGAGCGCGGGGATCGGTCAGCGGACCGATGATCTCCACGAAGTCATAGACGGTACTCGGCCAGCCGTGCGTCATGATCAGTGGCACGGCGTCAGGCTCGGGGGAACGGATGTGCAGGAAGTGCACGTTCTGCCCGTCGATGTCGGTCGTGAACTGAGGGAAGCAGTTGAGCCGGGCCTCGTGTCGGCGCCAGTCGTACCCTGAGCGCCAGTAGTCCACCAGCTCGACCAGATAGTCCTTGTCGACCCCGTACGACCAGCCGACGTCGGGCAGCTGGTCCGGCCAACGGGTGCGCGCCAACCGGTCGTTCAGTCCGTCCAACTGAGATTGCGGGATGTCGATGCGGAAGGGGGTGACTGCGTTCATCCTCTCAGGATGGTCCTATGGCGGACATCCTCTGTCCGCGGCTCGGATGGAACCGGAAGATTGACCCGTTCGGGTTGACGGCCGGCTGCGATCACCACCGCGGGCACACGGAGGCGGGGACGTGGCGCACGACCTCCGCCACGTCCCTGTGGATCGGGCCTCACGGGCCGACCGGTCAGGCGTGGGCCCCGGACCTGACGGCCTCAACCGGCTCATCCCAGTCGATGTGGTGTTCGTGCATCCACAACGTCCTGCGGCCGTCGCTGGCGGGCTTCTTGTAGGTGCGGGCGATGAAATAGTTGCGCATCATGCTCCGCAGCGGGCCGCTCAGATTGCCCTCGATGTTGCGTTTGCCCTGCGCCACGACCGCCTCCACGCGAGTGCGGCGGGCCCCTTCGAACCGGCGGAACGCGTCGTCGGGGGTGGCGTTGTCACGCAGGCACTTGGCGAGTGTGACCGCGTCCTCCATCGCGATCGACGCACCCGACCCGGAGGTCGGCGAAGCCGCGTGGGCCGCGTCGCCGATGACGATCATCCGGTCGCGGTGCCAGCGGTTCAGCCTTGGGAGGTCGCAGTTCAAGAAGGGCGCGGGGACATCCGGTGTGGCCCTGATGATGTCGGCGACCGGCATCCTGTCCCGGGCGAAGAGACCGGCCAGCTCGTCCCGCCAGGCCGGGCCGCCACGGAGCGAGGCGGGGTCCGGGCGGGCCGGACGCGGCGGGTTGGCGTACCAGCGCAGTTCACCGCTGGGCGACTGGGTATACATGAAGAAGCACTTGCGGCCGAAGAACATCCGGATGACGCCGGGCGCCTCGTCGGTCGGGTACTCCGGCAGCAGACCCCAGGCGTTGAGAACGCCCACGTAGCGTGGCTCCGGGGCCCCCGGGTCGATGATTTTCCGGACCCGTGAGTTCAGACCGTCGGCACCGACCAGGAAGTCACCCTCCGCCTGCCGGCCATCGGCGAAGGTCGCCCGTACTGTCCCGCCCACGCTCTCTGCGTCCACGATGCGCGAGTTGTACTTGATGGGTATGCCGCGCCGCTCGGTCTCCTTGCGCAGGGCGACATAGAGGTCGGAACGCTGGACCGTCGTGTTGCCGGTCCCGCGGACCCGGTCGAAGGCGATGTCACCGGTGAGCCGCCGGCCGTCGTGACGGTAGAACGCCATCGCAGGGGTGTCGAACCCGGCTTCGCGCACCACCTGGGCGAGGTCCAGGCATTCGAGCGCGTTGAGCCCGTTGGGGGCGATGTTCATGAAAGCGCCGACTCCGTCGGCGTTCCGCTCGTAGGCTTCGTAGACGATGGGCTCGAAGCCGGCTTTCTGCAGTGCCATCGCGGTGACGGGGCCCGCGATGCCACCGCCGATGACTAGGGCGCGTGGCAATCTGGTTACCTCTCTTCGGTCGGGAGACGGATGGAGGAAGCGCGGCTACCAGGTCACCGGAAGAGCAGCCAGCCGGTAGACGAAACCGCCGTCCAGTACCTGGACATCCTCCAGCGGAACAGCCAGCCGCAGCTCCGGGAGTCGACGGGCGAGGGCGGTGTAGACCAGCCGCAGCTCCAGCCGGGCCAGGTCCGCCCCGAGGCACAGGTGGCGGCCGAACCCGAACGCCAGGTGCTTGTGGTTGTTGGGACGCTGCGGACGGAACTCCTCGGGCGCCTCGAAGACCCCCGGGTCGCGGTTGGCCGCGGCTGTGGAGGGATAGACGCCGTCACCGGCGGGGATCTTGCTGCCGCCGATGACCAGATCGGTCGCGGCGACACGTGCCGTCGCCAGATCCGTGACGTTCACGTAGCGCAGCAGCTCCTCGACGACGGCCTCGGCCGAATCCGGGTCGTCGCGCAGCGCTGACAAGTGCTGAGGGTGTTGGAGCAGCGTCAGCACACCCAGCGAGATCATGCTGGCCGTGCTGTCGTGCCCGCCGTTGAGCAGGAGTCGGGTCAGGTACACCATCTCGGTGAGCGTGAGCCCCGGGTTCCTGGCAATGATCCGGCTGACCATGTCGTCGCCCGGCGTCTCGTACTTGGCGGCGACGAACTCCTCGAAGTACGTGTCGAGGAAGTCGATGGCCTCCAGGCGCTGCGCCGGGGTGCGCGCATAGTCGAACATGCCCCGGGTCGCTTCGTAGAGCCGTCCCAGGTCTGCCGCCGGGATCGCCAGGAGCTCACCGATGACCGCCAGGGTGAGCGGCATCGCGAACTGGGACACCAAGTCCTTGGGTCCGCCTCCCTCGGAGAAGCGATCCAGGTACTCGTCCACGAGCCTCTGCACCTGCGGTCGCATCTTCTGCACGCGCTGGAGAGTGAACTCCGCCTTCACCAGCTTGCGGAAGGCGGTGTGCTCGGGCGGGTCCATACTGAGCATCGAGCCGTTGGTGCGCATGGCGGCTGGAATCGCTATGGGCGACGGGTAGTTGACGTGTCGGCGGTCATTGCTCAGACCGGTGTCGCTCAGCGCGAACCGTACCTCTTCGTAGCGCGTGACGATCCAGGCCTGACCACCGGCGGCCATCGGCAGCAGTGGCACGGCCTTGTCGTCCCGCAGCCTCGCGTACTCCTTCGGCAGGTCGAACGGGCAACGCCGTTTGAACGGAAAGGTGGAGTTGTCGACACTGCCGTCGACACCGTCGATGGTCACGATGCACTCCTGACGTCATCGGCGCGCGACAACCGCACCTGCGTACGGTCGTCGTAGGCCGGGGGAGGTCACGCATTGCGCGACCATGCCAGTCGCGCTCCTCTGGGTGAATCGGTGAATGAGCCGGTTTCCCGACCGCCTCAGCCTGTCCCAGTCCCTTCGAGGATCATTCGAGGACCGAGCGCTCGGACCGCCGGACCGACCGGAGGCACTGCATCACGCAAGAGCGACTCCCGGTGGCTGTTCGAGGGCGCTGGTGCGCCACTGCTGGCTGGTCCGGTCGCGGTGGCACGCGGACCGGGAGGCCACGTGCCTCGGGCCGGGCGTACCGAGGTCGACCGGTGACCAGGGGTTTCACAGCGGTCCGGATATCCGCGACGGCGTGAGCGATCGGCCTTCGCCTGGAAGGGGACCGGTTGTGCGGGGCGAGGCGCTCACGGTCCGTACGCCGGGCTCGACGGGCTGACCCTGGCGTTCGCGCCGGACACGAAGTTGGGCCGATCCGTTGCGCGAGGAGCTTCGCGGGCCGCCCGGCCAGGTGGCCGGTCCCCACCTCACCCTGCCCTTCGCGCCACAACCGCGTCGGTGGGCTTGGTTCGTTGCGGCCCCGATGACATCAGCACATCGTCAGAGACCGGTCAGCCCCTCCTGAGCATGATGTACACAGCACCGCAGCGGCAGTCGAAGCCGCACGTTGCTGGAGAGGTACCCGAAGCGGCCCAACGGGGACCTGAGGTACTACCTCAGGTCGGGCTCCGGCCCGCGCAGGTTCGAATCCTGCCCTCTCCGCTCCATATCGCACGCCCTCTGTCTGCGAGGTCGGAGCCAGAGATCCCCCGCTGGAGACGACTGTTCCTCCGTGCAACCGATGTGACCCAAAAGAGTCCCTTCGCGCACGACTTGCCGCCCTCGACTCGCCCAGGAGAATCCATGGTCGCCACGTCCTCTCCCCCACGGCAGCGGCAACTGGAACGCACGCTCACCACTCCGAAGATCGCCTTTATGATCATCGCCGCGGCCGCGCCACTGGCCGCCATGGTCTCCACCGTGCCGCTGTCCTTCTCGATCGGGACCGCGGCCAGTGTGCCGGCGCTGTTCGTCTTCGCGGGCGTGACGCTCTTGTGCTTCACCTCCGGCTACGCGGCCATCAGCAGCCAGATCAGCCACACGGGCGGTTTCTACACCTACATAGCCCGCGGCCTGGGCCGGCCCGTCGCCGTCGGTGGCGGCCTGATCGCCGTCATCGCCTACAACACCGTCACTGTCGGCGTACTGGGGGCCTTTGCCTATTTTGCCCAGTCCGTGGCCGCGGCACACGGCCTGGACTGGCCCTGGCAGGTGTGGGCCGGGATCGGTCTGGTCCTGGTGGGTGTCTTCGGCTACCACCACGTGGAACTCAGTGCCCGCGTGCTGTCGGTCTTCATGATCTGCGAAATCGCTGTCCTCGTCGCGCTCGACGTGGCGGTGCTGGTCCACCACCAAGGCTCCGCCCTGCCCGCGGCATCCTTCTCACCTCACAGCATCTTCAGCCCCGGCCTCGGCGTGTCGGTGATGTTCGCCTTCGCCTCGTTCATCGGCTTCGAATCTGCCGCGCTGTACAGCGAGGAGGCACGCAACCCCAAGCGGAGCGTACCGCTGGCCACGGTCATCGCGGTGATCCTCGTCGCCTCGTTCTACGGATTCACCAGTTGGATCGCCGTGGGCGCGGTCGGCCCATCGCACGTGCGCGGCGTGGCCACGGCGCATCTGGACGACATGTTCTTCATGCTCAGCGACACCTATCTCAACTCCGCCACAACCACCCTCATGCAGGTCCTGCTGTGCACCAGCGTGCTCGCAGCATGGCTGGCCCTTCACAACGCAGCCAACCGGTACATGTTCGTGCTGGGCCGGGACCGTGTGCTGCCGGGCTGGCTGGACGCGGTGCACCCTCGACACAAGGCGATCCACCGTGCCAGTGTCGTGCAGACCGGGTTCAGCGCCATAGTCGTGGCGGCCTTCGCCATCGCGGGCCTGGACCCGTATCTGAACATGGCCACCAGCATGCTCGGGATCGGCACGCTCGGTGTCATCGTGCTCCAGGCATTGGCGTCCCTGGCCGTCCTCGGCTACTTCCGCAAGCGCCCAGGCCATTGGTGGCGTACCCGGCTGGCTCCGGTCCTGGGTGTCCTGGGACTGACCACCGCGACCTTCCTCGTGGTGCGCAACTTCTCGGTTCTGACCGGCACATCCGACCCGGCGGTGGTTTCGCTCCCGTGGCTCCTCCTGGTCGCGGCCATCGGTGGCGTGGCCTACGCGTACTGGATCCGCGCCGCTCATCCGCGGCGCTATGCCGACCTGGCGCATGTCGAGAACTTCGAGGCCGAGGCCGTACCCACGGCGGCTCAGCCGGCGCAGGTCGGCACCCACCCGCACCCGCCAGCCGACTGAGTCGCCTGCCGGGGCGGTCGCAGCGGCGACGGGCTCGACGCACAGAAAGAGCGCCGCTGTCGAGCACCTGCCCTGACGGCGGTGTCGGAGACGGCGGTCCGTCCGGCACCGCCGTCTCAGCCGTAGGTGGACAACGTCTCGCGAATGACGGCCAGTCCGCCGTCCATAACCTGGGCGAACGGCTTTGCCAGTTCGTCGGGCAGCACGTCGTGGATCCATACCAGCCGTGTCCGTGTATCGCCCTCGGCGACGACCTGGAACGACGCATTGTTATGTACCGGTCGCATCGTGTCGCCGATGACCGCCCAGACGATCCGGCGCGCTGCGTGGTCGAGAGCGATGAGCCGCTCGCGGGCCACGACACCGTCGGCGAAGGTCACCACCCGGACGTCGGCAGCGGCGAGCTGCGTCTGGACCACATAGCCCGGCGCTATGCGCGGCGGCCCCTCGGCGAAGTCACTGATCACCGCCCAGACGTCATCGGCACTGGCCTCGATAACGGTCTCTTTGATGATCGAGGCCATGACTACACAGCTCCGGTGCGGAAGGCGGACGGCCGGCGGGCGGGCCGCCCGGAGCCCCTGTCTTGCGCACTGGAACACACAGCACCTGGAACCACCATGAGCAGCCGCCTCTCTTACCGTCCACCGGCGCCGGTTCGTGCCCCTAAAAGGGCACTGAGAGCTGGACCGTCCGGCTCTCGCACCGGCTGCTCAACGCACTGACGCGCGCGATGACACTCGAGAGCCGATCACTACCACCTTTCGGAGTAACTCCAGCGCGGCACACCCGGTGCCAGGACGTGCGGGCGGTGTACGGCCTACCGGATCGGGGTGTCCGCGCGCTGCTCGTGACCGGCGCGCCGCGGAAGAGGGGAAAGCCCGCTCCGGACGGACCTCGAGGATCGCGCGTCCGGCTTCGGCGTCAGCTGATAGAGAGTGGCCCGGACGTTCGCGGGCCCCGGGTCCGGCGACAGGGAGACCTCGTGTCTCCGTTCACATGACCCTCCATTGGACGGAATCACCGTCAGTCAGTTGACAGAGTGCCATGCCCGACGAGGACGGGTTCTCCCAGCAGAGCCGGGTGGTGCTCCAGGATCGCGCTTTCATACCACCGAAGCATGGGTGACGGGTCGACGCCGAGTTCTTCATTGAGGCGATGCCGGAACTGACGGTATGTGCTCAATGCATCGATGTGACGGCCCGAACGGTACAGAGCCAGCATCAGGAGCCGGCAGAACTGCTCCTGGACGGGATGCAAGGCAAGCGTCTCGGTCAGCTCCGGGATGATACGAGCATGCCTACCACACTTGAGTTCGATGCCGTAGAGCAGCTCTAACGCGCATAACCGGGCCTCCTCGTATTTGGACGCTGCGGTTTGACACAAGGGTCCTCCGACGACTCCGCCGAAGGCCGGGCCCCGCCACAGGGTGATGGCGCGGCGCAGGTCGTGGGCACAACGACGTGGATCGTCTCCGACGCTGGTACGGATGGCCTCGATGCTGTTGAGGAAGACTTGAGCGTCAAGTTCGCCCGATTTCAGCTTGAAGTGATAGCCAGAGACGGTGGCCGTGATACGTGGCGCCGCATCCGGCTCCAGGCGAGCCAGCATGCGCCGAAGCCGACTGATCTGGGCCTGGAGCGCGTTGTTCATCTTTTCCGGAGGCGTGGTCCCCCACAGTTCCTCAGCCAGGGACTCCACCGTGACTACTTGACCGGCAGCAGCCATGAACGAGGCGAACAGCAATTGCTGTATAGCTCCCTTGGGGCGCATTACGCGGTTATTCCTCCTGATCTCCGACGGGCCGAGCGTGAAAAAATACATGTTTCCTCCGTAGATCGTCTGCGGCCAGCAGATCCAACGCATTTTGCGCAGGCGGCACGGCACCTTTCACACACCAGGCAAAAAGTTGGTCAGCTGTCCGTCGCGGTGCACTATGTCTATTCGGTCATTCTTGACTGGATGCGACCGAGCATGCGAATCCGAGGATGTCTTTCCCGGTGTCTCGGGGCTATCGCCGCGTTCGGGCCACGGAGGCTCGATGGAGAGATCCGGTAGGTTTTCGTCACCGCTCGAGAGGGAAGGTCGGCGCTGGGGTGATCAAGTCCCGGTGACTGTTTGCCAGCAGATGGGAATCCGTCAAGGCTGGAATCAGCCACAGATCTGTGGCGGCGGAGCAAGGAGGGTACGGGGCACGCTCTTCCTGCGGAATGGAGAGATTCACTACCGACCATCGCGTCAGGCACTCCGCGCACGCTTCCCCCGTCCCCCTAATAAGCCAACGGCCGACCCTGCGGTGTGCAGGTGGTCCATCGAGCCGCATGCTTCACTGTTTGCCCCTGTACAAAGAAAACCACTCTATCGGTTTCCTGTACAGAGGGAACCGAACCTCTGAGCGAGGGCTTTATCACCGGTACCCATGCGCCGCAGCCGCATCGCCCAGAAGATGAAGCAGGTAGCGCGGCAGGCTCAGACGAATGGCCGGGCCGCGGCCGGCATCCGCAGCGCGAGGAGTGCAACCCGCACCGGGCGCGAGAGAGCCGAGGAACGTGACGCGTGCTGGTCGGCGGGCTGCCGGAGGGCGGCCCGGGAGGGCACGGCGTCGGAGCCCACCGCCTTCGTGTCCGCCCACCGCCACGGGCGGGTGGTGAGGTGCGGGTCGGCTCATGCGAGGGTCAGGGCCTGCAGGCCCTGATCGGACCGGCCGTTCCGGGTATCGAGCCGGGCTTTTCAAATCGGCCGGATTCCCGCTTGTGGGTGGACGGGAGGGCGCTGCACAAGGTCGTGAGTACAAGATGCTGAGGGAGCGGGGCAGCAACGGCACACTGCGGGGCCGGCCATGGGCGTTGCCGCTGGTCGAACGGGTGTGAATCGCGGTCGGCATCCTTATCCCGGATACGCGACCGAGGCGTGGCGCCTCCGCCCGGAACTACCGATTCTCGGCAAAGGTGCAGGTCGCCGCCGTGGTGGCGGCCGCTCGTCCTGTGCCTAGCGACACCGTCGATGCCGGCGCCTGCATAGGACCGGCCGGATCACCCCCGCATCGCGAACCCCGGACGAGCACTGTTGAAGGGCGAGGGAGAGGACAACGCCGCCCACCGCAAGGTATGTGTTCGCGTGGAACACGTCTTCTCCCGGATGAAGAGCTACAAGATCCTCAGCGAAGGCCCTCATGCACAGCTTCGCCCTCGCCGCGTGACCGCCGAGCCGAGCGCCGGCCGTGGAGCCCGCCGCTGGAGAACCGGGTCGTGCTGGTCACCGCGTACTGGCGCACCCACCTCACCCAGCGCCAACTGGCGCTTCCCTACGGGGTGTCGGAGTCGGCCGCGGACCGCATTGCCGACCACCTCCGCCCGGCGCTCGCACCGCAGCAGCGCGACAGCCAGAGGACCTCATCGGCAGGATCGGTGGCGAACTGCACGTTCACACCGTGCCGCTCGGGCACGGAGGAGTAGTCCGCCCGTCCGTCGCCGACGAACGAGGCTCCCACGCTGATGAGTTGAGACGTCGAACATCTCTTCTCAACGACAAGGGAGCCTCGTGCATTGCGGGCACGGGTTTCGTCACCCGTTCCGTGGCCACGTTGAAAAGGCTCAATGGTGTCGGGGAAACCGTCCGTGCGTCAGCTCTGCAACGCCGCGGTCTGCACCTGTCCGCCCGTAGTGTCGAATGCGACCGCTGCTCCCGAGGCGAGACGAGGGAGCATCAGGTCCCAAAAACGAGTCGTGGCGTGCCGTGAGCACCAGGCTCCGTCAGTGTTCCCTTCAGCGCGCCCAAGCACCTCGAAACCGACAATCGCAGCCGTGATCGCCGAAGCCGCATCCTCCAGCACCAGGTCCGACGCCAGGCCACCTCGCTCTCTGGAGCAGAGCAGGACGGACTCGACCCAGTTGCACCATTCCTGTCGCAGGTCGATTCTTCCATCCCATGTAGCGTCGCTGCCGAGGCGGAATCCGGCACGCAGTACGGAATTTTCGCCGACTCGTTGCGCCAATCGGTGCGAGGTATCGATGAGAAGTTGCAAAGGGGAGGGATGATCGCGCAATTGACTAAGTTCGACAATATCGCGCAACAGCTGAAATGCGGCCTGCTCAACCTCCTCCCCCAACATTCTCTTGTTCTTGAAGTGAAAATGTAACGCCCCATAGCTGACCCCGGCTCTAGAGCTGATTTCCATGAGCGACGAAAGGGCGAACCCCTTGAGGTTGAATACATCAGCAGCAGAACGGATCAGATCCTGCCTCGTCCGTACAGCACGTTCTTGCTGGGTCATCGGCACGCTCCAGGGGTGATGGTCTGCTGGTCGACGAGCGTAATTTAGCTGCAAGTTACGGCCACAGCTATCGCATATATCAGATCCATCAAAACTCGTCAAGGCATTTTTTAGTACTCCAGCCGCGGTTTGTGTCCTGAGCTGGTGTTTGTCGTTGTGCTGGTATCGAGGGAATGACTGAGCTTCTTCAGCGTTGCCGCCAGGGTGAGGACGGCCTTGGCGATTGACGTCATGCGGTTCGGACTGCACCGGGATCTGCCGGGACTTCAGGCGGGCGGCACCGCGTTCGACTGGTGTCCGTGCTGCGGCCAGAGCCCGGTTGACGGATTTCTCGGTGGGCGTGAGTTCCTGCAGCGGCTTGCGTTTGATGCCCGTGGTCAGCCAGGGGACGCTGCCCTGGTAAGCGAGATCGGCCAGGATGGGAACGCCCTGGCGCTCGCAGATACGGATGATCCGCTCGGTGCGGGCGGCGGTCAGGTCGTGAGACCGGCCCGGCAGTTTGAGTGAAAGCCACAGCAGTCGGCCGTCCGGATCGGTGACCATCTGCACGTTCACTCCATGCTGTCGGCGTACTCGCCTATGTGCAGAGCCGCGTACGGATGAACGTGCAGAGCACGGAGACCTGTGAAGCGCGAGGGTCGTGGTTCGAGATGATGGGGCGGTGTCTCTTCGCTATTTCAATCAGACCGGCTGGACTGCGATCTTCAATGGCACCGACACCGAGGTCGGCCGCATGGTGCGTGTGGAGGGCTGGGACCAGACGACTGGGGCGGCCCTTGTCGTCGATCCCAAGCGTGGAGCCCTTCGTCCGATGACGGACTACGAGGACTTCTCCCACCTGGAGCGGGCCGACCAGGTCGTGGCCGCGGTGCCTGGCGGAGGGTGGCGGGTGCACTGGAAGGACGAGGGCCCAGGGGGAAGGCCGCTGACGGAGCAGGTCCTGGCCTGGCTCATCACGTCGCAGGGGCGGGCGACGGCCATCACGGTCGATGCCCAGGGACATGTCGAGGATGCCGAGGGCGCCGACGCCTTCATCCCGCCGGGCGAGGACCCGGTGTCCTGATCGCAGCTGGTCAGGCCACGTCGTTCTCTCGCTCAATGGCCTGGAGTCGGTTCTTGAGCCGGTAGCTGGGGCCGTTGATGGAGATCACTTCGCAGTGGTGGAGGAGGCGGTCGAGGATCGCGGTGGCGAGGACCTCGTCGCCGAAGACCTGGCCCCACTCGCTGAAGGTCTTGTTCGAGGTCAGGATGATCGAGCCCTTCTCGTAGCGCTTGGAGATGACCTGGAAGACCAAGTTCGCCTCCGCGCGTTCGAGGGGTTGGTAGCCGACCTCGTCGACCACGAGGACGCCGGGCCGCAGGTAGGTGCCGAGTTTGTTCGTCAGCCGTCCGGCGCTCTCGGCGGCTTTGAGGTTGCGGACCATGTCGTCGAGGCTGGTGAAGTAGATCGAGTAGCCGGCCCGGCAGGCTGCGACCGCCAGGGCGATGGCGATGTGCGTCTTACCGACCCCGGGCGGCCCGAGCAGGGCGGCGTTCGCCTTGCCCTCGACGAACGAGAGGGTGGTGAGGTCCTTGACCTTGCGCTGGTCGAGCTCGGGCTGGAAGGAGAAGTCGTACTCGTCGAGCGTCTTGTGGTGCGGCAGCTTCGAGAGCCGCAGGCCCTGGCGGTCGTCACGGACAGCCAGTTCCTCGGACAACACCAGGTCGAGGAAGTCGAGATAGCCCATCTTCCCCTCGTCGGCCCGCCGGGTGTACTCGTTGATCGTTTCGGCCAGGTGGGGCAGGCCGAGCTTGTCGGCCGTGTTGCGGATGCGGGTGGAGACCAGCTCGCTCAAGACGTTTCCCTCGTGCTCGGGTGGGTGGTGAAGGGACGGGTGCCGGTCAGCTCGTCATAGACCGACAGCGGACGACGGCCGACCTCGATATGGGTGGCCGCGGCCCGGTTCAGCAGAGCCCGCAAAGGCCCTGCCTCCTCACCCCGAGGACGCTCACGACGGGGCGGCGGCAAGGCATCGCCGGTGGTGGTCCGGCGTCCCTTGCCCGTGGGCAGGCCGTCCCAGTGAGTCTCTTCGACGACCCGGACGCCGCGGCCGATCGCCCGCGGGTGGGTGGCCAGCAGTGTCTCGCCGCTGGAGTCGGCAATGGTGGAATGCAGCATGATCTGCGACTTCGTGGCCCGGATCTCCACCAGCTGCCGGGGGCGGACCCTGCGGGCGGGCACCGAGTAGAGGTTGCCGCCGAAGGCGACCAGGCAGTCCTTGCCGACCGGCCGCAGGTGCCGCTCGGCCACCAGATACGGGGTCGCCGGCAGAGGCTTGAGGGCCAAGTGATCACGGGCCGCCCGCTCTCCGATGATCTGCTGGTGGGTCCGGTGGGCCTGAGCCCGTCGCTGCGGGACCCAGGTGATGAAGGCGGCGTCCATCTCCTCGACGGAGGAGAAGGACCGGCCGGACAGGACGTGGTCGCGGACGATCAGAACCTGGCGCTCGACGCGGCCCTTGCCGGTGGGCCGGTAGGCGGCCAGAACGTCGATATCGAAGTCGTAGTGTCCGGCGAAGCCGACCGCTTCCGGGTGCAGTGGGACCGCCTCGCCGGGGGCGACGTGGCGGCGGACGACGGTCTTGGTCTGGTCGTAGACGATCGTCATCGGGACGCCGCCGAAGTGCGCGAACGCGCGGCGGTGGCAGTCGAAGAACGTCTGCAGGTCCTGGCTGGTGGTGAAGCAGCAGAACGGGTCGCGCGAGTACGACAGCGTCATGTGGAAGGAGTAGACCTTCGGGGTGCCCATGTGGGCGAGGATCTTGCCCTCGTCGCCCCAGTCCACCTGGGCCTGGGCGCCGGGGATCACCTCGAAGCGGCGGTGCATGCCTGCCAGCTCATTCGGCGTGATGCCGAGTTCCTCGGCGATCCGGGGCCGGGCTTCCTGGACGTAGAGCTTGGTCCGCTGGTAGTTGCCGGTGAACCCGTACTCCTGGGCGAGCCGCTCGTGGATCACGGCGGCCTTCATCAGGATCTCCGCCCGCAGCATCGAGTCGACCAGCGGCGCGAACTCGTCGATCACCCTCGCCCGTGACCTGCCGTTCGGTGACCGGCGCGGAGGCGATGCGGGTCCGTCGGCTGCCAGGTACTTGCTGACCGTCCGCCAGTTCAGGCCCGTCTCCTTGGCAACCTCGGTCAGGCTCATCGCTCCGGACTCGACCAGGCCACGAAAACGCCGTAGTTCCAGCCAACGCTGCGGATCCAGGACCACGGCCACCCCATCTCTGCGACCTCGACCAACAGGCAGCAGAGTGCCGAACCCTGAACCTCAGCACATCAGCACATCAGCACATCAGGAACCCTGCACGTTCATCCGTACGCGGCCCTGCACGTTCACGTGTACGCCGACAGCCGTGGCAGAGGTCCGACGGCTCCTGGACTCTCCTGCCCCGCCCCCGAGCCGACCGTGACCCCGACACCCAGGCGCTCAGGGCACGAACCGCTGCTGAAGTACAACTCCGTGTAGCCCGCCCCTGCCCAGCCCTACGAGCCATCACCACATTGGACACGGCCCTGGCAGCAGTCCCCTGTTCGAGACAGGCGAGCTGCAGAGCCCCTGGCGCCAGGCCGGATTCTGCACTCTGCGCAATCTCGTGGCACCTACTCGTAGTTCACGCGGGAGCGCGGTGACGTGTGCAAGGACTGCTCACAGTGGCCAGGGGCCTCGATTCCGGCCGGGATTGGACCCTCGGGACCCGGGCCTGGATCGGCCTGTGTCAGGGCAGACAGGAGCACCTCCGGCACGCGCTCGGGGATATGTCACATGCCCGAGCGCGCCACGGAGGTGCACTGTGGTGCTGTGGAACATGTCGGGTGACGGTGCCTCAGCCCTGCACGCCCTGAGACCGGCTCCCGGACGTCCCCAGCAGGGCGGCACCGCCGTAGAAGGCGGTCACCCCGCCGTCGATGACGACGGACGAGCCTGTCATATACCGAGAGGCGTCACTCGCCAGAAAGACGGCGAGGCCGACGAGTTCGTCGGGGGTGCCGAACCGCCCAGCCGGCACGACTTGGAGCAGGCTTTCAGCGGCCCGCGGGTCCATGGCGACCCCGTCGGTGAGGTCGGTGTGCACCCAGCCGGGCGATATCGCGTTCACCCGGACCCCGGACACAGCCCACTCCGCGGCGAGTGAACGCGTGAGAGCGAGCAGTGCGGCTTTTGACACCGCATAGGGCGTGTAGTAGGGAACGCCGGTCTGCCCGACGATCGAGGCGATGTTGATTATGGATCCGCGCTTGCGTTTGATCATGTCACGGCCGACGATGCGGGAGATGTGGAGAGCGGACTCGAAGTTGAGTCGCATCTCCCGCCGCCATTGTGCGAATTCAAGCTCGTGGAAGGAACCGACGCAGGTAAACCCGCCCGCGTTGTTCACGACGATGTCCAGGGGGCCCAGTTCTGCCGTCGCCTGCTGCACGCAGGTCTGGATCTGATCGGGGTCCTCGACATCGCACACCAAACTCACTGCGCGTCGGCCCAGCTTTTCGATCTCGGCCCGAGCATCTTCCAACCTCTCGGCCCCCCGGGCAAGGAGGGCGACATCGGCACCTGCTGCGGCGTAACCGAGTGCGATAGCCCGCCCGATGCCGCGTGAGGCGCCTGTCACCAGAGCCGTTCTCCCGGAGAGGCTGAAGAGAGAATGCTCGCCCTCACTCACTTCAAGAACTCCTCGATTCGCGTCACTGCCTGCTTGAACTGCTCGAGCTGTGGCAGGTGCCCGCTGTCGTCGATGAGGGCAATGGAACTGTCGTGGATGGCGTTCGCGAACTCGTCGGCGTAGGCAGCAGGGGCGAGACGGTCCTCGCGTCCCCACACGATCAGCGTGCGCGCGGCCACGCGATGCAGCCGTGCCCGCAGTCCGCGATCGGGAATCGGCCACAGGTACTTACCGGTGCTGCCGAGCGACCAGACCATGCCGGCGGCTGCCTCCACAGCCGCCTCGGGGTCCTCGGGGAACGTCAGAGCCGCCTGAGCGACATCGCCGGACGGGTCGTGGAAGAGCAGACCGGGCAGCTCCGCCTGGGAGGCGGCGGCGAGGGTGACGACGGGCAATTCGTCGTTCCACAGCCCGAGGGGCGATATCAGCACCAGCTTTCCGGGGAGCGCCGGGAAGTGCGCCGCGAGTTCCGCAGCGAGCATGCCACCGAAGTCGTGGCCCACGACAACCGGTTCACGCAGGCCCAGAGACCGGACCACCTCTTCGAAGACGAGCACCATGTCGGACAGGTCATCGACAACGTGCGCGGCGTCGGGCTCACCCGCGCTCGTGCCGGGGAACTCGGGGGCGTAGACCGTGTACTGCTCGGCCAGGCGGGCGAGGAAGGGGTCCCAGGCCAGCCCAGTGGAACCGTGCAGATACAGCAGTGGGGCGCCGTGGCCCGCCACCCTCACCCGCAGTTGCAGCCGTCCGTTCCAGACGTCCACGGTCTCCTCGCGTACTGAGGGCTGTGTGCGTTCGGTGGTCATGAGGCCTGCGCCCTCTCTGCCGCGGACGGTGCGTGCTCCTGGGCCGCGGGAAGCGGCACTCCGCCCAGCCGCTTGGGCCACCAATGGTGGGCGAAGCCCTTGTCCTGCCACAGCGTGCGCAGATGGGGCAGGACCTCGGTGGCAAACAGATGGATGTTCTTCTGCACCAGGTCCTTCGGCATGGACCCGAAACCAAGCATGGCGTGCAGGTTCCCGATGCCGTACGTGGTGCAGTACTCCAGGAGTTGATCGCGCACGGTGGCGGGGCTGCCCGCGATGACGGCTCCGGCGTCGGCGAGTTCCTGGAAGCTGGCGGTGCGCATCGTGCCATACATGCCGAAGTCCCCGGGGTCCTTCAGCATGGCCTTGACGCCGTGGATGTTGACACCGCCGGGCAGCCCCAGCATCTCCGGCGGAATGGCGCCGAGGCCCTTCCGGAATGCGTATTCGGCGTGCGTGCCGTATTCCTGTGCCGCTCGTGCGTCGGTCTCGCTGACCGCGATCGTCTGGAGGAAGCCCATCCGATACGGGTTGCGGTCGAGGCCGAGCTGGTCCGCCATTTCCCAGAACCGGTCGAATATCCGCTTGCCGGTGAGCTTCGCGCCGGTGAAGCCGAAGTAGTTGAACCCGAATCCGCGCTCCAGAGTGAGCTGCATCGTGCGGGGGTTGCCGATTCCGGTGATCCATACCGGCGGCTGCCCCTGTAACGGCCTGGGCCAGATGTTCACCTTCGGGAACTGACCGAAGCGGCCGTTCCAGGCGAAGGGGTCGCGGTCGCGCCAGGCGCGCAGGATGAGTTCGAGATTTTCCTCGAAGCGCCCACGTACCTCCATCGGTGGGATTCCGTTGTTGATGCTGGCGTCGTAGCTGAGCCCCACCGGAAAGCCTGCGATGAGCCGGCCCCCGCTGATGACGTCGACCATCGCGTACTCTTCGGCCACTCGGACGGGTTCCCGCGTCTTGCCGAGAGAACGCCCCATGGGGAAGATCGCGGTGTCGAGCTTCTCGGTTTCCGTGGCGTACGCGATGGCGCTGGCCACGAGGTTCGGGTTCGGCGACAGGTCGTACGCGCTCTGGCCGTGCTCGGTGAGCGAGATGCCGTCGAACCCTGCCCGTGCCCCCGTCATCAGCTCGTCGATGTAATCGACCACCGAGGAGTACACGCCCGCTTCTGTCGTCAGACTGTACGGGGTGGTGCACACCGAATCGTGATGCTCTTCGAAGTCCGAAGGCAGAAACCGGTAGGGAGCCTGCTCAAACAGAGTGACCTTCATCTACCCTCCAGGGACCGGATTTGCGGGCGCCGCGAGCCGGGCTTCACAGCTGCGTGACGATGAGGAGCGATTCGCCGCCCACGCTCCTCGTCGAGTGCCCCTTGCCAGTCACGTCCTCCACGAGAACGCTTCCACCCGGAAGGAAACGCCGGGACTCACCGTCGCTGACCTGGACCTCCAGCTCGCCCTTCAGCAGGGTCATCACCTGCTTCCGAGGTGCGGGATGGAAGTCTCCGAAGTAGCCGTCGGGAAGGAGCAGGTACACACTCGCCTTGGCCTCCGTGGCAGTCGAGAGGAACATGGAGGGGGCCGGCGGTGCGAAATTGACCTCGGCGAGATCCATCTTTTCCTCGGCGAAGTGCGTCTCCCCTGCCGCATCGGTGTACATACGCGTGACGCCGATCGTGCGGGTCTCGGTACCCGACATCAATCTCTCCTTCTGGGAGGGCGGATCTGATTCCACATAGCAGTGGTGGGCCGGAAAGCCGACCCACCAGCGCTGCGGAGAGGGCAGGATTCGAACCTGCGAGGGCCTCAGCCCT
Source organism: Streptomyces sp. NPDC024687 (assembly GCF_055559055.1). Lineage (NCBI taxonomy): Bacteria > Bacillati > Actinomycetota > Actinomycetes > Kitasatosporales > Streptomycetaceae > Streptomyces > Streptomyces sp. NPDC024687. The sequence goes on along the minus strand of NZ_JBVHLJ010000016.1, from coordinate 90,548 downwards.
TCCTTGCCGAGACAAGGATCCGTTAGGCCGCTACGGCTACCTCTCCCTGCGGAGCCGACGTTTCGCCGTGTTCCGCTGTCTGCTCGAAAACTATGCCAGACCGCGCTGACACCGTGCTGATGCGCTACTGATGCACTCTGTGGAATCGGCGCGGGGTCGCACGTCAGCGTGCTATCAGTCATATGTCAATCCACTTTGATTCAATCGATGTCATACCCGCACCTCATAAGTGGCCGGGAGCGGAATAAGGGGCGAGGCATATGACAGATTCTGGTACAGCTCTGCACGAGCTCCGGGAACTACCAAGGTCTGAACGGTCGGAAGCCCTTGAAGAAATCGTTGTCAAAGAGTTCAAGGACACGCTTCTGATGACACCGGATGAAGAGTTTCCCATGTCCGAAAGCTTTTTTGACATGGGATTCACTTCGCTGCGGGTCACCGAGGCCAAGCAGCGTCTTGAGAAACGTCTGGACTGTTCCATCAGTTCCAATGTCCTGTTCAACAACCCGACTGCGGAGCAGTTGATGAGATACCTGATGACCGAGGTGCTCGTCGACCTCTTCCCTGAAGGTTCTGATGCAGATGGCTGAGCCGGCTGGGGGCGGCCGGGGTGATGCTGTCGCCGTCATCGGTGTCGGGCTCCGCTTCCCCGGTGGCAACGACACCCTCGACGGCTTCGCCGACTTTCTGCTGAGCGGTGGCAGCGGCATCGGCCCGCTGCCGCGGGACCGCTGGGACGTCGACGCGTTCACCTCCGACGATGAGCCTGCGTCGGGAGTGATCCGTACCGCCGGAGGCGGCTTCCTGGACCGTATCGACGAGTTCGACCCTCAGTTCTTCAGCATCTCCCCCAAGCAGGCGCAGTACATCGATCCCCAGCAGCGTCTGCTGCTGGAGACGGCATGGGAGGCGTTGGAGAACGCCGGTGTCGATCCGACGAGGGTGCGCGACGGCGGTGTGTACATCGGTGCCACACCGTTCGACCAGGCCATGGAGCTGGACTCGGTGCCGTACGACAAGCTCGATGCGGCACTCGCGACAGGCATGGGCGCCTACCCGCTGTCCGGGCGGCTGTCGTACTTCCTGCGCTGGCACGGCCCGAGCCTGACGACGGACACCGCCTGCGCCTCGTCGCTGACGGCCCTGCACATGGCGATGGCGGGTCTGCGGGAGGGTGAGTGCGACATCGCATTGTGCGGCGGGGTCAACGCGCTGCACCACCCCAAGATCTTCGCGATCCTCTCGCAAGGCGGGATGCTGGCGCCCGACGGACGCTGCAAGACCTTCGACGACGCCGCGGACGGATACGCACGGGCCGAGGGTTGCGGGGTCCTGGTGCTCAAACGTCTAGCCGACGCCGAGCGCGACGGGGACCAGGTACTGGCGATCGTCCGCTCGACCGCCATCGGGCACAACGGCGAGAGCGCGGGGCTGACCGCTCCCAACGGCACGTCCCAGGAAGTGGTCATGCGTCGGGCCCTGGCCCGAGCGGGCCTGGAGCCTGGGGACATCCAGTACGTGGAGGCACACGGTACGGGCACGTCGCTGGGAGACCCCATCGAAATGGGCTCGATCAACGGTGTGTTCGGAGCCGCTCACCGGGACGGAGAGACGCTCACCGTCGGCTCGGTGAAGTCGAACATCGGGCACATGGAGCCGGTCGCCGGGATCGGCGGGATCATCAAGGTGATCCTCCAGATGCGGGACGGGGTGTACTACCCGCATCTGTATTCCACGCCGTCGGGGCGCATCCCTTGGGAGAAGTACCCCGTGCGCATCCCCACCAGCTGCACGCCCTGGCAAGCGCCGGTGCGCCGCGCCATGGTCAACAGCTTCGGCGTGGCCGGCGCCATCGGCATCGCCGTCCTCGAACAGGCCCCTGCCCGACCGGATACCGGCACGCCGGTACACGGGCCACACGTGTTCACCCTGTCGGCCAGGACCGGTGCGGCGCTCCTTGGCCAGATCGAACGTCACCGGAGCTTTCTGGCGGAGCGGCCGCAGACGGGCGTGGCGGATCTGTGCCTGACCCGCAACGTGGGGCGCGCGCATTTCAACCACCGCATCGCCGGTGTCGTCCGGGGTACTGCCGATGTGGTCGACCTGCTGGAACGGCAGGCGCAGAGGCTGGCCGACGGCGAACGCGCCTCGGGCGATCTGCGCAAGGTCACGTTCTTGTTCACCGGTTCCGGGTCGCAATACATCGGCATGGGCGAGACGCTGTACCGCCGCTATCCGGTGTTCCGCCGGCACCTCGACGAATGTGACCGGTTGTTCGCTGGGCACCTGGGCAGATCCATCAGCGAGATCATGTTCGGCACGGCTCCCGACGCCGAGGAGCGGCTTGCCGAGACGCTGTACACCCACTCGGCGCTCTTCGCGCTGGAGTACGCCGTCGCCAGACTGTGGCAGTCCTGGGGGGTCCGGCCCAATGTGCTGCTCGGGCACAGTGTCGGCGAAGTGGCCGCGGCGACGGTGGCCGGCCTGTTCACGCTGGCCGACGGGATCAACTTCCTGGTGGATCGCGCCCGGTTGATCGAGTCGGTCTCGGTACCCGGGGCCATGGTCGCCGTGGCAGCGCCAGTCTCCGATGTCCGATCACTGCTGGCCGCACTGCCCGATGTGGACATCTGCGCCGTCAACTCCCCTCAGCAGTGCGTCGTTTCCGGCGGCGCCGCGTCCGTGCAGCGGATCACCGGGACGCTTCGCGAGCAGGGGGTCAGGGTCACTGAGATGCGTGTCTCCTCAGCCTTCCACTCGCCGCTGATGGACGAGATCCTCGATCCGCTGCGCGAGGCACTGGCGCGCGTCACCTTCAAGGATCCGTCCCTGACGCTGGTTTCCTGCCTCACAGGCAAAGTGGCCACCCCCCGAGAACTGTCCACTGCCGAATACTGGGTTCGCCACGTGCGCGAGACCGTCGACTTCGAGGCCGGCATCCGCGCGGTCGCCGGCCGCGGGAATCACGTCTTCGTCGAGGTGGGTCCCTCCTCCGCCCTCGGAACGCTGGCCAAACGGTGCCTGCCGGACGGCAAACACCGCTGGCTCACCAGCCTGCGTCCGCGCGACGAGGAGGGCCGGTCAATCCACCAGGCGCTGGCCGACGCGTACACCGCGGGGCTTCAGGTGGCCTGGGCAGCCGTCCATGAGGCAGGGGGCGGGCGCCGTATCGCCCTGCCCCCGTACGCCTTCGACCGCAAGCGATACTGGCTGCCCGACCAGATCGGCCGGCACGGCCTCGGTGCGGCTTCGAGCGTGCATCCCCTGTTGGGCGCCGAAACGCGCCGCGGGTCCGGTGACGGCGGGAGCGGCCGTGAGTTCGTGACGCGGATCAGTGCGCAGAACCCGGCCTATCTCGCCGATCACACCCTGCGCGGCCGGCCGTTCATGCCCGCGGGCGCCTACGTCGAAGCGGTCCTGGCGCTCATGGACGCGGTGTATGGCACCACCGTGCGGCCGGTGCAGGAGATCCGCTTCCACGAAGCACTGTTTCTCAGCAGCCGGCCGGTCGAGGTGCGCACCCGCTGCACCGAGCGGGCCGACGGCTTCGCTGACGTGGAGATCGTGAGCCGGGTCTTCGGGGAGACCAGCGCCACTGAGCGGCGGCACGCCACCGCGGTGCTCTCCCCGGCACGTGATGCGGTCCTGTCCGGCACCGGCCGAGACCTCCAGGCGCGGGCAGCCGCATCCGGGCAGCCGGAGGGCCGGTTGGAGGCGGAGGAGGTGCACGCGGCGTACACCGCCGCGGGGCTGGAGTACGGTCCGCAGTTCTCCCGGGTCGGCGAAGTGCTCTGGTACGGGGCGGGCTTCGCGCTCAGTCAGCTGCACGGCCTGGACATCCTGGAGTCGGAGCACCTGCCACCGCCGCTGTTCGACGCGGCCACGCAGGGTCTCGCCGCCCTGGTGGACCGTGACCGGTCCTACATGTCGGTGGGTATCTCCTCGGTGCGAGTGTTCAAGAAGCCCCGTGCGGCACGCCTGCGGGCCGCGCTGCGGATCAGGCCGGCGGACGACGGCGAGACGGCCTTCGCCGCGGACGCGCTGCTGATGGAGGGCAACAGGCCGGTCCTGGAGATTCTGGGAATGGCGTTCCGGGAAGTGGCCGCGGTTCCTGCGCCCGTGGCCGAGAAGCAGCTCGTCGACCGGGCCGCCGCGCCGGCGGAGCAGACCGGATCGCCCGAGGTGCTCCTGCGCGAGGCCGTCGCACGGCTGTTGCGGCTCGGCAGTGCGCAGGACATCGACGCGGACACCTCGTTCCTGGACCTCGGCATGGATTCCCTGACCGCGGCGGAACTGCGGGGCGTGCTGGAGGCCGAACTGCACACATCGCTTCCGCCACAGGTCGTCTTCGACCACCCCTCCATCGAGCAGCTCGTGGAGTTTCTGGAAAAGCGGGACGTGAAGGAGCGGATATGAGCGATTACGAGAAGAAGACGATCACCGCCAGGTCCGCCCTGCACGCACTGCAACGTCCCGACGTCGCCGCCTTGGTCGTCGAGGGGCGTGAGGTGACGTACGGCCAGTTGCACAAGGAGAGCAACCGCACTGCGCACGCACTCCTGCGCGCCGGGCTCAGCCGCGGCACCCGAGTGGCCTACCTCGGCAAGGAGTCCGAGCACTATTACGAACTCGTCATCGCCTGCGCGAAGGCCCAGACGGTGCTGGTTCCCGTCAACTGGCGGTTGATCAAGGACGAAGTGGATCACATCCTGCGTGACTCGCGTGCGGAAATCCTCTTCGTGGAGCGTGAGTTCCTGCAGGTGGTGAAACGCATGCGGGGCGACCTGCCGTTCCTGCGGACGGTCGTGGAGATGGACGGCGCGGAGCAGCGAGCGGCCGGCTTCCTGGCCTGGAAGGCCGGCACGCCGGATACCGATCCGGGCCTGGACGTGGACCCCGAGGATCCGATCGCCCAGATGTACACCAGTGGCACCACCGGCCTGCCCAAGGGCGTGGTGCTGCCCCACCGGTCGTTCTTCACCTTCATCGAGAACATGCAGCGGCACGGGGTGGATTGGATCGACTGGCGCCCCGAGGACCGCAGCCTCACCTGCTTCCCGGGTCTGCACGCGGGGGGCTACGCCTGGTTCCTGCACTGCTTCAACGTCGGCGCCACCAGTGTGGTCATGCGGATGTTCGTCGCCGAAGAGGCGGTACGGCTCATCCGGGACGAGCGCGTGACGACGGTCTGGGCGGCGCCTGCGATGCTGCAGATCATGCTGGACGAGCCAGCGGCGAGCCCGGAGGCGTTCGCATCCCTGCGCAAGATCGTCTACGGCGGCTCTCCGATCGACTACGAGCTGATGGTCCGCTGCATCAAGGAGTTCGGATGCGAACTCGCCCAGGCCTACGCCTCGGCGGAGACCGGAAGCTTCGTGACGTGCCTGACGCCTGCCGAGCACATTCCCGGCAGCCCGCTGATGGCCTCGGCCGGCCGGGTGTGCCCGGGTAACGACGTCAAGATCGTCGACGACGACGGCACCGAATTGCCGGCCGGGCAGACAGGGCGTATCTGTCTGCGCAGCCCCGCACGTTTCACGGAGTACTGGCAGCAGCCGGAAGCGACCCGGAAGATGATCGTGGGTGACTGGCTGTACATGGGAGATGCCGGCTACCTCGATGACAACGGCTATCTGTTCCTGCGGGACCGGATCAACGACACGATCATCGTCGCCGGGCAGAACATCTACCCGGTGGAGGTCGAGAACGCCTTGCGCGGACATGACGCTGTCGCCGATGTCGCGGTGTTCGGCGTCAACGACCCCCGTTGGGGCGAGGTCGTCCGTGCCGCCGTGGTGTGCCGTGCCGGTGTGGCGCAGCCGACCGAACGCGAGCTGATGGTCTTTCTGCGTGGTCGCATCGCCGACTACAAGATTCCGGGCGGTTACGTGTTCCTGGAGAGCCTGCCGCGCAATCCGACCGGCAAGGTGCTGCGCCGGGTGCTGCGCGACCGGTATGCCGGTGCTCCGGCCGGGCAGAAGTGACGACGAGTCCAAGGGCGAGCGGGACATCGGCCAAGTGGCTTCACCCGGCCGAGTCCGACCCCGAGGCGCAGGCGTCGCTGTTCCTCTTCCACTACAGCGGCGGCGGCATGTCGATGTACAGCCAGTGGCCCGGCTTCCTGCCACCGAGCGTCGAGTGCCGCCGGGTCCAGCTGCCGGGCCGCCAGGACCGCGTCGACGACCCTCCATTCACCGAGCTTGCCCCGCTCGTCGCAGCACTGTGCGAAATGATCGCCCAGGAGCTCGACGACCGGCCCTACGCGTTGTTCGGCCACTCCATGGGGGCGCTGCTCGCCTATCGCGTGGCCGTCGCGATGGATCGCGCCGGGCACACGCGACCTGCGCTCGTGGGCGTGTCAGGCTGGGCGCCAGAGGGCTTTTCCATGCCCAGCCAGGGCCTCGCCGAGGGGCCTGACGAAGAGATCGTCGCACTTTTGCGTGAGCTGGGCACCGTTCCCGACGAGGCCCTGGACAGCCGTGAGCTGTCTGCGATGGTGATCGCGCCCATGCGGGCCGACCTCGCCGTGTGTGCCGACTACCGGGACGACCAGGCCTCGGTGCGCTGTCCGCTGGTGGCCTACGGCGGGCGCGACGATCCGTACCTGGCGCCCGACGCCCTGCGGTCCTGGGCGACACGCGGCCCCGCTTTCCTCGGCGTCCGTGAGTTTCCCGGCGGCCACTTCTTCATCCATGACCACGGCCCCGGGATCGCGATGGACCTGGCGCAGTTGCTGCACCGGCACATCGCGTGCTGACACCCGCTCCACCCAACAACCAGGAGGACACCATGACGCTACCCACTCCGAACCGGCTGGCGGAGGCGTACGTCAAGCTGTGGAACGAGCCCGACCCGGACCTGAGGCGGGAGGGCGTCAAGAAGCTGTACACCCCGGACGCCACCTACATCATGTACCGGCGCGACCCGTTCCACGGGCACGACGTCATCACCGAGCAGATCAAGTACACCTACGACATCTACTTCCCGCTCGGCTATCACTTCCAGTCGTGCTACAACGCCATCGGACACCACAACCTCGTCCGGTTCAGCTGGGTGATGGTGTCGGACGAGACAGCCGAGGTGGAGATGGCGGGTCAGAACACCGTCCTCCTCGCTGAGGACGGCCGGATCCAGGCCGACTACCAGTTCCACGAGAAGATCCCGACTGCGTTCGTCTACAACGACGGCTACGAGGAGACGGGCGTGGTGACCCGGCCGGCCAAGCCCATTCTGGTGCGCGGCTGACCCGCAGGACCTGGGCATCGGCGCCGGGTCCGAAACACCCGGGGGGCGCCCGGCACCAAGTGCCGGGCGCCCCCCGGTGTCCTGTCGCGGCCCGGCCCGGTGCGGGGTGCCGGGGCCGCGTAGCAGGCGGGTTCAGGCGGCGAGCGCCGATTCCAGCGGCGCGTCGTCGAAGGGCTGGACCGGGCGCAGCGCACGCAGTTCCTGGTTCCACAGCTCGTAGACGAGCAAGGCCCACAGGGCCTTGGCCTGGCTCGAGGAGGGCTCCTGGAACTGGTCGGCGAGCAGAGACTTCACGGCGACCGGGTCCAGCCGGCCGTCGCTGCGCAGGTGGCCCGAAGTCAGCGTGTCGTGGGCCAGTTCCATCAGCGGGGTGCCTGGTACGAGCATCGCCTCGGAAAGGCAGGTGCGGGCGGTGCGGGGCTGCCGAAGCAGGGCATCGGGCAGCAGCAGCCGCCCCGCCTCGTAGAGCATCGTCGCTCGGCGCCCGTCGCCGGCCGCCTCGGGACGCAGGGACGTCACCGTGGCGGACTGAAGGTACGGCAGCCGTGCCTGAACGGCCCACGCGGCGCTCAGGTGGTCGAGTCGGCGCAGGTGGTAGGCGGACAGCTGGCCGGTCTCGAAGGCGGTGACGGCCGTGGAACGGGCGGGCGGACCCGAGGCCAGGGAGGCGGCCAGGCGGTCGGCGGTCGCTCCGAGGGACGACAAGTACTCCCGGTATTCCGCCGAGTAGAGGGATTCGCGCAAGGAACGGGGCACGGCCGCCAGCGACTCGACGTACGACGATATCCAGTTGCCGCCGTCATGGCTGGCATCGGCCTCTTGGAGGGGTGCTGCCGGTGTGGCGGCGAACACCGGGGCGGCGCCCTCTGCCGTCAGGGCGACGGTGAATCCCGCTGCTCTGACGGCACGGAAGGCGACGTACGTACTGAGCGCGGCGGGATCGGCGTTGGGCTGGCCCAGGTGCCAGATCGTGCGGGGCAGCAGTTCAGGAAGGTCCGCGGGGCCGATGACGAGTTCGTGGTGTACGGTGCCGTTGCGCCGGGCCACGCGGCCTGCCGTGGCGTGTTCGGTGACGGACCGCCGACCGTTGTAGGAGACGTGGAAACTGTGCAGCGGCGCGTCCTCGACCTCCTTTCGGTGTCGGGCCGCCACCGCGGTGAGCAGGCGGGAGCCGGGATCGTCGGTCATCACCGAGCAGACCGGCATATCGGTAGGGGTGAGTCGGGCCACTTCCTCCTGCAAGGCGGTGTCGACCTGTGCCCCGTCGGCGGGCCGCGAGGGAACGCTTCGCCGCCACACGCGCAAACCAGTGCCGCCCGCAGCCACTGCGAGGGCTGCGGGCGGCAGGGTCCTGATGCCCTTGAGGATGGTTTGGCTGCCCAGACAGGTTCCGGTCGTCAGGTATTCGTCCAGGCCTGGTCCCCGCTCGTGTGCGGGGACCTGGGAGAAGGCCAGCAGTCCGGACAGCTCGGACGAGATGTGCACCTGGCCATCGGGGCTGGTGTGGTAGTACAGGGTCTTCATGCCCTGGTCGTCGGTGGCCAGGACCAGTTTGGGCTCGGTGCGCACATCGACAAGGGCGACCGCGAACATCCCTTCCAGGTACTGCGCGAAGCCTGTGCCGTACTCGGCGTAGAGTGCTGGCAGTATGGCGCCGTCACAGGGGTCGGCTAAGCGGTGGCCACGGGTTCTCAGTCGGCGCCGTAGGCTGTGGTGGTTGTAGATCTCCCCGTCGAGAACGGCGATGATCCCCGGCAGATGGCGCAGCCTGTACGGCTGACGGCCTGTTTCAGGGTCGGTGACCGCGAGCCTGTTGCAGCCCAGTGCCCAGCCGCGGCCCTTCGCGATGCCTCTGCCGTCCCGTCCTCCGTGGGCCTGGCGGCTGGAGGCGGCGGCCAGTTCCGGATCTGTGACCCTGGCGGCGAACGAAGCGAAGATCCTGGACACGGCGAGCCCTTCCAGTTCCATCGGTTCTCGATGGAGATCGTTGAGTGGGGTCGGACGAAGCGGCGGGGCTGTCGCTCACGAAGAGCTCTTGCGTGAGGACGGCGACGCGGAGACCGTGCCCGTCACCTGGGCCAGTGTCTTGCGGATCTCCTCGACGGTTCGGTCGACGTCCGTTTCCGTGGTGCGCCAGGAGGTGACGGAGATACGCATCGCCAGCGCGCCGCCCCAGGTCGTCTCCCCGAACCAGCAGACGCCGCCGGTCTGCAGCTGCTTGATCACTTTTCGGGTGAGGGTGTCGTCGTTGCCGAAACGCACCAGAACCTGGTTGAGCGTGACGTCGTTGAGGATCTGGGCCTGCGGCACGGCCTCCAACTCCGTCACGAAGCGGCGTGCGTTGGCGCAGCAGCGGTCGATGATGTCGGCCACCCCGGTGCGGCCCAAGGTGCGCAGGGCCGCCCAGACCGGCAGGCTGCGGGCCCTGCGGGAAAGCTCGGGGACCCATTCGATGGCGTCACGCTCCCCCGGGACTCCGGCGGGAAGGTAGTCGGCGCGTGTGTGCAGCATGGCGGCCTGATGTGCCTGCGGGTGGGCCACGAACACCAGTCCGCAGTCGTACGGCACGTTCAGCCACTTGTGCGCGTCGGTCGCCCATGAGTCGGCGCGCTCGGTCCCGGCCACTAGATGGCGCAGCGTGGGGCTGGCCGCGGCCCACAGGCCGAACGCGCCGTCCACGTGTACCCAGGCGGAGTGGCGGTGGGCGACGTCGCAGATGTCGCCGACGGGGTCGATGGCCCCCGAGTTCACATCGCCTATCTGTGCGCAGACGATGGTGGGCCCGTCGCAGTCGGCCAGTACGCGTTCCAGCTCCTCGACGCGCAGCCGGCCTTCACCGTCAGACGACACGACGTGCACTTGGTCGGTGCCGAAGCCGAGGTAGCGCAGGGCGAGGTCGATCGTCAGGTGGCGCTGTTCGCCGACGACTATATGGATGGGCGGGGCGCTGTGCAGGCCGCGGCGTTCCACGTCGCAGCCGGCCGCGGCCAGGACATGGTGGCGTGCCGCGGCCAGTGCGGTCACGTGTGCCATCGCGCAGCCGGTGGGAAAGCCGACGGAGGTGTCGGCGGGCAGCCCGAGCAGGTCTATGAGCCAGCCGGCGGTGATGTGCTCGGCGGTGGCCACGGCGGGGCCGAGGTCGAAGATCCCGCTGTTCTGGTCCCAGGCAGTGGCGATCCAGTCGGCGGCGATCGCGACGGGCAGGGTGCCGCCGACGACGTAACCGAAGTAGCGGGGGCCGGAACTGGCGACCACACCGCCCTCGGCTGCGGCCCGTCCCAGCAGGTCGATGGTCTCGGTGGGCGAAGCTGGCCGCTCCGGCAGTGGCCCGCCCAGCAGCTTCATGAGGTCGTCGGCTCCGGCGGTGGCGCCCACATGCCGCTCGGACAGCCCCGCCAGGTAGTCCATGGCCTGCCCGGACGCGTGCGCCAGAATTTCCCTTTCACCACGGTTCATTTCACCGAAGATAAGACATACCCGCTGACCTGGCGCTGACAGCCACAAAGCCAATACGGCTGATCTCAAAGTCAGTTGAGCGTCAGCTCGATGTCAGTCGACTACTGACATACTCGCTCGACGACGGCCGTCCCGTCCATGCATACATCGCTCAAGGAGGACGCGGCGATGCGATTCCTTGCCTCCGCGCACGAGGCATGCGAGAAATTCCATCCGGGTCTGGCTGCGGCTCTTGAGGCCATACCGCTGACGGAACGTGAAGCCGCGGACAGCCAGGTGCTGGAGATATTCCGTGCCCACGGCGGTGCGGGGCTGCTGGTGCCGAAGGCGTTCGACGGGCAGGAGGCCGATCCCCTGAGTGCGGTACGCACGCAGCGGGCCATCGGGGCGCTGTCACCGTCGCTCGGGGTGGCGACGGTCATGCACCACTTCACCGTGGCCATGCTCTTCAGCCTGGCGGAGACAGCTGACCGTCTGACCCTGGCCCAGACCAAGCTGCTGGCCTCCATCGCCTCGGACGGGTTGCTGCTGTCCTCCGCGTGGGCGGAGGGGCGTACGGACCAGAACATCCTGTTGCCCTCGGTGGTCGCGGAGCCGGTCGGCAACGGTTACCGGGTCAACGGTGAGAAGAAGCCGTGCAGCCTTTCCCGGGCGATGGACCTGCTGACCGCCAGCGTCGCGATCACGGATGCGCAGGGCCGGCAGAGTCTGGCTCTGCTGCTCATTCCGGCGGACTCGCCCGGTATCAGCGTCGAGCCGTTCTGGTCGACGCCCGTTCTCGCCGCCGCGCAGAGCGATCTGGTGCGGCTGAGGGATGTGATGGTGCCGCAGGAATTGGTCATCAGCAGCACTCCGGAGGACCAGCGCCGGCTCGATGATCTCCAGACAGCCGGTTTCACGTGGTTCGAGTTGCTGGTCACCTCCGCGTACACGGGCGTGGCGGCGACGCTGGTGACCCGGGTACTCCAGGCCCGCAGGGGAAGCGAGAGCGACCGGGCCGCCCTCGCGGTGCGTCTGCAGGCGGCGGTGGACCTACAGGAAGGCGCTGCCCGCGCCATCGCTGACGGGGTCGAGGGCGACGAGGCGGTTGGCTCGGTCCTGGTGGCCCGCTACGCGACCCAGGATCTGCTGGCCGCCACGGTCGACGCCGCGACGGAGCTGCTCGGCGGCATGGCCTTCGTCGGCTCTCCCGACGTCGCCTACCTCGCCTCTGCGGTGCGGGCGCTGGCATTCCATCCGCCCTCCCGCGGAAGTCTTGCGACGCAATTGGTCGCTTACTTCGAGGGAAACCCGCTGCACCTTTCCTGATCCTTGAGTCCACCGGCCACGTGCCGATTTACGGAGGGAACTGTGGATCAAAAAAACCCGTTCGAGACACCGAACACATTCCGGTTGCACCGGGCAGAGTATCTCGTGGGTTTCGTGCTGTCGATCGTACTCATCATCGTGCATTTCGGAGAGATCCGCTGGATCCCCTTCATCGCGCTGTTCGCCTACATCGATCTCATCGGCTACATCCCTGGCGCCATCGCCTTCCGCCGCAGTGCCGACGGGCGCATCTCCAAGACGTACTACGTGCTGTACAACAGCATGCACAGTCTGGTCACGCAGAGCGCCGTGGTGGGGTTGTGGTTGTGGCTGGTGGGACCGGAGTGGGCGCTCCTAGCGATCCCGTTCCACGTCCTCGGGGACCGCGGGTTGTTCGGCAACTTCCTCAAGCCCTTCGGGCTCCCCTTCGAGCCGGTCGCCGACCCCCTGTATGCCAGGATCGCGGCGCAGATGCGCGCGCGCACCGCAGGCGCCGGCAACCGGGTACCCGGGCCGAGCGTTCCCGAACGCACATCCGGCATCGCTCAGGAAGCCGGACTGTGAATTCCACACCGTCCGCCGCCGCGGTCGCCACAGCCCGCGGCTCGCGGGGCGTCAGCCCCGAGGCCGCGCGCCGGGCACTGCGCCGTTTCGCCTCGGGCGTCACCGTACTGACCGTCAACCACGCCGGACTGCGGCACGGCACCACTGTCAGCGCCGTGGCGGCCATCTCCCGCGATCCGCTGGTGCTGGGCGTCTGCCTGCGATCTTCTTCCGCCTTTACTGCGCTGGCCTGCGAGGCAGGTGTGTTTTCAGTCAATGTTCTGTCCAGTGAACAGGCGTCTGTGGCACGGCAGTTCGCTGCGTCTGGCCGGCATCAAGGCGACGCGCAGTTCGCCGACGTCGAGTGGACCACGGACGACCTGACCGGCGCCCCACTGATCGACGGCTGTCTGGCCCACATGGCGTGTGCCCTCATCGGAGACCAGGAGATCGGTGATCACCATCTGCTGACGGCGGAGGTGCTGGCCGGCGATCCGGGCCAGGGGGCTCCGCTGCTGGCGTTCGCCGGACAGTTGTGGCACGAGGGGCTCTCGGCTCTGGACACCAACGACACCTGAGGACAAGGAGTGAACTGCGATGACCGCTGACATACCTGTCGAGGCGGACTGGGACGAAGCACCTGGCCTGCTGGAGGGCGCAGGCTCGCTGGCGCTGACCGTCGAGCAGTGCGACCTGGCGTACTGGTTCTCCGCCGTGGCCCAAGGCACCCTGCGCAACCGCCCCCTGGGGTACGCGCCGTCGGCGGTCACGCCCGACCACATGCGTGAACCCGGTCCGCTGCGCGAGGCACTCCGGCTGGAGCTGGCCTACCGGGCGCTGGACGAGGAGGCCGCGACCAAGGTGTTGGCCGACTACGTGGCCACCGCGCCGGGCATCGCCGAGTTGGAGTTCTTCTCCACCCAGCTGCTCGACGAGGCGCGCCACCACATGATCTTCCGCAACCACCTGGTCGACCTGGGCGTGCCCGCGGATGAACTGATGCCGTGGATCCGCAAGGTCGGCGTGGACTACGAGCGGCAGGTCCTGCGGCCGATCAAGGAGTTCGCCCAGACCGTCACGCGGGAGGAGAAGGACTTCATCGGCGGGGTCGTGGCGTTCGCCGTCATCATCGAAGGGGTGCTGGCCGCCTCCACCGAACTCAGCGAGCGCAAGTGGGGGGTACTCGATCCGGTCGCCGGGGAGATCGCCCGTGGCGCCGCGATTGACGAGATCCGCCATCTTGCGGTCGGCAGCTCCATCGTGCGCGAACACCTGCTCAAGCACCCGGAGGACCGCGACCACATCATGGGGGTCCTGCACCGCGGCCGCGAGCTGTGGGGCGAGATCAACGACCGTGACTTCGTCATGCACCGCGAGGAGCTCTTCCAGGAGGGCATGCTCCAGCACCGGGAGCTGCTGACAGACTTCGAGCTGTTCCCGGGGTGCCGGATGCTCGACACCACTCCGCAGTCGCGATGGGACCTCGCGGCCCGTTGGAATGACGAACTGGCCGAATCTCGGCTGAAATACATGGGGATCCCGGAGGCGATCGATCTTCTGCGTGCACGCGCTCCCCGCATCCTGTAGAAATTTCCGGTGTCACACATGCCCGCAGCAGCCGGTTGTCTGGTATGCCAGACAACCGGCTGCTGTCCAGCACCGAGATAACCCGCAATAGGAGACACGAGAGATGGCCATCCAGATCGGCAACGTCTGCGTCGACACCAACGACCTGAAGCGCGCCTCTGAGTTCTGGCAGGCGGTGACCGGGTACAAGGTTTCGTCATCCGACGATTCCACGGTGTACTTCGAGGACCCGGAGCAGAAAGCGGCCGGCCTGTCGCTCCAGTTGGTTCCCGAGAAGCGGCAGGGCAAAAACCGGTTGCACCTGGACTTCTTCACCAGTGACCTGGATGACGAGGTCAAGCGCGTCAAGGGCCTCGGTGCCACCGAAGTCGCTTCCTATGACGGCTGGGTGGTACTGAAGGACCTGGACGGCAACGAGTTCTGCATCTGTGCGGCCTGACGACCGGCAGTGAACGCTGTGGCGGCGGTCCAGCATGGGTTTTACTGGGCCGCCGTCATGCTGTCGCATTCTCGTGGCCGCGCGGCCTTAAATGCTGTACCGTAAATGATCTCTGATTTGCTGGTGGCTTGCCGGTTCCTGCGTCATCCGGCAAGGACGAGGTTGCGCAGGCGGGCGATGCCGAGCATGACGCGGTGGACGCCGTCGCCCTTCGGCCGGCAGTCGCGAAGGATCTTCCAGCCCTTCATCCGGGCGAAGACGGGCTCCACGCACGGTTCCTTGTGGTAGGAGGCATTGTGCTCCTCCTTCCAGTCCTTGAATTCGGTCTGGCCTTTTTCTCGGCGGTGAGGGACGACCAGGCCGGTACCCCGGTAGCCGCCGACTGCGATGACTGTGGTCTTGCCGGCGGCGCCTTTCGCGCCGGACAGCTCCCACACCCCGCAGTCCTTGCGTTGCCTGGGACCGGTCGGCCGACGGCGACGACGAGCCGGGGGTCGGCGTCGTGACGACCTGATGGTTGGCGGAGTACCGGTAGTTCCTGGACACCCTGAACAGCGGGGCCGGTTGGCGCAGGGTCAGGTTCGCGCGCCCGTACGCGGCGATCAGGAACACGCGGTCCTTCAACGGCAGGCTCGAGGACCGGCCCGTGCGCACAGGGTCCGCATCCTCACGCCGGAGTGCGGTGATCAGCTTGCTGAACTGGCGTGGGCTCAGCCCGATGAACGGGGTCGACCAGGAGGATTCCGAGGCTGTGAGCGCACCGGACACGGCAAGATCACATCACCCGTGACCAGCAGTTACGGGACAGCCTTTAGCCCGCTCTCCGGCCGGCAGAAGAGCGAAAGGAACGCGTTGGGATGAACCATGGTTTCACTCTGTTCGACACCGCCATCGGCACCTGCGGGATCGCCTGGAGCGAGCACGGCGTCACCTGCCTGCAACTGCCGGAAGCGGACCGCGCCCGTACCCGCGAGCGGCTGCTGAGCATGGTCCCCGGGGTGCCGGAGAGCACGCCGCCGCCCCACGCGCGTGGCGCCGTCGCCAGTGTGGTGCGGCATCTGCGCGGCGAGCCGGGCGACCTGGCCTCCATCAATCTGGACATGTCGCAGGTGCCACCGTTTCGCCGGCATGTCTACGAAACGGCCCGGGCCATTCCCGCCGGTGAGACCATCACGTATGCGGCGGTGGCCAAGCGGATGGGGCGACCGGGTGCGGCCCGCGCCGTGGGTCAGGCGCTCGCCCGCAATCCTTTCGCGCTGATCGTTCCCTGCCATCGCGTGGTGGCTGCGGGCGGCAAACCTGGCGGCTTCTCCGCCAACGGCGGCGTCACCACGAAACTGGGCCTGCTGGCGATCGAACGTGCCGGCGCGCGCCACCCGGCGGCGGCCGGCGGCCCTGCCGGCGCCTACCCCTTCGATCCGGTCACTGCGGTCGCCTATCTCCGTGCCTCGGACCCCGCACTCGCCGACCTCATCGACAGTGTCGGTCCGTTCGCGATGCCGCTCAATGAGGCGGCAAGCGTCTTCGGCGCACTCGCCGAGGCCATCGTCTACCAGCAGCTGTCGAACAAGGCGGCGGCGACGATCCACGGCCGCGTTCGGGCGCTGTTCCCTGATTCGGGCGAGGGCCTGCTGCCCGAGCAGATCCTCGGCGCCTCCGACGAACAGCTGCGCTCCGCGGGCCTGTCACGGCCGAAGCTGGCGTCGCTGCGCGACCTCGCGTACAAGGTCGATGCCGGGGTGCTGCCGGAGCTGAAGGCGCTCCGGGAGATGGACGACGAGGCCGTCGTCCAGCGCCTGTCGTCGGTGCGCGGCATCGGCCGGTGGACCGCTCAGATGTTCCTCATGTTCCGTCTGGGCCGGCCGGACGTGCTGCCTGTGGACGACTACGGCATTCGCAACGGCTTCTCGATCGCCTTCGGCAAGGAGGCTCTGGCCGATCGTGAAGAGATCGAGGAACGCGGTGCGCTGTGGCGTCCGTTCCGCACGGTGGCCTGCTGGTACCTGTGGGAAGCCGTGGAACGCGCCAAGCAGGGGCCACCGATCTGAGTTCGACAGCCCCGAGAGCCCGTGCCGGAGCCCTCAGCTGATGCGTTCACTCGGGCACGGACTCGATCGCCGCCGCGCGCAGCAGCGCGTCGAGTTCGGCGAGTGCCTCGTCGGCGGCGGCTCCCGCCGCTTCATCGTCAGGAGCCGCGGCTACCGCTCCGAACAGTTCGAAGACGTGCTGCCCAGCGGAGTCGATCCGGTCGGACATCTCTGAATACCCCTCGTCGTCTCGAGCTTGGCGAAAAGCGCGCGTACGCTCGTCACACCGCGTTACAGGCGCGGAAGATGTGCACGAGTGCCGGAATGCTCGCTCCGTTCTGGAAGGCGACGTATTCCGGGAGGATGATGTCGGGGGCCCACTTCTCCTTGTAGGCGAGCTGTGTCTGCGCCGGGTACACCCCTTCGCCGTGCTGCCACAGGTGTCCCATGAACCAGTGGAAGGCCTGGCTGTACCCCGGCAGCTGCGGTCGCACCTGCAGCGACGTGAAGGGCGTGAATCCGAAGTGGAGGTAGCGCGTGCCCTCGGCCTTGAAGGTGTCGATGGCCGTCTTGTTTATCGCCTCCATCACCCCGGGGGGCGCGTCGGGGTGGCGCCGTGTCAGGTCGTGGAGCCAGCCGGCCTGTGCACCGTAGACGGGTGAATAAGTGATGTAGCCGACGAGTTTGCCGTCCAGTACGCCGACGAACAGCCGACGCAGCGGCTGGTACTCGCCGCCGTACTGTCCTATCAGGAACTCAAGCGGCTTCGCCCCCTCGCCCTTGGTTCCGAGCCAGCTCTTGTCCAGCTCCCGCATCTGGTCGTGCCACGGGTCGAGCGGGACCTCGCTGATCTTCAGACCGCTGCGCAGCGAACGGGAGATCTTGTTGCGCAGTTGCATGAACGCCGTGCCACGCAAGGAAAAGCCATCGAGGTCGATGGCGTACGAGGCGCCCATCTGATTGACCGTGAAACCTTGGGCAAGATACGGCTCCGCGTCGGCGCCCTGGAGCTGCACGGTCACGATCTGGCGGCTCTGTTCGTTCGCGAAGGCGACAAATTCCTGAAGCAGGCGCGCGCGGGTGTCAACCGGTGCGAACGGTCCACCGAACTGGACCAGATACCTTCCCGCGGTGCGGTACACGATGACTCCCGGCGAGTCACCCGATTCGAAATAGCTGTTCCCGCTGTTGACCGCGAGGAAGGCACTCGGATTATCTGCGACCGTATATCGCTGAATGGCTTCGAGTGCCCTGTCGGATTCTGTTGTGACGGTAGCCATGCCCACCTCCGTTCTTGTCGGACCATGGCGCCTCAGCATTACGTCAGTTATCGCACAGCTGTCGAGCGCTCCACAAGGCTTTCTTGCGCTCCAACAAGGTCAGTTGTGCGTCAGCGGCATGTCAGGCACAGCCATCTAACATGAGCCTGTCGATGCTGAAGCGACGGGGCAATGAGACTGCGAAAATCGTAGGGGATTCTCTGTGGGGAATTTCCTCTGAAAGTCATCGGCGGCCTGGCCGGCTCCGGCTCGGCGGCGCCGGCCAGATCCGTGTGCCCGGGCACCCATTCGCTGAACCGGAATATCCGTCGGAGGGCAGGAGCGCATGGCTTTGGACACGTCTGATCGTTCGCCGGTGAGCCGTACGGATCTCGATCCGGCGTCGCTGGTGGCCGAAGCGCGTTGCGTCGCGGGAGACGACGGGGAAACGCCGCTGCGCTTCCTGCCGGATCTCATGGAACTGACCAGGGCCCTGGACAGCGAGGCGCGGCTGCACGACCAGGGTCGTGCGCGCGCGCGGGCCGCTCTGGTGTCCGCTCTGGTGACGCAGATCCGTGTCCGGCGCATGACGGCGGCCGTGCCCGAGATCAGCAGCGTTCCCGTCCGTCCGGTGTTCATCACAGGTCTGCTGCGCACGGGGACCACGTTCCTGCAGCACCTGCTCGCCCAGCACCCGGACCTGCGCTCTCCGGCGCTGTGGGAAACGATGACGCCTGCCGCCGCCGAGGAGCCCGATGACCTCATCGCCGCGTGTGAGGCGTACATCGAGGAGTACTACCAGGCGGCTCCGGGCTTCAGGTCCATCCATCTGTTGCAGGCGCGGCTGCCCGAGGAGTGCCATCGGCTGACCGCCAACTCTTTCCGCCACTCGATCTATGCGCTGCGCTACCGCGTACCGGGCTACTCCCGTTGGCTGCGCCGGCAGTCCATGCTGCCGGCGTACCGTTTCCACAAGGACCAGTTGCGCTGCGTGCTGTGGCGCAGGCCTGGCGCGCCGGTGCTGCTGAAGTGCCCCTCTCATCTGTGGCACGCCGAGGATCTGGCTCGGGTCTATCCGAACGCCAAGGTGATCCGTCTGCACCGCTCGCCCGCCGTGGCAGTGCCCAGTGTGTGCAGCCTGACCTCGACTGTGCGTGCCGCACGCTCCGACGCCGTGGACCGCGAGGAGATCGGCCGCTACTGGCTCGACTATGCCGCCGAGGCCCTCAACCGCCTGCGGCGGGGCACCGGGCCGACCGCCACGGCCCCGCTCGACCTGAACTTTCGCGATGTCGTGAGCGATCCACTCGGTGCCGCCGAGCGCGTGTGCGACTACATCGGAGTACCGCTGACTGCTGAGGCCGGTCGCCGCATGACCGCCTTCATGGCGGCGGAGAACGATGCGACGACCGGCCGTCACACCTATGCCCTGGAGGACTTCGGTCTCACCGAGAAGGACTTCGAGGAGAGGTTCGCCCCGTACCGGTCCGAGTTCGGCATCTGAACATTCGCACCGACAGCAGGAGGAATCCCGTGGGCAGTGCCCAAACCACGCACGAGGAACGTGCTCGAAGCAACATCGAGCAGGTCAACAAGCATGCGGGCGCGAATCCGGTCCGCATCGGCATCGTCACCCCGCTGAACGAGCCGGGTGATCCCACGGCGGGCGAGCTGGTCACCCGTGGCGCCTGCCTGGGCGCGGAGTACGTGCGTGAGCACGGCGGCACTCGCGGCGGGCGGCAGATCGAGTTCGTCCTCTACGACGACCAGGCCACGGCCGCGCAGGAGGGCATGGCGAGGTCGTCGGCGGCCCAGATGACCAAGCTCGCCCTGGTGGACGGTGTCGTGGCCGCCATGGGGCAGTGGCATCTGCGCACCACTCCGTGGGTCGTCGATGTGGCGAGCCGCTACGACCTGCCGATCTTCGTCGAGAACGGGCACAGCCTGATCACAGCCCAGAAGCGGCGCAACGTCTTCCGTTCGTACTTCTCGATAGCCGACCGTGTGCCGGTGATGCTCGACTTCGCGGCCTCTCAGGGGATGCGACGGATCGGGCTGCTCGCGGCGGACACCGTCTTCGGGGCGCAGATGGCCGACACCTTGGTCGAGTACGGCACCCAGCGCCATGGCATGGAGTTCCTGCGGTTGGACTTCCCCCAGGACGACACCACTGACTTCCGTCACGAGCTGCGAGCCATCAAGGACTTCGAGCCCGACCTGTTCATCAACGGCGCCGTCATCAAGACCAACTACATGATCGTCGAGCAGGCGGCCGAAGTGGGTCTGCGGCCCGGCATCCCGATGATGGTCACCTTCGGGTTCCCGCTGCGCTCGGACGACTTCTGGCGGCTGAGCGGCGAGAACGGCGTCGGCACGATGTGGCCGGCCATGCGCTACCGGCCGTCCTGGGAGGGGCTCACCGACATCGGGCGGTGGTTCATCGACCGCTACGTCGAGCGCTACGGCGCCTTCCCGCCGGACACCGCGCTGACACACTTCACGGACGTCACCATCATCGCCGCCGCACTGGACGCGGCCCGCTCCGACAGCCGTGAGGATCTCCTCGACGCGCTGGAGACGATGGAGTTCCCCACCTGGCGCGGGCCGCTGCGCTTCGAGCGCGGCCCCGCGCACTGGCACCACAACGCCCCGGAGTTGGCGCTGCTGCAATACCAGAAGTACCAGCAGAGCTTCGACGACTCGGCCATCATCTATCCGCCGCAGACCGCGACTGCCGCATACCTGCCTCCGTCGGCTGCCTGAGCCAGCCGGGTCACCATCCCCCATGTGTCGAGGAGACCGAGCGTGTCGACAGCAGTGACCACCGGCCGGGGCGAACAACTGTCCACTGTGGCGCACACCGTGGCGGCCGGCCTGAGCGGACACGGCGTCGACCGTGTGTTCTGCGTGGCGGGAGAGAGCTATCTGCCCCTTCTCGATGCGCTGTACGACGTGCCGCAGGTCGATGTGGTGACCTGCCGGCACGAGGGGTCGGCGGCGTTCATGGCCCTGGCCGACGCGAAGCTGACCGGGCGGGCCGGCGTCTGTCTGGTCAGCCGCGGGCCGGGGGCCGCCAATGCGGCGGTGGCGGTGCACGCCGCCGCCGAGGACGCCTCGCCCCTGGTCCTGCTGGTCGGTGATGTGCCGGTGCCGGAAGCGGATCGTGAGCCGTTCCAGGGGATCGATCTGGGACGGCACTTCGGCGGCATGGCCAAGGCGGTCTGGCGGCTTCAGGAGCCCGCGGCCGCCGCGGAGTTCGTGACCCGCGCATTCCGTGTGGCCGAGTCCGGAACGCCAGGTCCCGTCGTGCTGGCCGTGGCTGAGGACGTCTGGAACCTGCCCGGCGGGACGGAGGTCCCTTGCCGACGCACGGTCTGCGGGCCGTCCGTCCCCGATCCGCACACCACCGACCGGATACGGAACCTGCTCGCCGCGGCCCGCCGCCCGCTGCTGCTGGTCGGCTCTCGGCTGGAGGGCGCCCAGAGCCGTGCGGTGATCCGGGAGGCGGCCGAACGTCACCAACTGCCGGTAGTGACGAGCAACAAGAACCAGCATCTGCTGTCCAACCGGCATGGTGCCTACGCCGGACATCTGCACAACAACACCCAGGCGAGCCAGTTCGCCGCTTTCGACCGGGCCGACCTGGTGCTGGCGGTGGGCACACGGCTGGACAACAGCACTACCAAGCGCCGCCGGTTCCCGACCGCGGCTCAGCCGTTGGTGCACATCCATCCCGACGCCGGGCGCATCGGTCTTTTCCACCAGCCGACGGTAGGCGTCGCGGCCGATTCGCTGGCGTTCATGCGCCAACTGGCCGACTGGCCAGCCGACGACCCGGACGGGGGCCGGTCGCAGTGGATGGCCGAGCTGCACGAACTCGAGGTGGAAAAGGCCGTCTGGCATCCCGTGCAGGCTGACGACGGTGTGGTCTTCGGAGGCGTGATCTCGGCTTTGGACGAGCTGACCGACGGGGAGGTCACCGTGGTCGTCGACTCGGGCACCTTCACCAGCTGGACCTACCGCCATCTGCGGTTCGGCGAGAGAGGCCGGCTGCTGGGCATCTCCTCCAGCTCCATGGGGTTCGCCGTCGGCGCCTCGGTGAGCGCTGCGCTGCGCAACCCCACGACACCGACCGTGGCCGTGGTCGGCGACGGTGGGTTCCTCATGAACGGAGGCGAACTGATCACCGCCTGCGCCCGCCGCCTGCCGGTGGTGTACCTCATCTCCAACAACAGCAGCTACGGCACGATCCGGCTGCACCAGGACAAGGACTTCCCCGGCCGGACGATCGCCACCGATCTGGCCAACCCCGACTTCGCGGCGCTGGCCAAATCCTTCGGCGCCCTGGGACTGACGGTGAGCACCCCGGCGGACGTCCAGCCGGCACTGGCCAAGGCGCTCGCCTGCGCAGGTCCGGCCGTGATCGAGGTGCGCACCAGCCTGGAGTTCGCCAATGCCTACCGGCGCACAGGCAAGGGTTCGCCGGCCGGGCAAGGCCATGGCGGCAGGAAGGGAAGGTAGCGCTGTGCACGCCCACGAATCCATCATCGACCTGATCGGCAACACTCCCCTGGTGCGGCTGCGGCACGTCAGCAAGGGTCTGACACCGACGATCGTGGCCAAGCTGGAATCCTTCAACCCCGGCGGTTCGGCCAAGGACCGTATTGCGCTGCGCATGATCCTGGCCGCCGAGGAGGCGGGCCTGCTGCGCCCGGGCGGCACCATCGTGGAGCCGACGTCGGGGAACACCGGGGTCGGCCTGGCCCTCGTTGCCCAGCAGCGCGGCTACCGGTGCGTGTTCACCTGCCCCGACAAGGTCTCCCCCGACAAGATCGCGGTGTTGCGGGCGTACGGCGCCGACGTGCGGGTCTGTCCGGCCGCGGTCCCCGTCGACCATCCCGATTCCTACCGGAGCACGGCCGCGCGGCTGGCCGTCGAGATCGACGGGGCATACTCGCCGAACCAGTACGCAAATTCGGCCAACCCCGACTCGCACTACCACACCACAGGTCCGGAGATCTGGACGCAGACCGAAGGACGCGTCACCCATTTCGTCGCGGGCGTAGGAACCGGGGGCACCGTCTCCGGCACCGGCCGCTATCTGAAGGAGGTCTCCCGGGGACGCGTGCGGATCGTCGGCGCCGACCCGGAGGGTTCGGTCTACTCCGGCGGCGCCGGGCGTCCCTACGTCGTCGAGGGAGTGGGCCAGCCCTCGCTGCCGCGGTCCTACGACCCGGAGGTGGCGGACGACATCATCGCGGTGTCCGACCAGGACTCCATCGGCATGACCCAGCGGCTCGCCCGCGAGGAGGGCATCCTCACCGGCGGGTCGGGGGGCATGGCCGTGGCTGCGGCGCTGGCCGTGGCCCGCGGCCTGGGACCCAAGGACGTCGTCGTGGTGCTCATCCCCGATTCCGGCCGCGGATACCTGTCGAAGATCTTCAATGACGAATGGACTCAGCGCTTCGGCTTCACCGACCAGCCCGGGTCAGGGGTTCGGGTCGGCGATCTGCTGGAGCGCCGCGGGCACAGCCGCCCCTTGATGTTCGTGGACCCCGCCGAGAGCGTGGCGGGCGCCGTGAAGCTGATGCGCGAGCGGGGACTGGCCCATCTCCTCGTGGCCGGCGCGAAGCCCCCGGTACGGCTGCCCGAGATCCGCGGCGTCCTCACCGATTCCGGCCTCGCCCGCGGTCTGGCCCAGGGCCGTCTGAGCCCTGATGACGAGGTCGGCGCCCATATGTCCCCGCCCCTGCCGGTCGTCGGCGTCGGCCAGTTGCTGGCAGACGTGATGGACGCCCTCGACCGCGATGGCGCCGCCGTCGCCGTCGCCGGCGGCCTGCCCGAAGCGCTGATCACTACCAGCGACGTCCTGGCCCTCCTTGCATGAGCGACACCGACCAACGGTGAGAGGAACACCATGACACAGATCCTCAGCTACGAGGATTCCGCCGGCGGGGTGCGTGGCTGGCTGGCGTACGACAGCACTTCCGGCTCGCTGGCAGCCGGAGGCTGTCGGATGCAGCCAGGCCTGAACCCCGACGAACTGAGTGCGCTCGCCTCCGCCATGACTCTCAAACAACAGGTCCTCGGGCTCAATGTCACCGGCGCCAAGTGCGGGATCGACTACGACCCCCGCTCACCGGGTGCGCAGCAGGCGTTGGGTGGCTTCCTGTCGTTCCTCCATGACGAGCTGCACCATCGCTTCAGCATGGGCTCCGACATGGGCACCCGGTGGGACAACCTCCAGCAGCTCGCCGCCGCCCGCGGCATCCCCTCCATCAAGTACGCCGTGAAGAAGGCCCAGCGCCTGACCGATGAGGAGTTCTTCGCGCGCATGGCCCGCCTGGACGACCGGGTGGGCATGCTGACGCTCAGCCAGCGGCGGGCGGGTCACGTCCTCGCGCACGCGGCGATCGGCGGCGCCCGTGCCGCAGGCGCGACCGGACCCGTCTGCGTCGCGTTGCAGGGGTTCGGGACGCTCGGCCGTGCCGCCGCGCACGCCTTCCTGGACGAGGGAGTCCGGGTGGTGGCGATCGCCGACGAGCACGGCTGTGTCGCGGATGCACGGGGGCTGGACCTGGCCCGGATGCTGCACAGCAGGCCGGGAACACCCGTCCCGCAGCTCGCTCCCGAGCACGTGCAGCCGGCACGCGAGTCGCTGCTCGCCGTTCCCGCCGACGTATTGGTCCTGGCGGCCGGCGCCGACGCTGTCGACGCGGAATCGGCTGCCGGCCTGCCCTGTCCGGCGGTGGCTGTCGGCGCCAACCACGGCCTGAGCGAGACAACGGAGCAAGCCCTGCATCTGCGCGGAGTGCTGGTGGTGCCGGACTTCATCGGCGGCATCGGCGGCTCCGCCTCGATGGAGCTGCTCTTCGGCCCCGACCGGCCCCCCACCGCCGAGCAGGTACTGGCCGGTTCCGCGCGTCTTGCCCGCCGGCTCGTCGACGACCTGTTCACCACGGCCTGCCAGTACGCCGACACCCCTCGTCACGCCGCGCTGCGTCTGGCGGCGCGCACCGAGATCGACGCGGACGCGCCTGCGTACGGCCACTGCCCGTACCTCACGACCAGCGGCGCCCGCGCCTGATCCGCGCCCATTCGCCGGGTACCAGTTCACAAGGGGAAGACATGAGCCCTCATCCGCAACTGCACACCGCACACGAATCCTGTCGCCACGAACGCGGCCACATCACCGACTCCCGGTTCTACGGGAACCGCTACGCCTCCCCCGACAGCCGCCGGATCTTCTGCGACGTCTGCCGCAATCAGCGCTGGCTTGACATCGAAGCGGCACTGGCCCAGGCGCAGGGTGAACTCGGCCTGATCCCGCAGGACATGGCGGACATCATCGCCAGCAGCGCGCGCATGGAACTCATCGACCTCGATGCCGTACAGCGCGAGATCGACGCCTCCGGGCACTCGCTCGTCGGTCTGCTGCGCGTCCTCGAGGCGGCCTGCGGCCCCGAGGCGGGACAGTTCATCCACTACGGCGCCACGACCCAGGACATCCAGGACACCGGGCAGAGCCTGGAGATCCGTGACGTGCTCGACGTTCTGCAGCCTCAACTGGCCGCGCTCATAGCTCAATTGGCGGATCTGGCCGGGCAGCACGCGGACACGGTGGCACTGGGCCGCACGCATGCCCAGCCCGCTCTGCCCATGAGCTTCGGGCTGAAGGTGGCCGGCTGGACCGACGAGCTCCTGCGCCACCACGACCGCCTTGCGCAGCTGCGTGAGCGCGTCGTGGTGGCGCAACTGTTCGGCGGGGCGGGCACCATGGCGGGATTCGGCGACCTCGGGCCCGCCGTTCTGGAGCGGTTCGCCCACCGCCTGGGACTCGGGGTGCCGACGACCGGCTGGCACGCCGCGCGTGACAGGCCGACGGAGTTCGTCCTCGCCCTGGCGATGGTCACCGGCACCCTCGCCCGGATCGCGGACGAGCTGCGTACGCTGTCCAGGCCGGAATTCGCCGAGGTCGCCGAGGCCTGGCGGCCGGGCAAGGTCGGCAGCAGCACTATGCCGCACAAGCGCAATCCCGAGCGCCTGGAGCAGGTCGTGGTGATGGCCCGGCTGGCGAACGCACAGGCCGGCGCCGCCCTGTCGGCGATGATCGGCGACCACGAGCGCGACGCGCGCGCCCTGCGCATCGAGTGGGCCTGCATACCCGACATCGCACACTACTGCCTGGCCGCATGCGGCATGCTGACGGAGAGTGTCACCGGGCTGCTGGTCCACACCGACCGGATGCGTCACAACACCGAGGCCGCCGCCGACAAAATCATGTCCGAGCGGCTCATGCTGACGCTGGGTAAGCACATCGGCAAGCAGCGCGCCCACGAACTCGTCTACGAACTCACCCAGCGCGCACAACAGGAAGGCCGGCTCGTGCGCACCCTTGTGGAGGCGTACCCCCAGATCAGCGGAAAGCTGGGGCCGGACGAACTGGATGAGATCTTCGACGCGGCCAGCTACCTGGGCTCCTCCTCCGTGCTGACCGGCCGCGCCGTGGCCGAAGCCCGCAAGTCGCTTGCCGTGGACCCTCTGTGAACGCTCTCGCCACTTCGGCCACGGGCTCCTGCTCAGCCTCGTCCGGTCACTGCGCCCCCGTTGATCTGGAGGATCTGGCCGGTGATGAATCCGGCGGCAGGGCCGGCCAGGTGTGCCACCGTCGCGGCCACCTCCTCGACGGTGCCGCCGCGGCCGGCCGGCGCCTGCCGGGATCGGTCGGCGTGGAACTGCTGGGACATGCGCTCACCGTAGAACTCGGTGTCCTGGATGTAACCGGGGGCGATGACGTTGACGGTGATCCCCTCGGGCGCCAGCCGCACGGCAAGTTCCGTCGACCAGGGGTGCAGTGCGGCCTTGGCGGCGCCGTAGGAGCCCGAGCCGCGCAGGGCCGCGATGGAGCCGATGGTGAGGACGCGGCCGCCGGGGCGGCTCAGCGCCGGCATGAGGGCGTGTGTCAGCAGCACGGCGGGAAGCACGTTGCCGGTGACGTTGACGAGCCAGTCACGGCGGACGTCGGCGAGGTCTTTCGACGCAGTAGGGGCGAAGTTCCCGCCGGCGTTGTTGACCAGGACGTCCACGGTGCGGCCCGTGGACGTGATGTCACCCGCCGCTCGCTCCACGTCCTGCGGCACGGTCAGATCCGCCTGCACGGCCCGGGCCCGCTCGGCCCCCAGCTTCTCGTTCAGCTCGGCGGCGGCCGCCGCCAGGCGGTCCGCCCGGCGCCCGATCATCACAACGTCGGCCCCCTCGGCCGCCAGAGCCTCGGCCACCGCCCTGCCGATGCCGGTGGCCGCGCCCGAGACAACTGCGAGTCTGCTCAACCTGGGTTCCTCCCCCCGCCGACCCTCTGCCGGCGCCGTGCGCCCCTGCCTGGTCCCCCGGCCGTGTCGCACCGTTCGCTGTACCGGCCTGTACCGCTTCCTGAGGATGCTCGGTCATGAGGCGCTATCTCGGTGTCTACTCGTTCATCGTACTGGTACCGGTTGTCACGGCGATGTGCATACTCAGCAGGCTGGCGCACGGTTCCGCCAGCGGCGCCGCTGGCGTCGGCTCCGGTTCCGGCGGTGACCTGCAGCTGTACCGACTGCTCGTGGCCACCTCGGTCGTGGTCGGCGCCGCGGCGCTGGGCGGAGCGGTCGCGCGGCGGTGCGGCCAGCCCGCGGTCGTCGGTGAGTTGGTGACCGGTCTGGTCCTGGGCCCCTCCGTGCTCGGCGGGATCGCGCCCCGGGCGCAGGAGTGGCTGTTTCCCACCTCGGTCCTGCCACACCTGAACACACTGGCCCAGTTCGGCGTGGTGTTCTTCATGTTCCTGGTCGGAGCGGAGGTCCCCTCGGGCACGCTACGCAAGAGCGGGCCCGTGGGATTCCTCATCGGCCACGCCTCGATCGCCGTGCCCTTCCTCGCGGGCCTGCTCATGGCCTGGTGGCTGCACGGGCGATATCCCCCGGCGCATGCGAGCGAGACGGCCTTCCTGCTGTTCGTCGCGCTGTCCTTCTCCATCACCGCGTTCCCCGTACTGGCGCGAGTGCTGTCGGAGCGTCGGCTGCTGCGCACCCCGATCGGTGTGACCGGGCTGACCGCGGCGGGGGTCGGCGACGCCACCGCCTGGGGCCTGCTCGCGGTGGTGATCGCCATCGTGCGGGGCACGTCGCTGACCGCCGCCTGTCTCGCGGTGGTGTTCGTGACTGCTTTCGCGCTGGTGATGTGGATGGTCGTCAAACCGCTGGTGACCAGGGCGGTGGCACGAGCCGAGCGCAATCGACTTTCGCCTGACGGCCTGTGCGCCGCGCTGGTGTGCCTGATCCTGCTTTCCGCGCTGGCCACCGACCGCATGGGGGTGCACGCGATCTTCGGCCCCTTCATGGCGGGCGTCATCATGCCGCGCAGCTCTCCCCTGATCAGTGAACTGAGCCGCAAGATCCAGGGCGTCACGGTGTGGCTGCTGCTGCCGCTGTTCTTCGTGACCGTCGGTCTGCAGACCACGTTGAGCACGCTGAACGGCACCGGTCCCTGGCTGACCTGTCTGCTGATCACTGTGGTGGCTGTCGTGGCCAAGATGACCAGCGCCTCCGCCACCGCACTCGCGATAGGCGGCCACACCCGACGCGAGGCGCTGGCGCTCGGGGCGATGATGAACTGCCGTGGGCTGACCGAACTCGTCGTCCTCAGCCTGGGCCTCGAGCTGGGCGTTCTGGATGAGCAGTTGTTCGCGATGTTCGTGTGCATGGCACTGGTGACAACCGCCATGACCGGGCCGCTCCTGCGCCGGCTCCTCCCGGCGTCGGCTGCACCAGCGCCCGCCGACCACAGTGACCAGCTTCCCCCCGCGAAGGAAGTGAACCGTGATGCCCACCTCCATCGACCGTGACACACCCCGTGCCATACCGGCTGTGGACGTCGAACACCTCGCCACCCTTGAGGCGGAGGCGATTTTCATACTCCGCGAGGTCGTCGCGGAATCGGAACGGCCGGCCCTGCTGTTCTCCGGGGGCAAGGACTCGATCGTGATGCTCCATTTGGCGCAGAAGGCCTTCGCGCCCGCACGGATACCGTTCCCGCTGGTGCATGTGGACACCGGGCACAACTTCACCGAGGTGCTGGAGCTCAGGGACAAACTCACCGCTGAACTGGAGGCGCAGCTCATCGTAGGCAGCGTGCAGGAGGCGATCAACTCCGGCCTGGTCGTCGAGCCTGATTCCGGCATGCGCAACGCGATCCAGACACCCGTCCTGCTCCAGACGATTGAAAGGCACCGTCTCACCGCCCTGTTCGGCGGCGCCCGCCGGGACGAGGAAAAGGCCAGGGCGAAGGAACGTGTCGTCAGTTTCCGTGACGACTTCGGTCAGTGGAATCCCAAGAGCCAACGGCCCGAACTGTGGTCCTTGTACAACTCCCGCATCCGTCCGGGCGAGTCGATCCGGGTGTTCCCCCTGTCCAACTGGACCGAACTGGACATCTGGCACTACATCCAACGGGAGGACATCGAGCTCCCAGCGCTGTACTACGCCCACGAGCGGTCCGTCGTGAACCGAGACGGGATGCTGTACGCGATCCACGAACACCTGCCCGTCCGGCCCGGCGAAGAGCCGTACATCGCGCAGGTGCGCTACCGCACCATCGGAGACGCCTCATGCACCGCCGCCGTCGGCTCCGGCGCCACGACGGCGGCGGACGTCATCCAGGAGATCCTCACCACCCGGCTGACCGAGCGCGGAGCCACACGCGGTGACGACAAGGTCAGCGAATCGGCCATGGAAGACCGCAAGCGCGAGGGGTATTTCTGATGAACATGCTGCGATTCGCCACCGCCGGTTCGGTGGACGACGGGAAGTCGACCCTGATCGGCAGGTTGCTGTATGACTCGAAGTCGCTCTTCGACGATCAGCTGTCCGCGATCGAGGCCGTCTCCAGCGCACGCGGCGACGACTACACCGATCTGTCCTTGCTCACCGACGGACTTCGCGCGGAACGCGAACAAGGGATCACCATCGACGTCGCCTACCGATATTTCTCGACGCCGAGACGCAAATTCATCGTCGCCGACACTCCAGGGCATACCCAGTACACCCGCAACATGATCACCGGAGCCTCCACGGCCGACCTGGCGCTCATCCTGGCTGACGCGCGGAAGGGACTGGTGGAACAGAGCCGCCGGCACGCGTTGCTGTGCACCCTGCTGGGCGTCCGGCACCTGGTCCTGTGCGTGAACAAGATGGACCTCGTCGACTTCAGCCAGGCGCAGTTCGAGGAGCTGCGTGCGGAGTTCACTGACTACACCGCCGAGATCGGCGCGCGAGATGTCACTGTCATCCCTGTGTCGGCGCTGCGGGGCGACAACGTCGTACACCCCTCGCCGGACATGCCATGGTATGACGGCCCTGCTCTGCTCACGCACCTGGAGAACGTGCCCGCCACATCTGTCACGGACTCCCTGGGTGCCCGGCTACCGGTCCAGTACGTGATCCGGCCGCAGTCCACTCGCGTCACCGACCACCGCAGCTATGCCGGCCAGATGGCTGCCGGTGTGCTGCGTACCGGCGACGAGGTGCTGGTCCTGCCCTCCCGTGCCACCACTCGAATCACCAGGATCAACTCGCCCAGCGGCTCCGTTCCGGAAGCCCGCCCGCCCATGTCCGTGACGATCGAGCTCGCCGACGAACTCGACATCTCCCGCGGGGACCTGCTATGTCACCCGCACGACGCTCCAGCGGTCTCCCAGGATTTGCAGGCCCTGGTGTGCTGGATGGACGAGAGCCAGGCCCTTGACCCGACCCAGAAGTACGCGGTCAAACACACCACGCGCACGGCGCGCGCCATGGTGCGGCAGCTGGGGTACCGGCTCGACATCAACACTTTGCGCGAAGAGCCGGCCACGAGCCTTGCCGTCAACGAGATCGGCAGTGTCAGTCTTCGCACCACCGTCCCGCTGGCGTTCGATTCCTACCGACGGAACAGAACGATGGGCGGATTCATTCTGATCGATGAGTCCACAAACCGTACCGTGGGGGCCGGAATCGTCACCTGACTCAGGCGCCTCCAGGGATTCACTCGTCCTTACTGTTCACGTGTGCAGTTCCCTTACCAAAGGGTCCTTGTCCGGCGAATAAGCGCCGAAGCCGCCCTCGCTCAACAGGCGAATTAGACGTTGCCATTCCGCGAGCTCACAGTCCAGATACGTCTGACGCCAAAGAGATTCAAGACAGTACGCCTTCGGCAACCGCTGCCGTGCATCCCGTAAACCGGCTTCCGTGATCGTCGCGTCCCCATGACTCATACCCGTGGCCTGCTTCTGAACCGCTTTCCGCGCCGAGTCGTCCAAATGCTCAGTCATCGCATCCTCCGCTACTGAAATACAGCTCTTCCCGCGCCCCCCAGGACCACGGCGAGTCACTCACAGTGACTACGGAGAACTTGCAGCTTGGCTTCGCAGCGCGCATATTCACCGAAGAGGGGCAACAATGCCTTTCGCAGTTCTGCCTCCTCCAGCAGCCCTCGGGTGCACAAGGCGCTCAGATACCGGGCGGCACTCCGGGATCGCTCGCACACCACCTGCCAGATAGCAAACACCTCCGCACCACCCTTGGTGTCGTGCGAGGGCAACTCGTGCTGGCGAACACCGCCCGGCGAAGAAGGCTCCTCGGTATACGCAAGGAAATCCAGTTCATGGCTCGTCAGTTCCCGCAGGAGCCGGGTAACCGTTCCATCAGGTTTGAGCATGGCGGCGGCCTTGTCGAGTTGCAGGTCCGCTAATTCCTCACAGTGGCTTCCCACCGCCATGCGATAAGCGGCAACAGCGTCCAGCATCACACGGGTGTCTTCCTTAAGTGCTCTTTCATATTCTGGCATGGGAAGCCTCCGTATCGGTTGACCAAGCGGATTTCGCTCGATCGCGGAGCCACCACAGCGTCGAGGCTCGCACCACGTAGTGCGCCCCTGATGGTCGATACGGGGGACGAAATCGACCATCAGGGGCAGAATCAGGTGCTTTTGGCAGTCAACGATGCGCCCGACGACACCTAGCAATAATCGCTTCTGCACGTTTGACCACCTCTTCGAGCACGTCTTGATTATGGCAGCTGCCCCGCCTCCGCACCGGCAGGATTGCGACAACATCACCCTGCCCCTGAACACGACGCCCCCACAGCTGCGTTACCGGGGCAGGGCTGTTGCAAAGTCTCTTTGGCAGGTGAAGTGCTGGTCACGGCGTGGTGATGACGTCCCTGCGGCCCGATACGAACAGATCGAGATTCCCGTTCCGGACGGATGACCTTGCCGTTCAGAACCCGGAGCCTCGATGTGATGTACCGTCATCGGCCGCTGTCCATCTCGTCAAATCGCCTGTGCTGAGCCGGCGTTCGGGGCTGTCGCTGGCCGAGCGGCCGGTCAACTGCCGGACTCGCGCCGTCGTCGCGACGTGCGTCACCCGTTCGGGGCAGTGCCTGTTGATCGCCGCCTCGGCGGTGCCGGCGGGCGCGCGTTCGTACGCGGCGATCGGGCAGTGGGCCCGCAGCGCTCCGCAACAGGCTCTGACCCGGTGCGGTAGCACGCCTGATGACCTCGTTGAACGCGCGCATCGCGCCCTCCGCGGCGACGATCCGCGGCATCATCGCCGGTGCCTACCCGGGCGGCCCCGCCGACTGGCCGGCGCCGACCCGAGCCAGGCGGAGCCGGTGGCCGCGGACCCGCTTCGCCGCCTTGTCGGCCCTTTTCGACCTGGCCGGGATCGTGGTGACGGCCGACGCTCTTCACACCCGGCGTGACCACGCTACGTTCCTGGGCGAGGCGAAGAAGGCGCGCTACGCGTTCACCGTAAGGAACCGGCCCACGTTGCACGAGCGCCTGCGCACCCTGCCCTGAGAGCAGGCCACCGCAAAGTTCTGCGACCGCAGCGAGGGCCACGGCCGCAAAGAAGCCCGGTCGTCCAGATCTTGATCATCGCGGACCTGGACTTCCCGCGCGCCGCTCAGATCGCGAGGATCACCCGGCACCGCACCAGCCTGAAGACCGGGAAACGGACCCGTGAGACCGTCTACACGATCACGGATCTCACCACAGGCGTGAACAGATCGCACGACTCGTCAGAACTTCGTCCACGATGTCACCTTCGACGAGGACCACTCCCAAGTCCGCATCGGTCACGGCGCGGAGAGTATGGCCCCCCCTGCGCAACCTCGCGATCAACAAGCTCCGTGAGCACGGCCGCACCAGCGTCGCTGCGGGCCTCCGTGAGGTGTCCTGCCAGCCCTTCACCCGGCCAGGTCGACCTGCTGGGCATGCCCCCGTTGCGAGCAACTACACCAAGACCAGTGGACATAAAGGCCCTGGTTACCGTGGGTAGAATGCAGAATTCCGCCATATAGCGGGATAGAACGAGTCAACTCCCCGCTGCTGCAGATTTGTTCGCCGTCTTCGCACGACGCTACTTCCGGTCGGCGCTCCCAGACGGCCCAGCTCGGTGGCCTGGGCTCACGGGGAGGTGTCCGGGTCCCGATGCCTGGCTCGCCGCGGAGCCCGCCTGGACGCGCTGGTGCGCTACGGCCCGCGAGTTATTGATCACTATGTGCGCAGCTGCCGCAGGCGACACGACATCAACTGCACACGCGGATCGCCCGTGACCGCAGGGGTGGCGGCAGCACCCGGAGCGACGGCGGACGTCACGCTTGCCTTGGGGACCCGGTGATCGCCACGACCCGGCGCTTCGCCGACTTCGTCCTGCGGACCGCGGGGCCGCTGGCGCGCCCGCTCGGGAAGGGCTCTGGGACCTGAAGGCCGTGCTGTCAGTGGGGAGTCAGGAGGCGGTCAGAGCCATGGGGGCAGACTATTCACCAACAGCGCGACGGCGAATGGATCGCGGAAACGCTATAGGGAGAGGTGCCCGTAGTGGCCTATCGGGGTCCGGGTTTCCAACTCGGTCGGGCTTCGGCCCACGCAGGTTCGAATCCTGCCCTCTCCGCACTCTCTGGGGACTGCCCTGTATGTCATGGCCCGGCCGGTCCTCGTCGGCACAGGCCTCGACCGGCTGGCCCGATTGCTCGAAAGGGCCCTCGTCGCGCAAGGAGACATCGTGCACGACCCTCAGGAGCTGCTGCGTCCGGACACCCAAGCCGAACAACGGCTGAGCAGACGGCGTTATGTCCTTGACACGGACACCTTGAAAAAGCTCGTTCAGCGGCGCGCAGAGGCCATCGTGCACAAAAACTCCCTGCGTGGACGACTCAACTCAGTCACCCGCAAGCTGGCGGAGCAACGCGGTGCCAGGGATCAAAACGACCTCGACACCGCGAAAGAGCTGAAGCGCCAGGTCCAGCTGGCCGATGAAGAACAGCGAGTCGCCGACAGTGAGTTGACTACCTTCCTGCTGGCAGTGCCCAATGTTCCCTCGAGCGAGGCCCCTGAGGGCGGCCCGGATGACCGGCCAGTCGAGATCCGGCGGTGGGGACGCCAGCCGACCTTCGATTTCGAACCGCGCGACCACGTCGATCTGGCCACGTCCGCAGGCCTCCTCGACCTGCCTCGGGCCAGCAAGCTGTCCGGATCCCGCTTCGCGGTGTTTCGCGGCGCAGGCGCGCGGCTCGAACGCGCGCTAGCCTCCTTTCTGCTGGATCTGCACACCGAAGAACACCGATACATCGAGCACAGCGTCCCGCACCTCGTGACACCGAAGACGATGACGGGAACGGGCCAGCTGCCCAAGTTCGCTGACGACCTGTTCGCCACCAAGGTCGCGGACCGTGACCTGTATCTGATCCCCACTGCAGAAGTGCCCCTGGTCAACCTCTACGGCAAAGAGACTCTGGGTGCGGACGACCTCCCGCTGAGCCTCACGGCCCACACGGCGTGCTTCCGCTCGGAGGCCGGGTCCTACGGCCGGGACACCCGCGGAGTGATCCGCCTCCACCAATTCGCCAAGGTGGAACTTGTACGTCTGTGTCTCTTGCAGGACGCGGAAGAACAGCTCCGACTCCTGCTGTCCCACGCTGAAGAGTGCCTCCAACGCCTCGGTCTGCACTATCGGGTCATAGACCTTCGCGCGGGCGACCTCGGCTTCTCCGCCCGCCGTACCTACGACCTTGAGGTCTGGCTGCCGAGCCAACAGTGTTTCCGCGAGATCTCCTCCGTATCCGACTGCGGAGACTTCCAGGGACGCCGGGCCGGCATACGGGTCAAGCGGGGTGACACGAAGGAGTACGCGGCCACGCTCAACGGCTCGGGACTTCCCATCGGTAGGACAGTGGTAGCAATCCTCGAACAGAAGCAGCGCGCCGACGGCTCGATCGAGATCCCTCCTGCCCTCACTCCCTATACCGGGTTCCACACGATCAACCCCGACGGAACGACCCACTGAGCCTCTTTCATCCTGAGTGGTCGCAGGTCAGTAGCCTCGGTCTTTCGTGACGGTCCGCCGACCGAGTCGGGGCTCGTCAGCGGCGCTCATCAATCGACCGGTTGTCGGACAACGGCTCGACGGCCGCCGGCTGCCGCTGGTGCGCGATCAGAAATGCCGTTCACGGTGCACTGTCGCCAACAATGGCGACGTCCCGGCGGCCGAGCGCCGTGCCGGTGGCGGCGACCATCTTGCGCAGCACGGGCGGGGTGGCGGCGGCCGCTCGGCGGGGCCGATGGCGCGGGTCATTGCTCTTCTTGCGTTCTGCCTCGTGGCCATTGATGCGGCCGGCGGCGGCACGGGGCCGGCGCGTGGCTCAGAGGGTGCTGTCCGTGGGGGCCTCGGGCTTCGTGTAAAGGACCTCGCGGGCCTGCTCGGCGGCGCGGGCGATGCTCTTGGAGACGAAGTCGAGGAAACGGGCGATGTTCTCCATGCGGGCGGCGGCGAGGCGGCTGCTGCCGTCGACCACGACGTGGGTGTGTCTGGGTCGAGGTCGGCTTCGCGCTGCGGGTTGGCCTTGATGTAGCCATCGCGGTTCATGACCGTGATGGCTTGCTTCTGGCCGTGAGTCTTCAGGCTTCCCGCGAGGTCGGTGAGGTCTCACAGAGCGGAGCGTGGGTTGTCCGGGTTGGGGCTGATGCGGTGGACGGGGAGCTCGGTGGGCGGGGCGACGCCCTCGGTGGGGACACCGGTGGCTGCGGCTACGGCTTGGCGGCGGGCGCTGACAGTGCGCACTCCCCCGCCAAAGCGTCCGGAGCCGAGCTGATCGGCCTTAGCACACCCACCGCCGTCGCGATCCGGGCGATGTCGCTGATCATCTGCTCTCCCCCGTCGCCACCTGAGTTGGTAGCTGCAGACCGTCAGGAGCGGGAGCCGGTTATGGCGGCCGGCCCGCTCTGGGAGCGTGGGGTCTTCTCCCCCACTTTCTTCACCTCGATGGTGCGTGGGTCGACGGCTTCGCCGGGGGCGCCTTCGCGGTAGAGGCCTCCGGGGAGGCTGTCGCGGTCGTGCGGGAGGAGGAAGAAGACGCGGCGCTTGTACAGGCCGCTGTCGGGGTCGGGTTCGGCCTGACCGTCGAGGAGGGCGTAGCCGACCATGCGGCCGTCGCGTGCGTAGGGGGGTTTGGTGTTGCGGCGGCGGGTCTTGTCGAGGGCTTGGCGGACGTAGTCGAGGTGTTCGGGGTCTTCCAGCCACACGATGTCTTCTTCGTGGGTGAGATCGCCCTCGGTCAGTAGCGAGCTCATGGCTGTAGCCCCTCCTTTGTCTGCTGGGCCCGGTTGCGGCCCGCCTCGTGGTGTGGTGAGCCGCCCGCTGCTGGACGTGGCCCTGCGGCTCCATGGTAAGTCGGGCGGATGAGGCCGGGTAGGCGCTGCTGGTCCTGCCGCGGTCCGGGGCCGGTGGGCGGCAGTTCGTCGGAGGGGCGCGGGGGTTGGTTCATGACGGGGTGTCCAGCAGGGCGAGGCCGGGGTAGTACTTGCGGCCGTTGGATTTGATCATGTCGGTGGGTGAGGCGAGGCCGACTTCCTGGCGGACGCGCGTGGCGAAGGCGCGGGTGCCGGCGGGGCGGATGCCTTCGCCGGTGCTGCACCAGGACGCGTAGGCGGTGTACAGCAGGCCTTGTTCGACGCGGAGGTCGGGCTGGGCGTCGATGTCGCGGGTGCAGCATTCGGTGAGGAAGCGGCCGATGTGGTCTTCGGTGTTGGCGTACGCGCTGGTGGCGATACGGACGCGGTCGGGGCCTTCGAGGTTGTCGCGGGTGGTGAGGTAGCGGCGGGCGCCCTCGATGAGCCATTGCAGGATGCCGGGGCCTTCGTCGCGGACGAGTTCGAGCGCCAGGTTGTCGATCTTGCGGTGGTCGGGGACGGTCCGTTCGAAGGGCAGCAGGCGGATGCGGCGCCAAAAGGCGAAGCCTCCGTTGCTGACCTCGGGGCGGTGGTTGCCCAGCAGCCACAGGTGGTGGGTGGGACTGAAGGAGAAGTAGTCCTGGCGCATCCTGCGGGCCTTGATCTTCTCTCCGCCGGTCAGGAGCTTGACTCTCGCCTCGTCGAACTTGTCGTTGGGCTTGAGCTCGCTGCAGACGATGAGCCGGCGGCCGTGGAGTTCGGTGAGTTCCGTGGAGTGCTCGGAGAACGCGCCGCGGTCCATGAGGAAGCCGGGCGGGGCGGCGTCGGCGTAGTCGCCCAGGATCTGGATCATGACGTCCAGCAGGACGCTCTTGCCGTTCTTGCCGTGACCGTGGAGGAAGGGCAGGACCTGGGCGCCGACATCGCCGGTGATGGAGTAGCCGAGCAGCAGGTGCAGGAAGTCGATCATTTCCTGGCCTTCGGCGTCGTCGCCGAAGGTGTCGTGCAGGAAGCGGTGCCAGCGCGGGGTCTCGGTCTGCTGGGGGGCGACGCTGGTGGCGCGGGAGTGGAAGTCGCGGGTGGGGTCGGGCTTGCGCAGCAGTCCGGTGTTCAGGTCGACGACGCCGGCTGGGGTGCACAGAGCGTAGGGGTCGCCGTCGAGGGTGTCGGGGTCGACGGACAGGTCGGGTGATGCCTTGGCCTGGGTGAGGAGGGCCTTCATGCCGGTGGTCGACAGGGTGCGCTTCTTGTGGTGGTGGAGTTCGCGGTCGCTGAAGATTCCGCGGGGGTCGGTGTCGGGCATGTCCTCGGCCATCTCGCCGGCAGCCCATAGAGCGGCCTTCTCGCCGCCGGTGCGCTTCCAGCGGTAGCCGTCCCAGCAGAACCAGCCCAGGCCTTCGACGTGGCGGAACTGATCGCGGTAGAGCTTGACGAACAGCTTGGCGTTGCCGCGGTCGGTGAGGGTTGCGGGCAGGGGTGCCGGCAAGGCCCAGGACGGTGTCGGCGTGGCGAGGGGGGAGGTGTGGGCCTGGGCGGGCAGGGCGGTCGGCGGCTGGTGTGTCTGTTCGAGGTCCAGCATCTGCTGGGCAGCGGCGGTGGCGTCGAAGCGCGGCGTCTCGGCGCTGCTCATGAGCGTCCTTCGAGGTGGAGCGGGCGGGCGGACCCGGCGGCGAGGGCGTCGTCGATGATGCGTTCGTTGCGTGTGCTTTGCCAGGGGCGCGCGGTCTCGGCGGCCTCGCGCAGCAGGGTGCGCGCGGTGTGTTCGTCGAGGTGCCCGGCGGCCGCCAGTCCTCCGGCCGTGTAGGCGGCCTTGTTGAGCTTTTCGGTGAAGGCGGCCCCCTCGGGCAGGGCGGCGCAGTCGGTGACCTCCAGCAGCAGCGGGTCCAGGACGCGGTGCGCGCGCACGGGCGTCCTCGGTCTGCGGCTACGCGGGATCACGGGCCGGGACGAGGCTGACGGCCGCTGGATGGTGTGTCCGGTCCGCACGAGTTCCTCGCCCAGCCACTCGGGCAGTGGCGCAGGCAGATGGGAGGGCCCCTCCCACCGGTAAGTGCCGTGCGTGGTACGGGTGGTGGGGGCGACGATGTAACCGCCGTCGGCCCGGACATCAACCTGCCAGGCCAGCGCGGTCTTGGTGCTGGACCCGGTAGAGCAGCGGAACCTGATGGCAGGGTGGGGGTTTCGGTACCACACGTGCAGTCCGCCGGAGGGCGTACGCACACGCAGCGTGCTGTCGTCGTCCGCCGGACTGGGCTGGCCACGCAGTGCGGCCAGAAGCGCCAGGGTGTCGAAGCCGGAGGCCAGGCCATCCAGATTCACGGAGTCGTGGATGGCGATCCCGGGCAGAAGCCGGCTGCGGTCCGGGACCGGTGCGGCGTGAGCGTCGATGTCGATGACGACCAGGTCGGCACCGCCGCAGGCCACGCCGACGCCCCAGGAAGGGTGAGCGGACCACCAGGCGTCGATGCGCGTCGTGCTGGTCGTCGCGGCGTGGAATCCGTGGCAGGGGCGGCCGGCGGGGATACAGGCGCATCCCGCGGGCGGGTGGTGCTTGTCCTTGCAGTCCGGGCAGTTGGCGGCGGGTGTCTTGCGTCCGGTCGCCAAGGGGTGGACCGGCCAGCCCTGTTCGGCACACCAGCGGGCCACGGCGTGGGGTGCGACCGCCCGCTCAGTGGCGGGCACTCTCGTCACGTCGGGGCCGGGCACGCGTCTGTCCTTCGGTAAGGGGCTTGTCCTGCGGTCCCTGCCTGGCCGACCCGGCGGGGCGGGCGCGTGCTGAAGTGAGGGACCAAAGGGACTGTAGGGACTGGCTTTCGGAAGAGAGTGTAGGTCCCCCGAGCGGGGACAGGTCGCAGCTCCCCCGCGTGGCGCCGTATCTGTTTTCGGGTCCCTACGGTCCCTTGAGTCTCTGAAGAGAGACCAGAATGCGCGACATGTGACCGCAATGCCCTAAATGAGAGTGTCTCGAGGGACCGTGATTCCTCTATCGGCAGCCCTGGAGAAGCATCGACGGCACAGGGACTCAAGCAGTCCCGGATGGCGGGCACTTCCTGCCTGGGGCTCATAGCGCCGATCCCTCACCACACCGTTCCCGCTGCTACTGCCCTCCGGGCAGGGCCTGAGCACGGCGGCCCCGAAGGCTGGACCCTCCTTGAGTCCCTGGACATTCCCGCAGCTCAGGAGCCGATGCGGTACCCGAGAGGGACTGTAGGGACCGGGAACTCCAATTATGAGCCACCTACGTACGGATACCTCAACAGATACGCCCGCGCGTACACGCACACATGACTCGTTCATAATTCCCAACTAGAGTCCCTTGGGTCCCTTGCTGGCGTCGTTTACTGCCGTGACCTGCACGTTTACGAGGGACCGAACGGCAGGGACTGAACGTGCAGAGGTCCTCCTCGCCAAGTGGGGGCCGAGTCGGGCGTAGTGGTGGGGCGGCCCCGTGCTGCCCTCGCCTGTGAGGCTGGGCCCCGGGTGTTCGCAGGCTTCACCGCCGCCAGGATCTTGGCGTGAGTTGGGCACGGGTCTGGCGGCTGTCCGGGAGTTGATGGCGTAGGGCGCCTGCGCGTCTGGCTGCATGCCTGTGTCCGATGTCAGACCCTTCCTGTTCACTGGTCTACAGCGGACGCATCAACAAGAGTTCCGACCTGGGCAAGGTGTGGACGGTCGACGCCCTCTTCGAGCTCGTGCCCGAGGTCGCCCCGCCAGACTGGGAGC
This sequence comes from Streptomyces sp. NPDC024687, assembly GCF_055559055.1. Classification (NCBI taxonomy): domain Bacteria; kingdom Bacillati; phylum Actinomycetota; class Actinomycetes; order Kitasatosporales; family Streptomycetaceae; genus Streptomyces; species Streptomyces sp. NPDC024687. The sequence continues at coordinate 50,226 of NZ_JBVHLJ010000016.1, read as the reverse complement.
CAGCCCCTCCCCTTGGCTGATCGCCCCGATGCGGACCGGTGCCGATCCCCGCCCCCCAGCTTGCCGTGACCGTCGTTCTCCTCACCATCGCAGTCGTCACCGACGTCGCGCTGATGGCCGCCGTCGGCGCCGCAACGCTGGCCCGCCTCGACGGCGCCACCTGCCGCCGCCGTCACCGTAGCCCTCACCCCCCTCTTCACCTGAACGGTGCGTCCCCTGTACCCGCGGGCAGCGTCCGTTCGCCGGAAAGTGACGGCGCGGCCTCGACGGTGCACAGTCACTGCGCAGGACGTAAGTAGATCGGGCCGTCATCATGCGCCCATGATTGATCAGTGGATTGCAGATGGCGCGGTGTGTCCGCAGTGCCAAGGCCCGACGGACGCCCTGTGGAGAGAACATCCGGGCGGCGAACGTCTCGATCAAGATCCGGGTGACCACGGGTGCTTCTTTCGCGACTGGGTCAGCCGTCGCTGCCGCGCGGGATGCTGGCAGCAACCGCGTCCCATGCCGTCGTGCTGGCATCGGTGACAACCCGCAAGCTGCCTACTTCCACTGCACGACACCGGAGCGGCGCTGGGGCGGGCCTCGACGAACTCATACAACCCTCGGTCCCTGCGGACAGTCTGATCACGCGGGCCGATCGGCTCTCTGACTCTCCCGGGCCGCTCACGCAGTGCACTGCTGACCGGCCCCCTGTTCTCATTTGGACTCACATGCGTATACGTGCTGCGGCGATGGCCGGGACAACGTCCGCCGCCCTGCTGCTGACCGCTGGTGCCGGTGTTCCGGCGCACGCCGATGGCGGACCGGTCATCACCAAGGTCGTGGTCAACAAGGGCAAGAACATCCTGGTCGGCCCCACCGCCGTCACCAAGTTCAGCGCCCAGGTCACGGCCACTGATCCGTCCGGCGTCATCGTGGCAGACGCGCAGCTGTGGTACGGGACCTCCCGCGACAACCGCACGGGCGCTATCTCCTACGACGCCCCCAACTGCCATGCCGACAGCTCCACGACCACCACGTGCACCATGAACTTCCAGGTCAAGGCCGACACCCGCGACATGGTCAACGTCGTATCCAACGCGAAGGCCGGCACCTGGCACATCTACGCCAGCGCCTTCTCCAAGGACCGCGTCCAGACCACCATCGACTCCTACGCCACCACCAAGGTCCAGCGAAGGTCCCAGCTGACCGCGAACGCGGCCCCCGAACCCGTCAAGAAGGGCAAGACCCTCACCGTCACCGGCAAGCTCTCCCGCGCCAACTGGAACACCCACAAGTACGCCGGCTACAGCGGCCAGAGCGTGAAACTCCAGTACCGCCCCAAGAACAGCACCACCTACACCACCCTCAAGACCGTCACCACCACCAGCACCGGCGAGTTGAAGACCACCGTGAAGGCCACCGCCGACGGCTTCTACCGCTACTCGTTCCCCGGCACCACGACCACCCCGGCCATCAGCGCTGCCGGTGACTACGTCGACGTGACGTAGAACCCGCTCGAAAGGAACGCCTAGTGCCCCACCACACGGTGCGTCTCGGAGGACGAGGGGTTACCGGATCACCTGCGGCCCCAGCTGGCGGCCCGGAACTGGTGTACCTAGTCCTCAGCGCCCAGTCGCCCTACCCCCAGCGAGAGGACGTCAAGGACCGCTGGTGCCTCGCCGGTTGCCACCGGGGCTATCCCGAGCGGTGGACGGAGGCGATGCCGCTGCTGCCCGACGACGTCTGACAACGTCGTGCGAATGCTGCGCCCGCTCCTACATCCGCCACAGCCTGACCTGCCGGGACGTCCAGTGGTCGTACAAGCTCAGCCGGTCTGCGCGTCCAGCAGGGCGCCCAGGTCCGTGGTGTCCCCGGCGGACGGGGTTGTGACGGTGACCGGCTCATTGATCCGGAGGAAGGCGACGGTCATGTCGACGGGATCGCCGACGGCCGGCTCTTCGCCGGCGTTGACGGGCATCTTGTAGGTGGCGCCCCGCATGCGGAACTGCCTGGTGCGCCCGGCGTCGTCGATCCACAGATCCATGATGAGGTTCTTGTCGAGCTCCAGCGCGATGAACTGGTCCTCGAACCCGTCGTCGGTGAGTTCGCCGGCGAGCACCCGGCACCTGACCACCCCCTCGGGCCTACTCCTCCTTCTCCCCGTCCGACCCCAAGCACGCTTCGGCGGCAGCCGCATACTCGTGGGCGCAGAACACCCTGCGGGGAGGCGCGCCCTTGAGCCGGGTTGCCAGTGAGACGGTCGCAGACGCCAACCGGGCCCGGACCTGCGGCGCTCAGAGCAGTGACCCGTTCGTCGCGATGCCCGACCAGGTTCCGGACGATTCGTGTGACGAGTTCCCGTTCGCCGGCAATCCGGCCAGTTCATCCAGAGCGTCCAGTGCCAGCCGCCATTTCTCCCGGTGTCCGACGTCGTTGGGGACGCCGGTCCGCCGGCGCCGGACGGCGTCATCCGCCCATTCCCGCGGCAGGAACAGCCACCAGTTCAGCGGGCACGAGGCCCTGTCGGAGACCGCGTGCATGCTGACCGCGACCTGGCAGTTGGCCTGCTTGCCCAGCGCACCGCAGTACTGGTGGGAGACGCTGACCGACATCCGGCCGTCCTTGGGGAGCGACCGCCCAGGCGTCCGGGCCGATCTGCGGCACCAGCCGTTCGGCGATCCGCCGACGGACCGGCACCGGATCCCACGTGGACTGGTTCACGAACTGCTGCAGGTTCTGCTCATTGCTGTCCGGCAATCGCGAGGCCATGGCCTGGATGGACTTGCGCCGCCCGTCCATCATCAGTCCCCGCAGATAGCAGTCGCCCTTGGCCCGCTGGTCCTTACGCGGCACCGAGGCGAACACATCCGCCACGAATAACGCCAACGTCGCCCGAACACGGTTCACTTCATGTGCGTCCACACAGCCCTCATGACCCTGACCACCATGCCCTTGACCACCGCAGGCAGACAGACCTAACGGAGTCCTACTAGTGCTCTGACCGCATTGGTTCACCGGATGGGGTGGCGTCTGCGGCTGGAGGTATCAAGCTGGGACCGTCCTACTGCGGGGTGTTCTCCACCGCCCACCCGCGGAAGAGCGTGAGTGCCTCAGTGAGGTTGCCTGGCCCGCATGCAGCATGGAAGGTCATGTCAGAGGTCCAGGCCAAGACCCAGTCGTCCTTGCTGCGTCTGAGGTCCTGGCGAAGGAAGTCGTGCCCTTCAAGGTCGGTGTCCTCCAGGTCGATGCGCACTGACCAACCGGGGTTGTCAAGCGTGTCGATCTTGATGCCCCACTCGTGCTCCCAGTCCCCATTGCACTGTGCGGAGTACCAAGCCTGCAGCCAGTCCAAGACGTTCTCGGCTTCGTCCATGGCAAGAGATGCTAGGTCGGCGCCGGGCCCAGCACCGGAGGCGGTTGGTTCAACTTGCCCTGGGAGGCGCGATGGCCGAGCCGGTACGCGTGCGAAGACTGACCGATCAGGAGGGGCAGCGCCGAACGCCGGACTTCCAATTCCTGCATCCGCGCTTCGTGCTCTACGAGGTCAGGTGAGTTGGCGGCGGGCCACTTGCAGGGCATGCGCAAACAGGCACACAGATTTGGTGTAAGAGGCATACAGCGCGGGCTGCAGGGCCGTCGTGTGAAGTAGAACTGTCCACTGCGGCCGGGCATCTGGGGGAATCTGAGCGTGGACCACGAACTCGCGTCGTTCAGCGCGGCATTACGTGCCCATCGCAAGCGAGCCGGACTCACTCAAAAGCAGCTCGCCGACCAAGCCGGGGTCAGCGTCCGCACGGTCCGTGCGATCGAGTGTGGCCAGGTTGATCGCCCTCACACCGCGTCGTTGCGGATGCTCGGTTTGGTGGTCGGCCTGGAGGGACCCGGTGAGGCTGCCACGGCGGGATGCCAGGTTGAGGTGCTCGGACCGCTCGTGGTGCGGCGCGACGGTCAGGTCGTGCAGGCGGGAGGGGCGAAGCAGCGCAGTCTGCTCGCTGTACTCGCGCTGCGGTGCAACGACATCGTGTCCCAGGCGGAGATCATCGACGTGCTGTGGGGAGACGGTCCCCCGGCCACCTGCCGCGAGTTGCTCTACGGCTACGTCTCGCGGCTGCGGAAAGTGCTCGGCGGCGAACGTATCGAGGCGCGCTCAGGCGCGGGCTACCGGCTCGTCGCGGACATTCATGAGCTCGACGTCCTGAGGTTTGACGCTCTGGTCGCCGCGGGTGACTGGGAAGCCGCACTCAGATGCTGGCGTGGTGCCGTGCTCGCCGACCTGCCCGAACCGGTGCGACAGCATCCTCGCGCCCTCACGTTGACCCAACAGAGGCTTGCCGCGGGAGTCGCGCACGCGGATGCGTTGATCGGCGCCGGCGCACACGGCGACGCGGTGCAGGCTCTGCGCGCGCTGGTGGCTGATGAGCCGTTGCACGAGGAGCTGTGCGCACGGCTGATGGTGGCGCTCGCGGGTTGCGGGCAGCAGGGTGTTGCACTGGAGCTGTACGAGTCGCTGAGGAACAGGCTCTCCACCGAGCTCGGCGTCTCACCAGGAGCCAGCCTGCGCCAGGCACATCTGCAGGTGCTGCGGCAGGAGATACCCGCCGCCGGGGCACTGCGACAGTTGCCCGCTCCGCCGCCCGGGTTCACCGGGCGTGCCACCCAGCTCGCGGCACTGGACCACGCCCGCGACGCCGGCACCATGATCGCCGCGATCGGCGGTGCGGGCGGCACGGGCAAGACGTGGCTCGCGCTGACCTGGGCTCACCACAATTCGGCGCGGTTCCCCGACGGCCAGTTGTACGTCAACCTGCGCGGCTACGACCCGACTTCCCCGCCGTTGCCGGTCGAGACGGCACTGCACGGCTTTCTGCGGGCGCTCGGTGTGGATCCCGCCGCGGTGCCGCCGGACATCGACGGCATGGCCGCGCTCTACCGCGGCCTGCTCGCGGAGCGGAAGGTGCTGGTGGTGCTGGACAACGCTCGCGATGCCGGCCACGTGACCCCGTTGTTGCCCGGTGGCACGGAGAGCGCGGTCCTGGTCACCAGCCGCAGCGGACTGCCGGAGCTCGTCGCCACCCGCGGCGCGTGGCCGATCACGCTCGACCCACTGACCGGCTCCGAAGCACGCGACCTGCTCGCACACCGCCTCGGCGTGCACAGGCTCGCGGCGGAACCGGACGCTGTCGCGGCCGTTCTGTACTGGTGTTCTGGACTGCCGCTGGCGCTCGGCATCGTGATCGCCCGCGCCACCAAGGCATCGCTGACCGGGCTCGCAGCCGAGCTGAACAGTACGCAAACCAGGCTGAGCGCACTCGACGCGGGCGGTCCTCCGGCGAATCTGCGCGTTGTTCTCGACACCTCCCACGCGGCGCTGTCCTCGGCAGCGGCTCGGTTGTTCCGCCAGCTGGCCATCTCGCCGGGCCCGGACATCGGGACACAGGCCGCCATCGCCGTCGCAGGCCCCGCCGCGCCAGTTCTGCTGCGTGAGCTCACCAACGCCCATCTCGTCGACGAACACGTGCCCGACCGCTACCGCCTGCACGATTTGGTACGGCTCTATGCGGCCGAGAAGTGCGGCGAAGCCGAACGCAACACCGCCCTCAGCCGGACAGTCGAGCACTACCTGCACAGTGCGATCGCCTGCGCCGAGGTGATGGGCCATCACCGACTGCCCCTTCTCGACCAGTTGCCCTCGCCGGAAAGCAACCCATACCGGCCGGGCGACATGGCCGCAGCACTGGCCTGGACCGAGGCGGAACACGAGGCGCTGACCGCCGTCGTCGGTCTTCGCCTGCCCGGCGTGAGTTGGCAACTGCCCAGAGCGCTCGCCGTCTACCACTGGCGGTACGGACGGCTGCGTGACGACATGGCCATGTGGACCACCGCCCGCGAGGTCGCCGAACGCACCGGCGACGTCGCAGCGCTCGTCCGAGCCGACACCAGCCTCGGTGACAGCCACGCCACGCTCGGCGACTTCCCGGCCGCGCTGTCCCACCTCGAACGAGCCATTGCACTGGCGGCCCAACTCGGCGACCTCGCGGCGGAGGCGGACGCGCACAACTCGCTGGCGTGGGCATGGGAAGGCAGGCGGAATCCCGGCAAGGCTCTCGATCACGCCCGCACAGCACTCGCCCGGTACCAGGCGCTGGGCAAACCCCATCTGGAAGCCGACATGCTCAACTGCGTCGGCTGGTGTCTCATCAGGCTGGGCCGCCGGGACGAGGGCCGCGCGTGGTGCGAGAAGGCCTTGGCCCTGTGCGAGGAACACGGGCACCGTGATGGCACCGCGCACGCGTTACGCAGCCTCGGCGAGCTTGAGCTGGAATCCAGGAGGTACCAGGAGGCCGTACGCCACCTGCAGAGCGCGAGCGACCTGTTCACACTGCTGCAGCACAGTTTCGCGCAGGCGGGCGTGCTGGCCCGCCTTGGCGAAGCAGCGCACGCGCTCGGGCGCGACGACCTCGCCCGCAGTTCGTGGGAACGGGCGCTGGGACTGTACCGGGCACAACACCGCGAGGTGTCGGCAACCAGAATGCTCAACCAGCTGGCATCGCTCGACTGAGCCCGTCGCCGAACCATCGCCGTGGGGCAGGCGAGTTTCACGCAGAAATGAAACACGTGATCGCGACCAGCAGTCGCTGCCAGACTCGTTGCACAGCCCAGAAATCAACAAGCAAGGGGGAAATCCACCATGCCTACGGTGAAACGAGTCTTGACGGCGATCGTTGCGACCGGCGCAGCAGTGGTGAGCACGTCCGGTGGAGTCGCGGCGGCCCAGGCATCCACCGAGCAGACCTACACCGCGGCGGTGACCTGCATCGGCACGTCGTTCTCCAGCCAACTGGGCACGAACCAGGCCATCTGCAACAGTGGGTACTACCTGGTCCTGCAGGACAACGGGGATCTCGTGCTCCGCCGCTCGAACGGAAGTGCCTGTTACGCCAGCGGCACGCGGGCCCCCGGCGACGCCACGGCCACCTTCCACGGCGGCTGGGATGTCCAACCCTACGTCGACATCAACAGCGTCTCCCAGGGCTTCCGCGGCCGGATCTATGGGGCCAACCGCCTCCCCTCGATCGGTACGAACGCGAACGTGAACAACAAGGGCGAGTTCTGGATCGGTTACAGGAAGATCGGCTACTGCTGATCGGGCTCAGACCTGTTGCGGGGCCGATTGCCGTCCTCGCAACAGGTCCGTCCCCAGCGACGTGACCGCATGGGACACGACGTTGGCCTCGCGCCTGCTCACCACCAACCCCGCTCGCCTCAGCACGGTGAGGTGCTGGCTGGCCGAAGAGACCAAAACACCCGCACGGCGGGCGAGTTCACTCGTACTGCCACCGTCTGCGGCCGCTTCCAGCACCGCAGCCCTGCTGCACCCCAGCAGACCGGGCAGCGCCTCATCCCGTGCGAAGCCGAGAGTCCGAGCGATCGGCAACACCAACACTGGCGTGTCTTCCTGGCGCACCAACGTGATCGGTGTTCCTTCACAGAAGTACGACGGAACCAGCAGCAGTCCGCGGCCCTCCAGACTGAGCTCCCGCTCCACTGGATAGTCGACGGCCAACGTCGACGTCGAGCCGGACCATCGCATCCGCGGCGAGAGACGGCTGAGCAGCCCCTCCGCACCACCGTCAGCGAGCAACGCAGCCGCACGGGCACGCTCAGCGGCGACCTCCGTCCCGCACGGTGGGCCAAAACGGCCCGACGGCCACCGCGTGATAGCGCACCAGTGCCTCACCGAGACGTCGAACCGCGCATGACCTGCCCTCGGCCAACGGCCGCAGCGAGTCCTTGACACCGTGACTGACCGCCAGCAAGCCGACCTCGCGGCGGAGCCGTGACACCGACGTGTCCAACACCGGCGCCACTGCCTCCACAGGATCGGCCGAGCACCCGTACGGCGTCAGGAAGTCCGGGATGTACCCACGCGGCGGAACGAGTGCACGCAGCAGACCCAGGTCAGGCGACAGTCTGCGCGCCATTGCGTGGCGCCACCCCGCGCCGGCGGGACCGGCGGCGCCACGCTGGAGCCAATGCAGACTAAGTACCGTCTCCCACATCAGCGCCGGGCCCGCGGCCAATCGAACCCGGCCCAGATCGAGTGTGGTGAACCGGATGCGCAACATAATTTCTTCGCGCCCTCCACGTGCCCCTCGACGGCGGCCCGGACGTCACCGGAGCCGCCGTTGGACAGCGATCAGACGCAGTCGGGCGGGGTAAAGCTTGATTCCCTGTCGGTCGCGTTGTAGATGACTCCACGGTTGCAACCAGGGCCCACCCATGTCGGCCACGTCTGGGAATAGGTGTTCCCTGCGTACATCCAGATGTCAGGCGACTTGAACGTCTGGTTGGCAGGGTTCACCCACTCGAGATGCCCGTAGATCGGCGTGCCCGCCTTCTTCTCGTAAGAGACCCGGATGCTCCCCTGCTGGTTCACCGGCGTGATGCTGATGCACAGTCGCCCGTTCCGCAGATCCGTGCATGCCGGGTTTGCCGCCACACCTTCCGAACCGGACCCGGTGGCCTGGGCCACCCCTCCGGACAGCGCCATCAGAGACAGCGAAACAACCGCAACAAGGCTCGCTTTGTTCTTCATACCGAACAACGCTAGCTAGGGCAGTTTGCCGAAAACCTGCCGAAGCCCTGCCCGGTGAACAGGCGCTATTCATGAGCTCAGCGGCAGAACTGCCGCTGATGCCGCCGGGTGGCCTCTCACGGGCGCCGCCCGACCTCAGGGCTTTCGACGAGGACGGCAACTCCTACGAGATCTCGGCGTGCCACGACTGCCTGCCGTGGCACGCGGAGGTCGTTCTCATCGAGGGCGAGATCCTCGTCAGGGAGTGGCACGCCGTCGGATGCCCGCTGTTCCAGCAGCTCATCCGTGACTGATACGGCAATGCTCGCCCGACGCACCATGCAATATGCGTGCGCGGCTTCCGTGTTGACCCGTGCAGCCGCTACTCAAGGATGCCGAGGTGCTGGTCGGGGCGGCAGTGAGTGCAGGCGGGCAGTCCGGAGGTGAGCAGGCGGCGCGCTTCATCCCGGCCGACGGGGCGGCGTCGTTTGCCCGCGGCGTAGCAGTCGCCGGCGTGGAGCTGGGTGGGCGGGCGGCCGGTGCCGATGCCGAGTTCGACGATCCAGTCCGGGACGGGCGGGCGCCGCTGGCGACCGCGTTCCTGCTCGGCTTCCCGCTGCCGCACAGCGGCGATCTTGGTGTCGATCCGCTGCAGCCACATGGCGTGCCACACCCTGAGCGTAAGAAGACGCTCCGGGTCAGGCGGCAGATCGTCGAACACGGCACATTCCGTTCCTGTCGCGCGCGGGCAGCACCCCCTCGCGTGTTCGAATTCTAGTTCGATAACGTGGGAAGGGAGGAGGTGGGTGTGCCATGGGAGCGGATCCGAGGACGCCGGGCGCGGCGACGGTGATGCATGTGCGCTGCCCGGACCGGCTGCCGGAAGAGTCCTACCGGCAGGTCCTGGACCAGTTGTCCGAACTGTCGCCGGTGGTGCAGGCGCTTCCGCCCACCGCGGCCCTGGTCGAGCTACGCGGCGCGCTGCCGTACTACGGCATGGACGCGGGCCGGCTGGGCGAGGTGCTGCGCATCCGTGCCCTGTCCCGGCTCGGAGTCGACGTCCGGGTCGGGATCGGACCGTCGATCACGGTCGCGGCCACCGCCTCCGCTCAGGTGCCACAGCCGGGCGGCGTCCTGGCCATCGCCCCCGAGCAAGTCACGCAATGGCTGGGGCCGCTGCCGGTCGACGCCCTGCACGGCATCGGCCCCCGCCAGGCGGCAGTACTGCGGGACTACGGTATCCACTGCGTGGGCCTGCTCGCCGCCGTCCCGACCGCCACGGTGCAGCGCCTGCTGGGCGGCCGCGCCGGCCGTACGGCAACGGAACGGGTCCGCGGCATCGACCCGCGCCCCGTCGTCCCCCGCGCCCTGCCCGCCGCCGCGAGCGTGCGCTACCGCTTCGAGGAGCACATGCTGGACGGCGCTGTCGTGCGCGCCGCCCTCCTCCAGCTGGTCGTGGAGCTCGGGACCCGGCTGCGCGGCCGCGGCCAAGCCGCCCGCGCCCTCACCCTGACCCTCAAGTTCGCCGGCAACAGCAGCTGGGAGAAGACCCGCCGCCTCGCCGTGCCCTCCGGCCACGAGGACGATCTGCGCACGACGGCCTACCAGCTGATGGACGCCGCCGCTCTCCAGCGCGGCCGACTGACCGGCCTCGTACTGAAGGGCGACGACCTCATCGACGCCGACAAGGTCGCCCGCCAGCTCTCCCTCGACGACGCCCGCGAGACCCGCCTCGCCGCACAGACGGCCGTCGACCGCGTCCGCGCGAAGTTCGGGCGAGGCGTCATCGGCCCGGCCGCCGTCTTCCGCCGCGCCTCGTGACCCGAACCGTTCCCATCCGCAGAGGTGACGCTCGTGCTTGACCTGCCACAGTGGCCCGGCACGCCACAGGGGATGCCGCACTGGCCCTACGCCCAGGCCGTCGACGACGCCCTCACCGCGCGGGGCATCCCGCCGGGCGTCGTCCGCGCCAACCACCATGGCCTCGAGCGCGGTCTGACCACCTACATGACGCTCGCCTGGGACGTCAGCCGCACCAGCGGCCGCGGAGGCATCCGGCTCGACTGGGGAGAACGCCAGGGCTGGTACTACGCCCTGCCCGGGCTCAACTCCTACGACGTCCTGCTCTACACCGTGGTCACGGCACTACGCACGCCTATCGCGGACCCAGAGCGGGTGGCCGACGTGGCAGAGGAACTGGTGCGCTTTAGGGGTCCTTTCAAAATGCTGAAGAAGCTAGCAGCGCCCGGCTCCCGACTGCGACCGATGCCGCCCGCCCGCGAACGTGGAACTCGCCCCCGCGAGCGTGGGACGCTGACCGGGGTGCTGGTGCCCAGCACCCCGGTCAGCGGGGTCTTGATGGATGACTTCAGTTCCCGGTGGCCGGGGTGTCGGGGACAGTGGCGCGCGCGTAGGTGACGAAGGCCGCGCCGCTGTCGAGCACGGTGTGGCCGGTGAGCTCCCAGCCGCGCGGATCGAAAGCGGCCTTGTGGGAGAAGATCGGGATCCCGGCGCCGATGGTCAGCGGTGCCATCTTGAGGATGAGCTGGTCGATCTCGCCGTACAGGGCAGCGGCCAGTTCCGCGCCGCCTATCAACCAGATGTCCTTGCCGTCCTCCTGCTTCAACTGTCGCACCTTGTCCGCAGGGTCGCCGGCGACCAGTTCGACGGCAGGGTCCGGGTTCTCGGTGAGGGTCCGGGAGAAGACCAGGTGACGTAGGTGGGGGTAGGCATCGGTGATGCCGGCCTTAAGACCGATCTCGTAGCTGCGCCGTCCTTCCAGGACGGTGTCGAAGTGCGTGCCTTGCGCGGTGACGGACAGCGCCGCCCGGGCCTGGACAGGCAAGGTCTCCGGGTACTCCGTCACAAGGTGCTGGATGTAGTCCTCAGGGATCGGCCAGAAGCCGTTTGGGCCCGAGGGATCGGCGCCGTCCGGGCCCGCGATGAAACCGTCCAGCGTGGTGGCGATGTAGTACACGAGCTTTCGCATGCGGTGCTCTCTCTTCTGGGTCTGCATGATCCGGTCGGCAGGGGCCGTGCGGGCCGTAAGGGTTGGCGTGGGTACGGGGCCAGGGGGTCAGGAGTGGTCTGGTGTGATCCATTCGACGAGCTGGACGATGACCCCGTTGGGGTCGGTGACCTGGAACAGGCGTTCTCCCCATGGCTCTTCGCGCAGCGGCATCGTGATGTCGACGCCTTCGGAACGCAGTCGTTTCTCCTCGGCTTCGAGGTCGGTGACGGTGAAGGCGAGGATCAGTCCGCCGGCGTGCCGGTCGCGCTGGTCGGGCGGCAGGACGTCGATGCCCCGCCGGAGCAGGACGATGTCGACGGCGGCATCGTCACGGGTAAGGGAGGCGAATCCTTCGGCCGCGGCCTGTTCCCGGTAGCCGAGGTGCTCGGTGAAGAAACTGCGGGAGGCCGCGATGTCTTCGACCGTGAGGGAGACGGTGGAGGCGGTGATCCTCAAGAGGGGTTCCTTTTCCAGGCTGCGGGGTTGGGGCGATGTCGAGGTGTGCAGGTGTGCAGGTGTGCAGAGCTCGGGGTGGTCGTCAGCGGATGTCATGCCGTGCACTGCCGCGGGAACGCGCCCCTCGGGCTGATCTTACGTCGGTGGTAATATTACTTCTATGAGATCAACGCTGTAAACATATTTTTACTACGGAGGTAAGATTCACTCATGGAGACGACGACGAGCGCCGCAGCGGGTGCCACCACAGCCGGCGTCACCGCCCCGCTGGGCCTGCGGGAGGCGAAGAAGCAGGAGACGCGACAGCTGATCTCCGACCATGCGACACGGCTCTTCATCGAGCAGGGCTTCGAAAACACCACCATCGCCGAGATCGCCGCGGCCTCTCGCGTCGCGAAGAAGACGGTGACCAACTACTTCGCGCGCAAAGAGGACTTGGCCCTCGACCACCAGGACGAGTTCAGCGCCACGCTGGCGCGCGCCGTGACCTCCCGCCACCCTGGGGAGTCCGCCCTCGCGGCGCTTCGTCGTGCTTTCGAGGCCGCCGTCGCGGCGCAGGACCCGGTCGCCGGATTCGCCGGCCCGGACTTCTCCCGCATGATCACCGACAGCCCCACCTTGTCGGCGTGCCTGCGTAACCTGCACGACCAGCGCGAGCAGGCGCTGGCCGAGGCCCTCGCCGAGGCTGTCGGTGCGCAGCCGGACGACATCACCGTCCGCACGGTCGCCGGGCTGCTCGGCGCCGTGCACCGCGTCCTGTTCCAACGCATCCAGGACCTGACCCTGGCCGGGCACACCAACGACGAGATCGCCAAGATAATCGCGAAGGAAGCGGCACGCGCCTTCGACCTTCTCGAACCAGCCATCAATGACTACGCGATCGCCTGAGAGGGCCTTTCACCATGCTGGATTGCTGCGGGCGAGGGTCATGCAGTGGGCGAGTTGGAGGAAGGCGTCGTGCATGTCGTCTCGGGCTTCCCACCGGATCCGTAGACGGCGTGGGCCGTGGAGCCAGGCGATGGCGGACTCGGCAACCCACCGCACCCGGCCCAGGCCCGAGCCGTGTGGCTGCCCGCGCCGGGCGATCTTGGGGACGATGCCACGCTCACGCAGCCGACGGCTCTCCTGCGCGACGGCCTTCGCGCTGCCCAACTGCCGGATCAGGTAGCCGATCTGGCCCTTCAGCGTCTTCGGCGGCTGGCGGGTGAAGCTCTCCCGGTCGGCCCGCTCGATCGCGTCGTCGATCTCCCCCACGGCCTTACTCTCCTTCGTCCAGGACGGCGTCGCCGCCCTTGATGTGGCGGGCCGGGTTGAGGCCCTTCTCCACCAGGTCGACCGCCCACAGCATCGACTGGACGCCCTCCAGCTTCGCCAGGCCCGGCGTCGGTCCGAGGCGGAACCCTCCGGGCTGGGGCTTGCCGGACGCTGCGTACGGGAGGAAGTCGAGCGGGCTGTCGCGGGGGCTTGGGTAGACGACGCAGTCGGAGAGCACACCTCAACGACTTCATCACCAGCCAGTACGCCGACAAAGCCGGGGCACTCGCCTTCGCCTGCCTGCTCCACCTCGCCGACGACAGCAGCGGCGCCCGCTTCTGGTGGCGCTTCGCCGCCGGCGCCGGTCACCAGGTCGCCGAATACTGCCTCTTCCTCGAACACGCTCACAGCGGCGAGTACCACGACGCCGACTACTGGCGTACTCAGCTCCTGCGCCAGCCCTTCGAACCCGCCTTCCTGTGCGGCGACCGCTCCACCGCCCCCCTGCTCGGTCCACCCTGCATGGAACAGATCCACCTCCACATCACTCGCCTGCACCACTCCGAAATCGGCACCATCCCGCTCCCCCAGCCCGCCCTCGTCGACCACCTACGCAACGTCACCCCCCTGTGAGACTGAACGGGCCAGAGCCCTCCCTGAGCATCGTCAGCTCAGGGAGGTCGGCACACACCCGAGTCGCACAGAGCGTCGCCGCACCGTGGCCCTGCCTGGACGGTACCGAGCAGGTCTGAAGCCCTACCGCCAGACCCCAACGCTGAACACACTCGTGATGTCCCGCATCTGAGGATCAAAAGAGCCGGTGCTCTGCGCACCGGCTACGGACGTTCACACAGGTCACGGCTACTTTTGACTATCGGAGGCGAAGAAGAAGCCGAAGGCCGCGCTGGCAAGCGCCACCACCGGAGTGAAGATCAGGCTGAGCTCCCGGAAGTCTTCAGCGGTGAACTTGGTCCAGTGCTTAAAGATCAGAGCCAATGTCGGAAACACCGCAAGCACCGCTACAAGCTGGAGTAGCCCAAAGGCGAGTTTGCGTCTGGTTAGCTGCTTGTCCTTGCGCTCCTCGTAGTCGGCGAGCCGGAGGAAGTCGTCGGTAGTGTTTTTCGGCAACGGGATGACGGTCTCAGTGAGTTCCTCGACGCCGTCGTTTCCATTTTGGCTCGTTCCTTCAGCCGTGCTCACGGCACCCCTCCCCGGGCTTGCACTCGGGTCCACGCTCCGCCGGGCCGAGCTGGTAGTCCGTCAGCTCCCTGCTGGGCAGATTCGGCACGTCGGTCTCGGACCACTCGTCGCCATCGTCGCAGAGATCTTGTACGGAAATCTCCTCGAGGGACTCCTCCGAGACGCCGGGCACTTCGGACAGCCCCAGCGCGTTGCACATTACGTAGTCGGGGGCGCGGAACCGGGGGCAGGTGAAGTCCGTCTCCACACTCACCAGGACGCGGGAGCCCGAAGGGCGCAGGCGCAGGAACGGACAGAAAACCGCTTCGCGTGACGGACCTTGATCGATCGTCATATGCGGCTGTCCCTTCGATGAGTGCCCGGCCGGGCCCCTGGACGTAGCGGACTCGGTAGCCCCCAAGCGGCGCTTGGGGGCAAGGATATCACACCCTGTGTGGATCTTATTAACCTCTAGTGCGCATGATCACCGCTCTACATGTGTATCGGATGTACATCGAGGGTACATTTCATGTAGCAGAAACCCGGTTTTTACTTGACATCCGATGTGCAAGAAGGCATCATCGAGTCATCGATGTGCTGGTTGCACTGAACTTGGCGGTTCACCGCAGAGCGCACCGACGCACTGATAGCACTGGCCTTGACGGTTCACCGTCAAGGCATCGATGCACTGATTGCTGAAGTTGGCGGTTCACCGCAGAGGGGTGATTTGGCATGGGCAGGCGACACCCCGCTAGCACGCACACGTCCGAGCCGGAGTGAGGGCTGAGGATCAACACATCTCACTCGCCTGCAGCCGGCACCGGCGCTCACTGCGCTGTTGAGCCGGCATCTTCGACTTGATGAAGGAGCCTGGCATGCCTAGGGAGAACTCGACAGACACCACAGTCACCACCACCAGGCTGAGCGTGAACATCAACCCTGAGACTGCCGCGTTCCTCAAGAAGCACAAGGACGAGCGAGGCATCTCACTGACGGAGTCGATCCGCCGCGCAGTCGCCCTCATGGAACTTGTCGAGCGAGAGACGGCCGGCGGGAACCAGGTGCTTATCCGCTCCAAGAACGGCGACATGCGGCAGCTTTTGCTGTTCTGACACGCCAGCAAAGGCCATGCAACCGAAGCACTGCCTCACCACGATGCCACGGGCGAGCAGGTTGAGACGTACGCGTTCGTCTGCAGTTCCACAGATGGGGGCGCCCAACGGGCTAGCGGGCGCTCCCATTGGCTGTCTTTCCTCCATCACAGCGTCACGGAGCTAGTCGGCGGCTGTAGCTTGCTCCCTGAGTGTCTGCGCGTGCTGAGTCAGCATCAGCTTCGACCGCTCATCACCTGAATCGATCAGCAGGAGACGTGCCGCCGCATTCAGCGCACGCACGGTCTGCTTGTGCTGTCTCCGCCTCTTGCGCGACAGGGCTCTCCAAGCGGCGTTGCCCTGAGTGACGATAATCCGGACGGCGGCCGTACGTGTGTCGTCACCAGGGGGGAACCGGATGCCGTATCGCTCTGTCAGACCGTAGGCCGCCATCACGGCGCAGATGAGCAGCAGATCAAAGCCGATCCACGCCTCAGTCGTTACGCCGTGCCCCGTGACATCACTCGCAAGCACCCCCACACCACGGCCGCCCAGGCCGAACACCAATCCTGCCCCCAGCACGAAGTACAGCGGAGCCATGGGATCTTCCCCCAGGCGCCACCCTCCGTACGGCTTGGGAGCGAGGTAGCGTGCCAGCCGAACGACTGCGTTCGCCGGTTCGGTCACCATGATCGATTTTCCCCAGCTGGGCATGCGCCTCTTCTCCCCTCCAGTCCCAGGGCGCCATGCAGCCCTTGGTGGGAGAAGGCTAGTGGAGTACCCCACAGTCTCGATGAGGCGAGCATGGTCTGCACCCACGGGTTACCGGCCAGAGAGCGCCTGGTCTGCTTATGCAGGCGGTGTGCGGCCCGGGCGGCGCCCGTGGCCATCCGCTGCTGGGACTCGTCCCTGCTGCGCTCCTTCTTGTTCCGGCTCACCTTGCCCACCCGACAGCCTCCCCCGCCGCCGCGGCCAGTTGCCGAAGCGGTACCCGACCACTAAGGGCAGGACACGACGCGCTCCGGCCGATGACTGAGCGACGTGGCCGTTGGACTCCGCAGTTCCTCCCATGTGTCAGGAAAGGTGGAGCTGCCCCAGCAGCCGGCCGCAGTCGGCCCGGGCCGTCACCAGGTCCGCAAGCTCGCCAGCGTCACTGAAAGAAGGCCCCGCCCAGCCGTCAGGTGCGGCGATGACCTGCACACGGACCTCGGTGCCGAAACGCCGGGCGGCTTCGAACAGGCGCTCCAGGATGCGGAGCGCACGGACGTCGAGCGCACCTATATACGCCCACCAGGTCCGTGAAGGCTGGTCGAACTGAGCGACGGACCGAAGGAGTTGCCGCTGCTGCTCGAAGGAGGCCGGGGCCGCGGAGGCCGCGGCAGCGGTGACCTCCAGCAGCCACCGCGCGGGGTTGGGGTTGGGAGTCGACGTCATGGTGCGGACCGTAGTGGCCGCCACTGACAACGGCGGCAACGCGACCGAGTCCCGGCACTCAGCAACGAACTTCGTCCGAGTCGCCTGTAAGAAGCAGGAGCCAGGCGGACAAGAAGAGGACATGCCTCGTTTAGAGGAGTGCCGGTGCAGAACCCGCAGGCGTTCAGCGTGCTGTATGCGAACCACTATGGCTCTGTACTGCAGTACGCGAATCGGCGTGTAGGCGCGGATGATGCACCGGACATCACTGCGGAGGTCTTCGCCGTCGCGTGGCGGCGGAGGATGACATCCCACCCAAGGCGCTGCCTTGGCTGTATGGGGTGGCTCGAAGAATCGTGGCCAACCATCTGCGGTCCTCGGAGCGAGTGGATCGTCTCGTGACTCGACATGCCAGCGAGGCCTCTCGGACGCCAATGGTCCGAGACGTCGGGGACCAGGTGGCGGAGGCGAACGCGGTCCATCATGGTCGCCCTTCTGGTCGGGGCCGGCCGCTGACCTTGCCGGTACGCGTGGCGCCGGGTCGGCCGACGCCGTACTGGTCAGAAGTGCCGCTCTCAAGACAGTGGAGCGGAGCGGGGTGTACCAGCCCCACGACAATGACCACGCCCCCGCTCAATGCCCCACCAGCGACAGCATCCCAGCCTGACGAGCCGTCACTGCCACCCACTGACACCAACCCGTCACCTCGCACCTGGCGCGGTGATGGACGGTCAGGTGCTGTCACCTGACTGCCCTGTTGCGGTCTGGCGTTCTTCGGGCTCGGTCGGCCTCTCCCACTCCCGTGGACGCTTGCGGTCTGCTTTGGCTGCATCGCATACCGCAATGCGATCTTTGACCCATTGGTGGTCGGCGATGCCAGCAGGCAGTTTGGTGTCGTTGTAGATGCGCGCTCGGCAAATCTGGTCAACCGTCAGGCCGGTCGAGGTGGTTAGGTCTGCCTCAGCCAGATCGGCGTCCCGTAGGCGGGCTCCAGTGAGGGTCGCCCCCTCGAACGTTGCGCCCACAAGCACGGAACCTTGCAAATACGCTTCTGTGAGGTCAGCGTCCACGAAGTGGGCTTGGCGCGCCTTGGAAAACTGTAGATGAGCGTCGCGAAGTTTTGTGCGCTCGAGCCGGGCTTTGTTCAGGGTGCTATAGCTCAAAGTGGCCTCCTCCAATACGGCATCGGAGAGGTTCGCTCCTTCCAGGTTTGTTTTGTATAGCTGGGCATCCCGTAGTTGAGAATTTTCTAGTGATGCACCTTTTAGCTTCGCGCCCATAAGGTGCGCTTGAAACATGTAGGCACCTCTGAGTTGCGCCTCGCTGGCGTCCCAGTGGAACAGGTCCAGGCTGCGTAGGTCTGGAGTCGAGGTTCCTTCGGTCCAGTTGCGGCTGAGAACGCTGAGGGCTGCTCGAATGTCTTCTGCAAGAGGAACGAGGGGGATAGGCGGCTCTTCGGGGTCGATGGGGTCGCCGCGTTCTTCTGCAATTGCCCGGGCGTTTGCCCTGTCACGGAGGTGCTCAATTTCGGCTGCGTCTCCGTTCAGTCGCTGCCGGACGAAGGCGGCTAGTACTTCGACGATGGTGTTTCGGTCTCTCTCGGAGTCGTTCATGATGCGTTCGAGGCTGTAGATTCCGCCCAGTTTTTCATGAACGCCGTCGGCTGCCAGAAGCTTGATGGCTTCGACGTAGCGGCCTGTGACTTGCCCTTCTCGAGTGAGTTCGGCCTGCTGTGCGTCGCGCCTTTGGGCTTCGAGCACGGTTTTCTCGAACTGCTTCTGGCTTTCGTCGAACTGTTTCTGGGTGTGTTTGAACTGTCGTTGTTCGAGTTGGTGTTTTTTGTGGGTGTAGTAGAGCCCTGCGCCTGCGATGAGGCCGGCGGCGAGGGCGACGAGGCCTGTGCGGAAGCCGGTGATGACGACGCCATCGGCGGGGCCGAGGTTGGTTTTGCGGATGTGGAGGCTGTCGAACCACCAGGGCCCTTGCCAGAAGAGGAGGACGAAGATGGTGGCGCCGGCGAGGCCGCCGAGCGCGGCGCGGAAAACTTGCCAGCGGGTGGGCTTCGGGCGTTGGTCGTCGCCATCCGGGGTGGTCTCGCCGGCGTCCTTCAGGATGGACAGGAGGACGCCGACGAGGACGAGGGCCGCGAGGGCGAGGCCTAGGGCGGGAAGGTGCCTCTGGGCCCAGTCGGCGGCGGGTGCGGGGTTCATGTCGTGCATGATGTCCCGGCCGGGATCACGGTACGCGGGGTCGGCGATTTCCAGAGGAAGGGTTGAGGGTTTCCTCAGCGGGCGGCCTTAGAGGATGGACGTAAAGAGTCTCGGTCTCAAGAGGAGTTCTCCCTGGTAATGGTGCAATCTGGTCCCGTCAGGGCCGTACACGTTGAGCACGTAGCCCTGAAGGAGGCTGACGCCCGTCCCGGTCGCTGCCGCCGCCTCCACAGCCGCGCGACGACCTCCTGCGGCTCCTGCCCCAGCACCGGATCGGCGGGCAGCACGACCCGCACCGGCACCGGCTCGGCATCGTTGTCGGGAGACGTCGTCACGGCCCCACGGTAAGTGGCGCGCGCGCCGGAAGTGCCGCATCACCATCGGCACTTCCGGCAACTGGGTTCGAATGTCAGGCCGGGGTTTTAGTGTTGAGCGGTGACTTCAGACGTCGGTAAGGCCTCAGGCGAAGAGGCGGCGCTTTCTGTAGAGGAGACCGTCCTCGGGCAGACGGCCTGGTTCCTTCACGATCAAGGAGACGTTCAGGCGGCAGCCCTTCTACTGGATGTTGAAGGCATTGAGTGGTCTCCTGGCAACAGGTTCGGCGACTGGATGGATGCCCGCCTTCTGGTTCCCGGATGGCTGATGGACCGCTTCACCGAGGACTTGCTTGTGCGGATCCGGGACGCTCTCTTGCCGATTGCCGAGCGGAACGGCGTCGAAGCGCATTCCGTCTACGTCGGGCCTGCGCTTCCAGACGTGGCCCCAGACTGGAGGTCAGCCCTTCAGGGGCGGCTCACTTCCGACACCGCCACGAACCATGCCGCGCGCGTCACCGATCCGAAACCCGAACTGCGACGCGACGGATTCGTTTTTGACTCCCGCGAGGAAGTACGGGTCTATGAGGCGCTCAAGCGCGCCCAAGCCGCCCTCCCCGCCGACGCCACTATCGCGATCTTTCCTCTGCCACTGGGACGCGTAGGGGTCGGCAACACATGGACACCCGACTTCCTGGTCGTCCGCGAAGGCAAGGCAGGCCTGATCGAGGTCGACGGACCACATCACCGCGGCCGGTTGGCGGCTGACGGCACCAGAGATCGGCACTGGCGGAACAGCGGGTTCGTTCACATCGAGCGGATCTTGGTGGAAGAAACCGCCAAGGACTCCGAGTTGGACGCCCTGGTCAGGACGTTCCTCAAGCGACTGCGCACACATTAGCCGTCCTGCCGCGCCCGACTCCGTCCCTGTCAGGCACTCGACGACCGCCGGGTCCAGCCCTCCCGCTGGAGAGCATTGCAGGGGGCTTCGACACCGTCACGCTCTACCGATGCTCCCGGATCTGCTCCGCCTCACCGACCCCAACCTGCACGAGACGCTGGACGCCTTGCCCGCCTCGATGGCAGTGATCGGCGTCGGCACCGACGGGCAGCAGTGGTTCACCTCTGGTGCGGTGACCCGCGTGCCCTGATGGCGAGGGGCTGTGGCTTCGTCCGCTAGCGTCCCTCAGTACCACCACATCGCCTCATCGGGGGACATCGAGAACATGTCCGTGCGCGACTTGACGGAAGTACAACTTGAGCGGCACCAACTCATGCTGCTCGCCATGATCGGCACCCAGCAGGGGGAAGATCCTGATGGCCATTGGCCGATGTGGGAATGGGTGGAGCACAGGGCGAAATCCTTTGGCATAACGGATCCCCGGGCCGTGCTCGACTCGCTTCCGCGGATCGGGGCTTCCGGATCGGTGGGGCTCTCCTACGGCTTCACCACGGCAGTGCCCCGCATCCTCACGGAGGACACCCGGATCAAGCTGACGGTCGCTGCGGCCTGGGCATTGGACGAAGCGCGCTACTTCCTGGGGGAGCCCTTCCTCCAGGCGCTCCACCACATGATCACGTTGTGGCGGAACGCTCCTCGCTCGCCGAACGAGGTCACCCGGGTGTCCCTTACATCCGAGGACCTTCAGCGGGCGCTCCCGCAGATGGATCCCCGCATCCTCCGCCTGGTCCCGGATTCCCTTTTCAACGAACCGTTCATGTCTGGCTCGTATGGCACAGCCCAGGACGGCAGCTGGAGAATGGACGTCCCACGGCACGTCATGCTCTATGAGCACGCCACTGACCTGCACGGCTACGTGAGTGAGACCTGCAGACAGGTGCACCAAGTTCTGCAGGAGGCAGACCGGGATTCCACCAGCGGGAGGCTGCTGACGCCCACACCGTCCCCCGACGCGGTGCTTCACCTGAACGCGTCCCGCAGGGCTCTGCTGATGTGGCTGTGGCACCAGAAACAGCAACGAAGTCCAGGCGAGCCCATGCCGAACGTGATGGACGTGCTCGCGGACGACGGCCTGTCTGTGGACCAGGGCGTGCGGTTCACCGAGGACGAGATCGACCGAGCATCTGCATACCTGGAGCAGCACGGACTGATCTGCGGCGGCGGCACATTCGATCAGATGGCCGGCCCGGTCCTGGCCGAGATCACTGCGGCCGGTGAGGACTGCGTGGAGGGCTACAGCGGCGACGTCGCTGCATACATCCGCCGCAGGGACAATGGCCCCGTGACGTTCCACATCGCCACGAACAACGGCAACATCGCGGCGAACAGCACCAGTGTCACCCAGAACGCCGCAACCCAGGCCGCCTCCGACTCAGCACAGATCCTGGCAGTGGTCAGCCTGATCCGGCAGCTGACCCCGGCATTGACCCCGGAGGCCAGGGAACAGCAGGCGCTGCTGGCACAGACGAGTGAGCTTCAGGCGGCTGCCGAGGCCCCCGCAGCGGACCGCGTGGCAGTGCGGCGTATCACGGACGCAGTCTTGTCCACGATCCGTAGCCTCACCCACTCACCCGACGTCCAACGTCTTGCCCTGGAAGCGGTAGAGCAAGGGATCCAGAACCAAGAGCCCTGACGAAGATTCTTCCAGTACGCGAGCGGAACGGGAGACACACAAGCGGACGGCTCACTGTCAGACCCTTTCCGTACGCTTGCTGTGAGACACCTGAGACAGGAGGGCAACGTGGCCCGTGGCATCAGCTCCCGTGACTTCGACAAGTTCTCGAAGGCATACGTCGGAGGCTTGAAAAAGAGCTTGGAGCAGGCCGCGCGGCGCAACCCTCCTCGTGTGCAGATCCAGGCCGAAAGCAGCACATCTGGAGGCGCATTGAGCCACAGCGGGGCGATCGAGAGCAGCGCCTACCTGGCACAACTGCTGATCTGGTTGGACACCAACCACCAACAGCGCCCAGCCGAGTACGTCGACGTGACCCGGTTCGTCGAAGAACACCAGCTCGAAGACGAAGATCCCACCGTCCTCGCTCTCCAACTCGAGCAACACGGCCTGGTGAACATCGCCCGCGACATGACTGGAGCCACCGACGTCCACCTCACCGATGAAGGCGTCGTCGCCGTACAACGGCTGAAGAACCTTCAGAAGGACCGCGCTGCCCGACTGCGCCACACGATGGACGCCTTCCTGCGGTGGCTCTACGACACCGCAGGCGACCAGAGTCCCATCAACCCGACCTTGTTCCTCGCGACGCCGGGCTCGTACTTCGCCGGAGCCGAGATCACCGGCACGGAACTGCACCAAGTGCTCTCCTACCTGGCAGAGCACGATCTCATCGAAGCCATCGAAACCGACCCCGCCACGGTCGCCATCACACCCCAGGGCGCCAGCTGCGCCCTGGCAGGAGGAAGCGTGCAAGACCACGTCAACCAGCCAAAACCTGGCGACAACATCACCTTCCACATCGGCGAGAACACCGGCAACATCGCCGCGAACAGCCGCGACTTCACCATGAACGCCACAACCAACAAGGACGGGATCGACCCCGCGGCGGTCGTCATGCTCGCCCGCGCCCTGCGTCAAGCCGCACCGATCCTCGACTTGCCGGAAGACGACGTCATCGAGTTCACCCAGCTCGCCACACGTATCGAAACCGAGGCCGCCAGCGGCTCGCCCGACCCCGGCAGGCTCCAGCGGTGGGGGACTTCCATCCTGGGCATCCTCAACTCTCCCGTCGTCAGTGGAGCACTGGGCAGCGTGCTCGCCGCATACACGGGGATCGTCCTACCGGGCCTGCCTTCCGCCTGATACCGCAATTCCACGAAGCACGCGGCGGGCCCGGGCCGCGTCCATGCAGGACGGCACCGCCCACCAGACGCGGGTGCTCATCCTGACCGACACCGAAGCCGCCGACTGGCTCACCGCCACGGCGGCCGGAGAGATCTGACCCGCCTCGGACACCGCGGGCCCTGGGGGATCAGCCATGACATCCCGGGGCCCGGCTCGGGGGTCGCACCGTCCAACGACGCCGCGACCCCGCCGTCACGCGGGTGCCGGCTGCTGCACCTCCAGCACCCCAGCGACCTTCCGCGCGAGCGCCGCGACGTGCGGCGGCAGGTAGCCGTCCAGCGCTTCGACGTCGTCACACAACCGGGCCCGCAGTCCGTGCAGACACGCCTCGGTGAACAGCCGCTGCTCATCGGGCTCGGACATCAGCCCGTCTCCTGCATAACCCTGGTCCACCGAGAACCACATCTGTGCGTCCTGGTCGTCATCGTGGGGACGCGGCGTGCCGAGCATTCCGGCGACTTCCTGCCGGTCCGCGTCCCTGGGGCCTGCGGCCCGGCTGCGCTGCTGGCGGGTCTGGAGGTGCGACGCGAGGGTGTCCATGGCCATGCCGGTGCGCTGACAGTAGGCGGCGATCAGCATGGACGCCATGTCCATCGTGTCGGAGGCGTCCGTGGCCCGGATCATCGTCATGCGCTTCCAGTCGCGTGCGATGTCCGGCTCGGTGTAGCGCAGCACCTCCTGGCAGTTCATGACCACTTCGGAGACAAGCTGGTGAACTGCCTGCCGCAAGGGCTCAGGCATCTTGGTGTCGTCCATGGTCCGCACGGTAGAGGCGCCGCATCCCCGGACACCGCAGTCGCCGCGCTCGCTCACTCGGAAGGTCTACTAGCCGAGCTGCGGACAGCGGCGCCGGAACCGTGGATGATCCGGCAAGGCCTGCCCCTTGCAGGGTGAGATGAGAATCCCTGTTGTGCCGACTCTCGTTGGGTCAGGTATGACGACGACGTACGACACGGCTCCGCGGCCCGCTCCGAAGGCGGAAGGCGCCATCCCGACGACAGTCCGCTTCGACCCGGGCGAGTCCCGGGAGATCGACCACTGGATTTTGGACCTGCGGGAACAGACGGGCATCCGCTGGGACAAGGCCGAAGTGATCCGGGAACTGCTCCGCATGGCACGCACGCCCGACAGCATCCTGTGCGACGCTCTGGCTGCCCGCGCCAGGAGGACCGGCATCTGAGATAGAGAGAGGGGCTGTGCCAGTTGGCACAACCACAGGGCCCGACGTGAGAGCGACGGCCGGATGAACATGTGGAGGCCCAGGAGGATCGTCCTCCGGGGGCTCCGGCACTCCAGCCAAGCCGCCGTTTTGAGGCCGGCCAGTCAGCTGGGCCGGGCTTCTGGGATGCCTCTGGGCAAGACGTCGGTGACTGGACATCCCCAGGCAGCTCCAGGCGTCTCGGGTTCGATCAGTGTCAATCCGCACGCTTGGAAAAACGCACGTCGGCCGAGCACGTCGGCGCCGTCCTGAGGAACCAGAGCGAGGAACGTGCGGTCGGCTTCCTGAGAGGATGCGGCCGACAACGGGTTCATCGCCTACGGCGGGCTGTACGTCGCCGGCATCGGAGCTCCGAACGACGATGTCCTTTACCCGGACAGGTTCGTCGTCCTCGGACACCAGGGTGGACGGACCGCGCGGTTGCTGGCAGGACAGGCCGGCTGCTGCTCCTGCTGGCTCAGCTTTTGCAGCAGTATTAACGACGTTAACGGTCGACGCGACAGCGGAGCCTGCCCGTCCTCCTGGGTGCAGACAGCAGGTGCGGGTAGTTGTCACTCATCGCCCGCCTCCCGTGCCAACCAGGGGCCGCTCCTCGTCCACCAACCCGGCGAACCCATCCGGTCACAACACTAGAGACCGCGGGCAGCACGCGGGGCTTTGCAGCACGGAAGTCGGGACCACCGCCCGGACATGCTGCGGGACCACCGCCCGGACATGCTGGGGGCAAGATCCTTAAGACACGCCCCACACACGAGGCCCCCGGCCGCCCCTCCGGGCGTGAGGGGTGGCCGGGGGCCTCGTGTGTTCTGGACCTCGACCACCTGATGCGTTCCAGCGCATCAGACCTCGTACCGTGAATCCTGCACCCACGTGGGGTGGGGAAACGCAGTCCGCCTTCTGCCGAGATCAGCCATCTTGGCCGTCAGAACGGCTGCCTATCGCCCGGAAGGCGATGCCACTGTGCTCTCAGGAGGGGCCGACTTAGGATCACGGGATGACCAGTCGTTTGTCATGCTCAAGGAGCCCTCATGGCTGAGCTTGTCCGGCAGCAACACCTTGATGCGGATGTGGGGCATCACGGCTTCGGGCTTCAGGAGTCCGATGACGGTGACCTGCCCTTCCCCTTCCCTGACGACTTCGAGCAGGGCGTGTTCCTTAACGACTTCCCGGGGCGTCTCGACATCTACAGTGGCGGCCACACCCATACCGCTGCGGTCACCGTAGAGGTCTGGGACGGACAACCGCCCGAGCAGGATCCTTCCGGGTGGGACGAGCAGGCCGAGGCTCCCTTCGAGTCCACCAGCGGCGAAGTGGCTGTCTGGTCCATGGACTTGGGACGCGCCGACGATGTGATCACGCTTGCCGATTCAGGAGGCTCCTGGCGAGTCCGGGTGAGCTGTGCCGGGCGCAGGGAAGCTGCGGCACTGTCGGAGCAGGAGGGTACGGGCGAAGGCGTGGAGAAGTACCTCGTGCAGTTCTGGCCCGCAACGGCCTGAACGCGACCCGGGGGCGGGGGCGCCGACAGTTCGACGCCCCCGCCCCCGGCACGTCAGGAGACAATCTTCACGATGAAGCCGTCCTCCATTCCGTCGATGACCCGGTTCTTGGCGTAGAAGCTGAGCAACAGGCTGCCGCCCGCACCGTTGTCTTCCTTGGCTATGGGCTTCACGGAGAAGTTGAACTTCTTCGCGTCCGCGTCGTAGTCGTGCTCCGCGGCGCCCTCATACGTGGTGGCGAAGGGGTACTCGTCGCACTCGCGCGTGCCGCCGTGCGTGTAGTTGGCGCCCCAGTACCGCTTGCACTGCTTGACCGCCGCCTTGCGGTTGTCGTCCTTGCGCGTCTTGCTGACCGTTCGGTGCAACGGCTTGTCGGGCGTCTGACCGGGCACCTTCTTCGCCGACATGTACGGCTTGGTGTCCTGTGGTTTCGTGAACGCCGTCTTGACGTGCTGAGCCACAGCCCGCTCCTTGGCGCCGGCCTTCGCGCTGTAGTTCAGCATCCCGATGTAGGCGAACGAGGCCGCGCCCCGCTTATCAGGGTTGCCGCCGCCGGTGGAGTTGGCCAGGTACTTGGCGGCGTCCCAGCGCGGCGGCAGGAAGAACAGATCGCCCTTGAGGTCACCGGTGAGCTGGGCGTTGGGTGGCGGTGTGATGGTGATGGACGGCTGGTAGATGGCAGCGATCAGATCCGTGGTTCCTTGACTGCCCTGGCCGGGCTTGGCGTTGACGGTTTCGCTGAACGGGGGCAGCACCTTGAGTTCGGCGAAGGTCTTCGTTCCGGGCATGCTGCCTCCCCTGGTGTAGCGGACCGTGGAGGGCCAGCTGTTGGGGATCTTTCCCTTGGTGTCGATCTTCATCGCAGGTGCCTCGGTGGTGCCCTGCGATTCCATCTCGGTGAAGTAGTACTTGAAGTTGATCGTGCGGCTGTTCTTGGCGATCGTTCCCACGACCCGCACGTTGAACATGCTCACCCCGGAAGGCCTGCCGTTGACGAGCCAGGTCTGCACGAACGAAGCACCCGAACAGGCCGCGAACCGGGACGTGAAGTAGAACTTCTTGTCGGTGCCCAGGCCCTTCTTGCACTCGTCGAGCGTCATCGTGCGGGCCGGTTCCGGAGCCGCGATCATGGGCGTCGGTGAGGCGGTTGAAACGACAGGTGTGGTGCGGGATGGCTGGGTCGCGCGCCGCGCGTACGAGGCCGCAGGGCCCACCGTCTCGTGCGGCAACTGCGCGATCGGCTCCGCATTGCGGGCAATGCCCCGCAGACGTTCCATGCCTTCCTCGCTCTGCAACTCCTCGAGCGATGGCGTCGCCGTGCCAATCGGTAGAACGTGTGACTCGACCTCAAGATCAGCCGATGCGTCTGCCTGCGCCATAGACGGCACGGCCGACAGCAGGGCGACCGCGGTCGCCATGGTGAGCGCCTGTCTGCCAGCGCGCCTGAGCCACGGTATGTGCATCAAAACCCCCGAACTCATGCGAATCGAATCAATGATCCGAACATGTGGTCGAGAGAAGGTCTATCCGTCTGGCGATCGTAGGCACGGGCGACACGCCGGACTTGACGCGATCACGACTGCTGCTGGCCGAGATCGACTATCGCCCCGAGCAGGCGTGGGCGCAGGTCGACTCGGTCACCTCTACACAGGCCCCTGTCGACGCCATGACCAGCCCTCAGGACAGCGTCAACCCGCAGTCGTGCCTTGGACGACTCGGATAGGGCGACAACGGGGCGAGTGGCAGCGGCCACTCCTCGGTGTTGTTGTCCGCGGACAACAACACCGAGGGTGAGCGACGTCTCAGGCCGCTCGCCAACTGCCGGAGCCTGGTAGGTACATCGGGCGGCCAAGCTGCTCTCGCCCATGGGCCGAGTGGGGCGCGGGCTGGACACGCTGGAAGTGGGGACGGTCTTGTAGCGGCAAGTAGACCTCTCCCTCTCTGGGCAAACGGGAGAGGCCCCTGCTGCCCGGGCCGAAGCCGGGCAGCAGGGGCCTCTCGAGCGCCTGGGGTCAGGCCACCCGCACCCTTGTGTACGGGTGGTCAATGACCAGCTGCCTTGAGGCATCGCGACCGACTACGCGAGAAATGCCTTCGCCGTGGAAACCTGGTCCCGGCATGATTCCCACCGTGCATGAAGACGAGGGCCATCGCGGGCGCGGGCGGTACACGCTGGCTGAGGAGGAGCACGGGCATGCCTGGGGCGTCTGCGCCGAGGTGGAAGGGCTTTTCGGGGAGCCCCAGCGGGGGACCTACGAGCTGTTCGGCTGGGTTCCACAGGCAGAAGTGCGCGGTTGGGTCGGCGACCGAGTGTGGCTGGTGCCGGACGATGAGACGCTCGATCCCTGGATGCTGGAGGACGCGGAGAGCGTAGGCCAGCCCCTGGGGACAGACAGTCTCGTACTCACCGGCCTGGACGACTACGAAGGCCCACCCGAGGGACACAGGGGCCGAGTTCGCGTGCACGACGGGCACCGCTGGCTGGGCTCCTGCCGTGAATTCGGCCGCGTCCTGCCGGCCAAACAGTCGGCGCCCCCGCTCGTCCTGCGGGGGCTCGCCCAGGGTGATCAGCTGCGGGCGGCACTGATGAAGGGCACCCGACGGGCGCTGGACCTGGAACAGGCCGCCCTGGAGATACAGGACGACCAGGGCGAGCCGCTCACCGAACGCCCGCTCTGGGCCAGAGTCAGCGCCTGGCGCCCATCCTCCTACGGCACGGATCGGATCGACCTGGAGCTCGACGGAGAGCTCTTCACGCCCGTTCCCGAATACGCCCGGCCCATCTGGGAGCGGTGGTTCGCCAGCCCGCCGGACACGCAGGGTGCCTGGGCCGGCCTCGACACCCGGCGCCGCGGAGCCTGGCTCGACCTCGTCCGGGAGCGGGCCTGCCGTCGCACCCACCGTGACCGGCCGGCCGGTCACGCCTACGAACTCGACGGCCGACACGTCACCGACGAACCGGGCCTCTACCTGGCGCTTGGCGAGGCGGTGAACGGTCCGGGCGGCTACTTCGGCGGCTGTCTGGCCGCCCTCGACGACTGCCTGCGCGGCACCTTCGGCTACACCGCCCCCGCAACCCTGCTCTGGCGCGAAGCCGCGACAGCACGCGAGCACCTGTCCCAGGCCCTGACACCGGACGGCCAGCCCTACGACCTGTTCGGCGTGGTCCTCGATGTCCTGGCCCAGGGCGGCATGCACGTCACCCTGGCGTGAGCTGCTGCCCGCCCGCCGGGCATCGACTCTGTCCGACGGTTCTGACTTTTGCGTGCCGTGTCATTGGCTGCGATGGCCTACGGTCCGCGAGAGTTGCGGCTTGGAACCTGGTCAACCCAGCACGGCTCCAGGACTCCGGCGAACGCGCCCAGTTCCAAGGACAGCTTGCGCTCTCCAAGAACCGACTACTGCGAATCATGAAGCGCCATGATCCCGACATCTACCCCGGGACCTACATCACCTGCGTCCATGGCCCAGCCAAGGCGCTCTGCGAGAGAGCACGGCGCGGCCGAGGCGAAGGGCTTCCCGAGCACGGCGGTTACCTGCCGCTGACCTGACGCCCTGCCTGGCCCTGACCCTCGCTCTACCCGCGTACGCCGGGGGCCGGGCGAGGACCGGACAGGCCGCGTGGCCGAACGCACCACCTGAGGCGCCCCGCCGACACCAGCACGACGTCGGCGAGGCGCCGCGCTGTCCACCGACGACTGGAGGAACTGTCGTGCTCATCCCTCGCCCGCGCCGCCGGATCGGCCGGCCCCGCCCGCACGCCCCGGCCCCCGCTACCCGCAGCGTCCCGCCCGGCTCCCCGGTACTTGGAGCAGGTGATGGCCCGCCCCCGGAATCGGCGCCCCCTACGACGGTGGCGCCGACGTCTTCCTCGCCACGTCCGAGGAACGGGACCGGATGCGCGATCGGCATGCCGACTGGCTTTCCAGTCACCCGTCGGGTCTCTGACCCGCTCGGACCACCGCCCCGTTCAGAATGGTCTTCACCGCAAGTACCGGGTTGAGGGGCTCGACGAGTTCCTTGGTGGCGACGGCCACGAGGCGCGCGGGCGCATTGTTGGTCAGCAGTTCGCTCACGTACTCGATGGCCTCCGCGGGCGAGAGCATCGGCAGCCTTTGGCGCAGTGTCCGCACCGCGTGCATGCGTCCGTGCGTAGCGGCGACTCCATGGAGCGCATCGTGTAGGTCGTCTACCGTGGTGCGCACCGGCAGCCCACGTATCCGGGCCCGGTAGTCGCTCTCCCACTCCCCAGTATTTGCGGAGACGACGCCGATCCGGTGCAGTCCCCCGTCGACGCGGTCGACCAGGTACGGCCCATTGCCGACCAGCATGTGCCCCTGATCCAGAGTGCGTACGAACTCCTCGGATTGCCAGTAGACGATCCACACCAGCTCGTGCTCCTCGACATGGACCACAACCATCCGCATCGCGTCCACACTCACTGTCCGCCACTGCTGATAGTCACGCTCCAGCTGTTCTTCGACTGCCCGAACGGCGGCTTCTCGCTCGATCACGCGTGCAGCATCCCGTACCGGCCCTACTGCCGACCAGCCAATTCGCACGGCCCAGCCGGGCGCGGCGGGTGATCGCGGAGTTGGAGCGGAGGGGTGGTTGGCTCGGCGTGCCGGGTTCAGTGCCGGACCGCCACGGCCCTCGTGCGGGGTATCAGTGTCAGCGCCGGGCTGCCGCGGCTGCGGTAAGGATGCGGTGCAGGACGGGGACCGGGATCACCGGGTTGGTGACCGCTGTGCATGCCGTGTCGCGCTCGTGCAGCAGCCCGGCCAGGACGCGGGCCGGCAGCCGCGGATTGCGCACCGCGGTGTCGCGGACGTGTGATCGCGACCGGACGACTGCTTAACCTGCTGTGCAACACGTCAGAGATCACGTGTTGCGACGACCACTGGAATCCGCCGGTGCAGCCTGACGACCGAGATCGCATCGCCGTACGCCAGTTGGCCCGGCTGTTCGGCCGCGGATTGCGCCGCTCTCTGCGGGACCTGAGCCTAACTCGGCCTGCATCGGCTTCCTCTCGTCGTCAGTCGCGCGGCTGACCTTCTGCAGAGGAGGCAAGGGCCTGGACATGTGACAGGGCAATACGACGGCGCACGAGATCGACGTCAATGATCTTCACCGTCAGGGCGTCGCCGACCTCGACGACGTCTCCGGACGGTGCAGCCAACTCGCTGGTGTGTACGAGGCCCTGGAAGCCGTCCTCTCTGTCTTCGATGCGTACGAAGACGCCGAAGGGCATGATCTTGGTGACCGGTCCGGTGATCACCTGGCCGATCCTCTGTACTAGCTGCGGCCACGGGTCTTTCTGCACTGCTCGGAGTGACAGCGGCACTCGTTCCCGAATCATGTCGACATCGAGGACTTCGGCTGTGATCTCCTGACCGACGCTGACGACGTCGGACGGGTGGCTGATCGGACGCCAGGACAGTTCCGGAATATTGATCATCGCTGTGAAGCCGCCGAGATCCACGAAGGTGACGCCAAAGCTTGCGATGGTCGTCACCGTGCCCGTGACGACCTGGCCGCGCCGCAGGGTCTTCATGAAGGCCCAGTCCCGGTCGCTTGGCGTCGGATCAGTCTGCCAGCGTGCGCGCAGGACACCGTCGCTGTCCGGCAGTACAGCGGTGAACAGGGGGAGATCTTCCCCGGCATACATGGATACGACGCCGGCAGCACGCGCGCTGGCGAGCTGGGAGGTCACTGCCTCGAACTGCGTCTCGTCCACGACCGTGCTCGTGATCTGTCCGTCCTTGTCCTCCCAGACGACCTCCACGAGGCCTTCGTCGGGCAGAGCGGCCAAGGCCGTGTCGACGTCGGTGAGCAGGTCCGGCCAGACCGCCAACTGGGAGCGTGGGGCCAGCTGGGAGCGCACGATCTCGATGTTGTCGCGGGTGAGGCGGTGCCATCGGGAGGCGTTGGCGGCGTAGGTCTCCTCCAAGTACGTGGCGCGGTGGGCGCTGACGGTCCAGTGCAGGCGGGCCCAGAAGTCGGCGTCCGCCGGACGCTGCACGTACGCGGGGTCGTCGGGGGCAAAGTCGTACGGCGATGCGTCAAGGCGTTCGGGGAGCAGCCCGAGCGAGCGGGTGTGGGCCAGCGCCTCTTCGCAGGGCCGGCTGCTGCCGACGTAGAGGTACTGGTCCCAGCCGACGTGCACCGCGAACGCTCCCTCCGCCTCCAGGCGGCACCAGGCGCCGTTGCCGCGGAGCATGGCCCGGACGAGTTCCAGGCCGACCGCGGTTGGCACCAGCGCACCGTCGTGGAACCCGGCGAGGCTGGCCGGAAAGAGACCTGCCAGACCGTAGCCGTCTACCGGCGGCTCCAGGCCGAAGTGAGCGAAGCCACCGATCTCCGGCTCGCGGACGGCCAACTGGTCGACGCCCGAGTCCTCTGCGAAGGCGGCGACGGCCTGCACGTAGGCGCCTTCGACCGGTCCATGGTCGCTGGTTGCGGGCTCAGTTCCGGCGTAGCGCCCGGACTGGTCGCGGTCGGCGGGGTCGTACTTGGTGACCTGATAGACGTAGGGCAGCACGTCACTGCCCGCCGGAGGTCGACGGCGTGGCTGCGTTCTGGTGGCGTCCAAGGACGCGGCAGACGGTGGCGCGGCTGACGGAGAAGAGCTCGGCGAGGTCGGCCCGGGACCAGGGCCTGTCCCAGCGGCCCGGCTGCGTGCTGTGGCTCATCGGGCGAGTGTGCCGCGCCGAACCATCCCCCTCAACTGTGTTCTTCTGGCGCGCTTCCAGTCGTAGTGCGGTTCACCGGTCAGGCTCGTATGGCGGGATGGTCCAGCGCAGTACCGCTTCGCCCGCGCGGGCATCCAGCAGACGACGGCTGGCCGGCCTGGTGCGGAGCTGGCTCCGCCGGACCTGACCGAGCAGCGCGGGATCCACACGCACAGTCTGACCAGAACCCCAAGACGCCGGGGGCAGCCACTGCCCAGCTGCCCCGGCTGCCTCCACCTGCGCCCACCGCGCACCGACCCAGGCTGAAGCTCTGGACGCCCGACGGAATCTCCAGATGGCTCTGGCGCCCGACGAATGAGAACACCAACGCCAGCCGCCGCCTGCGCCACCGCTACGAGCGCAAGGCCGAGTACTTCCTCGGCTTCGTCGGCATAGCCGTAGCCCTCATCGGCTACCGTCGCCTTGCGCGGTGAAGTCCCTATGGGGCGATGGAGTGGGATCGGTCCCAGCTGTTCCGCGTCGCAGCAGGGCGATGACCCGACCCAGCCATCCGCTGCGCGGCATATGGTCCCTCTCGATCAAGAACCACGCTGTCTGGAGCGGGTCACGTGTGGGCTGACCTACCTGGTGGCGGCGCCAGTAGCCGGCCACCCTCTGCTCCAGATCGCCCAGGTCCACGCTGCCGGTCCTAGCCAGAACAACCGATCCCTCCGGGCCCTCGGGGGCAGTCAGCGCCAACACACCACCATCCGGTGAGTACGCCGCTGTGTACTCCCCCTCATCGACGTCAATCGCCTCAATCCAGTTCGTAGCGTGGACGAAGGATTCGAAGACCAGCAGATCCCCGTCGCGATCGAAGATGAGCACGATGTCGGGAGGAGGTTTCATACGGACCACAGTGGCAGTCCCGTTCGTCGAACGGCGACCCAAATAGACGGCGCTAGAACCCCAGGACCCCAAAGCGGCCCAGGTTCAGCGACCGCAGACAAGATTTATTGCCGTTGGGCTGTCCTCCGGGGACCGAAGGGTGATGCTGATGCCGTCAGTGGAGGGAGCCCAGCATGGCCTCCGAGCAGTCATCAACCCCGCACACTCATTCCAAGGGCCCAGAGGACGGGCCTGCCACCGCTTCGCCAGCTGCCCACCGCTTCAAGATTTGCGCCAACGGACGGCTCTACAAGCTGAGCATCGCCAGCCTTCCTGCCGAGTTCACAGGTCGGTCCCCGGGCTACGACGGCCCGGCACCTGACGTGATGCAAGCCGTCTGGGCACGGGAGGCAGCGGTGACGGGCGACAGCAACGCCATAGACCGCTTCGCTTCCCGGGTGCTGGTTCTGCGGCAGGGCGGCCGGTGGCGGGAGGCTGTATCCACGGCCCTCCTGGGGAATTGGGCACTCGCGCTGGACACCCCCGATGGCCTTCCCTACGAGTCGGCAGTCGCCGAACTGCGCACTGAGGCCCTGGCGCTTCACCGACAGCTGACGCCGCTGTGGCGACGAAGGACCGGCGGCTCGCGAGTACTGCTCTTGGATACTCCCCTCGGAGACGGGATAACGCTGTACGACCTGATCACCGGAAGTCCATCGCCTCAGGAGTTGGCACTTGGAGCCGAACCAGACGACTCTCGGTTGAGCGCTGTCCTCAACGCTCTCTCCCTAGAGGAGCGGAAGGTCGCCGTGGCCTGGACACGCCCGGAAGTGGCCACCTGGGCGGAGGCAGCCGCAGCCGTCACGGAGACCGATGCGGTAGCTCTGGGCGAACGAGTCCGACGCAAACTCAAGCGGCTCGGGAAGCTACAGGCCGAACGCACTGCAGCCTCAGCGGCGTACAAGTCCGGGTGGAACGGCCGATGAGTCTCCTCGCCGCCGCACTGCCAGAATTCCTCGGAGGCCTGGCCGCTACCACCACCGTGGCCGCAGGAACCTGGGTCTTGCGAGCGGTTCGCTCTCGCCAGTCTGCGACACACGGCGCCGCACACACTTCTACTCCCGCCAGCGCACAACGGCTCACCTCAGATGATCAATTGAACGCGCAACCGCCATCTCCGTAGGCGTCCTTCTGCGCGATGCCCTTCCGCTCCAACGGCCACGTGGTGACCGCAGCGTTTCGAAGCAGAAGCCCCCGCGACTCTGATGCACTCAGCCGCAAAAGGTGTGACGGGGCGCTTCAGTTGGCCGCTCTGAGTGTCACTGTTGACCACGTCCTGTGCCTTCAGCCAGAAGGAGTGTGGCTGGTGAACTCGACCGTGCAACCGGGCGGAGCCGGAGGCGAGTGGCCGGACCGAGTGGCCGCCGTACGTCGCGAGCTCACCAAGCACGGGCCGCCGCGACGGCCCGATGGCGGTCTGGACTTCGCCTCCGTCACGCTGCCGGAGAGCGACTGTGATCAAGTACGTGACCTTCTGATGGAAGAGCGAGTCGGCACGGTCGTCGAGATCGGGCTCGCCTACGCCAGCTCGGCGCTGGCGATCGGCGAGGCGCTGCTGCGGACCGGTTCACCGAAGCCTCGGCATGTGGTGATCGACCCGTTCCAGTACACGGCGTACGACGGTGTCGGGTGGGAGCTGCTGCGCAGCGCCGGCCTGGACGACATCGCCGAGCTGGTGACCGAACCATCGCAGCGCTTCCTTGCCCGGTTGGCCGACGCGGGTTTCGTCGCGGACGCGGCGTTCGTCGACGGCAGCCACCACTTCCACAACGTGTTCGTCGACCTCCACTTCCTGGGCGAGATCGTCCGACCTGGCGGCATCGTGCTGCTCGACGATGTCTGGTGGCCATCGGTCGGTGCTGCCGTGGCGTACTTCGAGACCAATCTGGGGTGGCGTCCGATGCCGGGCGCTCTGGCCGACGGGACCACCGACCCGGCCAGCGGTCGACCAAGGACCGGCGCCTACCGGCTGCCCGACCCCCGCCCGACGCCCCACTTCAAGGAGTTCCGACCGTTCTGCTGATTCGGGTGGGCCTCGCAGGGTCCACCCGAATCGGGCGGCCGCGAGTCACAGCGATGTCATCGCCTTGAGACTTTGGCCAACTCGAGTGCTGCCTGGGCAACGGAAGTCCTCAGTAACAAAAGACGCAAAAGGGTCACCACATTCTGGTTTCACAGAATGTGAATCCCCCGATGGGGCACACTCCGATGTATGTCTCGTTCAGCTCAAGGCCCGACGAAACCGCTGCTCAAAGCCCCGGTACGGGTCGGGCATCTCGACACCGGAGCCGTCATCGGCCAGCTTCGACAGCTCCAAGAGCAGGCCGAAGACGGGGATCTCGACCGCATGCCGGCGGATGAAGAACTGTTCGGGGCCTTGCTGTATCTCGAGGCTCACGCGGACGCCCTGAAGAGCGTGGAAGCCCGCCGCGCGTCCGCGATCGCACGCGTCCGCCTGTGGGAATACCTACGCCAGCAAGCGGACGTGCACCAATCCAGGGCGATCGAGGACGCACGGGCGGCGCAGGCGGAATGGGCTGAGCTCGCTTCCGCACTGGCAGTCAACGCACCGAGCGCTGCGTACAACAAGGCTCTGCGACTGCGCGCCGCAGCGCTTACCGATCCGGCGAACCCGTCCTTGCCAGTGCGCCGCACTCCTGAGGCGGTTCTCCTCGCAGAGCGGCAGGCAGCGGCCCGAGCCGCCGCCGAGCGCCGGGCGGAGGAGGAGGCGTCACGACGGCATGTGCTTCTGGCGCCGGTAGCACGTCGGCTTCTCGAACACCGTGCAGCCCTGGACGATGACGACGACGTGACGTTCTGGCTCGACCAGATTGATGCGGTACTCCCCCACTGCGAGACGCCCACCCAGTTCGTCAGCCTCGAAACCTACGTGCTGGCCACCGTACGGGCACTGAGGAAGATCGAGCGCACGACGGCACGGCCGGCGGCCACTACCGTCGACGCCCAGCTCGCCTACGCCGCGGCGGCCGAACTACTCCCTTCTTGAGACGACGGCACGTCCAGGCGCCGTTGCCAGTCCCCGACCCTCCTGAGCTGTCGCCGTTGCGACTTGGCGGACTCAGCACCGGCGAACGATCACAGTCGATCGGTGGTGCAAGCCCGGGACTTTTCAGTCCCGGTTCGTTGACAGGAGATTCGCGGCCGTGACGCGATGGAGGTGTATCAGCACGTCGAACTGGCGCCCGAGCGAGGTTTGGTGGGGGTCCTCCGGCCAGGCGTTCCCGATGGAGCAGGTCAGCCGCTTCGCCATCAGCCAGTCTCGCGCCGCCTCGGGCACGGCCCGCAGATCGACGTAGTAGTCCCGGCGTGAGACTCGCTCCAGCACCTCCTCGTTGCTGCCCGCGCCCAGCGGCTTCACGGAGAAGCGACGGTAGGGCGCATCCGGATCTGTCAGATCCATCGCGTTGAACGAGCCCTGCCCGAAGGTGTAACCGATGTTCACGTACTCGGCCCCGACCGTCTGGCGTATGAACTCCCCCTGGGTCTTCGGATACTGCTCAGGGTTGTCGGACTCGTAGGAGACATGGCCGTTGTGGGCCGACAGCAGCATCCGGTGGCCGGTGTGCCGCTGCCGCCACACAGTGTTCTCCGCCATGATCTGGTCGCGGTAGAACATGGCCCGAGCGATCTTCTTTGGGTCGGAGAAGTCGTAGTACGCATAGAGGGTGCCGGTCTGGGAGATCGCCCTGGCGTGCTGGAGGATCCACTCGTACGCCTGCCGGTCCCCGTCCGGCCCCTGCGCCTGAAGCAGCTCGTAGGCGCGCCGCACATCCGCGGCCGTCCGCTCGCGCTCGGCGACGGGCTTGGCCATGTTCTCGTTGACGGTCTGCTCCACGCTCCCCGTCGGCCGGAGCTCGCGGTAAAGGCAGCGGAACTCCGGCAGCAGCTCCGGGTGGTGCACGGACACATAGTCCGTGACCGCGTCGAAGAGCTCAGGTCCCGCGTAGCCGTTGTCCTCACCCATGAACTGCACGGGGCGGTCGGGGTGGCGAACGTTGTGGGCGCGCATCCACCTCAGCAGATCGAGATACTCGCGGGTGTTCCATATCCGGTACGAGCTCTGGAACTCCTCCCGCATGAGCTTCTGCGGGTCGCCCTTCCCATACAACACGTACTCGTTGAAGACCAGGCCGGTGGACCAAGGCGCCTCCAGCGCGAAGGCGGTGAAACCTTGCTCCTCGACGAGGTAACGGAAGACGCGGTGCTTCATCGTGAAGAACTGCCGAGAGCCGTGCGTAGCCTCACCCAGCCCGACGATCTTCGCCGAGCCGATCATGCGGCCGAGCGGGCGCAGATCGCTACCGGGGGCGCCGGCCTCCGTGGAACGCAGAGGCTCCGCGACGCGCGCCAGTTCGCGCACCGGATCGGTGGCGGCCACCGCGTTCGCGTGCGCCGGCCGGGCGGCGACCGTCAACGTGTCGACCCCGAGCGTCAGCGCCAGCAGGAACAGAAGTAACCGATGCAATCGATGTGGTCTGAGAAATACAGGCATGGATCAAGGCTGCCGATCGGCGGCAGGTCCCGGGCAGCCTGCCACCTTCAGTCTTCCTCCTGGGGATAACCACAGGTCCGCTGCAGAGCAGATGCCACTCCGGGACCTGCCGCCTGCCTGCGGCGCCCCCACCCATGACGCGATTCACTGATGCCGTGAGCCAAGCCACATGGAACGGTGGGCAGGCGACCTGCACCAACCGGCAGTCACAGCAGTGAGTCGAGGATCGGCCTGTGTTCCTAGCCCTGCGGCCGCCGATGGCACGGGCAGGGACAACCAGTACCCAGACATGTAGCGGCGCGGTAGGCGCGATCGACTAACCCACGTTCCTGCAAGCGAACAGCAGCCTCCCGAAACCAGCAGCCGATGCGGCATCAGACAGCTCCTCTGCAGAGGCTTCAGCAAGCTTGCGACGTACGACCGTGAAACCACAGGCGTACTCGGCCTCGGCCACATGGCAGGCAACCAGGGCATCGAGGTAGTCGATTGCTTCCTTCTCACGCGCCTCCCGGTACGGACTGCCCGCGACCAAGGCAGTACGGCCTGCTTCAATCCGTTCGAAGCACCAGAGCAAGGTGAAGTAGGACGTCAGGGCCTGGCTCCAGTCAGCAGAGGCGGACGGAGCGCCGAACTCGCCGTAGTGAAGGCTCCCCACGGTCTTGCGAGCTGCGGCCACTTCACCAGTGGCAGGTCATGATGCAGGGCCCGGGCAATTTCGAGGCGTGCACGGCGGTGATCGAACCGGAACGCGCTCACGGCGACGGTCGGCGCTGCCAGCGCCAGCACCGTTGACGACACCCCAGCCAGAGCTGACCAATCGTCTGCACCCGTGATCATCCCTTCCTCGTTGAGGACTCCCCCACCAGATGCCGTGCCGGGCTAACTCTGTGCGCCCGCGCCTCCCTCCATGCCGCTCCGCTTCCTGCCAGCGCTGCGACGGTCGGCAGGAAGCGTGCGGGCGGCTCCCCTATTACGCCGTAATAGGGGAGCGCCGCTCCTGGCGGTCGCAGCCCGGCTATTACGCCGTAATGGCTCAGGTGGCAGCAGCTGCGGCGGTGGCTGACGCACCAACAGATATGCATAGCTAACGTGTCGATGCAGCAAAGGATCATGAGCGTTAGTAAGGTGTCCCCCATGAGTTCTCCAGCCACCTCCAGCGACCGCGAGAAGGTCGTCTCCAAACTGCCGGGATGGCTCCGGCAGAACCTAAAAATCAGAGCCGCCCAGCACGGCGTCGAGATCCAGGCCGCCGTCGAACAGGGCATCACCGACTGGTGCAGCCTGGCCTCAACGCCCGCCACGATCGACACGGCGGGTGCCGACTCCTTCTCCACTTTCCTGCCCGACGGCCAGTGGGAGACGTTCCGGAGTATCGCCGCAGACCGCCGGGTCTCCCTCATTCAGGGTCTGGCCCAGTCGGTCCAGTTGTGGCTCGACGCCAACCCCGCCCCGCACGTCGAGCGCCCAGCAATCACTCGGCGCATCGTCGTCTGCAACCAGAAGGGCGGCGTCGGAAAGACCGCCATCACCGCCGGTACCGGCGAAGCACTGGCGGAGGACCCCAACAAGCTCCACGCCGTACGCGTCGCCAAAGCGCTCACCAAGGCTCTCCGAGCAAGCGAAACCAGAGCCGACGACTCCGAGCCGGCAGGAGACGACCCCCTCGATATCGAGAACCTTCCCGGCCCCGGACTGCGCGTACTGCTCGTTGACTTCGACCCGCAGTGCCACCTCACCAACCAACTGGGCGCCGAACCCCTGCCGATGAACGGGGACAGCCTCACCAACCACATGGCAGGCGATCCCAAGGGAGACCTCCGCGACCTCATCGTCTCCATCGACGACGAAAACTTCGGCGGCCGACTTCACCTCCTGCCCGCCTGCAACGACGCATTCCTGCTCGACGTACGCCTCTCAGCAGTGCGCGCCCGCGAAGCCGCCCTGGAACGTGCCCTCGCCCCCCTCGAAGCCGACTACGACGTCATCCTCGTCGACTGTCCGCCCAGCCTGGGCCTTAGCATGGACGCCGCCGCCTACTATGGGCGCCGCCGCGACGGCGAGACACCCGGCCAATCCGGCGCGCTGATCGTCGTCCAGGCAGAGGACAGCTCCGCCGACGCCTACGAACTCCTCACCACTCAGATTGACGACCTCCGCGGCGACCTCAAGATCGACATCGACTACCTGGGGATCGTCGTCAACCTCTACGACGGCCGCCGCGGCTACATCGCCACCTCGTCCCTCCAAGGCTGGGTCGACATAAAGGACCCGCGGGTCGTCGGACTCATCGGAGACCTCAAGGAGCAGAAAGAGGCTGTTCGTATGAAGCAGCCCCTGCTGTCCTACGCCCCCAAGTCACAGCAGGCCATCGGCATGCGCGCCCTGGCCCGGGAGATCTCATGAGCAAGGCCGACAAGCTGGGTGCAGGACGCTTCGGCGGCCAGGCTCAGGGCGTCAGCGCGCGCCGCCAAGCCGTCGCAGCTGCCACAGGCGTACCCACCGAGGGCATCGCTGCACCGACTGAACTGCCCGTCCACCGCATCAGCCTCAATCCCGACAACCCCCGCTCTGCCCTCGGGGATCTCACCGACCTCGCCGGCAGCCTGAAGACCCACGGGCAGAAGCAAGCGATCACGGTCATGAACCGCGACGCCTACGCCAAGGCCAACCCGGACCGCGCAGCAGACCTCGAAACGGACACCACCCACGTCGTCATCGACGGCAGCAGTCGCCTGGCTGCCGCCCGCGAAGCCGGCATCCCCACCATCAAAATCATGGTGAGCGACGACCAGGGAAGCACCTCCGAGGAACTTCTCGAGTCCGCACTCGTCGCCAACATCCACCGCCAAGACCTCGGAGAGCTGGACGAAGCCCACGCCCTCCAACGGCTCCTGGCCATCTACGGCAGCCAGACCGCCCTGGCCAAGCGGCTTCACCGCTCCCAGGGCTGGGTATCTCAGCGTCTTGCCCTGCTCAACCTGTCCCCCGAACTTCAGGCCCGTATCGGCCAGGAACCCATCGACCTGCTCCGCGCCGTCGGCAACAAGCCCCTTGAGCAGCAACAAGACGCCCTGAGGGAGCTGAAGGACGAACGCGAGCGCAAGGAAGCCGAGAAGCAAGCGCGTCGGCAGAAGAAGCAGCGCACGACGGAGACACCGGCAGACGAGAGCCACGCTGGCACGGCGAACGGCCATTACGACGTAATAGACGAGCCGGAAAACTCGGCCAGCTCCACCGCCTCAGACGAGCAGCTCGATGATCACCCAACAGTCGACGCGGCGGTCCCCGAACCCCGCGACAGCGAGGAATCCGGTGTAGAGGAAGCTGCGGGGGAGAGGCAGCCCCCGAAGCTCCCGTATGACGATCCGGTGCACATCGCGATGCACTTGAAAGTGAAGATGGACAAGCCAGCCTTTCTCGAACTGTTCCGTCTGCTCGCTGCGATGGCGCACGAGCTTGATCCGGCACAGTTCGACAAGACCGTGCACCCCTACGCCGGTGA
The DNA here is from genome assembly GCF_055559055.1 of Streptomyces sp. NPDC024687. Lineage (NCBI taxonomy): Bacteria > Bacillati > Actinomycetota > Actinomycetes > Kitasatosporales > Streptomycetaceae > Streptomyces > Streptomyces sp. NPDC024687. Next base: position 8,569 of record NZ_JBVHLJ010000016.1, on the reverse strand, counting down.
GTCGATGTCCGAAGCACGCTGACCCACCTCGTTTGGTCCCGCCCTCCCATCAGCGCAGCGGGACCAAACGCCGTCCTGGCGCGACAAGCTGCACCCCGTGGTCATGATCGGTCACCGGAGGCATACCCAGCAGGAAAAGCGGACCGGCCGACCAGACCCTGGCATGCCACAGCCGCCAACTCACCGTGCCCCGGGAAGGCCGCCTGACATCGGCGCCGAACCGGCTCACCGACAGCGACGGCTTCCCCCGAGCCGCCTCTGCCCGGAGGCTACCCGGCACGTACGGCCGGAAGTGCGTGTTCTGGGGGAGTGGGAGAGCCCGAGGGGACCCTGGACAGGCTGCCCCGGACGGCGGCTTGCCCACTCCGGCCGGTGCGCGCTGAGGTGGGCATGCCTGGCCGGACATCCCGGCCTGGCCGGCGGAGGAGGACGTGGTGCGAAGCTTCGAGACGGGCGAGACGGTCGTACGGCGCGACGTGCACCGCTCGGGCCGGGTGTGGACCGAGCAGGCACTGCGGGTTCTCGCTGACATCGACGAGGCGTTGCTGACCGCCTGTGCGCCCGGGGCGGAGGCCCGCTGGCCCGCCCTGTACGCGAAGGCCCGTGACGACGGGGACCGCTCGGTTCGCACAGAGGCGTTCGGAGGCGATGGCGACCGGCAGGTGGGAGCTCGCGGACGCGGTGTGGCAGGAGACCGACCTGCTGCTGTGGAAGCCTCCAGCGGCCTGGTTCAGCATCAACGCCTTCTTCGTCCCCGACGGCGCCGGGCGGCGACTGCGGAACTGGTACGTCAACTTCGAGCACCCCACCCGCCGTACTGAGACCGGGTTCGACACCTTCGATCTCACCGTGGACCTGCTCATCCACCCCGACCTCACCGGCTGGGCGTGGAAGGACGAAGACGAGTACGCGCACGTGCGCCGCCTCGGCATCATCTCCGACACCGAGCACCAGGCCGTCGACGACGCCCGCGCCCAGGTGCTGGCGATGCTCGCCGACCGTGCCGGTGTCTTCGCGCACGCGGAGCGCTGGGCAGCCTGGGCGTGGGAACCAGCCTGGCCTACGCCGCGCCTGCCCCAGCCTACGGCGGCCGCGGAGAGGCTGGCACCGGAGAGCGGCTGAACCCGCTACTACTACTCCGGCGACACACCCTGACCGTCAGCCCGCTGGGCGCCGTGGCCTACGGCCGGCCTTCGGTCAGCTGGGTAGCGGTGTTCTCGATCCACAGCAGCGTCCACTCAACGCTGCCCCGACACCCGGGCTCCGCACCGTCGTACCAGCCGCGAGCAACTCCCACTTCTGATCGGTGAGTTCATGACGCGTATCACCCCACCGTGCTCCACCAGCCGATGATCTTTGAAGACGGACCGTAGTCGCCTCCACCGCCGTCGCCGCCTCCGCTGTCGCTCCCTCCGGAATCCACGCCGTCGCCGCCATCCCCAGCCGTTGCCGCCACCCGGCTCGTTGTCATTGCTGCCGCTGCCGAGATTGCTGAACCACGGGCGGTCCCACGCCGCGTCGGTGGCGAACGGCTCGCCCCCGGCGACCGTCGGGCGCCGCTCCGGACGCAACCTCGCCATGCCCGTCGCGTCCCCGAATCCGAAAGCGACGGCGAAGACGTGCGCCATAACGGCATCCAGCGGGTCGGTGCTCTCGTACGGCACCTCGGCCAGCGGGCGAAGCAGCGTGCCCGGCGCGAGCACCGGGCGGCGCGGGGGACACGTCAGCAGGGCGACCGGCCGCTCACCGCACAGCAGCCACGAAGTGAGCGCGCTCTCCCGCCGCAGCACCCAGTGCCGCTCGGGCAGCCGTACCTCCACGGAACTCTTGGATTTGCGCCGCTTCCTTTGAGGCTGAACTGCGCCGGAACATCGCCGACGGTCAGACGCAGGCCTTTGGACGAGTTGGCGGCATCGGGCTGGAAACCGTGCGGCGCTCGGATTCGTACGACGGGTGCGTGCGGTCCCCACACGTCCACGCGCCCCAGACGCCGGTCGAGGGCGACGGTGACCGGGCCCGCGGGCCCCGGCACGTGCCGCCGCGCGATCCACCGCGGTACACCCTCGGCCTGGGCGCGGGCTGCAAGGGCGGCCACCTGCTGGGGCCCGCCGCACTGCCGTACCGCCATCGGGCTAGACGTCGCTTCTCATGGCGTGATCGTTCGTTGAACCGTGCATTACGGCTCTCGTGGAGCCGCTCGTGCCGGAAGAGCTGTGGGTGCTGCTCCGACGGGTGGTACTCCCGACCGTGGTACGCGTCCGCAGGGAGGCGGACGGCGTCGGGTAGTGATCGTGAAACCCTGGCTGTGAATCGGGCTCTTCTTTACTGCACACCGGGCGTGAGCTCGATGCGCACGCCCTCGCCCTCCCTGAGGATGAAGACGTGGTCGGTTCGCGCCTGCCAGCCGATGGGCACGGCGTAATAACGCCCGGCGCGCTCGACGATGAGCCGCAGGCCCTCGTAGCGGTGGCGAAGGTGGACGCCCGCACCGAGATCCCGGTGGCGCAGGCCGGGCGCCCACGACGAGAGGCTGAGTGACTGGGCGCTGTGGACCACCAGACCGGTGCGCAGAGTTACGTTGCGCGCGTCGTTCCTGGCGTTCCGTTCGCCGAGTTGGCCGGAGACAAGGGTGACTGCCCAGAGTAGGAACAGTCCGGCGGCCAGAACCAGTAAAGCCGTCTCCCACGGGTTCCCTGGGCGGCTCAGGCCAGCCTGCCGTACCACTCCGAGCACTAGGCCGAAACCGACGAGGAGGGGGCCCACCCAGCGGTATGGCAGAAGCACCTGCCACTGCCACCACAGCACGAGCAGAAACAAGCCTGCGGCCACGACGACCAGATAGTGGCGGGCCAGAGCCGACGCCCCCCGTCCGGCGCTGCGCATCAGGGCACCGTGGAGTCCCTTTTGCGGCCGATGTCCGACGACCGCTACGACGAAGCAGAGCGCGGCGGCGCCCACAAGCACCGGAAACGTCACCAAGTGCAGGCTGTTCAGAACGAATTCACCGAAGCCGAAGCCGAGCGCAAACGGTGAGAGGTGGAAGTAACCGTAGTACGCGCCTGTGTAGATCACCCCCACGTAGAACATCAGCGCGGCGATGAACGACGCTTGCGCGACCACGATGTTGATCAGCACCGTCGGGGGCGTCCCCGCTGGTGGCTCTGGACGTTCGAGCCCCGCTGAAGAACGGGGCCCTGGTTCATTCACGTACCGTCCGGTGACGGCGGGCACGCCGGATCACCGGGGCAGGCCGGAGGCAGAGTCTCGTCAGGCGGAGTGACGCCCGCGCCTCCGTCATCCGAGGGGCCCGTGTTCGACGGCACGGGGGCGGGCGGAGAGATCGACTCGCCACTGTAGGAAGAGGAACTGCCGGAAGGCGACGGCGAGGGGGACAGCGACGTCAGGGTGGGGCTTGGTCGCGAAGGAGTAGGGGTCTCCTCGGTGTTGTCGGCCCCTCCCCCCGAACCGCACGCTGCGACGAGCCCGAGGACCGCCGCAAACATGCTCACGCGGGCCATCAAGCCAGGGCTGTACCTCATGCCGTCTCCCCGCAATGCTTCACCGTGTTCAGTCGATGCAGTCAGCAGGGGAACATAGTCCTGATCTTGTCCATCGCCAGGGGAGCCCGACGCAGGCAGTAGTCTGCACCACCCGGTCGGAGCAGCATCGATCTGCGACTGTCCGCTTCGGCGGCAACTCAATGGCGTGAGCAATGCCCCTCCTAAACCACCGGCGTCCTGGCTCCTCGGCCACCTTCGAGGGGGATGCCTGGTTCCAGTCGGCGACCTTCAAGGAAGCTGTCACCGTTGGGCCGTTGGTATGTGCCGGACAGACCCTGCTGTCCGGGGCGACGTTCGGCACCCATTGGTGGACACCGCGCTCGCCACGGTCGACGTTGCCGCCATCGTCTTCACCGTGCGCGGCATCTTCTCCCGTCGCCATGTCCTGGCCGAAGCGCGACGGCATCTGATGGAGACTCTGCGCGGCCGCGCCTGTGTGCCCGGCATCGACAGTCACATCGCCGACCGGGCCCTGGAGCGCTACGGCCGTCAGCTCACCGTGCCGCAGAAGGGCCGGCGGATTCCGGCCCCGGATCAGCTCTCCTACACCGCGGACTTCGCCGGGCCCATCCGCTGGTGGATCGCGGGCGCCGATGGGAAGCCGCCCCGGGAATCGTCCCGGTACGAGCGGGCCCGGGTCGCCAGCCTCGCCCTGCAGAACGCGATCCGTGCCGCCCTCACGGCACCGCCCGCCGTACGGGATGAAGCGCCGGCCGCGCCGTACGCCGTTGACCACCCGGGCCGGGACGCCGCTCGAGGCCCCGGCCCGCGATCAGCTGTTGGAGAGTGAGCTCCGCCGCCTTTGTTCAGGAGTCGGCCGGCTCCCGGCGCAGCAGGTCGGGGCGGGCTTCAGCGAGGTCGAAGGCACGCTTGAGGCCCTCCAGGAGGGCGGGCTCGATCCAGTAGAGGCGCCTGTGCGCGCCGTGGGCATACCCGGTTGGTTCGTCTGGATCTTTCTCGTTCTGTTCTTCTGGCAGGCAACGCCGTTCCCCAAGTCCCACCGATCTCGCGCCGTTCCACCCAGGGCAGGGTCCTGACCAGCGACTCGTAGGCACCGGCGTCGGCGGAGAGGGTGAGGGCTGTTACGCACTTTCGGGTGACGGCCGCGCAGCTTCTGGGGCGGCGCGTCCTGGTGAGAAGGCGGGGCGGCCAAGGCCCGTACGGGGGCGTCTGCATGGCGGGGCGTCAACTGTGCGCATACGCCGCATGAATGGACGTTACAAGCGACAGTCATAGCAATGCGGATGAAACGTAACGGACCGCCCGTATCGCGTTCACAACCTGCACAGCACGGCCATGGTGTGGCTGTGCGGCCGACCGGCCGCCACCCGCACACCGCACCAGCCCGTTTCCTCTGCCCCGCTACGAGGGGCCGGGAACGAGGCGGGTGCTGTACAGCCTGGGGGCCTTGTGTCTTCTTCCACGGTGACCGCCCGTCGCCTGTCCGCCGCAGCTCTCGCGGCCGCCGCGATCGTCGGGGCGGTGACGCTGCCGGCGTCGGCGGCCGACCACGCCCGGTCCGACCGCACGAAGGTGGAGATCAGCGCGGTCCAGTACGACTCACCCGGCCGTGACGACCGCTCGCGGCGCTCGCTGAACAAGGAGTGGGTGGAACTCACCAACACCTCGCGCCGCACGGTCAACCTCGACAGCTGGACCCTGACGGACGAGGACGGCCACACCTACACCTTCGACCACTACCGCATCGAGGGCCGCGCCACGGTCCGTATCCACACCGGCGAGGGCCGCGACACCGACAGCGACCTCTACATGGACCGCCGCAACTACGTGTGGGACAACCACTCGGACACCGCCACCCTGCGCAACGCGCACGGCCGCTTCATCGACGACGCGTCCTGGGGCGGCCGCCACCACCACGGCCGCCACCACCACGGTGGCCACCACCACTGAACACTCTCTTCTCGCCCGCGGTATGACGTGACGGCGAGGCCGTAGAGGAGTAGTCCGGACGGTCCGCCCTGCCGATCCATGCGCTGAAGCCCGGCGGGCGCCCTTCGCTCTCACCAATACGGCTGTGGCCCTGACCGACCTACCGTTCAGGGCCACAGCCGTGAGAGCTTGCCGGGGCTGGCGCGGGTCCGGCCGCGCTTCGACTGGGGTCGAAACGTTGGCGAACCAGTTTGGGACACGCCCGTCAGGCGAAGGGGTGGTTCTGCTCCAGCAGTGCGATACCCAGTGACGTGATGGTGTGGAGGACCGCCTTGCCTTCCTGCCGGGTGGTCACCAGGCGGGCATTGCGCAGCACCGTCGCATGGTGGCTCGCGGTCGCCGGCGAGATGTTTAGACGACGGGCCAGCTCCGTCGTGCCGCATCCGTCGACCACTGCCCTCATCACCGCCGCCCTGGTACGTCCCAGCAGGCTGTCGAGCGACTGGGCGGGGGACTCGCCGATGCCCTCCCACAGCGCGGTGTCGAGGGACGTTCCACTGAGGGCGGGGACGGCAAGCGTGGGTGCCCGGTCAGGGTCCAGTGGCGGATTCAGTAGTTCGATCTGCGGTGTGGAGAACATCGTGGGCGCGATGACAAGACCTCGCCCGCTCAGGTGGATGTCCGCATCGTGAGGGTGGACCACTTCGAGTACTGGCGGTCGCCAGCGGGCCAGCGGCCCGCCGAGCGTGGTGAGGAGTTGTCCCACCCCGCCGTTGGCCATCGTGCTCACGTAAGCGGCACGGACTTCGCTCAGGTGAGAGCGCACCCTGCTCCAGTAGGGGGCGACGGTGACACCGTGGCAGGCCCTGAGCGCGGCGGCCACCTGGAGGCGGGCTTCCCGGTCACCGTCGATCAGATTCCGGGCCCAGGACCGGTGTGCAGGGTGAAAGTCGATAACCTCTAACTCAATGCGCAGCAGAGTTCGAGGTGCCGCCAGGAAGTCGTCGACAGCCTCGTCCAGGGAGGCGGTGTCTCCCATCAGGCTCATGGCGTCGAGCAGCGGACCACGCGCGGGCGTTAACGCGGCTAGTGGGCCAGCCTGATGGTCCAGCCGTCCACGCACCGACAGTTGCCAGCGGCGGAAGGCGAGACCGGCGTCGCGATCTCTCAACAACCGCACACTGTCGAACGTCTCCGCCGCCACACCGATCGTCGTGGCCACCCGGGTCCGCGCCAGGTCATCCGCCGTGAAATGAATGCGCTTCACCAAGACCCCGTCATCGCGTCACTGTCCGCCAGCAGCAGTCTCAGCCCCGGACAGAACCCACGCAATGATCGATCTGGCCAAGGTGGTGCTGGTGGGGCAAGGCCCTTCTGACGGCCCGGGCCCAATGGCCCGGAAATAGGGGGCAAACGGAGCGTCTGGCCAGCAGCCGCAGGAGGTCCTGCTGCTGCTCCCACTCCGCAGCCGCGTCCGGTGAGGAAAGCAGCGGGGAAGGCTCTGGAACGTCCTAACAGAGATCCGCTTCAGCGCGGCTGAGATGCCGGATGAGTTCTCGGGACGCGACCCGTCGGGTCCAGGCAGGCGTCCAGGACGGGCAACAGGGCCGTCAGCAGTGCGGCGGAGGCGAGCAGGGCGGTTCTTCGTACGGAACGCATGGAGCTTCCCCCTTGGCAGCCGTGAGTGAACTGGGGGCGCACGGGGCTCTCAAGACACACGACACCCCTTTCGACCCTGCTCGAATTGATGGTGTTTCGCCCTCGGGTCTGTGAGGTTGGGAGCACTCCACAGGTCACCGACTTCCGGGATGTGCCCATGAAGAAGTCCACTTTGCCCTCACCCCGCGCAAGGCGCCTCGTGGGGGCCCTGGCTTGCGCGTTCGCCCTCGTCGGCACCATGACGAGTGCCGCTGTCGCGCAGCCCGCCGGGAGCAACCAGGCGGCGGCCTCCTGCAACTTTGACGGCGTCGACGGCCACTGGTATTGCAGGAACAGGCCGGGGATCCGCGTGGAGTGGGCCGGGCAGACCGTCGGCTACCTTAACGGGACCGTCAACTGGTTCACCTGCCGGTACGAGGGTGACCCCACCGGCGGCGGCGGCCCGCACCCCAACCGCTGGATTTACACGCTCGCCGACACGCCTCACTATAGCCACGGTGGCTGGGGCTTCGTGAAGGACAGCGACGTGTACGACGAGACAAACCCGCTGCCGAGGTGCTGATCCCGGCCCCGGGCGCCCGAGGACGTCCGGGCCAGGAGAGCCCCCGGCGAGTTCGAGGAACTCGCCGGGGGCTCCTGCCGCTGTCCTGGGCGATCTCCGCCGCTATCGAGAGACGCGCTCCCTGCCTGATGAGTGCCTGTTCCATATCTCCGGTTCTGGGTGACGTTGGTGCCTATAGGCTGGACCAGCGTCCGACGGTGCCGGGCGGCCCGGAGGGCGGGTGTGTGGGGGGCTGTACTGAACGACTGAGGCCGAGAGCGAGTCCGCCACTATCTACCTCGCCGGACTCCACATCGCCGCCATCTTCATGGCTCTACGATCTTCGTATGAGCGAATGGGACCTGGCAGGCGAAGAGCTGTCGACCGCTCGACTGTCACTGCGGCGTCCGACCGAAGCCGACATCGATGCAATCTTCGCGATCCACAGTGACCCCGCAACCTGCCTGCACAATCCCTCCGACGCCCTCGCCCGGTCTGAAGAGGCCGAGGAGCTCTATCAGCGCTGGAACAACCAATGGCGGAGCTGCGGATACGGGTACTGGGTCGTCCGACGTCACAACTCTGCCCGGCAATTGGGGTTCTGCGGGGTCAAGCCCATGGACCTGAATGGCATGAACGTTCTCAACCTCTTCTACCGTTTCGCCGCCTCGGCATGGGGCCAGGGATTCGCCAGCGAGGCGGCGACCGCAGTGACCGACTGGGTATCGCGCCACGTTCCCGACCTCCCGCTGATCGCCCGAGTCCGACCAGCTAACGCTGCCTCGCAGCGCGTGGCGGTACGTGCCGGCCTGATGCGGGCAGAACGGGCCTTGACCCGGAATCTTGGACACGGGCTATGCGGCTTGGGCCAGGGTAGTTGATGTTGTGTCGAGTGCTGTCTCGTAAGCGATGGGGCTGC
>NZ_JBVHLJ010000015.1:0-167242 GCF_055559055.1 Streptomyces sp. NPDC024687 | reverse complement strand
GCCCGGTTACATTTCGAACCCGGAAGCTAAGCCTTACAGCGCCGATGGTACTGCAGGGGGGACCCTGTGGGAGAGTAGGACACCGCCGAACAATCATTCAAAGGGTTGGATCCTGAACTTCGGTTCGGGGTCCAACCCTTTTTTGTTGGGCGTCACTTGAAGTTCACGTTGCGCAACCACCATCGTCGGCATGGGTACTGCTGCAATGCTCAGGGCCGCCGGCGTCGGAGTCGGTGACGAGGTCGTCGTACCGGCCTTCGGGAACGTGGAGGTCGCCGAGGCGGTGACACTCGCTGGTGCGCTTCCGGTGTTCGCGGACATACATCCGGTCAGCTACTGCCTTGACGCGTCCGCTGTCGAAGCGGCCATAACTCCGCGTACGGCGGCCGTCGTTGTCGTACACCGATTTGGGCGGCCGGCCGATATGGCAGGGCTCCTCGCGGTCGGGGGGCGGCGTGGGCTGTTGGTGCTGCAGGAGGGTGAGTCCGAGGCGCCGTACGACGAGATCGCTCAGCGTCGCGAGCGGGCCGGCTATCTCGACGGGAGGTTGCGCGGGGTGCGCACACCCGATGGCGGGGACGGGCACACCTACCAGCAGTACGTCGTGCGGGTTCCCGGTAACGGGCGGCCGGACCGGGATGCGTTCGCCCGGGCCCTGCGGAGCAAGGGAGTTGCGTGCCGCGTGCCGGTGAAGACGCCCGTGCACCGGTTGCCCGAATTCCGGCGTTGTGTGTCGCTGCCGGAGACGGAGCGAGCCGCTGACGAGACGCTTGCGCTGCCGGTGGAAGCTTCGCTGACCAAGCGGGACATGCAGCGCGTCGTGACCGCGTGCAATGCGCTCGGTGGACTGCTTCAGCCTGCTTCCTGAGCGAGTTGGGAGCACGGGTCTGTACGGGGTATGATCTATTCCGTTGCCGCGAGGGAAACCTCGAAAAGGCGACAGGCCCCCTTAGCTCAGTCGGCAGAGCGTCTCCATGGTAAGGAGAAGGTCAACGGTTCGATTCCGTTAGGGGGCTCCAGTCAAAAGGCCCCGCCCATTCGGGCGGGGCCTTTTTTGCGTTCTCCCTCAATCCTGCTGCAGGCCCGGGACACGCATGGCCAGGATCGCCATGTCGTCGGACGGGGCGTCCGAGGCGAAGCGCTCGACCGCGCGCATGATGCGGGCCGCGACCGCGCCGGCCGTCAGGCCCGTGCAGGTGGTGAGGACGTCGGCGAGACCGTCGTCGCCCAACATGCGGGTGCCTTCGCGGCGTTCGGTGACACCGTCCGTGACGCAGAGAAGGACGTCGCCCGGGTCGAGGGTGACCGTCTCCTCGTAGAGCTCCAGGTCCTCCATGACGCCGAGGAGCGGCTGGGGTTCGGCGGCCGGTTCCACGGTGCCGTCCTGGCGCAGGCGGAGCGGGAGCGGGTGGCCGGCGCAGACGACCTTCAGGCGGGCGCTGCCGTCCGCCTGCGGCCACAGCTCGCCGTAGAGGAGGGTCAGGAAGCGGCTGCGGGCGCCCTCGTCGAGGATCGCGGAGTTCAGACGCTCCAGGACGGCCGGGCCGCTCAGGCCCTCCCTGGCCAGGAGACGGAGGGCGTGCCGCGCGAGGCCCGTCACCGCCGCCGCGTTCGGGCCCGTGCCGCAGACGTCGCCGATGGCGAAGCCGTACGCGCCGTCGCTGATGGGGAAGACGTCGTAGAAGTCACCGCCGACCTCGTTGCCCTCGCCGGCCGCGCGGTAGATGACCTCGACCTCGACGCCGTCGATCTCGGGGAGCTCGGGCGGCAGGAGGCTGCGCTGGAGGGACTGGCTGATGGCCGTGCGCTCGGAGTAGAGGCGGGCGTTGTCCAGGGCGAGTGCGGCCCGGCGGGACAGGTCCTCGGCCAGTTCCAGGATTTCCTGGCGGAAGTGTTCGTCGGCGGGCTTGCCCAGGGTCAGCATGCCGATGACGCGGTTGCGGGCGACCAGGGGGAGCACGACGGTCTCGCCGCCCACCGCGGAGGCCGTGGCGAGCGTGGGGCCGATTCCGGAGGCGAGCTGGTGGGTGGGGCCGCCGCTGAGGCCGAGGCTGCGCATGGAGCTGCGCAGGGCCGCCTGGTGGGCCGCCTCGCCCGGCGCTGACCAGACCCGGGCGCCGGGGGTGGGAACCGGGTCCGGGGGCTGGACCTTCGACAGCAACGACTTGATGCCGTCGATGAGTTCCTCGTCCTCGTGCAGGACGTAGGACAGATAGGGATCCGAGGCCTGGTCGGCGATCGTGTAGACGGCGCACCAGGTGGCCAGGGTGGGGACGGTCATCTGGGCCATGAGGGCCAGCGTCTGGTCGCGGTCCAGGGTGCCGGCGAGGAGGTCGGACGCCTCGACGAGGAAGCTCAGGGAGCCGCGGCGCAGGCGTTCGAGTTCGCCCAGGCGGGCCGACTCGACGGCCAACGCGATGCGGTCGGCGGCGAATTGGAGGCGCAGGGCCTCTTCGTTCGAGTATCTGCCGGGGCCTTCGGCGGCCACGCCGAGGGAGCCGGTGAGGCGGCCCTCGACCTTCAGCGGGACTGTGACCACCGAGCGCATCCCGGTGCCGTTCAGGAGCGGTACGGCGCCGGGTACGGCCGAGAGGTCGTCGTGGACGGCCGGCATGCGGGCGGAGCCGTAGCGGCCGGGGCCTGCCTCGACGGGCACGCGCGCGAAGCGCTGGCGGGCGGAGGGCAGGCCGGTGGAGGCGCGGACCTCCAGCTCGGTCTCGTCGTCGGTCGCGAGGAGCAGGAAGGCGGAGTCGCCGTCGAGCATGTCGCGCGCGCGTTCGACAGTGCGCTGAAGGAGGCCGTCGAGGTCGTCCGGGGCCGGGGAGCCGATGAACACCTCGAACGGGTCGGTGCTCTGGCCGTCGGAGGAGGTGTTCGTGTCGGAGGCGGGGCCGCGCAAGGGCGTCTGGAGTACAGCGCGTTCGTGGTCGCGGACCAGGAGGCAGACGGTGGACGGCTCGCCGCCGGTGTCACGGACGCGCAGGTGGGAGGCGTAGACCGAGGTGACGCGGCCGTTGGATGCCCTTATGCCGTAGCTGCCCTCCCAGCGCGAGAGGTGGAGTGCCTCGACGATTCCGGTGCCGGTGCCGGGGGTGTGCGGCCAGGCTGCGAGGTCGGTCAGGGGCTTGCCGATGACCTGTTCGGCGGCATAGCCGAAGAGCTCCTCGGCGTCCTCGTTCCACGAGGTGATGGCGCACGTACGGTCGATCTGGATGACGGCCACGCGGACGCGGCCGTCGGCCAGCGGGAGGAGGTCCGCGGGCAGGGCCGGGCCGGCCGCGCGGGTGCCGACGGGGCGTCCGGGGAGGACGAGCTGGAACCAGACCTGCTTCTGGGTGGGTGTGTACTCGACGCCCCAGCGGGCGGCGAGCGCGGCGCAGAGCTGGAGACCGCGGCCACCCTCACGGTCGAGGTTGCCCATGTTGACGGCCTGGCCCTGGAGCGGGATCTCGCGCTCCGGATAGTGGTCGGCCACTTCGATCCGTACACCGTCGTCACTGCGCAGGCACAGAACATCGGCGGCGGTGCCCGCGTGCACCACGGCGTTGGTGACGAGTTCGCTGGTGAGGACCACCGCGTCGTCCACGATGTCGGCGAAGCCCCAGCCCTGGAGTGTGTCGCGGACGAAGGAGCGGGCGGTGGCTACCGATCGTCCGACGGGCTCGAAGCTGGCGGCCGCGCGCGCGGTGATCACAGAACTCCTCGACCGGTTGTCGACGTGCAGGGCTGCCTGACCGACCGGCTCGTGCCGCTGTTGCGGCAGGCCGCCCGTCGGCCGGGGGTCCGGGGGCTGTCCCCCCGGGATCAGTCCGGTGGTCATGTGTGCGGCCGCCCTCCGATGCCCGCTCGTGCTCGTGCCACCGCCCAGGCCGGACGGACCGGCTCGGCTGGACAGCCGCATGCAAGGTTACTTACCTTCGACGGCCATGCGGATGCCGGTCTGCAGTGTTTCCGTCCGGAGGGTGTGCGGACGATGTGCGAAGCTGCCGAACTGTTATGGCCTGGTTCAACCAGGGTGAAACACTGGGCAAGCTCCTGAAGAAGGTTCGGGCAGGCCGAGTGGCTTGCGCGTACGGCGGGCAGCAGCCCGTGGTGCGGCTTTGCATGCCTGGCTGACATATCGCTGTAGTAAGCAGAAGTGCGCGGCGTCAACCGGTGCGCCGCGCGGTATCACCCGAGCACAGCAGTAACGGTCGACCCCTGCGGGAGGGACACAGTGGAGTCTGGCGCAGCGACGCGGGGCACTAAAACGCGCGCGAAAGACGGACAGTCCCCGAGGGGCCGGCGCACACCGCGGAGCGGGACCACCGCGGTGGACACGGCCGCCCTGGACCGGCTGATGGCGGCGCTGGTCTCGATGCGTGACGGGAACTTCCGCAAGCGGCTCACGGTGTCCGGCGACGGCGTGATGTCGGAGATCGCGGCCGTTTTCAACGAGGTGGCCGACCGCAACCTGCACCTGACGGGTGAGCTGTCGCGGGTGCGGCGCATGGTGGGTCGTGAGGGAAAGCTCACGGAACGGCTGGAAACAGGCGCCTGTGAGGGCTCCTGGGCGTCCGCCATCGATGCCTCCAACGCGCTCGTGGACGACCTCGTACGGCCCGTCTCCGAGGTCGGCCGGGTGCTGTCCGCGGTCGCGGAGGGCGATCTGTCGCCCCGCATGGAGCTCAGGACCCAGGCGCCGGACGGGACGGGGCATCCGCTGCGCGGGGAGTTCCTGAAGGTCGGGCGGACTGTAAACAACCTTGTCGATCAGCTCTCGACGTTCACCGACGAGGTCACCCGGGTGGCCAGCGAGGTCGGTACCGAGGGCAAGCTCGGTGGCCAGGCACGCGTGCGTGGCATGTCGGGCTCCTGGAAGGACCTGACCGAGTCCGTCAACACGATGGCGTACCGGCTGACGGCCCAGGTGCGGGACATCGCGCTGGTGACCACGGCGGTGGCCAAGGGGGATCTGTCCCGGAAGGTCACGGTTCACGTGGCCGGCGAGATGCTGGAGCTGAAGAACACCGTCAACACGATGGTGGACCAGCTCTCGTCCTTCTCGTCCGAGGTGACCCGGGTCGCGCGCGAGGTGGGTGTCGAGGGCGAGCTCGGCGGCCAAGCGCAGGTGCCGGGTGTGGCCGGGGTGTGGAAGGACCTCACCGATTCGGTGAACCTCATGGCCGGCAACCTGACGGCCCAGGTCCGCGGGATCGCCCAGGTGACGACGGCGGTGGCCAGTGGTGACCTGTCGCAGAAGGTGACGGTCTCCGCACGCGGCGAGGTCGCACAGCTCGCGGACACGATCAACCAGATGACCGAGACGCTGCGGATCTTCGCGGACGAGGTCACCCGCGTGGCCAACGAGGTCGGTGCCGAGGGGCAGCTCGGCGGACAGGCGAACGTGCCGGGCGCGGCGGGGACGTGGAAGGACCTCACCGATTCGGTGAACACGGTCTTCCGGAACCTCACCACGCAGGTGCGGGACATTGCCGCCGTGACCACGGCGGTGGCCAACGGTGACCTGTCGCAGAAGGTCACCGTGGACGTGGCCGGCGAGATGCTGGAGCTGAAGAACACCGTCAACGGGATGGTGGACCAGCTGTCCGCGTTCGGTGCCGAGGTCACGCGCGTGGCGCGCGAGATCGGTGTCGAGGGCGAGCTGGGCGGGCAGGCGCAGGTGCCCGGGGCGGCCGGCACCTGGAAGGACCTCACCGACTCCGTCAACACGGCGTTCAGGAATCTCACCGGACAGGTGAGGAACATCGCCCAGGTGACGACGGCGGTGGCCAACGGTGACCTGTCGCAGAAGGTCACCGTGGACGTCTCCGGCGAGATGCTCCAGCTGAAGAACACCGTGAACACGATGGTGGACCAGCTCTCCGCCTTCGCCGACCAGGTGACGCGGATGGCCCGGGACGTGGGTACCGAGGGCCGGCTCGGCGGTCAGGCCGTCGTGCCCGGGGTCTCCGGGACCTGGAAGGAGCTCACCGACTCCGTCAACTTCATGGGCGGCAACCTCACCTCGCAGGTGCGGCAGATCGCCCAGGTGACGACGGCGGTGGCCCGGGGTGACCTGTCGCAGAAGATCGACGTGGACGCGCGCGGCGAGATCCTGGAGCTGAAGAACACCATCAACACGATGGTGGACCAGCTCTCCGCCTTCGCCGACCAGGTCACCCGTGTGGCCCGGGACGTGGGCACCGAGGGCCGGCTCGGCGGTCAGGCCCAGGTGCCCGGTGTGGCCGGTGTCTGGCGTGACCTGACCGACTCCGTGAACGGAATGGCAGGAAACCTTACTGCCCAGGTGCGCAACATCGCCCAGGTGGCCACCGCGGTGGCCCGGGGTGACCTGTCGCAGAAGATCGACGTGGACGCGCGCGGCGAGATCCTGGAGCTGAAGAACACCCTCAACACGATGGTGGACCAGCTCTCCAGCTTCGCCGACCAGGTGACGCGGGTGGCCCGCGAGGTGGGCACCGAGGGCATCCTCGGCGGCCAGGCCGAGGTGCAGGGTGTCTCCGGCACCTGGAAGGACCTCACGCAGTCCGTGAACTTCATGGCGAACAACCTGACCATTCAGGTGCGCAACATCGCCGAGGTCACCACCGCGGTCGCCAAGGGCGACCTCTCGAAGAAGATCACCGTCGACGCGAAGGGCGAGATCCTCGAGCTCGTCACCACCGTCAACACGATGGTGGACCAGCTGTCGTCCTTCGCCGAGCAGGTGACTCGGGTGGCCCGTGAGGTGGGCACCGAGGGGCAGCTGGGCGGTCAGGCGCGGGTACCGGGTGTCACCGGCATCTGGAAGGACCTCAGCGACAACGTGAACCTGATGGCCAACAACCTGACCATGCAGGTGCGCAACATCTCCCAGGTCGCGAACGCGGTCGCCAACGGCGACCTCACGCGGACGGTCACGATCGAGGCGCGCGGTGAGGTCGCGCAGCTCGCCGACACCTTCAACACCATGGTCAAGACGCTGAGCTCGTTCGCCGACCAGGTCACCAAGGTGGCCCGAGAGGTGGGCACGGACGGCATCCTCGGCGGCCAGGCGCGGGTGCCCGGTGTGGCCGGCACCTGGAAGGACCTCACCGAGTCCGTGAACCAGATGGCGTCCAACCTGACCGGTCAGGTCCGGAACATCGCCATGGTGACCACGGCCATCGCCAAGGGTGACCTGACCAAGAAGATCGACATCGACGCCCGCGGCGAGATCCTGGAGCTGAAGACGACCATCAACACGATGGTCGACCAGTTGTCGTCCTTCGCTGAGGAGGTCACCCGGGTCGCCCGCGAGGTGGGTACCGAAGGACAGCTCGGCGGCCAGGCACGCGTGCGTGACGTCGACGGCACGTGGCGCGACCTGACCGAGTCCGTGAACGAAATGGCAGGAAACCTTACTCGGCAGGTGCGGGCCATCGCGCGGGTCGCCACCGCGGTGACCCGGGGCGACCTGAACCTGAAGATCGACGTGGACGCGTCCGGCGAGATCCAGGAGCTCCAGGACTACATCAACAAGATGATCGCCAACCTGCGCGACACCACGATCGCCAACAAGGAGCAGGACTGGCTCAAGGGCAACCTGGCCCGTATCTCGGCGCTCATGCAGGGCCGCCGGGACCTGGAGGACGTGGCCTCGCTGATCATGAGCGAGCTGACGCCGGTGGTGACCGCGCAGCACGGCGCGTTCTTCGTGGCGATGCCACTCCTGGACGGCAAGGACATGAGCACCGAGGCCGAGGACCAGTACGAACTTCGGATGCTCGGGTCGTACGGCTACTCGATGGGCTCCATGCCGACGTCGTTCCGGCCGGGGGAGGCGCTCATCGGGACGGCCGCGGAGGAGAAGCGCACGATCCTGGTGGAGAACGCGCCCAGCGGCTATCTGAAGATCTCCTCCGGTCTCGGAGAGGCACCGCCCGCGCAGGTGATCGTCCTCCCGGTGCTGTTCGAGGGCAAGGTGCTCGGCGTCATCGAGCTCGCGTCCTTCACACCCTTCACACAGATCCAGAAGGACTTCCTCAACCAGATCGCCGAGATGATCGCGACCAGCGTCAACACCATCTCCGTCAACACCAAGACCGAGGTGCTGCTGAAGCAGTCCCAGGAGCTGACCGAGCAACTGCGGGAGCGGTCGGCCGAGTTGGAGAACCGGCAGAAGGCCCTCCAGGCGTCCAACGCCGAGCTGGAGGAGAAGGCCGAGCTGCTGGCCCAGCAGAACCGCGACATCGAGGTCAAGAACACCGAGATCGAGGAGGCGCGGCAGGTCCTGGAGGAGCGCGCCGAACAGCTCGCCGTGTCCATGCGGTACAAGAGCGAGTTCCTGGCCAACATGTCGCACGAGCTGCGGACGCCGCTGAACTCGCTGCTGATCCTCGCCAAGCTGCTCGCCGACAACGCGGACTCCAATCTCACCCCGAAGCAGGTCGAGTTCGCCGAGACCATCCATGGCGCGGGCTCCGACCTGCTCCAGCTCATCAACGACATCCTCGACCTGTCGAAGGTCGAGGCGGGCAAGATGGACGTCTCGCCGACGCGTATCGCGCTCGTGCAGCTCGTGGACTACGTGGAGGCCACCTTCCGGCCGCTGACCGCGGAGAAGGGCCTCGACCTGTCCGTGCGGGTCTCGCCCGAGCTGCCCGCCACCCTGCACACCGACGAGCAGCGGCTGCTCCAGGTGCTGCGCAACCTGCTGTCCAACGCAGTGAAGTTCACCGACTCCGGAGCCGTCGAGCTGGTCATCCGGCCCGCCGGGCGGGAGGTGCCGGTCGCGATCCGGGAGCAGTTGCTGGAGGCCGGTTCGCTGCGTGACCCGGACGCCGACCTGATCGCGTTCTCGGTGACCGACACCGGTATCGGTATCGCGGCCAGCAAAATGCGGGTGATCTTCGAGGCGTTCAAGCAGGCCGACGGCACGACCAGTCGCAAGTACGGCGGCACCGGACTCGGGCTGTCGATCTCGCGCGAGATCGCGCAACTGCTCGGCGGAGAGATCCACGCGCAGAGCGAGCCGGGACGCGGATCGACGTTCACGCTGTATTTGCCGCTGCACCCCAGCGAACTCCCGCCGCAGGGCTACCAGCACTCCATGCCCGCCCTGGAGGCCGGCGACCTCGTGGCGTCCGCGTCGGAGAACGGGCGGTCCGGGGGCGAGGTCGAGACGCCGGCCGAGGTGAGGTCGTACCAGGAGACACAGAACGGTGCCGCGGCGCTCTTTCGGCGTCGTCGCAGGACCGCACCGGCCCTCGAACAGCGGATCGGGCAGCCGGACCAGTGGTCGGCGGTGGAGCACCAGAGCACGCCGCAGCCGCGCCGGGGCATCCGGTTCGGCGGCGAGAAGGTGCTGATCGTCGACGACGACATCCGCAATGTCTTCGCGCTGACCAGCGTCCTCGAACAGCACGGACTGTCGGTGCTCTACGCGGAGAACGGCCGTGAGGGCATCGAGGTGCTGGAACAGCACGAGGACGTGGCGGTCGTCCTGATGGACATCATGATGCCCGAGATGGACGGTTACGCGACGACCAACGCGATCCGCAGGATGCCGCAGTTCGCCGGGCTCCCGATCATCGCGCTGACCGCCAAGGCGATGAAGGGCGACCGGGAGAAGGCGATCGAGTCGGGCGCCTCCGACTACGTGACCAAGCCGGTCGACCCCGATCATCTGCTGTCGGTGATGCAGCAGTGGATGCGGGGGGAGTGACGGGAATCAGCGAAGTTCACGTGGAGTTGCTGACTCAGTGTGTCCGGCGCCGTGTAGAAGTACGGGATTCGGGGAACCTTCTGGTCTCCCACTACGTTTCTGCTTCGTGCACAGTGACATCACGGTGACAGGGTGTGGCGACAGACAGGGTGCGGCTACGATGACCGGCACAAGGACGGGCGGCGAAAGGGAGTCGTCCCCAGGGGCGGCACCCGGTGCACATCCGGGGCGAGGAGGGCGGGCCATGGTGCAGAAGGCCAAGATCCTCCTGGTCGATGACCGGCCGGAGAATCTGCTGGCGCTGGAGGCCATCCTCTCCGCGCTCGATCAGACACTGGTGCGGGCATCGTCCGGGGAGGAAGCGCTCAAGGCGCTGCTCACGGACGACTTCGCGGTGATTCTGCTGGACGTCCAGATGCCGGGCATGGACGGTTTCGAGACCGCGGCGCACATCAAACGGCGGGAGCGGACCCGGGACATCCCGATCATCTTCCTCACCGCCATCAATCACGGGCCGCACCACACCTTCCGGGGATACGCGGCCGGTGCGGTGGACTACATCTCCAAGCCGTTCGACCCGTGGGTGCTGCGCGCGAAGGTCTCGGTGTTCGTCGAGCTCTACATGAAGAACTGCCAGCTGCGGGAGCAGGCGGCGCTGCTGCGGCTCCAGTTGGAGGGCGGCGGAGGCAAGGTGGCGGTCGGGGACGCGAAGGAGCCGGCGGGTCTGCTCGCCGAGCTGTCCGCGCGGCTCGCGGCGGTCGAGGAGCAGGCCGAGGCACTCTCCAAGCAACTCGACGACGAGTCGGCGGACGCGGCCGCGGTCGCCACCGCGGCCCATCTCGAACGCAAACTCACGGGGTTGCGGCGGGCGCTGGACGCGCTGGAGCCGGGCACCGGGAGCTCGCCGTCGGTGCCCTCGCAGAACTGATCGGAACTGACGCGTGGCGCAAGTGTTCCCGCGCTTCCCGCGGGTGAGCCCGCGTCAGCTCGGCAGCTCTCCAGGCGCGACACGAACGGGTGAAGCAGTGGGCACACGTGTCCGCGGTCGTCTCCACCGGTAATCTCACACCTATGGCCTCACGTCCCTCGGCAGCCAAGAAGCAGCCCGCCAAGAAGGCTGCCGCTCCCGCGAAGGGTCCGGCGCGGAAGGCCCCCGCGAAGAAAGCACCGGCGAAGAAGGCGCCCGCCAAAAAAGCCGCGGTGAAGAAGGTGGCGCCACCGAGGCCGGCGCCCAGCCCGACCGGAGGCGTCTACCGCCTCGTCCGGGCCGTCTGGCTCGGCCTCGCCCATGCCGTGGGCGCGGTGTTCCGCGGGATAGGGCAGGGCGCGAAGAACCTCGACCCAGCGCACCGGAAGGACGGCGTGGCACTCCTGCTGCTCGCTCTCGGCCTGATCGTGGCCGCCGGTACCTGGTCGAACCTGCGCGGTCCTGTCGGCGACCTCGTCGAGATCATCGTGACCGGCGCCTTCGGCCGGCTCGACCTGCTCGTGCCGATACTGCTCGCGGTCATCGCCGTACGGTTCATCCGGCACCCCGAGAAGCCCGAGGCCAACGGCCGGATCGTGATCGGTCTGTCGGCGCTCGTCATCGGCGTGCTCGGCCAGGTCCACATCGCTTGTGGCTCACCGGCCCGCAGCGACGGCATGCAGGCGATAAGGGACGCCGGCGGCCTCATCGGCTGGGGAGCAGCCACCCCGCTGACGTACACCATGGGCGAGGTCCTCGCCGTACCGCTGCTCGTGCTGCTGACGGTCTTCGGGCTGCTCGTCGTCACGGCCACCCCGGTCAACGCCATTCCACGGCGGCTGCGGGAGCTCGGTGTGCGGCTCGGGATCCTCCCGGAACCGGTGGAGGACGAACTCGGCGAGGACGACGAGCGCTACGACGAGCAGTGGCGCGAGGCGCTGCCCCCGCGTGGGCGCAGGCGAGGTCCCGCGCCCGAGTCGTACGACCCCGACGGAGCGGAGCAGCAGGCCCTCACGCAGCGTCGTGGGCGCCCCCGCCGGTCGGCGGTGCCGCAGCCCGCGATGGACCGGCAGATGGACGCCGTGGACATCGCCGCGGCCGCCGCGGCGGATCTGGACGGCGTCGTCATGCACGGCCTGCCGCCCTCGCCGCTGGTCGCCGACCTCACCCACGGCGTGAGCGTGGGCGACCGGGTGGAGACGACCCCCGTACCCACTCCGGTCCCGGCCGCGCGGCCCAAGCAGGAGACGCGCCCGAAGCAGGACAAGCTCAAGGTCGAGGTCGCCGACCTCACCAAGCCCGCCCCCGAGGCTCCGAGCGAACTGCCCCCGCGCGCGGAGCAGCTCCAGCTGTCCGGCGACATCACCTACGCGCTGCCCTCCCTCGATCTCCTGGAGCGTGGTGGCCCCGGCAAGGCGCGCAGCGCGGCCAACGACGCCATAGTGGCCTCGCTGACGAACGTCTTCACGGAGTTCAAGGTCGACGCCGCCGTCACCGGCTTCACGCGCGGGCCGACGGTCACGCGCTACGAGGTCGAACTCGGGCCCGCCGTGAAGGTCGAGCGGATCACCGCGCTGGCCAAGAACATCGCGTACGCCGTCGCCAGCCCCGACGTGCGGATCATCAGCCCGATCCCCGGCAAGTCCGCGGTCGGCATCGAGATCCCCAACACCGACCGGGAGATGGTCAACCTCGGTGACGTGCTGCGGCTCGCGGCGGCCGCCGAGGACGAGCACCCCATGCTGGTCGCGCTCGGCAAGGACGTCGAGGGCGGCTATGTCATGGCCAACCTCGCGAAGATGCCGCACGTGCTCGTCGCCGGAGCCACCGGTTCCGGTAAGTCGTCGTGCATTAACTGCTTGATCACTTCCATCATGGTCCGCGCGACCCCCGAGGACGTGCGCATGGTCCTCGTCGACCCCAAGCGCGTGGAGCTGACGGCCTATGAGGGCATCCCGCACCTGATCACGCCGATCATCACCAACCCGAAGCGGGCCGCCGAGGCGCTCCAGTGGGTCGTACGGGAGATGGACCTTCGCTACGACGACCTGGCCGCGTACGGCTTCCGGCACATCGACGACTTCAACGAGGCCATCAGGAACGGCAAGGTCAAACTGCCCGAGGGCAGTGAGCGGGAGCTCCAGCCGTACCCGTACCTGCTGGTGATCGTCGACGAGCTCGCCGACCTGATGATGGTCGCCCCGCGGGACGTCGAGGACGCGATCGTGCGGATCACGCAGCTCGCGCGCGCGGCCGGCATCCACCTGGTGCTCGCCACCCAGCGGCCGTCGGTGGACGTCGTCACCGGTCTGATCAAGGCCAACGTGCCCTCGCGGCTCGCCTTCGCCACGTCCTCGCTCGCCGACTCGCGGGTCATCCTAGACCAGCCGGGCGCCGAGAAGCTGATCGGCAAGGGCGACGGGCTGTTCCTGCCGATGGGCGCCAACAAGCCCACCCGTATGCAGGGTGCCTTCGTGACCGAGGACGAGGTCGCGGCGATCGTCCAGCACTGCAAGGACCAGATGGCGCCGGTCTTCCGGGACGACGTCGTCGTGGGCACCAAGCAGAAGAAGGAGATCGACGAGGAGATCGGCGACGACCTCGACCTGCTGTGCCAGGCGGCCGAGCTGGTCGTCTCCACGCAGTTCGGGTCGACCTCCATGCTCCAGCGAAAGCTGCGGGTCGGGTTCGCGAAGGCGGGTCGGCTGATGGACCTGATGGAGTCCCGGGGCATCGTCGGGCCCAGCGAGGGATCCAAGGCTCGTGACGTTCTTGTGAAGGCTGACGAACTGGACGGAGTGCTCGCGGTCATCCGCGGGGAGGCTTGATGAGAGCCCGGAGCGGGTGCGGCCACCGATGTTCGATCGTGACTCACCCGTAAGGGATCATCGAGCAACCGTTTCCCTTCGTCGTACGTCAAGTTGAGGGAAGCGAAAAGCTGCTGCCCCGCCATCGGTGTGTTCGGCCATTCCGATGGCGTACAAAGTCCCACCGCCCGGTTGCCCCACTCTTTCGCACCCCCCCTAGACTGAACCCCCAGCACAGGTGGCTATACGCTCGAAAGGCGCCCCCGTGTCCATCGGCAACTCCCCTGAAGACGAGCGTCCGTTCGAAGACGACCGGCAGGAAGCCCGCCTCTCCGTCGGCCACGCCCTGAAACAGGCGCGGATCGCGGCCGGGCTGACCGTCGACGACGTCAGCAACGCCACCAGGGTCCGTATCGCCATCGTGCATGCCATCGAGGCGGACGACTTCGCCCCCTGCGGTGGCGATGTGTATGCCCGGGGCCACATCCGGACCCTGGCCAAGGCCGTCCACCTGGATCCGGCTCCCCTGCTGGACCAGTACGCCGCCGATCACGGCGGCGGGCGTCCGGCCCCGACCCCGGCCGCCCCGCTGTTCGAGGCGGAGCGCATCCGTCCCGAGCGCCGCGGGCCCAACTGGACCGCGGCCATGGTCGCCGCGATCGTCGCCGTGGTCGGCTTCGTAGGGTTCACCGCCTTCAAGGGCGGCGACGACGGCGGGACGACGCAGGTCGCCGACGGCACCACGCCCGCCACGAGCAAGTCCCCGACGCCCAAGTCCGACAAGACCCCCGAGAGCCCGAAGCCCACGCCGTCGGACAGCGCCATCGCGGCGGCGCCCCAGGACAAGGTGACCGTCCAGGTCAGCGCCGCCGACGGAAAGAGCTGGATCCTCGCCAAGGACCACAACGGCCGGACCCTCTTCGACGGGCTGCTCACCCAGGGCAACAGCAAGACCTTCCAGGACAGCGACAAGATCAACCTCGTCCTCGGCGACGCCGGGGCGATCCAGCTGTACGTGAACGGCAAGAAGATCGACGACGACTGGCAGCCCGGAGCCGTGGAACGCCTGACGTACACGAAGGGCGACCCGCAGGTCGGCTAGACATCTGTTCGGTTTCTATCGCGAAGGGGTTGGCCGGGATCGGCCAACCCCTTCGACGTGGGGTGTCAGTGGGACGAAGTAGTCTTGAGCCCATGCCTGAACGCCGTACCGTCGCACTCGTCACTCTTGGCTGCGCCCGCAACGAGGTGGACTCGGAGGAGCTCGCAGGCCGTTTGGAGGCGGACGGCTGGGATCTCGTGGAGGACGCCGCAGACGCGGATGTCGCCGTCGTCAACACCTGTGGCTTCGTCGAGGCCGCCAAGAAGGACTCCGTCGACGCCCTCCTGGAGGCCAACGACCTCAAGGGCCACGGCAGAACCCAGGCCGTCGTGGCGGTGGGCTGCATGGCCGAGCGGTACGGCAAGGACCTCGCCGAGGCCCTGCCGGAAGCGGACGGCGTGCTCGGCTTCGACGACTACGCCGACATCTCCGACCGGCTCCAGACGATCCTCAGCGGTGGCATCCACGCCGCGCACACCCCGCGCGACCGGCGCAAGCTCCTGCCGATCAGCCCCTCCCAGCGCCAGGAGTCGGCGGCGTCCGTCGCGCTGCCCGGACACGCGCCGGCCGCCGAAGCCCCCGAGGCGGCACCCGCCGACCTTCCTGAAGGGCTCGCTCCGGCCTCCGGCCCCCGTGCGCCCCTGCGCCGCCGTCTGGACGGCTCCCCGGTCGCCTCGGTGAAGCTCGCCTCCGGCTGCGACCGGCGCTGCTCCTTCTGCGCCATCCCGTCCTTCCGCGGCTCCTTCATCTCCCGCCGCCCCTCGGACGTCCTCAACGAGACGCGCTGGCTGGCCGAGCAGGGCGTCAAGGAGATCATGCTGGTCTCCGAGAACAACACGTCGTACGGCAAGGACCTCGGAGACATCCGCCTCCTCGAGTCCCTCCTGCCCGAGCTCGCCGAGGTCGACGGTCTCGAACGCGTACGGGTCAGCTACCTCCAGCCCGCCGAGATGCGGCCCGGCCTGATCGACGTGCTCACCTCCACCCCCAAGGTGGTGCCGTACTTCGACCTGTCCTTCCAGCACTCCGCTCCCGACGTGCTGCGCGCCATGCGCCGCTTCGGCGACACCGACCGCTTCCTGGAACTGCTCGACACCATCCGCGGCAAGGCCCCCGAGGCCGGCGTGCGCTCCAACTTCATCGTGGGCTTCCCCGGTGAGACCGAGGCCGACCTCGCCGAGCTGGAGCGGTTCCTGAACGGCGCGCGACTGGACGCCATCGGTGTCTTCGGGTACTCCGACGAGGAGGGCACCGAAGCGGCGACGTACGAGAACAAGCTGGACGAGGACCTTGTCGCCGAGCGTCTGGCGCGTGTCTCCCGGCTCGCCGAGGAACTCGTCTCGCAGCGCGCCGAGGAGCGCGTCGGCGAGACCGTGCACGTGCTGGTCGAGTCCATCGACGAGGAGGGTGTGTACGGCCGCGGCGCGCACCAGGCGCCGGAGACCGACGGCCAGGTGCTGCTCACGAGCGGCGAAGGTCTGAGTGTCGGTCGTATGGTCGAGGCGAAGGTGGTCGGTACCGAAGGTGTCGACCTGGTGGCCGAGCCGCTCGACGGCTCGCGCGCGTGTAGTGAGGAGGCGGGCAGATGACCGGAGTTCCGGCGTCCGCTGCGGGTGGCCCTTCCGCCGCGAAGGGCGGACCGGCGGGCGCGGTCTCGGGCGCCGCGTCCGGCGCGGCACCGAGCACTCCCTCGGACCTGGTCTCCGGTACGGCTGCCGAGGTGCGCGCCGGTGCCGTCCCCGGAGTGGGGGTCGTGGCCGGAGCGGCTTCGGAGGCCGACGTCGACTCCGGCGCGAAGCCCGCGCGCGGGGGGAAGATCACGGCCGCGGCCATCAATCAGGCCAGCGTCTGGAACATCGCCAATCTGCTGACCATGCTCCGGCTGGTCCTCGTGCCCGGCTTCGTCGCCCTGATGCTGGCCGACGGCGGACACGACCCCGCGTGGCGCTCGTTCGCCTGGGCGGCCTTCGCGGTCGCCATGATCACCGACCTGTTCGACGGTCACCTGGCGCGCGCCTATAACCTCGTCACGGACTTCGGGAAGATCGCCGACCCCATCGCCGACAAGGCGATCATGGGGGCGGCGCTGATCTGTCTCTCCGGACTCGGCGACCTGCCCTGGTGGGTGACGATCGTCATCCTCGGCAGGGAACTGGGCATCACCCTGCTGCGTTTCCTCGTCATCCGGTACGGCGTGATCCCGGCGAGCCGGGGCGGCAAGCTCAAGACCCTCGGCCAGGGCATCGCCGTAGGGATGTACATCCTGGCGCTGACGGGGTGGCTGGCCACCGCGAGGTTCTGGGTGATGGCCGTGGCGGTCGTGCTGACCGTCGCGACCGGACTCGACTATGTGAGACAGGCCATTGTCCTGCGCAGGCAGGGAATCGCCGAGCGCAAGGCGGCGTTGGAGGAGACGGAAGCGTGAATTCCCCGGCCGCTCAAGTGGTGCAACTACTCACCGTGAAGGGTCAGACGCTCGCGGTCGCCGAGTCGCTCACCGGCGGGTTGGTTGCGGCGGAAATCACAGCGGCTCCCGGCGCGTCCCAGGCGTTCCGGGGGTCGGTGACCGCCTACGCCACCGAACTGAAGCATGAGCTGCTGGGTGTCGACGCCACCCTGCTGGACCAGCGAGGTGCAGTGGATCCGCAGGTCGCGGCCCAGATGGCGGCTGGAGTGCGCAAGGCACTCGGCGCCGACTGGGGCATCGCGACCACCGGAGTCGCGGGCCCCGAACCGCAGGACGGCAAGCCCGTCGGAACGGTTTTCGTGGCTGTCGACGGGCCCTCCGCGGGCGCGTCCGAGGCAACGGATGGCGGGAAAGTGACCGCGCTGCGGTTGAACGGCGACCGCGCGGAAATTCGTATGGAGAGTGTACGGAGCGTACTCGCACTCCTCCTGGAGGAGCTCGCGAGCGAACAGACCGGGAATGAGCGGGCACAGGATACGGAACGGAACGGGGGGTTTTGATGTTTGCAGCCCTGAGTGAACACGACATCGCTCCCCGCACGGCCGCGGCGCAAGGCGGTACGGTGGGGCGTGAAGGATGCGGCTACGCGGTCCGAGGAGGGAGCCACCGATGATTCTGCTCCGTCGCCTGCTGGGTGACGTGCTGCGTCGGCAGCGCCAGCGCCAGGGCCGTACTCTGCGCGAAGTCTCCTCGTCCGCCCGAGTCTCACTCGGCTATCTCTCCGAGGTGGAGCGGGGGCAGAAGGAGGCTTCCTCCGAACTGCTCTCCGCGATCTGCGACGCGTTGGACGTACGGATGTCCGAGCTCATGCGGGAAGTGAGCGACGAGCTCGCCCTCGCCGAGCTGGCCCAGTCTGCTGCGGCCACCCCCCGCGAGCCCGTACCGGCGCCCGTGCGCCCGATGCTGGGTTCTGTGTCGGTGAAGGGTGTGCCACCGGAACGAGTGACCATCAAGGCGCCGAGCGAAGCGGTGGACGTCGTAGCGGCGTGACGCTCGCGCTCGGTGTGCCATCGCTGATGGCTCGCCGAGAGGAAGTCTGCGAGGCCCCGGACGGGTTTCTCCAGCTGGTCTGGAGAGGCGCCGGTCGGGGTTTTCGTGCATCTTGGAGCGACGGCCGCGCCGATGCGTCCGTGTGCCCTTGGTGCGCCCTCCCCGCCGAATGGGGCGGCCGTCTAGCGTCCGGGCTGGAGGTGGCTGCATGGCGGGGCCGACAGTACGCCGGGGGATGGCTCTCGGGCTCGGGGCACTGTGGTGGTGCGCTGTGGCGCGGCTGGTGCTGGTCCCGGACGCTGGGGTGCTCGAAGGCGCGGTCGTGGCCGGTGGGTGGGGGCTGAGCCTGCTGCCGGTGCACTGTGTGCCGAAGGCGCGGGCCGCGGGGGCCGTCGCCGCCGGGCGGTGGCGTCAGGCGTGGCGGGCGGGGAGACCTGAGGGGGCGGTCGTGCACGCCGCGGAGGCCGGGGATGATGCTGCGGAGGCCGGGGATGAGGGTGCGGCTACCACGGCATCGCCACCCCGCCGTTCGGGCGGAGGATCTGGCCCGTCGTGAAGGACGAGGCGTCGCAGGCCAGGTAGAGCACGGCGTGGGCGATGTCCTCCGGTTCGCCCACGCGCTTGAGCGGGGACATGCGGGACATGAGCGCCTCGGTGCGGGCCTGGGCCACCTCGTCGTGGCGGTCGGTCATGGGGGTGCGGATCCAGCCGGGGGCGACGGCGTTGACCCGGATGCCGTAGCCGCCGACCTCGGTGGCCAGGGTCTTGGTGAGCTGGACCACGGCTGCCTTGGCCGCGCCGTAGCAGAGCAGGCCGGGGCCGCCCGTGTCCACGGCGCCGGAGGCCATCGTGACGATGCTCCCTCTCGTCTTCCGCTCGATCATCAGGCGGGCCGCTTCCTGGCAGGCGTGGAGCACACCCTTGAAGTTGACGTTCAGGACACGGTCGAGGTCCTCGTCCGTCGTCTCCAGGACCGGGCTGCTGTGCATGATCCCGGCGACCGCGGCCAGCACGTCCAGGTGCTCGCAGGAGGCGATGGCCTCACGGAGCTGTTCGCGGTCGGTGACGTCGAGGGGGTGGGCGTGCACGGTGCCGCCGGCGTCCTTGATCAAGGACGCCGTCTCGTGCAGTCCCGACGCGTCGAGATCGGCGCCGTGGACGGTGGCGCCCGCTTCGGCGAGCAGGACGGCACTCGCGCGGCCGATGCCACTGGCGGCGCCGGTGACGAACGCGGTGCGTCCGGTGAGGTCGTACGCGCTGACGGCCATGGAGCGACCGTACGAGCGTTTCTGACGGGGCGTCAATTGGTCGTACGGCGTGGGGTTCTGGGGGTGCCTTCGCCCGGTGCCCTGCGGTGTGGGGCCGGGGTCGGGCCGGTCTGGCAGTGCGGGCACCAGTACGTGGGGCGTTCTCGGGAGCCGTCGCCCTGGTCGGCGACGCGGATGGAGGTGTGGCAGCGCAGGCACGGGCGGGGGGCGCGGCCGTAGACGAACAGGTCGTTGCCGCGGCGGCCGGTCGTGGGGGTCGTGCCGGTCGTCCTGCGGATCGGGCGGTCGCGGTTGGCCTCCAGGAGTTTCTTGGCGAGCGCGGGGAGCTGTGCGGCGCGGTCTGCGGGGAGGGCGCCGACGGGGAGCCAGGGGGTGACGCCGAGCAGGAAGCAGAGTTCGCTCTTGTAGACATTGCCGATGCCCGCGAGATTGCGCTGGTCGAGGAGGGCCTCGCCGAGGGGGCGGGCCGGGTCCTGGAGCAGGTTGGCGAGGGCGCGCTCGGGGTCCCAGTCCGGGCCGAGGAGGTCGGGGCCGAGGTGGCCGACGGCCTTGTGCTCGTCCGCGGTGCGGATCAGTTCGAGGACGGGGAGGCGGTAGCCGACGGCTGTGCGGTCGGTGTTGGCCAGGATCGCGCGGATCTGGTGGGCGGGGCCGCCTGTCCAGCGCTGGTTCTCCGCGTAGACCTTCCAGGAGCCGTCCATGCGGAGGTGGGAGTGGAGGGTCAGGCCGCCTTCGATGCGGGTAAGGAGGTGTTTGCCGCGAGGGGTGACGTCCAGGACCCTGCGGCCTGTGAGGTCGGCTGTGGCGTACTTCGGCACCCTGAGGTCGCTGCGGGTCAGCACCTTGTCCGCGAGGGCTGTGTGCAGGCGCTTGGCGGCTTGCCAGACGGTGTCTCCTTCGGGCATGGGTCAAGGGTGGCATGGTGCGGCTGGTGGGCGCGGGTGGCGGGTTCGTTCTCGGCCTCGGCTTCGCCTTCGGCCGGTGTGGTCCCACCCGCACCACCCGTGCGACATTCGTGGTCGGGTGCGGGTGGCCCCTGTGGGGCGTGCTCGCCGTCGGCGGCTCCGGGGGGCGCGGTGGGGCGTTCGTGGGGTGGTCGCGCTCCTGTGGTGGCCGGGGGCCGGGGGCCGGTGCGCTGGGTGGGTGCTGGCGTTCGTGAGGCGCGGGGCCGCGCCGCGTCCCGCCCTCCCCCGGGCCGGGCGCGGGGCTGCGGCGACAGGGGTCAGGGTGCTGTGAGGTGTGGGGGAGTCAGGCGCGTAGCCGCAGACCCCGTGGGGTGGCGATGAAGCCCGCTGTTTCCAGGAGGGCGCCCAGGGGGGAGGTCAGGGCTGCGGTGCCGTTGACGCGTTCCACTGTGACGGTGCCCAGCGAACCGGCCTTGGCGGCTGCGGCGAGGGCCTCGGACGCCGTGCGGAGGCGGGGATCGTCGGTGGGGGTGGTGTCGGGAGCGGAGGGCCAGGCCAGCAGGGTCTTGCCGCCCCGCTCCATGTAGAGGGTGAGCTCGCCGTCCACGAGGACCACGAGGGAGCCCGCCTTGCGGCCCGGCTTGTGCCCTGCCTCGGTCGGGGGGTCGGGCCAGGGGAGGGCGGCGCCGTAGGCGTTGGCGGGGTCGGCTGCGGCGAGGACCACGGCTCGGGAGGCGTCGGAGGCGGTCTGCCTGCGGTTGCCGAAGCCGGAATCGTACGAGGGGGTGCCCTGCCAGTGCTGGGGGGTGGGCTGGGGTGGGTAGTCGCGCGGTGAGACGTACTCGTCGCGGGAGGCGGGGGACGCGGCGGGCGGGGAACCGAAAGTGGGGGCCGGGTCGGCTTCCTGGCCGGGGCCGTCGGGGTGGTCGAAGGCGCGGGTCCAGTCCCAGTCCTCGGTCGGGGGGTCGCCTTGGGCGCGGTCGTGGGTTGCCCCGGGGGCGTCGGGTGCCACATCCGAAGTCCAGATGTCGGGAGCGGCGGCCTCCGGCAGCGGCTCGCCGCGGTCGCGGGCGTTGGACACCGCGCGGAGACGGTCGACCGCGCCGTCCATGGCGAACTGGGCGGCGCCGAGACCCTCCACGACATACCCGCGGCGGGCCTGGCCACTGTCCTCGAAGGCGGAGAGGATGCGGTACGTCGCCGAGAAGCCGCCCTCCACACCCTCCGCCGACACGGCTCCCCGGGTGACCACTCCGTGCCGGTCGAGGAGGGTCCGGGCCAGGGCGTGGGCGCGCACGGTCGGGTCGGCCTCGCGGGCCGGGAGCAGGGACCAGCGGCCGGCGACGGTCGGCGGGCCGGTGCGGGAGGCGGGGCGGGCGGCCGAGGTGAGGGAGCCGTAGCGGCCGCGGGGGATCGTACGTTTGGCGCGGTGGGCGGTGGCACCGGCGGTGCGGCCGGAGCCCAGCAGGGAGCGCATGGGGGTGAGGGTGTCGTTGGTGAGCCGCCCGGACCAGGCCAGGTCCCATACGGCGTCGGCGAGTTGGGGATCGGTGGCGTCGGGGTGGGTGGTGGCGCGGACCTGGTCGGCGATCTGACGGAAGAACAGGCCGTAGCCGCCGGTGAGGGTGTCCAGGACGGACTGGTGGAGCGCCGTCAGCTCCAGGGGGTGGGGCGGTGGCAGCAGGAGGGGGGCCGCGTCCGCCAGGTACAGGGAGACCCAGCCGTCCTTGCCCGGGAGCGCGCCCGCTCCGGCCCACACGATCTCTCCGGCGGCGGTGAGCTCGTCGAGCATGGCCGGGGTGTAGTTCATGACGCGTGACGGCAGGACGAGTTTCTCCAGGGCGGAGGCGGGCACGGAGGCGCCCTGCAACTGCTCTACGGCACGCACCAGCCCGTCGATGCCGCGCAGGGAGTGGCCCTTGCCGATGTGCTGCCACTGTGGCAGGAACTGGGCCAGGGCCGATGGCGGCACCGGTTCGAGTTCGTGCCGCAGGGCCGCCAGGGAGCGGCGGCGCAGGCGGCGGAGCACGGTCGCGTCACACCACTCCTGGCCGATGCCCGCCGGGTGGAACTCTCCCTGGACCACACGTCCGCTCGCGGCCAGGCGCTGCAACGCACCCTCGGTGACCGCCGTGCCCAGGCCGAAGCGGGCGGCGGCCGTCGCCGAGGTGAAAGGGCCGTGGGTGCGGGCGTAGCGCGCGAGGAGGTCACCCAGAGGGTCCTTGACCGGTTCGGTGAAAGCCTCCGGGACGCCGACCGGCAGCGCTGTGCCGAGGGCGTCGCGCAGGCGCCCCGCGTCCTCGATCGCCGCCCAGTGGTCGGCGCCGCCGACCCGGACCTTGATCGCCCGACGGGCTCGGGCGAGTTCTTGCGCCCACTGTGGTTCGGCGCCGCGCTCGGCCAGCTCCGCGTCCGTGAGCGGGCCGAGGACGCGGAGGATGTCCGCGACGCCCTCGACGTCCTTGACCCGGCGGTCCTCGGCGAGCCACTGGAGCTCGCGCTCCAGCTCGGTCAGCACCTCGGCGTCGAGCAGTTCGCGCAGCTCCGCCTGGCCCAGCAGCTCGGCCAGCAGACGCGAGTCCAGCGAGAGGGCCGCCGCCCGGCGCTCGGCGAGGGGCGAGTCACCCTCGTACAGGAACTGGGCGACATAGCCGAAGAGGAGGGAGCGGGCGAAGGGGGAGGGCTCGGGGGTGGTGACCTCGACCAGGCGGACCCTGCGGGACTCCAGGTCGCCCATGAGCTCGACGAGACCGGGGACGTCGAAGACGTCCTGGAGGCACTCGCGGACCGCCTCCAGGACGATCGGGAACGAACCGAACTCGCTCGCCACCTGGAGCAGTTGCGACGCACGCTGGCGCTGCTGCCACAAGGGCGTGCGCTTACCGGGGTTGCGGCGCGGCAGCAGGAGCGCCCGGGCGGCGCATTCGCGGAAGCGGGCGGCGAACAGGGCCGAGCCGCCGACCTGGTCGGTGACGGTCTGGTCGACCTCGCCCTTGTCGAAGACGACGTCCGCGGCGCCCACCGGAGCCTGCTCGGCGTCGTACTCGGTGCCGCTCCTGGT
This sequence comes from Streptomyces sp. NPDC024687, assembly GCF_055559055.1. NCBI lineage: Bacteria > Bacillati > Actinomycetota > Actinomycetes > Kitasatosporales > Streptomycetaceae > Streptomyces > Streptomyces sp. NPDC024687. The sequence goes on along the minus strand of NZ_JBVHLJ010000015.1, from coordinate 143,987 downwards.
CGGTTCCCGGTCGAGGAGGTCCAGGCTCATCATGTCGGCGTCGGGCAGTCGCAGGACGATGCCGTCGTCGGCGTGCATGACCTGGGCGTCCATGCCGTAGCGCTCGGAGAGCTTGGCGCCGAGGGCGAGGGCCCAGGGTGCGTGGACCTGGGCGCCGAAGGGGGAGTGGACGACGACCCGCCAGTCGCCGAGTTCGTCCCGGAAGCGCTCCACGACGATCGTCCGGTCGTCCGGGACATGGCCGCAGGCCTCGCGCTGCTCGTCCAGGTACGAGATGACGTTGTCCGCCGCCCATGCGTCCAGGCCCGCCGTGAGGAGGCGCAGGCGGGCGTCCTCCTTGGGCAGGGAACCGACCTCGCGGAGGAACGCGCCCACCGCGCGGCCCAGCTCGAGGGGGCGGCCCAGCTGGTCGCCCTTCCAGAAGGGGAGCCTGCCGGGGACGCCGGGGGCGGGGGAGACCAGGACGCGGTCGCGGGTGATGTCCTCGATGCGCCAGGAGCTGGTGCCAAGGGTGAACACGTCCCCGACGCGGGACTCGTAGACCATCTCCTCGTCGAGCTCGCCGACCCTTCCGCCGCCCTTCTTCGGGTCGGAGCCGGCCAGGAAGACGCCGAAGAGGCCGCGGTCGGGGATCGTGCCGCCGGAGGTGACGGCGAGGCGCTGGGCGCCGGGGCGGCCGGTGATCGTGCCGGCGATCCGGTCCCAGACCACGCGCGGGCGCAGTTCGGCGAAGGCGTCGGAGGGATAACGGCCCGCGAGCATGTCGAGGACCGCGGTGAAGGCGGACTCGGGGAGGGAGGCGAAGGGGGCCGCCCTGCGGACCGTGGCGAGGAGGTCGTCGAGCTGCCAGGTGTCCATGGCGGTCATCGCGACGAGCTGCTGGGCGAGGACGTCCAGGGGGTTCGCGGGGACCTTGAGGGACTCGATGGAGCCGGTCCGCATGCGTTCCGTGACGACCGCTGCCTGGACCAGGTCGCCTCGGTACTTCGGGAAGACCACGCCGGTGGAGACGGCGCCGACCTGGTGGCCCGCGCGGCCGACACGTTGCAGGCCGGAGGCCACGGAGGGGGGCGACTCGACCTGGATCACCAGGTCCACCGCTCCCATGTCGATGCCGAGTTCGAGGCTGGAGGTGGCCACCACGGCCGGGAGCCGGCCCGCTTTGAGGTCTTCCTCGACCAGGGCGCGCTGTTCCTTGGAGACCGAGCCGTGGTGGGCCCGGGCGATGACCTGGGGTGCGCCCTGGGCCGCGCCCGAGCCGCCCATGAGTTCGGCCGGGGCGTGGTGTTCGTCAAGGGGTTCGCCGGTGGCCCGCTCGTAGGCGATCTCGTTGAGGCGGTTGCAGAGGCGTTCCGCGAGGCGGCGGGAGTTCGCGAAGACGATCGTGGAGCGGTGGGACTGGACGAGGTCGGCGATCCGCTCCTCCACGTGGGGCCAGATGGAGGGGCGTTCCGCGCCTTCGCTGCCCTCGGCGACCGGGGAGCCGCCGAGTTCACCGAGGTCTTCCACCGGGACCACGACCGAGAGGTCGAACTCCTTGCCGGACTTCGGCTGGACGATCTCCACCTTGCGCTGGGGAGAGAGGTAGCGGGCGATCTCGTCCACGGGGCGGACCGTGGCGGACAGGCCGATGCGGCGGGCCGGCTTCGGGAGGAGTTCGTCCAGGCGCTCCAGGGAGAGGGCCAGGTGGGCGCCGCGCTTGGTGCCGGCCACGGCGTGGACCTCGTCGAGGATCACTGTCTCGATGCCGGTGAGCGCGTCGCGGGTCGCCGACGTCAGCATCAGGAACAGGGATTCCGGAGTGGTGATCAGGATGTCCGGGGGGCGGGTGGCCAGGGCCCGGCGCTCGGCCGGAGGGGTGTCGCCGGAGCGGATGCCCACCTTGACCTCGGGCTCGGGCAGGCCCAGGCGGACGGATTCCTGGCGGATGCCGGTGAGGGGGCTGCGGAGGTTGCGCTCCACGTCGACGGCGAGGGCCTTGAGAGGGGAGACGTACAGGACCCGGCAGCGCTTCCTGGGGTCCGCGGGCGGGGGTGTGGAGGCCAGCTGGTCCAGAGCGGCGAGGAAGGCGGCCAGGGTCTTGCCGGAACCGGTGGGGGCGACGACGAGCACGTCCGAGCCCTCCGAGATGGCCTGCCACGCGCCGGCCTGGGCGGTGGTGGGCGCGTCGAACGCCCCCGTGAACCAGCCGCGGGTGGCGGGGGAGAAGCCGTTCAGGGCTCGGTGTGCAGGGCTGACCATGCGTCCATCCTGCACCCGAGCACTGACAATGGCCCTGACCTGCGGGTTGTCCGCGGCGGTCGGGCGAGGGACGCCGGCGGCGTCTCCTCGCTGCTTCGCCCCCTCAAGGGTGCGGGGGCCCCCACGGACCGGGGTTGCCGGACAGGCTGCCCCGGCACCCGCGGGACGGCGTCGGCGTGACAATGGGCGCATGGCGGGTTTCAGGGAGCGGGCGCGGCACCGGCGCTATGCCCAGTCGCGTACGGACGCCGACGGTGGGGACAGGCCGGACGCCGCCGTCGTACGAGACGCCCTCGGGGTCGGGGTGGCCGTCGGACTGTCCGGGTTCGCCTTCGGGGTGACCTCGGCCGGCAGCGGGCTCACGCTGACGCAGACCTGTGCGCTCAGCCTCCTGGTGTTCACCGGTGCGTCCCAGCTTGCGCTCGTGGGAGCGCTCGCGGGCGGAGCAAGCCCTCTTGCAGCGGCCGCCGGGGCCTTCTTCCTGGGGGTGCGCAACGCGTTCTACGGGCTGCGGCTGTCGCAGTTGCTTGCCCTCCCGCGCCTGATGCGCCCCTTTGCCGCCCAGTGGGTCATCGACGAGACGGCGGCCGTTTCGCTGGCTCAGCCCACGCGGCGCAGTGCGCGCATCGGGTTCGCCGTCACAGGGCTGAGTCTGTATGTGCTGTGGAATCTGACGACCTTGCTGGGTGCCCTGGGAGCCGACGCGATCGGGGACACACGCGCGTGGGGGCTGGACGCGGCCGGGCCCGCCGTCTTCCTGGCGCTTCTGGCACCCATGGTGAAGAGCGGCACCGAGCGGGTCGTGGCCGGGCTCGCCGTGCTGCTGGGGCTCGGACTGCTTCCCGTGCTGCCCGCCGGGGTGCCGGTGCTCGCGGCCGCTCTTGCTGCGCCTCTTGTCCTGTGGGTGCGAGGACGTCGTGAGCGGGCGCGGGGGGAGGGGCGGTGAACGCCTGGGTCGCCATCGGTGCCACCGTTGTCGGTTGTTACGCCGTCAAGCTCCTCGGGCTGCTCGTGCCTGCGGGCGTTCTCGACCGGCCCCTCGTGAAGCGTCTTGCCGCGTTGCTGCCGGTGGCTCTTCTGGCCGCGCTCACCGCGCAGCAGACCTTCGCCGACGGGCGGGTGCCGGTGCTCGACGCGCGGGCCGCGGGGCTTGCCGCGGCCGCCGTGGCGCTGCTCCTGCGGGCGCCGTTCCTACTGGTGGTCGCGGCCGCGGTGGTCGTGACGGCGGGGGTACGGGCGATCGGGGCGTGACGGCGGCGGTGCGGGCCGTAGGGACGCGAGAGGCCGCCGTCACGCGCGTGTGGGCGTGACCCTTGTGTCGGCTGTGTCGGCTCAGCCGACTTCGCGGCCGTATGCGCGCAGGGTCTGCAGGGCTTCGATCGTCACCATGGGGCGCGCTTCGAAGGCCGTGGTGGGTGCCCAATGGCATCGGCGCGTCGGCCAGCCGCCGTCCTCTCGCTGTTCGGCCGCGAGGAAGTCCAGCGAACGGGACATCTCGTCGTCCGTGAACCACGCGCGCGCGAGGGAGTCCGGCGCCTTCGCGTAGTCGTGCGGGAAGTGGTGCTCACCCGGGGCGTAGCCGGGAAAGGCGGGGGACGCGTCGAGGTTCGAGGGGTCCAGCGCGGCCAGACGCTGCTCGCGCACCAGGCGGCCGAGGCGGTCGGCGGTCGCCTGCGCGCGCGGGCGGTCGGGGACGGAGTCCAGGAAGGTCAGGGCGGCCTGGATCTCGTCCGGGTGGGACACCTGGAGCGACTCCACGGCCTGCCAGCAGAAGTCCGTGGCCCGGAACAGCCAGGCGTGCCACACCTCGTTGCGGTGCAGCAGACCGACCACGGGGCCGGTGGCGAGCAGTTCGCTCGGCGGGGCGTCCACGACCGGCATATAGGGGGCCGTCGGATAGCCGCGCTGGGCGGGAGTGACCGCCGGAAGGGCGCCGTCCGGGGTGGACACGGAGGTGAGATAGCGGCAGACGCGCTCCACACGTTGTCCGCCGCAGCGTCCGACGGCGTCCAGCACGCGCAGGGCGTGAGCGGTGTGCAGGGGCTGGCTGACCGGGCCGCGCAGATCCGGCTCCAGCGCGTGGCCGTAGCCGCCGTCCGCGTTGCGGTAGGCGTCCAGGGCCGTCTCCACCGGGTCGGGGCCGCCGTTCAGAAAGTGGTACGCGAACAGACGCTGTTCCAGCACACGCGCGGTGAGCCAGACGAAGTGCTCGGCGCGGAAGAGCGGGGAGTGCGCCGGTGGCGTCTGGGGGAGTGGGGAAGCTCCTGTTTCGGGCATGCGTCAGACCGTAGGGCGGAAAGCGGTCTCGGCAAGCGGTCCCGGCCCAGGCCACCCCCGGGGGCGGGATACTGGAGTCATGCGGTTGACGGTCTTCTGGCAGCGGATGGCGGAACACTTCGGTCCGGGGTACGCCGACACCTTCGCGCGCGATCATGTGATGACGGAGCTCGGTGGGCGCACGGTGCACGAGGCGCTGAACGCGGGCTGGGACGCCAAGGACGTGTGGCGTGTGGTGTGCACCGTGATGAACGTTCCGGGCGAGCGGCACTGAGACGGCGTGGACATTCCGGGGAGACGTTGCGACCGGTGGGCGTGTATATCTCCCGAAAGTGGCACTGACCGGTCACGAAGATCGCAGGACGGCAGCCATTGTCAGTCAGGTGGGCGAGACTTGCTCCGTGGCACCCACTGACGAGTCCGGGCAGGCAGCCCAGCACGCATCTCCGCTCGGCACGACGCCTCCCACGCGGCCCCCGGCCGACGGCCCCGGGCCGAACGCCCGCATGCCGCGCTGGCTGCCGCGGGCCATGGTGCTCGCGCTCGCCCTCATCGCCGTGTTCCAGTTCGGCAGTTGGGCCTTCCACCAGCTGATAGGCCTGCTGACCAACATTCTCATCGCGTTCTTCCTGGCTCTGGCCATCGAACCCGCGGTGAGCAAGATGGCCGCGCGGGGCATGCGCAGGGGGCTCGCCGCCTTCTTCGTCTTCTTCGGTGTGCTGATCGTGACCGCCGGCTTCGTCACGCTGCTCGGATCCATGCTCGCGGGCCAGATCATCAAGATCGTCGAGGATTTCCCGGACTACCTCGACTCCGTCATCGCCTGGATCAACGGGCACTTCCACACCGAGCTGAAGCGGGTGGACGTCCAGGAGGGGCTGCTGCGCTCCGACTGGCTGCGCAACTACGTGCAGAACAGCGCCACCGGCGTCCTGGACGTCTCCGCCCAGGTCCTCGGCGGCCTCTTCCAGTTGCTGACGATCGGGCTGTTCTCGTTCTACTTCGCCGCGGACGGCCCCCGGCTGCGCCGCACGATCTGCTCCGTCCTGCCGCCCGCCCGCCAGGCCGAGGTGCTGCGCGCGTGGGAGATCGCCGTGGACAAGACCGGCGGCTACATCTACTCGCGCGGTCTGATGGCGCTCGCCTCCGGAGTCGCGCACTTCGTCCTGCTCCAGGCCCTCGACGTGCCGTACGCGCCCGTGCTCGCCGTGTGGGTCGGCCTGGTCTCGCAGTTCATCCCGACCATCGGCACCTACCTCGCGGGCGCCCTGCCCATGCTGATCGCCTTCACGGTCGATCCCTGGTACGCGCTGTGGGTGCTGGTCTTCGTGGTGATCTACCAGCAGTTCGAGAACTACGTCCTCCAGCCCAAGCTGACCTCGAAGACCGTCGACATCCACCCCGCGGTCGCCTTCGGCTCGGTCATCGCGGGCACCGCCCTCCTAGGCGCGGTCGGTGCCCTGATCGCCATTCCGGCGGTCGCCACCCTGCAGGCGTTCCTGGGGGCGTACGTGAAGCGGTACGCCGTCACCGACGACCCACGGGTGCACGGTCACCGGAGGCGGGGCGAGGGGCCCTCGCCGGTCACGCGTGTGCGTGCGCTGTGGCAGCGGCGGCGGCCGGAAACCCAGGACTCCGCCGACGGCGACGGCTCGTCCTGAGGGTGCGGGTTCAGTAGGTGAGGGCGGCCCACATCGCGGCGCCGATGACGGCCGTGACGTAGGAGCCGATCGCCGCGTACAGGAGCCGTCGCCGTAGTGGCTCGCTCCAGGGCGTGCGCGACAGCAGCCAGGCCAGTGCGGGCAGGACCAGGACCGCGTGCAGGCTCACACCGTGCAGCGGCTTGAGCGGGGCGGTCGAGTGGTAGGCCGCCTCCTGGTGGCCGGTGCGGGTGAGGACGACACCGCGCGCGATCATCGCGGCGCCCGAGGCGAGCGCGACCAGCAGGATGGCGAAGCCCGACCGCACCGCCAGGTCCATCCCCGCCGGGCCCGAGGGCCGGTGGCGGAAGGAGGCGACCGCGAACACCGTCAGCAGCACCACCAGGACGCCGCCGCCCACCGCCAGCGTCATGGACACCGCCGTGTCGAAGGGTGTCTCCATGTCGAGGTGCGAGGGCACCCCGCGCCACGCCTGGAGGGTGATACCGCCGACCTCCACCACACAGTCCGCCGCGAACACCGCGAGGAGCAGGGCCCGTGTCCGCGGGCCGAGGCGCAGATACGACGTGACCCAGGTGACCGCGATCAGGGTCACCCCGAAGGACACCCCGAACGTCACCGGCTTGCGCCAGGAGACCGGTCCGTCCCAGGGGCCGCCGTCCACGGCGACCCCAGGGGCCGCCGTCCACGGCGAACACCACCAGGTGCGCGAGCCCGGAGAGGACCAGGAGAAGACCGGTGATGTGGCACAGACGCTCCACGCGGCGAGCACCGCCTGCCCGCCGCCGTACCGACGTCCCGACCGGCGCCGCGGAAGCATTCGTCACGGCCGGGTCCATCACGCCCGCGCTCCCTTCCGGGCCAGGCAGGCCGCGGAGAGACGGTCGCCGATGTCCAGCGGCATGGTCGCGCCCAAAGCGATGAACAGGCCGACACCGAGGGCGAGCCCGGTCGTCCAGCCGTTCGTGCGCCAGGCCGGCAGGGCCGCCGCCGCGAGCGGGATGACGAGGCCGGGCGGCACGGGGGTGGTCGAGGTCGCTTCTCGGGTGCTCGTCGGGGTCTGCATGGCACAAGACTTGCGAGAACGGCCCGTCCGGTCGTCGTACCGCCGAAGGCACCTGAAGTACGCCGGGGGAAGTAGCCGCAAGGGGATCGGAGGAAGCCGCCGGAGCGGGCAGCGGGAAGTGTCCCGGGTGCCGCGTGGTGCGCTTGACACGAAAATCGAACATCCATTCATATGGAAGCTCCGGCGATGCCAACTACGGGCGTTTTGACATGGTTCGCATGGAGAAGTCCCCTAGTTATCCACAGGCTGGACGGGCGTCGGGGCGCATTGTCAGTGGCAGGCGTTAGCGTCTTTGACGTGAAGCGATCGACTCAAGCAAACCGGGTGGAACCCATGGCAGGAACCGACCGCGAGAAGGCATTGGATGCCGCTCTCGCACAGATTGAACGGCAGTTCGGCAAGGGCGCCGTCATGCGCCTCGGCGAGCGGCCGAACGAGCCCATCGAGGTCATCCCCACCGGGTCGACCGCACTCGACGTCGCCCTCGGTGTCGGCGGCCTGCCGCGTGGCCGCGTGGTGGAGGTGTACGGACCGGAGTCCTCCGGCAAGACCACGCTGACCCTGCACGCGGTGGCCAACGCGCAGAAGGCCGGCGGGCAGGTCGCCTTCGTGGACGCGGAGCACGCCCTCGACCCCGAGTACGCGAAGAAGCTCGGCGTCGACATCGACAACCTGATCCTCTCCCAGCCGGACAACGGCGAGCAGGCCCTGGAAATCGTGGACATGCTGGTCCGCTCCGGCGCCCTCGACCTCATCGTCATCGACTCCGTCGCAGCGCTCGTCCCGCGTGCGGAGATCGAGGGCGAGATGGGCGACAGCCACGTCGGTCTGCAGGCCCGTCTGATGAGCCAGGCCCTGCGGAAGATCACCAGCGCGCTCAACCAGTCCAAGACCACCGCCATCTTCATCAACCAGCTCCGCGAGAAGATCGGCGTGATGTTCGGCTCCCCCGAGACCACGACCGGTGGCCGGGCGCTGAAGTTCTACGCCTCTGTGCGACTCGACATCCGCCGCATCGAGACGCTGAAGGACGGCACCGACGCGGTCGGCAACCGCACCCGCGTCAAGGTCGTCAAGAACAAGGTCGCGCCGCCCTTCAAGCAGGCCGAGTTCGACATCCTCTACGGCCAGGGCATCAGCCGCGAGGGCGGCCTGATCGACATGGGCGTGGAGAACGGCTTCGTCCGCAAGGCCGGCGCCTGGTACACGTACGAGGGCGACCAGCTCGGCCAGGGCAAGGAGAACGCGCGCAACTTCCTGAAGGACAACCCCGACCTGGCCAACGAGATCGAGAAGAAGATCAAGGAGAAGCTGGGCGTCGGCGTGCGGCCCGAGGAGCCTGCCGCGGAGCCGGGTGCGGACGCCGCGGTGTCCGCTGCCGCGGACGACGTCGCGAAGGTGCCGGCTCCGGCGGCCGCGAAGGCGACGAAGGCCAAGGCTCCGGCCGCCAAGAGCTGATCCCGTGACACGGCGAACCGACTGGGCCGAGTACGAGGACGCTCCGCGAGGGTGGAGCGGAAAGGGCGACAGGGGTTCTGCTCGGCCGGACGGCGACGGGTACGGGGACGGCACGGGGCACGGAGCGGACGGGGGACACGGCCGTTCGGTGTCGTACGGCGACGACTTCGCTCACGGCGCCGGTCCGTCCTACCGCGGCGACCGTTCCCACAGTGACGGGGGGACGTACGGCGACGGTGGGCCGGGCGGCGACGAGTCCGGTGACGGGGCGGCGCGTGGTTCCGGGGCGTTCGGTCGGAGCTCGCGTCGAGGCGGAGCACCTGGCGCGGGCGGTACCCGCGGGCGTCGGCAGCGCCGGCGCGGCTTCGGGGACTCGCCCGGTGAGGACGGAGGCGGCCCCTCCTTGTCGAGGGCCGAGCAGGGGGAGCCTCCGGCGGACCCGGTGGAGCGGGCGCGGGCGATCTGTCTGCGCCTGCTCACCGGGACCCCGCGCACGCGGAAGCAACTCGCCGACGCGCTGCGCAAGCGGGAGATTCCCGACGACGCCGCCGAGGAGGTGCTGTCGCGGTTCGAGGAGGTCGGGCTGATCAACGACAGCGCGTTCGCGGAGGCCTGGGTGGAGTCCCGGCACCACGGCCGGGGACTCGCCCGGCGGGCGCTCGCCCAGGAACTGCGCACCAAGGGCGTCGATCCCACGCTGATCGACGCGGCCGTCTCGCAGCTCGACTCCGAGCAGGAGGAGACGACGGCCCGCGAACTCGTCGACCGCAAGCTGCGCGCGACACGTGGCCTCGACCGCGACAAGCGACTGCGCCGTCTCGCCGGCATGCTCGCCCGCAAGGGCTACTCCGAGGGGTTGGCATTGCGGGTGGTCCGGCAGGCGCTGGAGGAGGAGGGGGAGGAGACGGAGTTCCTCGGCGACGAGGGGTTCTGAAACGGGGGATCTTCGGCGAGCCGGTCCATCGGGGCTGGGGCAAGGGACGCCGCGTGGGAAAGGGCTACGCCTGGCGCGGGTGGAGGCATCGCCGAGCAGGCAGGACCGGGCGTCCCTGGCGGGCAGCGGGCCCGGGTGACCTCGGGGACGTGACCTGTGGTGGGGCCAGGAGTGTCCCTGACCAGGAAACGCCCGTCACCAGCATCCTCCGCCCGCCCCTACCTCTCGCCGACCTCGTGCAAGAGGCTCGCGGCGGCCGGCCCTGGGGAGACATCCCCCGGTAGCGACCCTGGGCTGCAGGACCGCCGAGGAGCAGGCAGCAGGAGCAGGGCAGTGCCGACCAGACCCTGTGCCCGTGCCCACCCTCCTCGACGGCCGCAAGGAGCTGCGCCCCCGGGGGCCTTACTGCCAGTCCTCCGGCCGCTCCACGTGCTCCAGTCGCAGGATCTGGCCCGTGCGGCTGTAGCGGCGGATCTGGGGGAGGGGCGGGTAGTAGGCGTGTACGGAGATCGCGTGGGCTTCGGTGGACTCGTTGAGGACCTCGTGGACGTGGTGCTGCCCGAAGGAGCGGCCCTTGCCGGTGGGCAGTCGTCGCTCGCGGTCGATCTCGTCGGAGAGTTCGAGGGTCTTCCAGCCGTCGGCGGGCAGCCGGGCGGCGAGGGAGTTCTCCTTGAGCTCGCCCGCGGCGGTGATGAAGGCGCCGACGGACTCGGCGTGGTCGTGCCACCCGGTGCCGGTGCCGGGCGGCCAGCCGATCAGCCAGGCCTCGCTGCCGCCGGGCCCTTCCAGGCGCACCCAGGTGCGGCCTTCGGGGTCGAGCGGAAGCGAGTCGATCAACTCGGCATCGGCGGCGGTGCGCCGTACGAAGTCGAGGAGTTCGGCCTGGGTGGGCGGCGCGACGGCGGCGGAGACCGAGGGGAAGGCGGGGGAGACAGACACGGGTACCGTCCTGAGAAAGTTCGCGACAGCGTGCCGTCGCACAGGCGCGGCACGCGGGAAAGATGGAGAGGCGAATTCAGCAGGACGGGCGACACACGCAACCCGCATAGCGGACGAGGTCCATATGGACCCTCCGCCACAGGCGCACACAGGTGTCGGTCACGATCCGGAGTACACCATGAGGGCCCGAGGCCTTTCAACTCACTGTCACTATGTGGACGCACAGTGACAGTGAGCACGTCAACGCGAGCCGGCCCCCGCGTCCGCCCCGGTCTTCGCCGGAGGTCCTCCGAGCGCCGTCTCGGCCGCCGAGTACAGGTCGGCCGGGCGGACTCCGCCCAGTGCCGTGACGAGGTGGCCGTCGGGCCGGACGAGGAGAATTGTGTGCGGGGCCGCGCCCGGGTACTCCTCGGCGACCAGGAGCTCGGCGGAGTGCGGCAGCGCGGTCACCGCCGCGACCAGGCGGGGCATGATTCCGGCGGTCACCCAGTGCTTGCGCTCCCACACCCCGGTGCCCGGCGCGATCAGGACGACGAGCAGCGCGCCACGGCCGAGGCGCTCGCGCAGCCGTACGAACGAGCCGTCCTCGGCGGTGACCCGCACATCCGCGACCGGCGAACCCGGGAGCGTGTCCACGGGCACCTCACCTTCGAGGTGCAGGGGCGCGAGGGGCGAGTCGGCGTACGCCCCCGGCGCGCCGAGCGGGCCGCGCCCCAAGTGACCATCCGTGAGCAACGCGTCGTGGCCGCGGGCCGAGCCGGGGACCACCGAGCGCAGGCCCCCCCCGCCGCGCAGCAGCGGCAGCGCCTGGTCGGCGGCGCGCAGCCGGCCGGCGACGACCGCGCGCCGCTCGGCCTGGTAGCTGTCGAGAAGGGCCTCGTGGGGGCCGTGGTGCCAGGCCAGGGCCAGTTTCCAGGCGAGGTTGTCGGCGTCCCGGAGGCTCTCGTCGAGCCCCTGTGTGCCCAGCGCCCCGAGGCAGTGCGCCGCGTCCCCGGCGAGGAAGACCCGCCCGGCGCGCCAACGGCGGGCCAGCCGGTGGTGCACGGTGTGGACTCCGGTGTCGAGGAGTTCGTACGGCGGTGTCGAACCGCCCGTCCAGCCGGCCAGGGTCTCCCGGACGCGGGCGACCAGGAGCTCGGGTGTGACCAGGTCCTTGCCCGGCGGCAGCAGCCAGTCCAGGCGCCACACGCCCTCGGGGAGCGGGCGGGCGCTGATCTCGCCGGCCGACGGTCCGGACGTCCGCCACGGCGGCATCCGGTGGAGCAACGCCCGGTCCTCCCAGGGGAGTTCCACGCGCAGGGCGGCGACCGCGTGGCGTTCCACGGCCGTACGGCCCGGGAAGCGGATGTCCTCGAGCTTGCGCACGGTGGAGCGCGTGCCGTCGCAGCCGGCCAGGTAACTCCCGCGCCACCACGTGCCCTTGGGGCCGCGGGTGTGGGCGGTGACGCCCGAGGGCTCCTGCTCGATGGTGTCGAGACGGCTGTCCGGGATCAGCTTGACCAGCCGCTCCTCGGCGAGGGCGGTGCGCAGGGCGCCGGTGAGGACGTGCTGGGCGAGGTGCAGGGGGGCGTCCCCGGCCTCGTCGAAGTCGACCTCGCGCGTCACCTGCTTGCGACGCATCGACCGCCATCCGGACCAGTGCACACCCAGCTCGGTGACCGGCACCCCGGTCAGCCGTGACATGAGGGCTGCGGTGTCCTCGTGCAGGACGGCGGTGCGCGCCAGGCGGGGTTCGTCCTTGCCGGGACCCTCGTCGAGGACCACGGAAGGGACCTCCTGACGCGCCAGCGCCAGGGCGAGCGTGAGCCCGACGGGCCCCGCTCCGACGATGATCACCGGGTCCACGGCGCGGCGCCCCCTGCCCGCAGCGGAATGCCGGGAGATGTATGTGAACAGGAGGTTGGAGCAGGGTGCGCGATCACAGAACGTATGCAACCTATTGCCGGTGCTTGCGTCAAGTGACGGAGGCAGTGGCGATCATGCCACTGCCTCCGTGTCGTCCGGGTGGACCGTTCAACCCACTTGACTGACTGTCAGAATCCGCCGCCGGTGTTCTCGCCGGTTCCGTAGGCACCGCGCACCGCCGCCGGGTTGACCTCCACCGTGTCCTCGCCGAGCACCGCCCCCGTGCTCTTCTTGCTGCGCCGCAGCCGGCGCTCCAGCCAGCCCGCGAAGCTGGTCAGGGTGAAGTTCAGCGCGATGAAGATCAGCCCCACGACGATGAAGCTGGGGACGACGTTGGCGTAGTTGGCCGCCAGCGTGCTGCGGGAGTTGAGCAGTTCGGTGAAGCCCAGCATCACGCCGCCCAGCGCGGTGTCCTTCACGATGACGACCAGCTGGCTGACGATGGCCGGGAGCATCGCGGTGACGGCCTGCGGGAGCAGGATGCTGGACATCGTCTGGCCCTTGCGCAGACCGACCGCGAAGGCCGCCTCCGTCTGCCCCTTGGGCAGTGAGAGGATGCCGGCCCGGACGATCTCGGCGAGCACCGAGGCGTTGTAGAGCACGAGGCCGGCGACAACGGCGTACAGGGGCCGCTGCTCACTGCTGACGTTCGTGTACTGGACGTAGAACTGGTTGGCGAACAGCATCAGCAGCAGGACCGGGATGGACCGGAAGAACTCGACCACCGTGCCGGCCACGCCCCGCACCCAGGCGTGGTCGGACAGCCGGGCGATGCCGAAGACCGCGCCCAGCGGCAGGGCGATCACCATGGAGATCGCCGCGGCCTTGAGGGTGTTGCCCAGGCCCGGCAGCAAGTAGGTCGTCCAGGCCTCACCGGTGGTGAAGGGCTCCCAGAGGTTCCACTCCAGCTGCTTCTTGTCGTCCATCTTCTGCCACAGCCACCACAGGAGGAGGACGAGCAGGAGGGCGAAGACGATGGACAGGACGACGTTGCGCCGTTTGGCGCGGGGTCCCGGAGTGTCGTAGAGGACCGAGCTCATCGCTTCACCGCCAGTCGCTTGGCGAGCCAGCCGAGGAGGAGGCCGGTCGGCAGGGTCAGTACTACGAAGCCGAGCGCGAAGACCGCGCCGACGGCGAGCGTCTGGGCCTCGTTCTCGATCATTTCCTTCATCAGGAGGGCGGCCTCGGCGACGCCGATCGCGGCCGCCACGGTGGTGTTCTTGGTGAGCGCGATGAGCACGTTGGCCAGCGGGCCGATGACCGAGCGGAAGGCCTGCGGCAGCACCACGAGGCGCAGGGTCTGGCTGAAGTTCAGCCCGATCGCGCGCGCCGCCTCGGCCTGGCCGAGCGGCACCGTGTTGATGCCGGAGCGGATCGCCTCGCAGACGAAGGCCGCGGTGTACGCGGTGAATCCGAGCACCGCCAGCCGGAAGCCCAGGGTGTCGAAGTTGTCCGCCGCGCCCAGCGTCATGCCGAAGATGTCGGCGAGGCCGAGCGAGGAGAAGACGATGATGACCGTGAGGGGGATGTTCCGGACGATGTTGACGTAGGCGGTGCCGAAGCCGCGCATCAACGGGACCGGGCTGACCCGCATCCCGGCCAGCAGGGTGCCCCAGATCAGAGAGCCGACGGCGGACAGGGCGGTGAGTTTCACCGTCATCCAGAACGCCCCGAGGACGTCGTAACCTTCAAGAAAGTCGAACACGATCTCCCGCGCTTCCGGGTGTGTGGCGTGTGTGGCGTACATGGACAGGCGCGGCGCGCCGCCGCCCTGATCGCGGCGGGCGGCGGCGCGCCGGTGGGTCCCCGCGTTACTTGACGATGACGCCGATCTTCGGGGCGGGCTCGTTCTTGTAGCCGGCCGGGCCGAAGTTCTTGTCGACCGCCTTCTGCCAGGAGCCGTCGCTGACCATCTTCTGCAGGGCGGCGTTGACCTTGTTCAGGGTCGCGGTGTCGCCCTTCTTCACACCGATGCCGTAGTTCTCGTTGCTCAGCTTGAGGCCGGCGAGCTTGAACTGGCCCTGGTATTTGTCCTGCGCAGCGAAGCCCGCGAGGATCGAGTCGTCCGTGGTCACCGCGTCCACGGCGCCGCTCTGCAGGCCGGCGATGCACTCGGAGTAGCCGCTGTACTGCCGCAGCTGGGCCTTCGGGGCGAAGTCGTCGTGGACGTTCTGCGCCGAGGTGGAGCCGGTCACGGAACACAGCTTCTCGCCGTTGAGGTCCGTGGCCTCGCTGATCTTGGAGTCCTTCTTGACCAGCAGGTCCTGGTGGGCCAGCAGGTACGGGCCGGCGAAGGCGACCTTCTGCTTGCGCTCGTCGGTGATGGAGTAGGTGGCCGCGATGAGCTTCACGTCGTTACGGGCGAGCGCGTTCTCGCGGTCGGCGCTCTTGGTCTCGACGAACTCGATCTGGTCGGGCTTGTAGCCCAGCTGCTTGGCCACGTACGTCGCCACGTCCACGTCGAAGCCGGAGAAGGAGCCGTCGGGCTTCTTGAGGCCGAGGCCGGGCTGGTCGTACTTGATGCCGATCTTGATCGTGCCGCCACCGCCGGAACTCGAACCGGAGCCCTCGTCCTTGCTGTCGCCGCCGCAGGCGGTCGCGGACAGGGCGAGGGCGAGAACGGCGGCCGAGGCGGCGGTGACCTTGCGGAGCTTCATGATGAACATCCTTTGGGTGGTGAAGAGAGTCGAGCCGTCGGTGGTCGATCCGGGTGGCACGTCAGCTGTGCGCTACGTCAACGATGTGACTCGTCAACGGTGTGACACGTCAGTGGTGCAGGATCTTCGACAGGAAGTCCTTGGCACGGTCGCTGCGCGGATTGCTGAAGAACTGGTCGGGCGCAGCCTCCTCGACGATCCGTCCGTCCGCCATGAACACCACGCGGTTTGCGGCCGATCGTGCGAAACCCATCTCGTGCGTGACGACGATCATTGTCATGCCGTCGCGGGCGAGCTGTTGCATGACCTCCAGCACCTCGTTGATCATCTCGGGGTCGAGCGCCGACGTGGGCTCGTCGAAGAGCATGACCTTGGGGTCCATCGCCAGGGCCCGGGCGATGGCGACACGCTGCTGCTGACCGCCGGACAGCTGGGCGGGGTACTTGTCCGCCTGGGTGGCGACGCCGACCCGGTCGAGCAGGGCGCGCGCCTTCTCCTCGGCCTTCTTCTTGTCGGCCTTGCGGACCTTGATCTGGCCCAGCATCACGTTCTCGAGCACGGTCTTGTGCGCGAAGAGGTTGAAGGACTGGAAGACCATGCCGACGTCGGCGCGCAGCCGGGCCAGTTCCTTGCCCTCCTGGGGCAGCGGCTTGCCGTCGATGGCGATCGAACCCGTGTCGATCGTCTCCAGGCGGTTGATGGTGCGGCACAGGGTGGACTTCCCGGACCCGGAGGGTCCGATGACCACGACGACCTCGCCGCGGGCGATCGTCAGGTCGATGTCCTGGAGTACGTGCAACGCGCCGAAGTGCTTGTTGACGCTCTTCAGGACGACCAGTTCGCCGGTCGCGGCCGCGTCTTCCTTGGCCACCGATACTTCGGTCATCGCTTACTGGCTCCGTCCTCCTCGGTTTCGGAGGACAGTAGTGACCCCATGCGACCAGCGTCATTAGTCTTGAGGGGAATCTGAGCATCACGATCCGATAGCAATCGGACACGTGTCGTAGCACTTGTGACCAGTAGCCATATCGGCCGGGTAACGGAACCCCGCCGCAACCGGAACCCTCTTGACGCCGTCCTCATCCATCAGCATGACTGCACGATGCGCACGCGCGCATGCGGAAGCACATTTCTACCTGTTCACTGCCTATTCAGATAGTACGTCCGATGGATAAAAGGGGGGCCGGGGTGAGACTTCTCCTCGTCGAGGACGACAACCACGTGGCCGCCGCGCTCTCCGCGGTGCTCGCCCGGCACGGTTTCGACGTCACGCACGCCCGCAGCGGCGAGGAGGCACTCCAAGCGCTCGTCCCCGAGGGCGACGGCTTCGGCGTCGTGCTGCTCGACCTCGGTCTGCCCGACCAGGACGGCTACGAGGTGTGCGGCAAGATCCGCAAGCGCACCAGCACCCCGGTGATCATGGTCACCGCCCGCTCCGACGTCCGCTCCCGCATCCACGGGCTCAACCTCGGCGCCGACGACTATGTGGTCAAGCCGTACGACACGGGGGAGCTCCTCGCCCGCATCCATGCCGTCAGTCGGCGCACCGTCCATGAAGACGCGCCCGGCGGCGCGGACACGGCGCTGGTCCTCGGCGCCGTACGCATCGAACTGCCGACCCGTCAGGTCACCGTGGACGGCACGGTCGTCCAGCTCACCCGGAAGGAGTTCGACCTCCTCGCGCTGCTCGCCCAGCGGCCCGGTGTGGTCTTCCGGCGCGAGCAGATCATCAGCGAGGTCTGGCGCACCAGCTGGGAGGGGACCGGGCGGACGCTGGAGGTGCATGTGGCGTCCCTGCGCGCGAAGCTGCGGATGCCGGCGCTGATCGAGACGGTGCGGGGGGTCGGGTACCGGTTGGTGGCGCCGGGGGTGTGAGGCAGTGGGGGTCGGGGGCCCGGCGGCGCCTCGGGGCCCGGAGCTGTGCGAGGCTCGGGGGAGGAAAACGGGTCGGGTGAGGGACGGTGGCTGTGGGCGCGGGTGAGCCGGGCGGTGAGGGTGCACGCGTGGGTGGCCGAGGTCGGGGGCGCGGCGGTCCGGCGTATCGGGGTCGTCCGGGTGCCGGGGTTCGGCCGTGCCGGGGTGCGGTACCGCCCGCACCTCGACATGCCGCTCGTGTGTGCTGGGGCTCGCGGCCGCGGTCCGGGGCGTAGGCGGGGTCGTGCGTACACGTCTGCTTCCGCTGCTCATCGTCCTCATGGCCGCCGTACTGCTGGCCCTGGGCGTGCCGCTCGCCATCGGTGTGGCCTCCGCGCAGCAGCAGAAGGTCGTCGTCGACCGGATCGACGACACCGCGCACTTCGCCGCGCTCGCCCAGTTCGTCACCGACGCCTCCGACGAGCGCCTGGAGACCCTGGAGAGCGAACTCGCCAGCTACTACAAGGTCTACGGCATCCGCGTCGGTGTCTTCTACGACGGTGACGTACCCATGGCCACGGCGCCCCGCGGGTGGTTCCTCCCCCGGACGGGCGAGGTGCGCGACGCGTTCGGTGAGGCCCTGCTCAGCCGCCGCAGCCAGGACCCCAAGCAGGTGTGGCCCTGGCAGCGGGGCCGGCTGGTCGTCGCCTCGCCGGTGATCCGGGACGGTGACGTCATCGCGGTCGTGGTCACCGACTCGCCCACCGGGCCGATGCGTTCACGGATCCTGCACGACTGGCTCGTCATCTTCGCGGGCGAACTCGCCGCCATGCTGCTGGCCGTGGGCGCCGCGCTGCGGCTGACCGGCTGGGTGCTCAGGCCCGTACGGGTCCTCGACGCCACCACGCACTCGATCGCGAGCGGGGCCCTGAAGTCCCGGGTCGCGGTCGCCGGCGGGCCGCCCGAACTCCGGCGCCTGGCAAGGTCGTTCAACGAGATGGCGGACAACGTCGAGGACGTCCTGGAACAGCAGCGGGCCTTTGTCGCCGACGCGTCCCATCAGCTGAGGAATCCGCTCGCCGCCCTGCTGCTCCGTATCGAGCTGCTCGCCTTCGAACTCCCCGAGGGCAACGCCGAGATCGCCTCCGTGCAGGCGGAGGGAAAACGGCTGGCCCAGGTCCTCGACGACCTCCTCGACCTCGCGCTCGCCGAGCACACCGAGGCGCACCTGAGAGTCACCGACATCGGCGAACTCACCGCCGAACGCGTCGCCGCCTGGACACCCACCGCGGAGGCCAAGGGAGTGCGGCTGGTGGGGAGTTGTCCGCCCACCACCGCCTGGGCCGACCCCGTAACCCTCTCCAGCGCCCTCGACGCGGTCATCGACAACGCGCTCAAGTTCACCCCGGAGGGTGAGACCGTCGAGGTCACGGTCGCCGCGGACGGGGAGACCTCGACGGTCGTCGTCGCCGACCGCGGACCAGGGCTCACCGACGAGGAACTCGCGCGGGTCGGCGACCGGTTCTGGCGCAGCGGACGGCACCAGAACATCAAGGGGTCCGGCCTCGGACTGTCCATCTCGCGGGCACTGCTGGCCGCCGGGGGCGGCGCGATCTCGTACGGCCACCATGAGCCGCACGGGCTGGTCGTGACCGTCTCCGTGCCCCGCAGCCGTCCTACGGCTTGACCGAGCGGTAGTAGCGGCGGGCGCCGTCGTGGAGGGGGACCGGGTCGGTGTAGATCGCCGTGCGTACGTCCACCAGCTGGGCGGAGTGGACGTCGTGGCCGATGCCGTCCCTGCTCTTGATCACGGTCCGGGTGAGCCACTCGGTGAGCTCGGGGTCCATGTCCTTGCGGGTGATCAGCAGGTTGGAGACGGCCATCGTCGGGACGGTCCTGTTGTTCTGGACGGACGGGTACGCCGACGCCGGCATGTTGGTGGCGCGGTAGTAGCGGGTGGGCGCGCCCTCTGTGTGCAGCTTCGCCACGAGGGAGGGCTCGATCGGGACGAAGCGGAACGCGGAGCGTTCGGCCAGCAGCTTGAGGCCGTCGGTGGGCACGCCGCCGGACCAGAAGAACGCGTCCAGGCCGTGGCCGAGGAGCCTGGGGCCGGTGTCGATCCCCTGGGCGCTGGGCCGGATGTCCTTGTCCGGGTCGATGCCGGCGGCGTTGAGCACGCGGTCCGCTATCAGCCGTACGCCGGAGTTGGGGGCGCCGATGGAGACGCGTTTGCCCTTCAGGTCGGCCAGGGTGCGGATGTCCGAGTCGGCGGGGACGACGAGCTGTACGTAGTCGTCGTAGAGGCGGGCCACGCCGCGGAGCTGGTCGGCGCCGGGGTCGCCGTTCTGCTGGTACGTCTCCACCGCGTCGGCCGCGGCGATGGCGAAGTCGGCCTTTCCGGTCGCGACGAGTCTGACGTTCTCCTGGGAACCCGCGCTGGTCTCCAGTTCCACTTTCAGGTCCGGCATGTCCTTGTGGATCTCGTCGCGGAGGAGCCGGCCGTACTTCTGGTAGACGCCCGCCTTCGTGCCCGTGCTGAAGGTGATCGTGCCGGTCGGGGGGCTCTCACCCAGTGGGAGCAGCCACCACAGGAGCAGACCGAGGGCCACGAGGGTGGCGGCCGCGGTCTGGAGCGCCTGGCGGCGGGTGGGGCGGGGGAACGGCTTGGGCATGGCGGTGATCCTGCCAGGGGGGATGGGGGGCGGCCAGTAGGGGTGCGGGTTCGGTGGGGGCGGGCGTCTTTGCGCAGTTCCCCGCGCCCCTGGATGCCTGCGGCGGCCTGTTCCGGTCCGGTGGGGGCGGGTGTAGCGCGTGGGGTTTGGTGGGTGGGTCGGTGCCGGGGTGGGGGTGTCCGTCCTCGGTCCGGCGGCTCGGCTGCTTTGGCTGTGCTCGGTGCCGGACGCCGGCCGCTGCGGGCGGACACCCCCCCACCCCGTCCCCTTCGCGCCGTACGCGGCCAACGGCCCGTCGTGGCGCGCGGTCCGTGAACGGTCCGTCGTGGCGCGCGAGGTAGCGAACGGCCCGTCGCGGCGCAGGTGACTGCAACCCCGTTAGGGGCGCGGGGAACTGCGCGACCAACCCCCACCGGCCCGCACCCGCCCCACAACCTGACCCGGCACCCCAATAGGCGCCCGGTTCAAGCCCAGCGCAGCGGCACCGCGGGGAACTGCGCGACCAGCCCCCACCGGCCCGCACCCGCGACAGCCCTTCAGGCCCCGTCCCGCCCCACCGACGCCTCCGCCACCCGCGAACCGCTCTCCGCTGCTGTCGGAGACTCGCGGTGGGCCGTCAGTCTCGTTGCCAGGGGCTCTGTGTAGCGGGCCGTGAGGGGGCCGAAGATGACCAGGATGAGGACGTAGGCCGTGGCCAGGGGGCCGAGGCTGGGTTCTATGCCGGCCGAGACCGCCAGGCCCGCTATGACGATCGAGAACTCGCCGCGGGCCACCAGCGCGCCGCCCGTGCGCCAGCGGCCCTTGGGGGAGATTCCGGCTCGGCGGGCCGCCCAGTAGCCGGTGGCGATCTTTGTGGCTGCCGTGACCAGGGCCAGGGCCAGGGCGGGGAGCAGGACCGGGGGGATGCTCGCCGGGTCCGTGTGGAGGCCGAAGAAGACGAAGAAGACCGCGGCGAAGAGGTCGCGCAGGGGGCTCAGGAGAGTGTGGGCGCACTCCGCCACCTCGCCCGAGAGGGCTATGCCGACGAGGAACGCGCCCACCGCTGCGGACACCTGGAGTTGCTGGGCCACGCCTGCCACCAGGATCGTCAGGCCCAGGACCACCAGGAGGAGCTTCTCCGGGTCGTCGCTGGAGACGCAGCGGGAGATCAGGCGGCCGTAGCGGACCGCCACGAAGAGGACCAGGCCGGCCGCCCCGAGGGCGATCGCCAGGGTCAGGCTTCCGGCCAGCAGCCCCGCGCCGGCCACGAGGGCGGTGACGATGGGCAGGTAGACCGCCATCGCCAGGTCCTCCAGGACCAGGACGCTGAGGATCACCGGGGTTTCCCTGTTGCCGACCCGGCCGAGGTCGCCCAGGACCTTGGCTATGACGCCCGAGGAGGAGATCCAGGTGACGCCCGCCAGGACCACCGCCGCCACCGGGCCCCAGCCGAGGAGGAGTGCGACCGCCGCTCCCGGGAGGGCGTTGAGGGCGCCGTCGACCAGGCCCGAGGGGTAGTGGGCCTTGAGGTTGGTGACCAGGTCGCCCGCGGTGTATTCGAGGCCGAGCTCCAGCCGGTCTCGGGGGGAGTCGAACTCCTCGTGCGCGACAACGGCAGGGGGCTGGGCAGAGCGCCCGAAGGGGCCGGGATCCAGGGGATGCGGGAGCGGGCGCTGCTGGTGGGGGCGGTGTTCTCGGTGCGGGCCGGTCCCGGGCAGGGGACGGACGTGCGGTTGCGGATACCGGTCGCCGCGGGGGCGCGCTGATGCGGGAGCCCGCGTGTGCTGCTCGCCGACGACCACACCCTCGTACGACGAGGGGTCCGGCTGATCCTGGAGGGAGAGCCGGACCTCACGGTCGTGGCCGAGGCGGGCGACGGCGCGGAGGCGGTGGAGCTGGCACGCGCGCGTGAGGTCGATCTCGCCGTACTGGACATCGCCATGCCGCGGATGACCGGGCTCCAGGCGGCTCGCGAGCTGTCCCGGCGGCTGCCGGACCTGCGGATCCTGATCCTGACGATGTACGACAACGAGCAGTACTTCTTCGAGGCGCTCAAGGCCGGGGCCGGCGGATACGTGCTCAAGTCCGTCGCCGACCGTGATCTCGTCGAGGCGTGCCGGGCCGCCGCACGCGACGAGTCCTTCGTCTACCCCGGTGCCGAACGGGCCCTCGTCCGCTCCTACCTGGACCGGCTGCACCGCGGTGACGACCTGCCCAGGCGGGCCGTCACCGAACGCGAGGAGGAGATCCTCAAGCTGGTCGCCGAGGGGCACACCACGAAGGAGATCGGCGAGCTGCTGTTCATCAGTGCGAAGACGGTCGAGCGGCACCGCGCGAACCTGCTGCACAAGCTGGGGATGCGGGACCGCCTGGAGCTGACCCGGTACGCGATACGGGCTGGGCTCATCGACCCCTGAGGCCGGCCCTGACACCTCGGACACTCCGGCGTCGCCGGATCACGTACGTGCCCGCCAGCCCGGCCCCGCCGAGCGCCAGCGCCACTCCCACGGCCCGCTCCCAGCCGGCCGGCCCCGTACTGCCGCCGACGCCCCCCTGCACACCGAGCGTCGGAAGCGGCGTGTCCGCACTCACGTCGGTGTCGCCCCTGTGCGGCAGCACCTCGCAGGCGATGCCGTCGTCCCGGCCCTGGTCCTCGTCGAGCCGGTTGGGGTCGGAGCGGTCGAGGTCGAACTGCTCCTGCGCGTCCTCCTGGAAACGGAAGTCGACGCAGTCCAGGTCGCCCTGTGCGTGTGCGACGCCGGTCAGCGGTCCGGCGGTGGCCAGGACGGCCAGCGCGGCGCCGGTGAGCGTGATGCGTATTGCCATGGGTCGTGCCTTTCGGGTGGGGCCGGAACAGCCGTCACCACGACGCTAGGGACGCGCCCCGCATCCGGCCCGTCGAGCTGGGCCGAACGGGCGCGCGTCGTCACAGGAGCGCGTCCCAGTCCTCGTCGAAGTCCGAGGGGTTGAGGAAGAGCACGTCCGGCGGCTCGGCCGGGCCCCGCAGAGACTGTTCCGTCCAGATGCACTTGCCCGTGGGGGTGTAGCGGGCGCCCCAGCGGGTGGAGAGCGCCGAGATGAGCTGGAGGCCCCGGCCGCCCTCGTCGGTCTCCGCGGCGTGGCGGATCCGGGGCATGGTCTGGCTGCCGTCGTAGACCTCGCAGATCAGCTCGGTGGTGTGCAGCAGGCGCAGCCGGACCGGTCCGCGGGCGTGCCGGACGACATTGCCCACCAGTTCGCTGACCAGCAGTTCCGTGGTGGCGGACAGGTCGTCCAGGTCCCAGGCCGCGAGCTGTTCGCGGACGTGGCCGCGGGCCTGGCTCGCCGCCTTCGGGTCCTCGGGCAGGGACCAGGCGGCCATCCGGTCGGCCGGCAGCGCGTGCAGCCGTGCCACCAGGAACGCCGCGTCGTCGGCCGCCGGCTGGTCCGCCGGCAGCAGACCGGCCGTCAGCCTGTCGCACAGCCGTTCAAGGTCTACGGCGGTCCCGTCGGCGTGGGCGGCGCCGAGCAGCCGCGCCAGCTCGGCCATGCCCTCGTCGATCTCCCGCTTCGCCGACTCCACCAGCCCGTCGGTGTACAGCACGAGCAGACTCTCCTCGGGCACCTCCAACTCGGCTGTCTCGAACGGTGGCTTGGCCGCGCCCAGCGGGGGATCGGCGTCCGGCTCGGGGAAGTGCACGGTTCCGTCGGGCCGTACCAGAGCGGGCGGCGGATGGCCGGCCCGGGCGATGGAGCAGACCCGGGTCGTCGGGTCGTAGAGCGCGTACAGACAGGTGGCGTACGACGCCTCGCTCATGCCGCCGACGATGTCGTTGAGGTGGCCGAGGATCTCGTCGGGCGGCAGCTCCAGGTCGGCCAGGGTGTGCACCGCGGTGCGCAGCCGGCCCATGGTGGCCGCCTCGGGCAGGCCGTGGCCCATCACGTCGCCGACGACCAGCGCGACCCGCCCGCCCGACAGCGGGATGATGTCGTACCAGTCGCCGCCCACGTCCGCGCCCTGCCCGGCCGGCAGATAGCGCGCGGCCGCCGTGCACGCGGGCAGGTCGGGCAGGGCCTGGGGCAGCAGACTGCGCTGGAGTTCCCGGGACCGGGTGTGCTCGGCGTCGTAGAGGCGGGCCCGCTCCAGGGACTGGGCGACCAGGGCGGTGATCGTGGTGAGCAGCGCGCGTTCCTCGTCGTCGAGGAGCCGGTGGCGGTCGAAGGAGACCACGCAGACGCCGAAGGTGTGCCCGGACGCAGTCAGCGGCAGGAACGCCCAGGACTTCTTGTCGCCGCGGGTGGGGAAGTCGGCGAGTTCGGGATAGAGGGTGGCGTACTCGCGCGCCGAGGAGATGAACAGCGGGAGACCGGACGCGATCGTGTCCCAGGCGGGGTCACCGGTCGTCGAGCGGCGGCGGCTGTCGAGGAGGGCCACGAAGTCCCGCGGGTAGCCGACCGCGCCGACGTGGTGGAGCCGGTCGCCCTCGCTGACCTGGACCATCAGCCCGGAGGCGGCGAACGGCGGCAGCACCCGGCGGGCGACCGCTTCCACCACGTCCCGTGAGGTCGTCGCCTTGGCGAGCTCCGTGGTCAGCTCGGCGATCCGCACCGCCCGCTCGGCCGCGGCCCGCTCCGCCGCCTGCCGCTCCTGCGCCAGCCGGCGCTTCTCCGTGACGTCCTGGAAGTAGAGGGTGCGGCCGTCGGGTCCCGGCACCAGCCGTACGTGCAGTCGCCGCCGGCACTCCGCGATGTACACGTCGAACCCGGCGGACCTCTCGTCGGCCGCGGCCTGCAGACAGCCCTCCTTCAGACCCGGGACCTGCCGGGTGGCCGGCAGGTCCCACAGCAGGCGCCCGAACAGCTCCTCCTCGGAGAAGCCGAGGAAGCGTTCCGCCTCCAGGTTGGCGAAGGTGATCCGCCACTCGTCGTCCACCGCGAGGAAGCCGTCGCTCATGTGTCTCAGAGCTCTGCTGAGGGCGCCGCGCGCGGTGGGCGACTCGTTGCTCTCCCAGCCCACCCCGATCATCCGGAGGGGCTCGCCCCGCTCGTCGTAGGTGGCCCGGCCGCGGGCCTGCGTCCAGCCCCAGGTGCCGTCCAGGCGCCGTACGCGGTACTCGGCCTCGTACACGCTGTGGTCGAGGATGGCCCGTTGCGCCGCCGCCAGCGTGGGTGCCAGGTCGTCGGGGTGGACGATGCGCATCCAGTTGTCGATCCGGCCGGTGAAGTCGGCCGGGCGGGTGCCGTACAGCGCCAGGGCGGCCTCGTCCCAGATCAGGTCGCCGTTGCGGATGTCCCAGTCCCAGGAGCCGACCTGAACCTCCTTCAGGGCCTGCCGGAGCCGTTCGCCGCCCAGTTCCGCCCGGGAGGGGCCGGAAGGCGGCGGGGCCTGGGCCATCCGGTCCTCGGTCCAGGCGACGACGTCCCGTAGGAAGCCCCAGTGTTCCGGCGTGGGTTCACCCTGCTCGCCGGCCAGGACGGTGAGCGCGCCGATACTGCGTCGGCCGCTGAAGACGGGCAGGGCGGCGAGGCCGGTGCCGGGCCAGGGAACCTCGTCCGGCGCGTCCTGGGACAGCGGCACCCAGACGCCCTCGCCCTGCTGGAGTGCGCGGGCCGGGGCCAGGGGGCCCTCCTGGTCGACGATCTCCCAGGAGCGGGTGAGAGTGGGCGGCAGGCCGACGGACGACACCAGGCGCAGCGCGGACATCGGGCCGCGCAGGTGCACGGTCCCGCCGAGCGCGCCCAGCTCACCGACCGCGTGCCCGAGCGCCAGCCGGAAGACCTCGCTCTCGGTCGCACCAGGGGTGACCGTGCCGAGGAGAGCGAGCCGCGCGTTCATGGAGGGAACTTATCGTTCCCGTTTCCGTCCGAAACCTGCTTCACAGTTTCCGACGAGCTGTTTCCCGGCACTCCCTCACCTCAACTCCCCATGTTTCACAGGAAGTTGTCGAAACATCAGCCGTGTACCGTGCCGTCGCACCGGGCAGTCTCCGATCATGAGGAGCGGCATGGACATCGGTGTCTTCATCCCCATCGGCAACAACGGCTGGCTCATCTCGAAGAGTTCCCCGCAGTACATGCCGAGCTTCGAGCTCAACAAGGCGGTCGTGCAGAAGGCCGAGGAGCACGGGCTCGACTTCGCCCTCTCGATGATCAAGCTCAAGGGCTTCGGCGGCGAGACCGAGTTCTGGGACCACTGCCTGGAGTCGTTCACGCTGATGGCGGGTCTGGCCGCGGTCACCGAGCGGATCAGGCTGTACGCCTCCACGCCCATCCTCGCCCTGCCGCCGGCCATCGTCGCCCGCATGGCGGTCACCGTCGACTCCATCGCCCCCGGGCGGTTCGGCGTCAACATCGTCACCGGCTGGGCGCCCGGCGAGTACACGCAGATGGGTGTGTGGCCCGGCGACGAGCACTTCGGCAACCGGGACGCGCGCGCCGAGGAGTACGTGACGGTGATGAAGCAGCTGTGGAGCGAGGGCGTCAGCAACTTCAAGGGCGAGTTCTACGAGATGGACGACTGCGTGCTCTCACCGCGGCCGGCGAACGGGCACATCGACATCGTGGCCGCCGGACAGAGCGGCACGGGCATGCGGTTCGCCGCCGGGTACGCCGACTACAACTTCATCCTGGGCAGCGGTGTGAACACCCCGCTCGCCTTCGCGGACAGCGCGGCCACGCTCGTGGAGGCGGTGCGGGAGACCGGCCGGGACGTCGGTGCGCTGTCCCTGTTCATGGTCGTCGCCGACGAGAGCGACGAGGCCGCCCGCGCGAAGTGGCAGGACTACCACGACGGCGCCGACCGCGCGGCGCTGGCCTACATGGCGGGGGAGTCGGCCACGGACACCACCGCCGACGACTCCTCCACGGCCCGCACCATCGTGCTGCCCGAGGGTGCCGTGAACTTCAACATGGGGACGCTCGTCGGGTCGTACGAGAGTGTCGCGCGCATGCTCGACGAGATCGCCGGGGTCGAGGGGACCAAGGGGATCATGCTCGTCTTCGACGACTTCCTCGACGGGATCGAGAAGTTCGGGACGCGGATCCAGCCGTTGATGCGGTCGCGGGAGGGGCGGGCATGAGAAGAGGCCGGCGCTGTCTCGCACCGGCCCCTTCCGCACAGGTCACTCAGTCCGTGCCGAACTCCATCGCCGCCCGGTCCAGCAGGGCCTCGTCCTCCGAGACCTCGCCGCGGGAGGCGATCGCCTCGGCGCCGCCCTCGGGCAGTTCCGGCATGGTGCCGATCAGGCCCGTCGCGGCGGCCTGGGAGGCGCCGATCGTGGGGCTGCCGGTGCCGATCAGGCCGAGACCCGCGTACTGCTCCAGCTTGGCGCGGGAGTCGGCGATGTCGAGGTTGCGCATGGTCAGCTGGCCGATCCGGTCCACCGGGCCGAAGGCCGAGTCCTCGGTGCGCTCCATCGACAGCTTGTCCGGGTGGTACGAGAACGCCGGGCCCGTGGTGTCGAGGATCGAGTAGTCCTCGCCGCGCCGCAGACGCAGGGTGACCTCGCCGGTGATCGCCGCGCCGACCCAGCGCTGGAGCGACTCGCGGATCATCAGGGCCTGCGGGTCCAGCCAGCGGCCCTCGTACATGAGACGGCCCAGTCGCCGGCCCTCGTTGTGGTACTGGGCGACGGTGTCCTCGTTGTGGATCGCGTTGACGAGCCGCTCGTAGGCCGCGTGGAGCAGGGCCATGCCGGGGGCCTCGTAGATGCCGCGGCTCTTCGCCTCGATGATCCGGTTCTCGATCTGGTCGGACATGCCCAGGCCGTGCCGACCGCCGATCGCGTTGGCCTCCATGACCAGGTCGACGGCGGAGCCGAACTCCTTGCCGTTGATGGTCACCGGACGGCCCTGGTCGAAGCCGATCGTCACGTCCTCGGGCGCGATCTCGACCGACGGGTCCCAGAACTTGACGCCCATGATCGGCTCGACGGTCTCGATGCCGGTGTTGAGGTGCTCCAGGGTCTTGGCCTCGTGCGTGGCGCCCCAGATGTTGGCGTCGGTGGAGTACGCCTTCTCCGTCGAGTCCCGGTACGGCAGCTGGTGCGCGACCAGCCACTCGGACATCTCCTTGCGGCCGCCGAGCTCGGTCACGAAGTCCGCGTCCAGCCAGGGCTTGTAGATCCGCAGGTTCGGGTTGGCGAGCAGGCCGTAGCGGTAGAACCGCTCGATGTCGTTGCCCTTGAAGGTCGAACCGTCGCCCCAGATCTGGACGTTGTCCTCCATCATGGCCCGCACCAGCAGCGTGCCGGTGACGGCACGGCCCAGGGGCGTGGTGTTGAAGTACGCCCGCCCGCCCGAGCGGATGTGGAACGCGCCGCAGGTGAGCGCGGCCAGGCCCTCCTCGACCAGCGCGGCCCGGCAGTCGACCAGGCGCGCGATCTCGGCACCGTAGGCCTGCGCGCGGCCGGGCACCGAGTCGATGTCGGGCTCGTCGTACTGCCCGATGTGCGCGGTGTAGGTGCAGGGGATGGCGCCCTTGTCGCGCATCCACGCGACCGCGACGGAGGTGTCGAGACCGCCGGAGAAGGCGATGCCGACGCGTTCGCCGGCGGGGAGGGACGTGAGGACCTTGGACATAGGAAGATTATGCATCACCACGTATGGTCATGCAAAGCCCCCCTGGTTGCCCCCTACGTGATTCACGTCATCGAGGGGCGTACCGCTCCGTGCCGGCCGTGGGCGGCCGGGTTCTGCCGCTCCGGCAAGCGCCTACCCTTGACCCATGACCATCAGCAGCGACCGGAGCCCGGCAGTGGACGTTTCATCTCCGAAAACGTATGAAGTGCGCACGTATGGGTGCCAGATGAACGTCCACGACTCCGAGCGATTGTCCGGCCTGCTGGAGGAGGCGGGGTACGTGCCCGCCCCCGAGGGTTCCGACGGGGACGCGGACGTCGTCGTCTTCAACACCTGCGCGGTGCGGGAGAACGCCGACAACCGGCTCTACGGCAACCTCGGCCGGCTGGCGCCGCGCAAGGCCTCGCGGCCCGGTATGCAGATCGCGGTCGGTGGCTGTCTCGCGCAGAAGGACCGGGACACCATCGTGAAGAAGGCGCCCTGGGTGGACGTCGTCTTCGGCACCCACAACATCGGCAAGCTGCCCGTCCTGCTGGAACGCGCGCGCGTGCAGGAGGAGGCGCAGGTCGAGATCGCCGAGTCCCTCGAGGCGTTCCCGTCCACGCTGCCGACCCGGCGCGAGAGCGCCTACGCGGCCTGGGTGTCGATCTCCGTCGGCTGCAACAACACCTGCACCTTCTGCATCGTCCCGGCGCTGCGCGGCAAGGAGAAGGACCGCCGCACCGGCGACATCCTCGCCGAGATCGAGGCCCTGGTCGGCGAGGGCGTCTCCGAGATCACGCTGCTCGGCCAGAACGTCAACGCCTACGGCTCCGACATCGGCGACCGCGAGGCGTTCAGCAAGCTGCTGCGCGCGTGTGGCGCGATCGAGGGACTGGAGCGCGTCCGCTTCACGTCCCCGCACCCGCGCGACTTCACCGACGACGTGATCGCGGCGATGGCCGAGACGCCGAACGTCATGCCGCAGCTCCACATGCCCTTGCAGTCCGGCTCCGACACGGTCCTGAAGGCGATGCGCCGGTCGTACCGCCAGGAGCGCTACCTGGGGATCATCGAGAAGGTGCGCGCCGCCATCCCGCACGCGGCGATCACTACCGACATCATCGTGGGCTTCCCCGGCGAGACCGAGGAGGACTTCGAGCAGACCATGCACGTCGTCCGCGAGGCCCGCTTCACGCAGGCCTTCACCTTCCAGTACTCCAAGCGGCCCGGGACACCGGCGGCCACCATGGAGAACCAGATCCCCAAGGAGGTCGTCCAGGCGCGCTACGAGCGTCTCGTCGCCCTCCAGGAGGAGATCTCCTGGGAGGAGAACAAGAAGCAGGTCGGCCGCACTCTGGAGCTGATGGTCGCCGAGGGCGAGGGCCGCAAGGACGGCGCCACCCACCGCCTCTCCGGCCGCGCCCCCGACAACCGCCTGGTCCACTTCACCAAGCCCGACCAGGAGGTCCGCCCCGGCGACGTGGTCACGGTCGAGATCACCTACGCCGCCCCCCATCACCTCCTCGCCGAGGGCGCCGTCCTCGACGTGCGCCGCACACGCGCGGGGGACGCGTGGGAGAAGCGGAACGCGGCCGAGGCGGACAAGCCCGCGGGTGTCCTGCTGGGCCTGCCGAAGATCGGGGTTCCCGAGCCGCTGCCGGCGGCCACGAGCGGCTGCGTGGCGCACTGAGCGGGGACCGGGCCACGGCACGCTGGGTGGTCGTCGTGCAGGCCGGTACCGAGGGCGGGATCGACGACGGCTCCGAAGAGGTGGCCCGCTTCGAGGGCACCCGGGAGCAGGCCCGCGCCCGCCTCTACGAGATCGCCTGTACGCATCGCCCGCGTTCCGGGCTGCGCCAGAAGCGCCGGGAGGTCTACCGGATCGGCGACGGGGATGCCTACTACGCGTACATCAAGGGCATGGTGTCCACCTTCGGCGTGACCTACCAGCTGGCCGAGCTGGTGTGGAGCACGGAACCCGGACCGAAGCAGCCCTGACGATAGGCTCCCGATCATGCTTGTCGCCGCCGCAGTCTGCCCCTGCCCGCCTCTTCTCGTCCCGGAGGTCGCCGCGGGCGCCGCGCCCGAGCTGGACGCCGCGCGAGCCGCCTGCACGGACGCGCTGGGCGTGCTCGCAGCCGCTCGGCCTTCACTGCTCGTGGTCGTCGGACCCGCGGAGCGGAGTGGGCGCGGGGTGCTCCCCGAGGGCAGCCGCGGCTCTTTCCGTGGCTTCGGCGTGGATCTCGACGTGCGGCTCGGCAGGGACGCGGAGAGGGACGCGGAGTCCGAGCGTGAGCTCCCGGCCTCCCTCGCCGTCGCCGCCTGGCTCCTGGAGCGCACCGGCTGGTCCGACGCCCCGATCGAGGGACTCGGGGTGGGGGAACCTCTGGAGCCCGAGCGGTGTATCAGGACCGGAAGGGACATCGCCGCCCGGGCCGAGCGGGTGGCGCTGCTGGTGATGGGCGACGCCAGCGCCTGCCGCACGCTCAAGGCACCCGGCTACCTCGACGAGCGCGCGGCTCCCTTCGACGCGGAGGTCGCGCGCGCTCTGGGTACGGCCGACGTGGCGGCCCTGCGAGCGCTGGACGCCGAGCTGGCGTACGAACTGAAGGCCTCCGGCCGGGCCTGCTGGCAGGTCCTCGCGGGTGCGGCGGAGGGCGCGGGCCTCGGCGGCTCGCTGCTGTACGAGGACGCTCCGTACGGCGTGGGGTACCTGGTCGCGACCTGGTCCTGACGGCCGTCGCAGAGCCGCGGGACCACGCGGCACGCAGCGCCCGTACGGGCCTGTACGGGAGTCCTGGGCGGGGCCCGGCAAACGGCGGACGGCCCGGGGCGTCCTGCCCCGCGGCCGTCCGTCGGTGTGCCGTGCTGCCGTTCAGGAAGTCGGCGGCGGTGAGGTCGGGGGCGCGCTGCCGCCCCCCGGTCCCTCTGTTCCGTCGTTGCGCGCGAGTCGGTCCATGGCGTCCTTGGCCTTGCCCGTTCCGGTCTGGATCCTGTCGCTGTACTTGCCCTTGGTCTTCTCGTCCACGACCTTCGCGGCCTTGTCGAGACCGTGCTGGATCTTGCCCCCGTGCTGCTGCGCGAGGCCGGAGACCTTGCCCTTGGCCGGGCCGAGCTTGGCCTTGAAGTTGTCCAGGAGACCCATCGCTTGCCTTCCCACGCGGGACAGTTACGTGCGGGCGCCTTCGCCGGCCTCATGATCGGCCGCCTCGTCGGCGGACTGCTGCTTGGGGATCTCGACACTCTCGGCGCCGGCGGCCTCGACGGCCTCCGTCGCCGTCGATCCGTCCGTGTCCTTTGCCGCGGCGGTCTCGCCGACCTCGGCCTGCGGCTCGACCTGCGTCTCGCCCTCGCCCTCGTCCTCGGTCCGAGTGCCGGCCTCGGCCGTGGTGTCGGTCGATCCCTTCGCTTCTGCCGCCTCCTCCGCCGCGGGCTCGGCCGTCGGGATGTCGGCCTGCGCTTCGGCGGTTGACGCCTCCTCCGTAGCCTTCGACCTGCGGAGAAGTCGTGCGAAAACGCCCATATCCACTCCATACGTTACGCGTGCGGGGGAAATCCCGCGTCGTCCGGTGCGCCCGTTTGCGCCATCCGGATCGCCGCCTCCTTGAACAGGGCGGCGGAAACCACGCAACTGGCAACGACCCCGGGCGCGGGCCGTCACGTAACTCGTTCGAGGTGGTGCCCCGAGGTTTGCGAGACTGGGGCGGTGAGCAGCGCACCCCCCGCCCCCCGCGTCATCGCCGTCGTCGGACCCACCGCGGCCGGAAAGTCCGATCTGGGCGTTTTCCTCGCCCAGCGACTGGGAGGCGAGGTCGTCAACGCAGACTCCATGCAGCTCTACCGAGGGATGGACATCGGCACCGCCAAGCTGACGCCCACGGAACGCGACGGCGTCCCGCACCACCTCCTGGACATCTGGGACGTCACGGTCACCGCGTCCGTCGCCGAGTACCAGCGGCTTGCCCGCGCGAGGATCGACGCACTGCTCGCCGAGGGCCGCTGGCCGATCCTCGTCGGCGGTTCCGGCCTGTATGTCCGCGGGGCCGTCGACAACCTGGAGTTCCCCGGCACCGACCCCGACGTCAGGGCCCGGCTGGAGGAGGAGCTCGTCCTGCGCGGCTCCGGCGCGCTGCACGCCCGCCTCTCCGCCGCCGACCCCGAGGCCGGGCGGGCGATCCTGCCCAGCAACGGCCGCCGTATCGTCCGGGCTCTCGAAGTGATCGAGATCACCGGCAAACCCTTCACCGCCAACCTCCCCGGCCACGACTCCGTCTACGACACCGTCCAGATCGGCGTCGACGTCGCCCGGCCCGAGCTCGACGAGCGCATCGCGCGCCGGGTGGACCGGATGTGGGAGGCGGGCCTCGTGGACGAGGTGCGGGAGCTGGAGGCGCGAGGGTTGCGCGAGGGGCGCACGGCCTCGCGCGCGCTCGGGTACCAGCAGGTCCTCGCGGCGCTCTCGGGGGAGTGCACGATGGAGGACGCGCGGGCCGAGACCGTCCGTGCCACGAAACGCTTCGCGCGCCGTCAGGATTCATGGTTCAGGCGCGATCCACGGGTGCACTGGTTGAGTGGGGCTGCGGCGCACCGCACAGAACTTCCGCAGCTCGCACTGGCATTGCTCGAACGACCGGTTACAGCCTGATCACGTCCTGGCATCGGGACGCTCCGGCCGCCGTCCCGGCCTCCGGCGGCGTGCCATCATCGAGCTTCGATCGACCAAGTGAGTCCGAGTTGGGAGGGCGCGTGGCGATGGAGGCCGGCCCTCGCGACACCGCACAAGGCACCGAGCCCCTCACCGTCGAGAGCGGTGAACCGGAGCAGGACGCGGAGCGTCTGAGCCCCGACGGGCCCGACGACACCCTGGGCGGTGTGACCGCCGACGGCCCCGAGCCCGAGGAGATGTTCCTGGGCGGGGAAGAGGTCGAGGTCGAGCTGCGCCCCCAGCGCCGTCTGCGGATCTGGCAGCTCGCCCCCATCATCTCGCTGGCCGCGGTCGGCTCCCTGATGTTCGCCTTCCCGCTGGCCTTCGACTTCGGTGACAGCGGAGCGGTGATCGCGATGCTGGGTCTGCTGATCTGCTCCTGCGCGGCCGGCTGGGGCATGATGGCCGCGCGCCGCGTTGGTTACACGTGGCCGGGCCTGCCACGGCGCGGCGAGGACCGCAGGGCCGACTGGCGGGTCGTGACGGCATACGCCCTGCTGGTGGCGCTGGTGATCGTGCTGGCGGTATGGCGAGTGGCAAGGCTGCGCTAGAGGCGCTTTCGCTCCTGAGGGCGTGGAGAATCGCGCGATGAGCCTCACCGGCCCGCACCGTACGATCGAGACATGAGCACCCGGATCGCCTTCCTCAAGGGCCACGGCACCGAGAACGACTTCGTGATCGTCCCGGACCCCGAGAACGCCCTCGACCTGCCCCCCGCCGCCGTCGCCGCCCTGTGCGACCGCCGGGCCGGCATCGGCGGTGACGGCCTGCTCCATGTCGTACGGTCCGCCGAGCACCCCGAGGCCGCGCACCTTGCCGGGGAGGCCGAGTGGTTCATGGACTACCGCAACGGCGACGGTTCCGTTGCGGAGATGTGCGGCAACGGCGTACGCGTCTTCGCCCGCTACCTCCAGCACGCCGGTCATGTCACCGAGGGCGACCTCGCGGTGGCCACGCGCGGGGGCGTGAAGAGCGTGCACATCGCGAAGAACGGCGACGTCACCGTCGGCATGGGCAAGGCGCTGCTCCCCGCCGGGGACGTCACGGTGAGCGTCGGTGACCGCAACTGGCCCGCACGGAACGTGAACATGGGCAACCCGCACGCCGTGGCCTTCGTGGACGACCTCGCGCACGCCGGCAACCTGTACTCCCCGCCGCCCTTCAGCCCGGCCACCGCCTATCCGAGCGGGGTCAACGTCGAGTTCGTGGTCGACCGCGGCCCCCGCCACGTCGCCATGCGCGTGCACGAGCGTGGATCGGGCGAGACCCGGTCCTGCGGCACGGGCGCGTGTGCCGTCGCCGTGGCCACGGCCCGCAGGGACGGCGTCGACCCGAGGGCCACCGGCAACCCGGCGACGTACACCGTCGACGTGCCCGGCGGCACCCTGGTGATCACCGAGCGGGCCGACGGCGAGATCGAGATGACCGGCCCCGCGGTGATCGTCGCCGAGGGCGAGATCGAGGCCGACTGGCTTGAAAACGCGGTTCGTTGACCATATGAATCGTAAAGATCAGAGTGCCGGAGGCATGGAACCCCAGCCCTCGACCCCTTGTGTGATGCAGACGCACGGTCAGTCGCAGGTCAGGTGGCGCGGAATCGTAAACCTGCAAACCGTCGCTCGAATGGGTGATCCGTTTCACGCTCGCCGAGAGGCGGTCAGGTGGGCGTGATGGGCTCGGTAGCATCAAGCACCGGCCCGGACGGGGGACAGATGCCATCCCCTGAGCCGTGTCCGCCATGGGGCACCCCGTCCGCCGGTCCACGCAGCCGGAGGTGCCCATGAGTGCGGAGGCGACGAACCCCGCGACCCCAGGTCCGGTATCAGGCCCGGCCGCCCGTTGGCGGGCGCGGATCGACCTGCGCCGCCTGGGCCGCGCCGCGCTGCTCGGCCCTGCCGCCCGCGACCGGCTGCCCGACGCCATCGGCCACGTCGCCGAGGCCCACCGCGCCCACTACCCCGACGCCGACCTCGAGCCCCTGCGCCGCGCCTGGGTCCTGGCCGAGTCATCGCACCGCGGCCAGATGCGCAAGAGCGGTGAGCCGTACATCACACACCCCCTCGCCGTGACCCTGATCCTCGCCGAACTCGGCGCGGAGACCACCACCTTGACGGCCTCCCTGCTCCACGACACCGTCGAGGACACCGAGGTCACGCTCGACCAGGTCGGCGAGGAGTTCGGCGCGGAGGTCCGCTTCCTCGTCGACGGCGTCACCAAGCTGGAGAAGGTCGACTACGGCGCCGCCGCCGAGCCCGAGACCTTCCGCAAGATGCTCGTCGCCACCGGCAACGACGTCCGCGTGATGTCGATCAAACTGGCCGACCGGCTGCACAACATGCGCACCCTCGGCGTGATGCGCCCCGAGAAACAGGCCCGCATCGCCAAGGTCACCCGTGACGTCCTCATCCCGCTCGCCGAACGCCTCGGCGTCCAGGCCCTGAAGACCGAGCTGGAAGACCTGGTCTTCGCGATCCTCCACCCCGAGGAGTACGAGCACACGCGCGAGTTGATCGTCGACAACGCCTCCCGCGCGGACGACCCGCTCGCCGAGATCGCCGACGAGGTGCGGGGGGTGCTGCGAGAGGCAGGGATCCCGGCCGAAGTCGTCATCCGCCCACGCCACTTCGTCTCCGTGCACCGCACGGCCCGCAAGCGCGGCAGGTTGCGCGGCGCGGACTTCGGCCGTCTGCTGGTCCTGGTCGGCGAGGACGCGGACTGCTACGCCGTCCTGGGCGAACTGCACACCTGTATGACGCCGGTCGTCTCCGAGTTCAAGGACTTCATCGCCGTACCGAAGTTCAACCTGTACCAGTCGCTGCACACCGCTGTGGCCCGCGGCGACGGCCAGGTCGTCGAGGTCCTCATCCGCACCCACCAGATGCACAAGGTCGCCGAGGCCGGCGTGGTCGCGCTCGGCAATCCGTACGCCTCGCCCTCGGACCCCTCGGAGGAGCAGAGCGCGGGCGCCGACGAGGAGCGGGTGGACCCCACCCGGCCCGGCTGGCTCTCCCGGCTCCTCGACTGGCAGGCGGCCGCGCCCGACGCCGACACCTTCTGGTCCACCCTGCGCGAGGACCTCGCCCAGGACCGCGAGATCACCGTCTTCCGGCCCGGCGGCGGCACCCTGGGCCTGCCCGAGGGCGCGACCTGTGTGGACGCCGCGTACGCGCAGTACGGCGAGGACGCGCACGCGTGTCTGGGCGCTCGCGTCAACGGCCGCCTGGCGACCCTGAGCACCGTCCTGAGGGACGGCGACACCGTCCAGCTCCTCATGGGGCAGGAACCGGGCGCCGAGCCCTCCAAGGAGTGGCTGGAGCACGCGCACACGCCCGCCGCCCGGATCGCCATCCAGCGTTGGATCGCCACACACCCCTCGCACGAGGCGTCGGAGGAGGCCGGGGAGCGGAGCGGGACGACCGGCGTCAAGGCTGAGGATGCGCAGGCCGCGCAGGCCGCACGGGGGGACGCCAACTCCTTCCGGCCCTCCGCGGCGGAGCCGTCGGCCGCGGACACGCCCGACAGCGTGGGCGGGAACATCGGCGAGCCGCAGAGCCCCGACGACCAGGCCGCCGTCGCCGTCGCCGTCGTCGACCAGCCCGGCGCGACCGTACGGCTGGCGGGCTGCTGCACGCCCGTACCTCCCGACGAGATCACCGGGTTCGCCGTGCGCGGGGGAGTGGTCACCGTGCACCGCGTCGAGTGTGACGCGGTGACCCGGATGAAGGATGCGGGGCGCAAGGAGGTCGGCGTGCGCTGGGGCGACACCGCCGAGTGCCGGGTCACGCTGTTCGCGGAATCCTTCGGCCGCCCGCACCTCCTCGCCGACCTCACCGAGGCCATGGCCGGCGAGGGCGCCGAGATCGTCTCCGCGACCGTCGAACCTCCCAGCCAGCAGCGTGTTCGCCACACGTACACGGTCCAGCTCCCGGACGCGGCCCAGCTGCCCGCCCTGATGAGAGCGATGCGGAACGTGGCGGGCGTCTATGACGTGAGCAGGGCGCAGACGCCGGGGGTGTGAGGGACGGCGCGGGGGCTGCGCCTGGGATGTGTTGGCGTCTTGGGGCGCGTCTGGGACGTGTTGGCGTTCTGGGGTGGGCCTGCCTTCGTCCGGGACGGTGGTGCCGTCTTGGGGGCGCGTCGGATCAGGGCCACGCCCTAGAGGGCTGCCTCCGGTCCGGATCGGCGTCTCGGGGAGGCGCCCGACCGGGGTCGACGCCGAAAGGGCTCGCCGACCGGGATTGGCGCCTCAGGGGGCTGGCCCGGCTGGGACGGGCTGATGTCATGGAGACGGGACCACAGGCGTCTCCTCAATGGAGCCGGAGCACCCCGTTCGAGTGGGCCGGTCGCGCGTCGCCGCCGTGGCGCACGCGCGCGCTGGTAGCGGTGGTGCATGCCGCTCACCCCCCACGTGCATCCCACCCACGCCGGCCGACCCGCTCCCGACGCCCTCCGTCGCCGTACCGGAAACGCCCGACGGCGCAAGGCGGCCGCGCTGCTCGCCTCCGCCGTCTCCGTCTGTCTGCTCGCCGCGAGCGCCCCGGCAGAGCCGCTCGGCGTCGGTGACCGCCTCTTCCCGCACCTCGGCAACCCCGGCTACGACGTGGCGTCGTACGACCTCTCCTTCACCTATTCCGGCAGCAACAGCAAGCCGCTCACGGCCGTCACCACGATCGACGCCTGGACGACGACCGAGCTCGACCGCATCAACCTCGACTTCGCGCACGGCGAGGTCCGGTCGGTCGTGGTCGACGGACGGCCCGCGACCTTCACCGGCGCGGGCGAGGACCTCGTCGTCACCCCCGAGGAGCCGCTGCCCGGCGGCAGTTGGATGCGTATCACCGTCCGGCACACGAGCGACCCCGTCTCCGCCGCGGACCGGGACGGCGGCTGGGTACGCACCACGGACGGCCTCGCCATGGCCAACCAGGCCGACGTCGCCCACCTGGTGTTCCCCTGCAACGACCATCCCTCCGACAAGGCGATGTTCACCATCCGGGTCACCGCGCCCGACGGTTACACGGCCGTCGCGAACGGGCTGCCGACGGACGTGGACCGCGTGGGCCGGGCCACCACCTGGACGTACCGCACCCGGCACCCCATGGCCACCGAGCTCGCGCAGGTGTCCATCGGCCGCTCCACCGTGCTGCACCGCGAGGGACCGCACGGACTGCCCGTCCGGGACGTCGTGCCCGCAAAGGACCGCGCCGCGCTCGAACCCTGGCTCAAGAAGACTCCGAGCCAGCTCGCCTGGATGGAGGACAAGGTCGGGCCGTACCCCTTCGAGACGTACGGCATCCTCATGGCCGCAGCGGACACCGGCTTCGAGTTGGAAACCCAAACCCTCTCCCTCTTCGAGAAGGATCTCTTCACCGAGCCCGCCTACCCCAAGTGGTACGTCGAGTCGATCATGGTCCACGAGCTCTCCCATCAGTGGTTCGGCGACAGCGTCAGCCCCCGCACCTGGTCCGACCTGTGGCTCAACGAAGGACACGCCACCTGGTACGAGGCCCTGTACGCGGAGGCCAAGGCGGGCCGCACCCTTGATGTCCGTATGAAGGCCGCGTACGGCGCCTCCGACCGCTGGCGCGCCGCCGGCGGACCACCCGCCGCGCCCAAGCCGCCCAACCCCGGCCAGAAGATCAGCATCTTCCGGCCGAACGTCTACGACGGCGCCGCTCTGGTCCTGTACGCCCTGCGCCAGGAGATCGGCCGCGAGTCCTTCGAGAGGCTGGAACGGGCCTGGGTGCAGGAACACCGGGACGGCACGGCGTCGACCGCCGACTTCGTGCACCTCGCCTCCGAGATCTCCGGACGCGACCTCGGCGGCTTCCTCCACGACTGGCTCTACGGCGAGAAGACCCCGCCGATGCCCGGCCACCCGGACTGGAAGGCCGTGGCACCCGCCGCGCACCGGTGAAATAAGCCGATGACGAGACGCCCCGTGTCGTGCGACTATCTTCAGGTCGGCGCGGCACGGAACGCGGGAATCTCCCGGGGTACTCGTGCGTTGTATGACTTGACCGCCGAATCGGCATCCTCATCGACGTAAGGATCAAATGACCTCCTCTTCATCCTCTTCCCAGGACACGCAGTTCCTCGCGCACACCTACGCCGAAGGTCTTCGGGCCGATGCCCTGATGGAAGAGGACGTCGCCTGGAGCCACGAGATCGACGGAGAGCGGGACGGCGAGCAGCTCGACCGCTCCGAGCGCGCGGCCCTGCGCCGCGTCGCCGGCCTCTCCACCGAGCTCGAGGACGTCACCGAGGTCGAGTACCGCCAGCTTCGTCTGGAGCGGGTCGTGCTCGTCGGCGTCTGGACCACGGGGACCGCGCAGGACGCCGACAACTCCCTCGCGGAGCTCGCCGCCCTCGCGGAGACGGCGGGCGCGCTTGTGCTCGACGGCGTGATCCAGCGCCGCGACAAGCCCGACGCGGCCACCTTCATCGGTTCCGGCAAGGCCCTGGAGCTGCGCGACATCGTCGTCGAGTCCGGCGCGGACACGGTCATCTGCGACGGCGAGCTCAGCCCCGGCCAGCTCATCGCCCTCGAAGACGTCGTCAAGGTCAAGGTCATCGACCGTACGGCCCTGATCCTCGACATCTTCGCCCAACACGCCAAGTCCCGAGAGGGCAAGGCGCAGGTCGCGCTCGCGCAGATGCAGTACATGCTGCCGAGGCTCCGCGGCTGGGGCCAGTCGCTGTCCCGTCAGATGGGCGGCGGCAAGGGCGGCGGCCTCGCCACCCGTGGTCCCGGTGAGACCAAGATCGAGACGGACCGGCGTCGGATCCGCGAGAAGATGGCGAAGATGCGCCGGGAGATCGCGGACATGAAGACCGGCCGCGAGATCAAGCGCCAGGAACGCAAGCGCCACAAGGTGCCCTCGGTCGCCATCGCGGGCTACACCAACGCCGGCAAGTCCTCCCTGCTCAACCGCCTCACGGGCGCAGGAGTCCTGGTCGAGAACGCCCTGTTCGCGACCCTGGACCCCACCGTCCGCCGGGCGGAGACCCCGAGCGGCCGTCTGTACACGCTGGCCGACACCGTCGGCTTTGTACGGCACCTGCCGCACCACCTGGTCGAGGCGTTCCGCTCCACCATGGAGGAGGTCGGCGAGTCCGACCTGATCCTGCACGTGGTGGACGGCTCGCACCCGGACCCGGAGGAGCAGCTGGCCGCCGTACGCGAGGTGATCAGGGATGTCGGCGCCACCGGCGTGCCGGAGATCGTCGTGATCAACAAGGCCGACGCGGCCGACCCGCTCACGCTCCAGCGGCTGATGCGGATCGAGAAGCGCTCCATCGCGGTCTCGGCCCGTACCGGCCAGGGCATCACCGAGCTGCTGGCCCTGATCGACAACGAACTGCCCAGGCCGTCCGTCGAGATCGAGGCGCTCGTGCCGTACACCCACGGCAGGCTGGTCGCCCGCGCCCATGACGAGGGCGAGGTGATCTCCGAGGAGCACACCGCGGAGGGCACCCTGCTCAAGGTGCGGGTCCACGAGGAACTGGCCGCGGATCTGGCGCCGTACGTGCCGGTGCCGGTTGTGGCCTGAGTGGCGTAGCTCTCCTGAGAGGCCCGTCCCTTCGAGAAGGGGCGGGCCTCTCAGCGTGTTCGGGTCACCGGCGGTCCTGGTCGTCGGGGTGCCGGAGGTCGTGGTCGTCTGGGTGCCGGAAGTCACCGGGGGCCCTCACTGCCCCGCGAACTTCCGACTGACCGCGTCGTACACCCCCTCGGCCGCCTCACCCAGCCGGGGCCCGGCCAGCCAGCCCGCGTTCACCGGGCCGATGGAGGTGTTGGACACCAGCGCCGGCTCCCCGTCCGCGCCGGTCGAGACCCAGCCGCCGCCGGACGAACCACCGGTCATGGTGCAGCCGATCCGGTACATCGTCGGATCCGAGGCGTTGATCGACAGCCGTCCCGGCCTGTCCTGGCACTGGTACAGCGTCTCCCCGTCGAACGGCGCCGCCGCGGGATACCCGTCCACCGTGATGCTCTCCACCCGCGGCACCGCCGGTCCGGCGAAGTTCACCGGCAGGGCCGAACCGACCGTCTCCTCCAACGACTTCCTGCTGCCACGCTCCTCCGGCGTCACATGGATGACGGCGAAGTCGTACGGGGCGCCCTCCCCGCCGGTCGGACCGCCCTGTGCGATCCACTGGTCCGAGGTCCCCGCCCAGTCGGCCCACCAGACGCCGTACGGA
Organism: Streptomyces sp. NPDC024687; assembly: GCF_055559055.1. Lineage (NCBI taxonomy): Bacteria > Bacillati > Actinomycetota > Actinomycetes > Kitasatosporales > Streptomycetaceae > Streptomyces > Streptomyces sp. NPDC024687. The sequence continues at coordinate 102,896 of NZ_JBVHLJ010000015.1, read as the reverse complement.
GCGAGCTCGCCCTCGGTCGCGTCGGCCAACTCCCCTGCCGACAGGGCCCGGTCGTTGTACGAGGGCACGAACGCGATGTTGCGGTACCAGCCGCCACTCCTGCCCGCGTGCACACAATGCCCCGCCGTCCACACCAGGTTGGACCTGCCCGGGTGGGCCGGGTCCACCACTACCGTCGCCGAGCAGACCATCGTGCCTTGGGGGGAGTCGAAGAACACCTTGCCCGCCTCGGGAACGTTGTCGTGGTATGTAGGCGAGACGGCCTTCGCGTCCACCGGCGCGGGTTCCGGGTCGGTCACACCCCGGTCACCCGAGAGGTCGCTCTCCTGGACACCGCGGCCGGGATCCTCGGCCTTCCGCATCCGCTCCGGGTCCCACAGGCCCTCGATGATCGGGTTGACGTAGTCCTGGGCCTCGCGCAGCCAGTCGTCCCTGTCCCAGTCCTTCCAGGCGCCGTTCTTCCACTTGTCCACATCGATCCCGTGCTCCTTGAGCCTGTCCCTGATGTCGTCCGGGATCGTGATCTTGCCGTCTCCCTCGGACGTGGCGGAGGCGGAGGCCTGCGCGTTCGCGTCCGGACCGCCGGAGCCGCAGCCGGTGGAGGTCAGAGTCAGCACCGAGGCGAGGGCCACGGAGGCCAGCACAGGGGAGGTTCTGCGGCGCGCGCCCCCTACGCGTTCGCCGCGAGCCGTCAACGACAGCGGTTCGGATCGCATGCTCTGCCTCCCCCTGGTGTGGACGAACCCGGCACCGGAACTGGGGACTTCCCGCAGACGCCCCCCGACTCCGCGAATTCGCCCTCCGGCACCGGGCCTTGGAACGGCATCACACACACTATGCGCCCGCTATGGGCGAGTTTCGACGGAATCGCAACAGTCCCGTCACGCCAAAGATCTTCAGACCACCCGTAACCCGGTGATCGGTCCGGGGTTGGTAGCGGTGGGGGCTTGCTGCCAGCGGACGGTTCGGTCCCCCACGCCCCAATCCCCGGAGCCTTCCCGACAGTCGGGGCATCGATGTGCCGAGACGTCGAGCAAACGGTCCCGGGACTCCGTATGTCGGGGCGAGTGAGTCCGTGAGGGAACCGCTTGCCCCTGCACAGCGCGACGACGGGAGAACCATGGCCGTGACCGACACCGCACCCGGCGAGGCCACGGCGGGACCCGACGCCGCGAGAGCGTCGCAGGACCGCTCCGCGCACGAGGGGATCCTGCGGCGCCAGTCCGCCCGCGAGTCGGCGGCGCGCACCTACGCCCGCGCCCTCCCGATCGTCCCCGTCCGCGCACGCGGCCTGACCATCGAGGGCGCCGACGGCAGCCGCTACCTCGACTGCCTCTCGGGCGCCGGCACACTGGCCCTCGGACACAACCACCCCGTCGTCCTGGAAGCCATCCGTAAAGTCCTCGACTCGGGCGCGCCCCTCCATGTCCTCGACCTCGCGACCCCCGTCAAGGACGCCTTCATCACCGAACTGTTCCGCACCCTCCCTCCCGGGCTCGCCGGCCACGCACGCGTGCAGTTCTGCGGCCCGGCCGGCACCGACGCGGTGGAGGCCGCCTTCAAGCTCGTACGCGCCGCGACCGGCCGCACCGGCCTGCTCGCCTTCGCCGGCGCCTACCACGGCATGACCTCCGGCGCGCTCGAAGCGTCCGGCGACGCCCTCGACGTACGGGTCGCCCGGCTGCCCTATCCGCAGGACTATCGCTGCCCCTTCGGGGTCGGTGGTCCGCTCGGTGCCGAACTCGCCGCGCGCTGGACGCAGTCCCTCCTCGACGACCCCAAATCGGGGGTGCCGCTGCCCGCCGCGATGATCCTCGAACCCGTCCAGGGCGAGGGCGGGGTCCTTCCGGCCCCGGACGAGTGGATGCGGCGCATGCGCCGGATCACGGCCGACCGCTCGATCCCCCTCATCGCCGACGAGGTCCAGACGGGAGTGGGCCGCACCGGCGCCTTCTGGGCCGTGGAGCACAGCGGCATCACCCCGGACGTGATGGTCCTCTCCAAGGCCATCGGCGGCAGTCTGCCTCTCGCCGTCATCGTCTACCGCGACGACCTCGACGTCTGGGAACCCGGCGCCCACGCGGGCACCTTCCGCGGCAACCAACTCGCCATGGCCGCGGGCACCGCCACGATGGCCTACGTCCGCGAGAACGACCTCACAGCGCGCGCGGCAACGCTGGGGGCGCGGATGCTGGATCAACTCCGGTCGCTGGCACGGGAGTCTCCTGTGATCGGTGATGTGCGGGGGCGGGGGTTGATGATCGGGGTCGAGATGGTGGAGGCGGATGGTGAGAGTGAAAGTGAGCGTGAGGGCAACGGGTGGGGGGTCGGTGCGTCCGGGGGACTCGGTGAGGTTGGTGGGTCCGTGGTTGGTGGGTCCGTCGAGCTGTTGGACCCGGTCGGGCCGGGTGGCGCCGGTGGCGCGGACGCCGTGGTGATGCCCGGTGTCATTCCGTCTCCTCGCCCTGCCTCTCCGGAGCTTGCCGCCGCCGTCCAGCGGGAGTGCCTCCGGCGGGGCCTGATCGTCGAGCTCGGTGGTCGTCACGCGAGCGTCGTCCGCCTGCTTCCGCCGCTGACGATCACCGACGAACAGGCGACAGCCGTCCTCGACCGCCTCGCCGACGCCGTGGCAGCGGTGGCCCACGGTCACGGGCTCGGTGGCGATGGACAACGGCAGCATCGACGGCGCGGGCAGGGCGAGGGGAGCAGGTAGTTGCCGGGGGGCGGGGTGGGCCGGAGGAGTGGCGGAAGGTGACGTGTTGGCGGGAGCGGCCCAGGCAGTTGGGGGCGCGCAGCCAGGTCCGCATCGGACTGACTGCTCCTCCTGGACCCGGTGTGACAGGGTCACCTGGGGCTGGGGGTCGTGCCGTGCCGTGCCGGGGCTAGGGCCGGAGCGGGACTCGTGGGCCGGGCTCGGGGTCGAAGGCCGGCTGGGGTCGGAGCTGGAATTGAGGCTGGGGTCGGACTCTCGGCGAGGCCAGAAGCCGGACTCCGGCCCAGTCCCGCAGCAGCCACCATCCCTTGCACCACATGCCGGGCCGCACACCGCTCAGGGGCACCCCGCAACGGCCGCTCCCATCACGCCGACTGCTCACCTATTCCCTCCCGAGCACCGTTCACCTCCATCCGACTCGACCGCTCATCCCTCACCAACCCCCAGCGAGCCGCCCTGACCGTAGCTTCACCGTTGGCCCGGTCTCGGCCCCGGCCCCAGCACAACAACGACTCACAACCCACCGGACAGCAGTCCCTCCCAGCCAGAACCGCCCCGAGGAACACCGAACTTGAACACCACCCCCACGCCCCCGCGCAGCTACGCCGACGCGGCCCCCTCCCCACAGCGCCGCCCCCGCCCCGCCCACACGCCGTCCCAGGGCGGGCCACCCGAACGGGAAAGCCTGCGCGGCGCCACTCCGGATCCCCTGAACCGGCCCGACCCCCTGGACCACCCCGACCCGCACACCGTGGCCGAAGCCGCAACCGCGGAGAACCTGCTGCGCTGCTGGGTCCGGGAGACCGGCCTGACCGCCCCCGCGAGCGGCACCCTTCGTATCCCCCTCCCCGCCAGCGGCACAGCCCTCCTCGTCCCCGTCCACTACTGGTCCCCGACGGGCTGGCACCGCTTCGGCCCTCCCCGTCTCGCCAACGCCCCCGCACAAGCCCCGCCGGCCGACGCAGTCACCGTCGCAGCACTGCTCACCCGTGAGTCGCTGACACAGACCCCCGCCTCCGCAGGCGGTGCTGAGCTCGTGGCCCGCGTGGCCGACTCCGTCCGCCGCACCGCCACCTTCGTCGAAGAGCGCCGCAAAGACCCCGACGACGGCCCCGACCTCTTCCTCACCGCCGAACAATCGCTCGTCCTCGGCCACCCTCTGCACCCGGCCCCGAAGAGCCGCGAAGGTCTCTCCGAAGCCGAAGCAGCCCTGTACTCACCCGAATCGCGCGGCTCCTTCCGCCTGCATTGGCTCGCGGTCGACCCCTCTCTCCTTGCCACCGACTCGGCCTGGACCGAACGCGGCCGCCCCGTTACCGCCGCCCACCTCACCCAGCGCCTGGCCGGCCCCGACCTGACGCTGCCGGACGGGCGTACAGCCCTTCCGCTGCACCCCTGGCAACTCCGCGAGGTCCGGCACCGCCCCGAGACCGCCCCTCTCTTCGATACCGGGCTGCTCCAGGAACTGGGCACCCATGGTTCCCCTTGGTACCCCACCTCCTCCGTACGCACGGTCCATCGCTCCGGCGCCCCCGCCATGCTCAAGCTCTCGCTGGGCCTGCGCATCACCAACTCCCGCCGCGAGAACCTCCGCAAGGAACTCCACCGCGGTGTCGAGGTGCACCGGCTCCTGCGCAGAGGCCTGTCCAGGGAGTGGCAGGCGGCCCACCCGGCGTTCGACATCGTCCGCGACCCGGCCTGGCTCGCCGTCGACGGACTCGACGGCAGTCCCGTCCCCGGCATCGACGTGGTGATCCGGCACAACCCCTTCAGCCCCTCGCACGACGCCTCTTGCATCGCCGGACTCGTCTCACCACGCCCCCACGCCCGAGCCGGCGTCACCGGGGACCGCCCGGACACGGACCGGCCGGTCTGGCGGTCCCGGCTGGCCGAGGTCGTCACCGGCCTCGCCGCCCGCACCGGCCGCCCCCGAGGCGCCGTCGCCGCCGAGTGGTTCCTGCGCTACCTGGAACACGTCGTCCGCCCGGTGCTGTGGCTCGACGGAGAGGCAGGGATCGCGCTGGAGGCACACCAGCAGAACACCTTGGTCCTGCTGGACGACGACGGCTGGCCCGTCGGTGGTCGTTACCGCGACAACCAGGGCTACTACTTCCGCGAGTCCCGGAGGCCGGAACTCGACGCCCGGCTGCCCGGCATCGGCGCACAAAGCGACACCTTCGTCTCCGACGAGGTCACCGACGAGCGTTTCGCCTACTACCTCGCCATCAACAACGTCCTCGGCCTCATCGGTGCGTTCGGCTCCCAGCGCCTGGCCGACGAACGGCTGCTGCTCGCCGCCTTCCGCCGCTTCCTCGCCGCCGTGACCTCCGGACCCACCCGACTGCGCACCACGCTCCCCGGCCGCCTGCTCGACTCACCCGTCCTGCGCTGCAAGGCCAATCTGCTGACCCGAGTGCACGGCCTGGACGAACTCGTCGGCCCGGTCGACACCCAGTCCGTCTACGTCACCATCGCCAACCCCCTTCACTCCTGAGGAACATGACCCGCCCCGCCGCCTGAGAGGAGCGTCGTGTCTCCCACCGACGCGAGTGCCGACGCCGTTTCCGCCCCCTCACCGGACGTCGGCAGCGACCACGAAGACACACTGGACCTCCGTCTGCCGGACGAACTGCTCGCACTCTTCGAGACGGGAGCAGGCGCAGTCGTAGACACCGGCGATGCCGATGCCGGAGCGGAGAGCGGGCAACAGAGCCCGGGCGACAGCACCGCCTCGCCCGACTCACTCACCCCGCCTGGCTACGACCTGCTCGACGGCGTCGCCGAGTGGGGTCCGATCGCGACCCCGGCGGGCGTGTTCCACCTCGTGCCCGTACGCGTCGAGCGGGATCTTCCCCTCGTCTGCCGTTGGATGAACGACCCCGCCGTGACCGCGTTCTGGGAGCTGGCCGGGCCCCAGAACGTCACGGAGGACCACCTGCGGTCCCAGTTGGCCGACGATGGACGCAGCGTTCCCTGCCTCGGGGTGTTGGAGGGCACCCCGATGAGCTACTGGGAGATCTACCGGGCAGACCTCGATCCGCTGGCCCGCCACTATCCGGCCAGACCGCACGACACCGGTATCCATCTCCTCATCGGCGCCGTCACCGATCGGGGGCGCGGTCTCGGCAGCACTCTTCTCAGAGCCGTCGCCGATCTCGTACTCGACAGGCGACCCTCCTGTGCCCGCGTCATCGCGGAACCCGACCTTCGCAACATCCCGTCCGTCACCGCCTTCCTGAGCGCAGGATTCCGCTTCTCCGCCGAGGTGGACCTGCCCGACAAGCGGGCGGCCCTCATGGTCCGAGATCGATCTCTGCGCGGTCTGCTGTAGCGACGCGTCATCACGCAATCACTTTTGGTACACCGCTCACGCCGAGTCGGTTCCCACCCGCCGCGCGACTTTTTTCCGACGCCCCGGACCACACGGCTTCCGCCTCACCTCCCCCCACGGCACCTCGATTAATTCCGGACACCGTCGGATCGGACTCGGTCCCGACCCAACCGGGCCCGGCCGAAGCCGGACGGGGGCGAGCCGATCCGACCCCATCCGACTCCCATCCCCGCTGCCCCTCCAAGGAGCTCCCGGTCTTGATCCCACCCCTCGTCGCCGACTTGATCACCCCTTTGTCAGTGCCGAGTCGTAGGGTGGTCGCGCTATGACGAAGCCCTCACTCCCCGAACTCCTGCATGCTGCCGTCACTGCCGTCGGCGGTATGGAGCGCCCCGGCCAGGTGACCATGGCCGAATCCGTCGCGGACGCGATCGACGACGGTTCCCACCTGCTGGTACAGGCCGGCACCGGTACCGGAAAGTCGCTGGGCTATCTCGTGCCCGCGCTCGCCCACGGGGAGCGGGTCGTCGTCGCGACGGCCACCCTGGCTCTGCAGAGACAGCTCGTCGAGCGCGACCTGCCGCGCACGGTCGAGGCGCTGCACCCGCTGCTGCGCCGCCGCCCGGAGTTCGCGATGCTCAAGGGCCGGTCGAACTATCTGTGTCTGCACCGCCTCCACGAAGGCGTCCCGCAGGACGAGGAAGAAGGCCTCTTCGACCAGTTCGAGGCCGCCGCGCCCACCAGCAGACTGGGCCAGGATCTGCTGCGGCTGCGGGACTGGTCGCAGGACACCGAGACCGGAGACCGAGACGACCTCACGCCGGGTGTGTCCGACCGTGCCTGGGCGCAGATCTCCGTGTCCTCCCGCGAGTGCCTGGGAGCGACGAAGTGCGCCTACGGCGCCGAGTGCTTCGCCGAGATGGCCCGTGAGCGGGCCAAGCTCGCCGAGGTCGTCGTCACCAACCACGCGCTGCTCGCGATCGACGCCATCGAAGGCGCCCCTGTCCTTCCCCAGCACGAAGTACTGATCGTCGACGAGGCGCACGAGCTGGTCTCCCGGGTCACCGGCGTCGCCACCGGCGAGCTCACTCCCGGCCAGGTCAACCGCGCGGTGCGCCGCGCCGCGAAACTCGTCAACGAAAAGGCGGCCGACCAGCTCCAGACCGCGGCCGAGGGCTTTGAGCGGCTGATGGAGCTCGCCCTGCCCGGCCGACTGGAAGAGATTCCGGAGGACCTCGGCTACGCGCTCATGGCTCTGCGCGACGCCGCCCGTACGGTCATCTCAGGGATCGGAGCGACGCGCGACAAGTCGGTCCAGGACGAGGACGCGGTCCGCAAACAGGCGCTGGCCTCCGTGGAGGCGGTGCACGACGTGGCGGAGCGGATCACCAACGGTTCGGAGTGGGACGTCGTCTGGTACGAGCGTCACGACCGCTTCGGCGCCTCCCTGCGTGTGGCCCCCATGTCGGTGTCGGGCCTGCTGAGAGAGAAGCTGTTCGCGGACCGCTCCGTGGTCCTGACCTCGGCGACCCTGAAGCTGGGCGGAGACTTCAACGGCGTAGGAGCGTCCTTGGGGCTCGCTCCGGAAGGGACCGAGGGCGACGACCTGCCGAAGTGGAGGGGCCTCGACGTCGGTTCGCCCTTCGACTACCCGAGGCAGGGCATCCTCTACGTCGCCAAGCACCTCTCGCGACCCGCCCGCGACGGCGACCGCGGGGACATGCTCGATGAACTGACCGACCTCATCCAGTCGGCCGGCGGCCGCACCCTGGGGCTCTTCTCCTCCATGAGGGCTGCCCAGCTGGCCGCCGAGGAACTGCGCTCCCGTGTCCCGGAGTTCCCCATCCTCCTCCAGGGCGAGGAGACCCTCGGCGAACTGATCAAGAACTTCGCGGCCGACCCGAAGACCTGTCTCTTCGGCACGCTGTCGCTCTGGCAGGGCGTCGACGTCCCCGGCCCCAGCTGCCAACTGGTCGTCATGGACAAGATCCCGTTCCCGCGCCCCGACGACCCGCTGATGAGCGCCCGCCAGAAGGCCGTGGAGGAAGCGGGTGGCAACGGCTTCATGGCGGTCGCCGCCACGCACGCCGCCCTGCTCATGGCCCAGGGCGCCGGCCGCCTCGTACGGGCCTCGGGGGACCGTGGTGTGGTCGCCGTACTGGATCAGCGGCTGGCCACGGCGCGGTACGGCAGCTATCTGAAGGCGTCACTGCCCGACTTCTGGTACACCACGGACCGTAATCAGGTGCGGAAGTCGCTGGCGGCGATCGACGCGGCGGCGAAGGCCATGGAAGCGGCGGAGCTCGCCGCCGAAGCCGAGAAAGCCCAGGCGGAGCTCGCGTGAACGGCTGTTGGCCCTGACCCGCGCCGGGTCAGGGCCAACAGGGGTGCGCGGCGATCCTCACCGGGGCAGGACAGCGCAGGGCCCCGGAACCGGCGCAGGGGTTCCGGGGCCCGGTCGGGTCGGCGAGGTGTGCCGCGGTGCTCAGACGCGCCGCAGAACCGCGACTACCTTGCCGAGGATGGTCGCGTCGTCGCCGGGGATCGGCTCGTACGCGGAGTTGTGGGGGAGGAGCCAGACATGGCCGTCCTCGCGCTTGAAGCGCTTGACGGTGGCCTCGCCGTCGAGCATCGCGGCCACGATGTCGCCGTTCTCGGCGACGGGCTGGCGGCGCACGGTGACCCAGTCGCCGTCGCAGATCGCGGCCTCGATCATCGAGTCACCGACGACCTTCAGCACGAACAGCTCACCGTCACCGACGAGCTGGCGGGGAAGGGGGAACACGTCCTCGACGGATTCCTCGGCGAGGATCGGCCCACCGGCGGCGATCCGGCCCACCAGCGGGACGTATGACGCGGCCGGCTTGCCCGCGGTGTCCGTGGGCTGCACCGAGGCGCCCTGGTCCGAGCCTCGCACCTCGTAGGCGCGTGGGCGGTGCGGGTCGCGGCGCAGGAAGCCCTTGCGCTCCAGTGCCATCAGCTGATGGGCGACGGACGAGGTGCTGGACAGCCCCACCGCCTGGCCGATCTCCCGCATGGACGGCGGGTAGCCGCGCCGCTGCACGGAGTCCCTGATGACCTCGATCACCCTGCGTTGCCGGTCGGTGAGTCCCGAGCTGTCCGCACGGATGCCCGGAGGTCGGCCCGGCAGGGAGCGCTTGTGCCCCTCGGGATTCACGGCTTCGTTCATCGCATGCACCGGCTCGAGTCGGCCCTGGGAACGGTCCTGGGCAGTGATGGTGGCACTGTCTGCGGTCGTGGTCACGTCGGCCCCTCTCGATGGTCTCCCTGCTGGACAACGGTAGTTGCTTTCGAAAGGTTGCGCCAAACACACGTTCGAGTGAAAAATCGCGAATCGCCTTTCGCGATGATGTGTCTGGGTGTATGGCCAACGCGCCGCCGCCGAACAAAAGGGCCCATTGCTGTACTCTTCACCGCCGGATGGCGACCTCGCGGGTTGTTGCCCCAGTCTGCCACCTGGTGCGCTGTGGGCCGGGTAGCGGCTCCCATCTGTGCGGGAATCCCACGTCCCCTCCTTGTGGTGCCCACGGTATCTCCGCATGCGTCGCAGCGATACGGCTGTGCGTCGTGTGCGCCGGGCGCCGGGACGGTCGTATGGCACATGCCAATACCGGCGCGACACACGTGTACGGCGTGTATGCCGTGCCAATCCCTACATGTAGTGCTTGGATTGCTACAGCAGCCCAGAAGTTGTGGTCCCCCGGGTCTCCGCGCCCGCTGCGATCGCCTATGCTGGGGGCTGCTTCGAGGGGCCCATGGGGCTCAGCGGGGCTATTGAGTCTGCTGTGAGGGAGGTTGGGAGTTCATGCACTGCCCCTTCTGCAGGCACCCCGACAGCCGTGTCGTCGACAGTCGTACGACCGACGACGGCACGTCGATCCGCAGGCGCCGCCAGTGTCCGGACTGCTCCCGTCGTTTCACGACCGTGGAGACGTGCTCGCTGATGGTGGTCAAGCGGTCGGGGGTCACCGAGCCTTTCAGCCGTACCAAGGTCATCAACGGTGTGCGCAAGGCATGCCAGGGGCGGCCTGTCACCGAGGACGCGCTCGCCCAACTCGGCCAACGGGTCGAGGAGGCGGTGCGGGCCACCGGAAGCGCCGAGCTGACCACCCATGACGTGGGGCTGGCCATACTCGGCCCGTTGCAGGAGCTCGATCTCGTCGCGTATCTGCGATTCGCCTCCGTCTACCGGGCGTTCGACTCGCTCGATGACTTCGAGGCCGCGATCGCGGAACTGAGGGAAGACACGGGACCCCCCGCCGCGGACGACGAGGACCGCGGTGAGGCTGTGGACGGCGACGAGGCCGTCGTGGAGAGCCGGGAAGACGATCGCGGGCCCGGAGGGACTGCTCAAGTCCCGGAGCCCGCCCGCGCCGCCGACTGATCGGCGGGCCGGGCCGGGACCCCGGGCCGGCCGGACGGCGGCGAACCAAGACCTGTTGCGGGCGGTAGCGAGTGGGTGCCCGCAATACCAGACAGAACACCGTGCCACGGGAACAACGGGGCACTTCAGGGCGTTTTCGCCCGTACAGGGAGGCGGCATGACAGAGACGGCGAGCGGTCCGGCACGGAGTTCCCGCGCCAAGGGCACCAAGGCGGCTGCTAACAAGGGCCTGCGCATCGAGCGCATCCACACCACCCCCGGCGTGCACCCGTACGACGAGGTGGAATGGGCGCATCGTGACGTCGTCATGACCAACTGGCGCGACGGCTCGGTCAACTTCGAGCAGCGTGGCGTCGAGTTCCCCGACTTCTGGTCGGTGAATGCGGTCAACATCGTCACCAGCAAGTACTTCCGCGGTGCCGTCGGCACCCCCCAGCGCGAGGTGAGCCTCAAGCAGCTCATCGACCGCATCGTGAAGACGTACCGGAAGGCCGGCGAGGACTACAAGTACTTCGCCTCGCCCGCCGACGCGGAGATCTTCGAGCACGAGCTCGCGTACGCCCTCCTGCACCAGATCTTCAGCTTCAACAGCCCTGTCTGGTTCAACGTCGGCACGCCCCAGCCGCAGCAGGTCTCGGCCTGCTTCATCCTGTCCGTCGACGACTCCATGGAGTCGATCCTCGACTGGTACAAGGAAGAGGGCATGATCTTCAAGGGCGGCTCCGGCGCCGGCCTGAACCTCTCCCGCATCCGCTCCTCCAAGGAACTGCTGTCCTCGGGCGGCAACGCCTCGGGTCCCGTCTCCTTCATGCGCGGTGCCGACGCCTCCGCAGGAACGATCAAGTCGGGTGGCGCCACGCGCCGTGCCGCCAAGATGGTCATCCTCGACGTCGACCACCCCGACATCGAGGACTTCATCGAGACCAAGGTGAAGGAGGAGGAGAAGATCCGCGCCCTGCGCGACGCGGGCTTCGACATGGACCTGGGCGGCGACGACATCACGTCCGTCCAGTACCAGAACGCCAACAACTCGGTCCGCGTGAACGACACGTTCATGAAGGCCGTCGAGCAGGGCGGCAAGTTCGGTCTGACGTCCCGCATGACCGGCGAGGTCATCGAGGAGGTCGAGGCCAAGGCGCTGTTCCGCAAGATGGCCGAGGCCGCCTGGGCCTGCGCCGACCCGGGCATCCAGTACGACGACACCATCAACCGCTGGCACACCTGCCCGGAGTCCGGCCGTATCAACGGCTCGAACCCTTGCAGCGAGTACATGCACCTGGACAACACGTCCTGCAACCTCGCCTCGCTGAACCTCATGAAGTTCCTCAAGGACGACAGCAAGGGCAACCAGTCCTTCGAGGTCGAGCGCTTCGCCAAGGTCGTCGAGCTCGTCATCACCGCGATGGACATCTCCATCTGCTTCGCGGACTTCCCGACGCAGAAGATCGGTGAGAACACGCGCGCGTTCCGCCAGCTCGGCATCGGTTACGCCAACCTCGGCGCCTTGCTGATGGCGACCGGCCACGCGTACGACTCCGATGGCGGCCGGGCCCTCGCCGGGTCCATCACCTCCCTGATGACCGGCACGTCGTACAAGCGGTCCGCCGAACTGGCCGCGGTCGTCGGCCCGTACGACGGCTACGCCCGCAACGCGCAGCCGCACCTGCGTGTCATGAAGCAGCACTCCGACGAGAACACCAAGGCCGTCCGCATGGACGACCTGGACACGCCGATCTGGGCCGCCGCCACGGAGGCCTGGCAGGACGTGCTGCGTCTCGGTGAGAAGAACGGTTTCCGTAACGCCCAGGCGTCCGTCATCGCTCCGACCGGCACCATCGGTCTCGCGATGTCCTGCGACACCACCGGTCTTGAGCCCGACCTCGCGCTGGTCAAGTTCAAGAAGCTGGTCGGCGGCGGCTCGATGCAGATCGTCAACGGCACCGTCCCGCAGGCCCTGCGTCGCCTGGGCTACCAGGAGGAGCAGATCGAGGCGATCGTCGCCCACATCGCCGAGAACGGCAATGTGATCGACGCGCCCGGCCTCAAGCACGAGCACTACGAGGTCTTCGACTGCGCCATGGGCGAGCGTTCCATCTCCGCGATGGGCCACGTCCGCATGATGGCCGCGATCCAGCCCTGGATCTCCGGCGCGCTCTCCAAGACGGTCAACCTGCCGGAGACGGCGACCGTCGAGGACGTCGAAGAGGTCTACTTCGAGGCCTGGAAGATGGGTGTCAAGGCGCTCGCCATCTACCGCGACAACTGCAAGGTCGGCCAGCCCCTCTCCGCGAAGACCAAGGAGAAGGAGAAGGTCGAGGTCACGGAGAAGGCCGAGGCGACCATCCGCGAGACGGTCGAGAAGGTCATCGAGTACCGCCCGGTCCGCAAGCGCCTCCCCAAGGGCCGTCCCGGCATCACGACGTCCTTCACGGTCGGCGGTGCCGAGGGGTACATGACCGCCAACTCCTACCCGGACGACGGTCTCGGTGAGGTCTTCCTGAAGATGTCCAAGCAGGGCTCGACTCTCGCGGGCATGATGGACGCCTTCTCGATCGCGGTCTCCGTCGGTCTCCAGTACGGCGTGCCGCTGGAGACGTACGTCTCGAAGTTCACCAACATGCGCTTCGAGCCGGCCGGCATGACGGACGACCCGGACGTGCGGATGGCGCAGTCGATCGTCGACTACATCTTCCGCCGCCTGGCGCTCGACTTCCTGCCCTTCGAGACCCGCTCCGCGCTCGGCATCCACTCCGCCGAGGAGCGTCAGCGCCACCTTGAGACCGGCTCCTACGAGCCGACCGAGGAGGAGGTCGACGTCGAGGGGCTTGCCCAGTCGGCGCCGCGCGCTCAGGAGCTGAAGGCGGTCGTCACGCCGAAGGCCGAGGTCGAGGCGGTCAAGCCCGCCCCGCAGCAGGCGCACACCAGCGCCGAGCTGGTGGAGATGCAGCTGGGCATCCAGGCCGACGCTCCGCTGTGCTTCTCCTGCGGTACGAAGATGCAGCGGGCTGGTTCCTGCTACATCTGCGAGGGCTGCGGCTCGACCAGCGGTTGCAGCTGATCTGAGTCAGCCGTCCAGAGGGCGGTGCGGTCGGACATCGACCGCACCGCCTTCGGCTTTTTCCGTTTCTCCACGGTACGATCACACGTTAGGCTCCCCCAGCGCACGACCGGCGCGACGGCAGGGTGGGGGACACGGGGAACATGGCTGAGCAGCAGATTGCCGCTGTCGCGGAGGGCGTGAGGCAGCCCGAGAAGGGCTCGAACGGGTGGGGCCAGGGCATAGCGGCACTGGTGTTGGTCGGGGGACTCGCCGCTCTTTTGTTGTCAGGGACCTTTCAGCAGGAGTCCGGCGACCCCAAGCCGGCCGTGTGTGATGCGTCGGACGGCGCCCGGCCGTCGAAGCCCGCCTCAGGGGAGCAGTTGTGCAGAGCCCTGAACCGTGCGGACCTGCCTACGCTGCTCGGTACGCCGACGGAGTACGCGATGACCGCCAGCGGCAACGAGAGCATGAGCAACTGGGCCGACGGCACCAAGACCGTCACACCCGAGGCGGAGGTGCAGCTGCCCAGCTACTCCGTGAAGCTCTCGACGTCCGACGACGACATTCCGGTGTCCGAGATGGCGGCCTTCCTGGGAAGTACCGCGGAGAGCAGGACGATAGGCGGACATCCGGCGGTCCTCTACTCGGACCGGACCATCGCCCTCAAGTTCGATCTCGGTGGCGGCAAGGTCGACTCCGGTCCCGGAGGTATCGCCCGGAGTCTGCTGGTCGCCAAGGACACCAAGGACGGCGGTGGCTACTACGAGGTCTCCATCTGGCGTCAGGACGACGTCGTACCCGATGACCTCGCGTTGTTCCGCGTCGCCGAGACGGTGCTGCCGACGGTCCCGGGCTGGACCGCCGGCTGACGCGTCACGCCCGTCCCATGCTCCGGGTGAACGTGGCGGGGTCGTCCTCGAAGCCCTTGATTCCGGGATGGAAGTCCCAGGTACCGGATTCCTGACGGACGAACTCCCCGACTCTCGCGGCCGTGGCGCCGAGGACGCTGCCGAAGTCGTCCTCGGCCAGGACCGTGTAGCCCTCTCGTATACGCAGACCCGGGTTGAGCACGCCGACGAAGGTGCGGTGCGCGGAGCGCTGCTGGATGACGGCGCCGACGACCACGCGCGTGTACCGGGCGTCCAGCCGGTCGAGTTCGAGGGTCATGACCTCGTCCCAGCCGAAGCCCTTGCCGTCCTTGCTGTCCCGGTTGAGATAGATGGTGCCGTCGGGGGAGCGGCTGTCGAAGTGCACCACATAGGCGGGATCGCCGTACGGATCGCCCGCGACATAGGTCGCCGCGACGATGTCCAGGTCGGTGGGCGGCTGCCCCGCCGGACTCGGATCCCACTTGAGCGCGACCTCGACCTTGCGGATCCCCTTGTTGATGCCGCTCACCGGAATTCCCCTTCCCCCTGTGTCCACGGCCCGAACTGCCGGTCGGGCAAGACGTGTTGTCCATCCTGCCACGTGGGTCGGACACTTGGGGGCCTGCTCTGCCGCCGAGAGTGACCGGCGCCACGCTCCGTGGCCTTACCATGGCGCGGTGCTGGTCAAGTGGATTCGCTGCACCGTGGTGGACCGCCGCGGGTTCGAGCGGGGGCAGCGAAAGTGGGCGGGGCTTCTGGGAGAGCCGGGGTTTCGGGGACAGGGCGGAGGCTGGAGCCGGGGGCGGCAGGGTGTGGCGCACATCTTCTCCTTCTGGGAGAGCCGTTCCTTCTACGACTCCTTCATGGCGCGTTCCCACGACCGGCTCGCGGCGGCCCAGTCAGGCACGTTCAAGGACATCCAGGTCAAGCTGTTCGACTACCGCTTCGACGTGAAGACGGGCTTCGAGCCCCGCTTCACCGACGCCGATCTGGTGCGGTTCGCCCACTGCCGCGTCCACGAGGAGCGCGCGGAGCACTTCTCCCTCATGCAGGAGAAGGTCTGGAATCCGGCGATGGCGGGTTCGCCAGGGATGATCCGCGGCCTGTTCGGCGAGGCCCCCGGCCACGAGTTCCTCGTGCTCTCGATGTGGCGCTCGGCCGCCGAGCACGGCAAGTACCGCACCGAACGTGTGGAACGGCTCGCCCTGAGGGCCCAGACCGAGACCGATGTCGCCGCGCTCACGGGCGACATCCTGGACCTCGAACCTGCCTGGACGGTGTGAAACTCCGCAGGTACCCCTTGGACCACACCACCAGGAGAAATCAGTGTCGTACCCGCGTCTGCTCACCCCCGAGAAAAAGCTCGCCGACGCGAAGAAGCTGTTGAACCTCCCGCGTATCGTCGTGATCTGCGGCTCCACCCGCTTCATGGCCGAGATGACCGAGGCCGATCTGCGGGAGACCGCAGCCGGAAAGATCGTCGTCAAACCGGGCTGTGACATGAAGTCGCCGCACGAACTCTGGTCCGATCCTGTCGAGGCCGAGGTGCTGAAG
The DNA here is from genome assembly GCF_055559055.1 of Streptomyces sp. NPDC024687. Taxonomy (NCBI): domain Bacteria; kingdom Bacillati; phylum Actinomycetota; class Actinomycetes; order Kitasatosporales; family Streptomycetaceae; genus Streptomyces; species Streptomyces sp. NPDC024687. The sequence goes on along the minus strand of NZ_JBVHLJ010000015.1, from coordinate 86,984 downwards.
GGGCGACTCGACGATCTGCACCGGGCGAAGATCCGGCTCGCTGATGAGGTGCTCGTGGTCGGCGACTACATCGGAGACAGCACCCGAGCCGAAATCGCCTACGCCCGGTCGCTGGGCAAGCCCGTGCGGTTCACACACCCCGAGGTCGACCCTGACGCCTGACCGCCCGCTGCCACCGCGTCTTGATCATCCAGGCGGGCGGTCGATGGTGTGGGAAATGTGTGACCTACGCCGTATGGAGCCCGTACGAGTCCTCGATACGCCCTCACCCGATCTAGGGTCTTGGCATGGCACGACCGCGGCGAATCATCCTTGTCCGGCACGGGGAGTCAACGGGCAATGTTGATGACACCGTGTATGAACGCGAGCCCGACCACGCCCTGGCCCTGACCGAACGAGGCTGGCGGCAGGCGGAGGAGACCGGAAAACGGGTGCGAGAGGTGCTGGGCCGCGAACGCGTCAGTGTGTACGTCTCTCCCTACCGTCGTACGCACGAGACCCTGCGCGCCTTTCATCTGGATCCCGAACTCATACGGGTGCGCGAGGAACCCCGGCTGCGGGAGCAGGACTGGGGAAACTGGCAGGACCGCGACGACGTACGTCTCCAGAAGGCGTACCGCGACGCCTACGGGCACTTCTTCTACCGGTTCGCCCAGGGCGAGTCCGGGGCCGACGTGTACGACCGTGTCGGTGGCTTCCTGGAGAGCCTGTTCCGCAGCTTCGAGGCGCCCGACCACCCGCCGAACGTCCTGATCGTGACGCACGGCCTGGCCATGCGGCTGTTCTGCATGCGCTGGTTCCACTGGACGGTCGCCGAATTCGAGTCGCTGTCGAATCCGGGGAACGCCGAGATGCGGATGCTCGTTCTCGGGGACGACGGCAAGTACGCCCTGGACCGGCCCTTTGGGCGCTGGCGCGAGCCGCAGCCGTACGGGATCACCGATTAGAGTGGCAGACCGATGACCCCTGACTCCTCACCCGAAGCGCGTCTGCACCGCGCCCTGGACAGTCTGCGTGGCCTGGCCGTGGGAGACGCGCTGGGCTCGCAGTTCTTCGTACCGGTGAACTACCCCCTGCTGAAGAACCGCGAGCTGCCGCCCGGCCACTGGCAGTGGACGGACGACACCGAAATGGCCTGCTCGGTCGTGGCCGTCCTGGCCGCCCACCATCGCGTCGACCAGGACGCCCTGGCTCACTCCTTCGCCGAACACCACGACTTCGACCGGGGCTATGGCCCCGCCGTCAACCGACTGCTGCGGCTGGTCCGCGAGGGCGGTGACTGGCGTGAACTCGCCGCGGCCCTCTTCAACGGCCAGGGTTCCTGGGGCAACGGCGCGGCGATGCGCATCCCGCCCCTCGGGGCCTTCTACGCCGACGATCCGGAACAGGCGACCCACCAGGCGGAGATCTCGGCGTACCCCACACATCAGCACCGCGAGGCCGTCGTCGGCGCCATGGCCGTTGCCGCGGCCGCCGCGCTGGCCGCAGCTCCCAGCGGTCCACCCAGTCCTGACGCGCTTCTGGACGGTGTCATCGCGCTCGTCCCGAAGAGTGCCGTCGGCGCCGGGCTGCGGCGGGCCCGCGACATGCTCGACTACGCCGACGCCTCCACCGTGGCGGCCGTGCTGGGCTGTGGGCGCCGTACGACGGCCCACGACACGGTGCCGTTCGCGATCTGGTCCGCCGCCCGGTCCCTGGACGACTACGAAGAGGCGTTCTGGACGACCGCGCAGGTCGGCGGTGACGTGGACACGACCTGCGCCATCGTGGGCGGTGTGATCGCCGGGGGCAAGGCCGGGACGCCGCCCTCGGAGTGGGTGCGCCGGACCGAGGCGTTTCCCGAGTGGTTGCAGGTGCCGGCGTAGCGCTCTTGCCGGGCCGGCACAACACCGTCGAAACTCTCTGTGCATGTCGGGAACTCTGCGTAACCGGATGCTCGTTGTCGTGACAGTTGCCGTGCGGCGGATGGGCCGGTGCACGCACAAGGCGTGTGAGAGGGGCGGGTGTGGTCATGGGGTGGTTGGCGCTGCTCGCCCTGCTGTGCGCGGTTCTTCTGATGCGGATGGCCGGACCGTCGTCCTCGCCGTCGATCCCCCGGACCCGGTCCGGCCGTCCGCGGCTCATCGAGAGCCCGGCTCCATCAGCCGAGCCCCGGACCCGCCGTGCCGGCGAGTGCCTCCAGGTCGCTCTTACGGACCTTGATCACCAACGAGGCGCTGACCAGGGCGAGTACGGCCATCGAGGCGGCCGCCACGAACCCCGACGAGATGCCTTGGGCGAGTACTTCGTGTCCCCACGGGGCGGGCAGCTGGTGCGTCTTGGCGAACTCTGCCTTCTGCTCCGCCGAACCGTCGGCCATGAAATGCGGCAACTGCTTCTCCGCCTCGTCCCTGCTGGCCGATCCGAAGACCGTCGTCAGGATGGACAGACCCAGCGAACCTCCCACTTGCTGCGTGGCGTTGAGCAGCCCGGAGGCCGCGCCGGCCTCGTGCTGGGCCACACCGGAGACCGCAGTGATCGTCAGCGTCACGAAGTTCAGGCCCATGCCGAAGCCGAAGATCAGCATGGGGCCGAGGACTCCACCGGCGTAGGAGCTGTCGGAACTGATGAGGGCCTGCCAGGCGAGCCCGGTCAACGCGAGCGCCGAACCCGTGAGCATGAACGGCTTGGGGCCGAGCACCGGCAGGAAGCGCTGCGACAGACCCGCGCCCAGCGCGATGACGACGGTCACGGGCAGGAAGGCGAGACCGGCCTCGATCGGGCTGTAGTCCAGGACGTTCTGGACGAAGAGCACGATGTAGAAGAACATGCCGAACATCGCGGCAGCGAGACTCAGCATGATCACGTACGTGCCCGAGCGGTTGCGGTCGGCGAACATCCGCAGGGGGGTGATCGGTTCCTTGGCGCGCGACTCGATGAACGCGAAGGCGAGCAGGAGTACCACGGCGATGCCGAAGGACCCGATGGTCAGGTTGTCCCGCCAACCCTCGTCGGCGGCGCGGATGAAGCCGTAGACCAGCAGGGCCATGCCACCCGTGGAGGTCAGGGCGCCCGCGATATCGAAGCGGCCGCTGTGCTTCGCGGACTCGCTGATGTAGAGCGGGGTGAGTACGGCGATCAGCACGCCGATCGGCACGTTGACGAAGAGCACCCATCGCCAGTCGAGCCACTCGGTGAGCATGCCTCCCGCCAGCAGACCTATGGCACCGCCGCCCGCGGAGACGGCGGCGAAGACGCCGAAGGCCCGGTTCCGCTCGGGTCCTTCGGGGAAAGTGGTGGTGATCAGCGCCAGCGAAGTCGGCGACGCGATCGCGCCGCCCACGCCCTGCAGGACACGGGCGGCCAGCAACTGCCAGGGCTCCTGGGCGAGACCGCCGAGCAGGGAGGCGAAGGTGAACAGCAGGATTCCGGTCATGAAGACCCGGCGGCGCCCGAGGATGTCACCCGCGCGGCCGCCCAGAAGGAGCAGGCCGCCGAAGGTGAGCGTGTAGGCGCTGACGACCCATGTGAGGTCGGTGGTGCTGAACTTGAGAGCGTCTTGAATGTGCGGCAGTGCGATGTTCACAATCGTCGCGTCGAGTACCACCATGAGTTGGCATGCAGCGATGACGGCGAGCGCGATGCCGGGTCGCCCCTCCCGGCGGGCCGCACCTGGTTTCTGATCCTTGATCAATTGAGAGGTAGTCACTATGGGTCCCCCACAAGCGTTTTAGTGAACGGTCGCGTTCACTGTTGCGTCAACGGTAGTGAGTCCCCAGTAGTGAACGCAAGCGTTCACTTAGGTTTGTTGGCGTGCGGCGTGTCCCCCTGCGTCGCCGTGCGGTGCTGCGTCCCTCCCCGAAATCCCCGCTTCCCTGTTCGCTGGAGACACTCAGATGGTTACCTCGCGCTGGACGGCCGCCCCCGCTCAGACGCCCTCCCTGCGTCGGCGCGGCGTCGTGCTGGAGCGTGCGATCCTCGACGCCGCACTGGAACAGCTCAGCACGGTCGGCTGGAACGGCCTCACGATGGAAGGCGTCGCCGCCGGAGCCCAGACCGGCAAGGCCGCGGTCTATCGCCGCTGGCCCTCCAAGGAGGATCTCGTCGCCGACGCCCTTCGAGCCGGACTGCCGCGTTTCGCGGAAGCCCCCGACCTCGGCGGGGTGCGCGAGGACCTGCTCGAACTGTGCCGCCAGGCTCGCGAGGCGATGTTCTCCCGCCCCGGCTTCGCCCTGCGTGCAGTCATTCACGAATGCGATCAGGCCCAGGCGGAACGCTTCCATGCCGTGATCTTCAACGGGGTCGTGGAGCCGAGCGTCAGACTCCTTCGCGAGATCATCATCCGTGGGATAGAGCGGGGCGAGGTGCGTCCTGACGCGGTCAACGACTATGTCTTCGATGCCATTCCGGCCATGATGATGTACCGCTCCAAGATGCGCGGAAGCGAATGGAGTGATGAGGATGTCGAAGAGATGATCGACCAGTTCGTGCTGCCGCTGCTGCGGTCGGGCCGACCGTGAGTGCTCTTCGTGTATGTCTCGACGCCGCCGAGGGAACCGGGGTGTCGCAGGGTGATCCGGTCGGCGTAGGCTAAGGGCGCCATGCCGTACGAACCGCCTACTCACACCGTCGAGCGCTCCCTCCGCGCCACGACCGGAGCGAAGATCATTGCCGGTGTCGACGAGGTGGGGCGAGGTGCCTGGGCCGGCCCCGTCACCGTCTGCGCCGCCGTCACCGGACTGCGCCGACCGCCCCAAGGCCTCACGGACTCCAAGCTGCTCAGCGTCAAACGCCGTACCGAACTCGCAGAGGAACTGCGGACATGGGTGACGTCGTACGCGCTGGGGCACGCGAGTCACGAAGAGATCGACGACCTCGGAATGACGGCCGCCCTGCGGATCGCCGCCGTGCGCGCCCTGGAGGCGCTCCCGGTCCGACCGGAGGCGGTGATCCTCGACGGCAAGCACGACTATCTCGGAACGCCCTGGAAGGTCCGGACCGTGATCAAGGGCGACCAGTCCTGTGTGGCGGTCGCTGCGGCCTCGGTGATCGCCAAGGTTCAGCGCGACAAAATGATGGCCGAACTGGGTACCGAACATGCAGACTTCGGTTTCGCGGCCAACGCCGGGTATCCCTCGCCTGTGCACAAGGCCGCGCTGGAGGTTCGGGGCCCCACCCCGTACCACCGGTTGTCGTGGGCGTATCTTGATGCGCTGCCTCAGTGGCGGCACCTCAAGAAGGCCCGCAGCTGGGCGGACGGAAGCGTTCCGAAGATCGAGGGCCAGCTCGGCTTCGATTTCTGACGGTTCCGCTCGCACTGATGTGCCACCCGCTGGCGCGAGCCGCACCAACGTTTGATAGATATCAGCCCATGCCTCTCATTCCCGAGGAGCCTCAGATTCACGAGAGTGCCCAGGGTCCCCGCGCTACTCCGGCCAGTGGCCGCACCGCGCCGACCCCCCGCCCCGTACCCGGTCCACGCCCTGTGGCTCCGCCGCGCCCCGGTCGTCCTGGCCCGCTGAGGCCCGCACCGCCGGTGCAGCGGACGCCGCACGACGTGGCCGTGGCCAAGCCCACAGTGCCGGGCCCCGCTGCCCCTGCCACCGCCGCCTCGACTCCGGTCCCGGCGTCGGTTGCGGCTTCGGCGGCCCCGCAGGTCCAGCTCATCCCGGCCTCGGCCGCCGGTGCGCTCGACGCTGCCGAGGAAGCCGTAGACCTCCTGTTGGATTCGGGCCGTGCCCCCGGTGAAGTGCTGGTGATCACCACCGGCGAACAGCATCCGTGGGCCACCCATGAGCTGTCCTTCGGTGAAGCCGCCTACTGGGCCCAGCACGACGCCGGTGACGACGTGTTCTACGCGGACGCCACCGCGGCCTCGCGGGCCGCGGCCCGTCCGGTGGTCGTGGTCGCCGTCAACGGCGGTTCAGCCGCCGCTGTCGCCGAGGGCCTGCCTCTGGCCCTCGCCCGGGCCGGTGCCCTGCTGATCGTCTGCGGCGACCCGCAGCAGATCAACTCGGTACTGGGCGCCGGCGTCTGAGCCGGTCTCGGTGGGTCCGGAAGGACACCGGGGGGTGAGGAAAGGGTGCCGCCTGCGCGGCACCTGCACGGCGAGCCCTTCGGCATGCCCGCGTCTGAGCGGACGGCGGGCTCCGGCTTGCGGCCCTGCCGGTTCCAGGACACGTGCCCTCGGTGCCACGACGTCAAGGGCCGTACGTCATGGACGTACGGCCGCAGAACGGTGACCGGGGCTGGCTCGGCTTCAGCGAGCCGCCGCGCGGCGCAGGACCTCCGAGGCGGCGCCGCCGGTGCGCGGCAGCAGAGGCGGTGACTCGGACGTGGCGAAGGGCTCCGGCGCGGAGTCCGCGTTCGGCCGGCGTCCGCCGCGTCCCTCGCCGAGCACCTGCCATCCGTCGCGCGTCAACGTGATGTACGCCCCGCAGCGCAGCCCGTGCAGGGTGCAGGCGTCACGCAGACCCCACATCCACGCGCCGTCCTCCTCCGTCCAACGAGCGTCGCCCTCACGGCAGTAGAGCAGCACAGCGGTGCGCACGGGGGTACGGCGCCGCAGGTCGTGCGGGATCACCCGGCGCAGCTGGGCCAGGAGCGTGTTCCGGAACATCCAGCCGTCGGCCGGAGCCGGGCGGCGCGTGAACGAGGCGCTCGCCCGCAGCCGTTCGTCCGGGTCGAGGACTGCCACGATCGCGGTCGCCGGTTTGGGACGGTGCCGCGAATGCAGCCCGCTGACGACCTCGCGCGGGTTGCGCAGCAGCGGGATGCCGGCCTCGGCCCACTCGGCGGGTTCGAGCAGACGGGCCAGAGGGTTGGCGGATGCGGCGGACAGGTCGGTTGACGACGTGGACGCCGCGGAGGACGGAGCGAATCCGAAGGTCACGGTCCTCCCTTCGGCTACGCGCCCATACGGCGGGCGGGGTCGGATTCGGGGGAGCGCGCACCGCAGGAGAGCCCTACCGGTCAACGGGCGAGGCCGTGCGGGGAGCGGACCTCAATTCTTCCTGTCGAACTTGGTTGCGGCAACGAGCAATTGGGCCCGCCGACCCGAATCAGACTGTTCGTGGCTTATATCCCTACCCAGTGTTTTGCCGGGCGACGCCTGGGGCCTCCGAACCCGGCAACTCCAGGCCCGCATCGGTGCACGCGTGCGGGGCGCCGTCGCCTTCGGTGCTTGCTCAGCCACGTACGGCCAGCACCAGAGGCAACACCCCCTGAGCACCCGACCGCGACAGCAGTCGGGCGGCGACAGCGACGGTCCAGCCCGTCTCGGTCATGTCGTCGACGAGCAGTACCGGGCCTTCGGCTGCCTGCAGCGCCTCCCGCAGGGGCTGAGGCACGACGAGTGCGCCGTGCAAGGCCCGCAGACGCTGGGCGCTGTTGGTGCGGGGAAGGGAGAGGTCATCGGAGTGGTCCGTGTAGGCGAGGGACCCCAGGAACGGGAGGCGGCCGACAGCGGAGATCCGACTCCCTAGCGAGTGCACCAACTGGGGCCGGCTGCGCGAGGGAACGGTGACCACCCCGACAGGGCGGCCCGGTGCGTCCGGAGCGCCGGACGCCCAGCCGTCGGGCGACTTGGCCCAGTCGGCCAACACGGTCACGACGGCGTTCGCCACGTCGTCGGGGACGGGAGCATCCGGAGTCTGGGGTGCGAGCAGCGGCCGCAGACGGTTGCCCCACCCGATGTCCGACAGCCGCCCGAGAGCCCGGCCGGGCAAAGCCTGTTCGCCGGGCGGGATGCGGCCCTTCAGGTCGACGCCGATGGCGGGAAGGCCCGTGGGCCACATCCGGCGGGGCTCCACCACGACACCGGCACGGGAGAGCGAGCCGCCGGCTGTGTCCAGGGCGGCGGGGGAGATGTCGGCGGTGAAACGGGGGCCGGCGCAGTTGTCGCAGCGGCCGCAGGGAGCGGCCTGCTCGTCGTCCAACTGCCGCCTCAGGAACTCCATACGGCAGCCCGAGGTGGTGACGTAGTCGCGCATGGCCTGCTGTTCGGTGGTGCGCTGCTTGGCGACCCAGGCGTAGCGCTCGCTGTCGTACGACCACGGCGCCCCGGTGGCGATCCAGCCGCCCTTGACCCGGTGGACCGCGCCGTCCACGTCCAGCACCTTGAGCATGATCTCCAGGCGGGTGCGGTTGAGTTCCACCAGCGGCTCGAGTGCGGGCAGCGACAGGGGCCGGTCCGCCTGGGCGAGGGTGTCCAGAGCGCGTCGTACGGCTTCTTCGGGAGGGAACGCGACGGAGGCGAAGTAGGACCAGATCGCCTCGTCCTCGCGGCCTGGCAGGAGCAGCACTTCGGCGTGCTCGACGCCTCGTCCGGCGCGGCCGACCTGCTGGTAGTAGGCGATGGGGGAGGACGGCGAGCCGACATGGACGACGAAGCCGAGGTCGGGCTTGTCGAACCCCATGCCGAGCGCGGAAGTGGCCACCAGTGCCTTGACCTTGTTCGCGAGGAGGGCTTCCTCGGCCTGCTGGCGTTCGGCGTTCTCCGTCTTGCCCGTGTAGGAGGCGACGGTGTGCCCGCACTGTCGTAGGAAGGCGGTGATCTCCTCGGCGGTGGCGACCGTCAGTGTGTAGATGATGCCGGAGCCCGGCAGGTCGTCCAGGTGATCGGCGAGCCAGGCCAGCCGGTGGGCGGCGTCGGGCAGTTGGAGCACGCCGAGGCTCAGGCTCTCGCGGTCGAGCGGGCCGCGCAGGACCAGTGCGTCCGAGCTCATACCGGTGCCCAGCTGCTCGGCCACGTCTGCGGTGACCCGCGCATTGGCGGTGGCGGTGGTCGCCAGTACCGGCACGCCGGGCGGGAGGTCGGTGAGCATGGTGCGCAGCCGGCGGTAGTCGGGGCGGAAGTCGTGGCCCCAGTCGGAGATGCAGTGTGCCTCGTCGACGACGAGGAGGCCGGTGGCGGCGGACAGCTCGGGCAGGACGTTGTCGCGGAAGTCGGGGTTGTTGAGCCGCTCCGGGCTCACGAGCAGCACGTCCACGGTGCCCGCGGCGACCTCGGCGCGGATGGTCTCCCACTCCTCCGGGTTCGAGGAGTTGATGGTCCGGGCGTGGATGCCGGCTCGGGCGGCGGCCTCGACCTGGTTGCGCATGAGCGCGAGCAGCGGAGAGACGATCACGGTCGGCCCGGCGCCGCGCTCGCGCAGCAGGGCGGTCGCCACGAAATACACCGCGGACTTGCCCCATCCCGTGCGCTGCACGACCAGGGCCCGGCGCTTGTCGGCGACCAGCGCCTCGATCGCCCGCCACTGGTCCTCGCGCAGCCGCGCCGATCCGGTGCTGTCCCCGACGAGCCGGACGAGGATCTTGTCGGCAGCCTCGCGCAACTCCGTCTTGCTCGTGTGCGTCATGTCTCCATACAACAGGACGCCTCCGACAGCCGGGCATCGCGGCGGCCCGGCTGTGGACGACGAGACGGGCTTGTCGTGGCCCTGATCGGACTTATCCACAGGCCCAAACGGAACATCGAGATCCGCGAGATCGTCTGCTCATGACGAATCACAGCGAAACTACGGGACCCGCCGCAAACGGCAACAACCGCGGACGGAACGGTGCCGGACGAAGCGGCGGACGGCACAGCGGCGGACGAAACGGCGGCGGGCAGGATTACGACGGCTCGGGCATCGGGGACCGGGTCGGATTCGACGCACATGGCGCCGAACACCAGGTCACCCTGCGCACTCCGGGCGAACTGGCCGATGCCCTGCCCTACCTGCTCGGGTACCGGCCCGAGGACAGCATCGTTCTGGTCGCCCTGCACGACCGGGGTGGCCGCGGCCGCTTCGGAGGGCGGGCCCGGCTCGGCATCCCCGCGAACAAGGACGACTGGCCGGCGGTGGCCCGGCAGCTGGCCCACGGGCTGATCACCGGCAGCGAGCGCAGGGGCGCCCGGCCGGAACAGATGGTCGCCTACCTCTGCCAGGAACCGGGGCCCGGTGAGACGGGAAGGCAGATCACGGAGCGGCTCGCCCCGCTCGCCGGGCTGCTGCGCACGGAGTGTGGCCGGCTCGATGTTCCCGTGATCGAGGCGTTGTGCATCTCTGACGGCCGTTACTGGTCGTACTGCTGTCCGAGCCAGGAATGCTGCCCTGTGGAGGGCCTCCCGATGGGTCTGCCCGGCACATCGGTGCTTGCCGCCGCGGCCACGTACGCCGGACTGCAGGTGCGCGGCACACTGCGCGAGCTGCGGGCCAGGCTGCAGCCCTGGGAGACCGCGGCCGCGCTGGAGCAGGAGGTCGCCCTGGACACCGCCGGCATGGCACTGGTCCCCAAGATGCTCGACCAGGCGGGCCGGACGGACGTGGCCGAGGAGACTCTGCGCCTGGCCAGGCGCACCATGACGCGTTTCGCCGAGGCAGTGCCCGTATCGGGCCCGCTCCAGGCCGACCTGCGCGACGACGAGCTGCTGGGACACGAAGACGCGGCGCAACTCATTCTCGGCCTGCAGGACCGGACGACCCGGGACCGCGCGGCCGAGTGGATGGAGGCAGAGGAGGCCGGGCCGGCCCTGCGCCTGTGGCGCGCGTTGGCTCGCCGGTGTGTCGGACCCTACGGCGAGCACGCGGCGGCGCCGCTCACCCTCGCCGGATGGGTCGCCTGGTCCGAGGGCGACGAGATCGAGGCCAGGGAGGCGCTGGCCATGGCCCTGGGCGCAGATCCCAGCTATCTCTTCGCCCGGCTCCTGCACCAGGCCTGCAACGAGGGACTCGACCCGGAGTCCATCCGCCGCTGCCTGCGCGCGGAACGCGAGGGACGCGACGCACGCGCGCGGTCGGAGGCATCTCAGTGCGGCGGCGGAAGGACGACCGAGGACAGGATGCGGCCGAACACGCCTGGTCCGGACGTGGGTCAGGCAGCATCCCGGCCGGGTTCCGCCGGAATGATGGGGCTGTCCGACACCTCGGAAGACGCCCTGCCCGCGTGTGCGTCCGGTGCTGAAGGTGCGTTGCCGCCGGGTCCGTCCGACATCGAAGGCGCGCTCCCACCGTGCACTTCCGACGTCGAAGGCGCGCTCCCACCGTGCACTTCCGACGTCGAAGGCGCGCTCCCACCGTGCACTTCCGACGTCGAAGGCGCGTTGCCACCGCGCACGTCCGCTGGCGGCGACGCGCTGCCGTCGTGCCCGTCCGATGCCGACCCGACTCTGTCGACGCCTGCGTCTACGGCCTCCCGTCGACGCAGGCGGGTGCGTTCCGGAGCTCGTGCCGATGCTCGTCCCCATTCCGCGGAGGCGGAGGGGCGACACCCCTGCGCCGAGGAATCCCGCCCGCGCTCCCGTTCGGCCCGCGGTACGCGTCCCGGCGCCGTCCGCCGCACCACCGGCAAGGACGACGCACGTCGACCCGAGGGCACACGGCCCGGGGGCGGCGCCACCGAGGAGGAGGGATGAGCGATCGCTGGAAGCATGTCGCGCGCGGGTGGTCACACCTGTGCCGCCGGGTGGTGGCTCCGGGCCGCCGCCATTCGGTCGGCTTCCCGGCCCGGGGGCGTGACCCCGGCCGGGCCCGTCCCGTTCACCTGAGTGGCGGAATCCCCTACCGGACCGTATCGCCGCATCGCCCATGTCCTTCAGGAGCCCCGCACCGGGCGCCGAACCCGCCCGAGCCGCGCAGAGCGCAGAGGAAGCGCACCTTGCACCAGCCGACTCCGCCCTCCACCGGCGAAGGCCGCCCCGCCCTCGGCGCGCCGACGACAGGGTGGAAGGGAAGCGCCGGTCCGCCGTCGCGGGCCGCGGACACGGGCACGCCTGAGCCGAGGTTCCCCAGCGGCACCGAGCACACCCCGGTGGCGGCGGAACACCGCCCGGACCCGGAACACCGCCCGGACGCGGAACACCGCCCGGACCCGACCGCGGAACAGGATCGGAAGGACACCGTTTCCTCGCTGTCGTGGGACCGCGAGCCGTCTCCGTCGGAAGGGGTCGTACGACGCCCGTCGACACCGGCGAGGCCGAGCCCGACTCCCACGCCGACGGCGAGCCGTCCTCCCCGCCCACCTTCGGTCGTCCCGTCCGGACCGCCGCCACAGAGCGGCTTCTCGAGCCCGCGAGCCCCAGTCGACCTTCCCCCGGCACACTCGGTCATCATCTGCGTGGCACTTCCCGGCCTCGCCATCTCCACGGATCAAGGGCAGTTGACCGGTCAGGGACTGGAAGGCTTCTACCGCGCAGGCCGACGTGTGCTCTCCCGGTGTCAGATCCGTGTCGCCGGCCGCGAGCCACTCGCGGTCCAGGCACAGACGACCGCGGCGGATCGCGCACGCTTCGTGGCCACCGCGCGTGTCTCCCAGGGCGGCGGCCCGGATCCCGACGTGGTCGTAGAGCGCATCCGCCATGCGGACGGGACGGAACGCATCATGCTGCACAGCTCCGCCGCCCGCCCACTGCGCCTGCCGGTGGAGGTGGCACTCGGTACGGACCTGGCGGACCTGGGCACGATCGCCTCGGGCCGAGCGGGACCCGAGCTGCCCGCGATCGTCCATGACTCCGGCCTGCGCTGGTCCTGCGCGGCAGGCGGGGCGTTGGTCACGGCCGACCCACCACCCGCCGACGCGCTCGCGTCGGCAGGCCTGCTGCGCTGGGAACTCGACCTGCCCCCCGCAGGCACGGTCGCGCTGGAGCTGCGCGTCCGGCTGGAGGGCACAGGCCCTGTCCGAGCCGTGGGACGTGTGGCGACCAGCCCCCTGGCTTCCGCCCGCGCGTCGGGGGATCACTCCGTAATCCGGCCGCTCCTGCACACGAGCATCGACGATCTCCGGTCCCTGCTGCTGCGCGACCCGGCACACCCCACCGACACCCACCTCGCGGCCGGAGTCCCCTGGCGCTGCGGCCTGGCCCCCGCCGAGGCGCTCATCGCGGCCCGTATGACACTGCCACTCGGTACCCGGCTCGCCGCGGGGACGCTTCGCGCTCTCGCGCGCACCCAACTCCGCGGGCAGACAGCGCAGTCCGGCATGATTCCAGGGCTGCGCCGGGACGCGGGCGCCCACCTTCCAGCCGGCTGTACGGGCACCGAGGCCACCCTGCTCTTCCCCGCCCTCCTCGCGGAGGCGTTCCGATGGGGGCTCTCGCCACAGGAGACGGAAGAGCTGCTCCCGACAGTCGAGCGGTGTCTGAGCTGGCTGCGGACGGCCGTGGGGGAGGGAACATATCTGTGTGACCCACAGCCGGGCGGCCCCGTCCGCTGTGAGACGCAAGCACATGCGCACCGCGCGGCCGTCCTCGGTGCCGACCTGCTCGACGCGTTCGACAGACCCGGCGGGGCGGCGCTGCGGCAGTGGGCCCGCGAACTACGCGTGGCCTTCCGCGAGGACTTCTGGGTCGAGGACCGCAGCGGTGGTCGACCGGCGGCTGCGCGGGCCCCCGACGGTCGCCTCCTGCCGCACCTCGGCGCCCCGGCTGTCCATCTCCTGGACACCGGACTGCTGGGCGGGGGCGAACAGGCACCCGGCCTGCTCGACAGGGTGCAGACCGAGCAGCTCGCCCGGCTGCTCGGAAGCCCGGCCATGGACTCGGGCTGGGGGCTGCGCGGACTGGGCACGAACGAGGCGGGCTACAACCCGTTCGGCCATCGCACCGGTGCCGTGAGAGTCCACGAGACGGCGATCGCCGTAGCGGGGCTGGCCGCCGCCGGGTACGAGAAGGAGGCCGCCTCGCTCGTGCGGGGTCTGCTGGCCGCGGCGGAGGCCTTCGGCCACCGCCTCCCCGAGATGTACGCCGGTGAACAACGCACCGACAGGAGCGCCCCCCTTCCCCACCCGGCGGCCTGTCGCCCTGCGGCCACTGCGGGGGCCGCCGCAGTCCATCTGCTCAGCAGTCTCGCGGGAATCCGCCCCGACGTCCCGGCGGGCACGGTCACGCTGCGCCCCGTGCGCAGCGCGCCTCTCGGAGAGATCGGCCTGACCGGACTGAGGATCAAGGGCGCGCCGTTCTCGGTACGGGTCAGCAGGCTCGGACTCGCCATGGTCGAGGAGGCCGCCGAAGGGCTGCAACTCAGGGCGTGACCTCGAGCGACACCTGGTCCGCCGGAGGCACGCAGGGGGAGAAGGCACCTGTTCAGGTGGCAGTGGATCAACCGCCGATGCGACCGGCGAAGGGAGTGTTTATCGTCAGGCAGACGACTATGATCGCCGCATGCCCTACGACCCGTCAGCCTTTCCGCCCTTCGCCGTTACCGTGGATCTGGTCGTACTGACCGTGCGTCGTCACGCCCTGTGTGCGCTCGCGGTACGCAGGGGCGAGCCGCCCTTCCAGGGACGCTGGGCGCTTCCCGGCGGTTTCGTGCGGGCCGATGAGGACCTGGCGCAGGCCGCTGCCCGCGAGCTTGCCGAGGAGACGGGGCTGCGCGCCCATGACCCGGCCGTCCCCGTCCAGGACAACGGAGCGCACCTGGAGCAGCTCGCGACCTACGGCGACCCCAAGCGTGACCCCCGGATGCGTGTGGTGAGCGTCGCCCACCTCGCCCTCGCCCCCGACCTGCCCGCCCCCCGGGCAGGTGGTGACGCCAGCAACGCACGCTGGGCACCCGTCGAAGAGCTGTTGCAGCAGGGCGGCTACGGCCGAGACGGCGAGCCGGTCGCGCCGCTCGCCTTCGACCATGCGCAGATCCTGTCCGACGGGGTGGAGCGCGCCCGTTCGAAGATCGAGTACTCGTCGCTGGCCACGGCGTTCTGCCCGCCCGAGTTCACCGTCGGCGAGCTGCGCCGGGTCTACGAAGCGGTGTGGGGCGTGGCACTGGACCCGCGTAACTTCCACCGCAAGGTGACGGGCACACCGGGCTTCCTGGTCCCCACCGGCGGCACCACCACGCGACAGGGCGGCCGCCCCGCCCAGCTCTTCCGTGCCGGCGGAGCAACTCTTCTCAATCCCCCGATGCTGCGCCCCGAAGTGTGACAGCCCCAAAAATGGGACATAACGCGCTATCTTGCTACGGGTGATCCAGGCGTTCGGACTGACCAGCCAATCCCACAAGGACCTCCCGCCCGCGGTCGATGACGTGTCCTTCGAGGCACGTGCGGGCCACGTCACCGCGCTTCTCGGAGCGACGGGCGCGGGCAAGACGACAGCGCTCAGACTGATGCTCGAACTCCAACAGGGCCGCGGTCTCACCTACTTCAGGGGCCGCCCGCTGCACCGTATCGAGCACCCCTCGCGCGAGGTCGGCGTACTCCTGGGCGAGGTGCCCGGCCATCCCGCGCGCACGGTCCGCGGCCACCTGCGCATGCTCAGCGCCGCGGTCGGCGTCCCGGCCCGGCGCGCCGACGAAGTACTCGAAGTGGTGGGCCTGGTCAGCCTGCGCGACGAGCGGCTCGGCACGCTGTCGCGTGGCATGGACCGCCGCCTGGGCCTGGCCTGCGCCCTGTTGTCGGACCCGCACACACTCGTGCTGGACGATCCCGCCGACGGGCTCTCCACCCGTGAGAGTCACTGGCTGCACGGCATGCTGCGAGCGCACGCCACCCAGGGTGGCACAGTCCTGTTCACCACGTCCGAGCCCAAAGAGGCCGCGCGTGCCGCAGACCACGTCATCACGATCGAGCAAGGCCGACTCGTCGCAGACCAGGTTGCCGCGGAGTTCGCCCGCACCCGACTCCGCCCCCGTGTCGCCGTCCGTACCCCTCATGCCGTGCGGCTCGCCGCCCTGCTCGCCAAGGAGGCCCGTACGGCTCAACGCTCCGTCGAAGTCGTCCGGGAAGGCGGCAATCGCCTGTCCGTGTACGGCAGTACCTGTGCCGACGTCGGTGAGACGGCCTTCCGTCACGGCATCCTGGTCCACCAACTCGCCGACGAGATGGGGGACATGGGGCCCGGTGCCGGGCCGTTTCCCGGCGAGACCGCGGAAGCGGCCCGGGACGCGAGGGAGGACGTGACGGAACCCGAGTCCGGTGAGCTCCTTGGCCATCGGGCCGTGGGGTTGGCCGGGACGGCACCGCGGGGCGGCCGAGCGCAGGACAGGCCCGCGTCGCAGGACGGTTCGCACAGGCCCGGTGACCGGGTCGTGCCCGCCGACCGGAGGGCACGCGGCGACCAAGCGGTACACGGCAGTCCGGACACCGACAGCGGCCCGACTGAGGGGCGCGGCGATACCGCTCCGAGCCCCACCACCGTCTCCAAGGCCCCCGCCCCCCTACCCCCACTCCCACCCCCCATCTCCGCACGGTCCGCCCCCAGCCCCTTGCGCCCCCTGCGCTACGAACTGCGCCGCGCGACAGGAATCGGCACCGGGTTCCTCACCGCGGCCGCCGTGCTCGTCACGTCCGCCCTCACCGCCGTACTCCTGGCGCGAGTCGGTCACACCCCGCAGGCACGTCTGCTGGCCGCGTGGCCGAGAGAATTGCCGCTGCCCCCGGCTGCGCTCGGAGCCGGCCTGCTCGGCGCACTCGCGTTCGGCGACGAGTTCCGCCACCCCGCCCTGGCTGCGGACCGCGGCAGCGTCCCCCGCCGACTGGGACTGCTCACCGCGAAACTCGTCGTCGCCGCCCTCACCGCGCTGATGCTGGCTTTTCTCGCGGTGGGTTGCGACGCCGAAGTGCTCTATCTCGTCTACGGACGGGAACTCGCGGAAGTTCCCGCGGATTGGCTGGTGCTGAGCGCGAGTTGGTTCGGGCTCGTGGTCGGGTGCGCCTGGGCCGGTGTCCTGGCCGCCGGCGTCTTCCGGTCCACCACGGCCGGGCTCGCCGCGGTGGTCGCCGTACCCGTTGTCGTCGTACCCCTTGTGCAGAAAGCGCTGGAGGGGGCATCCCTGCGAGCGGTGGCCGGTCTTCCCGTGCGGCTGCGCGAGGTCTTCCTGCTGCAATGGCCCTTCGGCGGCGAGCGCTATCTGGTCGGAGCGGTGCGTGTCATCGCCCAACCGGTGGGCGGGGCACTGACGTTGTCGCTGACCGCCCTGCTGTGTGCGTATCTGCTCACGACCCTGCGTAGCAGGGCCCGATGACGACCGACCGTGCGCTTCCGGTCCCGACCTGCGCACAACTTCCCGATGAAAGCGCATTTCTTTCCGATAAGGCGTCAATTGCGACGGGGTGAGCGATCACCCTTTCGTGTGCTTTTCACCAAAGACCTCAAGGGAGTTGGAGGCGGCGCCGACAAAGGATCCGTGAGTACCCTTGCGCACACCATGATGACCGCCGCCCGCTCCGCCGACTCCGGTCTGGCCGGCCCGGGCGATCTCGACCGCTACCCCTACGCCGAGGCCCCGGCCGCAGGCCGCGTCGGAGCTTCCGTCTGGGACGGCTCGGACCCGGAGCTGGGCCGCGTGGGCCGACGGGCCGCGGGCAGCCGCGGGCGCGGACTGCACGGCCAACTCGTCCAGCAGCTCGGCCAGATGATCGTCTCCGGTGACCTGGGAGCCGACCGGCCGCTGGTCCCCGAGGAAATCGGCCAGCGTTTTGAGGTCTCCCGTACCGTCGTCCGTGAGTCGCTCCGCGTCCTGGAGGCCAAGGGCCTGGTCAGCGCCCGCCCGAACGTCGGCACGCGCGTGCGTCCCGTCAGCGACTGGAACCTCCTCGACCCGGACATCATCGAATGGCGGGCTTTCGGACCGCAGCGCGACAACCAGCGCCGTGAGCTGAGCGAGCTGCGCTGGACGATCGAGCCGCTCGCCGCGCGCCTGGCCGCGGGACACGGCCGGGAGGACGTCCAGCAGCGCCTCGGTGACATGGTCGAGATCATGGGGCACGCCATGAGCCAGGGTGACGCGCTCACCTTCTCCCGTGCCGACGCCGAGTTCCACTCCCTGCTCATCCAGCTCGCGGGCAACCGCATGCTGGAGCATCTCTCCGGGATCGTCTCCTCCGCCCTCCAGGTTTCCGGCGGCCCGGTCGCCGGCTGTGACCGGCCGAACGAGTCGTCCCTGGCGCACCACGGCCGGATCGCCGACGCCCTCGCCACCGGCGATGCGGCGGCGGCCGAGGCGGCCATGCGGCAACTGCTCACGGTCCATCCCGAGGTGGAGCGCGTGGTGCCGGCCCCGCGCGAGCACTGACCGCGCACCGCAGGCGTCGTGGTCGAGGATGTCCTCCACCTCCTCTTCGGCATCGTCCGGCTGCCGAACCGCCTCCGTCGGACCCCGCAGGATCCCCAGGGACCCTGCGGGGTCCGACGGTCCGGGGCGGTGAGGTCACCCCGGACTGTGCCGACCCGTGCTGTGCCGACCCGGTCTCTGTCGACGGGGCCTCTGCTGGTCCGGGCAGGCGAGTGACCTTGTCTGTCCATGTCTGACTGTTTTTGTCTGCCTACGGGGTGTGACTCGGGCCACGCAGATTGGGCGTAACGCTCGCGGGAGCAGCGCGATGACCTAAGAGGTGACAGCCGCGGAGGGAATACGGACGCCGTTTCAGGCGCTGTGCATCTTCCCGGCCCCCCGCCCGCGCCGTCGGCCACTCCCAGGCCGGTGGTCGGCCCCTGTCCGCTGTGGACGGGGCCGGAAGTCGTTTTCCAACGTTCCGAGAGGTTGTTCGTGTCGGCCAGCACATCCCGTACGCTCCCGCCGGAGATCGCCGAGTCCGTCTCTGTCATGGCTCTCATTGAGCGGGGAAAGGCTGAGGGGCAGATCGCCGGCGATGACGTGCGTCGGGCCTTCGAAGCTGACCAGATTCCGGCCACTCAGTGGAAGAACGTACTGCGCAGCCTCAACCAGATCCTCGAGGAAGAGGGTGTGACGCTGATGGTCAGTGCCGCGGAGCCCAAGCGCACCCGAAAGAGCGTCGCAGCGAAGAGTCCGGCCAAGCGCACCGCCACCAAGACGGTCGCGGCGAAGACGGTGACCACGAAGAAGGCCACCGCCACCGCCACCCCGGCGGCCCCCGCCGCCGAGACCGCAGTCGAGGGCGAAGAGCCCACGAAGCCCGCCGCGAAGAAGGCGGTCGCCACCAAGAAGGCGGCCGCGAAGAAGACCGTCGCCACCAAGAAGACGGCGGCGGCCAAGAAGACGACCGCCAAGAAGGACGACGCCGAGGTCGTCGAGGAAGAGGTCCTCGAGGACGCTCCCAAGACCGGCGACGAGCCCGAGGGCACCGAGAGCGCCGGTTTCGTGCTGTCCGACGAGGACGAGGACGACGCGCCCGCGCAGCAGGTCGCGGCCGCCGGCGCCACCGCCGACCCGGTCAAGGACTACCTCAAGCAGATCGGCAAGGTCCCCCTGCTCAACGCCGAGCAGGAGGTCGAACTCGCCAAGCGCATCGAGGCCGGTCTGTTCGCCGAGGACAAGCTGGCCAACGCCGACAAGCTCGCCCCGAAGCTCAAGCGCGAGCTGGAGATCATCGCCGAGGACGGCCGCCGCGCCAAGAACCACCTCCTGGAGGCCAACCTCCGTCTGGTGGTCTCCCTGGCCAAGCGTTACACCGGCCGCGGCATGCTCTTCCTGGACCTCATCCAGGAGGGCAACCTCGGTCTGATCCGCGCGGTCGAGAAGTTCGACTACACCAAGGGCTACAAGTTCTCCACGTACGCCACCTGGTGGATCCGTCAGGCGATCACCCGCGCGATGGCCGACCAGGCCCGCACCATCCGTATCCCGGTGCACATGGTCGAGGTCATCAACAAGCTCGCACGCGTGCAGCGCCAGATGCTCCAGGACCTGGGCCGCGAGCCCACCCCGGAGGAGCTGGCCAAGGAACTCGACATGACCCCGGAGAAGGTCATCGAGGTCCAGAAGTACGGTCGCGAGCCCATCTCGCTGCACACTCCTCTGGGCGAGGACGGCGACAGCGAGTTCGGTGACCTGATCGAGGACTCCGAGGCCGTCGTCCCGGCCGACGCGGTGAGCTTCACGCTCCTGCAGGAGCAGCTGCACTCCGTCCTCGACACCCTCTCGGAGCGCGAGGCGGGCGTGGTCTCGATGCGCTTCGGCCTCACCGACGGTCAGCCGAAGACCCTCGACGAGATCGGCAAGGTCTACGGCGTCACGCGCGAGCGCATCCGCCAGATCGAGTCGAAGACCATGTCGAAGCTGCGTCACCCGTCGCGTTCGCAGGTGTTGCGCGACTACCTCGACTAAGCCGTAGTCGTACGACACCGAAGGCCCGGTCCCCGAAGGGGGACCGGGCCTTCGTGCTGCGCGCGCAGGCGCCCTGCATGACTCTGGGTTTCCTATCATCACCCCGAGTGAGGAGCATGCATGCGTCACCCCATTGCCCAGGCGCTGGTCCGGCCGCTGGTACTGGCGGCCCTGGCGGCGGCCATACCGCTGGCGTCGGCCGTCCCCGTGGCTGCCGACAGCATCGTCGTCGGGGGCTTCCCGGTCGATGTGTCCAAGGCGCCCTGGACGGTTGCCCTGTCCAGCCGTGACCGGTTCGGAGGTACGCGCGCCGGGCAGTTCTGCGGCGGTGTCGCCGTCGGCCGCACCACGGTGCTCACCGCGGCCCACTGTATGGGCGAGGACGTCCTCGGGGCACCGCCCGAGCAGGTGAGCGACTTCCGCGTCATCACGGGCCGTACGGATCTGGTCTCCGACCAGGGCAAGGAGATCGCCATACGTGAAGCCTGGGTGAATCCCGGCTACGACCCGCAGAGCAACGCCGGGGATTTCGCCGTCCTCACCCTCGCCGAGCCGCTGCCGCAGAACGCGGTCATCGCCATGGCGGCCGCCGGCGACACCGCGTACCAGCCGGGAACCGGTGCCACGGTGTACGGCTGGGGTGACGTCACGGGCGGCGGCGACTACGCGCGCAGTCTGCGGGCGGCACAAGTGCACGTACTGGCCGACGCGGGCTGCACGGAGGCTTATCCGGGCGGCGCCGACGGCACCTACCGCGCCGACAGCATGTTGTGCGCCGGGGAGGACTGGGGTGGTCGTGACGCCTGCCAGGGGGACAGCGGTGGGCCGCTGGTCGCCCAGGGGAAGCTGATCGGGCTGGTGTCCTGGGGGAGTGGCTGTGGACGAGCGGGCCGCCCCGGTGTGTACGCCCGTGTGTCCGACGTCATGCGGACGCTGGGATCGGCCGGTCGCAATGCGGCCGACGGACGCCATGGAACCGCCTGACAGTGCCTTGGGGGCGTTGAGCGTCCCCGCGGAGCCATGAGGTCCCCGCAGAACCCATGAGGTCCTTGCAGGGCCATGAGTAAGGGCGGCTGCCCCTGGGAGCAGGGACAGCCGCCCTTATGCCGGCCTGTGCCGGAGCTGGCTCGTCGTGGACGCGAGGTGTCAGCGATCTTCTTCTGAGACCGATGCGGGAACGGCCGTGAGCCGCTCCGTCTCGTCCTGTATCTCAGCGGCGATCTTCTTGAGTTCCGGCTCGAACTTGCGACCGTGGTGGGCGCAGAAGAGCAGCTCTCCACCGCTGAGCAGCACGACGCGCACGTACGCCTGGGCGCCGCAGCGGTCGCAGCGGTCAGCGGCCGTCAGCGGGCTCGCGGGGGTCAGAACAGTAGTCACGTCGCCTCTTCTCTAGCTCGACGAGCTGTCGTACCAGGGTCAACATCCAACCAGCCCCAAAACGTTCCCGCTCGGGGCTTCTCCCAGAGAGAAATTTTCCGGGCGGCTGGCTGCTGCCGGTTTGGCGGCGAATGTGCCGTATTGCGTATCTGTGTGTCTTACGGTTTCGCGCTGTCGGTCAAGGTCGGTCCTCCCGGCTGGATTGCCGGTTGTTCATGAGGACGTGCCCGGAGCCTAAATGGTTCATGCCTGTAAGGGAACGTGATATGTACTTCACCCCATCGAGGGATCGAACAGGTATGCGACCCTGGACTACTCTGTGTTTCCGCACGAGGGTGGCGTTACAACGGCTCTACCAGGCCTCGGTACCCTCATGGCGGCGACCGAAGCCGCGCCCTTACCCACAAGGGCCCACCTGAAATTCAGCGAGGAGCGAACCGCGTGACCGCCGAGACGTCCGTGCCGTCCACAGCTCTGCTGGCAGGAGCAGACCGGGACGGTTCCAACTACACCGCGCGGCACCTGCTCGTCCTCGAAGGGCTTGAGGCCGTACGCAAGCGCCCGGGTATGTACATCGGATCTACCGACAGCCGTGGCCTGATGCACTGTCTGTGGGAGATCATCGACAACTCCGTCGACGAGGCCCTGGGCGGGCACTGCGACCACATCGAGGTGATCCTCCACGACGACGCCTCGGTGGAGGTCCGGGACAACGGCCGGGGCATCCCGGTCGACATCGAGCCCAAGACGGGCCTGTCCGGCGTCGAGGTCGTCATGACCAAGCTGCACGCCGGCGGCAAGTTCGGCGGCGGCTCGTACGCCGCCTCCGGCGGACTGCACGGCGTGGGCGCCTCCGTGGTGAACGCCCTGTCCGCGCGGTTGGACGTCGAGGTGGACCGCGTCGGCAACACCCACGCGATCAGCTTCCGGCGCGGCGTGCCCGGTGCCTTTGCGGGGAACGGCCCCGATGGCAAGTTCGAGGCCGCGAGCGGCCTGCGCAAGGCCAAGAGGATTCCCAAGACCCGCACCGGCACGCGCGTGCGGTACTGGGCCGACCGGCAGATCTTCCTCAAGGACGCCAAGCTCTCCCTGGAGAACCTCCACGGGCGCGCTCGCCAGACCGCGTTCCTGGTGCCCGGCCTGACCATCGTCGTCCGCGACGAGTACGGCCTGGGCGAGGGCGGCAGCAAGGGCGAGGAGTCGTTCCGCTTCGATGGCGGCATCAGCGAGTTCTGCGAGTACCTGGCCACCGACAAGCCGGTCAACGACGTCCTCCGCTTCTCTGGGCAGGGCAGCTTCAAGGAGACTGTCCCGGTCCTGGACGAGCACGGCCAGATGACGCCCACCGAGGTCACCCGCGAACTCGGCGTGGACGTCGCGATGCGCTGGGGCACCGGCTACGACACGACCCTGAGGTCGTTCGTCAACATCATCGCCACCCCCAAGGGCGGCACCCATGTCGCCGGTTTCGAGCAGGCCGTCGCGAAGACGATGAACGAGGTGCTGCGCGCGAAGAAGATGCTGCGTGTCGCCGAGGACGACATCGTCAAGGACGACGCCCTCGAGGGCCTGACCGCGGTCGTCACCGTGCGCCTCGCCG
Source organism: Streptomyces sp. NPDC024687 (assembly GCF_055559055.1). Lineage (NCBI taxonomy): Bacteria > Bacillati > Actinomycetota > Actinomycetes > Kitasatosporales > Streptomycetaceae > Streptomyces > Streptomyces sp. NPDC024687. The sequence goes on along the minus strand of NZ_JBVHLJ010000015.1, from coordinate 64,025 downwards.
AGCCCCAGTTCGAGGGACAGACCAAGGAGGTTCTCGGCACCTCGGCGGCCCGCCGCATCGTGAACACCGTGATCTCCAAGGAGCTCAAGGCGTTCCTGACGTCCACAAGGCGCGACGCCGCGGCCCAGGCGCGGGTCGTCATGGAGAAGGCGGTCGCCGCCGCACGCACGCGTATCGCGGCCCGCCAGCACAAGGACGCGCAGCGCCGCAAGACGGCTCTGGAATCGTCCTCGCTGCCCGCCAAGCTCGCCGACTGCCGAAGCGACGACGTCGACCGCAGCGAACTGTTCATCGTCGAGGGCGACTCCGCGCTCGGTACCGCGAAGCTCGCCCGGAATTCCGAGTTCCAGGCGCTGCTGCCCATCCGCGGCAAGATCCTCAACGTCCAGAAGTCGTCCGTCACCGACATGCTCAAGAACGTCGAGTGCGGTGCGATCATCCAGGTCATAGGAGCGGGGTCCGGCCGGACCTTCGACATCGACGCGGCCCGCTACGGCAAGATCATCATGATGACCGACGCCGATGTCGACGGCTCTCACATCCGGTGCCTGCTGCTGACGCTGTTCCAGCGTTACATGCGGCCCATGGTCGAGGCGGGCCGGGTGTTCGCCGCGGTACCGCCGCTGCACCGCATCGAGCTCGTTCAGCCGAAGAAGGGCCAGGACAAGTACGTCTACACGTACTCGGACCGTGAGCTACGCGAAAAGCTGCTGGAGTTCCAGAGCAAGGGCGTCCGGTACAAGGACTCCATCCAGCGGTACAAGGGTCTCGGCGAGATGGACGCCGACCAGTTGGCCGAGACGACGATGGACCCGCGGCACCGGACTCTGCGGCGGATCAACCTCGCCGATCTGGAGGCCGCGGAGCAGGTCTTCGATCTGTTGATGGGTAACGACGTGGCGCCGCGGAAGGAGTTCATCTCGGGCTCGGCGGCGACGCTGGACCGGTCGCGCATCGACGTGTAGCGCTGAGCCGGGACCGGTATGACGACCGGTCCCGGCCTCATGTTCGGACGGGTTGGTCCGCACCCGCGGCACAGCCCTATGGCCTTCATGGTCGGCCGAGGTGGGCGGGCAGCACGGTCGTCACCGCCGCCCGGCGCTCATGACGTCGCCGGCGATGACTGACCGTGGCTCGGTGGCTGACCCTGGCGCAGGCGGTCGACGGTGGCGGGCACGACGGGCTTCGGCGCGGCGGTTGTCCACCCGTGGGTGGAGAGCCCGACTGCCCGGGAATCCACCCGTGATCCACCCCAGCTCCGATCTCCCGACCTGCGGATTTCCGTAGCTTCGAAGGTGTCGGCGGCGTCCGCTGCCGAAAGACCCTTCCTCGCTCACGGAGGCTGTGATGTCCGGGCTCGTCGATGCGTTGCTGATCGTGGTTGCGGTGGTCGTCGTGATCGCCTGGCAGTTCCGGGCGACCCGGATCGACACCGGCCGACGCTGGTGGCTCCTGCCCGCCGTCCTGGCGGTCGTGACATTGCGCGAGCCGGGGCTGGCGGACGCTCATCACCGCACGGCATCCTTCACCCTGCTCATCGTCGAACTGTTCACCGGATTCGCCATCGGGACCGGCTGGGCCTGGACGAGCCGGATATGGACGAAGCCGAACGGCGAGGTGTGGAGCCGGAGCACCAAGGCGAGCGGGGCTGTCTGGGCTGTCGGCATCGCACTGCGCGTCGGCCTCTTCGCGCTGGGTGCGGCGATCGGTGTCCACCAGGACACCTCCGCGCTGCTGCTCGCCCTGGCGGCCACCCTGCTCGTGCGCTCCGGGATCCTCGTCCGGCGAGCGCACTCCCTGCGACCTGCCGCCGCACCCGACCCGGCGGCGTACGGTGAGCCCATGGTCCGGTCCACGGGGAAGGAACGCGTGTGACGGACAAGGCTTGGACCCGCTGGCCCTCCCGGGAGGCGCTCGGGCGTGAGGCGACCACGCGTCCTCGGCGTCTGCTCGGCTGGGTCACGCGGTTGCTGGTGCTCGTCATGCTCCTGTGGGGCGCTTTTCACAGCAGCCGTGTGCAGGGCTGGGGCGTGCTCGGAGCAGTGACGGGAATCCTCCTGTCCGCCGTCGTGGCCTGGGCCCTCTTCCGCACCACCCTGGCGCACCGGCTCTGGTCCTCCCTGGCGCTCTACAGCGTCCTCCTGACGATCGCGGTCGCCGCCCAGGCCGCCCACTTCGGGGTCGTCGCCCTCGTGCTGTGGTGCGGCTGCGCCATCACCGCTCTGGAACGGCTGCCCATCGCCGCCGCCCTGCCCGTGACCGTGGTCGCCCTCGCCCTCTACGCCGCCTTCAACGACGACGTGTGGCTGACCACCCTGGCCACGACCGCGGGGCTCGCCCTGGCCGGCTACGTCCTGCGCCTGGACGCCGAGGCCCGTGGCAACGCCCAGCGGCTGCTCACACAGGAGCGGGCCGCGCGGGCGGCCGAGGCGGAGTCGGCGGCACTCGCGGAGCGGGCCCGGATCGCTCGGGAGATCCACGACGTGCTGGCTCACAGTCTCTCGGCCCAGCTCGTGCATCTGGAGGCGGCCCGGTTGCTGATCGAGGGGGGTGCGGCCCGGGAGCAGATACTCGAACGGGTGGTGGCGGCCCGGGGCATGGCCCGCGACGGTCTCGCGGAGACGAGGCAGGCGCTGTCGGCTCTGCGGGGGGACATGACTCCGCTGGAGGAGTTCCTGAGCCAGCTCGTCGGGACGGCAGACGGCGCCGAGACCACCATCTCGGGTGAGCGCAGGCCGCTGCCGGCCGAGGCGTCGCAGGCCGTGCGCAGGGTCGCGCAGGAGGCCCTGACCAACGTCCGCAAGCATGCGCCCGGAGCCAAGGTCCGGATGCGGCTGGAGTACGGAGAGAAGCAGGTGACGTTGGTCGTACGGGACTCGGGTGGTTCGGCGGGCGAACTCACTACCACCGGAGGCGGGTACGGTCTGCTGGGGATGCGGGAGCGAGCCGAACTGCTGGGCGGTTCGCTGGACGCCGGGCCGGACGACGGAGGGTTCGTGGTGACGTTGAAGGTGCCGGTATGACCGTGGGGGCGGAGACGAAGTCCGCGCGGGTGGTGGTCGCGGACGACCAGACCGTGGTGCGCGAAGGCATCGTCATGCTGCTCGGTCTGCTGCCCGGTGTCGAGGTCGTGGGCGCGGCCGGGGACGGGGAGGAGGCAGTGGCGCTCGTCGCCGAACTCGCCCCGGACGTGGTGCTGATGGACCTGCGTATGCCCCGCTGCGACGGGGTGGAGGCGACCCGCAGGATCCGGGCCGAGTACCCGGGGACTCAAGTCGTGGTGCTGACGACGTTCGCGGACGACGAGTCGCTGTTTCCCGCGCTCAAGGCGGGGGCGCGCGGCTATCTCACCAAGGACGCGGGAGGTGACGAGATCGTGCGGGCCGTGCACAGCGTGCTCTCCGGGGACGCCGGACTGTCGCCGAGCATCCAGCGGCGGTTGCTGGAGCGGCTGTCGGACCCCGAGCCGCCGCAGCCGGCGCCCGGGGAGGTGCCCGACGGGCTCACCGCTCGTGAGGTCGAGGTGCTGGCGTTGATCGCCGAAGGGCTGACCAATCAGGAGATCGCCCGCGAACTGCATGTCTCCACAGCCACGGTGAAGACCCACATCAACAACCTCTTCGCCAAGACGGGCATCAAGGACCGTGCGCAGGCGGTGCGTTACGCGTACGCGAAGGGGCTTGTACGGCCACCGATGGGAGGAGTCACCTGATGGGGTGAAGAGCACCGGGAAGAAGAGTCGGGGATCTTCCCGTTCTGTCCATCCTTGGGCATGCAGTCAAGCAACGCTCGTCCCCGCGGAAGCGAGGGTGATGCCGAGAGTCCGGCCGAGAACCACGACGGCCACGATGTGACGCGTGCCGAAGCGTCCGCCGGGGTGCGGTACGACGATCCCTGGTACGACGAGCTCGCCTCCGGCTGGGGCGAGACGGGTGGTGACGGCACATCCGCGGCACCGGTCGTGACGGCACGCGCGGAGCGCGAGGACCGGGCCGCCGCGGCGGCCGACGTCTACCTCGAGGTGCAGCGCAGCGCGGCCTTCCAGGAGGTGCGCAGCAGGTACCGCAGGTTCGTGGTGCCGGCGGTACTCGGGTTCTTCGCCTGGTACGTGGCCTACGTCGTGACGGCGACGAGCGCGCCGGGACTGATGGCGCGACCGGTGACAGGCGCGGTGAACGTGGCGATGCTCGCGGGACTGGGGCAGTTCCTCACCACCTTCGTCCTCACCTGGGCCTACGCCCGGCATGCGCGGCTGCGCCGGGACCGGGCCGCCCTCGAACTGCGGTGGGACACGCAGGAACTGACGCGTACGGCCCGGGGCGGTGCGTCGTCGTGACGGTGAACCACCAGACTCTGGCGCTGTTGCTGTTCAGCGCGTTCGTCGCGGTCACGCTCGGGATCACGACGTGGGTGAGCCGCCACCGGCACGGTTCGGCGGAGGAGTTCTATGCGGGCGGGCGGTTGTTCTCGCCGATGGAGAATGGTTTTGCCATCGCGGGTGACTACATGTCGGCCGCGTCCTTCCTCGGTATCTCCGGGCTCATCGCGCTCTTCGGGTACGACGGCATGCTCTACTCGGTGGGCTTCCTCGTGGCCTGGCTGGTGGTGCTTTTCCTCGTCGCCGAACTGGTGCGCAACTGCGGGCGGTTCACGCTGGCCGACGTGGTCGCGGCGCGGATGAGCGAGCGGCCGGTGCGGATCGCGGCGGGAACTTCCTCGGTCACCGTGTCCGTTCTGTATCTGGTGGCCCAGATGGTGGGCGCGGGCAGCCTCGTCGCGTTGCTGCTCGGAGGCACCAGTGAGGCGGCCCAGTCCTGGACCGTCATCGCCGTCGGGGCGCTCATGGTGATCTATGTGTCCCTGGGCGGGATGCGCGCGACGACCTGGATCCAGATCGTCAAGGCGGTCCTGCTGCTCGGCGGGACCGTCGCGTTGACCGTGCTCGTGCTGGTGCGGTTCCACGGCGACGTCGACCAGTTGCTGCTCACGGCCGCGGAGCGCAGCGGCCACGGCCGGTCGTTCCTGGCACCTGGTCTGAAGTACGGCGGCGACTGGACCGCCCGCCTCGACTTCATCAGCCTGGGACTCGCCCTCGTGCTCGGCACGGCGGGGCTTCCGCACATCCTGTCCCGCTTCTACACCGTGCCCACGGCACGCGCCGCACGGCGTTCGGTGGTCTGGTCGATCGGGCTCATCGGCGGCTTCTACCTCATGACGATCGTCCTCGGGTTCGGCGCCGCGGCGATCGTGGGGCCCGAGACGGTCCGGGGATCGAACGCTGCGGGGAACACCGCCGTCCCCCTCCTGGCCCTCGACCTGGGCGGCGGTGCCGACTCCATGGGAGGAACGGTTCTGTTCGCGATCGTCGCCGCCGTAGCCTTCGCCACGATCCTCGCCGTGGTCGCCGGCATCACCCTCGCCTCCTCGGCCTCCGTCGCCCATGACCTGTACGCCTCACTACGGCGCCGACGGGCCAGGCCGCGCAGTGAGGTGGCCGTGGCCAGGACAGCCGCCGTCGGGATCGGCGTGATCGCGATCGCCCTCGGCCTGCTGGCCCGCGATCTCAACGTCGCCTTCCTGGTGGGCCTCGCCTTCGCCGTCGCCGCGTCCGCGAATCTGCCGGTGTTGCTCTACTCGCTGTTCTGGCGCGGCTTCACCACCCGGGGTGCCGTCTGGTCCGTCTACGGCGGACTGATCCCCGCCATGGCCCTGGTGCTGCTGTCGCCCGTGGTGTCCGGCAGCCCGGAGTCCCTCTTCCCGGGCGTCGACTTCCAGTACTTCCCGCTGCAGAACCCCGGTCTGGTCTCCATCCCGCTGGGCTTCGTCGCGGGCTGGCTCGGCACGGTCACCTCGGCGGAGGTCGCCGACGAGGCCAAGCACGCGGAGACCGAGGTGCGGTCACTCACGGGGGCGGGGGCAGTGTAGGGGCGGCGCCTGTGACCGGACGGTGCCCTCGTCGTCGTACCGCATCCGTCTTCGGCGTACCGCGTTCGCCGGCAGACCGTCTGGGCGTACGGCTATGGCGCCACCCACGCGTACCGGTGCTCCGGGCGCCCGGTGTCGCCGTATCTGAGGGACAGGCGGAGGCGGCCGGCCTGTTCGAGGTGGCGGAGGTAGCGCTGGGCGGTGGAGCGGCTCAGGCCCGTCTCGGCGGCGACCTCGTGCGCCGACAGCGGGTGGCCGGCGTGGTGCAGGACGCGGCAGATGAGGTCCGTGGTCGGCTCCGAGTGGCCGCTGGGCAGGCCGGGGGAGGCGGGAGCCGAGGTGGTGCGCAGGGCGCTGAAGATGCGGTCGACCTGTTCCTGACCGGCGATGCCGTGGCCGCCGACCCGGTCGACGGTGCGGCGCAGGGCGGCATAGGAGTCCAGCCGGGTGCGCAGCGCCGCGAAGGTGAAGGGCTTGACCAGGTAGTGGAGGGCGCCCAGGCGCATCGCCGTCTGGACGGTCGTCACGTCCCCGGCTGCCGTGATCATGATGACGTCCGTGCCGTGTCCCTGTTCCCGCATGCGGTGCACGAGTTCGAGGCCCGTCTGGTCGGGCAGGTAGTGGTCGAGCAGGACCAGGTCGATGGTCCCGCGCTGCACGCTGGCCAGCGCCTGAGCGGCGCTGTGGGCGCGGGCGGCCACCCGGAAGCCGGGAACCTTGCCCACGTACTTCGCGTTGATCTCGGCGACACGGAAGTCGTCGTCCACGACCAGGACGTCAATCATCGGGCCTCTTTCCCTCAAGGCCTGGCGGGCGTCACGCCCGTGTTTCGGCTCCGCTGTTGTAGCGCGCGCAAAACGAGCACAACAGGCCGTTGCAAGCAAAAGAACGGCATGTGCCCAGAAGACTGATGCCGTGGCACAGGCCACATCTACCGTCCCCGGCCATGAGCGCAGACACCAGCCCCGCCATCGAACTGCGGGGAGCGAGCAAGACATTCCGGACCCCGTCGGGGGGTCTGCACACGGCCGTCAGCGGACTTGATCTCGCGGTGGGCCGTGGGGAGTTCGTGGCGGTCGTCGGACCCACGGGCTGCGGCAAGTCGACCACATTGACCCTGGTCAGCGGGTTGGAGGAGCCCTCCGAGGGCGAGGTTCTGGTCGTCGGGGAGCCGGTCCGGGGGGTCGGGGACAAGGTGGGTTTCGTCTTCCAGCAGGACGCCACCTTCCCCTGGCGCACGGTCCTGTCCAACGTCATGGCCGGCCCGCGCTTCCGGGGCGTGCCCAAGGCGGAGGCCAGGGACAAGGCGCGGGAATGGCTGGCCCGGGTCGGGCTCACGGCCTTCGAGGACCGCTACCCCCATCAGCTCTCCGGAGGCCAGCGCAAGCGGGTCGCGCTCGCCGCGACCTTCGTCAACGACCCCGAGATCCTGCTGATGGACGAGCCGTTCTCCGCGCTCGACGTGCAGACCCGGGCCCTGATGTCCGACGAGCTCCTCGAACTGTGGGAGGGCACGGGCGCCTCCGTCGTCTTCGTCACCCACGACCTGGAGGAGTCCATCGCGCTGGCCGACAAGGTCGTCGTGATGACGGCCGGACCCGCCACCGTCAAGCAGGTCTTCGAGATCGACCTGCCACGGCCGCGCAAGGTCGAGTCGGTGCGCCTGGAGCCGCGGTTCATCGAGATCTACCGCGAGATCTGGCAGTCCCTCGGCGAAGAGGTCCGCATCACCCGGGAGAGGGGCGCAGCCCATGTCGCCTGAGGTTCTCAGCACACCGGTCGTGGACACGGCCACGCCCCCGCCGGATCGCGCGCACTCACGCGCGCGTGCCGCCCGCAGACGCCGCATCGTCGTCGCCGCGGCCCGCGTGCTGCTCCTGGTGGCCGTCCTCGGTCTGTGGGAAGTGCTCTCGCGGGCCGAGGTCATCGATCCCTTCAACTTCTCCATGCCCTCGAAGATCTGGGACCAGATCTGGACCTGGGTGACGCACGGGACCGCACTCGGTTCGCTGGGCGAGCAGGTCTGGTACACGCTGTACGAGGCACTGCTGGGCTGGGTCGTCGGCGTGGTGGCCGGTGTGGTCTTCGGTATTGCGTTGGGGCGGATCACTTTGCTCGCCGACGTCCTTGGTCCATACATCAAGGTGCTCAACTCGATACCGAGGATCGTCCTTGCACCCATCTTCGTGATCTGGTTCGGACTCGGACCGGCCTCCAAGGTGGCCTCGGCCGTGGTCCTGGTCTTCTTCCCGGTCTTCTTCAACGCCTTCCAGGGCGCCCGCGAGGTGGACCGCAACCTGGTGGCCAACGCCCGCATCCTGGGCGCGAGCGATCGCAGGGTGACGCTTCAGGTCGTCATCCCGTCCGCGACCTCGTGGATCTTCACCAGCCTGCACGTCAGCTTCGGCTTCGCCCTCATCGGCGCGATCGTCGGCGAGTACATCGGCGCGACCAAGGGCATCGGCCTGCTCGTCGCGCAGTCGCAGGGCACCTTCAACGCGGCCGGTGTGTACGCCGCGATGGTCATCCTCGCCGTCGTCGCCCTCCTCGCCGAAGGCCTGCTCACCTTCGCCGAGCGCCGCATCTTCCGCTGGAAGCCGACGAGTTCGGACAGCTGAGGCTGTCCACGGCAGCCGCCGCCTCCTTACTCCAGCAACCCCTCCGCATCGCCCCTCACAAGGACGTGAACTCCATGCGCAAGACCGCCAGATACACCTCCCTGGCCGCCGCCGGCCTGCTCGCCCTCACCTCGCTCACCGCCTGTGCCAACGACGCCGCCAGTACGGCCTCAGCCGACTCCGGCAGCAAGGGCGACGGCAAGGGGACCAAGGTCAAGATCATGGTCGGTGGCCTCGACAAGGTCATCTACCTGCCCGCGATGCTGACCCAGCGGCTCGGCTACTTCGACGCCGAGGGACTCGACGTGGAGCTGCTGAGCGAGCCCGCCGGTGTCCAGGCCGAGACCGCGCTCGTCTCCGGCCAGGTCCAGGGGGCCGTCGGCTTCTACGACCACACGCTCGACCTGCAGGTGAAGGGCAAGGACGTGGAGTCGGTCGTGCAGTTCTCGCACGCGCCCGGCGAGGTGGAGATCGTCTCAAACAAGGCGGCCGGTGACATCACTTCGCCCAAGGACTTCAAGGGCAAGAAGCTCGGCGTCACGGGCCTCGGCTCCTCGACGGACTTCCTCACCAAGTACCTCGCGGTCAAGAACGGCGTGAAGGTCAGCGACTTCACCCCGGTCGCCGTCGGTGCGGGACCGACGTTCATCTCGGCGCTCCAGCAGGGCTCGATCGACGGTGGCATGACGACCGACCCGACCGTCGCGACGATCCTGGACAAGAAGGCCGGCAAGGTCCTCCTGGACATGCGCACGCCCCAGGGCTCGGACGAGGCCCTCGGCGGGCCGTATCCGTCGTCAAGCCTGTACATGCAGACGGACTGGGTCAACGGTCACAAGGACACCGTCCAGAAGTTGGCCAATGCATTCGTCAAGACGCTCAAGTGGATGTCCACCCACAGCGCCACCCAGATCGCTGACAAGATGCCCGCCGACTACTCGCAGGGCAACAAGCTGCTGTACGCGGTGGCCATCAAGAACACACTGCCGATGTTCACCGACGACGGCGTGATGCCCAAGGACGGTCCCGAGACCGTCGAGAAGGTCCTCAAGGCGTTCAACCCCAACATCCAGAACGCCGACGTCGACCTCGACAAAACGTACACGACGGAGTTCGTCGACAAGGCCGCGCAGAACGCCGGCTGAGCCTCCTCACGCGCGGGTCGCCCACACGTAACGGTGTTCCGGGCGGCCCGCGTCGCCGTACTTGAGGGTGAGTCTGGCCCGCCCCGTGCGCTCCAGGAGCTTCAGGTAGCGCTGGGCGGTCTGCCGGCTCACCCCTGTCCGGTCGGCGATCTCCTGCGCCGACAAAGGCCCTTCGGCGTTCATCAGTGACCTTCGGACGAGCTCCACCGTGGTCGGGGAGTGCCCCTTGGGCAGATCGGGCTCAGCCGGCGAGGACAGGGCACCGAAGATGCGGTCGACCTCCGCCTGTTCCGCCTCGCCGCCGCCGTCCAGGGTGCGCCGCAGCTCGGCGTACGCCTCCAGCCTGGCCCTGAGGCCCGCGAAGGCGAACGGCTTGACCAGGTACTGCAGCGCGCCATGGCGCATCGCCGCCTGCACGGTCGTCACGTCCCGCGCCGCCGTCACCATGATCACGTCGGTCTGGTGGCCGCGCCGGCGCATCTCCTGGACGACCGCCAGACCCGTCTCGTCGGGCAGGTAGTGGTCCATGAGGACCAGGTCGACGTGGGAGAGGCTCTCCAGCTGACGCAGCGCGTCCGCGGCGCTGTGCGCCTCGCCGGCCACGTGGAAGCCGGGGACCTTCTCGACGTAGGCAGCGTTGACGCGCGCCACGCGGGTGTCGTCGTCCACGACCAGGACCTCGATCATCGCGACTCCTCCTCGACGGCGGTCTGCCGGGTGGGCGGCGCGGTGAGCGCCGGTTGCGGCTCGGCCAGTGCGTCCGGCAGGACGACGGTGAACTCCGCGCCTCCGCCGCCGGCCTCGCCGACGGTGGCGCTGCCGCCCTGACGTTCGGCGAGCTTGCGCACGAGGGAGAGCCCGAGGCCGCGTCCCCGGTGCGCGGGCGGCTCCTTGGTCGACCAGCCCTCCGTGAAGACCAGTTCCCGTTGCTCGACCGGGATTCCGGGCCCGGTGTCCCGCACCCTGAGGACGGCGGTACGGCCCTCCGTGCGCAGCTCGACCTCCACGCGCGCGTGCGGTGCTCCGGCGACGGCGTCCAGGGCGTTGTCCACGAGGTTGCCGACGATCGTGACCAGCCCGCTCGGATCGACCAGCCGGTCCGGCAGCCGGGTCCCGTCGGAGACCCACAGGGCGACCCCGCGCTCGGCGGCGACGGTCGCCTTGCCCACCAGCAGCGCGGCGAGCAGCGGGTCCTCGATCTTCTCGGTGACCTGCTCCGCGGTGGCCCGGTGGTCGCCGACGACCTCCCCGACGAACTCCACGGCGTCGTCGTACATCTCCAGCTCCAGAAACCCCAGGAGCGTGTGCATCCGGTTGGCGTGCTCGTGGTCCTGGGCGCGCAGGGCGTCGATGAGGCCGTGGGTCGAGTCGAGCTCCCGGCCGAGCTGCTCCAGCTCGGTGCGGTCGCGCAGGGTGGCCACCGCGCCGCCGTCGTCGGTGGGCATGCGGTTGGCGACCAGCACCCGCTGGCCGCGCACGGTGACCAGATCGGTGCCCGTCACGCGTCCGGCCAGGACGTCGGCCGTACGACCGTCACCGAGCGCCTCGTCGGGGGAGCGCCCCACGGCCTCGTCGCCGATGCCCAGCAGACGCCTGGCCTCGTCGTTGAGCAGGCGGATGCGTCCGGCGCTGTCCAGGGCGACGACGCCCTCCCGGATACCGTGCAGCATGGCCTCGCGCTCCGCGAGGAGCGCGGAGATGTCGGAGAAGGCCAGGTCGCGGGTCTGTCGCTGGACTCTGCGGGAGATGAGCCAGGCCGCCAGCGCGCCCACGGCGAGAGCCCCGCCGGCGTAGGCGAACAGTCCCGGGATCGCGTGGATCAGCCGGGCGCGCACGCTGTCGTAGGCGATGCCCACCGAGACGGCCCCCACGATGTGGTGCCCGCTGTCGTAGAGCGGCACCTTGCCGCGGGCGGTACGGCCCAGGGTGCCGCTGTCGATCTGCATGATCTCCTTGCCGGCCAGGGCCTGGCCCGGGTCGGTCGAGACGATCCTGCCCACCTCGCTGCGGGTGGGGTGCGACCAGCGGACGCCTCGCCAGTCCATGACCACGACGTACTCGGCCCCGGTTGCCTTGCGGACCCGCTCGGCCTCCCGCTGGACGGGGCCGTCGGGCAGCGGGGGCGTGTCCTTGACCTGCTCGGGGATCTGCGACTCCGCGGCGATGGTCTGGGCGATGGCCAGCGCCCGGCGCATCGCCTGGTCGTCCAGCTGGTTGCTCAACGGCGCGAGGAACAGACCGGTCGCGAGCACCGCTACTCCCGCGGCGATCGCCAACTGCATGAGGAGGACCTGCGAGAACACCCGGCGGGGCAGGCCGAGGCGCAGGCGACGGGCACGGGGAGTGCGGCTCATACCCCTGACGGTACGGGGAGGCACCGGATCCACCGAAGGGGGTGTGGCATGGATCTCTTGATCAATACGTTGACGGGCCAGCAGGCCCGGTCAGCACGCCAGCGCTGTCGATGTCCTCAACTCACGCACCGCCACCACGTCCATCCGCGCGGGTGAGCCGAGCACCGACGCCCCGCAGCTCTCCGGGCGGGGCGGCAGAGAGGCGCTCTGGGCCACGAGGACGCGCCAATGGCGGCCGTCGGCGTGTGCGACGGTCACCTCCCAGCGCGGGGCCGCGCAGTCCGTGCGTACGACGGTCAGGGCCTCGGCCGCGTATTCACGCACTGCCGTGCGGACGGCCAGCTCGGCAGCCTGGCCGGGACGCTCCCAGGCGGAGTTGCCGCGACACCCCTCGACCACGATCCGGCCCTCCTGGACGCTCTGGAGGACTTCCCTGACGGCATGGGCCTCGGCACGGCCGTAGGCGTAGCCGTACGGCAGGACGAGCAGCGTCGGGGAGAAGCGGTGACCACCCAGATGGGTGACCTCCCAGACGCCGTCGACGCCCGAGGCGGCCAGGTCCGCGGCGAGCGGACGGCCGAGGAGCGCGCAGCAGCGGTCCCGCTTGCCGTTGGTGCAGACGAGTGCGAGCGGATCGCCGGTGTGGGGTCGGCCCCCGAGCGTCGCGTCGAAGCTGTCGTGGTCACCTCTGCCGAGTGCGGCGAAGTCCAGACCGAGCAGGTCCCACGGCTCGCGGGTGGTCGCACTGCGCAGCCACACGTTGCCGGGCACGGTGTGGGCGGCGTACACCTGCCGGGTGGTGGCTGCTCCGCTGTCGGCGTGCCGTCCCGGGCGGCGGATGAGCGCGATGCGCACGCCCGTGCCCTTCGCCGCTGCCTCAAGGGCGCGGCCCAGCGCGGGGTCCAGGTGGCTCGACGTGAGCGCCTTGGCGCCCCAGGGACCCGACTGCTCCAGCAGCAGCCAGGTCCGCGCGGTGGCCGCGGTTCCGGAAACGGGCTCGTCGAGGTCGTGCGAGACCGTTGAGCAGGTACTCACAGAGGTGAGCCTAACCTGACTTGACGCGCGGCGACTTCCGGCCGGGCCTGTGTCAGGGCTCCGGCAGCGGCTGGGGCGGCTTCGGGCCCACATAGGTGCCGCTCGGGCGCATCCGCAGCGGGCGTTCCCCGTACTCCTCCAGCGCGTGCGCGATCCAGCCCGCCGTACGGGCGACGGCGAAGACCGTCTCGCCGGCCGAGGCCGGCATCCCGGAGGAGGCGGTGAGCACGGCCAGGGCCAGGTCGACGTTGGCGTGCAGGGGGGCGTGGCGGGCGGTGGTGGCCACGATGTCGCGGGCCGCGAGGAGGGCGGGCTCGGCGCGCGGGATCTCCTCCAGGAGGGTGAACAGGGCACGCGCGCGTGGGTCCTCGCCCGGATAGAGCCGGTGACCGAGGCCCGGGATGCGACGGCCGGCCCGCAGCTCCTCCGAGATCACGGGGGCCGCGTCGCCGCGGTCGAGCACGTCGAGCAGCAGCTTGTGGGCGAGCCCGCTGGCCGCGCCGTGCAAGGGGCCCTCCAGGACGCCGAGTCCGGCGGACACGGCCGCGTACGCGTGCGCGTGCGCCGATGCGGCGACACGCACCGCGAGGGTCGAGGCGGCGAGGTCGTGGTCGACGAGAAGGCCCAGTGCGGTGTCCAGGGCGCGCAGGGACGCCTCGTCGGGCTTGCGTCCGCTGAGCCGCGTCCACAGCCGGGAGGCCAGCCGGCCGTCGTCACGGCGCCGGTCGTGGAGCACGGGTGGCAGCGCGGCGACAAGGGTGGGGATCAGGGTCCGGGCGCTCCCGAGCACGGCCTCCTCGGACAGGTCGAAACGCAGTGGGTCGGCCGCCGCGGCGGCGATCGCGGCGACGCGCAACCGGTCTGTGGGGCCGGTGTGTTCGGGCAGCGCGTCCACCGCGCGGCGGGCCGTGTCGACCGTGGCGTCGGGCGCGGTGAAGGTGACGCCAGGCTGCATACGTCCCGTCCAGAGCCACTCCGCGATCTCTTCGTAGGAGTGGCGCGCGGCGAGTTCGGTCGCGTCGACGCCCCGGAAGTAGTAGCGGTCCCGGTCGATGAACGTGATGCGGGTCCGTACGGACAGTTCACCGCCGGAGCCCGGACTCCCGCCGCCCTCCCGGCGGTTGCGCCGGGCGAGGGCCTCCACCTCCTTGGCGTCGAAGGTGCTGCCCCGCCCGCCGGGAACGCGTCGGCTGCTGAGCTGGCCGCGGCTCACGTAGGCGTAGACGGTCTCGGGCTTCACGCCCAGCAGTTCGGCGGCCTCCTTCGTGCTGAGCCGGTGGTCGGCGGGGCCGGGGAGGGGGGTTTGGTCGCGCATAAGAGGTCACCGTATCCGCAGCCGGGTGGGTTGATTAGGGCATGTTGATTCAATCAATATTGACAGAGAATGAGTCAACCATGGACAGTCGAATCAAGTCCAGGGAGGAATCATGTCGGTCAACAGATCCGCAACCACACTCGTCGACGTACCGCGAGGACTCGCCGGAGTCGTCGTCACCGACACCGAGGTCGGGGACGTCCGGGGGCGCGAGGGGTTCTATCACTACCGCCAGTACTCGGCCGTCGAGCTCGCGCAGACCCGCTGCTTCGAGGACGTCTGGCATCTCCTGTTCCAGGGCGAACTGCCGGACGCCGGACAGGCCGTGACGTTCCGCGCCGAGACCGCGGCACTGCGGCGACTGCCGGACGAGGTGCGGGCGGCGCTGCCCGCGATCGCGGCGGCGAGCGGAGGGTCGGGCCCCCTCGCCGGTATGCGCACGGCCTTGTCGCTGCTCGGTGCGGCGAAGGGATTCGGGCCGGTGTACGACATCGGCCCGGACGAGCGACGGCGGGACACGCTCGCGGCGGCCGCGGCGGTGCCGACGCTGCTCACCGCTTTGCACCGGCTGGGTGAGGGGCTCGAGCCGGTGGAGCCACGTGAGGATCTCTCGTACGCGGCGAACTACCTCTACATGTTGACGGGCGCGGAACCGGAGCCGCAGCGGGTCCGGGCGATCGAGCAGTACTTGATCTCGACCATTGATCATGGCTTCAATGCATCAACCTTTACGGCGCGGGTCATCGCGTCGACAGGGGCGGACGTGGTGGCGTGTCTGGTGGGGGCCGTCGGCGCCTTGTCCGGGCCGCTGCACGGGGGAGCGCCGAGCCGGGCCCTCGACACTCTGGACGCGATCGGCACGCCCGACCGTATCGACCACTGGATCCGTGAGCGTGTACTCGCCGGCGAACGGATCATGGGCTTCGGTCACGCGATCTACCGCACGGAGGACCCGCGTTCGCGGATGCTCCGGGAGGTCGCCCAACGGTTCGGCGGGCCCCGAGTGGACTTCGCCGTCGAGGTGGAACGCCATGTCGAGGCGATCCTCGCCGAACTGAAGCCGGGGCGGGAACTGCACACCAACGTGGAGTTCTACGCGGGCGTGGTCATGGAGCTGTGCGGGCTGCCCCGCGAGATGTTCACGCCTACGTTCGCGGCGGCGCGGGTGGTGGGGTGGAGCGCCAACGTCCTGGAGCAGGCGGCGGACTCGAAGATCATTCGGCCGGTGGCGCGGTATGTGGGGGTGGAGGCGCCGGTGGCGGTGCCGGTGATGGCCTAGAGGTGAATGAGGCCCGGTGCCGTTCTGGCGCCGGGCTCACTAAGGATGGCTGAGCAATGGTTCGGGTGTCAGTGTTGCTCGAACAGCCGAGCCGCTCCTCGGTCGGGCGCGGTCGGGGGCGGGTCGGGGAACGAAGCGGGGTGGGATCGTTGCCCGGGAAAGTGTCAGGCTTCCGGAATGTCGTCCTTGGCGCGAACCAGGGTTTCCCGGCTCACGATGACGATCCGCTCGTAGTCGGCGCGGGAGGCATCGGCAGGAAGCAGAGTGTCGAGCTCTGCGGTGGCTTCGGTTCCGATGACCGCGAAGTTGCCGTCGCTGAGCTCGAAGATGTCCGGGCAGGACTCGCCGGACATGCTGCCGCGCTCACGTGGGGAGGCGCCGATACGGCGCACGATTTTCAAGGGGATCCGATCCTCAGGCCTCGATGTTGCTCAGATGTTTCCGTGTTGCTGGAGTGATTCAAGAGGTCGGACCTTACCGGAACGATACCACTCGGTCAGCCGCCTGTGTCGGCCAACTGGCCGCATGGGGCAGGCCGTTGGCCGCAGTTCAGGCCCCATCAGGCGGCGTGAGATTCACCCTGGAAGTTCACCCCGGAGGCTCACCCACTACCCACCACTCGTCCGTGTCGCTCTCATCCAGATCGCGAATGAGGGAGTCCACCATCCTGCCGACACGCCCTTCTTCCGAGTCGTTCCGGAGGCTCGCTCGGTGAGGGCGTGTGGCCTCCCAATACGAGCGGAAGACAGTGTTCCGGACCAAAATGCGAAGGTGGCTACGCAACTCGTCCAGGTCGGCGATTCCGATGCGGTAGCCGAAGACGGCGTTGACGTACAAGGCGTTCGCGAAGAGGTACTGCCGCCGCTCCCCAGAGGACGTGGTTTCGATCGTGCTCATCACGGCCGCCAGTTGTGGATCGTCTATGGCCTTGTCGAGCAGGCGTAACTGGAGACGCTGGTAATCCGTAAGTCGGGCACGCTGGATCTCCAGCCGCTGTGCACGTGAGGCGTGAGCCTCTTGCCAGTGCTGGTAGGCGGCGGCAATGGTGAGAGCCCCTGCGGCGAAAGCAGCCCCTGCCGCTGCGGCGGAGCCCAGCCCTCGTATCCCAGACTTCTGTGTGGCCATGTCAATCCCCGATTCAAACGGCCGTCCGCCGGTCGTCGGGGTGCGGGTCGACTGATGGGGACCGGCGAGCGGTGGGCGGCGCTTGCCGTCTCCCAGGGTGCCGAGCGGCTCTGATCGGCGGGGGAGGCGGAGAGGAGGCGCACGGAGGGAAGTGAGGGTCGCACGAACCGGCGCCTTGCCCAACGTCTGCCCCGCCAGTGCTGCTAACAATCGTTCACTTCGCGGTGATTATTCCGGCTCGTATCCTGGTCCGGCATTCAAAGCTCGTACGTGCGCCGGGACCGCGATCCGGTGCACGCAGCAGCGCGAAAGAGGTCGTACGTTGAGTCAGCCGAGCGTGAGCCCCCGGCAGATCCCGGTCGTCGTGCTCGCCGGATTCCTGGGGTCCGGCAAGACCACGCTCCTCAATCACCTCCTGCACCGCAGCGGCGGCAGCCGTATCGGAGCCATCGTCAACGACTTCGGTGCCATCGAGATCGACGCCATGGCCGTCGCCGGCGCGCTCGGCGACTCCACCGTCTCCCTCGGGAACGGCTGCCTGTGCTGTGCGGTCGATGTCGGCGAACTCGACCAGTACCTTTCCCGGCTCGCCCACCCCGACACCGGAATCGACGTCATCGTCATCGAGGCCAGCGGTCTCGCCGAGCCGCAGGAACTCGTCCGCACGGTGCTCGCCAGCGAGGAGACGCACATCGTCTACGGCGGCCTCGTCGAGGTCGTCGACGCCGCCGAGTTCGACGACACCCGCGCCCGGCACCCCGAGCTCGACCGGCATCTCGCACTCGCCGACCTCGTCGTGGTCAACAAGCTCGACCGGGCGGCCCCCCAGGACGCCGAGCGGGTTCTGGCGGTCGTCCGGTCCCTCGTCGACCGCGCCGCCGTCGTCCCGGCCACCTACGGCCGTATTGACCCCGAGTTCCTCTTCGACTGCCGGCCCAGCGAGGAGCGCATCGGACAGCTCTCCTTCGACGACCTGCACGACCACGACGACGACCCGGACAGCGACCAGGCCAACCACGACCACGCGGGGCATCTGCACTCCGCCTACGACAGCCTGTCCTTCACCTCGGACACCCCCCTCGACCCACGCCGGCTCATGGGCTTCCTCGACAGCCGCCCCGAAGGCCTCTATCGGATCAAGGGATACGTCGACTTCGGGCCGTACGACGTCCGCAACCGTTACGCCGTCCATGCCGTGGGGCGGTTTCTGCGGTTCTACCCGGAGGCATGGGCACCCGGCGACGCCCGTCTCACCCAGCTCGTCCTCATCGGCTCCGGCATCGACGTACCCGCCCTCAGCAAGGATCTGGAGGCGTGCAGGGCGCACACGACAGACGCCCCGCACGCCGACGAGGCCGGCATGTGGGGCGTCCTGCGTTACGTACAGGGCACCGAAGAGGACCCTGAGGAACCGGCCTAGACCGGCCCCGCCACCACCGACACCGTCTTCGCCAGCGACACGCCCGAGCCGTCACGGCGCGGGTCGATCTCCGGGAGGTCGGCCGGCGTGCCGTTCTTCTGGGCGGCGCGGGCCGGGACGGCGCCCGCCCAGGCCAGGGACAGGCAGTCCTCGCCCTTCAGGAACCGCTGGCAGCGGACACCGCCGGTGGCGCGGCCCTTGCGCGGGTACTGGTCGAACGGCGTGAGCTTGGCCGTCGTCTGGACCGAGTCGTCGAGCGTGCCGCGCGAGCCCGCGACCGTGAAGACGACCGCGTCCACCGCCGGGTCCACCGCGGTGAAGGAGATGACCTTGGCGCCCTCGGTGAGTTTGATGCCCGTCATACCGCCCGCCGGACGGCCCTGCGGACGGACCTGCGAGGCCTGGTAGCGCAGGAGCTGGGCGTCGTCGGTGATGAAGACCAGGTCCTCGTCGCCGGTGCGCAGTTCCACCGCGCCGACGATCCGGTCACCCTCCTTGAGCGTGATGACCTCCAACTCGTCCTTGTTGGACGGGTAGTCGGGGACCACGCGCTTGACGACACCCTGTTCGGTGCCGAGCGCCAGACCGGGCGAGGACTCGTCCAGCGTGGTGAGGCAGATCAGCGTCTCGCCGTCCTCCAGGGAGAGGAACTCCGACAGCGGGGCGCCGCCCGCGAGGTTGGGGGCCGACGCGGTGTCCGGGAGCTGCGGCAGGTCGATGACGTTCAGCCGCAGCAGGCGGCCGGACGAGGTGACCGCGCCGATCTCGCCCCGCGCGGTGGCCGGCACTGCCGAGACGATCACGTCGTGTTTGGTACGCCTGGCGTCGGCGTCCTCCGGGAACGGCTCGCTGTTCGCCGTGCGGGCCAGCAGGCCCGTCGAGGACAGCAGCACCCGGCACGGGTCGTCCGCGACCTGCAGGGGAACCGCGGCCGCCGGAGCGTTCGCCCCCGACTCCAGCAGGACCGTACGCCGCTCGGTGCCGAACTTCTTGGCCACCGCGGCCAGTTCGGTGGAGACCAGCTTGCGCAGCTCGGCGTCCGACTCCAGGATCCGGGTCAGCTCCGCGATCTCCGCGTTGAGCCGGTCCTGCTCCGACTCCAGCTCGATGCGGTCGAACCGGGTGAGCCGCCGCAGGGGCGTGTCCAGGATGTACTGGGTCTGGATCTCGCTCAGCGAGAACCGCTCGATCAGGTGCTCCTTGGCCTGCGCGGAGTTGTCGCTTGAGCGGATGATGCGGATGACCTCGTCGATGTCGACCAGGGCGGTGAGCAAGCCCTCGACCAGGTGCAGCCGGTCGCGGCGCTTGGTGCGCCGGAACTCGCTGCGGCGGCGCACCACTTCGAAGCGGTGGTCGAGGTAGACCTCCAGGAGTTCCTTGAGGCCCAGGGTGAGGGGCTGTCCGTCGACCAGCGCCACGTTGTTGACGCCGAAGGACTCCTCCATCGGCGTCAGCTTGTAGAGCTGCTCCAGGACCGCCTCCGGCACGAAGCCGTTCTTGATCTCGATGACCAGGCGCAGGCCGTGCGCGCGGTCGGTCAGGTCCTTGACATCGGCGATGCCCTGGAGCTTCTTCGAGCCGACCAGGTCCTTGATCTTGGCGATCACCTTCTCTGGGCCGACCGTGAAGGGCAGTTCGGTGACGACGAGGCCCTTGCGGCGCGCGGTCACCGTATCCACCGCGACCGTCGCGCGGATCTTGAAGGTGCCGCGGCCCGTCTCGTAGGCGTCCCGGATGCCGGAGAGGCCCACGATCCGGCCGCCGGTGGGCAGGTCGGGGCCCGGGATGTGCCGCATCAGGGCGTCCAGATCCGCGTCCGGGTAGCGGATCAGGTGGCGGGCGGCCGAGATGACCTCGGTGAGGTTGTGCGGCGCCATGTTGGTGGCCATGCCGACCGCGATGCCCGAGGAGCCGTTGACCAGGAGGTTCGGGAAGGCGGCTGGCAGGGCCACCGGCTCCTGCTCCTGGCCGTCGTAGTTGGGCGCGAAGTCGACCGTGTCTTCGTCGATCGACTCGGTCATCAGGCTCGCCGCCGCGGCGGCCTGCCGGCACTCGGTGTACCGCATGGCGGCGGGCGGGTCGTCATTGCCGAGCGAGCCGAAGTTGCCGTGGCCGTCGACCAGCGGGAGCCGCATGGAGAACGGCTGGGCCATGCGCACCAGGGCGTCGTAGATGGCCGAGTCGTTGTGCGGGTGCAACTTACCCATGACCTCGCCGACCACGCGCGCGCACTTCACGTAGCCGCGGTCGGGGCGCAGCCCCATCTCGTTCATCAGGTGGACGATGCGGCGATGCACCGGCTTGAGGCCGTCGCGGGCGTCGGGGAGCGCGCGGGAGTAGATGACCGAGTACGCGTACTCGAGGAAGGAGCCCTTCATCTCGTCCACGACGTCGATGTCGAGGATCCGCTCCTCGTACGAGTCGTCGGGCGGCGGGGTCTTCGTGCTGCGGCGGGCCATCGCTGCCGGCTCCTCTTTTCTGGTCGCTCGCCTACGGGTCGCTCACGTCGGCCCTTCGGCTCACTCTTGCTGAAGCGTGAACAGGTTCTGACGCGGACCATTGTGGACCGCGGCACTGACAGTCCGGGCCAGGGCCCGGCTGAGCCGCACGGCCCGGCGACCGCACAGCGTGCTGCTCACGGTTGCCCGCAGGCTACGCGATCCGCTGTGGGCTTACGCGCTGCGGGAACTTCACCGGGGGGCCGCACGCTTGCATACAGTGGCGGGAACGGCAGCAAAACCGCGGTTTCAAGGACCGCGACCGCGATCGAAGGGACGTACATGCCCATGGGTCACACGGCCACAGACAAGGCAGGCACCGGGGGCCTGACAGTGACCGAGCACCGCCTGGCCAACGGGCTGCGCGTGGTGCTCTCCGAGGACCACCTGACCCCGGTCGCGGCGGTGTGCCTCTGGTACGACGTCGGTTCGCGCCACGAGGTCAAGGGGCGTACCGGCCTGGCTCACCTCTTCGAGCACCTGATGTTCCAGGGCTCCAAGCAGGTCCACGGCAACGGGCACTTCGAGCTCGTCCAGGGCGCCGGCGGCTCGCTCAACGGCACCACCAGTTTCGAGCGCACCAACTACTTCGAGACCATGCCGGCCCACCAGCTGGAGCTCGCCCTCTGGCTGGAGGCCGACCGCATGGGCTCGCTGCTGGCCGCCCTCGACGACGAGTCGATGGAGAACCAGCGCGACGTCGTCAAGAACGAGCGCCGGCAGCGCTACGACAACGTCCCGTACGGCACCGCGTTCGAGAAGCTGACCGCGCTCGCCTACCCGGAGGGCCACCCGTACCACCACACGCCGATCGGCTCGATGGCCGACCTGGACGCGGCCACCCTGGAGGACGCGCGCGCGTTCTTCCGGACGTACTACGCCCCCAACAACGCCGTCCTGTCCGTCGTCGGCGACATCGACCCGGAGCAGACGCTCGCCTGGGTCGAGAAGTACTTCGGCTCCATCCCCTCGCACGACGGCAAGTCCGCTCCGCGTGACGGCTCGCTCCCCGAGATCATCGGCGAGCAGCTGCGCGAGGTCGTCGAGGAGGAGGTCCCCGCGCGCGCGCTGATGGCCGCCTACCGGCTGCCGCACGACGGCACCCGCGAGGCCGACGCGGCCGACCTGGCGCTCACCGTCCTCGGCGGCGGCGAGTCGTCCCGCCTCTACAACCGTCTCGTACGGCGCGACCGTACGGCCGTCGCGGCGGGCTTCGGACTGCTGCGCCTGGCGGGTGCGCCCTCCCTGGGCTGGCTCGACGTGAAGACGTCCGGGGACGTCGAGGTGCCGGTCATCGAGGCCGCCATCGACGAGGAGCTCGCCCGGTTCGCCGAGGAGGGCCCGACCGCCGAGGAGATGGAGCGCGCCCAGGCCCAGTTGGAGCGCGAGTGGCTGGACCGGCTCGGCACCGTCGCGGGCCGCGCCGACGAACTGTGCCGCTACGCCGTCCTGTTCGGCGACCCGCAGCTCGCCCTCACCGCCGTGGAGCGCGTCCTGGAGGTGAGCGCCGAGGACGTCCAGAAGGTAGCCAAGGCCAAGCTGCGCCCCGACAACCGGGCGGTGCTCGTGTACGAACCCACCACTGCCGAAGCCCCCGCCGACCAGGACGAGAACGAGGAGGCGGCCCAGTGAGCGAGCTCGCCGCGATGGACTTCCACCCCCAGCCCCAGGCGGGCGACGCCAGGCCGTGGGCCTTTCCGGCCCCCACGCGCGGGACGCTCGACAACGGCCTGACGGTCCTGCGCTGCCACCGCCCCGGCCAGCAGGTCGTCGCCGTCGAGGTGCTCCTGGACGCTCCTCTGGAGGCCGAACCGGCCGGCCTCGACGGTGTCGGCACGATCATGGCGCGCGCCTTCTCGGAGGGCACCGACAAGCACTCCGCCGAGGAGTTCGCCGCCGAACTGGAGCGATGCGGCGCCACCCTCGACGCGCACGCCGACCACCCGGGCGTCCGGCTGAGCCTCGAAGTGCCGGCCTCCCGCCTCGCCAAGGCGCTCGGTCTGCTGGCCGACGCCCTGAGGGCACCCGCCTTCGCGGACAGCGAGATCGAACGGCTCGTCAACAACCGCCTGGACGAGATCCCGCACGAGCTCGCCAACCCGTCCCGCCGCGCAGCCAAGGAGCTCTCCCGGGAACTGTTCCCGGCGGACTCGCGCATGTCCCGCCCGCGCCAGGGCACCGAGGAGACGGTCGAGAACATCGACTCCGCGGCGGTGCGCGGGTTCTACGAGAAGCACGTACGGCCAGCCACCGCGACCGCCGTGGTCGTCGGCGACCTCACCGGCATCGATCTGGACGAGCTGCTCGGCGACACCCTCGGCTCCTGGACCGGCTCCACGGCCCAGCCGCGCCCCATGCCGCCGGTGACCGCCGACGACACCGGCCGGGTCGTCATCGTGGACCGCCCCGGCGCCGTCCAGACGCAGCTGCTGATCGGCCGTATCGGCGCCGACCGGCACGCGCGCGTGTGGCCCGCGCAGGTGCTCGGCACATACTGCCTCGGCGGCACTCTCACCTCCCGGCTGGACCGTGTCCTGCGCGAGGAGAAGGGCTACACCTACGGCGTGCGGTCGTTCGGGCAGGTCCTCAGGTCCGCCCCGGACGGCTCGGGCGCCGCGATGCTCGCCATCAGCGGCTCCGTCGACACCCCGAACACCGGTCCCGCCCTTGAGGACCTGTGGACCGTGCTGCGCACGCTCGCGGAGGGCGGCCTCACCGACGCCGAGCGGGACGTCGCCGTACAGAACCTCGTCGGCGTGGCGCCGCTCAAGTTCGAGACGGCGGCGGCCGTGGCGGGCACCCTGGCCGACCAGGTCGAGCAGCACCTGCCGGACGACTACCAGGCGACCCTGTACCAGCAGCTCGCCGCGACGGGCACCGTCGAGGCCACCGCGGCCGTCGTGAATGCGTTCCCGGTGGACCGTCTGGTGACGATCCTGGTCGGCGACGCGGCCGCGATCAAGGAGCCCGTGGCGGCCCTCGGCATCGGCGAGGTCAAGGTCGTGTCGGCCGAGTAGAGGGGCCGGCAGAGC
This sequence comes from Streptomyces sp. NPDC024687, assembly GCF_055559055.1. NCBI lineage: Bacteria > Bacillati > Actinomycetota > Actinomycetes > Kitasatosporales > Streptomycetaceae > Streptomyces > Streptomyces sp. NPDC024687. Next base: position 40,279 of record NZ_JBVHLJ010000015.1, on the reverse strand, counting down.
AGGCGCCGCACAGGGGCCCTGGTGACGGAAGCGTCACCAGGGCCCTTAGATGTCCGAATTGGGCAGGAGGTTGCCTGTCTTGCCTGTGGGATGCGCTACAAAAACCGTGATCGGTTTGGGGATTGAAAGTCGGCCCGCTTAGCGTCATCCCGGCTGTTCGTCAGGCACTGCGCCGCGTCCGCGGCACCGGACAGTCATCGCCGAGTCCCCGCATGGCGCGAGCCAGGGGAGCCGGGGACCCACATGCGTTGTCCCTGGGGTGAATCGGACGCCCGCGCGCGCTGCGAGGGGGTCCGTAGGAGACCTTCCTGCTCCGAACCCGTCAGCTAACCCGGTAGGCGAGAAGGAAGGAAAGGACCACCCACTACATGGCGTTCACCTGCGCCGCCGGGAAGCACCGTCGTCCCAGCCGGATGAAGCGCACCACCGCCAATGCGGCGGGCGTCGCGGCCCTCGCCACCACCGGCGTCATCGGCACCCTCGCCGCTCCGGCGCTCGCCGCCGGGAACTCCGTCGAGCAGACCGGGCTCATGCCCGTCGTCAGCGTCGGCGACTCCCTCGCCGATCAGCTCGACGCCCAGGCCGCTGCCCAACAGCAGGCCGCCGAGCGGAAGAAGGCGGCGGCGGAGGCCAAGAGGAAGGCCGAGGCACGGGCCAAGGAGGAGCGCGAGGCCAAAGAGCGCGCCGCCCGCGCGGCCGAGCGCAAGCGCCTCAACAGCTTCGTCACCCCGATCTCCGGCTCCTACATCTCCACCGGCTACAAGACCGGCGGCTCCCTGTGGTCCTCCGGCAGCCACACCGGCGTCGACTTCCACGCCGCGAGCGGCACCTCCGTCCACGCGGTCGGCCGCGGCACCGTCGTGGAGACCGGCTGGGGCGGCTCGTACGGCAACGAGATCGTGATCAGGATGGCCGACGGCACGTACACCCAGTACGGCCACCTGTCGTCCATCGGCGTCTCGGTCGGCCAGTCGGTCACCCCCGGCCAGCAGATCGGCCTGTCCGGCGCGACCGGCAACGTCACCGGGCCGCACCTGCACTTCGAGGCCCGCACCACCGCCGAGTACGGCTCGGACATCGACCCCGTCGCCTATCTGCGCTCGCACGGCGTGAGTGTCTGACGACGTACCGCGAGATCTTCTTCGGCCCCGGCTCCTCCGAGCCGGGGTTTCCGCGTTTACAGTGCCCCGCTGTCCAAAAAATATCCCTGGATTCCGGTCCGCCGTCGGAAATTCCCGCTCATTGCAATAGAGTCACTGAACACACGTCAATCGGCGACGTTTCAAGGGGACTAAGACGGAGGTCGGACATGCGTATTCCGGCGCACTCGGTATGCACGGCTATCCGGGACGACATCGTCGCCGGTGTCTACGAGCGCGGCAGCCGACTCACCGAGGAACTGCTCGCCCGCCGCTACGGCGTCTCCCGCGTCCCCGTCCGGGAGGCCCTGCGCACACTGGAGGCCGAGGGCTTCGTGGTGACGCGACGCCACGCGGGCGCGTGCGTGGCCGAACCGACCGACCAGGAGGGCGCCGACCTCCTGGAGATGCGCATGCTGCTGGTGCCGCTCGGCGCCTCCCGGGCCGCCCAGCGGCGCACCGAGGCCCATCTGAAGGTGCTGCGCGGCCTGGTCCGGCTGGGTCAGGAGCGGGCCAGGCAAGGCAACAGCGAGGATCTGCGCTCCCTTGGGGGCTGGTTCCACGAGACGCTCGCCCAGGCCTCCGGCAGCCCTGCCATGACCTCGATGCTGACCCAGCTCCGGCACAAGATCGCCTGGATGTACGTGGTGGAGGCGCCCGCCAACCCGGTGGAGTCCTGGGCGGAGCACGGCGCGATCGTGGACGCGGTGGCGCGCGGGGACGGTGAGCGCGCGCGGGCTATCACGGCGCTGCATACCGAGCGTATGTCTGCCGCGCACCGGCTGCGGTTCTCCTCTGGCGGCGACCGCGGGGAGCGGGTGAGGAATTCGCAACATGGCGTAAACATGCCGAGCCTGCGGAATTAACGCGGGCGCCGTATAGCAAAGAAAAAGTACTTTGAGGGGCCATTATTTTTGCTGCCTGTACGGGGAAGGGTGAAGGGCTCGCCCGGCAATTCGGGCGAGCCCTTCAGGACGTGTGGCAGGCATCTTCTGGCACGCAGCTGCAAGTTTTGATCGTTGAGGTGTCTGTGCAGTTCAATGGGGATGGCTGCGGGATGGGGAGAGCCTCCGCGATCATGATCGCTTGTGAAGGCGGAGTGGAGAATGCGGTGGCCGTGTAGGCCGCGATAGCCGGACAGGAGTGGCGCCGGCGTTCGGGCGCTGATGGCCGAGATGGCCGAGATGGCCGAGATGGCCGCAGGGCTGACACAAGATCCGGGAATGAGGTGTTTCCGCAGGTGAGCGGTCCGTGACATGGAAAGACTGAAGACGGAAGGTCCGTAGGTGCCCGTAGGCGCAGGGCGACGTGGCAGGTCACCCCGCTCAACGGAGCTTCGGTCTCCCATTCCCTTGCCAGAGCGTCTAGTTGATATTGACGGCGCCACATGGTCACGTCTAGACTCTCGGGTATCGCTGAGTTGTCGTTCATAGGTTTAGCTCCATTAGTGACTGGAGAGATGCGCTAGATGACTGGCTTAGAGACTAGGTTTCCCAAGTACGAACTGATCTCGTCCGGCAAGAGTAGAGACCCCATTCCAGGGCTCCGCGAGTTACGCGAGAAAACCCCGATTGCCTGGGTTCCGGTTATCGACGCGGCACTTCTCACTCGGCATGCCGATATCGTCCGAGTGCTGAAAGACCACCGCATGGCTCCGGCGAACCTGACCCAGGGCATCCGGTTGCTCAGCCCCGAACAGCAAGAGGAATTGAGGCCGCTGAGCACCGCCGTCGGGAAGTGGATGGGGCACACCGTTCCCGCAGATCATCAGCGGTTCATCGGCCTGCTGAAACGCTTCTTCACCCCGGCCATGATCGACCGGATGCGGCCGCGGGTGCGTCAGCTGTCGCATGAACTGCTGGATGTGGTGGAGCCGACTGGCCGGATGGACATCGTCTCCGACGTCGCGTACCCGCTGCCCGCGTGCGTCATCGCTGAGATGCTCGGCGTGCCCATGGATAACAGGGCGCAACTGCTCGCCTGGTCGGCCGACATCGGGGCGATCGCCGAAATCGTCAGCTATGACCGGCTCATGGAGTGCCAGCGGAGCCTGCTGGCGATGCAGGACTTCGTCCTGGAGGTCGTCAAGGAGCGCCGGGCGGAGCCCAAGGACGATCTGATCAGCAGGTTCGTCGCCGCCGAACGCGAGGGCCTCGTGAGCGAGGCGGAGATCCTCTCCAACTGCGTGATGTTGCTCTTCTCCGGGCACGAGACCACCGGCGGACTGATCACCAGTGGCCTGGTCCAGCTCTTCGATCACCCTGATCAGCTGGAGCTGCTGAAGTCCGATCCTGACCTGATGCCGGGTGCGGTAGAGGAGATGCTCCGACTCGCCGGTCCGGCTTCGGTGATCACACGGTCCAGCACCGAGCCTGTCGAGGTGGCTGGTCATCAATTCGAAGCAGGGCAGCAGTTCCTCCTGGCGCTGATGGCGGCAAACCGCGATCCGAGGGTATTCGAGGACCCGGATCGATTCGATGCCACCCGGCGTCCGAACGACCATCTCGCTTTCGCTACCGGCATGTTCTACTGCCTTGGCGCGGCGCTTGCACGGATGGAGGCGGATGAATTCTTCAGGATTCTATTGGACCGCTTCCCTGACCTCAGCCCCGGATATGAAACTCCTGACTGGCAGCCGGTGCTGCTCATCAGTCGGCGCTTGAAGACGCTTCCCGTCAATCTGCGGGGTGTCGACGGAAGTGGCGTCGCCGATGAGTGACGCCGATCGGATAGCGGCCCTGTTAAAGGACCGCGCTGCCGACCAGGTAACAAAGTTCAGCCCTTCGCCGTACGAGACCGGACAGTTTCTGCGGATATCCGAGCGTGCGGACGTGGGCACACCGCAGATCGACTACTTGCTCGCGACGCAGCGACCGGACGGCCTGTGGGGGTCGGTCGGGTTCGAACTCGTACCGACGCTGGGCGCGGTGGCGGGTCTGTCCTCCCGACCGGAATACGCCGACCGGGCCGGAGTGACGGACGCTGTGGCGCGGGCCTGTGAAAAGCTCTGGGAGCTGGCACTCGGTGAGGGCGGGCTGCCGCCGCTGCCCGACACCGTGGCATCCGAGATCATCGTGCCCAGCCTGATCGATTTGCTGAGTGATGTGCTGCAGCGCCACCGCCCGGCTGCAGGTGGCAAGGCCGGGCACGAGCAGGAGTTTCCCAGTCCGCCGGGCGCGAAGCCTGAGCTGTGGCGACAGTTGGCCGACCGGATCGCCCGAGGGCAGGCCATCCCGAAGACGGCATGGCACACACTCGAGGCGTTCCACCCGCTGGCGAAACAGTTCGCGGCGACGGTAACGCCTGCCGCTGACGGTGCGGTGGCGTGTTCTCCGTCATCCACAGCGGCCTGGATGTCGGCTGTGGGGACGGACGCCGGGGCATCGACTCTTGCCTATCTCGATGAAGCACAGAGACGCTACGGCGGAGCGATCCCGATGGGAAGTTCCATGCCGTACTTCGAGGCGCTCTGGGTACTCAATCTGGTGCTCAAATACTTCCCGGATGTGCCGATCCCCAGGGAACTCATCGAAGAGATTGCGGCCGGGTTCAGCGATTCGGGTATCGGTGGCGGGCCGGGTCTGCCGCCTGACGGAGATGACACGGCTTATGCCAACCTCGCCGGCGACAAGCTCGGCGCCCCCACTCACCCGGAAATCCTGATGAAATTCTGGGCCGAGGACCACTTCGTTTCGTATCCGACGGAGCAGACATCCTCGGAGACCGTGAACGCACACGCCCTCGAATATCTCAATCATATCAGGATACGCCATGGCATCACGGAATACGGTGCCATCGAGGATGCATGCGCCGAGTGGGTTATCTACCAGCAGACCGAGGACGGCTGCTGGTATGATAAATGGAATGTCTCGCCGTACTACTCCACGGCGGCATGCGTGGAAGCCCTGCTCGATGCCCGGAAGCAGGATGAGCCGCAGCTGGATTCGCTGCGTCGCGCGAGGGAATGGCTGCTTCGACATCAGACGGATTCGGGCGGCTGGGGAATGGCGGAGCCGTCACCCGAAGAAACCGCCTATGCGGTGATGGCGCTCGACCTGTTCGCGAGCCATGGCAGCAAGGGTGCCGAGGAGTGTGCGGCAGCGATATCCAGGGCCAAGGACTTTCTCAAGGACGAGTCCAGGGAGAATCCTCCGCTGTGGATGGGCAAGGACCTGTACGCACCTTCCCGGATCGTCGAAGTGACGGTGATGTGCGGTCGTGCCGTCGTGAGCAGGTACTGATGCCCGACGCGATCGAGTTCCAGTACGAAGGCCGGCGGAATCCGAATTCGGCGGAAGCCGAATCGGCCTACAGCTCCATCATTGCTGCGCTCGAGCTCCAGGAATCCGACCGCGCCGTGATTTCCGGGCACGCGAGGATCGTGGGAGCCGCGGCGCTGGTCTATCCCGATACGGATGCCGAAACCTTGCTGGCGGCTTCGCTGTGGACAGCCTGTCTCATCGTCAACGACGACCGGTGGGACTACGTCCAGGAGGGCGGCGGGCGGCTGACTCCAGGCGAGTGGTTCGACGGAGTCACCGAGGTCGTGGACACCTGGCGAACTGCCGGGCCCCGTCTGCCGGACCCCTTCTTCGAGTTGGTACGGACAACGATGTTCCGGCTCGACTCAGCGCTCGGCGCGGAAGCCGCAGACGAGATCGGCCACGAAATCAAGCGCGCCATCACAGCAATGAAGTGGGAAGGGGTATGGAACGAATACACTAAGAAGACGTCCTTGGCGACGTATCTGAGCTTCCGCCGCGGCTACTGCACGATGGACGTCCAGGTCGTTCTCGATAAGTGGATCAACGGCGGCCGCAGTTTCGCAGCGCTGCGTGACCACCCCATCCGGCGAGCGATCGACGATGTTGTGGTGCGGTTCGGCTGTTTGTCGAACGACTACTACTCGTGGGGCCGGGAGAAGAAGGCGGTCGACAAGTCGAATGCGGTGCGGATCCTGATGGACCACGCTGGCTACGACGAGAGCACCGCGCTGGCCCACGTTCGCGAGGACTGCGTGCAGGCGATCACCGACCTGGACTGCATCGAGGAATCCATCAAGCGCAGCGGCCATCTTGGCAGCCATGCACAGGAGTTGCTCGACTACCTCGCATGCCATCGACCGCTGATTTACGCAGCGGCGACCTGGCCGACGGAGACAGACCGCTACCGCTGAGCAGCAAATTGCGCCATCGACCCCCCCAAAGAAGGCCGTCTCTCCTCACCCTCGGGTGTACATGAAGGGAAACCTCCTAGCGATGAGCACTGCTACCTCTCCCAGCACCACCGGCGCCGTCACCACCCCCAGAACCGCAACGACTCCGGGCAGGCATCCCGGCCTGGCCCCGGGTGGCGTTCCGGTGCTCGGGCATCTGCCGATGATCCTGCGGTCCCGTTTCGAGTTCATCGAAACAGTGCGCAACGCAGGCCCGGTGACGCGTGTCAAGCTGGGCCCGAAGACCGCGTACTTTGTCAACGACTACGACCTGCTCGCACAGATCCTGGTGAGTGACGCGGACAAGTTTGTGCGCGGCATTCATTTCAAGAAGATGCGGAACATGGTCGGAAACGGTGTGGTCACGACCTCCGGTGACCTGCACCGGCGGCAACGACGGATCATGCTCCCGTCGTTCAGCCAGCGCCGGCTGGCTATGCATCTCCCCGTGATGCGGAAGATCATGTCCGAATTCGTCGCGTCGGTGCCTGAAGGGCAGCCCTATGACCTGATGGGGCCGGTCATGGGAGTCGGCTGCGACATCGTGACCTCGACCATGCTCGGCGAGAAGACCCCGCCGGAGGTCCTGCGACTCGTACGCGAGGCCGTCCCGGTCTTCGTCGAGAACGCTGCGATCCAGGCCGTCGACGTGACCGGCATCTACAAGCACCTGCCGACGAAGTCGAACCGGGACTTCGAAAGGTTGCTCAGCGCCTTCAACGAGTACATGTACTCGGTCATCGACGACAAGGTCCGTAACGGAGCCGGCGAGGAAGCCGGTCTCCTGGACATGCTGATCAACGCCACCGACCCGGAAACCGGCGAGAAGTTCGACCGGACCGAGGTCCGTGACCAGGCTGCAACGATCCTGCTGGCGTCGACGGAGACGACGGCGAACACCATCAGCTGGGCCTGCTATGAACTGGCCCGGCACCCAAGGATCTTCGCCGAATGCCGGGCGGAGATCGACTCGCTCGTCAAGGATCGTGACTGGACGGACATAGAGATCGGTCGGCACGATTTGCCGGCGCTCAAGCGGGTGCTGTTCGAGGCGCTGCGCATGTACCCGTCCTCGTATCTCCTCTCGCGGCAGGCGTCGGTGGACACGACGCTGGGTGGCTATGCCATACCGAAGGATGCCGCGATTCTGTACTCGCACTACGGACAGCAGCGGGACGAGCGGAACTTCCCGCACGGCGACGAGTTCGACCCTGACCGCTGGCTGGACAAGGACGGTGCCGAGGTCACTGCGCCCGCGTTCATGCCGTTCGGGTTCGGCGCGTACCGCTGCCTCGGTGAAAGCGTGGCGGTGCTGGAGGCGACCTACTGCCTGGCTATGATGATCCACCAGTGGGACTTCGCGCTCAACGACCACTCAGCGCCGAAGATGAACGCCACGATCACGCTCTCCCCGAAGGACCTGGAGTTCCTGTTCACCAAGCGGACGGAGAGCGGGGCGCACGATGAGTGACCTCGAGTTGCGGGTGGACCGCGACATGTGTGTGGGCTCCGGACAGTGCCTGATCTCTGCCGCCGACTACTTCGGGCAGGACATCGAGGGGTACGTGGAACTGCTGCCGGACGCCCCGACGGCCGATCTCGCCACAAACGAAGAAGTGCAGGAAGCGGTCGAGAAGTGCCCCTCCGGGGCGTTGTCCTGGCATCGCCCGGACTAGCACGACCTGGATCTGAAGTCCGGCCGGCCCGGGTTCGACGCCGGGCCGGCCGGATCGGATCCGACCGTTACGTCGGCGGATCTTCGCCGCGTCGTCCTGTCCATCCCATGGCAAGGGGCACTTCTTGTACACCGATACCGCCGAAACACTGGAGAGCGCAGTCGATGCGGGCCGCAACCACACCTTACGGGCAGCCGGAATCGCCAGACCTGCACTGCGCGCCACCATTAACACGCTCGGCAACCGAATACGCCCGATCGTCGGCTACCACTTCGGCTGGCTGGACCTGGCGGGGCAGCCGACGGACCAGGGCAGCGGCAAGATGGTTCGCGCGGCCCTGGCCGTTCTCGCGGCGGAGGCCTGCGGGGGGGATGTCCAGCGGGCGGTCCGTGGCGCCGTCGCGGTCGAGTTAGTGCACAACTTCTCCCTGCTCCACGACGACGTCATGGACGGTGATCTCGAGCGCAGAGGACGCCCCACTGTCTGGGCCACGTTGGGTGTCCCGGCCGCGATTCTGGCTGGCGACGTTCTTCTCGCGCGTGGCTGCGCGGTCCTGGAGGGCGACTCCGAGCACCGGATCTGGGCCACGAAGCTGCTCACCGAGACGATCGCGACGCTCGCCGAAGGGCAGATGGCGGATGTGGCGTTCGAGCACCGCACGACCATCTCGCTGGAGGAGGCGCTGGCCGTCTCCGAGGCGAAGACCGCTGCGCTGCTGAGTTGCGCCTGCGAGCTGGGTGCGGGACTCGCCGGGGGCGGGGCCGAGGCTCGTAAGCGCCTGGCCAAGTTCGGATGGCATCTGGGGATGGCGTTCCAGCTGGTGGATGACGTCCTGGGCATCTGGGGCGACCCCGCGGCCACCGGAAAGCCGGCGGGTTCCGATCTGCGGAACAGGAAGAAGAGCATCCCGGTGGCCGCGGCGATGAACGGCTCCGGCGCAGCCGCCGAGGAGCTGGCCGCGATCTACCGCGGCGCAGAGCCGCTGACGGACGACATGGCCGACCGCGCCGCCGAGCTGATCGAGTCGGCTGGCGGACGCGCGTGGACGAAAGCCGAGATCGACCGTCACCGGACGGGCGCGGCGGATCAGCTGGAGGCTTTGGGCCTGACCGAGGAGCAGTGCCAGCCGCTGCTGGCGATGGCCGACTATGTCGCTTTCAGGAACCACTGAAGAACGTTCCGCCCCGCACATTCCTGAATTCCTGACGATGGAGTCTCACCGCGGCAACGACATGGGGAGCTGAGTGCGTTGACTCTTCCGACCTCGGTGGAGGACGGCTCGAAGGCCCACCGGGCTAGTACCGTCGGTACCGGTCGCGCTCATGCCAAGGCCATTCTGCTGGGAGAACACGCAGTCGTGTACGGAACACCCGCGCTCGCGATGCCCATTCCCCAACTTGCGGTCACGGCAAGAGCAGGATGGTCCAGCCAATGCGCCGAAAGCCCGGGCGATCCGACCTTCACCATGACCGGGTCGGCTTCCCGCGCGGTCACGGCACAGGCCTTGGACAGTCTGCGACGTCTGACAGCCGCGTTCAAGGCGCACATGGGAGTGACTGGCGGAACGCACCTCGACGTCAGCCTCGACGGGGCGATTCCGCCCGGCCGCGGGCTCGGCTCCAGCGCCGCGAATGCACGAGCGATCATCCTCGCCTTGGCCGACCTTATCGGCCGGAAGGCGACCGAAGGCGAGGTGTTCGACCTGGTGCAGGCGGCCGAGAACCTGACACACGGCCGGGCCAGCGGCGTCGATGCCATGACCGTCGGGGCCATCGCCCCGCTCTTTTTCCAGGCGGGCAAGGCACAGGCGCTGGACATCGGCTGCGACGCACTGTTCGTCGTCGCGGACAGCGGAACCGCAGGGAGCACCAAGGAGGCGGTCGAGCTGCTTCGCGCCGGATTCCGGGCCGGGACCGGGAAGGAGGAACGGTTCATGCGTCGTGCCGCGCAACTCGTCGACGATGCCAAGGCATCCCTCGCCGAGGGCGCACCCGAAGAATTCGGATCGTGCCTGACCGAGTATCACGACCTGTTGCGCGGGGCGGGTCTGAGCACCGACCGGATCGATGCTCTGGTGGATGCCGCGCTGCAGGCCGGCAGCCTGGGCGCCAAGATCACCGGTGGTGGTCTGGGCGGTTGTGTTCTCGCGGTGTCCCGCCCGGAGCGGGCCGGGGAAGTGGCCCAGCAGCTGCACGCTGCCGGTGCCGTACAGACGTGGGCCGTGCAGCTGAGGAGGTCCACTCATGAGCGCTGAACAGCCCTCCGCCCTGCTGTCCGCGCAGCGGACGGACATCGCGACAGCCGTTGCCCAGCCGAACATCGCGCTGATCAAGTACTGGGGCAAGAAGGATGAGCACCTGTTCCTGCCCCGTACCGACAGCCTGTCGATGACTCTGGACATCTTCCCGACGACCACCCGTGTCCAGCTCGCACCCGGCGCCGGGCAGGACACGGTGACCTTCAACGGCGAGCCCGCGACGGGAGAGGCCGAGCGGCGCATCAGCGCATTCCTCCGGCTGGTGCGGGAGCGGTCGGGGCGCACCGAACGGGCCCACGTCGACACGGAGAACACCGTCCCCACCGGGGCCGGCCTGGCCTCTTCGGCCAGCGGTTTCGCTGCCCTCGCCGTCGCCGCCGCCGCGGCGTACGGGCTCGGTCTCGACGCACGGGGCCTGTCCCGGCTGGCCCGACGCGGCTCCGGGTCGGCCTCCCGGTCGATCTTTGACGGGTTCGCCGTGTGGCACGCCGGCCACGCCGACGGCACTCCCGAGGAGGCCGATCTCAGCTCGTTCGCCGAACCGGTGCCGACCGTCGACCTGGAACCGGCGCTGGTGGTCGCGGTGGTCAGCTCCGCCCCCAAAGCGGTGTCCAGCCGGGAGGCCATGCGGAGGACCATGGACACCTCACCGCTGTACGAGCCGTGGGCGGTGTCCAGCCGGGCCGACCTGGCGGATATGCGAGCCGCGCTCGCCCGCGGCGACCTGCCGGCGGTGGGCGAGATCGCGGAGCGCAACGCCCTCGGCATGCACGCCACCATGCTGGCCGCACGCCCCGCCGTGCGCTACCTGTCACCGGCCTCGCTCGCCGTCCTCGACGGCGTTCTTCAGTTGCGGCGGGATGGCGTGCCGGCCTACGCGACGATGGATGCCGGTCCCAACGTGAAGGTGCTCTGCCCACGTTCGGACGCCGAGCGGGTCTCGGAAGCCCTGCGCGCCGCCGCGCCGGCCGGAGCGGTGCACATCGCCGGTCCGGGGCGGGGTGCCCGTCTGGTGGCGGCGGAGGAATGCCGGTGACCGGCCCGCGCACGGTGACCCGGCGCGCTCCGGGCAAGCTTTTCGTCGCGGGTGAATACGCGGTGGTGGAACCGGGCAACCAGGCGATCCTGGTGGCAGTTGACCGGTACATCACCGTCACCGTGTCCGACGGCGACGCACCCGGTGTCGTCGTCTCCTCCGACATCGGAGTCGGCCCGGTGCACCACCCGTGGCAGGACGGGCGGCTGACAGGCGGTACGGGCACACCTCATGTGGTGGCGGCGGTCGAGACCGTGGCCCGCCTCCTGGCCGAACGCGGCCGGTCCGTCCCGCCGATGGCGGTGTCGATCAGCAGCACGCTGCACGAGGGCGGCCGGAAGTTCGGACTGGGCTCCAGCGGCGCGGTGACCGTGGCGACGGTCAGTGCCGTCGCAGCCCATTGCGGACTGGAACTCACCGCCGAAGAACACTTCCGGACGGCTCTGATCGCCTCCGCCCGTATCGACCCGAAGGGATCCGGCGGAGACATCGCCACCAGCACCTGGGGCGGCTGGATCGCCTACCGGGCGCCCGACCGGGACGTCGTACTCGACTTGACCCGCCGTCAGGGAGTCGAAGAGGCACTCCGGGCGCCGTGGCCGGGCTTCTGCGTACGACGGCTGTCGCCGCCCCGGAACCTTTGCCTTGAGGTCGGCTGGACCGGCAATCCCGTGTCCACCACGTCCCTCGTGACAGACCTGCAGCGGCGCACCTGGCGGGGCAGCCCCGCGTACCGGAAATACGTCGGGGCGACCGGCGAGCTCGTGCACGCCGCGGTCATCGCGCTGGAGGACGGCGATACCGAGGGTCTGTTGCGGCAGGTCCGGCGGGCCCGTCAAGAGCTGGTCCGCCTCGACGACGAGGTCCGCCTCGGCATCTTCACCCCCGAACTGACGGCCCTCTGCGCCATCGCCGAAGGCATCGGAGGCGCCGCCAAGCCCTCGGGGGCCGGGGGCGGCGACTGCGGCATCGCGCTGCTGGACGCCGAGGCCCGCCACGACCGCTCACCGTTACACAGGCAGTGGGCCGCGGCCGGGGTGCTGCCGCTACCGGTGTCTCCCGCCACGGAAGGAGTCGAGGGATGAGCAGCGCCCAGCGCAAGGACGACCATGTCCGGCTCGCCACGGAGCAGCAGCGCGCGCACAGCGGACGCAACCAGTTCGACGACGTGTCGTTCGTCCACCACGCCCTGGCCGGAATCGACCGGCCGGACGTCCGCCTGGCCACGACGTTCGCCGGCCTCACCTGGCAACTGCCGCTGTACATCAACGCGATGACGGGCGGCAGCACCAAGACCGGCGCCATCAACCGGGACCTGGCCGTCGCCGCCCGGGAGACAGGCACCGCCATCGCGTCCGGGTCCATGCACGCCTACTTCAAGGACCCCTCCTGCGCGGACACCTTCCGCGTGCTGCGCACCGAGAACCCCGACGGTTTCGTGATGGCGAACGTCAACGCGACCGCGTCCGTCGACAATGCCCGCCGTGCCATCGACCTGATCGAGGCGAACGCCCTGCAGATCCACCTGAACACGGCGCAGGAGACGCCCATGCCGGAAGGCGACCGGTCGTTCGGGTCGTGGCCGGCTCAGATCGCGAACATCACGGCGGCCGTCGACGTCCCCGTGATCGTCAAGGAGGTCGGCAACGGGCTCAGCAGGCAGACCCTCCTGGCGCTGCCGGATCTGGGAGTACGGGTCGCCGACGTCAGCGGCCGCGGCGGCACCGACTTCGCCCGTATCGAGAACAGCCGGCGCCCCCTGGGCGACTACGCCTTCCTGCACGGCTGGGGGCAGTCCACCCCGGCCTGTCTGCTGGACGCCCAGGACGTCGGCTTCCCCCTGCTGGCCTCGGGTGGGATCCGCAACCCGCTCGACGTCGCCCGCGCGCTCGCGCTCGGCGCCGGCGCCGTGGGCTCCTCGGGCGTATTCCTGCGCACACTGATCGACGGGGGCGTACCCGCCCTGATCGCACAGATCTCCACCTGGCTGGACCAGCTCGCCGCGCTGCAGACCATGCTCGGTGCGCGGACCCCCGCCGACCTCACCCGCTGCGATGTGCTGATCCACGGCGAGCTCCGGTCCTTCTGCACGGACCGAGGCATAGACATCCGGCGGTTCGCCCAGCGCAGCAGCTCCGCCGACATCCGCTCCGAGATGACAGGAAGCACACGATGACCGAAGCGCACGCCACCGCCTGCGTCCCGATGAGGTGGGTGGGGCCCGTCCGCATCTCGGGAAACGTCGCCACCACCGAAACCCAGGTACCGCTGGCCACGTACGAGTCTCCGCTCTGGCCTTCGGTCGGCCGCGGCGCGAAGGTGTCCCGGCGGACCGAGAAGGGAATCGTCGCCACGCTCGTCGACGAGCGCATGACCCGTTCCGTGCTCGTCGAGGCGACCGACGCGCTCACCGCGCTCACCGCGGCACGGACCATCGAGGCCCGCATCGACGAGCTGCGCGATCTGGTACGCGGCTGCAGCCGGTTCGCCCAGCTGATCGGCATCCGGCATGAGATCACTGGAAACCTGCTGTTCATCCGGTTCGAGTTCAGCACCGGCGACGCCTCCGGGCACAACATGGCGACCCTGGCTTCCGACGTGCTCCTCCAACACGTGCTGGAAACGGTTCCCGGCATCTCCTATGGGTCGATCTCCGGGAACTACTGCACGGACAAGAAGGCCACCGCCATCAACGGCATCCTGGGCCGCGGCAAGAACGTCGTCACCGAGCTGCTCGTGCCGCGTGACGTGGTGGCCGACGTCCTGCACACCACCGCCGCGAAGATCGCCGAGCTGAACCTCCGCAAGAACCTGCTCGGGACCCTTCTCGCAGGCGGCATCCGTTCGGCGAACGCCCACTACGCGAACATGCTGCTCGCGTTCTATCTGGCAACCGGTCAGGACGCGGCGAACATCGTCGAGGGCTCCCAGGGCGTCGTCACGGCCGAGGACCGCGATGGCGACCTGTACTTCGCCTGCACACTGCCGAACCTCATCGTCGGCACGGTCGGCAACGGCAAGGGCCTGGGCTTCGTGGAGACCAACCTGAACCGGCTCGGCTGCCGTGCGGACCGCGAGCCCGGCGAGAACGCCCGCCGGCTCGCCGTCATCGCGGCGGCCACGGTGCTCTGCGGGGAGCTGTCGCTGCTCGCGGCGCAGACCAACCCCGGCGAACTGATGCGTGCGCATGTCCAACTGGAACGAGACCACAAGACCGCAAAGGCTGGTGTCTAGAGCATGCCCCTCCCCATAGGTATCCACGATCTGTCGTTCGCCACCGGCGAGTTCGTGCTGCCGCACACCACCCTCGCCGCTCACAACGGAACCGAGATCGGCAAGTACCACGTGGGCATCGGCCAGGAGTCGATGAGCATCCCGGCCGCCGACGAGGACATCGTGACCCTGGCCGCGACGGCTGCCGCACCAATCGTCGCCCGGCACGGCAGCGACCGGATCCGCACGGTCGTGCTCGCGACCGAAACGTCGATCGACCAGGCGAAGTCGGCCGGTGTGTACGTCCACTCCCTGCTCGGACTGCCGTCGGCCACCCGCGTCGTGGAGCTGAAGCAAGCCTGTTACGGGGCCACGGCCGGCCTGCAGTTCGCCATCGGCCTGGTGCAGCGCGACCCCGCCCAGCAGGTTCTCGTCATCGCCAGTGACGTCTCCAGGTACGACCTGGACAGCCCCGGTGAGGCGACGCAGGGCGCCGCCGCGGTCGCCATGCTCGTCAGCACCGATCCGGAGCTGGTGCGTATCGAGGATCCGTCGGGCCTGTTCACCGTCGACGTCATGGACTTCTGGCGGCCGAACTACCGCACCACGGCTCTGGTCGACGGCCAAGAATCCATCGACGCCTACCTCCAGGCGGTGGTGGGAGCCTGGAAGGATTACTCGGAGCAGGGCGGCCATGCCCTGGACCAGTTCGCCGCGTTCTGCTACCACCAGCCGTTCACCAAGATGGCTCACAAGGCCCACCGGCACCTGCTGAACCACTGCAGCCACGACACCCACAAGGACGAGATCACGCGTGCCGTAGGCTGGACCACCGCCTACAACAGGGCGATCGGGAACAGCTACACCGCGTCCGTCTACCTGGGCCTCGCCGCGCTCCTCGACCAGGCCGACGACCTGAGCGGCAAGCGCATCGGATTCTTCAGCTACGGCTCCGGCAGCGTCGCCGAGTTTTTCGGCGCGACCGTCGTCGCGGGATACCGGGACCGGCTGCGGACCGAGGCGAACATCGAGGCGGTATCCCGGCGACGGCCGATCGACTACGCCGGCTACTGCGAGCTGCACGAGTGGGCCCTCCCCACCGACGGCGGCGAGTACGCCACCCCGCAGCAGACCACGGGACCGTTTCGGCTGGCCGGTATCAGCGGCCACAAGCGCCTCTACCAAGCGTGCTGACCAGAGCAAAGCTAGGTCGTGTCCCAATGTCAAGGGAGCCAGAGTCGTAGACAGGCGAGGGTGACCAGGGCTCTGTAGTCGCGGGCGCGTTTTTCGTAGCGGGTGGCGAGGGCTCTGTTGTGCTTGAGCTTGTTGAAGCAGCGCTCGACGATATTGCGGCGTCGGTAGGCGGACCGGTCGAGTCGGCACAGGCTTTCGCCGCGCCGGATGCGGCCGTTGATCTGGTCGATCCGTTCCGGGATCGTGGCCTCGATGCCCCGCCTGCGCAGGTAGGAGCGGATCTTCGTGGACGAACAGCCCTTGTCCGCGACGACTCTCTCGGGCCGAGTTTTGGGCCGGCGGGGTCCGCGTCGGCTGATGCTGATGCAGGCCATGACCTGCTCGGACTGGGTGCAGTCGTTGACGTTTCCCGGTGGTGATCGTGAAGGCGAGTGGTCGGCCCTGCGCGTCGCAGGCCAGGTGGATATTCGTGGTCAGCCCGCCGCAGGACCGGCCGATCACCTCGCGATGTAAGCCAAGGGGAGCCGTAGCATGTCACAAAAGCGGTAGCCGATCTGAAGGCGCATGACGACGGAGCGCCGCAAGACCCGCGCAATATGGTCAAAGCGGAATTGCGTCACGTCCGTAGGAGTGGTGAATTGACGGCTACTCGGTGATCTCGTTTCTGTACGGCGAGGACTGCTCCGGCCAGGCGGATCAGGACGGTGCTGTTGGGGAAGGATGCCGACCGCGTCGGAGCGGCGGCGGATCTCCTTGTTGAGGCGTTCGTGCGGGTTGTTTGGACCAGATCTGCCGCCAGATCTCGCGCGAGAAGAGGGTTGACGCCAGCAGGTCGTGCTTGGCGGCGTCCAAGTGGCCTGCGGCTTTTGGGGAACTTGGCTTCCAACGCGTCCAGTACATGCCGCATCTCGGCCTTCGCCGCGTCGGTGTCTGGCTGCCGACCGCTGTCACGGCGTGGACGTTGATGATGCGGCGGCTGCCCTCGCGGGCCTTCTGGGTGAGGGCGGCCACCCGGACGAACGTGTAGGTCCGGCGTCGAGGGGCCCATTGCGGAACGCGGCGACCTGCTCGCCCAGGTGTTTGGCCATCGCCGACACCTGGGACTTCGATAGTTGGGTGACGCCGAGGGACTCGGCGAGCTTCTCGACGCGCAACCACGACCGCGAGAGGGCGCCGGTTCAGGCGCAACGAAGGGCCCAGCTCAGACGGTCTCGGGAAGCTCCTCGAGCCCCTCGGCGACCAGCTTCGCGAGCCGGTCGAGGGCCGCGTCCGCGCCCTCGGCGTCGGAGGCGAGGACGATCTCCTCGCCGCCCTGGGCGCCCAGGCCGAGCACGGCCAGCATGGAGGCCGCGTTGACGGGGTTGCCGTCGGCCTTGGCGATCGTCACCGGGATACCTGCGGCCGTGGCGGCCCGGACGAAGATGGAAGCGGGGCGGGCGTGGAGGCCCTCGGCCCAGCCGACGTTGACGCGGCGCTCAGCCATGTGATGCTGCCCTTCGGTGTTCAGAGTTGTCTAGACCAGTTTCCCGCACATGAAGTGTCCCCGGACAGGACCTGATGCCCCGCCGGGGGAGTGGTCGGACCGCGGCCTCGGCCCGACTCCCGTCCTTGCGCGTCCTCGCGTGGTCTCCACAGACTGCCTCGCGCCGTTGTCGTACGCGAGCCGTACTCTGGGGCCCATGCAGAGCGCGTCGGACCGGCACGAGTACCCCGCCCACTGGGAGGCCGACGTGGTGCTGCGCGACGGCGGCACCGCACGCATCCGGCCCATCACCGTCGACGACGCCGATCGCCTGGTCAGCTTCTACGAGCAGGTCTCGGACGAGTCGAAGTACTACCGCTTCTTCGCGCCCTACCCTCGCCTGTCCGCCAAGGACGTCCACCGCTTCACGCACCACGACTTTGTGGACCGGGTGGGACTCGCCGCCACGGTCGGTGGCGAGTTCATCGCCACCGTACGCTACGACCGCATCGGCGTCGACGGCATGCCCGCCACCGCCCCCGCCGACGAGGCCGAGGTCGCCTTCCTGGTCCAGGACGCCCACCAGGGGCGGGGCGTCGCCTCCGCCCTGCTCGAACACATCGGGGCCGTCGCCCGTGAGCGCGGCATCCGGCGCTTCGCCGCCGAGGTGCTGCCCGCCAACGTCAAGATGATCAAGGTGTTCACCGACGCCGGGTACACCCAGAAGCGCAGCTTCGAAGACGGCGTGGTGCGCCTGGAGTTCGACCTGGAGCCCACCGACCGCTCGCTCGCCGTGCAGTACGCGCGCGAACAGCGCGCCGAGTCGCGGTCCGTGCAGCGGCTGCTCACCCCCGGCTCCGTCGCCGTGGTGGGCGTCGGACGCGCCCCGGGCGGTGTGGGCCGCAGCGTGCTCGGCAACATCAGGGACTACGGCTTCACCGGCCGCCTGTACGCCGTCAACAAGGCGTTCCCCGCGGACCAGAAGGACCTCGACGGCATCCCCGCGCACCGCTCGGTGCGGGACATCGACGGCCCCGTCGACCTCGCGGTCGTCGCCGTACCGGCCGAGCACGTGCCCGAGGTCGTCGCCGAGTGCGGGACCCACGGCGTGCAGGGACTCGTCGTGCTCTCCGCCGGGTACGCCGAGAGCGGCCCCGAAGGGCGGGACCGCCAGCGTGAACTCGTGCGCCACGCACGCGCGTACGGCATGCGGATCATCGGCCCGAACGCCTTCGGCATCATCAACACCTCCGCGGACGTCCGTCTCAACGCCTCCCTGGCCCCCGAGACCCCCCGCCCCGGCCGGATCGGCCTGTTCGCCCAGTCCGGCGCCATCGGCATCGCCCTGCTCTCCCGGTTGCACCGGCGCGGCGGCGGGGTCACCGGCGTGACCGGCGTCTCCACCTTCGTCGCCTCCGGCAACCGCGCGGACGTGTCCGGCAACGACGTCCTGCAGTACTGGTACGACGACCCGGACACCGACGTCGTCCTCATGTACCTGGAGTCCATCGGCAACCCGCGCAAGTTCACCCGCCTCGCCAGGCGTACGGCGGCGGCCAAGCCCCTGGTCGTCGTGCAGGGCTCGGGCACCACCCCGCAGGGCCACGCCGTCCGCGCCACCCGCCTGCCGCACGCGACGGTGTCCGCGCTGCTGAGGCAGGCCGGAGTGATCCGCGTGGACACCATCACCGAACTCGTGGACACCGGCCTGCTGCTCGCCCGCCAGCCGCTGCCCACCGGACCCAAGGTGGCGATCCTCGGCAACTCCGAGTCGCTCGGCCTGCTCACGTACGACGCGTGCGTGGCCGAAGGGCTGACGCCCTCACCCCCGCTGGACCTGACCACCGCGGCCGCGCCCGAGGACTTCCACGCGGCCCTCGCGCGCGCGTTGGCCGACGACTCCTGCGACGCGGTGATCGTGACGGCCATCCCGGGGGTCGGCGAGGGGTCCGTGGGAGACGCCGCCCTCGCCGAGGCGCTCAGGTCCGCGGCGGAGCAGGTCCCCGGCAAGCCGGTCCTCGTGGTCCACGTCGAACTCGGCGGCCTCGCGGAGGCCCTGTCGGCGGCGACCAGCACCGCGCCCCAGTCCGCCGCGGGCACACCGAAGATCCGTGCCGACCACCCCTTCCGCGCCCTGGACCGGCTGCGCGCCACACCGGGCCCCGCGGAACCGCCCGCCCCCGGGAACGGCGACCGCCTCATCCCCGCCTATCCCGCCGCCGAGCGCGCGGTGCGGGCCCTGGCCGATGCCGTGCAGTACGGCCAGTGGCGCCGGGAGTCCGCCGAGCCGGGCAAGGTGCCCGAGTACGAGAACATCGACGAGAAGGGCGCCGCCACCCTGATCGACGGCCTGCTCACGCGCGGGCAGGGCCTCACCCTCGGCACCGAGGACACCTGCCGACTGCTCGCCGAGTACGGCATCCAGGTCCACCGCGCCCTGCCCGCCGCCACCTCCGACGCCGCCGTCGAAGCCGCCGCCACCCTCGGCTACCCGGTCGCCCTCAAGGCCACCGCCCCGCACCTGCGCCACCGCGCCGACCTCGGTGGCGTGCGCCTGGATCTCGCGGACGAGGAGCAGCTGCGGCGGGCGTACGCCGAGCTGACCGAGCTGTTCGGCACGCCCGACGAACTGCGTCCCGTGGTGCAGGGGATGGCCCCGCGCGGGGTGGACACCGTGATCCGGGCCGTCATAGACCCCGCCGCCGGCGCCGTGCTGTCCTTCGGGCTCGCCGGGGCGGCCTCCCAGCTGCTCGACGACACCGCTCACCGGCTGATTCCGGTCACCGACCGGGAGGCGACGAGCCTCGTCCGATCGATCCGGACCGCGCCGCTCCTCTTCGGCTGGCGCGGTTCCACCCCGGTCGACACCCCCGCCCTGGAGGAGCTCCTGCTGCGGGTGTCCCGGCTGGTCGACGACCATCCCGAGGTCGTCGCGGTCACCCTGGAGCCGGTCGTCGTCGCCCCGCACGGCCTGAGTGTCCTCGGCGCCTCCGTACGGCTCGCGCCACCGCCCGCCCGCGACGACCTCGGCCCGCGGACCCTTCCCGCGTACTGAGCGGCGGCGAGCGGTGCCTCGCAGTCAGCGCGCCACCGTAGGATGGACGTCATGGCCAAGACCAGTACGACGACCCAGGGGCTGCGTGCGGCGATCGAGCGCAGCGGCTACTACCCGGCCCTCGTGGCCGAGGCGGTGGAGTCCGCGCTGGGCGGCGAGCCCATCCGGTCGTACCTGGTCCACCAGGAGACGACGTTCGACCAGAACGAGGTGCGGCGGCACGTGACCGTGCTCGTCCTCACGGGCAACCGCTTCATCGTGAGCCACACCGACGAGCAGGCCGCGGACAGCACGTCCCCGACGCCGTACGCCACCACCTCCACGGAGTCCGTGAAGCTTGGCCGGATCTCGTCGGTCGTGGTCAGCCGGGTCGTCGCGAACCCGGAGCAGTACCAGCCGGGCACCCTGCCCCGCGAGGTCGTGCTGACCATCGGCTGGGGCGCCGTCTCCCGTATCGACCTGGAGCCCGCCGCCTGCGGCGACCCCAACTGCGAGGCGGACCACGGCTACACCGGCAGCTCCACGGCGGACGACCTGAGCCTGCGTGTCAGCGAGGCGGGGGACGGCCCGGACACCGTGCGCCAGGCGCTCGCCTTCGCCCAGGCCATCTCCGAGGCGACCGCGGACGTAGCTCGCTAATGGCGCAGCCCGCCGCCTGGGACCACCCCGAACCCCTGGCCCTCGACACCGCGCCCGTCCCCGAGTACGGCACCGGCTCCCTCGCCGACCTGCTGCCCACCCTCGCCGCCGGCATGGCCGTACCAAACATGACCGCCACGATCCAGGAGCTCACGCCCTCAGACCGGAACTGCGTGTTCCTGATCGACGGCCTGGGCTGGGAGCAGCTGAAGTCGCACCCGGACGAGGCGCCCTTCATGACCTCCCTGCTGGCCACCTCGCGCGGCGGCACCGGCCGCCCCCTGACCACCGGCTACCCGGCGACCACCGCGACTTCCCTCGCCTCCGTCGGCACCGGCCGGCCGCCCGGCGCCCACGGCCTGCCGGGTTACACCGTGCGCAACCCGGCCACCGGCGAGCTGATGAACCAGCTGCGCTGGCAGCCGTGGACCAAGCCGCACGTCTGGCAGCCGTACCCCACCGTCTTCCAACTCGCCGACCGGGCCGGGGTGCACGCCGCCCAGGTCACCTCGCCCACCTTCCAGAACACCCCGCTGACCAAGGTCGCGCTCAGCGGCGGCACGTTCCACGGGCGGCTGTCCGGCGAGGAGCGCGTGGACCTCGCGGCCGAGCAACTCGCCGCCGCCGACCGCTCGCTGGTCTACACGTACTACGCGGAGGTCGACGGCGCGGGCCACCGCTTCGGCGTCGACTCCGACACCTGGCGCGGCCAGCTGATGTACGTCGACCGCCTGGTCCAGCGCCTCGCCGAGCAACTCCCGCCGAACAGCGCGCTGTACGTCACCGCCGACCACGGCATGGTCGACATCCCCTTCGACGAGCAGCACCGCATCGACTTCGACGAGGACTGGGAACTGCGCGCCGGCGTCGCCCTGTTGGGCGGTGAGGGCCGGGCCCGCCATGTCTACGCGGTGCCCGGCGCCGCAGGCGATGTGCTGACCTGCTGGCGCGAGGTACTCGGCGAGCAGTTCTGGGTCGCCTCGCGGGACGAGGCCATCGCGGCGGGTTGGTTCGGGCCGCCGGACCACTTCGACGAGCGGGTGTACGACCGGATCGGCGACGTGGTCGCCGCCGCCCGCGACGACGTACTCCTCATCGCCTCGGAGCGGGAGCCGAAGGAGTCGGCGATGGTCGGCAACCACGGTTCCATGACCCCCGCCGAGCAACTGGTGCCGCTGCTCGAAGTACGCTCCTGAAGCCGATCCGCCCCCGTCTCCCACAGAACCGAAAGGTGCTCGACCTGCCATGCCCGAGCTGGTGTTCTTCTCCGGAACCATGGACTGCGGGAAGTCCACACTGGCTCTCCAGATCGAGCACAACCGTTCGGCGCGTGGTCTGACGGGCATCATCTTCACCCGGGACGACCGGGCCGGCGAGGGCAAGCTCTCCTCGCGGCTCGGTCTGGTCACGGACGCGGTCGAGGTCGAGGACGGCCAGGACCTGTACGCCTACCTCGTCGACCACCTCTCCCGCGGCGGCCGCGCGGACTACGTGATCGCGGACGAGGCGCAGTTCCTCACGCCTGAGCAGATAGACCAGCTCGCCCGTGTCGTCGACGACCTGGATCTCGACGTCTACGCCTTCGGCATCACCACCGACTTCCGCTCCAAACTGTTCCCCGGCTCCCAGCGCCTGGTGGAACTGGCCGACCGGGTCGAGGTGCTCCAGGTCGAGGCCCTGTGCTGGTGCGGCGCCCGGGCCACGCACAACGCCCGTACGGTCAACGGCGAGATGGTCGTCGAGGGCGCCCAGGTGGTCGTCGGCGACGTCAACCAGGCCGACGACGTCGGCTACGAGGTCCTGTGCCGTCGGCACCACCGCCGCCGTATGACCGCGGGCACCGCACACGCGGCCGCGCTGTCCCCGGACGTCCTGCCCGTCCCGTCGGCCGGGGCACGCTTCTGACCTGACTCGGCCAGAGCTCTCAGTGCGGGTTCTCGATCAACGAGAAACGTGCCCCCTCCGGATCCGCCACCGTGGCCACGCGACCGTGCGGGCTGTCGCGCGGCGACTGCAGCACATGGCCGCCCAGGTCGGTGAGGAGACGGGTGGCGGCGGTCGCGTCGGCCACTTCGAAGTACGTCATCCAGTGCGGTCCCCGGTCGCGGGGGAGGGCGTGGCCGACGCCGTGCAGACCGGCCACGGGGCGGCCGCCGGCGTGGAGGGTGACGTAGTCGAAGTCGGCGGAGACCACGGGCTCGCCCTCGCAACCGAACACCGTCTCGTAGAATTTGGCGACGCTCACCGTCTCGAAGGTGAGCAGCTCGTGCCAGGCGGGAGTGCCCGGCACGCCCGCGACGGAGGTGCCCAGGTGGGCCGCCGCCTGCCACACGCCGAAGACGGCACCGGACGGGTCCGAGCCGATCACCAGCCGCCCGGCCTCGCCGGCGTCCAGCGGGCCCACCCCCACCGTGCCACCGCACAGCCGTACCGACTCGGCCGTCAGGTCGATGTCGTCCGAGGCGAGGTAGGGCGTCCAGGCGACCGGAAGATTGCGGTCGGGCGGCAACTGTCCGATCCCGGCGACGTCCTGGCCGTCGAGCAGCGCGCGCACGTAGGGCCCGAGCTGCTGCGGGCCCGGCACGAACTCCCAGCCGAACAGCGATCCGTAGAACTCCTGGGTCGCGGCCATGCCGTGCACCATCAGACTCACCCAGCAGGGCGTACCGGGCGTGTGCCGAGCGGGCGGGGCGGCCGACCCCCTTGCCTCGGTCATCGTCACTCTCTCCTCGGCCCCTTGCGGTGGCCGTGTCGTGTCCGCTGTCGGGACTCCGTGCCGATGCTCGCACCACCCGCGGCCGGCTGACCGTTGCCACGCGATGGCCGACGGATGTCGATCGGCTGTACAGCATGTGCCCGTTCCCCTACGCCTGGTGACCGGGCCTGTCCGGCGGAGCAGAGTAGCCGGACATGGACGAGGCGGCCACCCGGTGCGCAAGGATGGTGGCCATGAACGCCATCATCTCCGCATCCGAACTCGCGAGCGCCCTGGCGGGCCCGAACCCGCCCGTGCTGCTCGACGTCCGCTGGCAGCTGAGCGTGGCCAAGGCAGCCGGTGAGCCACCCTTCGACGGCCGGGCCGAGTACGCGGCCGGGCACCTCCCGGGCGCGGTCTACGTCGACCTGGACCGGGAGTTGGCCGGCCCGGCCGGCGCCGGCGGGCGGCATCCGCTGCCCGACCTCGCGGAGTTCGGCGCAGCGATGCGCCGGGCGGGTGTCTCCGCCGGTACACCGGTCGTCGTGTACGACGGCGGGCAGGGCTGGGCGGCCGCCCGCGCGTGGTGGCTGCTGTCCTGGACAGGTCACCCGGATGTGCGAGTCCTCGACGGCGGGTTGACGTCCTGGCAGGGGCCGCTGCAGTCCTCGCTGCCGGGTCCCGCTCTCTCCGAGGGCGACTTCGAGCCGACGCCCGCGGCGGCCGGTCTGCTCGATGCCGACGCGGCCGCGGCGCTGGCCCGCGCGGGTGTGCTGCTGGACGCACGTGCGGGGGAGCGCTACCGCGGCGAGGTGGAGCCGATCGACCGCGTAGGAGGCCACATCCCGGGCGCCCGGTCCGCGCCCACCACGGACAACGTCGGCCCGGACGGCCGCTTCCTGCCCGCGGAGGAGCTGAACGCCCGCTTCAAGGCCCTCGGCGCCACCGACGGCACCGAGGTCGGCGTCTACTGCGGTTCCGGCGTCTCCGGCGCCCACGAGGTCCTGGCGCTGGCGGTCGCGGGCATCCCGGCGGCGCTGTACGTCGGCTCCTGGTCGGAGTGGTCCTCGGACCCCGGGCGACCGGTCGCCGTGGGCCCGGACCCCCAGTAGCCCGCCCCCGCCCGGTACGACGGGAAAGGGCCGCACTCGACGAGCGCGGCCCTGATCCTCGTACGGCTGACTACTCCTGCTTCTTCCTGCGCGTGCCGAACACGATCTCGTCCCAGCTCGGCACCGCCGCTCTGCGGCCCGGGCGGACGCCGTCGGCCTCGGCCTGGCGGTCGGTCGCGCCGATGAGGCGGTCGCGGTGGCTGGCCACCGAACGCGGCATGAGGACGTCCGCGTAGGCGGAACCGGCCGAGGCCGCGGGGGCCGGCGGCTCCTCCACCTCCGGCTCCTCCTCGAGCGCGGGCGGTTCCTCGATGCTCGCCGTCTCGGACGGCCGCTCCGGTACGACCATGTCGCCCCGGAAACTCGGCACGGCCTCCAACAGGCTGGTCAGCGAGTCCCGTTCGGCGACGGTCTCCTCGACGGGCTCGGCCGGGGGCAGGCTCGGCCGGTCGAGGGCACGGTCCAGCGGACGGTCGCGCGGCAGCCGGGCGATACGCGGCACGAAGGGAAAGCTGGGCTCCGGCGCGCCGAGGTCCTCGGACTCGCCGATGAGCGAGCGGGCTTCCTCGTCGACGGCCTGGACGAGCCGCCGGGGCGGGTCGTAGGTCCAGCTCGCCGAGTGCGGTTCACCCGCGACGCAGTAGACCAGCAGAACCTCCCAGGTGCCGTCGTCGCGACGCCACGAGTCCCACTGGACGGTGTCCTTCTCGGCGCCGCGCAGCACCAGCCGCTCCTGCACGGCCTCGCCGAGCTGCGGTCCGGCGTTCTCGCCGGGTCGGCGGACCGGGGTCTTGCGGGCTCGTTCGGCCATGAAGGCGCGCTCGGCGAGCACGGGGCCCTCGAAGCGCCGTACGCGGTCTACGGGGATACCTGCGAGCTGGGCTACCTCTTCCGCGGTGGCACCCGCGCGTATACGCGCCTGGATGTCGCGGGGACGGAGATGGCTTTCGACCTCGATCTCGATCTGGCCGAGGCGGGGACGGTCGCCGCGCACCGCAGCGCGCAGCCGCTCGTCGATCGGAAGCGTGTACTCCGTTGCGTCGGCAGCCTTCAGCACCAGCCGTGTGCCGTCATTGGAGACGGCCACGACACGCAGTTCGGGCATGGGGACCTCCCGGGTGGTGCCTGCCGACGTCACGTGCGTCGCTGCTTCCGCTAGTCGAGTGTGGCCTGCCCGGGTGCAGCCTGCCACAACCTTGCCGAGTTGCCCGGCGTGTCGGGCCAGGGCCCTGGATCGCCGTTATGGCACGGTTACCTATTCGCAACGCTAAGTGACCAACTCCGTCACCCTGTGCAACTGGCCCCCTCCCGACCGCCCTTGAAGGCCACGGACGTCCTGGCGGGAGACCTGACCCAGGGCTCGCAACAGTACTCCATTTGGGCCACGTGCGTGGATTGGCGCGCCACTCGACTTCGTTCAAGAAACCCTGTCCGGCCGTTCGTTGAGCAGTTCTTGCGATCTTGGACGTGGCGTAGTTCACGGAATCGCCAGAAACGGAACTATTGCCTTCGTGCGTATGTCCGGCGATCGCCCGGCTATGCCCCCAACACCCTGCGCAGATAGTCGTTCTGGAACCGCCGGTCGGGATCGAGGCGGTCCCGGAGCGCGGTGAACTCGCCGAAGCGCGGATAGACGCCCGCGAAGTACTCGGCGTCGCGCGTGTGCACCTTGCCCCAGTGCGGGCGCCCCTCGTGCGCCGTGAAGATCCGCTCCGCGGCCGTGAAGTACGCCTGGTACGGCGTCCCCTTGACCATGTGGACGGCGATGTACGCGCTGTCGCGGCCCGAGGCGGTGGACAGTGTGATGTCGTCGGCGGGCGCGGTGCGCACCTCCACGGGGAAGCTGACCCTGAGGGCGGACCGCTCGACCATCGTCCTCAGTTCGCGCAGCGTCTCCACGACGGCCTCGCGCGGGACGGCGTACTCCATCTCCACGAACCGCACCCGGCGGGGCGATGTGAAGACCCTGTACGGGATGTCGGTGTACGTCCGCGCGGACAGCGCCTTGCTGGAGATGCGCGCGATGGAGGGGATCGTGCCCGGCGCCGCGCGGCCGACCCACTGGGCCACCTGGAAGACGCCGTTCGAGAGGAACTCGTCCTCGAACCAGCCCTGGAGCTGCGGCACCGGCTTCTCCGGACCCGCGCTGCGGTTGTTGCGCTTGGTGTTGGTGGAGCCGGTGTGCGGGAACCAGTAGAACTCGAAGTGCTCGTTCTCGGCCCAGAGTTCGTCGAAGGCGCTGGTGACCTTGTCGAAGCTCATCGGCTCCTCGCGAGCCGTGAGCAGGAAGATCGGCTCGACGGCGAACGTGATCGCGGTGACGATGCCGAGCGCGCCCAGACCGATCCGGGCGGCCGCGAAGACCTCGGGGTTCTCCTTCTCGGAGCAGGAGAGCACCGACCCGTCGGCCGTGACCAGCTCGAGTCCCCTGATCTGGGCGGCGATCGAGCCCGACTCGCGGCCCGTGCCGTGGGTGCCGGTGCTGGTGGCTCCGGAGACCGTCTGCTCCATGATGTCGCCCATGTTGGTGAGCGACAGGCCCTCACGCGCCAGAGCCACGTTGAGCCTCTTGAGCGGTGTTCCGGCCTCCACCGTGACCGTCATGGCGTCCCGGTCAATGTTGCGTATACCGGTCAACAGTTGAGGGCGTATCAACACACCGTCGGTCGCGGCGATCGAGGTGAAAGAGTGCCCCGTGCCGACGGCCTTCACCTTCAGGCCGTCCTCGGCGGCCTTCCGCACGGCAGCGGCCAGCTCGTCGACCGAGGCAGGCGTGACCTCCCGCGCGGGACGCGCCGCGACATTGCCGCCCCAGTTACGCCACGTGCCGTTCCTCGCGCTCGCTGCCGTGCTCAACGCTGCCTCCCCGACGTGGAGCCGGCCTCTTGAGCCGGCGGTACCCGAGGAAACCGACCGCGACCGCGACGGCCCCGGACACCGCCGGAACCCCGTACCCGGCGCGCGCACCGGCCGCGTCGATCACCCAGCCGGCCACGGAGGAGCCGAGTGCGACCCCGACCGCGAGCCCGGTACTGATCCAGGTCATGCCCTCGGTCAGTTGCGCGCGTGGTACGTGCTGTTCGATCAGGGACATCGTCGTGATCATCGTGGGAGCGATGGACAGGCCCGCAACGAACAGCGCCACGGCCAGAAACGGCAAGTTTCCGACCAGTAGGAGGGGGATCATACTCACGGCCATGGCGCATATGCCCAGCAGCCAGCGAGGTTCGGGCCTGCCCGGAAAGTGCAACAGCCCGAAGACGAGGCCCGCGACACAGGACCCCGCCGCGTAGAGGGCGAGCACGAGGCTGGCGGCGCCCTTGTGGCCCTGCTCGTCGGCGAAGGCCACGGTGACCACGTCCACCGCCCCGAAGATCGCCCCGGTCGCCACGAAGGTGGCCACCAGGACCTGCAGACCCGGCGCGCGCAGTGCCGTACGGCCGCCGTCCTGCTCACGCGGGTGCGGAGCCGGCTCGGTGGCCCGCTGCGCGGTCAGCCAGAACACACCGACCGCCAGGAAGCAGGCGGCGAGCAGCGGACCCGCCTCGGGGAACCAGGCCGTGGACAGCCCGATGGAGATGATCGGTCCGAAGATGAAGCAGACCTCGTCGACGACGGACTCGAAGGAGTACGCGGTGTGCAGCTGCGGGGTGTCGCGGTACACGGCCGCCCACCGCGCGCGGATCATCGCGCCGAGGCTCGGCACCGAGCCGATGCCGACGGCACAGACGAACAGCACCCAGTCCGGCCACTCGAAGTGCGCCGCGAGCAGCATCCCGGCGGACGCCACCAGCGCGACGAGGGTCGCCGGGCGCAGCACCCGCCGCTGGCCGTGCAGGTCCACCAGCCGGGAGACCTGCGGGCCGATCGCGGCGGCGGCCAGCGCGATGGTCGCGGACAGCGAGCCCGCGAGACCGTACCTGCCGGTGAGCTGGGAGATCATCGTGACCACGCCGATACCCATCATCGACAGCGGCATCCGGCCGACGAAGCCCGCGGCGGAGAAACCCCTGGAGCCGGGGGCGGCGAACAGGGCGCGGTAAGGGCTGGGCACAGGGTCTCCGGTCGGCCGGTGAGCGGCGGCTCGTGGGGCGGGTAAGGCGCGAATGCGCCTCATACAGCTTACTGGTGAGGGACCCCCGCGCACCTGGCCGGGCGGGCGGGAACCCGGGTGGTCACCCCGCCGTTTCCCGGCTGTCAGTACCGGATGACAGGATCGACCCATGCGAGACGCGCTCGACGCCACCCCCTACGACGCCCTGCTCCTGCTCTCGTTCGGCGGCCCCGAGGGCCCGGACGACGTGGTCCCGTTCCTGGAGAACGTCACGCGCGGGCGTGGCATCCCCAAGGAACGCCTGAAGGAAGTCGGTCAGCACTACTTCCTGTTCGGCGGGGTCAGCCCCATCAACGACCAGAACCGCGCCCTGCTGGACGCCCTGCGCAAGGACTTCGCGGATCACGGCCTGGGCCTGCCGATCTACTGGGGCAACCGCAACTGGGCGCCGTACCTCACGGACACCCTGCGCGAGATGGTCGCCGACGGCCATCGCCGCATCCTGGTCCTCGCCACCAGTGCCTACGCCTCCTACTCGGGCTGCCGCCAGTACCGCGAGAACCTCGCCGAGTCGCTGGCGGCCCTCGAGGCCGAGGGCCTGGAGCTGCCGAAGATCGACAAGCTGCGGCACTACTTCAACCACCCCGGTTTCCTGGAGTCCATGGTCGACGGGGTGATCGCGTCCCTCGCCGAGCTCCCCGAGGACGTTCGCGACGGCGCCCACATCGCCTTCTCGACCCACTCCATCCCGACCGCGTCCGCGGACACCTCAGGACCGGTCGAGGGCCACGGCGAGGGCGGGGCGTACGTCGCGCAGCACCTGGAGGTCTCGCGGCTGATCGCGGACGCCGTCCGTGAGCGCACCGGCGTCGACCACCCCTGGCAGCTCGTCTACCAGTCGCGCTCCGGTGCCCCGCACATCCCGTGGCTGGAGCCCGACATCTGCGACCACCTGGAGGAGCGCCACGCGTCCGGCGTCCCCGCCGTGGTGATCGCGCCCATCGGCTTCGTCTCCGACCACATGGAGGTCCTCTACGACCTCGACACGGAGGCGAAGGCCAAGGCCGAGGAGCTCGGCCTGCCGATGCGCCGCTCGGCGACCGTCGGCGACGACCCCCGCTTCGCCGCCGCCGTCCGTGACCTGGTCCTGGAGCGTGCCGCCGTCGAGCGCGGACAGCAGGTCACACCCTGCGTCCTCGGCGCGCTCGGGGCCGGCCACAACGTCTGCCCGGTCGGCTGCTGCCCCGCCCGCGCCCCCAAGCCCGCCGCCGCGGGCGTCGACAGTCCGTACGCGTGAGGAGCCCCGTGACCGACCCCCTGCACGCGGAACTGCTGCGGCTGGCCCAGGAGGCCGCCCGCCGCGCCGGGACCCTGCTGCGGGACGGCCGTCCGGCCGACCTCGCGGTCGCCAGGACCAAGTCCAGTCCCATCGACGTGGTGACCGAGATGGACATCGCGGCGGAGAAGCTGATCACGGACCTGATCTCCGAGCACCGCCCGCACGACGGCTTCCTCGGCGAGGAGGGCGCCGCCACCGAGGGCACCAGCGGCGTCCGCTGGGTGATCGACCCGCTCGACGGCACGGTCAACTACCTCTATGGGCTGCCCACTTGGTCCGTCTCCATCGCGGCCGAGCAGGACGGCGAGACCGTCGTCGGGGTCGTCGCGGTCCCGATGCGCGCGGAGACGTACCACGCGGTCCGCGGCGAGGGCGCCTGGGCCACGGGCGCGTGGGAGGGCGAGCGCAGGCTGGCGTGCCGCCCGGCGCCGCCCCTGGAGCAGGCCCTGGTGTCGACGGGCTTCAACTACGTCACCGAGGTCCGCGTCCACCAGGCCGAGGTGGTCCAAAAGCTGATCCCCCTCCTGCGGGACATCCGCCGTGGCGGCTCGGCGGCGGTCGACCTGTGCGACCTGGCCGCGGGCCGCCTGGACGGCTACTACGAGCGGGGACTGAACGCCTGGGACTACGGGGCGGGCGACCTCATCGCCCGAGAAGCGGGCGTCCTGACCGGCGGCCGCCCCGGAGAGCGCCCGAACCCCGGCCTCACCGTCGCCGGCACCCCGGGAGTCTTCGAGCCTCTCCAGCAGCTCCTGGAGGACTTCGGCGCCTGGCACGACTGACCGGCAGACTCCGGGCGAACGCGAGGTGAACAGGCCCGGACACCGACGCAGCGGGCCCCCGGCGCTGGATTCGCCGGGGGCCCGCTGTCGTGCCGGGAAGCCGATCAGACGTTAGACGCTGACCTCCACACCGTGTTCGGCGGCGAGGCGGCGCAGGTCGTCGAGCTCGCCCTGCTCCACCTCGACGAGGAAGTCGTCGCCCTCGTCGAGAGCTCGCGTCAGATCCGTCTCGGTCGCCCTTATGCGCTGCAGAAGTCCTGCGGTGAATGCGTCCATGCTGCGCCCCCTCGTCCTGGGTCGTGGGTCGGTGGCACGGGGGTGTGCCGTTCGGAAGGGGCGATCACGTCTCTTGCGGGTGCCCAGCGCAGCCCAGGCCGGGCGGCGACGGTGCCGGACACCCACGCCCGCTCTGCGGAAGCGGACAGCGCCGTGCCGCATGGTGGTACGGCACATGCAGAGCGTGATCGCGGGGTGTAAAGCCGTCCTCCCCCCGCTCCCTTCGACGGAAACCTCAACCCCGCGAGAAAATCCCGCATTCCCGCTCTCGCACCCGTCTTTCAGTTGGCCCTCACCCGCCTTACAGCCGACTTATGGCCGAAAAGGGCAGGATGGAGGCCGACACCCACCGAACCCCTGCCCGCGCGTGCCCGAAGCGCGCTACGCGGGTGGACACAGGAAGGACAAGCGACGTGCGCGTACTCGTCGTCGAGGACGAGCAGCTGCTCGCCGATGCGGTGGCCACCGGACTGCGCCGGGAGGCCATGGCCGTCGACGTCGTGTACGACGGTGCGGCCGCCCTGGAGCGCATCGGCGTCAACGACTACGACGTGGTCGTCCTCGACCGGGACCTCCCCCTGGTCCACGGCGACGACGTCTGCCGCAAGATCGTCGAACTCGGCATGCCCACGCGGGTGCTGATGCTCACGGCCTCCGGTGACGTCAGCGACCGCGTCGAGGGTCTGGAGATCGGCGCCGACGACTACCTCCCCAAGCCCTTCGCGTTCAGCGAGCTGACGGCACGCGTGCGTGCCCTCGGCCGCCGCACCAGCGTCCCACTGCCGCCGGTCCTGGAGCGCGCCGGGATCAAGCTCGACCCCAACCGCCGCGAGGTCTTCCGCGACGGCAAGGAGGTCCAGCTCGCTCCCAAGGAGTTCGCCGTCCTGGAGGTGCTGATGCGCTCCGAGGGCGCCGTCGTCTCCGCGGAGCAGCTCCTGGAGAAGGCCTGGGACGAGAACACCGACCCCTTCACCAACGTCGTGCGAGTGACCGTCATGACCCTGCGCCGCAAGCTGGGTGAACCCGCAGTGATCGTCACCGTCCCCGGCTCCGGCTACCGGATCTGATAACCCGTGGCCTCGACTCCCGCTCCTCCCCAGGCCCCTCCGAAGCCCACGTGGGACCCCAGGCGACCGGCGCCGCCACTGCCGTGGCTGCGCCCGACCATCCGCATAAGGCTCACCCTGCTGTACGGCGGCATGTTCCTGATCGCCGGCATTCTGCTGCTGTCGATCATCTACCTGATCGCCGCCCAGGCACTGAACGTGGGTAGCCGGCTGCCCTTCACGATCACTGTGGGCAAGGTCGCCAGCGACACCTGCAACCTGCCCACGGACGTCCCGGCCGACGTCATGAACAAGGCCCTGGAAAGCTGCGTCAACGCCCAGCGCCAGCACGCCCTGGACGACCTCCTCAGCCGCTCGCTGCTGGCCCTGCTCGGTCTGGCGATCATCGCCTTCGCCTTCGGCTACGCCATGGCGGGACGCGTCCTGTCGCCCCTCGGCCGGATCCTGCGCACCGCGCGCGCGGTGGCCGGCTCGGACCTGTCCCGCCGGATCGAGCTGGACGGGCCGGACGACGAGATCAAGGAACTGGCCGACACCTTCGACGACATGCTGGAGCGGCTGGAACGGGCCTTCACGGCCCAGCAGCGCTTCGTGGGCAACGCCTCGCACGAACTGCGGACCCCGCTGGCGATCAACCGCACGCTCCTGGAGGTGCACCTGTCGGATCCCGGGGCGCCGGTGGAGCTGCAACAGCTGGGCAAGACGCTGCTGGCCACCAACGAGCGCAGTGAACAGCTCGTGGAGGGCCTGCTGCTGCTCGCCCGCAGCGACAACCAGATCGTCGAGCGCAAGCCCGTGGACCTCGCCGAGGTCGCCGAGCAGGCGGTCGACCAGATGCACGGCGAGGCGGAGGCCAAGGGCGTGGCGATCCGCGGCGAGCAGAAGTCGGCGGTCGTCCAGGGCAACGGTGTCCTGCTGGAGCGCATCGCCCTGAACCTGGTGCAGAACGCGGTGCGCTACAACGTGCCGGAGGGCGGCTGGGTCGAGGTGACCACAGAGGTCCAGCACGGCCATGCGGTGCTCACGGTGTCCAACACGGGCCCCGTGGTGCCGGCGTACGAGGTCGACAACCTCTTCGAGCCCTTCAAGCGGCTGCGCGGCGCCGACCGCACCGGCAGCGACAAGGGAGTCGGTCTGGGGCTGTCCATCGTGCGGTCCGTGGCGCGGGCGCACGGCGGCCACATCACCGCTCAGCCGCGCGAAGGAGGTGGGCTGGTGATGCGAGTCACCCTGCCTGTCTGAGACCATGGCCCCCGCACCGAGACCGACATACAGGGATGTTCGCTTTGCGCGGAATTTTCTGGGCACCTGGAGGACCGCCCCCTGTGTGATCGATCACAAGGGAGAATTTCCCGCCATCCACTCTCCGTGATCATGCACCCTGTCGGAAAGCCGGGAACATCCGGGTTTTCAGGGGTCCTGATCACGGGAAGTACACGGTGAGACGCCTTTGAAGTGCGGGATTCGGACCGTGTACGGTCCCGATCGCCATCCAACCCGATCACTCAAGAGGGGTCCGGTTGGGTGTCGATTGAGTAACAGACCTTGATGTGAGGCAAAATCTCCGCCTCGGGTCGGGCACAAGTCCGGCCTCTCACGCGTTACGTGCGCTGGAGACACCGCAGACACCCAGAGGGGGAGAGCGACATGGCAACGGATTACGACACCCCGCGCAAGACCGACGACGACGTCGACTCGGACAGCCTTGAAGAGCTCAAGGCGCGTAGGAACGACAAGTCGACGTCCGCAGTGGACGTCGACGAGTTCGAGGCCGCCGAAGGCCTGGAACTGCCCGGAGCGGACCTCTCGAACGAAGAGCTGGCCGTCCGGGTACTGCCCAAGCAGCAGGACGAGTTCACTTGCATGAGCTGCTTCCTGGTGCACCACCGCAGCCAGCTGGCCCGCGAGAAGAACGGCCAGCCGATCTGCCGCGACTGCGACTGAGGGCGGGTCGGGCATGACTGGCTCGACCCCTCCTTGGAAGCGCCGCTCTCCCCGGCAGGGAGCGGAGCAGGGGCCGTCCGACGGCCCCCACCACGCGCGTGACGACGAGCGGGGCTCTTCCGGTCCGGGAGCCTCGCTCGAACCGGTGGCCGACCGGGCCGACCTCCCGGCGCCCACCGATTCGACCAGGACGCCCGCGCCCGTCGCGCGACGACGGGTGTCGGCGATCCGGGACAAGGCCCGGGAAGGGGTCCGCAAGGGCGGTAGCCGGGCCAGGGCGGGCCTGGCGTACCTCACGGACCGCATCATCGAGAACGCCCCGCGTATCCCCATACGGGACCTCGCGACCCTCCGCCGCCAGTTCCCCGGCCTTGGACCCGAGCAACTCGCGGACAAGCTCGTCGCGGGCGCCGCGAGCGCCACGGCGACGGTCGGAGCGGGGATCGGTGCGGCGGCGATGCTCCCTGTCCCGCCCGCGATGCCGACCGAACTGGCCGCCGAGATCACCGGCGTCGCCGCGATCGAGCTGAAGCTGATCGCCGAACTCCACGAGGTCTACGGCGTACGGCCGCCCGGGAACCTCAAGGAGCGCAGCACCGCGTATCTCAACTCCTGGTCGGGAGAGCGCGGGATCGACGTGAAGAAGCCGTCGACGGTGAGCGGCGCGCTGAACAGCCCGATGAAGCAGCAGCTGCGGCAGCAGATCATGAAGCGGATGATCCGCGACCTGCCGAATCTCATGCCGTTCCTGGTCGGCGCGGCCGTCGGGGCGGTCATGAACCGCAGGGACACAAGAAAGCTCGCGGAGCGGATCCGTAAGGATCTGCGCAAGGTCCAGGTGGCCTGGGACGAACTCCCCGCATTGCCGGCCCTGGAGATCCCGGCCGACCCACTGGAGCTGGAGACGTAAGACTTCCGTGAGAAGTCCGGGCCTCACTGTCCCTGCGGTCGGGTGAAGCCCTGCACGAACGTGCTAGGCGGCGGCCGTGCGGGCCGTCTTCAGCGCCTCGGCCAGCCGCTCCGGCTCGCGCGTCGACAGGTACAGATACGGCGTCGGGTCGTCCGGATCGGTGACCTCCACCTTCAGCGCCCCGGGGATGTAGGAGCGCAGCAGCAGAAAGGCCCGGGTGTCGGCCTTGTAGGTCCGCCAGGCGCGGGCCTCCTCCGGGTCCAGGATCTCCGCCTCGCCCAGCGCCGACACCGGGATCTTCGCCTCGCCCGCGATCAGGGAGTCCCCCACGACCCGGATGCGCAGCGAGCCGTAGGAGCTGGCGCAGATCGCCGCCGCGGCGGTGCCGCCGACCAGGCCGCCGAGCAGCGGAAGCGTCCCGAAGGGGAGCAGGATCAGCGCGAACGCGACGCCGACCAGGAGGGAGATCAGCCACCAGGAGCGGGGGGCGGTGAGGCGTTCGTCGTACGGGGCGGCGGAGGGCTGCATGGAACCAAGCTTGGCACGGTGTCTTGGCGGGCCCGACGCGCGGGTAAGGTCTGCGCCTGTGAGTGGTACTTCCCCGGCTCTGAAGCCTCCCGCCGACGCGGCGCGACCTGTGCGCCACCCGGACGCTCCCGCGCCCGGTGAGCTGCTCGGTGCGCACTACGGCCAGTGTTTCGGCTGTGGCGGCGAGCAGCCGCACGGGCTGCACCTGGAGGCGCGGGCCGGCGAGGGAGTCTCGGTCACCGCCGAGTTCACCGTGCGCCCCGCCCATCAGGGCGCCCCGGGACTCGCGCACGGCGGTGTGCTCGCGACCGCCCTCGACGAGACCCTGGGCTCGCTCAACTGGCTGCTGCGCACGATCGCCGTGACCGGACGGCTGGAAACCGACTTCGTACGGCCGGTACCGGTCGGCACGGTGCTGTACCTGGAGGCCGAGGTGACCGCGGTGGCCGGGCGGAAGATCTACTCGACCGCGACCGGCCGGATCGGTGGCCCCGAGGGGCCCGTCGCGGTCCGTGCCGACGCCCTGTTCATCGAGGTCAAGGTCGACCACTTCATCGACAACGGCCGCCCGGAGGAGATCCGGGCCGCCATGGACGACCCGGACCAGGTCCGGCGTGCCCGTGCCTTCGAGGTGAACCCGTGAGCCGTGACCCCCTGGACGTGCTGATCCGGCGCGTCGACCCCGACGTACCGCTTCCGTCGTACGCGCACCCCGGTGACGCGGGGGCCGATCTGCGGACCACCGAGAGCCGTGAACTGAAGCCCGGGGAGCGGGCCGTACTGCCCACCGGGGTGTCTGTGGCGCTGCCGGAGGGGTACGCGGCCTTCGTGCACCCACGATCCGGTCTCGCCGCCCGCTGCGGTGTCGCTCTCGTGAATGCCCCGGGGACGGTTGATGCCGGGTACCGTGGGGAGATCAAGGTGATCGTGGTGAACCTCGACCTGCACGAGTCGGTGCGGTTCGAGCGTTTCGACCGGATTGCTCAACTCGTCGTCCAGCAGGTCGAGAGGGTCCGCTTCCAGGAGGTCGCGGAGCTTCCCGACTCGGCGCGGGCCGAGGGGGGCTTCGGGTCCACCGGCGGTCACGCCGCCGTGGGCGACGGGGGCGATACAGACGCTGAGGCCGCCGTGAGCGGCACAACGGGTGGGAATCGATACGCATCGGTCGTATCCGACCGGGAAGGACAGTGACGTGTTCGGACGTCGCAACAAGAAGGGTGCCGCCGAGGGCGCGGCCGGCGAGGCCGAGCAGGTCGTCGACAGCGTCGGCACTGAGGCGGACGACGTAGAGCGCGAGCGCGTACGGCTGGAGCCGGAGCCGCGTCCCGACGGGCCCTGGGACGACACCGAGGTCCGCGACCCCGCCGAGGGCCGCGTGGACCTGGGCGGTCTGTGCGTCCCGGGTGTCGACGGCATGGAGCTGCGGGTCGAGGTCGCGGGCGACGCGATCGTCGCGGCCACCGTTGTGCTGCGCGACAGCGCCATCCAGCTCCAGGCCTTCGCCGCTCCCAAGCGCGAGGGCATCTGGGGCGAGGTGCGCGAGGAGATCGGCTCCGGCATCACCCAGCAGGGCGGCATCGTCGACGAGGTCGAGGGTCCGCTGGGCTGGGAACTGCGGGCCCAGGTGCCGGTGCAGCTGCCGGACGGCACGGGCGGCTTCCAGGTCGTGCGGTTCGTGGGTGTGGACGGACCGCGCTGGTTCCTGCGCGGGGTGATCTCGGGTCAGGGCGCGGTGCAGCCGCAGGCGGCCGGGCTCCTGGAGCAGATCTTCCGGGACACGGTCGTGGTCCGAGGCGAGGGTCCGATGGCGCCCCGCGACCCGATCGTCCTCAAGCTGCCGAACGACGCCCAGATGGTCCCCGAGGGCATCCAGCAGCAGGACGAGGGCTCCCGTTTCTCCGGCGGCATGGGCCAGCTCCAGCGCGGACCGGAGATCACAGAGGTCCGGTAGTCGTACGACATCGAGGGCCGTACCCCGTCAGGGGTGCGGCCCTTTTTCGTGCGCGGAACCTTGACGGCGGATTGGTCTGTACCTACCTTCTCGACTCGACGCGTCTGTTCATAAAGGCGCTTGGCGTTCATATACGAGAACGGAAGGCTCCCCACCTATGCGCAGAACCGCTCTCCTGACCGCTGTCGCGGCCCTCGCCGCCGGTGCTCTCGCCGTGCCCGCCGACGCCGCGCCCGCCACCTTCGTCCATCCCGGAGTCACCGTCTCCCAAGGGCAGTTGGACTTCGTCCGCAGCAAGGTGAACGCGGGTGCCCAGCCCTGGAAGGGTGCCTTCGACGCGATGCTGGCGAGCAAGTACGCCGATCTGAACCGCACGCCCAAGCCGCGCGCGGTCGTCGAGTGCGGGTCCTACTCGAACCCCAACTACGGCTGCACCGACGAGCGCGAGGACGCGATCGCCGCCTACACCGACGCCCTCGCCTGGTACATCACCCGGGACGAGCGGTACGCCAAGAAGGCCATCCAGCTCATGGACGCCTGGTCGGCGGTGATCACCGACCACACCAACAGCAACGCGCCCCTCCAGACCGGCTGGGCCGGCTCCTCGTGGCCCCGGGCCGCCGAGATCATCAAGTACACGTACACCGGGAGTTGGGCGAACTCCGGGCGCTTCGCGACCATGCTGCGCAACGTCTATCTGCCCGAGATCATCAACGGCTCGAACTCCAACGGCAACTGGGAGCTGTCGATGACGGAGGCGGCCGTCGGCATCTCGGTCTTCCTGGAGGACAAGACGTCGTACGACAAGGCCATGGCGAAGTTCCGCACCCGCACCGCGGCCTATGTCTACCTCGCCTCCGACGGTGAGCTGCCGAAGACCGTGCCGAGCCAGAACCTCGACACCCGCGAGAAGATCGTCAATTACTGGCAGGGGCAGTCCACCTTCGTCACCGGACTCACCCAGGAGACCTGCCGGGACCTCACGCACACCGGGTACGGCATCTCCGCGATCTCGCACGTCGCCGAGACGAGCCGGATCCAGGGGCAGGACCTGTACGGCACGGATGTGGGCGAGCGGTTGCGGCAGGCACTGGGGTTCCAGGCGAAGTACGAGCTGGGGACGGCCGTGCCGAGCTGGCTGTGCGGTGGGTCGCTGAAGCTCGGGCTCGGGCCGGTGACCGAGGTCGGGTACAACGCGCTGCACAATCGACTTGGCATGGGCATGACTAACACGCGGGCGCTGACGGAGCGGAACCGTCCGGCGGGTAGCAACAACCTCTTCGTGGCCTGGGAGACTCTCACCCACGGCGACAACCCGAACTGAAACCGTTGAAGGCCGGGCGCCGGGCGGTGATACTGGCGCCCGGTTTCACGGTTCACGGGGGAGGGCGCATGACTCAGGTGGTCACCGAGACCATGGTGCGGGTCGAGGACATCCACAGGTCGTTCGGCGAGGGGGCCGCCGCGGTGCACGCACTGCGCGGGGTCTCCTTCGAGGTGCCGCGCGGTGAGCTGGTCGCGCTCAAGGGGCGCTCGGGCTCCGGGAAGACCACGCTCCTCAACATCGTCGGTGGGCTCGACCGACCCGACCGGGGGCGGGTCGTGCTCGACGGGGTGGACGTCGCCGGGTTGGACGAGGACGGACTGCTGGCCCTGCGCCGGGACCGGATCGGCTTCGTGTTCCAGTCCTTCGGGCTCATCCCGATTCTCACCGCCGCCGAGAACGTCGGTGTGCCGATGCGGCTGCGGCGGATGGACGCACGCGCGCGTGAGGAGCGCGTCGAGCTGCTGCTGGCCCTGGTCGGCCTCGCGGACCACGCGAAGCAGCGGCCTGGTGAGCTCTCCGGGGGCCAGCAGCAACGGGTCGCCATCGCCCGCGCCCTCGCCAACAACCCCGCCCTCCTCGTCGCCGACGAGCCGACCGGCCAACTGGACGCGGAGACCGGTCACGCCGTGATGG
Organism: Streptomyces sp. NPDC024687; assembly: GCF_055559055.1. NCBI lineage: Bacteria > Bacillati > Actinomycetota > Actinomycetes > Kitasatosporales > Streptomycetaceae > Streptomyces > Streptomyces sp. NPDC024687. The sequence continues at coordinate 775 of NZ_JBVHLJ010000015.1, read as the reverse complement.
AGCTGTTGCGGGCCGTCGTACGCAGCGAGAACGTCACGGCCCTGGTGGCCACGCACGACGCGACCCTGCTGGACCTGGCGGACCGGGTGCTGGAGTTGGGGGACGGGGAGATCGTGGGGCACTGAGGGGGTGCTTGGGGCGGTCCCTTGGTTGGTTAGTGGGGATGGCCGGGTGCGAGCGGCGTGCGCAGTGGTTGCGAGGGCGCTCAGTCGGTCCGGGTGCGGGCTGGGTGGGCCCGGGCCGGTGTGGCCGTGAAGGGTTACGGGGCGTGTGCGAGTGGGGTGGGCTCTGTCCGGGCTTGCCGCTGGTGTGGGTGCTCAGGTCTGGGGCGGGTGCGAGCGCTGGGCTCCGGTGAATTGGGGTGCTGCTCCGGCCCGGGAAGGCTGCGTAGTGTGCTGCGGCCGGGGATCCCCGAGACCGCGTGTCCCAGGTCTGCCGCCAGGCCGGAGCTGCCGAGACCTCCCCCTGGGTCCCCCGACACCGTGTGCCCTGGGTCCGCTGCGAGGCCGGAGCTGCCGGGCCTGCCCCCTTGGGATCCCGACACCACGTGTCCTGGGTCCGCTGCGAGGCCGGAGCTGCCGAGCCTGCCCCCGAGACCCCCGTAACCACACCCCACCCCCCGTTATCTTCTTCGCGGTCCTGCAAGAGGGCCGCTGGCCTCCGGGCCCGGCATGACTGTTCCCCCCTGTCGAACCGATGACCTGGGGGGTGGTGTCACCGGGCCTGAGAGGCGCCGTTGGAGACGCTGATGAGAGGTCCGACTACCGCCTGGCCT
>NZ_JBVHLJ010000014.1:0-179351 GCF_055559055.1 Streptomyces sp. NPDC024687 | reverse complement strand
CAGGGTTGGGTTCAAGGTCGCCGACATGGCGCGGACCCGTCTCGGGCCGCTGTGCGGCGGCCCGGGTTTCATCTCTCGCCGAGAACGACCCGGCGAGGAAGCCGGTGTGCGAAATGCCCTCGGTACTGTCGACACTACTCCGCACTCGGCCGGGACGCGGGGTGCGAGTGTGCGTCGGCGAAGAGGCTGAGAACGTGCTGGAGACACTGGACGATCTTGCCGGCCGTACCTCATCGGGGTCCGCTTCCCTTGCGCCTGAAGGCGTCCTTGGTCTTCTCGACGGTCTGTTTCAGGCTTCCGGAGACGCGCGGCGCCGTACGGCCTCGCCGTCTCGGGCGACGGTCCCTGTCAACGCGGTGGTCACGCGTTCGTCAGGTCCGGCGCCGGAGTCGTGGGACCCGGCGGGGCGTCATGGGCTCAGGCAGGGGTGTCGACCTGTTCCGCGGTCATGAGAGCGGTCGCGGTCGACAGCGGGGCGGTGCTCGCACTCGCGGCGGCCATCAGACGGGCGGCCGAGGGGGCGGTGGTCTCCGGGGGAACAACCAGGAGGTCCCAGCGGCCCGACGTTCCGGACAGCAGCAGGATCTTGTGCGGGTCCAGCTCCGAGGTGAACCAACCGACCCTCACCACATGGCCGTTGACGAAAATCCGGGGCGGGATGACCGGCCAGTGGCGGGGGTTGACGGCGATACGGGTGATCCGTCCCCACAGCGGGTCCAGTACGTCGGCCAGCCCGGGGAGCTCCTGGCTCAGGTCACGGGAGCGGGGCCACCAGACGCCGTCCAGCTCGACCTGTCCGGGGGAGGGGGTTACGGGTTTTAGGGCGAGCCGTGCGGTCGAGGCCCTGAAGGGCACCGCGCGCGGGGAAGGCCGGTCGGTGATCGCGGACATCGTGCGAACCCGTCTCCGAACCCCTGCGCGTGAACAGTTGCCCGGTGCCGTTGCTCACCAGGAACGGCACCGGCATCGAGGCCGGTGCGCGAAGTGCTCCCGATGAGGCCACGCTACTCCCCGAAGAGGCGGAACGGACGGCTCCGGGAGATCCCCTCATGCCCGACGGCCGTTCTGACCCGCAGAGCGACTGGTCTCCAGCCAGGACCGCGCCGGTTCGGCCGCGCTGGTGGTGTCCACGGTGAGCTGGAGGCAGGTCCCTCCTTCGCTGTCCGCCGGGAAGCTGCGCTGTTCTGTGGCGGCGAAGCAGTGACGGAGAATTTCCGCGACCTGACGGGCGACTTCGGGGGAGGCGGCGACGATACGCACGTCGGCGTGTCCGTCCGGAGGAGTTTCGGTGGGCTGCATGACGACCTCGTCGTTCCCCCGGGGCCAGGAAACCCGAGGCCCGGGGACTGGATCCGTGGACCGGATCTTTCACCCTACTCCGGCGAGTGCGATCAGAGATTCGGCGTGCCGAGGTGGCCGTCTCGTGAGCCCGGTGGTGACGGTGCCGGAATGGCCGAGCTGTCGACGTCGCCGGAGATGATCTGTGCCGCGAGCTCGGACAGGCGAAGGTGACGGGCGCGGGCGTACGAGCGGAACGCCTCGAAGGCGTCGTCGACGGAGGCGTTCCAGCGCTCTGCCAGCACACCCTTGACCTGCTCGATCAGGACCCGGCTGGTCAGCGCGGTCTCCAACTGGCTGTTCTCGAGATGCGACCGTTCCAGTGTGCGCTGCTGGAGAATCGCGATCGTGGCCACGTCGGCGAGGGCCTGGGCGAGCGCGGTGTCGTCGTCGCCGAGGCGGTGCGCGGTGGTCTGGAAGAGGTTGAGCGCGCCGACGACCCGACGGCGCAGACGCAGCGGGATGGCGTGTGTGCTCACATACCCCGTCTCGCGGGCTCGTGCCGCGAAGCGTGGCCAGCCCATGGTCGGCTCCGGGCAGGTCAGGTCGATGTCGGTCCGGGCGGTGCCGGTGCGGTAGCACTCCACGCACGGGCCCTGGTCGTGCTGGAGGGCGAAGAGCTCCAGCAGCCGGGTGCGTTCGTCGGAGGCGGCGATGATCTGCAGTTCGCCCTGTGCGTCCGCGAGCAGGATCCCGGCCGCCGACACGTCGAGCAGTTCGACGCACCGCGCCGACAGCCGCTGGAGCAGGTCGATGACGTCGAAGTCCTCGACGAGGGAGTCCGCCACCTCGACGAAGATCTCGGCCAGACGTCGTTCGCGGGCCATGCCGATCATCCCTTTCCACCGTCGGGCGAATGCGGCCCGCTTCTGTCGTCGGATTCATCGGACTCTTTGCTGAAGCGGAGCCGGCGGATGACCACGTCCTCCGCCACCTCCCGCAGGGGATGCGCGTTGCCGTAGGCGTGGGCCCGCAGCCGCAGCAGGGCCTCCTCCATGGAGACGCCCAACTGGACGCTGACCGTCCCGGTGGCCTGGTGCACGACCGCTCGGCGCAGCCCCGACGGCTGCCGCACGCCCGCCTCCTCGCCCCGAGGGTCCCCGTTCAGGAACGCGCTGGTCAGCATGGCCGACAGGGCCACGGCGTCCGCCGTACTGCTGTCGGCTCAGCTGCCGGTCCCGGTCGCACAGCACGGTCAGCACCCCGATACGGATGGCGCCGATACCCAGCGGAAAGCAGCACACCCCGTGCACGCCGCCCAGCTCGCGCACGGCCGGCAGCAGCGCGGGCCACCGCGCGGGGCGCACCCGGTCCAGGTTCGGCTCCAGGACGGGTGAACCAGTGCGGACCGCCTCGGGTCCCGGCCCCTCGCCGAGCGTGAACTGGAGCTCCTCGAACCGCCCGCTCAGTCCGGGGTGAGACCACAGCGGCTCGGCCGACCGCTCGGGGCCGACCAGCAGCGACAGCGCGACACCCGCGGCGTCCAGCGCTCGCGCGCACGCCTGGGCCGGGTCGCCGACCCGGCCCAGGCGCAGTGACCGCAGGACCTCGGCCATGCCGTCGCTGATCACCGTTCCGCGTTCCACACCTGCTGCGGCGGCCGCGGCACCACGGTGTGGGACGCCGCCCGGCCCGCGCCGTGCATTACGTCGCCCGGTATGCCGTCGCGCGGCTCGCGGGTATGTCCTGCCAGGCGTCCTGGGCACTGGCGTACCGGGGGAAACGCTCCAGCAGACCCGCTGCCCGGAACACGAGACCTGTGCCTGGCCGGTGGTGCACGATGCGGACCCATCCGAGCCGCTCATGACAGTCCTTCCACGTCGCGCAGAGCGGGGCCAGGACGCTGCCGTCCATGAACGTGACGTCGCCCAGATCAACGATGAGGAACAGCCGTCCGCTGCCGTGCCGGGCGTCTTCCAGATCACGTGCGAAGGCCGACACGGTCGTCAGATCCAACTCGCCGTCCGCCGTGACCAAACGCAACTCGTCGAACAGGTCGGGATGCGGGCCCATGCGCCCCATCTCCTCCGTCGCTGGAGTGGCTTTCGCCTTGCGCAGAGCCTCAGTTGCGCGGAACGGAACTACACGGAGAGGGCCGGGGTCCCGGGCGCCGTACAACGAGCCTACCGTCGTGGGAAGATCGGACCCGCCCCTTCTCCGGGAATCCATAAGGGCGGTCGAAATTGTCGTCCCCGGTCGGTTCTTGATGAGATCGGGACTGAAAGGGCAGGGGGGTGTCGGCCGGTGTTTCACTGTCCGGTTGGAGAAATGTGAACCCGCCGCCACCTCGCCGATGTCCCCCGCTGCCCGTCGTAGAGCTGCGCACTCGGATGTTCCGCCACCAACGCCGCGCCACCAAGGGCCGCGCCGCTACGGCCGAGCCCCTGTCGCCGTGCCGCTACGGCCGCGACACCGCCCCGGTCTCCTCGCGGGCGTGCGGGTACTCCGCCGTGCGGTGCTGGAAGGCCAGGACCTTGGGGTTCTGGACGACACCGCGGCGGATCTCGATGGCGTGCCGGATCGTGTCGTCGGCGTCCCAGCTGTCGGGGCCCCGGAGCACGACGTCCAGATACGGCAGCAGGGCCTCGCTGTTCTCCCAGGTCGCGGAGTTCCACAGGTAGGAGGGGCTGTGGTCCACCGCGTAGTACCTGACGTGGTCGCCGACGGTGAACATCGGGTCGGCGAAGGTGGTGGGCCGGGCCCAGCCGAAGCCCATGCCCTCGTCGCAGGAGACGTCGATGACCAGCGTGCCGGGGGCCAGTTTGGGCAGGTCCTCGTCGAGCAGGAACATCAGCGGCGCGTCGGTGTCCTGCAGCACGCAGTTGACGATGATGTCGTGCCCGGCGAGGAAATCGGCCAGCGGCAGCGGGCCGTCCTCGGTCAGGGCGACACTGCGTCGCGGGTCGAGGGTGTCGTCGGCCTCGTCATGGTCGAAGTGGACGATCCGCGCGGAGTGGATCGGGGAGCTGACGGCCGTGACGCCACGCGCGGTGAGCACGTCGACGTCGTGCACGCCCAGGGCGTTGAGCGCGGTCACCGCGCCGCGGGCGGTCGCGCCGAAGCCGATGACGACGGCGCGCTGGCGTCGCCCGTAGTCGCCGGTCACGCCGGTCAGTTGCATGGCGTGCAGGACCGAGGAGTACCCGGCCAGCTCGTTGTTCTTGTGGAAGACGTGCAGGTTGAAGGCGCCGCTGCGGGTCCAGTGGTTCATCGCTTCGAAGGCGATCAGGGTGAGCCGCCGGTCGATGGCGGTCTGGGTGAGTTTCTCGTCCTGGACGCAGTGCGGCCAGCCCCACAGGACCTGCCCCTCACGCAGTTCCGCCAGGTCTTCGCACAGTGGCTTGGCCAGCAGGATCACATCGCATTCGGCGATGAGTTCCTCGCGGGTACGGAAACCCGCGACGAGCGGGGCGAGCAGGCTGTCGGGGACGCCGAAATGCTCTCCGTAGTTTTCCTGGAGGTAGATCCGCTGGCGGAGACCGGAGTCGACACGGTCGAAATGAGCGGGGTGAAGGGGCAGACGATGCTCGTTTTCCTTGCGGGTCTGCGACATGATTCCGAGCGTGAGCTGCTGCAAAATTCCCCTTTGGTTACTTCCTGTCTAGCACACCGGGGCAATGCGGCAACCGCTCGTGACGGGCCGGACCAGAGAGACGGCAGGGAGAGACAGCAGGCTCCGGCCGCCGGCGATTACCCGGTTACCATGGTCAGTCACACGATTGAAGGGTGGGTGACCTGAGGGACATGCTGAGAGAGGTCACCGCGACCCGCTACGTCGAACCCCTGCGCACCGGCGGCTCCGTCCCCGGTGTCGTCGAGGCCGACGACCTGGGGACGTACGTCGTGAAGTTCACCGGCTCCGCCCAGGGCCGCAAGGCGCTGGTCGCCGAGGTGATCGTCGGTGAGCTGGCCCGGGAGCTGGGGCTGCGCTTCCCCGAACTGGTCCTCGTGCGCTTCGACCCGGCGATCGCCGACAGCGAGCCGCACCAGGAGGTGCGGGACCTCCACGCGGCGAGCGCGGGGCTCAACCTCGGCATGGACTATCTGCCGGGCGCGCGCGACTTCACCCCCGAGATCGCGAAGGTCTTCCCCGTGGTCCCGCTGGAGGCCGGCCGGATCGTCTGGCTCGACGCCCTCACCGTCAACGTCGACCGTACGGTCCACAGCTCGAACCTGATGGTCTGGCCGACCCTCGGCATCACGCCCCCGCGGCTGTGGCTGATCGACCACGGTGCCGCTCTCGTCTTCCACCACCGCTGGGACGGCACGGACCCGTCGAAGTCCTACGACTTCCGCCATCACGCCCTCGGCCACTACGGCCCCGACGTGCGCGCCGCCGACGCGGAACTCGCGCCCAAGGTCACTCTCGACGTCCTGCGCGAGGTCACCGCGGCCGTGCCCGACGCCTGGCTCACCGACTTCGAGACTCCGGCCGAGGCACGCGAGGCCTATGTGACGTATCTCCACGCGCGCGTGGGCGCCTCCGCGTCGTGGCTGCCCACTGACTTCCCCTCCCGGGGCGAACTCGCCGCCGAGGAGGCGCGCCGGACGGCGAGAAATCAGCAAGGACGTCCCGCGTGGCTCAAGCAGGTGCCCGACCTGCACGGCAAGCCCGCGGCCGAACAGGATTGGTCGGTGCATCTCGGATGAGTGGCCGCGTCGAGATCGAGTACTGCACCCAGTGCCGCTGGCTGCCCCGCGCGGCCTGGCTGGCGCAGGAGTTGCTGACGACCTTCGAGGACGAGCTGACGGAACTGGCGCTGAAGCCCGGCAAGGGCGGGATCTTCGTGGTGCGCGTCGACGACGAGCTCGTCTGGGACCGGCGGGAGCAGGGCTTCCCGGAGCCCACGGCGGTGAAGCAGGCCGTACGCGACCGAGTGGCCCCGGGGAAGTCCCTGGGCCACTCGGACAAGGTCTCTCAGGGGGACGTCAGCCCCTGAGCTGCTCGTACGCCGGCAGTGTCAGGAAGTCCGCGTAGTCGTCGTCGAGGGAGACCTGGAGCAGCAGGTCGTGGGCCTGCTGCCAGTGGCCGGCCGCGAAGGCCTCCTCGCCGATCTCCTGGCGGATGTTCGAGAGCTCCTCGGCGGCGACCTTGCGGGCCAGCTCGGGAGTCGCGCGTTCGCCGTTCTCGAACTCGACGCCCGCGTTGATCCACTGCCAGATCTGCGAACGGGAGATCTCGGCGGTGGCCGCGTCCTCCATGAGGTTGAAGATGGCCACCGCGCCGAGCCCGCGCAGCCATGCCTCGATGTAACGGATGCCGACCTGGACGGCGTTGACCAGGCCGTTGTACGTCGGCCTGGCCTTCAGCGAGTCGATGGCGATGAGGTCGGCCGCCTCGACGTGGACGTCCTCGCGCAGGCGGTGCTTCTGGTTGGGCCGGTCACCGAGGACCTTGTCGAAGGACTCCATGGCGATCGGCACCAGGTCGGGGTGGGCGACCCAGGAACCGTCGAAGCCGTCGGCCGCCTCGCGGTCCTTGTCGGCGCGGACCTTCTCGAAGGCCACCTTGTTCACCTCGGCGTCCCGGCGGGAGGGGATGAACGCCGCCATGCCGCCGATCGCGTGTGCACCGCGCTTGTGGCAGGTGCGGACGAGGAGTTCGGTGTACGCGCGCATGAACGGGGCCGTCATCGTGACCGCGTTGCGGTCCGGCAGGACGAACCTGGCGCCGCCGTCACGGAAGTTCTTGACGATGGAGAACAGGTAGTCCCAGCGGCCGGCGTTCAACCCGGAGGCGTGGTCGCGGAGTTCGTAGAGGATCTCCTCCATCTCGTACGCGGCCGTGATCGTCTCGATCAGGACGGTCGCGCGGACGGTGCCCTGCGGGATGCCGGTGTACTCCTGCGCGAAGACGAACACGTCGTTCCACAGGCGCGCTTCGAGGTGCGACTCGGTCTTGGGGAGGTAGAAGTACGGGCCCTTGCCGAGGTCGAGCAGGCGCTGGGCGTTGTGGAAGAAGTACAGGCCGAAGTCGACGAGAGCGCCGGGGACTTGCACGCCGTCGGCGTCGACCAGGTGCCGTTCGTTCAGGTGCCAGCCGCGCGGGCGCATGACGACCGTGGCGAGCTCTTCGGCGGCCTTGAGCGCGTAGGACTTTCCGGACCGCTCGTCCGTGAAGTCGATGTTCCGGGTGTACGCGTCGGCCAGGTTGACCTGCCCGAGGACGACGTTCTCCCACGTCGGCGCCGAGGCGTCCTCGAAGTCCGCGAGCCACACCCTGGCCCCTGAGTTGAGGGCGTTGATGGTCATCTTGCGGTCGGTGGGACCGGTGATCTCGACCCGGCGGTCGTCGAGGGCCGCGGGGGAGGGGGCCACCTTCCACGAGTCGTCCGCGCGGATCGCGGCGGTCTCGGGGAGGAAGTCGAGCGTGGAGGTGCGGGCGATCTCGGCACGGCGCTCACCGCGGCGGGCGAGGAGCTCGTCACGCCGGGGCGTGAACCGGCGGTGCAGCTCGGCCACGAAGGCGAGGGCCGCCTCGGTGAGGACCTCGTCCTGCCGCGGCAGGGGCTCGGCGTCGACGATGGCCAGCGGGGACGGCGCTGGTGCGGACATGAGCGGTCACTTCCTTCAGCGGTGGCACCGGGTGCCAGTCGAACCGGGTACGCGAGCGGCGCCCCTCGCAAGGGCAGGGCGCTTCTGAACAGTGGATACTAGTTTCCTCATTGTGGAAGTTCAATGTTTTGTTGATGTCGAGATTCTCCGAATCGAGCAAGGGTGGCTCTGCGTGCCACCACGTTCACTCAAGGTGCGCCAGATCCCCGGGCGTGTCGATGTCGTACGGCTCGGCCACGTCCCCGCACTCGACGAGCGTGATGATGTCCTGGTGTTCCTTCAGGTAGGCGCGTGCCCCCCGGTCGCCGGTCGCAGTCGCCGCGATCCCGGACCAGTGCGCGGCGCCGAAGAGCACGGGATGGCCCCGCACGCCGTCGTAGGCGGCCGAGACGAGCGAGGTCTCGTCCTCGTGCGCGGCGAGCACCCGGCGCACGGCCCGCGCCCCGATGCCGGGCTGGTCGACGAGCGAGACCAGCGCCGCCCGCGCCGTCGTTCCGGCGAGCGAGTCGAGCCCGGCCCGCAGTGAGGACCCCATGCCGTCGGCCCACTGCGGGTTCTCCACGAGCACGCAGTCACCGAGCTCGGCCCGCTCCCGTACGACCGCCGCGGCCGCCCCCAGCACCACGTGCACGCGGGTGCAGCCGGCCGCCCGCAGGACACCGACCGCGTGTTCGACGAGCGGGCGGCCCCGGTGTTCCAGCAGCGCCTTGGGCCGCCCGCCCAGTCGCCGCCCGCCGCCCGCGGCCAGCAGCACCGCGGCGACCTGCTGTTCGTTCTCCGTCATGCGTCCTGCATACCTGACGCGCCGGCGTGCGCGGGGTTTCCACGGGCTGAATTTCGGTCCGCACGGTGGCGCGCGGCGCCCCGCGTGGCGTTTACTGACCCGCGTCCCCCGGGGTCCGACCACCGCCGAGGGGGCTTCACGACGCCGGGGCGCACGAAGGAGTGCGGGGGAGAGCTGTGTTGCGGAGCTTGGGGCAGAGGCCAGTGACCGGCAGCGACAACGATCCGAGAGTGGCGGAACTGCGGACCGCGGTGTCCCGGCTGCGCCGCGAACTCGCCGCGCACCCGGCCGAGTTCCCCGACCGGGGCATCGCCGAGGACGAACTCGCCGCGCTGGCCGCCATGACGATCGACGGCACGCCCGAAGTCCCGCGTCTGCGGCGGTCGTTGCTGCTGATCGCGGGAGCGATCGGGTCGATGAGCGCGCTGTCGAGGGGGCTGACCGACGTACGCAGGGCAGTGGAGTCGTTCGGGGAGCCGAGGCGCTAGCCCGGGAACGGACCCCGGTGCTCGAACTCCGGGCAGAGCCAGGTCTCCTGGACGAGCTCGGTGAGGTCCTGCCAGAGCGCGAATATGCCGGCAGGGCCGTGCTTGTAGTCGGACCACGTGCACGAGACGAGCCGCCCGCGGCAGCTTGCGCTGGACATCGATGGTCGGCGCGCACGCCCCTGATCGTCGTACGGATCAGCTCCCGCCCGTCCGACTCGCGGCCGATCTCCTCCGTGCCGTGCCGGTCGGTGTACCGCCTCGGCCGCACGGCAAGAGCGTCACGCCGGGTTCTGGGTGGCCAGCGCCTCCGACAGTTCCGCGGCCACCCGCTGAAGCATGGGCACGATCTTCTCGGTGGCCGCCTCGGTGACCCGTCCGGCCGGGCCGGAGATGGAAATGGCGGCGGCGGTGGGGGAGTTGGGCACCGAGACCGCGAGACAGCGGACGCCGATCTCCTGCTCGTTGTCGTCGACCGCGTAGCCCTGGCCGCGCACGTCCTTCAGGGCCGCGAGAAAGCCGTCCGGGGTGGTGATCGTCTTCTCCGTCGCGGCCGGCATGCCGGTCCGGGCGAGCAGGGCGCGCACCTCGTCGTCGGGGGTGTTGGCGAGCAGGGCCTTGCCGACGCCGGTGGAGTGCGGCAGGACGCGCCGGCCGACCTCGGTGAACATCCGCATCGAGTGCTTCGACGGCACCTGGGCGACGTAGACGATCTCGTCCCCGTCGAGCAGTGCCATATTGGCCGTCTCGCCGGTCTCCTCGACCAGGCGGGCGAGGTAGGGGCGGGCCCAGGTGCCGAGCAGCCGGGCGGCCGACTCGCCGAGGCGGATCAGGCGCGGGCCGAGGGCGTAGCGCCGGTTGGGCTGCTGGCGGACGTATCCGCAGGACACGAGTGTCCGCATCAGGCGGTGGATGGTGGGCAGCGGCAGCCCGCTGCTCGCGGCCAGTTCGCTCAGGCCGACCTCTCCGCCCGCGTCCGCCATCCGCTCCAGCAGATCGAAGGCGCGCTCGAGGGACTGGACCCCGCCACCGGCGGACTTGGCGGAGTCGGTGGTGCTGGCGCTGGACGTCGGCACGGCGCGTTCCTTTCGGGGCTGCCTTTCGGGTCTGGGCAGGAGGGCAGAAGCCTACCCGGCAGTCGGTTGACTCCCCGCTGGTGCATGGCTACGTTCTGTCTGTCGGAATACTAATTCCGCTTTGTGGAAACGTCCAGAGCGTCGGCGCAGGGTGCACTGTGAGGAAGTGTGCCCTTGACGGCGCTCGACCGGGAGTGAAGACTCCTTCAACAGAAAGTTGAATTCCGTTACGCGGAAGTTAACGGCGGCAGAGAGGGGTCCGGGTGTCCAACGCCGAACTGGTGCTGCGCTCGACGCGCGTCATCACACCCGAGGGGACGCGGCCCGCGTCGGTCGCGGTCGCCGGCGGGAAGATCGCCGCCGTACTGCCGTACGAGGCTCCGGTCCCCGGGACCGCCCGTCTGGAGGACCTCGGCGACGACGTCCTGCTGCCCGGCCTCGTCGACACCCATGTGCACGTCAACGACCCCGGCCGCACCGAGTGGGAGGGCTTCTGGACCGCCACGCGCGCGGCGGCGGCCGGCGGCATCACCACGCTCGTCGACATGCCCCTCAACTCCCTCCCGCCCACCACGACGGTCGACCACCTCCGTACCAAGCAGGAGGTCGCCGCCGACAAGGCCCACATCGACGTCGGCTTCTGGGGCGGCGCGCTGCCCGACAACGTCAAGGACCTGCGCCCGCTGCATGAGTCGGGCGTCTTCGGTTTCAAGGCGTTCCTGTCCCCGTCCGGTGTGGACGAGTTCCCGCATCTCGACCAGGACGGGCTCGCCCGGTCGCTGGCCGAGATCGCCTCCTTCGGGGGACTGCTGATCGTGCACGCCGAGGACCCGCACCACCTGGAGGCCGCCCCGCAGCAGGCCGGACCCCGGTACGCGGACTTCCTGGCGTCCCGTCCGCGCGACGCCGAGGACACGGCGATCGCCCAACTCATCGCCCAGGCGAAGCGGTTGGACGCGCGTGTGCACGTGCTCCACCTGTCGTCGAGCGACGCGCTCCCGCTGATCGCCCGGGCGAAGGCGGAGGGTGTCCGCATCACCGTCGAGACCTGCCCGCACTACCTCACCCTGACCGCCGAGGAAGTCCCGGACGGCGCCAGCGAGTTCAAGTGCTGCCCGCCCATCCGCGAGTCCGCCAACCAGGACCTGCTCTGGCAGGCGCTGGCCGACGGCACCATCGACTGCGTGGTCACCGACCACTCCCCGTCCACGGCCGACCTCAAGACGGACGACTTCGCCACCGCGTGGGGCGGCATCTCGGGCCTCCAGCTGAGCCTGGCGGCGGTCTGGACGGAGGCGCGCAGACGCGGTCACTCGCTGGACGACGTGGTCCGCTGGATGTCCGCGCGGACCTCCCAACTGGTCGGCCTGGACCGCAAGGGCGCCATCGAGGCCGGCCGCGACGCCGACTTCGCGGTCCTCGCACCCGACGAGACCTTCACCGTCGACCCGGCTGCCCTCCAGCACCGCAACCGCGTCACGGCGTACGCGGGCAAGACCCTGTACGGCGTCGTGAAGTCGACCTGGCTGCGCGGCGAACGCATCGTGGCGAACGGGGAGTTCACGGCTCCCCGGGGTCAACTGCTCACCCGTACGCCCTGATCCACCTGCACCGGCAACTCCAGAAAGGCACATGGACGTGACGGCGATTCCCAGCTTCACCGGCGACGCGAACCCGTACGGGGGCGGTGACCCGTACGCGGACTACCGCACCGCCGACTTCCCCTTCACCCAGTACGCCAACCTCGCCGCACGAAGCCTCGGCGCCGGAGTCGTCGCCGCCAACGACGAGTTCTTCGCCCAGCGCGAGAACCTGCTGATGCCCGAGCGGGCCGAGTTCGACCCCGAGCACTTCGGGCACAAGGGCAAGATCATGGACGGCTGGGAGACGCGGCGCCGCCGGGGCGCCTCGGCCGAGCACCCCTGGCCGACGGCCGAGGACCACGACTGGGCGCTGGTGCGCCTGGGCGCGCCCGGGGTGATCCGGGGGATCGTGGTCGACACGGCCCACTTCCGCGGCAACTACCCGCAGGCGGTGTCGGTCGAAGGCACGTCCGTGGCAGGGTCCCCGTCCCCGCAGGAACTGCTGGGTGACGACGTGAAGTGGACGACGCTGGTCCCGCGGACACCGGTCGGCGGCCACGCCGCGAACGGCTTCCCGGTGTCGCTGGAACAGCGCTTCACCCACCTGCGGGTCAACCAGCACCCCGACGGCGGCATCGCCCGCCTGCGCGTGTACGGCGAGGTTGTCCCGGACCCTGCGTGGCTGGAGATCCTCGGAACCTTCGACGTGGTCGCCCTGGAGAACGGCGGCCAGGCGGAGGACGCGTCGAACCTCTTCTACTCACCGGCGTCCAACACCATCCAGCCGGGCCGCTCCCGCAAGATGGACGACGGCTGGGAGACCCGCCGCCGCCGTGACCAGGGCAACGACTGGATCCGCTACCGGCTGGTGGCCCAGTCCCAGATCCGTGCGATCGAGATCGACACGGCGTATCTGAAGGGGAACAGCGCGGGCTGGGCCTCGGTGTCGGTCCGCGACGGCGAGGACGGCGACTGGCGGGAGTTGCTCCCGCGCACCCGTCTCCAGCCCGACACGAACCACCGCTTCGTGCTGCCGGCCCCCGCGGTGGGCACGCACGCGCGCGTGGACATCTTCCCGGACGGGGGGATCTCCCGCCTGCGGCTGTTCGGCTCGCTGACCGAGAGCGGCGCGGCCGCGCTGTCGGCGAGGCACCAGGAGCTGGGCGGCTGAGGCGGTCCCCCGGGGGACAACTCCTCCCGGGGCGGAGGCGGCGGGGGCGAGTGGGCGGCTCCCTCATGCCCGAGGTCCGCTTCCGCGTCGAGACACCGCGACCGCGGGCTACCTCACGCCCCGGGCTACCTCACGCCGCGTGCCCCCCGTCCACGGAGAACTCCGCACCGGTGACGTACTCCGCGTCCGCCAGATACGCCACCATCGACGCCACCTCCTCCGCCGTCCCGAACCGCCCCGCCGCGGTCAGCGCGGCCTGCCCCGCCGCGAACGGCCCGTCCCCCGGATTCATGTCCGTGTCGATGGGCCCGGGATGCACGATGTTCGCCGTGATGCCCCGCGGCCCCAGCTCACGCGCGAGGGCCTTGGTCAGCCCGATCAGGGCCGACTTGCTCGTCGCGTACAGGGTTCCGCCGGGGCCGGGCACCCGCTGGGTCATACAGCTCCCGATGGTGATGATCCGTCCCCCGTCCCGCATCCGGGCGGCCGCCGCCTGAGAGGCCAGGAACACCCCGCGCACGTTCACGGCCAGCACCCGGTCGACGTCCGCGAGAGACAGCTCGCCCAAGGGACCGAGCACTCCCACGCCCGCGTTGTTCACCAGCACATCCAGCCCACCGAGCGCCTCCGTCGTACGCAGAACCGCCCCCGCCGCCTCCTCGGCGTCCGCGGAGTCCGCCCGCAGGGCGACGGCCCGCCGCTCCAGTGCCTCGACCCGCCGTACGACGTCCGAGGCCGCCTCCTTGCCGTCCACGTACGTCACGGCCACGTCGGCGCCCTCCCGCGCCAGCCGCACCGCCGTGGCCGCACCGATCCCCCGGCTGCCCCCGGTGACGAGCGCGACCTTGCCGTTGAGAGTTCTGTAAGTCGTTGTCATGCCTCCCATCGAAGTGGCCCGGCCCCCGAACCGCTGGCGGCGAACGGACACGGCCTTCGTCGGCTCCACCGATGAGTCGCGGAGGCCGGTCTGGTCTGAGCGGCGTCTACCAGGCCCCCGGCGGTCAGGAGGAGGACCGCAGCGACGGCTTCGCACAGGGCGGCTGGGTCGTCCCGTACGACGTCGAGGACTTCGGCCGGTTCGTCGACGAGGTCTTCGGCAACGTCGGCGCGTTCCTCCTGGGCCGTCGTACGTACGACATCTTCGCCGGGTTCTGGCCGAAGGTGACCTATCCCGCCAACCCCGTCGCCGCCAAGCTCAACGCCCTGCCCAAGTACGTCGTCTCCACCACCCTCACCGACCCCGGGTGGCACGGCACCACCGTGATCGGCGGCGACTTCGCCAAGGAGGTCACCGCCCTCAAGGGCGGGCCGCCGGCTCTTCCTGGACGGCGCCACCCCGACCGCCTTCCGGCGCGCGGGCGGACGAATCACCTCCACGGGCGTCTCCATCCAGTCGAACGACCTCGCGGGCCGTCCGGAATACGGCTCCTTCGACGTCCCCGAGAACCCCTGACCGCCCGGCCGCCGCCCGGGGTTCGTGAAGACGCCGGGCGGCAGGTTAACTCCCTGAAAACTCCTCGGACTTGCCGGGAAATTCCACAGAGTTGTCATTGACATGCCACTGTCTACGCGCGTCATCATGGAGGGCATGAGATTCCCCCCACGGATCACTCGCATCGGCGCCACGGCCGCCGTCCTGTCCGCCCTCCTCATCGGCGGCACCGTCACCACCGCGACCCCGGCAGCCGCCGCGGTCGGCAGTATCTGCTACACCAGGCTGCCCTCCCAGGCGCACGACACCCTGGACCTGATCGAACAGGGTGGCCCCTACCCCTACTCGCAGGACGGCGTCGTCTTCCAGAACCGGGAAGGCGTCCTGCCGAGTGAGTCGACCGGCTACTACCACGAGTACACGGTGATCACCCCGGGCTCCTCCACGCGCGGAGCGCGCCGGATCGTCACCGGGGAGCAGAGCCAGGAGGACTACTACACGGCCGACCACTACGCGACGTTCAACCTGGTCGACTTCGGCTGCTGACAGCACCCTGTCAGCCGGACCCCCGGCTCTCCGCGGCGGCGAACAGCGCGAACGCCAGCACGATCAGGGCGACGCTCGCGTAGACCTCGTAGCCGTCCAGGACACCGATCCGCTGGACGAGGCCGACGTGCCAGTCGGTGAGTTCGTGCAGCAGACCCATACCGCCCTGCACCAGGGCGAGGAAACCGAGCAGTTCCAGCAGTTGCTTCATGGGTAGACCCTCGCCCCGCGGACCCCCCACGCACATCGGCCGCGGGGCGAGCCCCGTACCGCCGAAGCATCGGAGCTACGAGGCCGTCCGCGCCGAAAGTCGTCGGTGCCGCGACTTTGGTCGCCGATCCCCGTCTCGGGGAGGCGTCCTGGGCTTCTCACTGCGTAGATTTGTCGACCGTGAGCGGCGACGAGACGGTACCCGGAACCCCGGCCTTCCCCGGCCGGCGCTGGCTGATGCCGTCCGCGGTGATCCACGAGTTCGACTCCGCCGACGCGCGGCCCGGACGGCGGCCCCGGCGCACCGCGCGCGACTGGATCGTCGACTTCTCCTGCTTCCTCCTGGCCGTCCTCATCGGCATGTTCGCCGCGGACGCGGTGGGCGAAAACCCGCATGTGTCACACACCGCGGCCACCCTCGACCAACTGCTCGGCGCGGTCGCCTGCGGCGCCGTGTGGCTGCGCCGCCGCTGGCCGCTGGGCCTCGCCCTGGGCACCATCCCGCTCGGCCTCCTCTCGGACACCGCCGGCGGCGCCTGCATGATCGCCGTCTTCACCCTCGCCGTACACCGCCCCTTCCGATACGTCGCCTGGGTGGGCGGCATCAACATCGCCATGGTCCCGCTCACCTTCCGGCTGCGGCCCGACGCGGACCTGCCCTACCTCGCATCCGTCGTCCTCACCGGGGTGCTGGTCGCCGCGATCGTCGGCTGGGGCCTGCTGGTGCGGGCCAAACGGCAGCTCATGTTCAGCCTGCGGGACCGCGCCCGGCGCGCGGAGACCGAGGCGCGGCTGCGGGCCGAGCAGGCGCAACGGCTCGCCCGTGAGGCCATCGCGCGCGAGATGCACGACGTCCTTGCGCACCGGCTGACCCTGCTCAGCGTCCACGCGGGCGCCCTTGAGTTCCGACCGGACGCGCCCCAGGAGGAGGTCGCCCGGGCGGCCGGCGTCATCCGCGAGAGCGCGCACGAGGCGCTCCAGGACCTCAGGGAGATCATCGGCGTGCTGCGGGCCGCGGACCACGACGACACGGGCCGCCCCCAGCCGACCCTCGCCGCGCTCGACAGCCTGGTCGCCGAGTCCCGCGAGGCCGGCATGAAGGTCGTCCTCGACAGCCGGGTCACCGACGCCGACGCCGTGCCCGCCTCGGTGGGCCGCACCGCCTACCGCATCGCCCAGGAGAGCCTTACCAACGCCCGCAAGCACGCTCCCGGCACGGAGGTCACGGTCACCGTCACCGGCGGCCCGGGCGAAGGCCTCGTCGTGACCGTCCGGAACCCTCCGCCCGACGGTGAGGTGCCGCTGGTCCCGGGCTCCGGCCAGGGCCTGATCGGCCTCACGGAGCGCGCGACGCTCGCCGGGGGCCGGCTGGAGCACGGGGTGGAGAGGGACGGGGCGTTCGGGGTGCGGGCGTGGCTGCCGTGGGGGTGACGGTCCCAGGTGTCGTCCGTGGTGTCCTCAGTGGTGCAACTCGCCCGCCCACAAGGGTGATTGCGTCCCGCCTCCGCGTGATTACGTAGGGCCCATGACTGTGATCAGAGTGCTCCTCGTCGACGACGACCCCCTCGTGCGGGCCGGCCTGTCCCTGATGATGGGAGGCGCCGAGGACATCGAGATCGTCGGAGAGGCGGCGGACGGCACCGAGGTCGAGGCCGCCGTCGACCGGACCCGCCCCGACGTCGTCCTCATGGACATCAGAATGCCGGCGGTGGACGGTCTCACGGCCACGGAGCGGCTGCGCGCCCGGCCCGACGCCCCGCAGGTCGTCGTCCTGACCACCTTCCACGCCGACGAGCAGGTCCTGCGCGCCCTGCGCGCGGGCGCGGCGGGATTCGTCCTCAAGGACACCCCGCCCGCCGAGATCCTCGCCGCAGTCCGCCGCGTCGCGGCCGGCGATCCCGTCCTGTCGCCCGCCGTCACCCGCCAGCTGATGGAGCACGCGGCCGGGACCGCCGCCGACACCCGACGGGCACGCGCGCGTGAGCGTGTTGCCGCACTCAACGACCGCGAACGCGAGGTGGCCGTCGCCGTCGGCCAGGGACTGTCCAACGCCGAGATCGCCGCCGCCCTCTACATGAGCGTCGCCACCGTCAAGACCCACGTCTCCCGCGTCCTCGCCAAGCTCGACCTCAACAACCGGGTGCAGATCGCGTTGTTGGCGTACGACGCGGGACTGCTGGAACAGTCCGAGGAATCCGGGCAGGGCGGGCACTAGGTGCGGGCGTCGGGCGTTGACGGAGTGAAGGGGGAGCTCATGACCGAAGCAGTGATCGACCTGGGGGAGTACGGCGACGCGTTCCGTGTCGATCCGCACCCCGTGTACGCCGAGTTGCGCGGACTCGGCCCCGTCCACCGGGTGCGACCGCCCGGCTCCGACGCCGACTACTCGACCTGGCTCATCGTCGGGCACGAGGAGGCGCGCGCGGCCCTCGCCGACCCGAGGCTGTCCAAGGACGGCCGCAGGATCGGCATGGTGTTCGACGACGAGGCCCTGATCGGCCGCCATCTGCTCAGCAGCGACCCGCCCGAGCACACCCGGCTGCGCGGCCTGGTCTCCCGCGCCTTCACCATGCGCCGCATCGAGCAACTGCGGCCCAGGATCCAGCAGATCACCGATGACCTCCTCGACGCGATGCTGCCGCACGGCCGCGCCGACCTGGTGCGGTACCTCGCCTACCCGCTGCCGATCACCGTGATCTGCGAGCTCCTCGGCGTACCCGAGATGGACCGCACCGAGTTCCGGAAGCTGTCCACGGAGGTCGTGGCACCCACCAGCGCGGAGAGTTCGTACGACGCCGTCGCGCGCCTCGGTGAGTACCTGACGGAGCTCATCGAGGACAAGCGGTGCGCCGGACCCAGCGACGACCTGCTCGGCGACCTCATCCGCACCACCGCCGAGGACGGCGACCGGCTCTCCCCGTCGGAACTGCGCGGCATGGCCTTCCTGCTGCTGATCGCGGGCCACGAGACCACGGTCAACCTCATCACCAACGGCGTGCACGCCCTGCTCACCCACCCGGACCAACTCGCCGCACTGCGCGCCGACATGAGCCTCGTCGACGGCGCGGTCGAGGAGACGCTGCGCTATGAGGGCCCGGTGGAGAACGCGACGTTCCGGTACGCCGCCGAGCCCCTGGAGATAGCGGGACGGGCCATAGCCAAGGGCGACCCGGTGATGATCTGTCTGAGCGCGGCAGACCGCGACGACTCCCGCTACCCGGCGCCGGGCCGCTTCGACATCCGCCGCGACCCCCGCGGCCACCTCGCATTCGGTCACGGCATCCACTACTGCCTGGGCGCCCCGCTGGCCCGCCTGGAGGCCCGCACGGCGATCCGGACCCTGCTGGACCGCGCCCCCGCCCTCGCCCTCGACGGACCCGCGGGGGAGTGGCTGCCGGGGATGCTGATCAGGGGGGTACGGAGCCTGCCGGTGCGGTGGTAGTCGGCCCGGCCGCGGTGAGGTCGGCAGGGCATCGTGGGATGCGCTCGGGTGGGTGTCACGGGGCGTGGTCCGGGGCGTGTCGGGTTGCGGTGGTGGGCGGCTCGGCCGGGATGCGGTCAGCAGGGCGTCGCGGGATGCGGTCCCCTGGGCCCGACAGGGGGCGATCCGGTGGGCGTGAAGGACGGGCCCCGTGGGCGCGACAGGCTCACACCCCGGCCCCGGTGGGCGTCAAGGGGCGCCGCCCGGGTTCCCACAGGTTCAGAACGCGGACGCGCTCGCGCCTCCCAGGATCTCCGCCAGCCGCACGGCTCTGCGCTCGCGTCGGGACACCTCGCAGGCCTCGGCGACCCTTAGCGCCTGCAACGCCTCGCGCCCGTCGCAGGGGTTCGCTCTCTCACCCCGCACCACCTCGATGAACGCGTCCAGTTCGGCCTCGTAGGCCGGTCCGAACCGCTCCATGAACCCCGTCCACGGCTTGTCCGCCGCGGGCGGCCCGGTGGGTTCCGTGGACGCGATCGGCGTGCGGTCGTCCAGGCCCACCACGACCTGGTCCAGCTCCCCGGCGAGCTCCATGCGCACGTCGTACCCGGCCCCGTTCAGCCGCGTGGCCGTGGCCGTGGCGAGCGTCCCGTCGTCGAGGGTGAGCACGGCCGCCGCGGTGTCGACGTCCCCCGCGGCCCGGAACATCGGCGGACCGGCGTCGGAGCCCGCGGCGTACACGTCGACGATCTCGTGCCCGGTGACCCAGCGCAGGATGTCGAAGTCGTGGATCAGGGTGTCCCGGTACAGCCCCCCGGACAGTGGCAGCCACTCCGCCGGCGGCGGCGCCTGGTCGGAGGTGAGCGCCCGCACGGTGTGCAGCCGCCCGAGCCGCCCCGAGCGCACGGCCTCCCGCGCACCGGTGTAACCCGCGTCGAAGCGGCGCTGGAAGCCCATCTGGAGAATCGTCCCGGCGGTCTCCACCTCGGCGATGGCCTGCAGCGTGCCGGGCAGGTCGAGCGCGATGGGCTTCTCGCAGAACACCGGCAGTCCCGAGCGCGCCGCCCGGCCGATCAGTTCGGCGTGGGCGGAGGTCGCCGTGGTGATGACCACCGCGTCCACGCCCCATTTGAAGATCTCGTCGACGCCGGGGGCAGCGGTCTCCCCCAGGCGGTGCGCGAGCTCCTGGGCCCGCGCGCCGTCCGCGTCCGTGAGGATTAAGGAACCGACCTCCCGATGGCGGCTGAGCGTGTTCGCATGAATGGTGCCGATGCGGCCCGTCCCTATGACCCCGATGCGCATGTGAACAAAGTGTGGTCGCGAACCCCGTGCTGTCAATGCGTATGTCCGGACAATCTGACTACACGACTTCCCGTCAACAGCGCACGGAGCTACGCTCGGGCCCGTGCCGAAACCAGGAGTGGACCCGACCGTGACGCTCGAGCTCAGTGTGGACCGCAGCAGCCCGGTGCCGTTGTACTTCCAGCTGTCCCAGCAACTGGAGGCCGCGATCGAGCACGGCACGCTCACCCCCGGCAGCCTGCTGGGCAACGAGATCGAGCTCGCCGCCCGGCTCGGGCTGTCCCGGCCCACTGTCCGCCAGGCCATCCAGTCGCTCGTCGACAAGGGCCTGCTCGTGCGCCGCCGCGGAGTCGGCACCCAGGTCGTGCACAGCCAGGTCAAGCGCCCCCTGGAGCTCAGCAGCCTCTACGACGACCTGGAGGCGGCCGGCCAGCGCCCCGCGACCAAGGTCCTCGTCAACACCCTCGTCTCCGCCACCGCCGAGATCGCCGCCGCGCTCGGCGTCACCGAGGGCAGCGAGGTGCACCAGGTGGAACGCCTGCGCCTGTCCCATGGCGAGCCGATGGCGTACCTCTGCAACTACCTCCCCCCGGCCCTCCTCGACCTGGACACCGCCCAGCTGGAGGCCACCGGCCTGTACCGCATGATGCGCGCGGCGGGCATCACCCTGCACAGCGCCCGCCAGTCCATCGGCGCGCGAGCGGCCACGGCGGCGGAGGCGGAACGCCTGGCCGAGGAGGCGGGCGCCCCCCTGCTCACCATGCAACGCGTCACTTTCGACGACACCGGCCGAGCGGTGGAGTACGGCACGCATACGTACAGGCCGACGCGCTATTCGTTCGAGTTCCAGCTCCTGGTACGCCCCTGAGGGACGCGGGGCCGTATCGGAGTCCCGCGCGCTCTCCCTGCCGCCCTGTACGGCACCCGGCCCGGCGGTGAGGCAGAATCAGGGCCGATGAGCACCTACGGCAACTTCACCGCCCCCATAGGCTCCCGCCGCGCCCCCGCCCTGCGGACCGTCGGCACGAGGGAACGCCGCTCACACCTGACCGCACCGCGCGTGCCGACGGTGGGCATCGACATCGGCGGCACCAAGGTCATGGCGGGTGTCGTCGACGCCGACGGCAACATCCTGGAGAAGGTCCGCACCGAGACACCGGACAAGTCCAAGAGCCCCAAGGTCGTCGAGGACACGATCGTCGAACTGGTCCTGGACCTGTCCGACCGCCACGACGTGCACGCGGTGGGCATCGGCGCGGCCGGCTGGGTCGACGCCGACCGCAACCGCGTCCTGTTCGCCCCCCACCTGTCCTGGCGCAACGAACCGCTGCGGGACCGCATCGCCGGCCGCCTCGCGGTCCCCGTCCTGGTGGACAACGACGCCAACACCGCCGCCTGGGCCGAGTGGCGTTTCGGCGCGGGGCGTGGCGAGGACCACCTCGTCATGATCACGCTCGGCACCGGCATCGGCGGCGCGATCCTGGAGGACGGCCAGGTCAAGCGCGGCAAGTACGGCGTCGCCGGCGAGTTCGGGCACATGCAGGTCGTCCCCGGCGGACACCGCTGCCCGTGCGGCAACCGCGGCTGCTGGGAGCAGTACAGCTCCGGCAACGCGCTGGTCAGGGAGGCCAGGGAGCTGGCCGCGGCCGACTCCCCGGTGGCGTACGGGATCATCGAGCACGTCAAGGGCAACATCGGCGACATCACCGGCCCGATGATCACCGAGCTGGCCCGCGACGGCGACGCGATGTGCATCGAGCTGCTCCAGGACATCGGCCAGTGGCTCGGCGTCGGCATCGCCAACCTCGCCGCCGCCCTCGACCCGTCCTGCTTCGTCATCGGCGGCGGCGTCAGCGCGGCCGACGACCTGCTGATCGGCCCCGCGCGGGACGCCTTCAAGCGCCAGCTCACCGGCCGTGGCTACCGCCCCGAGGCCCGCATCGCCCGCGCCCAGCTCGGCCCCGAGGCCGGCATGGTCGGCGCCGCGGACCTCGCCCGCCTGGTCGCCCGTCGCTTCCGGCGCGCCAACCGGCGCCGGGTGGAGCGGCACGAGCGCTACGAACGGTACGTGGAGGCCCGCCGTACGTCCCGGGACACCGCATGACGGCATCCCTGCCGCACCAGGCCTCGGCGCCCCCCGACGAACCGGAGCGTCCCCCCGAGGACCGCCGCCACATGATCCGCCGCAGGGCGATCACGCTGCTCATCATCGGTCTGCTCATCGGCGTCCCGGCCGGCTATCTGGTGATCTCCGCCAACCAGAGCCGCGACAGCGGCAAGGACAAGGAGGCGAAGTACTCCGCGACGGGCCTCACGCCCGACTGGCCGTCCAAGGTCCAGCGCCGCCTCTACCAGGTGCCCGTCCCGCACCCCGCCGACCTGGTCGCCTCCTACGAGACCAACAACTGGAAGACCAGCCGCCTCTACGTCCAGTTCCGGACGACCGACGCCGGCCTGGACGCCTTCCTCACCGCCATGGGCGTCAGCCGCGCCGAGCTGAAGAAGGGCGACATCTCCATCAGCGAGCGCGACCGGAAGGTCAGCGGCTGGAAGTTCGACGGCCCGCGCTCCTGGTGGGGCCTGAGCCACCCGCAGAAGGACCCGGCGCCCACCCAGGACGTCATGGTCAACCTCACCGTGCCGAACGCCCCGAAGGTGTACGTCGTCTCGCGCACGGTTCCGTGACGCGGCCGCCGGAGCCGATTGTCAGACCCCGCCCGTAGAGTCGAAGACGACTGATCCGACGTGCGGGCGGGAGGTGACAGGACGTATGAGCGACAGGGCCTTGGTGGCCGAGCGCAGGGGTGAGCGGCAGGACGCGGCCGTCCCCGTCCGGCTCGCCGCCGTCTTCCTGCCCGCGCCCCTTCCCCGAGAGGGCCGGATCGCGTTCTGGGACCCCGAGGGCGAGCCCCTGCCGGCCGAGAGTCCCGACGCCGACACCACGTCCCCCGAGCGCACCGAACTCACTGTCGTACGGCCGCACGGAGCCGCGGGCCGGCGCCGGACCGCTCCCGCCCTCTCGCTCCCGGTCGGTGAGGCCCTGCCGCTGCTCGTCCGGGCCCGGCGTGATCCCGCCGCCCACCCCGCCACCGCCTGCTGGGGCGCGGCAGCCCTGCACGCGCTGCGGCTCACCGCCCGCGGCCGTCTCCTGCCCGGACTCACCCCCACCGGCCACGACGCCTGGCGGGCCGGCCCCCTGGACCCGGACGACATCGCCCACCTCCGCGCGATCGCGGCCGCCCTGCCCCCCGAGGGACACGCGGTCCCGCTGCCCGGCCCCGGCCCGCTCCGGCTGCCGGAACCCGAAGCCCTGATGCGGTCCTTCCTGGACGCGGTCGCCGACACCCTGCCCCGCACCCCCGCGGCCCCCTACGCGTCCGGCAAGCCCTTCGCGGCCCGTGCTCCCCAGCGACTGCCGCACGCCCAGGACTGGGCCGCCGAAGTCGCCGCCGGCATGGACGCGGGCGTGCGGATCTCCCTGCGCCTGGCCCTGTCGGCGGACAACCTGTTCGACGCCGGCGCCGGGGGTGTGCGCAGCGCGGGCGCCGCGATCGTCCAGGTGCACAGCCTCGCCGACCCGACCCTGGTGACCGACGCGGCAGCCCTGTGGGCGGGGGACGCCGACGCCGTCTTCGGGCCACGCGCACGCGTGGACGCGGCCCTCGCCGTGCGCCGCGCCGCACGGGTCTGGCCGCCCCTGGACCGGCTCTCCGAGCAGGACGTACCCGACGTACTGGCCTTGTCCGACGAGGAGTTGGGCGACCTGCTCGGCGTGGCCGCGACCCGGCTCGCCGCGGCGGGAGTCGCGGTGCACTGGCCGCGGGACCTGGCGCAGGACCTCACCGCGGCGGCGGTCGTACGGTCCGCCCCGGGCTCGGCGACCGACGGCACCGGCTTCTTCGACAGTGAGGAACTCCTCCAGTTCCGCTGGCAGTTGGCCCTCGGCGGCGACCCGCTCAGCGAGGCCGAGATGGACACGCTGGCCGAGGCCCACCGCCCCGTCGTACGCCTCAGAGACCAGTGGGTGCTGGTGGACCCCGCCCTCGTCCGCAAGGCCCGCAAGCGCGAACTGGGCCTGCTCGACCCGGTCGACGCGCTCTCCGTGGCCCTGACCGGCAGCGCGGAGGTCGACGGCGAGACGATGGAGGCGGTCCCGGTCGGCGCGCTCGCCGCCCTGCGCGACCGCCTGACGACCGGAGTGCAGCCCGCCGAACCGCCCGCGGGACTGCACGCCACCCTCCGCGACTACCAACTCCGCGGCCTGGCCTGGCTGGACCTCATGACCTCCCTCGGGCTCGGCGGCTGCCTCGCCGACGACATGGGACTCGGCAAGACGATCACCGTCATCGCCCTGCATCTGCGTCGCGCGCGCCGAGAGCCGACCCTGGTCGTCTGTCCCGCCTCCCTCCTGGGCAACTGGCAGCGGGAGATCACCCGGTTCGCGCCCGGTGTCCCCGTCCGCCGCTTCCACGGCACGGACCGCAGCCTGGACGGCCTCGACGGCGGCTTCGTCCTCACCACGTACGGCACCATGCGCGCGGCGGCGACGAGACTGGCCGAACAGCGTTGGGGCATGGTCGTCGCGGACGAAGCCCAGCACGTGAAGAACCCGTACTCGGCGACCGCGAAGGCCCTGCGCACGATCCCGTCGCCCGCGCGCGTGGCCCTGACCGGCACACCGGTCGAGAACAACCTCTCGGAACTCTGGGCCCTGCTCGACTGGACCACCCCCGGACTCCTCGGCCCCCTGAAATCCTTCCGCGCCCGGCACGCGCGCGCGGTGGAGAACGGCGAGGACCAGGAGGCGGTGACCAGGCTGGCCAGGCTCGTGCGGCCCTTCCTCCTGCGCCGCAAGAAGTCCGACCCGGGCATCGTCCCCGAGCTGCCGCCCAAGACGGAGACGGACCATCCCGTCCCGCTCACCCGCGAGCAGGCCTCGCTGTACGAGGCGGTGGTGCGCGAGTCGCTACTGGCGATCGAGACGGCACAGGGCATCGCGCGCAGGGGCCTGGTGCTGAAGTTGCTCGGCGCGCTGAAGCAGATCTGCGACCATCCCGCGCTGTACCTGAAGGAGGAGGTTCAGCCGACGGCCGGAGAGCGCCTGGTCGCCCGCTCCGGCAAACTGGCCCTGCTGGACGAGCTGTTGGACACCCTGCTGGCGGAGGACGGCTCGGCCATCGTCTTCACCCAGTACGTGGGCATGGCCCGCCTCATCACCGCCCACCTCGCCGCCCGCGCGGTCCCGGTGGACCTGCTGCACGGGGGCACGCCGGTACCGGAGCGGGAACGCATGGTGGACCGTTTCCAGAGCGGCGCGATCCCGGTCCTGGTGCTGTCGCTGAAGGCGGCGGGCACCGGCCTCAACCTCACCCGCGCGGGCCATGTCGTCCACTTCGACCGCTGGTGGAACCCGGCCGTCGAGGAACAGGCCACCGACCGCGCCTACCGCATCGGCCAGACCCAGCCCGTCCAGGTCCACCGCCTCATCGCCGAGGGCACGGTGGAGGACCGCATCGCCGAGATGCTCGAATCCAAGCGCGCCCTCGCCGACGCGATCCTCGGCTCCGGAGAGTCCGCCCTCACCGAACTCACCGACCGCGAACTGACCGACTTGGTCTCCTTGAGGAGGTCGTCATGACCCCGGGCCCCGCCGACGAGGCCCGCCGAGCCCTGCGGGCGGCACGGGAGCGGGCGGCGAGGGAAACGACGGAGGACGCGGGCGGGGAGACGGTCACCGGGGCGTGCGGCGAGGACGCGCGGGCGGACAACTCGGCGGAGGCGGGTGCGGGGGCCCGCACCGCTGAAGCCGGTGGTGGTCCGGGGGCGCGGGAGGCTGACGATTCGGCAGCGCGGGGTGCGGGGTGCTTCGGGGCTGAGGGGGATGGCGATCTGGCAGTGGGGGAGGCCGGGAATTCCGCGGCGGCGGGTGCCGGGGGCTTCGCGGTGGCGGGGGGTGGCGTTCCGGCGGTGGGGGAGGCCGGGAATTCCGCGGCGGCGGGTGCCGGGGGCTTCGCGGTGGCGGGGGGTGGCGTTCCGGCGGTGGGGGAGGCCGGGAATTCCGCGGCGGCGGGTGCCGGGGGCTTCGCGGTGGCGGGGGGTGGCGTTCCGGCCGTGGCGGAGGCCGGAAATCCCACGGCGGCGGGGGAGGCCGGGAATCCGTCGGCGGCGGATGCCGGGAGCTTCGCGGTGGCGGGCGATGACACCTCGGCGGTGTCGGAGACCGATGACTCTGTGGCGTCCGACGCCGGGAGTTGTGCGGTTGTGGAGACCGGGAGTTCTGCGGCGCAGGGGACGGGGAGCCGCGCGGTCGAGGAGAGCGGCAGCCCAGAGGCGAAGGGGACGGGGCACGACGGGGCGCACGGTGCGGAGAGCCGCGCGGCCGGGGCTACCGGGAGCTCTGCGGTGCCGGGAAGGGGGCGCCTTCCTGGGGGCAGCCTCGCGGAGCATCAAGGGGGCAACTCTGCGGCGCGGGCCGCGGCTACGGCGGCGGACCGCGCCGCCGCTGAAGGTACGGCTCGCCGGATGAGCGCGGACGCCGTCGGGCCGGATACCGCCGACGGGCAGGACACGGTGTCCGAGAACGCCGTGGCCGAACCCGACCTGGCCGAGCCCCGGCCAGGTGACGCCGCCCGTGCGGCCCTGCGGGAAGCTGTCGCGGCGCGGCGTGGTGTCACGGGACGGTCCGAGTCGGGCGCCGGTGCCACTGCCTCCGGCGCACCCCTACCGAAAGCCGTCGCGGCCCGGCGTGAGTCGATCGTGGACACGACCGGCGCCACAGGTCGGTCCGACGCGGACGCAGCCCCCACCACCGCGCCCACCGCCTCCCCCTCCGTCGAACCCACGGACCGAGACACGGATCGCGTCGCTGAGGCGGCTCGTCCCGGCGCACGCCCTGCGGATGCGGTCCGCGAAGCGCTGCGCGCGGCACGCAAGAGGCGGGCGGACGCCGAGGCCGCGGAACCGGAGGCGGCCCACGCGCGCCGGTCGCGCAGCACCTCAGCGACCCCGGCCCCGACCCGGAACCGTACGCCGAGTCCCACCGCCGGCGTCCGGGCGCGTGACGTACGGGAGTTGCTGGCCGACGTCTTCCGGATGCCCGACGACGCGACCCTGCCGGCGGAGGACCCTGAGGCCAACGGCCCTACACAGCAGGGCAGTTCCGTCCCGGGGAGCCACGTTCCTGTCGGCAGCCCCCTGAACACCCCGTCCGCACCCCGTCACCCCCACTCCATGGCCGCCCCCAACCGGGACAACGAGCTGCGGCGCACCTTCCCGGCCTTTTCTCCCCACGCTTCCGAGGACTCCCGGTTCGCCGCCACCTGGTGGGGCAACGCCTGGGTCACCGCGCTGGAGGAGGGCGCGCTGGACGCCAAGCGACTCGCGCGGGGCCGCGGTTACGCCGAGCAAGGGAACGTGGACGCGATCACCGTGACGCCCGGTCTCGTGCTCGCCTATGTGCAGGGCAGCCGCGCCCGGCCGTACCGCGTGCAGGTGCGGTTGCGGACGCTCGGCGACGCTGACTGGGACCGCTTCCTGGACCTCGCCGCCGACCGGACCGGACACATCGCCGCACTGCTCGACAAGGAGATGCCCGAGGCGCTGGCCGAGTGCGGAGTGCCGTTGCTTCCCGGCCCCGGTGATCTCGAACCGCAGTGCAGCTGCCCCGACCGCGGCCACCCCTGCAAACACGCCGCCGCCCTCTGCTACCAGACCGCACGCCTCCTCGACGCCGACCCCTTCGTCCTGCTCCTGCTGCGCGGCCGTGGCGAACGCGAGTTGCTCGACGCCCTGTCCCGCCTCAGCGCCGCCCGCGCGGCCCGTGCCGCCCAGGAACAGGAGCCGGAGCCGCTGCCCGGCGTACGGGCCGGTGAAGCACTCGCGCCCCGCCGACTCCCACCACTCCCGGCCCCGCTGCCCGTCCCTCCGCATCCCGAGCAGCCCCCGGCCTATCCCGCGTCCCCGGGCGGCCCCGACCCCTTCGCCCTGGACCAGCTGGCCACCGACGCCGCCGCCCGCGCGCACGCCCTGCTCGGCACCGGCCGCGACCCGGTCGGCGAACTCACCCTCTGGCAGGACGCGGTCCGCCTCGCCGCCGCCCGCCCCGGTTCCGGCCTCACCGCCGGCACCCGCGCCCTCTATGCCTCCCTCGCCGCGGCCACCGACCGCACCCCGGCCGACCTGGCCCGCGCGGTCGCCGCCTGGCGGCAGGGCGGACTCGAAGGACTCGCCGTCCTCGAAGAGCCCTGGGACCCACCGGCCGGCCGTTTCGACCGCGCCCGTCCCCTCCTCCTCGCCGCCGACCTCCCCGCCTTCCGCCCCTGGCGTAACCACCTCACCCACCCTCGCGGCCACATCCAGCTCCGCCTCGGCCACGACGGCCTGTGGTACGCCTACGAGTCCGAACCGGGCCGCGGCGACTGGTGGCCCCGCGGCACCCCTGACCTGGACCCGGTCGGCGCCCTCACGGGCCTGGGCACACCGACCGACCTCTAGGTCAGACCGACGGGGCAAAGCGGACGCCGAGCAGGGCCCGGTCGTCGGGGAAGGCCGCCTCGGGCTGGTGGTGCAGGAAGCGGTCGCACAGCTCGGTGATGTCCAGGCGGCTGGTGGTGCGGGCGAACTCGGTGAGCCGTTGCAGGCCGATGGCGAGGTCCTCACGGCGGCGCTCGATCAGTCCGTCGGTGTACAGCAGCAGCGTGTCGTTCTCGGCCACGGCGGTGTCGGCCTGCCGGTAGCGGACGTTCCTGACGGGCCCGAGCGGCGGAGAGGTGGCCTTGTTGAGGTAGTCGCTGGTGCCGTCGGCGTGGATGAGCAGCGGTGGCGGGTGGCCGGCGGTGGCGTAGGTCAGGGTGCGGGTCCGGCGATCGAAGACCAGGTAGCAGGCGGTGGCCATCCGCCCCGGGTGGTACCGGCCCAGGAAGGTGTTGACCTCGTCGAGAACGGCGGCGGGGTCGGTGCCGCAGCGCGGCACGATGTTGCGCAGGGCCGCGGTGACCTGGGCCATGACGGTCGCTTCGTGCAGTCCGTGGCCGGCGACGTCGCCGATGCTCAGGCCGATGTGGTCGGCGTCCACCTCGTAGACGTCGTACCAGTCGCCGCCGACCGAGAGCAGGTCACTGCCCGGGGCGTAGCAGGTGGCCGTCTCCAGGCCGGACAGCTGCGGCAGCTGTGGCAGCAGGCTGAGCTGGAGACGTTCGGCGACCCGGTGTTCGTGCTCGTGGAGCCCCGCCCGGCGCAGGGCCTGGGCGATCTGCTGCGCCACGGCCGTCACGTGCGCGGAGACGGTGGAGTGCTGTGAGCCGTGCACGACGAGCATGCCGAGCTGGACGCCGTCCGCCTCCAGGGACAGAGCGAGCGGCACAGCGTCCCCGGCCTCGCGGGGAAGCGAGTCGTCCGCGCGGTACGGCCGGTCCAGGTCGGTCCAGCCGCCCGCGTCGGCCCGAAGGCCGTTGTCCTCGGGCTGCAGGAGCGGTACCAGCCGCGCCGAGTGCAGGAAGAGTTCCGCCGCGGTGGCTCCCAGGGCGGCCGGCGCCACCTCGCTGACGACGCGGGAAACCTCCGCGAGGCTGATGGCGGCGGCCAAGGCGGCGGTCAGGTCGTACATGTGCTGCAACTGAGCGCGGGCGGCCTGTTCGGCGGCCAGCAGCCGTGCCCGGTCGACTTCGGTGGCACGGCGGAATGCCACCTCCCGGTTCAGCGCCTCCACCTGCTGGCTGAGCGCGACGAACCGGTCGGAGGCGCCGGCCTCGACGAGGTGCAGCTGCACGGCGGGCTGTGGGCCGTCCCACCAAGTGGCCCGCGCCCCGTGACAGCGAAACCGCCGCTTGCGGCCGTCGGCGTCCTTGAGAACCAGCGCGCCGGGCACGGGGCTGCCGCTGCGCAGCCACACAGCCATCTGCTGACGCAGCCGCGGCGTGTCGTCGGGCCGTAGATCGAACACGCTGGCACCCGGGCACAGCCGGTCGTCGGAGCGGATCGCCGCCGGGTTGGCAGCCAGCACGCGGCCGTCGGCCCCGCAGAGCAGCACCGCGTGGGGCAGCGGTTTGGTGATGGCCCGGAAGAGGCCAAGGGTCATGGAGCCACAGCCCGGTCGTCGAAGTACTCACGGCCGTTCACCGTCTCGATGTCCACGTCGGGGATCAGATGCACCACCACGCGGCAGCCCGCGTCGCCGCGCGCGATGGTCTCCTCCAGCTCCACCCGCGCATAGCCCAGATTGCGGGCGGCGATGGTGCCGAAGACGTTGGACGTCATCATGCACATCGACTCGCGGCCCACCACCTTCTCCGCGAACGGGCACATCCGGTTGCCCAGCACGATCTTCGTCTCGTCGTGCTCGATGACGTAGAAGTCACCGTTGATACGGCGCTTGAGGTCTACGAGGGCCTCGGCGACCTGCTCGCCTGTGAGCCGGTCGGCTCCCAGCGCCTTGAGGTACATCTCGTCGATCTGGGTGCCGACGGCCTGTCCCACGAGGCTGACGTAGCCGGACGCCTCCTCCATACCGATCACCGACTCCAGCGATGTCGCCAGCTCACGCACCAAGGTCCGCAGGAACACATCACGGTCCAGTGGAATCTCCACATCCGAAACCTGTTCCATGTGGGCTCCCTCGGTTCTCGGACCACGGCGGCAGCGCGACCGGCGTGGCTCCGTTTCGTGTGACGGGATGATTCTGCCAGCGCCCTCCGGGCCGCCACCACCAGTCCCGTCGACAGCGGTGTACGAGCCTTCACAGGATCTGCCGGTCATCCGGCGGCGACAGATGGTTCACCGGGCGGGCAGCGGTAACCCGGAGGACGACTGACACTGGCTGTGCACAGCGCCAGTCGGCGACGGCGCAGGGCTACCCCGCTGGAGGAGCGCGTGGACAGCGAACTGGACAGCGAACCGACCATCCCATCCTGCGAGTCACGCTTCCCCGCGGTCACAGCGAGCATCGGAGCCGCCCGGCACTGGGTCCGCGAGTGCGTGGAGGGTTTCGGCGGCCCGCTGCGCCGCCACCGGATGATCCAGACCGCCGAGCTGCTCGTCTCGGAACTGATCACCAACGCCATCCGCCACGGCGCCGGTTCACCGGTGATCCGACTCACCTGGAACGGTCGGCTGCTGCGCATCGCGGTCAGCGATCACGGCGACCGTCGGCCGCGCGTATGCGCCACCACGAACATCGAGCCCGGCGGCTTCGGCCTGCAACTCCTCGAACGACTCTCCCACCGCTGGGGCGTCACCCCGCGCCACCCCGGCAAGACGGTGTGGGCCGAGCTCAGCTTCGCCTGAGCGGGCCTCTTCCGTGCGGTGCATCAGTGATGTCGAACGGCAGTGTCCGGTGGGTCGTTCTGAGATACGCGCCCGTGGTGAGATCAGCGCCCTCACACGTCCGCCGTGGGAACGGGCCCTGCCGAGCGCGGGCAGGTGGGCGGCCCGGGCCTGACGCTGGTCCGGCACGACGGTGTGCTTCTTCCTCAGCCTGTAACCGCACGCGCAGGCGGCCACTTCTACGCCGCGGCTCCCCTCGGGGCACTTCCGCGGCACGGTCCTGCCGGGAGCACGCCGGGCGGCGTGACCGCACCGGGGGCGTAGTGGCCGCCTGACGACAGCGAAGGCGTCGTGTGTGACGCGGCGGGTCAGTGGGTGGTGAGCATGCCCTCGCGCAGCTGGGCCAGGGTGCGTGACAGGAGTCGGGAGACGTGCATCTGGGAGACGCCGAGTCGTTCGCCGATCTGGGCCTGGGTCAGTTCGTCCACGAACCTCCAGTGCAGGATCTTGCGCGAGCGCTCGTCGAGGTCGGCGATCATCGGAGCGAGGGCGTGGAAGTCCTCCACCAGTTCCAGTGCGCTGTCCTCGTTGCCGATGAAGTCGGCCAGGGCCGTCTCGCCGTCCTCGCTGTTGTTGATGGCGGCGTCCAGGGAGGAGGAGCGGTAGCCGTTGGAGGCCAGACGTGCCTCGATGACCTCCTCCTCGTCCAGGTTCATCAGCTGGGCCAGTTCGGCCACGGTGGGTGTGCGGCCCAGGCGGCTGCTCAGTTCCTCGGTGGCGCGGGCCAGCTGGACGCGGGCCTCCTGCAGACGTCGCGGAACGTGTACGGCCCACGTGGTGTCACGGAAGAAACGCTTGATCTCTCCCACGATGTAGGGGATCGAGAAGGAGGTGAACTCCACCTCCCGGGAGATCTCGAACCGGTCGATGGCCTTGATCAGACCGATCACACCGACCTGGACGATGTCCTCCATCTCCTCCGCGTCCCGGCTGCGGAACCGGGAAGCCGCGAAGCGGACCAGGGAAATGTTCATCTCGATCAGCGTGTTGCGCGCGTACTGGTACTCCGGCGTGCCCTCCTCCAGGAGGGCCAGCTGCTGGAAGAACAGGCGGGTCAGTTCACGCGCGTCCTTCGGAGCGACCTTGGACGGGTCGGCCACCTCCGGCAAGGCAGAGCAGTGCGCATCCGCCGTCGTCGCCGTCGCTGCCGTATCCGAGATCATGTGTCCCTCCCCTGTCGGTCCTGCTGACAGGCCATTTCGGCTCGCCGCAGCCGCGTCTACCCCTTCCTCCCGCCTTCATGCCAACTCCTTCCACGATCAGGTCGTCGTGATGAACGAGGCAGGACGGGGTACGGGATATACCGGCAGATTTCCCCCCGCACGAAGGTGATGCCTCAACCCATGGCAGAGACACGAGACGTCGTTGAACTCATTCTCCAGGACCACCGGAAGATGGAGGATCTCTTTCGTCTGATGCGCAGCGTCGAAGCCGACCGGGGCGCCGCTCTTCGGGAGTTCTCCGATCTGCTGATCGCACACGCGCTGGCGGAGGAGGCCAAGGTCTATCCCGCCCTCAAGAGCTACAAGAAGATCGACGACGACGAGGTGGAACACGGCGAGGAGGAGCACGAGGAGGGCAACAAGGCACTTCTGGAGCTGTTGGAGGTCGACGAGGTCGGCTCCGAGGAGTGGGACGAGAAGCTGGAAGAACTCGTGCAGGCCGTCACCCACCACGCCGACGAGGAGGAGCGCACCATCCTCAACGGAGCACGCGAGAACGTGGCCATGGAGCGCCGCGAGGAACTGGGAGAGGCGTTCGTGGAAGAGCGCGAGCGTCAGCTCAAGGAAGGCTGCGGTGCCGTGGACAACGTGCGCCGCATTGTCGGCTCCTGACCGCAACGCATTCGCGGGTGACGAGACCGTTCCAACGGCAGGATGCTCTGATCCCGGACATGCCTGGGGCCCCCGGAATACGTTCCTGGGGCCCCAGGCATGTCCGGGATCGGCGGGTTACCAGCGATACCAGCGTCCCTTGCGGCCGCCTGTGTCGGCGGAGCGCATGACGAAGCCGAGCAGCCAGACGACCAGGACGATGACGGCGATCCACCACAGTGCCTTCAGCGCGAAGCCCGCGCCGAAGAGGATCAGTGCCAGCAGAAGAACGAGAAGCAGGGGAACCATAGTTATCAACCTCCGTCGCTCCTCGTGCCCGGCGAATACGAGAACACGCAATCGATTTCCCTGGTTTCTTCACCGTTCTCACGGGCACTGAACCCGGTTGCTCCGCGCCGTGTCGACCCGCCGCAGGAAAGCATTCCCCGGTGCGCAATACTCTCCCGATGAGTTCACGCACTTCCCGGATCAGCCGGCCGATCACCATTCGGAGGGCCGTCGCACGGGATGCCAAACGGCTCACACGGCTCGTGCGCGGCTCAGGGGCCTACGAGGGCAAATACGCAGCCGCAGTGGCGGGCTACCGGGTCGGTCCTGACTACATCGACGCCCACCGTGTCTTCGTAGCCGTAGGCGCCGACGAGTATGAAGGCGGCAGGGTCCTCGGGTTCTACTCGCTCGTCCTCGCTCCACCGGAGCTCGACCTGCTGTTCGTCGCCGACGAGGCGCAAGGTCGGGGTATTGGACGGCTGCTCGTCGCGCACATGCAGTCCGAGGCCCGCGCCGCCGGGCTCGACCGTGTCAAGGTCGTGTCGCATCGCCCCGCCGAGGACTTCTACCACCGCGTCGGCGCAGTCCGGATCGGGACCGCGCTCGCGAACCCGCCCGCCGTGCCGTGGGACCGGCCCACATTCGAGTTCCGCATTCCGCCGGAATGACGCGTGGGCAGGCCCGCCGCGCGGTGCCGCGGAGGAGCTGGGCTGCAGTCGGCCCGGCTCCGGCGGGGTCTGTGTTCGGGGACGGTTCGGTGCGTGGCGTGCGACGCGGCCTTGCTGTGCTCGTCGTGTATTTCCATGCGGCGTCGGTGCGGTCGTCGTGGGTGTGTACGCAGAGGCGATCACGGCCAGGCGGTCACCGGCCGGCGCCACCGCGCGGGCCCCGGTCACCACTGGATCGTCCCCGGGACCGACGGCGGCGCCTCCCGTGCCGTGACCGTCTCGCGTGCCGACGCGCGGACGTCGGGGTGTGCGTGCCGGCGCAGAGTGCGGAGCCGGCCGCGCCACGGCTCCGTCCACCGGGAGCGGCTGCCGCCGGAGACGGTGAGCTTGATGGCGAACAGGCCCTGGGCCAGGCCCCGTTCCGCACCCAGCGTGCGGGCGGTCTCCCACCACGCGTCCGGCGCGGGGCCGCTGATCGCGCCGAGCCGCGAGCTGAGTCCTTCGGCGATGTCCCGGGCGAGCAGCGGACGTCCTTCGCAGTCGGCAGCCAATCGGCGCAGGCCCGCCGACAGCGCGCTGGCGTCCTTGTCCAGGTCGAGGGCGTACAGCCGGAGTTCGGCGACGGAGCGTGCGAAATCCTCGTGCCCGGCGGCGGCGGCGGCGGTGTCGGCGGCGCGCAGCAGCACGTCCGCCGTCGGTCGGCCCCCGCCCCGGTAGCGATGGTGGAGCAGGAGGTGGTGCAGCAGGCTCGCGGCCCGCTGCCGGGCCGGCCGGTCGCGTTCGGGCTCGGCGTCGGGCTGGTCCGGGTCTCCTGTGGCTTCCAGCATCGCCCGCAGGGCCCGAAGGTACGGGCCGTCGTCGTCCGCCGCGAGCTCCACCAGCTCCTGCCCGGCCATCGCCCACACAGCCCGATCGGCAAGGTCCGTGGTGGCGGCCACCAGCAACTCGGCGATCTCCGGCTGCCACGGCGCCCATTCCGCCAGTGCCGGGAACAGCGCCGCAGCCGTTTCCGGTTCGAGCGGCAGCTCGCAGGCACGAAGCAGCAGCCCTGCGTACCTGGCCCGATGCTCCTCGTCCACCTCGGCCACGGCCGCCCGTGCCAGCTCCCGGCGGAGCTCCGTACGTCCCTGCGCGGCCGACTCCAGCATGGGCCAGCCGGCCGGCTCCGCCAGCATCCCCTGGACGAACGCGACGCACACCGACTGCACGTCGTGGTGCTGCCCGGGCAGCTCGAACGCTTCCCGCAGCAGCGGCGCCGCCTGCACCGGGGGCAGCATCGTCGCCGCGAGGCGCACCGCCTCCTTGCGGCTGGTGACCTTCACCGTCCGCGGGTCCTTCGGCGTGAGCAGCCTGCGGAGCTCCGAGGCGAGCCGCGACGGCGCGACGTACTGCGCGGCCCGCGTCGCCGCGTAGACCGCGACCCGGGCGCGGTCACCGCCCGCGTGCTCCAGCAGCAGCGGCAGCACCTCGTCGGGGCGATCGGTCCACGGCAGCGCGCCGAGGGCCGCCTCCGCCAGCGGGACGTTCGACGATCCCGTATAGCGGCGGACGAGTTCCGGGCCCGCCCCCGGGATCACTGCCGCCGCCGCGAGGGCCCGGACGCGCACATGCACCGGCTGCCCCGCGTCGCCCGCTGTGCGCGCGAGCAGCTCCGCCGCCGCCCGCTGCTGGCGCGGCACCCAGCGGTGGGCCCGGTGGGTGGGTGGCGTCCAGTGGCTGCGGGCGGTCAGGAAACGGCCGTACGGTGGGGTGTCCGCCAGCACCGGGTCGAGCAGGTCCGTACGCCGCTCCGTCAGGACTCTCAGAACGGACGGCAGGACGGCGGCGGACGGCTCCAGCCGCACGATCCGCTCCACCCGCTCGTCGCGCCCCTTCGGCTGCTCCAGCCAGAGGTCGACGGCGGTGCGGACGGACGCGTCGTTTCCGAACTGGACGGCCTGCCACAGGTACTCCTGGAGTTCGGCCATCCCCCACGCGCGCCGCCCGAGTGCCCGTACGAGTGCGAAGACGAGCGAGTAGTCGGCCTTGTCGGTGGCGGCCTCCAGCCACGGCCGTAGCGCCGCCAGCACCTCGTACTCCTGGCCGCGCCGCAGCACGGTGTCGAGGCGGCCGACGTTCACGCCGCCGGTGTGGCCGGACAGCCGGGTGAGGGTGTCGAGGGCCCAGCCGATGAGACGCGTGCCGCCCGTGACGGCGTGCTCGCGCAGCACGGACAGGGCGAGCGTGCTGAGCGCGTGACGGGTGCTCCAGGAGGAGTCGCGGGCTTCGACGGCGTCGACGGCGATTCGTCCGAGGTCCTCGGCGGCGTCCTCCGCGAACAGCGAAGGAGGCACCTCTGCCAGCGCGGAGAGGGCGGCGCTGCGGACCGGGTCCTGTTCATTGCGGAGCCGCACCAGCGCACGCAGCAACCGGCTCACTTCCTGTGGGTCGCGGGAGCGTGCTGCGTTGCGGACGAGCAGGGGGTACGCCGTGGCGCGGTCGTCCGCGGCGGAGCGGCGGACGGCGGTGAGAAGGTCGTCACGGACCTCGTCCGGCGGCAGACAGGCGGCTGCTGTCAGTATCTGCGTCCAGTGCGCGCCCCTGCCGCGGGCCAGCGTTGCCATCCGCCGGGCCTCGGCAGTGCGCCGCTCATACGGCAGTACGTCGAGCAGGGCGGGGCTGAGGTCCGCGTGGGCGAGGTCCTTGCCCTCCATCGCCGCGTCGAACAGGGCGCCGCGGCGGGAGGGCGGCAGGCAGGCCAGCAGCCGGGCGAGAGCGGCCGCGTTGTCGTTCCAGGCGCGGGCAAGGTCGGTGAGTTCCGCCGGGTCGTGGCGGACGAGGCGGCGCAGCACGGCGGGTTCGAGGTGGCCGCCGTTCAGCCGGGACCGCAGCTTCGGGCGCAGCAGCAGCCGCACCGTACGGCCGGGATCCGCCTCGACCAGGAGGTGCAGCTTGCGATCCACGGGCATCGGCAGCGTCTCGTAACGCTCGAGCACAGCCAGCACACCCAGCGGATCCCGTTCGGCGAGGAGCGCGAGCGCGTCCGCGTGGGACGCCAGCCAGCCGTCCCGTACGACGGCGGGGAGGGTGTCGAGCCGGCGCTCCACCTCGGCGAGCAGCAGAGCGGGATGGCGGGCGGCGAGCAGCCGGTAGGAGCTCAGTCCGCGGAACAGGCGGGGCAGCAGCCGGCCTGCGGTCTCTGCCGTGCAGGCGGCGAGCAGTTCCGCGGCGGCCTCGGCGCCCCATCGCCGGTACGTCGGCTCGACCAGCGCCTCGGCGAGGCCCGTACGCCCCGCTACGGCGATGGCGTGCACGAGCTGCTGCCGGACGGCGGCGGGTGCGTCCTCGATGGCCTCGATCACGGTGGCGTCCGTGAGCCGCCCCTGCCGCAGCGCCCTGATCGCGGGGGCGCGGACGAGGCGGTCGGGGTCCGCGAGGCAGCCCTCCAGATACGTGTCGTGGCGCACCATGTCCGCCACGGTGGCGGCGAGCCGTTGCCCGTGGACGCCGTGGGCGGCGAGCCCGGTCACAAGCTCGTCGACCGCCCCCATTGCCGCGGCGCGCCGGGCAGCAAAGGCCAACTCACGCATGCGGTGGGGGTAGGAGAGCCGGTCGACTGCCGTGAGCAGGTGTTCGGCACGCTGTGACATGAGGGCGATTCTGCCCGGCGGGCGGGGGTGTCGCCTGCGGATTTCGGCGGGGCAAGTCCCGTCGCGAAACCGCCCCTTGCCGCGAGCGCCACGCGGCCCGGGAGATCTTCCACCTGGTCGGACAGATGCAGCCGGGACCCCGCTCAGAGGGGCTGTCGTGAAAGATGAGAGGCTCGGACGGGTGAGCGAGACACCACCGAACACCCTGCAATACCGCTTCGACGGGCCAGAAGAGGCTCCCGTCCTGATCCTCGGTCCCTCATTGGGTACCACCTGGCACATGTGGGACCGCCAGGTCCCCGAACTGGTCAAGCAGTGGCGCGTCTTCCGGTTCGACCTGCCGGGACACGGCGGCGCCCCCGCCTACCCGGCGGGCTCGGTCGGCGACCTCACCGACCGGCTGCTCGCCACGCTCGACCGGTTCGGGGTGCAGCGCTTCGGCTACGCGGGCTGCGCGCTCGGCGGCGCGGTCGGCATCGAGCTGGCGCTGCGCCACCCGGAGCGGCTCGCCTCCCTCGCGCTGATCGCCGCCTCGCCCCGCTTCGGCACCGCCGACGAGTTCCGCCAGCGCGGGGTGATCGTGCGGACGAACGGGCTCGATCCCATCGCCCGCACCTCGCCCGACCGCTGGTTCACCTCCGGGTTCGCCGCCGCCCAGCCCGCGATCACCGAGTGGGCCGTGCAGATGGTGCGCACCACCGACCCCGGCTGCTACATCGCGGCCTGCGAGGCGCTCGCCGCGTTCGACGTGCGGGCCGGCCTCGCGAGCGTCGGGGTGCCGACCCTGGTCCTCGTCGGCTCCGACGACCAGGTCACCGGCCCCGCCGAGGCTCGCACCCTGGTCGCGGGCATCCCGGACGCCCGGCTCGCCGTCGTACCCGGCGCCTCCCACCTGGTGCCGGTCGAGCAGCCCGCCGCCGTCACCGACCTCCTGGTCAGACACTTCTCCACCGCCTGGCAGGCCGCCTTCGACTCCAGCACCGGCCAGACGGCGATCCCCACCGCCCCCCTCACACCGGTCCTCAACGCCGCGCCGCCGCACCCCGTGCCGATCGCCGAGATCGCACCGGCCGCCCCGGACCCGCACACGGCGGGCCGTGCCGATCCGTACGACACCGGCATCAAGGTGCGCCGCGAGGTGCTCGGCGACGCGCATGTCGACCGGGCGCTGGCGCAGGCCGACGACTTCTCGGGCGACTTCCAGGAGTTCCTCACCCGCTACGCCTGGGGCGAGATCTGGGACCGGCCGGGGCTCGACCGCCGTTCCCGCAGCGTCGCCACGCTCACCGCGCTGGTCGCGGGCGGCCACCTGGACGAGCTCGCCGTCCACACCCGGGCCGCCCTGCGCAACGGCCTCACTCCCTCAGAGATCAAGGAAGTGCTGCTCCAGGCGGCCGTCTACTGCGGTGTTCCGGCGGCCGCCAGCGCGTTCAAGGTGGCCCAGCGGGTCATCCGCGAGGAGACCACCCCCACCGAGTGAGCCGGGCGCTTCGCCCAGGCAGGATGGATCCATGAAGCTCACGAAGATGTCGCACGCCTGTGTCCGTCTGGAGAAGGACGGACAGACGCTCGTCCTCGACCCCGGGGCTTTCAGCGAGGAGGACGCCGCCCTCGGCGCGGACGCGATCCTCGTCACCCACGAGCACCTCGACCACTTCAGCGAGGAACGGCTGCGGGTGGCCCTGGACGCCAATCCGGCAGCCGAGATCTGGACGCTGAAGTCGGTCGCCGAGAAGATCGGGACGGCCTTCCCGGGCCGCGTGCACACCGTCGGCCACGGCGACACCTTCACCGCCGCCGGCTTCGACGTCCAAGTCCACGGCGAGCTGCACGCCGTGATCCACCCGGACATCCCGCGCATCACCAACGTCGGTTACCTGATCGACGGCGGCGCGGTCTTCCACCCCGGCGACGCCCTCACCGTCCCCGACCACGCCGTCGAGACGCTGATGCTCCCCGTCATGGCCCCCTGGAGCAAGATCTCCGAGGTCATCGACTACGTCCGTGAGGTAGGGCCCCAGCGTGCCTACGACATCCACGACGCCCTTCTCACGGACCTCGCCCGACCGGTCTACGACAGCCAGATCGGCGCCCTCGGCGGCGCGGAGCACCTGCGGCTGAAGCCGGGGGAGAGCACGGCTCTGTGAGTGTCAGTGCCGCCGGGTAGGTTGTCAGGCATGCGCATCGCGACCTGGAACGTCAACTCGATCACCGCTCGTCTCCCGAGGCTGCTGGCCTGGCTGGAGAGCACCGGCACCGATGTGCTGTGCCTCCAGGAGGCCAAGCTCGCCGAGGAGCAGTTCCCGTTCGACCAGCTGCGCGAGGCGGGCTACGAGGCGGCGGTCCACGCGACGGGCCGGTGGAACGGCGTGGCGGTGATCTCCCGGGTGGGCCTGGAGGACGTCGTGAAGGGCCTGCCCGGTGACCCCGGTTACGACGGTGCCACGGAGCCCCGCGCGATCTCCGCGACCTGCGGCCCGGTCCGCGTCTGGTCGGTCTACGTGCCCAACGGCCGCGAGGTCGACCACCCGCACTACGCGTACAAGCTCCAGTGGTTCGAGGCCCTGAAGGCCGCCGTCGCCGGTGACGCGGCCGGCAGCCGCCCCTTCGCGGTCCTGGGTGATTACAACGTGGCGCCGACGGACGATGACGTCCACGACGTGGCCGCCTTCGAGGGCCTCACCCACGTCACCCCCGCCGAGCGCGCCGCCCTCGCCGCCCTGCGCGAGGCGGGCCTGTCGGACGTGGTCCCGCGGCCCCTCAAGTACGACCACCCGTTCACGTACTGGGACTACCGCCAGCTCTGCTTCCCCAAGAACCGCGGCATGCGCATCGACCTGGTCTACGGCAACGAGCCCTTCGCGAAGGCCGTCACCGACGCGTACGTCGACCGCGAGGAGCGCAAGGGCAAGGGCGCCTCCGACCACGCACCGGTCGTCGTCGACCTGGACGTCTAGACCACGATCCGGACGCCTGGACCACGACGTGGACGTCCGGGCCTCGCTCACCCGGCACGGTGGAAACGACAGCCCGCGCGCCTGTGGTGCACAGGGCCGAGTGAGTGACACGCTGGGCGTATGAAGATCCCTTTTCTGGGCGGCTG
This sequence comes from Streptomyces sp. NPDC024687, assembly GCF_055559055.1. Lineage (NCBI taxonomy): Bacteria > Bacillati > Actinomycetota > Actinomycetes > Kitasatosporales > Streptomycetaceae > Streptomyces > Streptomyces sp. NPDC024687. Next base: position 138,624 of record NZ_JBVHLJ010000014.1, on the reverse strand, counting down.
GAGTGAGAAGCCGGGGACCCGCGATCCCGAGGGCATCGCCGAACTCCTCTCCGAGTGCGAGCTCCTGCGCTCCCACGCCTCCCGCTCGGGTGTCCTACTGGACGACACGGCGGCCTCGTTGGAGGCGCTCGACCAGCTCGTGCCGGGCTGGCGGGACGACGAGGAGATCCTGCTCTGGCTGGGCAACGACGCCGGGCTCTATCTGGGCACGGTCATCGTGCGGACCGTCCCGGGGGCGGCCTGGGATCTGCGCTCGGACGGCCAGCCCGTGATCCGGCTGGAATCGGGCCGCGAGTTCGACGTGGTGGCCTCCGGGCACGAGTGGGCCGCGAGCGGGGTGCCCGAGCTGTCGCAGCTCTACGCCGAGGTCGCCGAGGAGTGAATCCATGGCCGTAAGCGCGGCGTAAATACGGCTTATGATCGAAAAGTGCGTGTCGTTCCTCAAGTCCGATCTTGCCTCGATAGGTTGCGGCAACCACGACACAGCTGAGAGTGAGTAGGGCTGGGTATGGCCGTCGTCGATCCGTTGATCGAACTGCGTGACGTCAACAAGTACTACGGGGAGCTGCATGTCCTGCAGGACATCAACCTCACCGTCGGCAAGGGGGAGGTGGTCGTGGTCATCGGCCCCTCGGGGTCGGGCAAGTCCACGCTCTGCAGGACGATCAACCGCCTGGAGACCATCAAGTCCGGTTCCATCACGCTCGACGGGCAGCCGCTGCCCGAGGAGGGCAAGGCCCTCGCGAAGCTCCGTGCCGAGGTCGGCATGGTCTTCCAGTCCTTCAACCTGTTCGCCCACAAGACGGTCCTGCAGAACGTGTCGCTGGCCCAGGTCAAGGTCCGCGGCCGCAAGAAGGACCAGGCCGACCAGCGCTCCCGCCAACTCCTCGACCGGGTGGGCCTCGCCGACCAGGCGGACAAGTACCCGGCCCAGCTCTCCGGCGGTCAGCAGCAGCGCGTGGCCATCGCCCGCGCCCTCGCCATGGAGCCCAAGGCCCTGCTGTTCGACGAGCCCACCTCGGCCCTCGACCCGGAGATGATCAACGAGGTCCTGGAGGTCATGCAGCAACTGGCCCGGGAGGGCATGACCATGGTCGTCGTCACCCACGAGATGGGCTTCGCCCGCTCGGCCGCCAACCGCGTGGTGTTCATGGCCGACGGCCGCATCGTCGAGGACCGCGCCCCCGACGACTTCTTCACCAACCCGGACAGCGAGCGCGCCAGGGACTTCCTCTCCAAGATCCTCAAGCACTGAGAGGAGCGACGGCCATGGCTTCGAGCCTCGACTACGATGGTCCGCTCACCCCCAGGGTGACGGCGACCGAACCTCCAGGGACGCTGCTGCCGGGTGGGGGACCCCCCACGGCCCGTCAGCCGTAGGGGGCAACAGTCACAGAGCCCTACCCGCCCGGCGCCGGCCGGAGATCACTGCTCGCGCAGCGGAATCGACACGTACGACGGGTCGTTCGCCGGTGAGGAGAAGGTCAGCTGAGCGCCGGACGGGTTGTGCTCGATGTAGAGCGGGTCGACCGTGTCCACCACCAGGGCCAGCCGGTGCCCTGCCGGGACGTCATAGGCCGTGGAGAACAGCTCCAGGTCGACGCCGAACGGCTTCCCCGGCGTCTGGCCGTGGAAGGTGTACGGCGCGTTGGAGACCAGCTTGCCGAGGCCGAGCGGCCCCACGTCATAGAGGTAGGCGACGAGGGTGCCGCTCTCCTTGGTGGGGGTGACGGTGGTGTGCAACTTCGCGGTGCCGCGCACTCGTTGGGCGCTCGGGTACTTCTCCGACTGCCACACGGCGGCCCACCGGCGCGGAAGCAGCGGGATCGAGGCGACCGGCGGAGCCTGGGCGATCTGGTCGAGGATGCTGGACAGGAAGACGATCCCGCCGTCCGCGCCCGAGTCGACGTTGGTGTGGATCGTGGTGGTGCCCGAGAGAGCGATCTTCTTGCGGGTCGCGCCGACCGACTTCCAGTCCGGATAACCCTCGTAGCCGCCCGTGGAACGGGACTTGAGCCGGACCGGCTCCTCGTGGTCGATCCCGTTGTCCGTGCCCTTGAGGTAGTGGTCGAACCAGCGCTCGGTGTCGGTCCACACGTCGTTGGGCAGGCCGAACAGTCCGGTCAGTTCGGCCGTGGCGTGGTCGCCGGGGCGGAACTCCAGTCTCTTCGGGCCGGTCAGCTTCTCGTAGAAGTCCGCGTACTGGTTGGGCGGGAAGACCGTGTCGCCCCACGCGTTGGCCATCATGACCGCCGCGCCGTTCTTGTTCAGTTGGTCCACGTATGTTGCGGCCGAACGTTTCTTCCCCCAATCGATCATCTCCTGTTCCTTCGACAGGTTCGACGCGTAGAAGTTGTCGAAGATCTGCCGGATCTCGGCGCTCTGGCGGCCGGTGACCAGGCTCGCACCGTCCAGCAGGGCCCCGGCCTGGACGTGCTGGGTGCGGCCGGAGTAGATCGAGTCGATCAGGTCGGCCCAGCCGCTGAGCGCGGCGACGGCCTTGACGCGCTTGTCGTGTGCGGCGGCGAGGAGGCTGATGCCGGCGCCGTAGGAGACGCCCGCCATGCCGATGTGCTGTGCGTCGGCGGGGGTGTTGGCGAGCGCCCAGTCGATGACCTTGGACGCGTCGGCGGTGTCGGGAGGACCCGCCACTTCTATCTCCCCGCCCGACTGCCAGAACCCGCGGACGTTGTAACTGACCACGATGTAGCCGGAGTCCGCGAGCTTCTGGGCCTGGGCGAGGTACTCGATCTGGGGCAGACCCCAGCTCGTGGGCAGGACGAGCAGCGGGTAGCGCCGGGAGTCGTCGGCTCCGGCGGGCGTGATGACGTTCGCCTTGAGGACGGTTCCGCCGTCGCCGGTGATGTCCACGAAACGGACGGCGTCCGCCGCCTGGGCGGTGGGGGCGAGTCCGAGGGCGCTTCCGGCGATCAGAGTCGCGGAGACGGCGCCCACGGTGGTCGTACGCAGGGCCTTGCGAGGGTGTCCCACGGGTCACTCCCTACTCGTGTCAATGCAAAGTGACCAGACGGTAACCTCGAGGCTTTACCGGAGGTAACCCGTCGGTAAGTTACGTGGGAGTAACGATTGTTGGCATGTGAATCAATTCAGGAGGCGCGGTGGGAGTTGCGTGGAGCCGCGGTCGCCGGAAGAGGCGTCTTGGCCTCCCGGGTCACGTCCGCGACCAGCTCCACGACGTCCGGGCCGTACGCACCGGAGTTGACCACCCGCAGCAGCAGGACGAAGGTGCTGTCGCCGTACTTGCGGGTCAACCGCTCGTGGTTGCGGGCCAGATAGCGGGTCGCGGCCTGGTTGGTGATCGCGGTCTGGCCGCAGAAGAGGAACACCGGCCGGGCGCCGTTGCTCTGCTCGACGGTGAGCCGGGCGAGGAGGGCGTACTCGGACGTGCCGACCTCCACACGGTAGCGCTCGGTGCCCACCTGGAAGGCGCCGCGGTCCGGGCTCGGTTCGGCGTCCACGTTGACCCGGACGCCGGGCAGCAGGGACGAAAGGTGGGCGGCCATACGGCGGTTCGAGGCCGGCCCGCCGACGCAGAACTCGGTGCGCTCGCCGAAGCCCTGCCGTGCCGCGTCGTGCGGAAGGACCTGGGCGTGCGCGTTGCAGTCCTTGATGAGCGCGGCGAGCTCCAGAAGGGCGAACACGTCGTAGCGCATCACCGCCAGGTCCGGGCCGCCCGCGCCGCGGTTCACGACCAGCAGTGACTCGGAGTTGTCCGGCAGCCCGAAGAACGCCTGCTTGCGGCGGAGTTTCCGCTTCCACAGATACGTCCGGGCGAGCCAGCCGAGCGCGGCGCTGATGCCCGCCGCCACCACACCCAGGACGATGTTGCGCACGTCGTCAGTCATGTGCGCGCATGCTAGCGGCCGACACGGCTGGTACGTACCGGTGTTCGATGTGTGGCATTCGCATGACACCTGACCCGATGGGGGGTGTCGGGGTCCCGGTGATGTGGTTACGCTGCGCGGACGGTCCTGGACTGGAGGTACGGATGCGTCGCCCTGTCGCACGGAAACTGTCGGTGCTGGCGGTCTCGGCCGCCGTGGTGTCGGTGGGAGCGGTAGCACCGCCCCAGGCCGCCTCGGCACCCGGGAAGGCACCCGTCGCCGTGGGCTACGGCGGCGCCGTCTCCAGCGTCGACGCGGACGCCTCCGCCGCCGGCATCGAGGTCCTGAGGAAGGGCGGCAACGCGGTCGACGCGGCCGTCGCCACCGCCGCCGCGCTCGGCGTCACCGAGCCGTACTCCTCCGGCATCGGCGGAGGCGGCTACTTCGTCTACTACGACGCCAAGTCCCGTACCGTCCACACGATCGACGGCCGCGAGACGGCACCGCTGACCGCCGACTCCGACCTGTTCGTGGAGAACGGCAAGCCGCTCGCCTTCGCCGACGCCGTCAGCAGCGGCCTGAGCGTCGGCACGCCGGGCACACCGGCCACGTGGGCCACGGCCCTGGGCGAGTGGGGCAGCAGATCGCTCGGCAGCGTCCTGAAGCCGGCCGAGCGGATCGCCCGGAACGGGTTCACGGTCGACGACACCTTCCGCTCGCAGACCGCGTCCAACGAGACGCGGTTCCGGTACTTCCCCGACACCGCGAAGCTCTTCCTGCCCGGCGGGCAGCTGCCGGTCGTCGGGTCCACCATCAAGAACCCCGACCTCGCCCGCACCTACCGGGAGCTGGGCCGCAAGGGCGCCGACGCGATCTACCGCGGCGACCTCGGCGACGACATCGTCGACACGGTGAACCACCCGCCCGTGGACCCGAGTTCGGGCTGGAACGCACGGCCGGGTGAGCTGTCCGAGAAGGACCTCGCCGCCTACCGGGCCAAGCTTCAGAAGCCCACCAAGACCTCCTACCGCGGGCTCGGCGTCTACTCCATCGCGCCCTCCTCCTCGGGCGGTACGACGGTCGCCGAGGCCCTCAACATCCTCGAGCACACCGACCTCTCCAAGGCCAGTGAGGTCCAGTACCTGCACCACTACATCGAGGCCAGCCGGATCGCGTTCGCGGACCGGGGGCGCTGGGTCGGCGACCCCGCCTTCGAGGACGTACCGACGAAGGGGCTGCTGTCGCAGCGGTTCGCCGACTCGCGGGCCTGTCTGATCAGGGACGACTCGGTGCTCACGAGTCCGGTGGCGCCCGGGGACCCGCGCAATCCAGGGGCGTGCACGGACCGGGGCACCGCGGCTCCGACGACGTACGAGGGCGAGAACACCACGCATCTGACGGTGGCCGACAAGTGGGGGAACGTCGTCTCCTACACGCTGACCATCGAGCAGACCGGTGGCAGCGCGATCACCGTGCCCGGGCGCGGGTTCATCCTCAACAACGAGCTGACGGACTTCTCCTTCGTGCCGGCGAACCCCGCTGTGCACGACCCGAACCTGCCGGGGCCCGGCAAGCGGCCGCGGTCCTCGATCTCGCCGACGATCGTGCTGGACCGGCACAACCAGCCCGTGGTGGCCCTGGGTTCGCCCGGCGGGGCGACCATCATCACGACCGTGCTCCAGGTGCTGACCGAGTTCGTGGACCGCGGGCTGCCGTTGGTCGACGCGATCGCCGCGCCGCGGGCGAGCCAGCGCAACGCCGCGCAGACCGAGCTGGAGCCGGCGCTGTACAGCAGCGGGGTGCGGTCCCAGCTGGAGGCGATCGGGCATTCCTTCAAGCTGAACCCGGAGATCGGGGCGGCGACGGGTGTGCAGCGGTTGCCGGGCGGGAAGTGGCTCGCGGCTGCCGAGACCTCTCGGCGCGGTGGCGGGTCCGCACAGGTGGTGCACCGCGCGCCGTAGCCGCCTAGGAGGCGTTCCCCGTACGGAATTCCAGGGCGCCCGCTTCGGCGTCCACCGTCACCTGGCCGCGCTCCTCGACCGTGCCGTCGAGGAGCATCCGGGACAGCTGGTTGTCGACCTCTCGCTGGATCGTGCGGCGCAGCGGACGGGCGCCGTACTCCGGCTGGTAGCCGCGTTCGGCCAGCCAGTCGATCGCCCGGTCGGTGAAGTCGACCGTGATGCCCTGGGCGTGGAGCATGCGGCGGGTCCGCTCCAGCAACAGCCTGGTGATCTCGCGCAGTTGCTCTCCCGTCAGCTGGCGGAAGACGACGATCTCGTCGATACGGTTCAGGAACTCCGGGCGGAAGTGGTCGCGCAGGGGGCGCAGGATCTGTTCGCGCCTCGCCTCCTCGTCCGTGTCCGAGCCGCCCGCGCCGAACCCGATGCCGGCGCCGCGTCGGATGATCGCCTCGGAGCCCAGGTTGCTCGTCATCACGATCACCGTGTTGGTGAAGTCGACCGTACGGCCCTGTGAATCGGTGAGCCGTCCGTCGTCGAGGACCTGGAGGAGGATGTTGAAGACGTCCGGGTGAGCCTTCTCCACCTCGTCGAGCAGGAGCAGGGAGTACGGGTGCCTGCGGACGACCTCCGTCAGCTGGCCCGCCTCCTCGTGGCCCACGTATCCGGGTGGGGCGCCGACCAGGCGGCTGACGGTGTGGCGCTCCTGGTACTCGCTCATGTCCAGGCGGACCATGCGCTCCTCGCTGCCGAACAGGGACTCGGCGAGGGCGCGGGCCAGTTCGGTCTTGCCGACGCCGGTCGGGCCGAGGAAGAGGAAGCTGCCGATCGGCCGGTCCGGGCTCGCGAGGCCGGCACGGGAGCGCAGGACGGCGTCCGAGACGACCCGTACGGCCTCGTCCTGGCCGACCACCCGCCCGTGCAGATGCCGCTCCAGGCCGAGCAGCCGGTCCTTCTCCTCCTCGGTGAGGCTGCTGACCGGAATGCCGGTGAGCCGGGACACCACTTGGGCGATGGCCTCCGTGGTGACCTCCAGGTGCTGGCCCTCGTCGGCCTCGCCGTCCCCGCCGGCCTCGCCGATCCGCTGCTTCAACTCGGCTATTCGGTCGCGTAGTTGGGTGGCCTGCTCGTACTGCTCGTCGGCGACCGCCTGGTCCTTGTCCAGGCTCAGCTGCTCGACCTCGCGCTCCAGGGCCCGTACGTCCGTGCCCTTCGTGCGGGCGCGGAGGCGTACCCGCGCTCCTGCCTGGTCGATGAGGTCGATCGCCTTGTCCGGCAGCCGGCGGTCGGGGAGGTAGCGGTCGGAGAGCTCCACGGCGGCCACCAGCGCCTCGTCGGTGTAGCGGACCTGGTGGTGGGCCTCGTAGCGGTCGCTCAGCCCGCGCAGGATCTCGATCGCGTCCGCGGGGGTGGGCTCCGGCACCAGGATCGGCTGGAAGCGGCGTGCCAGGGCCGCGTCCTTCTCGATCCTGCGGAACTCCTCCAGCGTGGTCGCGCCCACGATGTGCAGTTCGCCGCGGGCCAGGGCGGGCTTGAGGATGTTGCCGGCGTCCAGGGAGCCGCCCTCGCCGCCTCCGCCCGCGCCGACGACCGTGTGCAGCTCGTCGATGAAGACGATCAGCCGGTCGGAGTTGTCGCGGATCTCGCCCACGATGTTCGTCAACCGCTCCTCGAAGTCGCCCCGGTAGCGGGTGCCCGCGACCACCCCGGTCAGGTCGAGGGCGAAGACCCTGCGCCCGATCAGCACGTCGGGTACGTCCCCGTCGACGATCCGCTGGGCCAGGCCTTCCACGATGGCGGTCTTGCCGACGCCCGCGTCACCGATGAGCACCGGGTTGTTCTTGCCGCGGCGGGACAGCACCTCGATGGTCTGCTCGATCTCCTCGTCCCGGCCGATGACCGGGTCGATACGGCCGTGGCGGGCCAGGTCGGTGAGATCGCGGCCGTACTTGTCGAGGGTGGGCGTGCTCGTGCCGCGCGGTGTCTCACCGCTCGGCTGTCCCCCGTCCGGGGCCGCCTCGGGAGGCAGGCCGGTGGGGGCGAACCGGGCGGAGTTGAGGATGTGCCCGGCGGCCGAGTCGGGGTTGGCGGCCAGGGCGCTGAGCACGTGCTCCGGGCCGATGTAACCGGCGCCCCGGGCCCGGGCCAGCTCGTGCGCGTCGAGCAGGGCGCGCTTGGCGGCCGGGGTGAGGGACAGCGAGGTGGGCGGCGGGGCCTCCTCCGGCTGGTGCTGGACGGGGCCGGAGCGTTCGTCGATCTCCGAGGCGAGCGTGTCGGGATCGGCTCCGGCCCGGCTCAGCAGGGTCCGGGTCGGCTCGGCGGAGAGGGCGGCCCGCAGCAGGTGCTGGGTGTCCAGATCCCGGCTGCCGTGCTCGGCGGCGTACTGCGCGGCGCCCCGCACCAGCTCCCTGGCCGGCTGGCTCAGCAACTGGCCGATGTTGATCTGCCGGGGGCCGGGACGCGGCCCGCCGAAGAAACGGGCGAGGAACTCTCCGAAGGCGTCATAGCCTTCCGGTCCGCTGAATCCGCTGGTCATGGCGTTCCCATCCGGCATCCCCGCGCGGGCCGGGGACACCCCTCGCTGATCGACGTGCCGGGGCCGGGTAACCCGGGTGTCAGCCGGTTACACCTTCGCACGGATGGGGGAGCGGGGCACACGCAGCGCTCGGCGGGCCGACGCCGGTCCACCGAGCGCTTGCGGAGAGCCTGCTCAGCGCGCCGTCAGGACGCGTGGTCCCACGTCGGTGATGGCCACGGTGTGCTCGGTGTGCGCCGCGCGCGAACCGTCGTTCGTCTTCAGCGTCCAGCCGTCCGGTGCCGTGTGGTACTCGTCGGTGCCGCCGGCGATGAGCATCGGCTCGATCGCGAGCACCATGCCGTGCCGCAGCGCGAGCCCCCGCCCCGGGCGCCCCTCGTTCGGCACCGGCGGGTCCTCGTGCATACGGCGGCCGATGCCGTGGCCGCCGAAGTCGTCCATGATGCCGTACCCGCCGTCCCGGCACACCGTGCCGATGGCGTGCGCGATGTCGCCGATGCGGTTGCCCACGACCGCCGCCTCGATCCCCGCCGCCAGCGCCCGCTCCGCGGTCTCGATCAGCCGGAGGTCGGCGGGGCGCGGCCTGCCCACGGTGAAGCTGATCGCCGAGTCCCCCGCCCAGCCGCCGAGTTGGGCACCGCAGTCGATCGAGACGAGGTCGCCGTCGCGCAGCCGGTAGCCGGTCGGGATGCCGTGCACGATCGCGTCGTTCACGGAGGCGCAGATCACGGCGGGGAAGGGAGTGGTGGCGAAGGTGGGGCGATAGCCCAGGAAGGGCGAGGACGCCCCGGCCTCCCGCAGCACCCCACGCGCCACCTCGTCCAGCTCCAACAGGGAAACGCCCACGTCAGCGGCCTCTTGTACGGCGGTCAGGGCGCGCCCGACCACCTGTCCCGCCTCGTACATGGCATCCATCGAGGTATCCGTCTTCAGCTCCACCATGCCAATTACTATACCGGTATTAGAATGGGGGCCATGGTGCGCACCCCTCTCACTCCCGAAGAACACGAACGCGGCGAACGGCTCGGCCGGCTGCTGCGCGAGGCCCGCGGCGGCCGCAGCATGACGGAGGTCGCGACGACCGCCGGGATCTCCCCGGAGACCCTCCGGAAGATCGAGACCGGACGGGCTCCGACGCCGGCGTTCTTCACGGTGGCCGCGCTCGCCCGGGCGCTCGGGCTGTCCATGGACGAGCTGGCCGGACTGTGCGAGTTGGCGGGCGTGTGACGGGAGTTCGCTCAGTGACCGGGAGCGCGCCGGGAGGCACCTGCTGCGCCTTTGCAAACTGCCTGTAGCCCGTTCGTAACACTGCTGGTGTTGCCTTACGGACCGGAGTGCTCCGGTCTAACGGGAGTTGAGCGATGGCAGTGGATCAACTCCCGGGCCGGATGCGGGAGTTCGTGGCCTATCTGGACGGTGTACTGGCGCGCCTGGATCAGGGCGCCGGTTGGTGCGCGGTGTTCTGGCAGCGCGACCCGGACGGTATGCAGGCCTGCCTCGACGGCCGCGAAGTGCCGCCCTGGGACGTGGTCGAGGCGCTCCTGCAGGACCTCGCCGCGGAGTACGGCCCCGAGGTGGCCCACGCCGAGGCTGAGCGGGCCCGCCCCCTGCACGCCGCCGCCCAGGCCGCCCACGACGCCCGCCCCGGCGGCCGGGACGCCCTCGGCGACCGCTTCGACGTCATGCTCCGCGAACAGCGCTACGCGGCGGAACGGCAGGCCGAACTGGGCCGCCGGCTCGCCACCGCCACCACCCAGGAGGAGGCCGACGCCATCCGCCTGGACCTCGCCTGGGCCCGCGACGACCACGAGCGCGCCGTACGGCGTTGCGCCGAACTCCAGTCCCGGATAGCCGAGTTGGACCACCGCGCGATGACCGACCAGGCCCGGGCGATCCGACGGGGCCGGGTCGGGGAGGGGGGCTTCGGGGGTGGCGCTGCCGGCGGCGGTCGAGGCGCCGAGTTCCCGAACATGCCGCAGCAGCGCGACGCGGTCAGGGAGACAGACGCCGAAGCGCTCCACCCAGGGCACGCACCGCAGTCGACAGCCCCCACCTGGGCGGATGCCCCCGGAGACGTACCGCCGCAACACGGTGCCACTGAAGTGACCCGTTCGGGATACGCCCCGTACCCGCAGGCCCCGGCGCAGGTCACCCGCCACGACGTGGAACCCCCGCAACAGCCCACCCCTGCCCCGCCGCCGGAGGCAGCCGCCCCCAAGCGCAAGCGCCGGCGTGGCGGTGCCCGTTTCGCCGGTATGGGCGACGAGGGCGGTGCCCCCGTGGCCGTACCCCCGGCCGCCGTGCCCGATCTGCCCGCCGCGCCGGTGGCGAAGGGACGGAGTCTGCGCGGGGCCCGTTTCGCCGGGGCCGCGGAGGTGCCGGCGGTGCGTGAGCAGGAGTGGGCCGAGCCGTCGGACGTGGTGGCGTGGCGGGAGACCGCCGAGACGGTCGCCACGCTGGTGCGGCTGCGCTCGGAGGGGCGTACCGGCGAGGCGCACGCCCTGCTCGTCGAGGTCGCCCACTGGCCCGCCGACCGTTTCCCGCTGCTCGCCGCGGAGCTTCAGCACGCCGGGCTCGGCGCCGACTGGGCGTCCCTGCTGTGGGAGGCCGCCTCGCTCCCCGCCGACCGGCTGGTGGCCGCCGCGGACGCCCTGGTCGCGGCCGGGCGGAGCGCGGACGGCGAGCAGGTGCTCAGGCAGGGGGTCGCGCGACCCGCGGGCGAGATCGGCGCCGCCGTGCTCGCGCTGGCCGCAGAGGGCCGCCGCCGTGAGGTCACCGCGCTCCTCGACGCCTACGTCCGCGTCCGCACCCCCGAGGAGGCCGCCCGCAGCGCCGAGCCGGGCCCGGGGACCCTCGTACCGCTCCTGCTGGCCGCCGCGCGAGGTGTCTCGGACGAGCGGCACTGGGACCTGGTGCACGCCCTGCGGGTCGCCGGATTCTCCGCCTGACAGGTCCCCCACAATCCCGCCGGCCCGGCACGTCACTCCTCCACTGGAGTGTGAAACGTGATCGACTTCGCGGGTTAACGACGATGGTCTTGGCAAGCCTCTCCAGGAGGCTTACGTTCGTCCCTCTACGGCTACATCTACGGGCGTAGAGGCTCTGACGTCCCGCCGAAGGAGCAGCTCATGGCCAACGTCGTACGTGCCGCTCTGGTCCAGGCCACCTGGACCGGCGACACCGAGTCCATGGTGGCGAAACACGAGGAGCACGCCCGCGAGGCGGCCCGACAGGGCGCGAAGATCATCGGGTTCCAGGAAGTGTTCAACGCCCCCTACTTCTGCCAGGTCCAGGAACCGGAGCACTACCGCTGGGCCGAGCCGGTGCCCGACGGCCCCACCACGAGTCGTATGCAGGCACTCGCCCGCGAGACCGGCATGGTGATCGTCGTGCCCGTGTTCGAGGTCGAGCAGTCCGGCTTCTACTACAACACCGCGGTCGTGATCGACGCCGACGGCAGCGTCCTCGGCAAGTACCGCAAGCACCACATCCCGCAGGTCAAGGGCTTCTGGGAGAAGTACTACTTCAAGCCCGGCAACCTCGGCTGGCCGGTCTTCGACACCGCCGTCGGCAAGGTCGGCGTCTACATCTGCTACGACCGGCACTTCCCGGAGGGCTGGCGGCAGCTGGGCCTGAACGGCGCCCAGCTCGTCTACAACCCGTCCGCCACGCACCGGGGGCTCTCCTCCCACCTGTGGCGCCTGGAGCAGCCCGCGGCCGCCGTCGCCAACGAGTACTTCGTCGCCGCCATCAACCGGGTCGGCGTCGAGGAGTACGGCGACAACGACTTCTACGGAACCTCGTACTTCGTCGACCCGCGCGGCCAGTTCGTGGGGGAGACGGCGAGCGACAAGGAGGAGGAGCTGGTCGTCCGCGACCTGGACTTCGACCTCGTCGAAGAAGTGCGGCAGCAGTGGGCGTTCTACCGCGACCGCCGCCCCGACGCCTACGAAGGGCTGGTGCAGCCGTGACCGAGGACCTGCTGGGACGCCACCGGGCCGTCCTGCCCGACTGGCTCGCCCTCTACTACGAGCAGCCGCTGGAGATCACGCACGGCGAGGGCCGGTACGTCTGGGACTCCGAGGGCAACAAGTACCTCGACTTCTTCGGCGGCATCCTGACCACGATGACCGCGCACGCCCTGCCCGAGATCACCAAGGCGGTCAGCGAACAGGCCGGGCGGATCATCCACTCGTCGACCCTGTACCTGAACCGTCCGATGGTCGAACTCGCCGAGCGCGTCGCCCAGTTGTCCGGCATCCCGGACGCCCGGGTCTTCTTCACGACCTCCGGCACCGAGGCCAACGACACCGCGCTGCTGCTGGCCACGACCTACCGCCGCAGCAACACCATCCTGGCGATGCGCAACAGCTACCACGGCCGCTCCTTCAGCGCGGTCGGCATCACCGGCAACCGCGGCTGGTCCCCCACCTCGCTGTCCCCGCTGCAGACGCTGTACGTCCACGGAGGCGTGCGCACCCGCGGCCCGTACGCCTCCCTCGGCGACGACGACTTCATCGCGGCCTGCGTCGACGACCTCAAGGACCTCCTCGGCCACACCCGCCCGCCCGCCGCCCTGATCGCCGAGCCGATCCAGGGCGTCGGCGGCTTCACCTCGCCGCCCGACGGCCTCTACGCCGCCTTCCGCGAAGTGCTCCAGGAGCGGGGCATCCTCTGGATCGCCGACGAGGTGCAGACCGGCTGGGGCCGCACCGGCGACCACTTCTGGGGCTGGCAGGCGCACGGGCAGTCCGGCCCGCCGGACATCCTCACCTTCGCCAAGGGCATCGGCAACGGCATGTCCATCGGCGGAGTCGTCGCCCGCGGCGAGATCATGAACTGCCTCGACTCCAACAGCATCTCGACCTTCGGCGGCACCCAGATCACCATGGCGGCCGGCCTCGCGAACCTGACGTACCTCCTGGAACACGACCTCCAGGGCAACGCCCGGCGGGTCGGCGGACTGCTCCTCGAGCGGCTGCGGTCCGTCGCCGCGCAGGTTCCCGGCGTACGGGAGGTGCGCGGGCGCGGTCTGATGCTCGGCGTCGAGCTGGTCAAGCCCGGCACCGACGAGGCGGACCCGCAGGCCGCGTCCGCCGTCCTGGAGGCGGCCCGCGCCGAAGGGCTGCTGCTCGGCAAGGGCGGCGGGCACAACACCAGCGCCCTCAGGATCGCCCCACCCCTGTCCCTGACCGTCGCGGAGGCCGAAGAGGGCGCCGCGATCCTCGAACACGCTCTGAGGAGCACCATCCAGTAGGTCCACAGCAAGGGAACACCGTCATGAGCACCACCTTGGAGCGCCTGGAGCCCCTGGAACCTCTGGAGCCGACCCTGTCGGTCCGCCAGGTCCTCATGCTGGAACGGGTGCTCGCCGGGGAGCCCGAGGTGGTGGCCGGCGCCGGCCAGCTCGACCGGGCCGTGCGCTGGGTGCACGTGGCCGAGGCCGCCGACGTCGGCGTGATGCTCAGCGGCGGCGAGATGGTCCTCACCACCGGCGTGCTGCTCGCCGGTGACGACGACAAGCAGACCGAGTACATCCGGTCCCTGCACCGCGCGGAGGCCGCGGCCGTGGTCCTCGGACTCGGCCGCGCCTTCCCGGCCCCGCCGGACGTGATGCGCCGGGCCGCCGAACGGTGCGGGCTGCCCATGGTCGTCCTGCACCGGCCCTTTCCCTTCGCCGAGCTGACGGAGGAGGTCCAAGCCCGGCTGGTACGGCGGAAGTTCGCCGCCGTCAGCATGTCCGAGGCCGTCCGCACCGCCCTCACCGGACTCATCACCGCGGGCGCCCCGCTCCAGCGGATGCTGGACGAGATCGCCCACCACAGCGGCTGTCCCGTCGTCGTCACCAACCTCGCCCACCGGGTGCTCGCCACCGCGGGGGAGCGGTCCGCGGTGGACGACGTGCTGCGCGACTGGGAGCGCATCGCCCGCCAGGCCGGCGGCAGCGAGGGTGACGGCTGGATCCGCGCCGAACTGGCCGGGCGCGGGGAACGCTGGGGCCAGATCATGCTGTGCGGCTACCGGGGCGACACGGCCACGGGACGCCTCCTCGCCGACCGAGCCGCCGAGTCCCTCGTCCTGCACCGCATGCTCGGCGGCACCTCCGCCCACACCTGGGAGGAACAGTCCGCGCAGAGCCTGCTCACCGACCTGGTCAGCGGGGTCGTACCGGCCCGGCAGCTGCTGCCCCGCGCGCGGGCGGCCGGGTTGCCCGTCAACCGGCGCACCTTCGTGCCGCTCGTCGTACGGGACGGTGACCCGGCGGAACTCGACCGGGTGCTACGGCTGTTGGGGCTGCCGGGAATCGTCGCCGAACTCGCCGACGGGGCCACCGCCGTCCTGCTGAGCCTGGCCCGGGACCAGGACGCCGCCGTACTCACGGCCAACTTCGCGGCGCGGCTCACGGGGATGGTCGTGGCGGCGGCCGACCCTCGTACGGTGTGGGACGACGTTCCCGCCGGCATGCGCGAGGCCCGGCATGTCGCGGACGCCGTCGCTTCGGGGGTGCTCGACCTCCCGGCCGTCGTCCGCCTCAAGGACGTCCATCTGCGCGGCCTGATACGGCTGTTGCGGGACGACCCGCACGTGCAGTCCTTCGCCGAGCGCGAGCTGGACGGACTGCTGTGCGCGGCGGGAGACGATCTGCTGGCGGTGCTGCGCACCTACCTCGCCACCGGCCGCAACAAGTCCCGCACCGCCCAGCTCCACCACGTCTCCCGCCCCGCGCTGTACCGGCGGCTGGAAGCCATACAGGGCCGGCTCGGCGTCGACCTCGACGACTTCGAGCAGGCCGCCTCGGTGCACATCGCACTTCTCGCGCACGACGCGCAACAGGGCTGAAACATGCCACGACCTGGGAAAACGGCGGTGAAACATGGGCTCACGACAGGGTGACACCGTGGCACGCCCAAGGCCCGCGGACGTGACACCGTGCAACTCAGAGCAGCTTTTCGGACTTCCTAGTCTTCTCGCACACCGAGTGACCGGAGGTCCCGATGAGCAGAGTGATTCGTGCCGCCCTCTTCCAGACCGCGTGGACGGGCGACAAGGAGTCGATGATCCAGGTACACGAGCAGGCGGCCCGGGACGCGGCCGCGCAGGGTGCTCAGGTCCTGTGCTTCCAGGAGCTGTTCTACGGGCCGTACTTCTGCCAGGTCCAGGACAAGTCGTTCTACGAGTACGCCGAGCAGATCCCGGACGGCCCGATCGTCAAGCGGTTCCAGGCGCTGGCCAAGGAACTGGGCATCGTCATGATCCTGCCGATGTACGAGGAGGAGCAGCCCGGCGTCCTCTACAACACCGCCGCGGTGATCGACGCGGACGGCTCGTACCTCGGCAAGTACCGCAAGCACCACATCCCCCAAGTCCCGGGATTCTGGGAGAAGTTCTACTTCCGTCCCGGCAATCTCGGCTGGCCGATCTTCGACACCAAGGTCGGGAGGATCGGTGTGTACATCTGCTACGACCGCCACTTCCCGGAGGGCTGGCGGGCGTTGGGCCTCGCGGGCGCCGAGATCGTCTTCAACCCGTCGGCCACCTCGCGCGGACTGTCCGCCTACCTGTGGCAGCTGGAGCAGCCCGCGGCGGCCGTCGCCAACGAGTACTTCGTGGGCGCGATCAACCGGGTGGGCGTGGAGGAGCTGGGCGACAACGACTTCTACGGGACGACGTACTTCGTCGACCCGGAGGCCCAGTTCGTCGGCGAGGTGGCGAGCGACAAGGAGACCGAACTCGTCGTCCGCGACCTGGACATGGCCAAGCTGCGGGAGGTCCGCGACCGCTGGCAGTTCTACCGGGACCGCCGCCCGGACGCCTACCCCCCGCTGACCGCACCCTGACCGAACCGACCACCTTGGCAGGAGAGGGAACATGAGCAGCCGTACCGTCATCAGCGGTGGCCTCGTCATCACCGCGTCCGACGAGATCCACGCCGACGTGCTGATCGAGGACGGCCGCATCGCCGCCCTCGCCGTGCCCGGTACCCAGAGCTGGACCGCGGACCGCACGATCGACGCCACCGGGAAGTACGTCATCCCCGGTGGCGTCGACGCCCACACCCACATGGAGCTGCCGTTCGGCGGCACCTTCGCCTCCGACACCTTCGAGACCGGCACCCGGGCCGCCGCCTGGGGCGGTACGACCACGATCGTCGACTTCGCGGTGCAGAGCGTCGGCCACACCCTGCGCGAGGGCCTGGACGCCTGGCACGCCAAGGCCGAGGGCAACTGCGCCATCGACTACGGCTTCCACATGATCGTCTCCGATGTGAACCAGGAGACGCTCAAGGAGATGGATCTGCTGGTGGAGGAGGGGGTCACCTCCTTCAAGCAGTTCATGGCCTACCCCGGCGTCTTCTACTCCGACGACGGCCAGATCCTGCGCGCCATGCAGCGCTCCGCCGAGAACGGCGGCCTGATCATGATGCACGCCGAGAACGGCATCGCGATCGACGTACTGGTCGAGCAGGCGCTGGCCCGCGGCGAGACCGACCCCCGCTATCACGGCGAGGTGCGCAAGGCGCTCCTGGAGGCCGAGGCCACCCACCGCGCCATCAAGCTCGCGCAGGTCGCCGGCGCGCCCCTGTACGTCGTGCACGTCTCGGCCATGGAGGCGGTGGCCGAGCTGGCACGCGCGCGTGACGAGGGGCTCAACGTCTTCGGCGAGACCTGCCCGCAGTACCTGTTCCTCTCGACGGACAACCTCGCGGAGCCCGACTACGAGGGCTCGAAGTACGTGTGCAGCACCCCGCTGCGTCCGAAGGAACACCAGGCCAAGCTCTGGCAGGGCCTGCGCACCAACGACCTCCAGGTCGTCTCCACCGACCACTGCCCCTTCTGCTTCGTGGGCCAGAAGGAACTCGGCCGCGGCGACTTCTCGAAGATCCCCAACGGCCTCCCTGGCGTCGAGAACCGCATGGACCTGCTCCACCAGGGTGTCGTCGACGGGCACATCTCGCGCCGCCGCTGGATCGAGATCGCCTGCGCCACCCCGGCCCGGATGTTCGGCATGTACCCGAAGAAGGGCACCATCGCCCCGGGCGCCGACGCGGACATCGTCATCTACGACCCGCACGCCGAGCAGATCGTCTCCGCCGAGACCCACCACATGAACGTCGACTACTCGGCCTACGAGGGCAAGCGCCTCACCGGCCGGGTCGAGACGGTCCTCTCGCGCGGCGAACTCGTCATCACCGAGCGGGAGTACACCGGGCACGCCGGGCACGGCACGTACACCCCCCGCTCCACCTGTCAGTACCTCAACTAGGAGTGGCGCCCATGGACTTCGGACTCGTCCTGCAGACGGATCCGCCCGCATCGAAGGTCATCAGCCTGATGAAGCGGGCCGAACGCAACGGCTTCACCTACGGGTGGACCTTCGACTCCGCCGTGCTCTGGCAGGAGCCGTTCGTGATCTACAGCCAGATCCTCTCCAACACCACGAAGTTGAAGGTCGGCCCGATGGTCACCAACCCGGGCACCCGCACCTGGGAGGTCACCGCCTCCACCTTCGCCACCCTCAACGACATGTTCGGCAACCGCACGGTGTGCGGCATCGGCCGCGGCGACTCCGCGATGCGCGTCGCAGGCCGTACGCCCAACACGCTGGCCCGGATCAGCGAGGCCATGAAGGTCATCAGGGCGCTCGGCTCGGGCCAGGAGGCCGACCTCGGCGGCACGGTGATCAGGTTCCCGTGGATCAAGGAGGGCGCCGAACTCCCCGTATGGATGGCGGCGTACGGGCCGAAGGCGCTGAAGATGACCGGTGAGGAGGCCGACGGGTTCATCCTCCAGCTGGCCGACCTGTATCTCACCGAGTACATGGTGAAGGCGGTCAAGGACGCCGCCGTCGCCGCCGGACGCTCGCCGGACGAGGTCAAGATCTGCGTCGCCGCCCCCGCCTATGTCACCGAGGACGACTCGCCCGAGGCACTCGCCCACGCGCGCGAGCAGTGCCGGTGGTTCGGCGGGATGGTCGGCAACCACGTGGCCGACCTGGTCTCCAAGTACGGCGAGCACTCGGCCGCCGTCCCCGACGAACTCACGGACTACATCAAGGCCCGCGAGGGGTACGACTACTCGCACCACGGTCGGGCCGACAACCCGGACACCGCGTTCGTGCCCGACGAGATCGTCGACCGGTTCTGCATCATCGGACCGGTCGAGAAGCACATCGAGAAGCTGAACGCGCTGCGTGACCTGGGCGTCGACCAGTTCGCCGTCTACGACATGCACGACGCCCAGGAAGCGACCATCGACGCGTACGGCTCGAAGGTCATCCCCGCGCTCAACGCCTGATATGCGATCCCCGACCCCCCACACCTTGTTCTCCCCTCTCAGCCCCGCCGTCCCGGGGCGGAGAGGGGCCCAAGGCCCCCGCACGGCCTTTCCCGTCCCGCTCTGATCGATTGGCCTGCCATGACCGAAACAGTCCCTCCGGGGTCGCCGATACCGCAGTCCGCCGGTGGCCGCGTCGAACTCGCCCCCGAGGCCTTCCCCACCGACAGCCCCTTCGCCAACGAGGACCTGCGTCCCGTACCGGTCTCCGAGCGCAAGTGGACCACGTACAACTTCGCGGCCCTGTGGATCTCCATGGCGCACTGCATCCCCAGCTGGACCCTGGCCTCCGGCCTGGTCGCACTCGGCATGGACTGGAAGCAGGCCGTGTTCACCATCGCCCTGGCCAACATCATCGTGCTGCTGCCGATGCTGGCCACCGGGCACGCCGGACCCAAGTACGGCATTCCCTTCCCGGTCCTCGCCCGTGCCTCCTTCGGGCTGCGCGGCGCCAACATCCCGGCGCTGATCAGGGCAGCCGTGGCCTGCGGCTGGTTCGGCATCCAGACCTGGATCGGCGGCAGCGGCATCTTCGCGCTGGGCTCCAAGCTCACCGGCGGCCACTGGGAGAACGCGGCCGAGATCGCCGGCAACCCCTGGCCCCTGTGGCTCTGCTTCGTGCTGTTCTGGGCGCTCCAGATCGCGATCATCTACCGCGGCATGGACTTCCTGCGGCACTTCGAGAACTGGGCCGCGCCCTTCGTGATCGCCGGCGCCCTCGTGCTGCTGATCTGGATCGCCGTCAAGGCCGACGGCTTCGGCGCGCTGCTCGACCAGCCGTCCAAGCTCGGCTGGGGCGCGGACTTCTGGCCGGTCTTCTTCCCGTCCCTCATGGGCATGATCGGTTTCTGGGCCACTCTGTCGCTGAACATCCCCGACTTCACCCGCTTCGGCGCCAGTCAGAAGGCGCAGACCTGGGGCCAGGCCCTGGGACTTCCCACCACCATGACCCTGTTCGCGGTCCTCGCCGTGCTGGTCACCTCCGGATCCGAGGCCATCTACGGCGAGGCCATCTGGGACCCGGTCGCGCTGGCCGCCAAGACGGACAACGCCTTCGGTCTGCTCTTCGCGCTCGTCATCGTGCTGGTCGCCACCGTCTCCGTGAACATCGCGGCGAACGTGGTCTCACCGGCGTACGACCTGTCCAACCTGGCCCCGAAGTTCATCAACTTCCGCACCGGCGCGCTGATCACGGGCGTCCTCGGCGTCCTGATCTTCCCGTGGAAGCTGATCTCCACGCCGGAGTTCTACATCTTCACGTGGCTCGGCGTGGTCGGCGGTCTGCTCGGCACGGTGGCGGGCATCCTCATCGCCGACTACTGGATCGTGCGGCGCACGGTCCTGCACCTCGTGGACCTGTACACGCCCGGCGGCCGCTACTGGTACACCAACGGCTGGAACTGGCGGGCGATCGCCGCCTTCGTGGTCGGCGGTCTGCTCGCGGTCGGCGGCTCGTACTCGGCTGTGGGCGCGGACGGCAAGAAGACCGGGCCGTTCCCGACCGACGGTCTGATCCCGTTCCTCAAGCCGCTGGCCGACTACGGCTGGGCGGTGGGCCTGAGCGCGTCCCTGCTGCTGTACATCGCGCTGATGCTGCCGAAGGGCAGGGAGCAGGAGGGCATCGCGGCCTGACCGTGCGCGTCACGCGCGCGTGGAGGGCGGTCGGATCGGCCCCGGGTCCACCGACTCAGGTCTTCCGACCGCTCTCCAGCGCCGCCACCGCTTCCTTGGCGGCCTTGATGGCGCCCTTGTTGATCTCGTCCGTGCTGGGCGCCTTCTTCGACTCGAAGTCGCTGCCGTTGTACGTCACGGTCACCAGCGCGTTGGACACCTGGATCATGACCACGCCCTCGCGGGTCTGCTGCTTGTCCTGGGTCGTGAGGTTCACCACCGAGTACCCCGCGTCGCCGACCCCGGGCACGCTCCCGCCGCCGCTCTTCTCGGAGATGTTCTCCTTGTACGACTTGGCGGCCGCCACATCGGACTCCGTGATCTCGAAGGACACGTCGAGCCAGCGGTAGTCGTACCCCTTGAGCGCGTTCCAGGAGCAGGTGCGGCGCAGCGCGGTGTCCGTGGAGGGGATCTCCTTGCCGGCCGTCTTGGCGCCCGGCACGAGCGACTTGATGGTGGCCGTGCTGATGCTGCCGCAGGGCGCGGGCGCGGCGGCGTACCGCTTCGTGGGTGCCGCCGTGGACGCGCCCGAGGGGGACTCGCCGGCGGACCGCGGCGCCGACTCCTTCTCGGCGGCCGGCGTGGTGGTGGCCGGGCCCGACGTCAGCGCCCAGCCCGCCGCGGCGAGCACGACTACGGGCGAGATGCGCGCGGTGAGCGCGAGCGGCAGGGAAAGATTTCGCACGGCGCACTTTTCGTGGGGGACGGACGGTGCGGAGGGGTCCGCACTGCGGACGGGACGCCAGTTTCACATGTCTGCCTGTGGGGCGGAAGTCTGAACTCGCTCCGTACCTGTGCCGTCACCGCACCCTGCCATCGATGCGTCATGTGTCCGTTTATGTCCGGGTGATGGGCCGGTGGAGGGCCGATTCGACACGGTCCACGGCCAGGAACGCCCCGTAGGCCACGAGGTGCACCAGACGCTCGTCGGTGTGCTCCGGCCGCCGCCAGGCCGCCACGTCCTCGTCGGTGATCCGGTACGGCGCGAGCGCGGCCAGCAGCACCAGACGCGCACCGGGGCGCTCCCGCCGGTCCGGGAAGCCGCTGAGATCGAGCGGCGGGTGCGACCCGTCCCAGTCCAGCAGTGTCTCCTCCACGAGGTCCTGGTCGTCGACGCCGAGGAGGCCGGCGCCCGCCATGGCCGCCCGCAGCAGCGCCGCGTACGCGAGTCCGACAGGCGTACCGTCCGCCCACGCGGGGGCTTCGCCGGGGTCGGGCAGGTCGAGCAGCGGGAGCGACGCGCCGGGCCGGGCGGACCGGCGTACGGTCCGGGCGAGGGTACGGCCCCCGAGAGAGCGGACGGCCCGGAAGCGCTGGGCGTTGCCCGGCAGCAGGTTCTCGGTGAGCAGGGCGGACACGATCCGGTTGATGAAGTGGAAGGCGAACGCGGTGCCGAGGTAGCCCGGAGCGTGCTCGCGCGGGAACGGGTACGGCGCTGCGTCGAGGCCGCCCGGCACGCGCGTGTGCCTGCCCCACTCCAGCACGCGTGCGTGCTCCTCGTTCTTGGGCCGCTCCCCTCGGGCGACGCGTTCGGCGAGTGCGTGGTCGCCGGTGGCGTGCAGCAGCATGGTGTGCGCGTCCACGCAGAACGGACAGCGGTTGGCCAGCGACACCCCGAGCGCCGCCAGCTCCTTGCCGGTGCGGTTGCCGGGGCCCGCGATCAGAGACTCGCGCATCAGCGCCCACGTGGGGGCGAGGAGCTCCGGTGCGGAGGACAGGACCACGAAGGTGGCGGGTTCGTCGATGCCGAAGTCGCGGGACACCTGCTCGTAGACCTCGGCGACACGGCCGGTGGCGGCCTTGGGCGGCAGGGGCTCGGTGTAGCGGAAGGGTGTGGACATGCACAGCAGCGTGCGCTCCGGTACGGGTCCCGGTCGTCGTACGGCTGAAGGGAGTTGGCGCTGCGCCGACGAGTGCGGGGCGGGTCCGGGGCTACTACGGGGGGAGTAGACAAGGAGTTGTCCACAGGGCTGACGCCGGTGTCGGTGCGGCGGTCTAGCGTGTGGGCATGAGCGGGCACCCGGTCGATTCGGCCACCTCCCAGCGGCTCGCCGACCTGGCCCTCGCGGTCGTGGTCGGCGCCCTCGTCGTGACCGTGGCGGCTTTCGACACGGACACGACCGCCCTCGACCACGGGCTCCTCGTGGTGAGTGCGGTCGCCCTCGCGTTCTATCGCGCGGTCCCGCTCGTGGTGCTCGCCGTGGCCACGGTGACCGGGGCCGCGTACGTCCTGCACGCACACCCCGGACCGCTTGGCGCGCTGTCCGTCTTCGCCGCCGTGCATCTGGCGTCCCAGCTGGGGCACCGGGGCTGGGCGGCCGGGGCGAGCGGGATCTTCCTGGGGGCGTACGCGGCGACCGGCTCGACGGCCCAGGAGGCGATCGAGAAGACCGCGCTGCTCGCGGGCTGGTTCGTGTGCGCGGTGGTGACGGGTCTCGCCGGCCGCAACTGGCAGGCGTATCTGCGCCAGACCGAACAACGTGCCCTGGAGGCGGAGCGCACCCGGGAGGAGGCGGCCTTGCGCCGCGCCGGGGAGGAACGGCTGCGGATAGCCCGGGAGTTGCACGACTCCCTCACCCACAGCATCTCCATCGTCAAGCTCCAGGCCGGCGTGGCCGTCCACTTGGCGCGCAAGCGCGGCGAGGAGGTTCCTCCCGCTCTGCTCGCCATCCAGGAGGCCGGCGGCGAGGCCATGCGCGAGCTGCGCGCCACGCTGGAGGTCCTGCGCACCGACGAGCCGACCGGCACCCCGGCGCTGCTCGTGGAACGGGCGCGGGCGGCGGGCCTGGCCGTCGAACTGAGCGTGACGGGCGAGGAGTGCGCCCTGCCCGCTCCCCTGGACCGGGCCGTGTACCGGATCGTCCAGGAGTCCCTGACGAACGCGGCCCGGCATGCGGGCCCGGCGAAGGTACGGGTCGAACTGGCCTACGGCAAGGACGACGTGGCGATACGCGTGGACGACGACGGGGCCGCCCGTCCGGACTGCCCACCGCAGCCCGGCCACGGCCTGACCGGCATGCGCGAACGCGTCACGGCACTGGGCGGGACGCTGCACACCGGGCCGCGGGAGGAGGGCGGGTTCTCGGTACGGGCGGAACTGCCGTTGGGGGTGGGGGAGTCGGTGTGAGCGGAGGGTGGCTTCTCGGGGTGCGGAACTGGTCCCCGGTATGCGCGGGGTCTTGTGCGCGGGCGTGGGCGGGGTTCTCGGTGGGTGGGCTCTCGGGGGTGGGCCCTGTGCGGGTCCTTCGGGAGTCGGCGTGATCGGGGCGAAGGGCGGCATGGTGGGGCGCGTGGAGGTGTGGGCGTGATCAGGGTGGCGCTCATCGACGACCAGGCATTGATGCGGGCCGGGTTCCGGGCCCTGCTCGACGCCGAGGACGGGATCGAGGTGGTCGGGGAGGCGGCGGACGGGGAGCGGGGCGTGGAGCTGGTGCGCGCGCAGGTGCCCGACATCGCGCTGATCGACGTACAGATGCCGGTGATGACGGGCATCGAGGCGACCCGGCGGATCGCCGCGGACCCGGAGCTGGCCGGGGTCCGCGTGGTGATCCTCACCAACTACGGCGTCGACGAGTACGTCTTCGAGGCGCTGCGGGCGGGCGCGAGCGGCTTCCTGCTGAAGGACACCGAACCGGCCGACCTGCTCCAGGCCATCGAAGTGGTGGCACGGGGCGAGGCCCTGCTGTCCCCCGCGGTCACCCGCACCCTGATCGGCGAGTTCGTCTCCCGCCCACCCGACCGGTCCACCGCGCCCGGCCTGGAATGCCTCACCCGCCGCGAACGCGAGGTGACCGCCCTGGCAGCCCGCGGCCTGACCAACGAGGAGATCGCCGAGCACATGGTGATCAGCCCCCTCACGGCCAAGACGCACATCAGCCGGGCGATGACGAAGCTGGGCGCCCGGGACCGCGCCCAACTGGTCGTGTTCGCCTACGAGTCGGGACTGGTGACGGCACGCGGTTCCTGAAATTCCGTTGTCGGCTCGGGCCATGGATCAGCACCATGAGGCGATGACCGAGACACCGCCGCAGATGCGCCAGGAGATCCTCGCCTACTACGCCCGGGGCAAGGAGGACGCCCGGCTCAGAGAGGGCGGAACACCCATCGGGCGGCTGGAGTTCTGGCGCACCCAGGACGTACTGCGCAGACTGCTGCCGGCCGCACCCGCTCGCGTACTGGACGTCGGCGGCGGGAGCGGAGTGCACGCGGAATGGCTCGCGCGGGACGGATACACGGTCCAACTCGTCGACCCCGTACCGCTCCACGTCGAACAGGCCTCGCGGCTGCCGGGGGTTTCCGCCCGACTCGGGGACGCGCGCGAGCTGGCCGCGTCCGACTCCTCGTACGATGTGGTGCTCCTGCTCGGCCCGCTGTACCACCTGCCCGAACAGGCAGACCGGGTAAGGGCGTTGGCCGAGGCCGTCCGGGTGGTCCGGCCGGGCGGGCTCGTGGTCGCGGCCACCATCAACCGGTACGCACAACTGCACGACCTGCTGCGCGAGGAGTGCTACTTCACCCCGGCACACCGCGAACGCACCGACGCCGTCCTCGTGGACGGCCGGCATCCCCACCACGACGAGGGCTTTTTCACCGTCGCCCACTTCGCCGCGCCGGACGAGGTGACCGAGGAGTTCACCGACGCGCGACTGGCCGTGGAGGGCCAGTACGGCGTCGAGGGCGTCGCCTGGCTGATGGCCGGCCTCGAGGACTGGCTGGACGACCCGGACCGGCGCGAGGCCGTGCTGGCCGCGTGCCGGCACATCGAGTCGGAGCCGACACTGCTGGGGGCGAGCGGGCATCTGCTCACGGCGGGCAGACGGCCGCCGGTGTGACAGGGCGGACGGCCACCGCCTGCGCGGAGTCGTGGAGCCGGCGCCGGCGCACGGTGAGGGTGAGCATCCGCTCGATGTCCTACAGCTGCACATCGACTCCTCCTCCCTGGGCCCCGACTCGGTCTCCAGGCAGGTCGCCGAGTCCTTCCGCGACGAGTGGCAGGGCACCGTCGTACAGCCGCTTCACGAGGCAGAGACGGCCGATCCATGGATAAACCTTCCTCTCCCGCCCCTGTGCGGGCGCCCCTACGTTCGAAGCCGTGGGCGCTCACCGGCCCGCCGTAACGAAGGAGCGAGACCCCCCATGAAGATGACCGGCAACACCATCCTGATCACCGGCGGCACCTCGGGTATCGGCCTCGGCCTGGCCCTGCGCCTGCACGAGGCCGGCAACAAGGTGATCGTCGCCGGCCGGCGCAAGGAGCTCCTCGACGAGATCACGGCCGAGCACCCGGGCATCGACGCGCTCGTCCTCGACGTCGCCGACCCCGACTCGATCGCCCGGGCCCGCGAGACCGTGGCGGCGAGCCACCCGGGACTGAACGTCCTGGTCAACAACGCCGGCATCATGCTGCGGGAGAACGTCCTCGACCCGGCCGGACTCCAGGTCGCCGAGGATCACGTGACGATCAACCTGCTCGGCACGATCCGGATGACGTACGCGTTCCTGCCGCTGCTGGTGGGCAAGGACGACGCGGTCGTCATGAACGTCACCTCGGCGCTGGCGTACGTACCGTTCCCGATCACGCCGACCTACAGCGCGACCAAGGCAGCGCTGCACTCCTTCTCGGAGAGCCTGCGCATCCAGCTCGCCGGTGCCGACGCCAGCGTCCAGGTGATCGAGGTGGTGCCGCCGGGCGTGCGCACGACTCTGCTCGGCCAGCAGGACGACGAGAACTCCATGCCGTTGGACGACTTCCTCACCGAGACCCTCGAGCTGCTGCGTGAGAAGCCGGACACGAAGGAGCTGGTCGTCGAGCGCGCCCGGTTCCTCCGCGACGCGGTGGCCAACGGTTCCTACGACGACGTCCTCGCCATGCTCAGCGGCATCTGACCGACCTACAAGGCTCACCCTGCAGGCCGTCCCCGCAGGCCGTCCTCCACGCCGATGGCCTGCGGCGCACCGCCGACGGTCGGCGAATCTCCCGGGGGTCATGCAGGTCATGCAGGTCACGCGGCCATCAGGCCGTCTCGCTGCGAGCGCCCGACTGCTCAACCATGGATCGGTGGTCTCTGGATAGCCGGGTGGGATGCGGCGAGGATGGGGCCATGGACAAGAAGGAACTGGCCGACTTCCTGCGCCGTCGGCGTGAGACGTTGCGCCCCGGCGACGTCGGCCTGGTCGAGGGGCCGCGCAGGCGTACCCGGGGCCTGCGCCGTGAGGAGGTCGCCCAGCTCGCCGGCATGTCCACCGACTACTACGCCCGGCTGGAGCAGCAGCGTGCTCCGCAGCCCTCCGTGCAGATCACCGCGGCTCTCGCCCGGGCGCTGCGGCTGACCCTGGACGAGCGCGACCATCTCTTCGCCCTCATCGGCCACAACGCCCCGGCCCGCTTCCGCCGCTCCGAACACGTCAGCCCGACCCTGCTACGGGTCCTGGACAGTCTGGACGACACTCCGGCCCTCGTGCAGACCGACCTGGTCGACACCCTCGCGATGAACCCGCCGGCCGTCGCGCTGCTCGGCGACCTGACCCGCCACACCGGTCTGGCCGGCAGCGGCTTCTACCGCTGGTTCATGGACCCGGCCGAGCGTCTGACGGTTCCCGAGGAGTCCCACGAACGCCACGGCCGGGCCCAGGCAGCGCGCCTGCGGGCCGCGCTGACAAATGGCAGCGACACCCCCCGAGCCGCCCGGATCCTCGCCGAACTCCAGGAACACAGCCCCGAGTTCGTCCGCATGTGGGAACTCCAGGAGGTCGCCCAGCGCTACGAGGACTGCAAGACCGTCCTGCATCCCGAACTCGGCCGCATCGACGTCGACGCCCAGCTCCTCTACACCGAGAACCGCGCCCAGACCCTGGTCGTGCTGACCACCCGCCCCGGCACTGAGAGCCACAGCAAGCTCGAACTGCTCTCCGTCATCGGACACCGGGTGCAGCTCACCTCCTCACGTCCTGGCCGCTGTCCGAGCCCGGCGCTCTGGCCGCCCATTTGACCGGATGCCGCCTCCGTTTTACTCTCGAAGGCATACGGAGGCTGCATCCGTTTTGATGCGCCGCAGAGTGACGGCAGGCAGGAGGGCGCATGAGCGCCGGTGCACAGCGCGAACGCAGGCCCCGCGCGGACGTCCAGCGCAACCGCGCTGCCCTGCTGGAGACCGCGCAGCGTCATTTCCTGCGGCATGGCGTCGGCACCTCCCTGGAGGCGGTGGCCAAGGAGGCCGGTGTCGGTCCCGGCACCCTGTACCGGCACTTCCCCACCCGGGAGGCGCTGCTGGCGGCCGTGCTGCAGACCCGCTCCGAGGAACTCGTGGCCCGCCAGGCGGACATCGAGCAACTCGGCGACCCCGCCGAGGCCTTGGAGCAGTGGCTGCGGGCGATGGAGGAGTACTTCAGCGCCTACAGCGGCCTTCCGGAACCGCTCATGGCCGCGGCCCGGGCGCACGAGCCGGACAGTCCGCTCACGATTCCCTGCGACATCCTCATCACCGCCACCGACCAGTACGTTCGAGCAGCGCAGCACGCCGGACACGTACGCGCCTCGGTACGGGGCTACGACCTGTTCCTCGCGGCCTGCTCCCTCGCCTGGATCAAGGGCAACGGTCCCGACGAGGACTCCCTCGACCGGCTCCGCGCCCTGATCGCGACCGGCTACCGCGAACGGCCCGCCCAGGCGTAACCGCCCCCACCCACGCCCGGCCGACCGGCGTGGCCCACATACCTGTCACCTCGTTCCGCCCTCACGGGCGCAGCGCAACCCTTCGAAGGACAAATCATGAAAATCACTGTTATAGGCACCGGTGCCATCGGCGGGAATCTCGCCGTCAAGCTCAGCGCGGCCGGTCACGACGTCCAGGTCGCCCATGTACGCGGCCCCGAGGCCGTCCCGGCCGAGGTGCTGGGGTCCGGGGTCCGTGCGGTGGACCTGGAGGAGTCGGTCCAGGACCGAGACGTGATCATCCTGGCGATCCCGTTCGGGGTGGCGGGACAGCTGGCGTACCTGTTCGCCTCGCTCCCCGCCGAGACGGTGGTGATCGACACCTCGAACTACTACCCGGGCATGCTCAGCGAGCCCATCGAGGCCGTGGACAACGGCCAGGTCGAGAGCGTGTACACCGCCGAGCAGCTCGGCCGTCCCGTGGTCAAGGCGTGGAACGCCGCGCTGGCCGAGACCCAGCGGGCCAAGGGCGTCCCGGCAGGAACGCCCGGCCGTATCGCGATCCCCGTCGCCGGCGACTCCGAGGAGGCGCGGAAGGTGGCCATGCAGCTCGTGGACGACACCGGCTTCGACCCCTACGACGCCGGTACCCTGGCCGACTCCTGGCGCCAGCAGCCCAACAGCCCTGCCTACTGCACCGAGTTGACCCTCGACGAGCTCCCGGCGGCCCTGGCCGCGGCCGACCGCACCAAGGCCGCCGCCATCCGCGACAGCCTCCCGGAACGCTTCGCCGCCCTCGGTGCCGACCCCACCGTCGACGACGTCGTCGAGATGAACCGCGCCGCCCACCGCTGAGCCACCACCCGGCGAAGGCCACCGCGGACACCGCGCCGCGCCGTGCCACGAGAGCGGCCTCGCCGGCACGTCACGAACACCAACGCGAACACCAACGCGAACACACACCGACGCGAACACGAAGAGCGCGCCGTCCCCCCACGTCGCACAGAGAGGAAGAAGAGCCTTGACCGGCACCGCATCACCCTTCACCGACATCGCACGCGCGCGACGCTCCCCCCGCCGTTTCCTGGCCACCCCCGTGTCCCCGTCGGACATCCGTGGCGTACTGGAGGACGCCCGGACGGCCCCCTCGAACAGCAACACCCAGCCGTGGACCGTGCACGTCGTCTCGGGTGCGCAGCGGTCCGCGCTGAGCGGGGAACTCCTCCGGGCCGAGGAAGAGGGCCGGACCTCCCCGGACTTCACCGCCGACTACGGTGAGGGTGTCTACCTCGAGCCGCGCCCAGGCCCTGGCCGCGAGTCATTACGGAGCCCGGGGCATAGCGCGTTCCGACCGAGAGGGCAGGCGGGCGGCGGTCCGCGAGAACCTGGAGTTCTACGGCGCGCCCCACGTCGCCCTCCTGTTCATGCCGGCCCTCGGTGACGGGGTACGGACAGCCGGGGACATCGGCATGTACGCACAGAACTTCCTGCTCTCGCTGGCGGCCCGGGGGCTGGCCGGCATCCCGCAGACCATACTCGGCGTCTACGCCGACACCGTCCGGGAGTTTTTGGGCGTTCCCGAGGAGCTCAAGCTGCTGTTCGGCATCTCCTTCGGCACGGCCGATCCGGCGGCGCCGGTCAACGCGGTCGGCCGGGAACGCGTCCCGCTCCAGCAGAGCGTGGTCCTGCACGACACCCCTGGTGTCCTCGACAGGGAGTAGGACCTCCGTCCGCACCCACGACGGCTGCTCGTCCCGCGCCCGCGATCGATAACCTGCTGAAGGACCGGGCGGAGGAGAGCTCCGACCCGAACGACCCGAACGACCTGGACAGCGAGTCGGAGCCCACATGTTCACCACCCGCCCCACCCTCCAGGGCACCTTCGGCATGGTGTCCTCCACCCATTGGCTGGCCTCGCAGTCGGCGATGGCGGTGCTGGAGGACGGCGGCAACGCGTACGACGCCGCGGTGGCCGGTGCCTTCGTGCTGCACGTCGTCGAGCCGCACCTCAACGGGCCCGCCGGCGAGGTGCCGATCCTGCTCGCGCCCGCCGGTGGGGAGGTGCGGGTGCTGTGCGGGCAGGGCGTCGCGCCCGCCGGGGCGACCGTGGCCCACTACAAGGGGCTGGGCCTGGATCTCGTCCCCGGCACCGGCCCCCTCGCCGCCGCGGTCCCCGGCGCCTTCGACGCCTGGATGCTGCTGCTCCGCGACCACGGCACCAAGTCCCTCGCCGACGTGCTCAAGTACGCCATCGGGTACGCGGAGGACGGGCACGCGCCCGTGGAGAACGTCGGCGCGACCGTCGAGAGCGTACGGGAGTTGTTCGAGACGGAGTGGACCTCGTCGGCGGAGGTGTATCTGCCAGGTGGGAAGGCCCCGCGGCCCGGCGAGCTGTTCCGCAACCCCGCCCTCGCCGCCACCTGGAAGCGACTGATCGGCGAGGTGGCGGGGGCGGGCGACCGGGTCGCGCAGATCGAGGCCGCGCGCGAGGTGTGGCGCAGCGGATTCATCGCCGAGGCCCTCGTACGGCAGGCGCGGCGCCCCACCATGGACACCAGCGGCTCGCGCCACACCGGCACGCTCACGGCCGCCGATCTCGCCGGGTGGTCCACGACCTACGAGGCGCCGGCGACGTACGACTGGAACGGCTGGACCCTGTGCAAGGCCGGCCCCTGGAGCCAGGGCCCGGTCCTCCTCCAGCAGCTCGCACTGCTGCCGCCCGAGCTGCCCCGGTACGGGTCCGCCGAGTACGTCCATCTGCTGGTCGAGGGCTGCAAGCTCGCCATGGCCGACCGGGAGGCCTGGTACGGGGACGCGGCCGAGGTGCCGCTCGGTGAGCTGCTGTCGGCCCAGTACAACGCGGGGCGGCGTGAACTCGTCGGCGACAAGGCCTCGTACGAGCTGCGGCCGGGCAGTCCCGGCGGGCGCGCCCCGCGGCTCAGCGCACACGCGCGTGTGGTCCTCACCGACGAGCCCGGGTTCAGCCCGATGGGAGTCGGGGAGCCCACGGTCGCGAAGAACCCCACGTCACCCGTGCCGGGTGAGCCCGAGACCGGTGCGGACGGCGGCACTCGGGGCGACACCTGCCACCTCGACGTCGTCGACCGCTGGGGCAACATGGTCGCCGCGACTCCCAGCGGCGGATGGCTCCAGTCCAACCCGGTCGTGCCCGAACTGGGCTTCCCGCTCGGCACGCGGCTCCAGATGACCTGGCTGGAGGAGGGCCTGCCGAACTCCCTCACCCCCGGCCGCCGCCCCCGCACCACCCTCACGCCCTCGATCGCCCTGCGCGCCGGGGTGCCCGTCCTGGCCTTCGGCACACCCGGCGGGGACCAGCAGGACCAGTGGCAGCTCCACTTCTTCCTGGCCCTCGCCCTGCGTTCCCCGGTCCGCGGCGGCCTCGACCTCCAGGGCGCGATCGACGCCCCGAACTGGCACAACGACAGCTTCCCCGGGTCGTTCTATCCGCGCGGGATGCGGCCGGGGAGCGTCACGGTGGAGGCGCGCATGGATCCCGGGGTGGTCGAGGAGCTACGGCGGCGGGGCCACGACGTGACGGTGGGGGAGCCGTGGTCGGAGGGACGGCTGTGCGCGGTGGCGCGGGATCCGGAGACGGGAGTGCTGTCGGCGGCGGCCAATCCCCGGGGGATGCAGGGGTACGCGGTGGGCCGGTGACGGTGACGGTGACGGCGGCGGCAAGGCGTACGACGCCACGCCCCGTGTCACGAGTTGAGCGTCCGTCGCCTCCGGACCTCGATGTTCACGGCGATTCCACTCGCCCTTCAACAGGCGGGTGGGGATTGTCGGTCCCGCGTGCTCTCATGGAGTCATGATCGAAGACACGGAAACCATCGACGAGTTTCTCGACCGGCACGCGGGTGACGTGGAAGAGGCGGTGCGCAAGGCCGCCGCCGCCGAGGTCATGCCGCGCTTCCGGCGGCTCGCCGCGCACGAGGTCGACCAGAAGGCCGGCCCGCACGACCTGGTCACGGACGCCGACCGGCTGGCCGAGCAGTACCTCACCGGGGTGCTCGGCGCCCTCCTGCCCGGCTCCGTCGTGGTCGGCGAGGAGGCGGTCCACGCCAACCCGGCGTCGTACGGGGCGCTCCAGGGCGACACACCGGTGTGGATAGTCGACCCCGTCGACGGCACCCGACAGTTCGTGCACGGCGACCCCGGCTTCTGCATGCTGGTCGCGCTCGCGAGGGGCGGCGTGCTGCTCGCCTCCTGGACCTACGCACCGGCCCGGGACCAACTGGCCACGGCGATACGCGGCCGGGGCGCGTTCCTCGACGGCGAGCGGCTGCACGCGGGCGCCCCCGACCCGGGCCGCGACCTCCAAGTGGCCACCTCCCACCCGGACTACACCACGCCCGAGCAGAAGCGCGGCCTGCAGGGACTGTGGACGGACGGCGTCGCACCGCGCCGGTGCGGCTCGGCCGGCCTGGAGTACCTCGCCGTCGCCCGGGGTGAGTCGGACGCCGTGGCGTTCTCCTGGGAGGCGGCCTGGGACCATGCGGCGGGCCTGCTGCTGGTCGAGGAGGCGGGCGGCGTCCATCTGACCCTCACCGGCGAACCGTTCCGCATCAGGGGCGGCAACACCCTCCCCTTCACCGCGGCCCGCGACGCGGCGACGGCCCGCAAGGTGAGGGGTCTGCTGACGGGTGAGGCCTGACGCGACGCCGGGCCGGAGCGGTGCGACTCACCCCCGCGCCCCGGGACTGTCGGTCCCCCGGCATATCCTGATCCTCTGGCCATCGGCTGACGAAGGGGTCCGAAGGTGCCGTCGATGCTCGATGCGGTCGTAGTGGGTGCGGGGCCGAACGGACTGACGGCTGCCGTGGAGCTGGCCCGGCGCGGCTTCTCCGTGGCCGTCTTCGAGGCGTGCGGCACCGTCGGCGGTGGAGCCCGCACCGAGGAGCTCACCCTCCCCGGCTTCCTGCACGACCCGTGCTCCGCGGCCCACCCCCTCGGCATCAACTCCCCGGCCTTCCGCGCCCTGCCCCTGGAGCGCTACGGGCTGGAGTGGCTGCACGCCGACCTGCCCATGGCGCACCCCTTCACCGACGGCACCGCCGCCGTGCTGTCGAGGTCGGTCGCCGAGACGGCCGCCTCGTTCGGGCCGCGCGACGCGGGGACGTACCGCAGGCTCGTCGAGCCGTTCCTGCCCAAGTGGGACACCCTGACCCGCGACTTCATGTCCCTGCCCGCGACCGCGCTGCCCCGCGACCCGTTCACCCTGGCCCGCTTCGGTCTCGTCGGCCTGCCCCCGTCGACCTGGCTGATGCGCCGCTTCCGCGACGAACGCGCCAAGACCCTGTTCGCCGGGCTCGTCGCGCACGTCATGGCCCCGCTCGGCGGCTTCGCCACCGGAGCCATCGGTCTGGTCTTCGCCCTCGCGGCACACGCCCGCGGCTGGCCGGTGGCCCGCGGTGGCTCCCAGTCCATCTCCGACGCGCTCGCCGGGTACCTGAAGGATCTCGGCGGGAGCGTCCACACCGACTACGAGGTCAAGCGGCTCGACGACCTGCCGCCCGCCCGCGCCTACGTCTTCGACACCTCGCCCACCGCCCTGGCCCGCATCGCCGGCTTCGGCAACTACTACGAGGGCTACCGCTACGGCCCGGGTGTCTTCAAGGTCGACTACGCCCTCGACGGCCCCGTGCCGTGGACCGCGAAGGAGGCGCGCGCCGCGGGCACCGTGCAGATCGGCGCCGACAGCGCGGAGATCGGTACCGCGCTGCGCGCCGCGGCCCGGGAGGGCCGCGCACCCGACAGGCCGTTCATGATCACCGTGCAGCCCAGCGTCGTCGACCCGAGTCGGGCCCCGGCCGGGAAGCACGTGTTCTGGGCCTACGGCCATGTGCCCAGCGGCTGGACCGGCGACCTCACCGACGCCATGGAGCGCCAACTGGAGCGCTTCGCCCCGGGCTTCCGCGACCGCGTCCTCGCCCGTGCCATCGCGGGCCCACCCGAACTGGCCACGCGCAACGCCAACTACGTCGGCGGCGACATCGGCTCCGGCGCGGTCACCGGACTCCAGACCATGCTGCGTCCCAAGCTCTCCCTGTCCCCGTACGGCACCCCGCACCCGGCCGTCTTCATCTGCTCGTCGGCGACCCCGCCGGGCCCGGGCGTGCACGGCATGTCGGGACACAACGCCGCGAAGGCGGTATGGCGCAAGCTGCGCCTGCAGTCCTGAGCGGTGCGGGCTGGGAGAGTGGTGGTCATGACCACCATCAGGCTCGTCCAGGGCGACATCACCCGGGAGAGCGCCGACGCCATCGTCAATGCCGCGAACTCCTCCCTCCTCGGTGGGGGAGGAGTCGACGGCGCCATCCACCGCCGCGGCGGCCCCGCGATCCTGGCGGACTGCCGGAAGCTGCGCGCCTCGCATTACGGCAAGGGCCTGGCGACCGGGAAGGCGGTGGCCACCACCGCTGGCGACCTGGACGCGCGCTGGGTGATCCACACCGTCGGCCCCCGCTACAGCCGCGAGGAGGACCGCTCGCAGTTGCTGGCCTCCTGCTACCGCGAGTCCCTGCGCGTTGCCGACGAACTGGGTGCCCGGACCGTCGCCTTCCCGGCCGTCTCCGCCGGCATCTACGGCTGGCCGATCGACGACGCCGCCCGGATCGCGGTGGAGACCGTCCGGGAGACCGAGACCGCGGTCGAGGAGGTCAGGTTCGTGCTGTTCGACGAGAAGGCGTACCGGGCGTTCGCGGAGCGGATCGCCTGACAGCGGAGGGCCCGTACCCTGACGGCCGAACGTCCCCGGGCGCCGAAAACGGGGGAGCGCGCGGGGAACGTGCCTGTTCAGAGGCCTTCTTGAGAAGGTGACCGGCCGGTCGCACGCCCCGCGGCCGGTTGCGGGACACCCGGCCGGTTCGCACGGTGGGCCCTACGAAGCACTTCGAAAGGACCCCGCATGCGCCCCCTCGTCTCCCGCGGCCTTCTCCTGCCGTCTCTGGTCTGTGCCGCGCTGATCCTCGGCCCGGTCGGCACCGCGGCCGCCGTCGTCGACGCGGGCCGCGGCGCGTCGGACCACGGTATGGCCCAGACGGCGACCGCGTACGGCACCGTCGACGCGGACACCCTGACGGACCGCCTGGAGGCACTGGACCGTGCCGAACACGTCCGTGTCCTCCAGCCTCTCCAGCCCCTCCTGGACGCCGTCACCGACCTCACCGCCCTCGACGGCACCCGCCTCGACGCGAGCGAGGCGGCCGCCCACGCGAAGACCGTGAAGGCGGCGAACACCGAGGTCCAGGAAGAGCTGCGCAAGCCGAGCGGTACGGACCGGTCCGTCGCGGCGGCCGACCCCGTCGACGATCTCCTGGCCTCGATCCAGTCCACGATCGACGCCCTGCTCGAGTCGCTGACCTCGCTGGACATCGGCGGTGTGCTGGGCGCGGTCACCGGCCTCCTGGACAGCGTGGTCGGAGCCGTCACCGGACTCCTCGGCGGCGGCCTGCCCACCTTGCCGGCCGCCGGCTGACCCGACGGCACCTCGGCACCCGGCCGCCTCGGCACCCCCGCGTGAGCGCACGCGGGGGTGCCGCATGTCTGCCTGTCCGCTTGCCCTCAGGACCCCACAAAGTCCGACAGAGTCATTGCCTCACACGTCTTCGGGATCTAGGTTGAGTCGCATCCTGTGCCTCAAAGTCACCAATAGTGCACAGGAATTGACGCTCCCTCAGTACGTACACCGCACTGTCGTCCCGAGGAAGGTTCCACCGATGCCCCACCCGTATCTGCCTGCCCCCATCAGCCGCAGGCGTCTGCTGGAGTCGGGGGCCGCCGTGCTCGGTGCCCTCGCCCTCTCCTCCGGGCCCCTGGCCGGCCGCGGCCACGCGGCGGAGGGCGCCCCGGAGTGGAACGGCGCCATCGACCTCTTCCGGGTGGGCACCCAGCCCCCGCACACCACCCTCATGCCGTACGCCGACGTCGGCCAGGCGCTCGCCGCCGACCGCACCCGCTCGCCGTACCGGCTGAGCCTCGACGGCACATGGAAGTTCGCCTACGCCGACCGCCCCGACGACCGTGACACCGACTTCCACCGCACCGACGTGGACGACAAGGACTGGGACACGATTCCCGTGCCCTCGGTTTGGCAGGTGCATGGCTATGACTTCCCGATCTACATCAACATCACCTACCCCTGGTGGGGTCCCAACGGTCTCGGCGAGGAGGCGCAGCCGCCCGCCGCCCCGACCCGCTACAACCCCGTCGGCCAGTACCGGCGCACCTTCACCGTGCCGAAGGACTGGTCGGGGCGGCGGACCTTCCTGCACTTCGAGGGCGTCAAGTCCGCGCACTACGTGTGGATCAACGGCGAACTCGTCGGCTACCACGAGGACTCCTACACGCCCGCCGAGTACGACATCACCCCGCACCTGAAGCCGGGCACCAACCAGATCGCGGTCGAGGTCTACCGCTACTCGGACGGCGACTGGCTGGAGGACCAGGACATGATCAGGCTGAGCGGCATCTTCCGCTCGGTCTACCTCTACTCCACCCCGGCCGTCCACCTGCGCGACTTCAAGCTGGACACCCCGCTCGGCGACGACTACACCTCCGCCGACCTCTCGGTCACCGCGAGCGTGCGCGACTACGGCGGCGCCAACCAGGGCCGCTACACGGTCGAGACCCAGCTCTACGACTCGGGCGGCCACGCGGTCTGGTCCCGCCCGCTCCAGCAGGCGGTCGCCCTCGACGCCGGCGGCGAGGCGACCGTACAGGCGGCGAAGGCCGTGCCCGCGCCGAAGCTGTGGTCGGCCGAGCATCCGAACCTCTACACCGCCGTCCTGCGGTTGCGCGACCCCGCGGGCAAGGTGATCGAGACGCTCTCGCACCGCGTCGGCCTGCGTGAATTCGCCCTGAAGGACGGGCTGATGCGCATCAACGGCAAACCCGTCTCCTTCCGCGGCACGAACCGCCACGAGATGCACCCCGACCGCGGCACCGCGCTCACCCGCGCGGACCTCGTGAAGGACATCACGATCATCAAGCGGCTGAACATCAACTCGGTCCGCACCTCGCACTACCCCAACAACCCGCTGTGGCTCGAACTCGCCGACGAGTACGGCCTCTACCTCGTCGGCGAGACCAACCTGGAGACCCACGGCATCCGCGACCAGTACCCCGGCAACCACCCCGACTGGAGCGCGGCCTGTGTGGCGCGCGCCCAGAACATGGTCCACCGCGACAAGAACCATGCCTCGGTGGTGATCTGGTCCCTCGGCAACGAGGCGGGCGGCGGCAGCACCTTCGTGAGCATGCGCGACTGGATCAAGTCGTACGACACCACCCGCGTCGTCCAGTACGAGGGCGACGACCGGCCCACCATCAGCGACATCCGCTCGGAGATGTACGACAGCCCCACGCGCGTGGAACAGCATGCGAAGAACACCGCCGACACCCGGCCGTACGTGATGATCGAGTACTGCCACGCGATGGGGAACTCCAACGGCAACTTCAAGAAGTACTGGGACATCGTCCGCCGCTACCCCGTCCTCCAGGGCGGCTGGATCTGGGACTTCGTCGACCAGTCCCTGACCGAGCCCGTCCCGGTACGCCAGTTGCTGACCGAGAGCGGACCGGGCGCCCTGAAGGGCGAAGTCCTGCCCGCGAGCGCCAGGTTCGACCGGGACAAGGGCGTCTCGGGAGGTACGGTCTTCGCCCGCGACGCCCGCCTCGACCTCACCGGCTCGCTGACCCTGGAGGCCTGGTTCACCCCGAAGGTGACGGGTGGTCACCAGCCGGTCATCGCCAAGGGCGACACCCAGTACGCCCTCAAACAGTCCGGCAAGTCGCTGGAGTTCTTCATCTACGGCGGCGGTCAGTGGATCACCGCCACCTGGGCGCTCCCGGACGACTGGACGGGCCGGGAACACCACGTCGCCGGTGTCTTCGACGCGACCGCGGGCACGTTGACCCTCCATGTGGACGGCCAGGTCAGGGCGACCCGGACCACCACACAGCGGCCCAGCAGCAACACCACGCCACTCGCCCTGGCCGTCGATGTCGACAACCCCACGAGGGAGTTCAGCGGCACCATCCGGAAGGCGCACGTGTACGCCCGCGCCCTCACCGCCGCCGAACTGGCCTCCGACAGCAGGGGTCCCGGCGACGAAAGCGTGCGGTTCTGGTTCGACGCGGCGACCGTGGGACTCACCGAGAAGCGGCCCGCCCAGAAGACCTTCTTCGCGTTCGGCGGCGACTGGGGCGACAACCCCAACGACGGCGCCTTCGTCGCGGACGGCATCGTCACCGCCGACCGCGGCCACACCGGAAAGGCCGCCGAGGTCAAGCAGATCTACCAGGCGGTCAACGCGTCCTGGGCCCCGGACGGGTCGGTGACCCTGGTCAACGAGTACCTCTTCACCAACCTCCGTGAATTCGACGGTACGTGGACCCTCTCCGCGGACGGCAAGGTGGTGCAGCGCGGGAAGCTGACACGGGACCAGCTGAACCTGGCACCGCTGTCGAGCAAGAACATCACCGTCCCGTACAAACTCCCGAGCGCGCCCGCGCCCGGCAGGGAGTACTTCCTCCAACTCTCTTTCACCATCAGGGAGTCCACCCCCTGGGCGAGGGCCGGCTTCGAGGTGGCCAAGCAGCAGCTCGCCGTCGACGCGGGCAGTCCGGCGGTGACGCCGGTGCCGCTCGCGAAGGTACCGGCCCTGAGGTACGAGGACGCTTCCGGTCAAGTCACCGTCAGGGGGAAGGAGTTCTCCGTCACGGTCGACAAGGGCAGTGGGACCATCACGTCGTACAAGGCCCACGGCACCCGCCTGATCACTTCCGGACCCGTGCCCAACTTCTGGCGGGCTCCCACCGACAACGACCACGGCAACGGGCAGCACACCCGCAACCAGACCTGGCGCGACGCGGGTGCGAACCGCAAGGTGACCGATGTGAGCGTGCGGGCGCTGCGGGACCGGGCCGTGGAGATCAAGGTGACCGGCACGCTGCCGACGACGACCGAGTCGGCGTACACCACGACCTACACGGTCTTCGGCAACGGCGAGATCAAGGTCGACAACACCCTGCACCCGGGGGCGAGTTCACTGCCGTACATCCCCGAGGTCGGCACGATCCTGTTCCTGCCGCGCCGCCTGGACCGGCTGCACTACTACGGCCGCGGCCCCGAGGAGAACCACTGGGACCGCAACGATGGTACGGACGTGGGCCTTTACTCCGGGACCGTCGCCGAGCAGTGGACCTCCTACATACGCCCGCAGGAGAACGGCAACAAGACGGATGTCCGCTGGGCGGCCCTGACCGACCGTGACGGCGTGGGACTGCTGGTCTCCGGTGAGCCCCTGCTGGAGGTCAACGCCTCGCACTTCACACCCGAGGACCTGTCCAACGGCGTGCGCCACGACTACCAGCTCACCCCGCGCGACGCGGTCGTCCTGCGGGTGAACCACCGGCAGATGGGCGTCGGCGGCGACAACAGCTGGGGCGCGCACACCCACGACGAGTACAAGCTGTTCGCCAACCGGGACTACGCGTACACGTATCGGCTGCGGCCGCTGACGGACGTGGGCCGGGCGACGGCGGCCTCACGACGGCCGACGGGCACGGCCTGAGTAGTGCGCCGGTTGTGCCGGGCCAGGCCGTCGGGCACCTGACGGCCTGGTCGTGGCCGGTCGCGCGGTTCCCCGCGCCCCTTCGGGCGCGGGGATCGTCTCACCGGCGCCTGCGAAGGAGTCCTACGGCCAGCACCGGTCCGCACGCCAGCAGCACCGCCAGTGCCCCGTAGCCATACGTCAGGGTCGCCGCCGCGGCCACGCCCGCGACCAGCAACGGACCACCCGCGTCCCCGAGTTCGCGTCCGAGTTCTGCCGCCCCCATCGTCTGCCCGAGCCGTTCCGGCGGGGTCGAGGCCGCGAGCGCCGCGAAGCCCAGCGGGGTGATCAGCCCCGTGCCCACGCCGATCAGCGCGGCACCCAGCAGCACACCCGCGAGCCCCGGCAGCATCGCGCAGCCCAGACCGGCCGCCGCCAGCAGCAACCCGGCACTGAGCCCACCGCGTACCGTGATCCGACCCGCGTCCAACGCCCGCCCGGCGCGCGGCTGTACGACCGCCGCGCAGGCCGCGAGCACCGACACCGCCGCCCCCGTCGCCACCGTGCCGAGACCCGCCACCGCGCCCGACACGGGCAGGAAGCCCACGCCCACCGAGAGCGCGGCGGTCGCCCCGGCGAGCGCGGCCGTCGGGACCAGGAACACCGGGTCGGCCAGCCGCCGCGCCAGATCGAGGACCGTCTGCCGGGCCCGCGGGAGGGGCGGAACGACGGGTACGGCGATCAGTGCCCACACCGCCACGGCCGCGCCCAGCACCGCCAGCACCGTGAACAGCAGCCGCAGTCCGCCCGCCCACACCAACACCCCGCCGAGCAGCGGGCCCAGGGTGTAGCCGACGGACTTGTAGAAGCCGTAACTCCCGAAAGCCCGCCCCTGTTTGGCGGCCGGGTTCAGCCGGGAGACCAGCGCGGACGCGGCGGGGGAGAAGGCGGAGGCCGCCGCACCCTGCCCCAGCCGCGCGGCCCACAGCCAGCCGGGGCTGTCGGCGAGGGCGTAGAGCGCGGAGGCTACGGCGAAGGCCACCAGTCCGCCGAGGAGCACGGGGCGCGCCCCGATCCGGTCCGCGATCATGCCGAACACCGGTTTGAGCACGACCTCGGCACCGTCGTACAGGGCGAGCAGGCCGCCCAGGACCAGCAGGGAGGTGACCGCGTCGGCCGAGTCCGCGCCGAGGTTCGCGGCGATGCCGTGCGCTCCGAAGGCGGTGGTGAACCCGGCCGCGTACAGCGGCCACATCACGCGCCGGGGCGGCTCACTCGGTGGCGTCACTGAGCCCGAGCCGCAGGTGTTCGACGTGGTACACGGCCTGGTCGAGCAGCTCGGCCACATGGTGGTCGTGCAGTGCGTACACCACCGACCGGCCCCGGCGCTCGCCCACGACCAGGCCCAGATTGCGCAGCAACCGCAACTGGTGCGAGCAGGCCGACTGCTCCATGCCCACCTCGGCGGCCAACTCCGTCGCCGGCAGCGGCCCTTCGCGCAGTCGCGCGAGGATCAGCAGGCGGGAGGGGGTGGAGAGGGCCTGGAGGGTGGTGGCCACCTTGGCCACGTTCGCCGCGTCCAGACGTACGCGCTCGGCGATTTCCTGCGCGGTGGTGACGGCTCCATGACCCATGGGCGGTATCTTACCCACCACTCATGAACAGATGAATGAGTCTTCATGTGTTCCTGTATGGTGGATCGGGTGTCCACGACTCTGACCCCCGTTCGTGCCCCCTCGCCCGCCGCACACCCGGCGCCGAGCCGCCGCACCCGGATGCTCGACCTCCCCGAGGCCCGCTGGGCGCTGGCATCGACCGCCGCGTTCCTGCTCGCGCTCGCACTGGACCTCGGCGGCCTGCCGTGGTGGGCCTACGGCGGGCTGTACGCGCTCGCCTATGTCACCGGCGGCTGGGAACCGGCCCTCGAAGGGCTCAGGGCGCTGCGCGAGAGGATCCTGGACGTCGACCTGCTGATGATCGTCGCCGCCCTCGGCGCAGCCGCGATCGGTCAGGTCCTGGACGGCGCCCTGCTGATCGTCATCTTCGCCACGTCCGGTGCCCTGGAGGCCCTGGCCACCGCCCGCACCGCCGACTCGGTACGCGGCCTGCTCGACCTCGCGCCCACGATGGCGACCCGGGTGACGGACGACGGCGAGGAACCGGTCCCGACGGGCGAACTCACCGCGGGCGACGTCCTGTTGATCCGGCCGGGCGAGCGCATCGGCGCCGACGGCCGGGTCCTGGACGGCGCGAGCGAGGCCGACCAGGCCACCATCACCGGCGAACCCCTTCCGGTCGCCAAGGGCCCCGGCGACGAGGTCTTCGCCGGCACCCTCAACGGCACCGGCACCCTGCGCGTCCGCGTCGAGCGCGACCCCGCCGACTCCGTGATCGCCCGCATCGTCACCCTGGTCGAGGAGGCATCCCGGACCAAGGCGCCGACGCAACTGTTCATCGAGAAGATCGAGCAGCGGTACGCGGTGGGCATCGTCATCGCCACACTCGCCGTGTTCGGGGTGCCGCTGGTGTTCGGGGCCGATCTCACGGACGCGTTGCTGCGCGCGATGACCTTCATGATCGTCGCCTCGCCGTGCGCGGTCGTCCTCGCGACCATGCCGCCCCTGCTGTCCGCCATCGCCAACGCCGGGCGCCACGGAGTCCTGGTGAAGTCGGCGGTCGCGATGGAACGGCTCGGCGAGGTGGACGCCGTGGCCCTCGACAAGACGGGGACGCTGACCGAGGGTTCCCCGGAGGTCTCGGCGGTACGGCCGCTGCCGGGCTCCGGGCTGACTCCGGACGCCCTCCTCGCGCTGGCCGCCGCGGCCGAGTACCCCAGCGAGCATCCGCTGGGGCGGGCGGTGGTGAGGGCGGCGAAGGAGCGGGGGCT
The DNA here is from genome assembly GCF_055559055.1 of Streptomyces sp. NPDC024687. Lineage (NCBI taxonomy): Bacteria > Bacillati > Actinomycetota > Actinomycetes > Kitasatosporales > Streptomycetaceae > Streptomyces > Streptomyces sp. NPDC024687. The sequence continues at coordinate 96,166 of NZ_JBVHLJ010000014.1, read as the reverse complement.
GCGGATCGCTGACGCGCGGGACTTCGCAGCCGTACCCGGGAGCGGGGTGACGGCGCTGGTCGAGGGGCGGGTGATCGGGGTCGGGCGGGCGGGTGCCCCGGTGACCGAGATCGTAGATGCCGACGCCGACGAGACCGCGGCCGTGCATGCCGAACCGCCTCGCGCGGCCCTCCCCGGCAGCGAGGACGGCGACACCGTCGTCCTGGTGACCGGCGACGGCGTCCCCCTCGGGACCCTCGCGCTCACCGACCGCCTGCGCCCCCACGCCCCGGCCGCCACCGCCGCGCTCACCGCCCTGACCGGCACCGCCCCCGTCCTCCTCACCGGCGACAACGCGCGGGCCGCCGCCAAGGTCGCCGAGGCCACCGGCCTGGTGGACGTCCGCGCCGAACTGCTGCCCCAGGGCAAGGTGGACGCCGTACGGGAGCTACAGGACGCCGGACGCAAGGTGCTGTTCGTCGGGGACGGCGTCAACGACGCACCCGCGCTCGCCGCCGCCCACTCCGGCATCGCGATGGGCCGCGCGGGCTCCGACCTCGCGCTGGAGACCGCGGACGCGGTCGTGATACGGGACGAGCTGGCGACCGTACCGGCGGTCGTACGACTGTCCCGGACCGCCCGCCGACTGGTCGTCCAGAACCTGGTCATCGCGGGCGCCTTCATCACCGGGCTCGTCCTGTGGGACCTCCTCGGCCACCTCCCGCTGCCCCTCGGGGTCGCCGGGCACGAGGGCTCGACGGTGCTCGTCGGCCTCAACGGACTGCGGCTGCTGCGCGAGTCCGCGTGGCGACCGGGACAGATGCCGTCGCAGGGCACGCGAGGTTGATGTCGGATTCTCGCCAGCCCCGGTGGGGCGGGTGGTCGATGCTGGACGCATGCAGACGGGGATGTACGCCGAAACCGAGCGCTGTGTGCGCGCAGTGCAGTCCAAGGACGCGCGGTTCGACGGATGGTTCTTCACGGCCGTTCTGACGACCCGGATCTACTGCCGGCCGAGCTGCCCGGTCGTCCCGCCCAAGCCCGAGAACATGACCTTCTACCCGAGCGCGGCCGCCTGCCAGCAGGCGGGCTTCCGCGCCTGCAAGCGGTGCCGGCCCGACACCAGCCCGGGCTCCCCGGAGTGGAACCAGCGCGCCGACCTCGTGGCCCGCGCGATGCGGATGATCGCCGACGGCGTGGTCGACCGCGAGGGCGTGCCCGGCCTCGCCGCCCGCCTCGGCTACAGCACCCGGCAGATCGAACGCCAACTGCTCGCCGAACTCGGTGCCGGCCCGCTCGCCCTCGCCCGCGCCCAGCGCGCCCAGACCGCGAGGATCCTCATCGAGACCACCGTGCTGCCGATGGCGGACATCGCCTTCGCGGCCGGCTTCTCCGCGATCCGCACCTTCAACGACACCGTGCGCGAGGTCTTCGCGCTCGCGCCGGGCGAGCTGCGCACACGCGCCGCGAAGAGGACCACGCCGGACACGCCGGACACCCCCGGCTCCCTGTCCCTGCGCCTGCCGTTCCGCACCCCCCTCAACCCCGACAACCTCTTCGGTCACCTCGCGGCCACCGCCGTCCCGGGCGTGGAGGAGTGGCGCGACGGCGCGTACCGGCGCACACTGCGACTGCCGTACGGGCACGGCGTGGTGGCCCTCACGCCCCGCCCCGACCACATCGCCTGCCGGTTGACGCTGAGCGACCTGCGCGACCTGACCGTGGCCATCAGCCGCTGCCGCCGCATGCTCGACCTGGACGCCGACCCGGTCGCGATCGACGACCAGCTGCGCACGGACCCGCTCCTTGCGCCCCTGGTGGACAAGGCGCCCGGCCGACGCGTTCCGCGCACGGTCGACGAGGCGGAGTTCGCGGTACGGGCCGTGCTGGGCCAGCAGGTCTCCACGGCGGCGGCCCGCACCCACGCGGCCCGTCTGGTCACGGCCCACGGTGACCCCGTCGACGACCCCGAGGGCGGCCTGACCCACCTCTTCCCGTCTCCTGAGGCGCTGGCCGCGCTCGACCCCGCCACGCTCGCGATGCCCCGCACCCGCCGGACGACCTTCACCACCCTGGTCGGCCAACTAGCCGACGGATCACTTCAGTTGGGCGTCGAAAGTGACTGGTCGGAGACCCGCGCCCGGCTGCTCTCGCTGCCGGGCTTCGGTCCCTGGACGGTCGATGTCATCGCCATGCGTGCCCTCGGCGACCCGGACGCCTTCCTCCCGACCGACCTCGGAATCCGCCGCGCCGCCCAGGGGTTGGGCCTGCCCTCGACCCCGGCCGCACTGACGGCCCGCGCGGCGGCCTGGCGGCCCTGGCGGGCCTACGCGGTCCAGTACCTGTGGGCGACCGACAGTCACCCGATCAACTTTCTTCCCGTATAAGGACGTTCAGTGAGACACCACACCGTGATCGACAGCCCCTACGGCCCCCTGACCCTCGTCGCCGACGACGGTGTCCTGTGCGGCCTCTACATGACCGACCAACGCCACCGTCCGCCGGAGGAGACCTTCGGCACGCCGGACGACGGGTGGTCCAAGGGGGCCGAGGAACAGCTGAAGGCCTACTTCCAAGGCGAGTTGAAGGAGTTCACCCTGGAAATTCGCCTGCACGGAACGCCGTTCCAGCGCACGGTCTGGGAACAGCTGCGCCGGATCCCGCACGGCGAGGCCCGCACCTACGGCGAACTCGCCGACACCCTCGGCAACCCCAAGGCTTCCCGCGCGGTCGGCCTCGCCAACGGCAGGAACCCGATCGGCATCATCGTCCCCTGCCACCGCGTGGTCGGCGCCGACGGCAGCCTCACGGGCTACGGCGGCGGACTGGAGCGCAAGCAGCGACTGCTGGACTTCGAGAGGGGAGCGGCACTGTTCTGACCGGTACCCGGTGGTTCCCCCCGGACCGGCCGGGTCCGCCGGGCGGGCCGGGGTGAAGCCCGCCTTGGCCAGCAGCCGCTGGGACGCGATGTTCTCGTGGCTGAGGTCCGCGGTGCCGTTCTCGATGTCGACGAGGTTGAACCTGCCGAGAACCGAACCGTCCTCGGCGACGAGCACGTGGAAGGCGCAGAAGCCTGCCTTATCGCCGCGGTCGGAGTCGGACGCGGCGAAAAGGCGCGGTTGACCACCTCGAAGGCCGGCACGGCAGGGGCGTGATCAGCGCGCAGCCGCTTCAGCTCGGGCATCGGTGTTCACCTCGGCACTCCTCGCTTATCGGTGTATTATGGGTGAGGAATGGTGTTTCTGTGCGGGTTATGAATAAACCGCCACGAATACAACGATTCCTTCGTCCAGTCCTCACGGGGGTGGGATTATGGCGAGTTATCCAGATCGCTCCGATCCCCAGCTCACGTTCATTCGTCCATCGCGCCTGTATGGGTCCCCTCTCCGTCTGTCCGCCGCCAAGTCGGTCCTCGGTCGAGATCCCGGCTGCGACATTCGGATAGACGATCCGTATGTGAGCGGCAGGCACGCAATCCTGAGCCGTTCGGGAGCGGACGTGGTCCTGGAAGACCTCGGTTCCGCCAACGGCACTTCGGTGAACGATCGTCCTCTCGCCGCACCGCAGGCGCTGCATGACGGTGATGTGCTCACCTTGGGGAGTGTGAGCATCCGCTACGAATGGCCCGGCAGGGCTCCGCAAGAGCGTGAAACCGCACAGGGCACCGTCCTGATGCCGGAAGTGAACAGTGCCCCGCGCTTCGACATGCGTGACCAGTACGGCGCCAACATCAACAACGTGGGTGGGCACCAGTATGTCGATCAAAGGCAAGAGAGCTTTTTCCGGCAGATCGCGGCAGCTCGCACGAGAGCACGAAGAATCATTCTGTTCGGCTTCGTACTCTTCTTGATCGGCTTCGCTGTCTTCGCCTATGGAATTCTGCGGTTCATGGGTCATATCGGGGACCCCGTGTCCGAGGATCCCAATGAATGGCCCGACCCGGGAGATATGTTCGGCACCGAGATCGGTGGCTTTCCGGTGTTCCTCCTCGGCTGGGCAGCCGCCGGCGTCGGCACGGTCCTGATGACGGCCGGGCTGGTGATGCACGTCATCGCCGCATCCCGTCAACGCTCGTTCGACGCGGCCGTGCGCCGCCAGTGACTCATGCGAGGGGACATCCAGTGAGCTTCAATATCGGCAGCCAACAGGGCAACATCAACAACGTCGCCGGCGACCAGACCATTCACGGTGGCCAGCACGGACAATTCGCGATGACCACGGATCCGCGTGCCATGCTCGGTCTGCTGCATTCGGAGCTCGACCGCCTGGCCCTCCCGCCCGATGTCGCGAGCCAGGTGAACGCCGAAGTCGCGTCCCTGGATGCCGAACTCGCCTCCCCTGCTCCTGATCGCACCACCATGGCCCAGCGTCTGGTACAGATCACCAGACTGGTGACCGCTGCGGGTGCAGCCGTCACCGCCGGCGGGACCCTCGCCGGAGCCCTGTCCTCCCTCGCGGCCTGGCTGGGGCCGGTCGGTGACTCCGTCCTCCACGCCATCGGGCTGTAACTCCCGACACGGGTCGCGAGATCTGCCCGCAGCTTGCCGCCGGTCCAACGGCATCGGTCACAGCTCCGCGGACGACCTGATCCTGTGCATGAGTTCGGGCAGCGCCGTGCCGATCGGCTCCCGGATCACCTCGTCGGCGCGGTCGTCGTACGGAGTCGGCTCGGCGTTGACGATGACGAGCCGGGCGCCGTGGTCGGCGGCGACACCCGCGAGGCCCGCGGCCGGCTGGACCTGGAGGGTGGTGCCGACGGCGATGAAGATCTGGCAGGCCTTGGTGATGGCGACGGCCTCGCCCATGACGACGGGGTCGAGACGCTCGCCGAACATCACGGTTGCCGACTTGAGGATGCCGCCGCAGGTCAGGCATGGCGGGTCCGCCTCGCCTGCCTCGACCCGGGCGAGCGCGTCCTCCATCGGACCGCGGGCGTGGGCACTTCGTACAGACCACCTGGCGAGCCGTGCCGTGCAGTGCGAGGACCTTGCGGGCGGGCATCCCGGCGAGCTGGTGCAGTCCGTCCACGTTCTGCGTGATCACCCGCACCGGCACCCCGGACTTCCCAGCTCGGCCACCGCCACGTGCGCCGCGTTGGGCTCGGCGTTCAGCGCGCGGTTCGACCGCCGCATCTGCCACGAGCGGCGGCGGATCTCCGCATCACCCATGTAGTAGTCGTACGTCACCAGCTTCTCGGCCTCGGGATCCTTGCGCCACAGCCCGTTCGGGCCGCGGTAGTCGGGGATCCCGGAGTCGGTGGAGATACCGGCGCCGCTGAGAAGCGCGACGAGGGGCTTGGCCATGGTTTCGAGGGTAGGGCGGGTGATCCGGGTGCGGCGAGTGGATTTCCCACCGCCGGGGCGCGAGCCGTCAGGAGCACCGACAGCGCGCGGGATCAGCCCACCCGGTGGCCGTTCTCCAACTCCACGGTGCCCGAGCCGTCCGCCAGGACGTCCAGCGCGGCCACGACGCGGCGGCCCAGGGCCCCCGGCAGATGGTCGGCGAGCTCCTCGCGCGGCACGAGGCGCCAGGACAGCAGCTCTTCCTCCTGGAGCCGGATCGCCTTGAGGTCGTCGTCGCCGAGGACACCGCCGTCGTAAAGGTAGGCGACCAGCGGGGGGCGGGCCGTCCCGTGCACCCAGTCCACCGCCAGCAGCCGCCCGAGCTCGCGGTCCAGGCCGATCTCCTCCAGCGTCTCGCGACGCGCGCCCTGCCGCGGGGTCTCACCCTCGTCGGACTCGATCGTGCCGCCCGGAAGCGCCCAGCCCTCACGGTAGTTGGGCTCGACGAGCAGGACCCGGCTCGAGGCGTCACGGAAGAGAGCGGCGGCACCGGCGAGGATCCGGGGAAGACCGGCGATGTACGTGGCGAAGTCAGGAGTGGTGGTCATCCTCGAAGGGTAACGAGCATCGGCGGCCGCCCTCGCCCGCTCAGCGGGTGGCCTCCACCCCCGCCAAGCGCACCGTCCGCTCGGCCAGTTCGGTGATGTGGACCCCGTCGAAACCGAACACCGCGCTGCGCACCCGGTCCTCCAGCGGCTCCTTCCACTGGTCCGGGATCGCGTCCGCCCCGGAGAGCACCCCGGCCACCGAGCCCGCGGTGGCGCCGTTGGAGTCGGTGTCCAGGCCGCCCCGGACGGTGAGCGTGATGGTGCGGGTGAAGTCGCCGTCGCCGTAGAGCAGCCCGGCGGTCAGGACGGCCACGTTCGGGACGCTGTGGATCCAGCCGAGCCCGGCGGTCTCCTCCGAGACCGTGGTCAGCGTGTCCTCCCAGCTCATCCGGGTGTCGTGCAGGGACGCCACCCGGCGTACCGTGCGGGCGAGGCGACTGCTCGGGGGGATCACCGCGAGCGCCTGGTCCACCGCCTGCCGCACGGTCTCCACGGTGAACGCCGCCGAGATCAGCGCCGCCGCCCACATCGCCCCGTACACGCCGTTCCCGGTGTGCGACAGCACCGCGTCCCGGCGGGCCAGGGAGGCGGCGCGCTGCGGGGCGCCGGGGCAGGTCCAGCCGTAGATGTCGGCGCGGATGAGCGCCCCGATCCACTCCTGACAGGGGTTGTCGTACGTCGCCGTCAGCGGCGGTTTCAGCCCGTTGGCGAGGTTGCGGTAGGCGGCCCGCTCCGCGGTGAACGTCTGCAGATACGGCAGCCTCAGCAGCCACAGGTCACCCACCTGCTCGGTGCTGAAGGCGAAGCCGTGGGTCTCCAGGAGGTCGAGGCCCAGGATGGCGTAGTCGACGTCGTCGTCGCGGCAGCTGCCGTGGATGCGGCCGCGCACGCACTCGCGCCACTCGGGCCGCAGCTCGAAACCGTCGCTCTCGCCGACGGGCTCGGGAAGGTAGTCGGTCAGGGGCAGCGCGGCGGCCTGGCGCAGATAGCGGTCGATCCGGTCCCGCGTCCACAGGTCGCCCTGCTCGACCGGCTTGCCGAGCATGTTGCCCGCGATCCGGCCGAGCCAGCCTCCGAGGATGCGGTCGGCGAGTTCCGGCTCAGTGCCCACAAGGGTCATAGCACCGGTTTACCCCATTCCGGCGCACCGCACAGACGGTTCGCAGGGCCTTCTCAGCCTCTGGGCCGCGCATGACGCCGGGGGGCGTCTCCGGTTAAGGTCGCAGCGGCGCGACTGGCCTTGACGTGCGCGAGGCCCGGAGAGCAAGGGGAAGACGTGACACAGCGCGTGCTCATCGCCGCGGACAAGTTCAAGGGCTCGCTCACGGCCGTACAGGTCGCCGAGCGGGTGACGGCCGGGCTGCGCCGGGTCGTGCCGGACCTGGAGGTGGAGTCGCTGCCCGTCGCCGACGGCGGTGACGGCACCGTCGCCGCGGCCGTCGCGGCCGGTTTCGAGCGCCGGGAAGTGGCGGTCGCGGGGCCCCTGGGCCAGGAGATCACGGCCGCGTTCGCGGTACGCGCGGACACCGCCGTGGTGGAGATGGCCGAGGCCAGCGGGCTCCAGCGGCTGCCCGCGGGCGTCTTCGCCCCGCTCACGGCGTCCACGTACGGCTCCGGAGAGCTCCTGCGCGCGGCGCTGGACGCCGGTGCCCGCACCATCGTGTTCGGCGTCGGCGGCAGCGCCACCACCGACGGCGGCGCCGGCATGCTCTCCGCGCTCGGCGCGCGTTTCCTGGACGCCGACGGCGAGCCCGTGGCCCCCGGCGGCGAAGGCCTCGCCGACCTCGCCTCGGCCGACCTCTCGGGCCTGGACCCGCGGCTCGCAGCCGTCGAGTTCATCCTGGCCAGCGATGTCGACAACCCGCTGACCGGCCCCAAGGGCGCCCCGGCGGTCTACGGCCCGCAGAAGGGTGCCTCCCCGGACGACGTGGAGGCCCTGGACGGCGCCCTCGCCCACTACGCGAAGGTGCTGGAGGAGACCGTCGGTGCGAAGGCCGCAGAGTACGCCGCCGCACCGGGGGCGGGCGCGGCCGGCGGCATCGGCTACGGCGCCCTCCTCGTCGGCGCCGCGTTCCGGCCCGGCATCGAGGTCATGCTCGACGTCCTCGGCTTCGCGCCCGCGCTGGAGTGGGCGGACCTGGTGATCACCGGCGAGGGCTCCCTCGACGAGCAGACCCTGCACGGCAAGGCCCCGGCGGGCGTCGCCGCGGCCGCCCGCGCGAAGGACAAGGAGGTCGTCGCCGTCTGCGGCCGCCTCGCCCTGCCCCCGGAGGCCCTCGGCCGGGCGGGCATCCGCCGCGCCTACCCACTCACCGACGCCGAGCCCGACATCCAGAAGTGCATCACCGAGGCGGGCCCGATCCTGGAGGACGTGGCGGAGCAGATCGGCCGCGACTTCCTGATCTGAACGCGTGCACGATCCTCGGGGCGAGCCGTTGCCCGGGCCGAGCGGACAGCTGCGCTGAGCCGGCGGCCGACCCGAGCTGCCGGCCCGGTCGGGTTGTTGGCGGCGTTGCTCTCCTGACGGGGCCGAGCCGCTGCCTGGAGTCGAGCCGGTGCCGGGGCTGCCCCGTGGTCGGGGCCCCCGGGTCGCTGCTTGGTGCCGAGTCGATGCGGGGGCTGTGCCGCCGTCCGGTCCGGTCCGGGCCGGGTGTTCAGGCGCGGGCGCCTTCCGGGCTGGGCCGCTGCCTGGAGGCGAGCGGTGCCGGGGCTGGCCCGTGGTCCGGGCCGGGGCGGGTGTTCATGCGCGGGCGCCGTTCGGGCCGAGCCGCTGCGCGGAGCCGAGCCGGTGCCAAAGCTGAGCCGTCGTCTGGGGCCTTCATGCGCGGGCGCCGTCCGGGCCGAGCCGCTGCCTGGAGGCGAGCGGTACCGGGGCTGGCCCGTGATCCCGGCCGAGTTGCTGCTTGGACCCGAGCCGGTGTGGGGGCTGTGCTGGGTCGGGCCGGGCCGGGTGTTCATGCGCGGGCGCTGTCCGGGCCGAGCCGCTGCCTGGAGGCGAGCGGTGTCGGGGGCTGACCTGTGGTCCGGGCGGAGTCGCTGCTGGGAGCCGAGCTGAGCCGGTGTCAAAGCTGAGCTGCCGTCTCGGCCGGACCGGATGTTCAGACGCAGCGGCCATCCACGCCGAGCCGCACCCCGGAAGCCAGCCGGTGCCCGAGCTGAGCCGCCGTCCAGGCCCAGCCGCCCGTCCAAGCCGAGCGGCGCGTTCACGCCCAGGCACGCCCCCGCGCCAGGCACGCCCCCGCGCCGAGCCGCGCGTTCAGGCCCAGGCACGCCCCCGCGCCCAGACACACCCCCGCGCCCAGTCACGCACTCACGCCCCGCGCCCAGCAGCGCCCCCCGCAGACCCACCGGACCCACCCGCCCGCCCCCCAGCGCCCCACATTCACCCCCGCACCCCCGACAACCGATACGCGTCCAATGCCAGTGTCAGCTCGATCAGGTCCCGGGGGCGGGCCAGGGAGCGGGACGTGAGTTGTTCCAGGCGGCGCAGGCGGTTGAAGACCGTGTTGCGGTGGCAGTACAACCGTCCCGCGGCCCGGCCCGCCGAACCCTCGCAGACCAGCCACACGTCGAGGGTCTCCAGGAGTACGGCCCGGTCGGCGGGCTCCAGCTCCAGGAGGGTGCCGAACACGTCCTTCACCAGCCGGTCGGCCAGCTCCGGCTGGCTCACCACCAGCGCAGTCGGCATCCGCTGATCGAGGCGTACGACCGCGGTGGCGTCCGGCGGACACGTGCGCAGCGCCAGCTCGGCGAGCCGCCGGGCCCGGCCCAGCTCGGCCAGCCCCGGCACCACCGGACTGATCCCGCCCGGCCCCGAACAGCGCCCCTCCAGCGCACGCGCCACCCCGTCCAGGCCCTGCCCGGGCGCGAGCGCCACCACCGCCACCTCGCCGTCCGCCCGCATCCGCCAGATGAACCGGAACCCGGCCCCCCGCACCGGCCGCTCGGCCGCCTCCCGCCGCTCGGCCCGCAGCACCACCACCGCGTACCGCCCGTGCTCCGGCAGATCGAGCCCCGCCGCCGCCCGCGCCGCGAGCCCGGGAGTCGCCTGGCCCTCCAGCAGGGCGTCGAGGAGCGCCTGGAGCTGTTCGTCGGTACGCCGTCTGAGCTCCGCCTCGGTGGCCCGGTACGCCTCCGACGCCGCCTGCGCCTGCGCGTCCACCGCCGACCACACCATCGTCGTCGACCGCATCAGCGCCGCGAGCCGCTCCGGCTCCCGCCCGGCCGTCCCCTCCACGAGCGCGTCCCACACCAGATAGCCGGCGTTCCGGTAGGCGTGCACCAGGAGGTCCAGCGGCAGCCCCTGGTGGGCCCGGCGCCGGCCCGCGTCCTCGGCGTACTCCAGGTCGCGCCGCGGTGAGTCCCGGGGCGCGGAGATCGTCTCGATGCCGATGCGTATCGCCTCCTCCGCCTCCCGCCACTGCTGGTCGTACGCCAGCACCTGCCCGTAGAGGGGGGAGTGGTCGGTGAGTTGTCGCAGGTGCTCGTCGACCAGCTCCGGCACCCGATCCAGCAGCGCCGTGCAGGACTCCGCGAGCAGCTTCCAGTCATGACCGGTCCGCGGCCGTCGCCCTCCCATGCCCGGAGGATGCCACCCGGACCCGCCCGCGCACAGGCCCCTGACACGCGGTGTTGTGCGCGCGCACAACGGCGGCACCGGCCCGCTGGGCACCCGCAGCGATTGTTCCGCGGGCCGTGGACGCACGCCCGCGCCGGTGCTGGGGTGAGCGCCACACCGAGTCGGACAAGGGGGGAGTCCATGACCGGAGCCGGACTGGTCGTCCGAGACCTGTCGGTCGGATACGGCCCCGTGCGCGCCCTGCGCCGGGTGTCCCTGGAAATACCCGCGGGCGCCGTGGTGACGGTGCTCGGCGGCAACGGCGCGGGCAAGTCCACACTGCTGCGCGCGATCAGCCGGACCCTCGCCTTCCACGGCGGCGCGGTCACCGAGGGCACGGTCACCCTGGACGGCCGCCGTCTCGACGGGCTGAGCCCGGACCGGGTGGTCGCCGCCGGCGTCTGCCAGGTACCCGAGGGGCGACGGGTGTTCGCCCGCATGACGGTCGCCGACAATTTGCGCGCGGGCGCCCTGGGCGGCACCCGTCAGGGACGGTCCGCGGCCCTCGCCCGCGTCCACGAACTGTTCCCGGTACTCGCCGAACGCGCCGCGCAGCGCGCCGGACTCCTCTCCGGCGGCGAACAGCAGATGCTCGCCGTCGCCCGCGCCCTGATGGCCGCCCCGCGCGTGCTGCTGCTCGACGAGCCCTCCCTCGGCCTCGCCCCGCTCATGGCCCGGCGGATCGCCGACACCGTCCGTGAGATCAACACCCAGGGCACCTCGGTCCTCCTCGTCGAGCAGAACGCGGCCCTCGCCCTGGGGCTCGCCACACACGCGTACGTCCTCGAAGTCGGCGAGGTCACCCTGTCGGGCCCGGCCGCCGAACTGTCCGCCTCCGACGAGGTCCGCCGCCGCTACCTGGGCGTGGTCGACGAGGACGCGGCCGCCGACGCGGACCGGGCGACGGGCCGGACCCTCACACGATGGAAGGGGTGACGGCGATGGAATCCCCGCAGATCCAGGGGGATGCTCTGGAGGTCCGGGGCCTGACCGTCCGCTTCGCCGGACTCACCGCCCTCGACGATGTCGGCTTCACCGTCCGCCCCGGCACCGTCCACGCCCTCATCGGCCCCAACGGCGCCGGAAAGTCCACCTGCTTCAACGTCCTGTCCGGTGTCCACCGGGCCACCGCCGGCAGCGTCCGCTTCGGCGCGCACGAGTTGACCGGCATGCCCGCGCACCGCATCGCCGCCCTCGGCGTCGCCCGCATCTTCCAGAACCTCGCGCTGCCGCCCCGCGCCTCGGTCGAGGACTGCCTCTTCCTCGGCCGGCACCGGCTCACCCGGACCGGCTTCCTCGCCGCGGGACTCCGGCTGCCGTCGGCGGCCCGCGAGGAACGGCTGCACCGCGAACGCGTCCGGGAGATCGCCGAGTTCGTCGGCATCGCGGACTGTCTGGCACAGCCGGCGGGCTCCCTGCCGTACGGGCGGCAGAAGCTCGCCGAACTCGCCCGCGCGCTCTGCATGGAACCGCGCCTGCTGCTCCTGGACGAGCCGGTCGCGGGCATGACCGCCGACGAGCGGCGCCGGACGGCCGCCGTGATCGCGGGGGTTCGCGACTCCCTCGGCATCTCGATCGTGCTGGTGGAACACGACATGGGGGTGGTGATGCGGCTCGCGGACGCGGTGACCGTACTGGACTTCGGGCGCCGGATCGCCGACGGCGCCCCCGCCGACGTACAGAACGATCCGGCCGTCGTACAGGCCTACTTGGGGGCCGCGTCATGAGCACCTTCGCCGAGATTCTGCTGAACGGCCTCTCCTTGGGGTCGGTGTACGCGCTCATCGCACTCGGCTTCGTGGTGATCTTCCGGGCCACCGAGGTCGTCAACTTCGCCCACGCGTCCCTGCTGCTGGCGGGCGGATACGTCACCGCGGTCCTCCACGACGACCTGGGCTTCTGGCCCGCGCTGCTCGTCGGGATCGCGGGTGCCGCGCTGGTCGGGGCCGCCGTGGAGTTCCTGGTGATGCGGCGCTACCGGGGCGGCGACCACAGCGTCCTGGCCATCGTCACCATCGGCGTGGACATCCTGCTCACCACCGAACTGACCCGCCGTATCGGCACGGACGTCCTGACGCTCGGCGACCCGTGGGGCGACGCGGTGCTGAGGCTCGGGCCGGTCTCCCTGGCCCACACCCGGATCGCCGCGTTCGTGGCCGCCGCGCTGCTCATCACCGCTTTCCTGCTGGCCTTCCGCCACACCTCGTGGGGAGTCGCGATGCGGGCGGCGGCGGAGAGCCCGGAGACGGCCGCGCTGATGGGGGTGCGGCTGGGACGGGTGTCGCTGGGCGCCTGGGCGGTGGCGGGCGGACTCGCCGCCGTGGCCGCCCTGTTCCTCACCGTGTTCCCGACGCCGGGTCTGGAGCGGGCGACCTCGCTGGCCGCGCTCAAGGCGTTCCCGGCCGCCATCCTCGGCGGCCTCGACTCCACGACGGGCGCGCTGGTGGGTGGCCTGTTGGTCGGCGTCACGGAGTCCCTCGCGACCGGCTACCAGAGCGATCTGACCTTCCTGGGCCGCGGGCTGGGGGACCTCGCCCCCTACCTCGTGATGGTCGCGATCCTGCTCGTGCGGCCCGCCGGGCTGTTCGGCACGAAGGAGCTCGCCCGTGTCTGAAGCCCTGGCGAGACCGCTCAGGCTCCTGAGCACGCGGACGTACGTCTGGACCGCGGCAGCCGTCCTTCTCCTGGCCCTGCCCTTCTACCTGGACCGCTTCTGGCTCCAGGCGGGCCTGTTCGCGATGGCCGCCGCGTTCGGCGCGATCGGCATCAACCTCCTCACCGGCGCGACCGGCCAGCTCTCCATGGGGCACTCCTTCTTCCTCGCCGTCGGTGCCTACGGCTACTGCGTGTTCGCGGCGGACGGCGGTGACGGGCTGACCGGACTCGGGCTGCCGACCTGGCTCGCGGCCGTGCTCGCGGTCGGGGTCACGGGCGTCGCGGGCGGACTGTTCAGCCCCATCTCCGGGCGGCTCAGCGGCGCCTACCTGGGCATCGCCACGCTCGCGCTCGTCTTCATCGGCCAGCACGTCATGTTCAACGCCCACGACCTGACCGGCGGCGCCAGCGGCCGTGACGTCCCGCCCCTGAGCCTGTTCGGCCTCACCTTCGACGACCGTGAACTCCTCGTCGCCGCCGTGCCGTTCGGGTCGGCCGAGAAGCTCTGGTACGCGGGTCTGGTCCTGCTGGCGGCAGGCGCCCTGTTCGCGCGGGGCGTGCTGCGCGGCCGACCGGGCCGGGCCATGAACGCGATCCGCGACCACCGCATCGCCGCCGGTGTGCTCGGCGTGCCGGTCGCCCGGCAGCGGGCCGCGGTCTTCGTGCTGTCGTCGATGTACGCGGGCCTCGCGGGCGTACTGCTCGCGCTGGTCTTCCAGCGGACGGTGCCCGACTACTTCGGCATCACCCTCTCGCTCGAATACCTCGCGATGATCGTCATCGGCGGGCTCGGTTCGGTCTCCGGGGCGGTCGCCGGGGCCGTGTTCGTGTCCCTGCTGCCACAGCTGCTGACCCGCTACAGCGACGCGCTGCCGCTGGTCTCCGCCCCCGGCACGGGCGGCATCGCACCGGGCGAGGCATCCCGGTACCTCTACGGCGCCGCCGTCGTGCTGGTGGTGCTGTTCCTGCCCGGCGGCCTGACCGGGACGGCCGTACGGCGTCGAGTCACCACCCATCCAGGGGAGAAACGATGATCAGGACATACGGCGCCAGGGCCGCCGCGGGCGCGCTCGCCGCGCTGCTGGTGCTGGCCGGATGCAGCTCCAAGGCCAAGGACTCCGACAGCGGGGACGGTGACAAGGCGGCCGCGGGCGGGGTGAAGACCGGCAAGGGCGTCTCCGGGAAGACGATCACGCTGGGCGCGCTCACCGACATGACCGGCGTCTACGCGACTCTCGGTAAGAGCGTCACCCAGGCCCAGCAGCTGTACGTGAAGCAGCTGAACGCCGCCGGAGGCGTCTGCGGCTACAACGTGGCCCTCTCGGTCCGCGACCACGGTTACGACCCGCAGAAGGCCGTCTCCGGCTACACCGAGCTGGAACCGAAGGTGCTGGGCTTCACCCAGTTCATCGGCTCGCCCTTCGTCGCCGCGGTCAAGCAGCGCATCGACGGCCAGGACAAGGGGCTGGTGCTCCCGCAGGCATGGTCGGCCGCGCTGCTCGGCAGCCCGTACATCCGGGTCATCGGATCCACCTACGACATCGAGACCATCAACGCGGTCGACTTCCTGATCAAGGAGAAGGGACTGAAGAAGGGCGACAGGATCGGCCACGTCTACTTCGAGGGCGACTACGGCGAGAGCGCGCTGGCCGGCTCGAAACACATCGCGAAGCAGGCCGGGCTGACCGTCGTCGAGCAGAAGATCAAGCCCACCGACAACGACATGACCGCCCAGGTCACCGCCCTCAAGCAGGCCGGCGTCAAGGCGATCGTGCTCAGCGCGGGCCCGCGCCAGGCGGCCTCGCTGGTCGGGGTGGCGGCGGCGAGCGGCTTCGCCGTACCGGTCATCGGCAACAACTCCGCCTTCGCACCGCAGCTCCTCGCCACCCAGGCGGGCCCGGCCCTGACGAAGAACTACTACGTGGCCTCGCCCTCGCTCCCCATCGGCGCTGACACCCCGCAGGCGAAGAAGCTGGTCGCCGACTACCGGGCCGCCTATCCGGACGCCTCGCTGGACAACGGCATCGTCGCCGGCTGGACCGCCGCGTCGGCCTTCGGCGAGGCGCTGAAGAAGGCCTGCTCCAACAAGGACCTCAGCAGGGAGGGGGTGGACAAGGCCCTGTTGTCGATCGACTCCTACGACATCGGCTTCGGCGTCAGTCAGGACTTCACCGACCCCGCGTCCCCGTCCTCCCGCGAGAGCGTGATCCTCCAGCCGGACAAGAGCGTCACGGGCGGCATGAAGGTCGTACGGGAGGCGGGGGCTTCGGAGGTGGCCAGGACGTACAACCCGGGAGCCTGAGAACGGCTGAGGGGCTCGAACCGGCGTCGGTTCGAGCCCCTCACGCATCAACAACCGCTACGGCAGCTGCGCCGCCCGCGCCTCGCGCCGGTTGCCCCGGAAGTTGTTCACCCGGCGTGCCGTGGCGAACAAGGGGATCACGGCGCCCATGACGAGCTGCAGGGCGCAGCCGGTCTGGAGCAGGAGCTGGCCGCTGGGAGCGCCGAAGGCCCAGGCCGCGAGCAGCCCCATCGCCAGCACGATCCAGGAGAGCATCGCCACCGCGAGCCGCCCCCGCGGCTTCGGGTACTCCACCCGGCTCACCATCAGCCACGCGGTGCCCAGGATCGCCAGGAGCGTCGCCACGAAGGGCAGCTCCAGCAGCACGATCGCGACCACCGTGAGCGCGCCGAACGGGGACGGCATGCCCTGGAACATGCCGTTCGCCACGGTCACACAGGAGAATCTGGCCAGCCGGAGGACCACCGCAAGCAGCACCACCACGGCACCCACCGCCGCCACCCGCTGCGAGGCGTCGTCGGCGACCATGCCGTAGACGAGCACGAAGTACGCCGGCGCGAGGCCGAAGCTGATCAGGTCCGAGAGGTTGTCCAGCTCGGCGCCCATCGGCGAGGAGCGCAGCTTGCGCGCCACCAGGCCGTCGAAGAGGTCGAAGACCGCCGCGCACAGCATCAGGATGACCGCCGTGGCCGCGCTGTTGCGCGCCATGCCGGATTCCTGGCTGTCGGTCAGGTGCGGGATCAGGATGCCGGTGGTGGTGAAGTACACCGCCATGAAGCCGCACGTGGCGTTGCCGAGGGTGAGGGTGTCCGCTATCGACAGGCGGAGAGAAAGAGGCATCTCCTCGTCGTCGTCGACCTCGTCGGCCTCGGGCACCCAGCCCGCCTGGGTCTCAGGATCAATCACGGTCAATGCGAGTCACCCCAGCCACCGTCTTCTGCCCGACCTCGACCGCGACCTCCACGCCCTCGGGCAGGTAGATGTCGACGCGCGAGCCGAACCGGATCAGACCGATGCGGTCACCCTGCTCGACCTTCGTGCCCTGCGGGATGTAGGGGACGATGCGACGGGCCACCGCGCCGGCGATCTGGATCATCTCGATGTCACCGAGTTCGGTGTCGAAGTGCCAGACGACGCGCTCGTTGTTCTCGCTCTCCTTGTTGAACGCCGGAACGAACCCACCGGGGATGTGCTCGACCGACGTCACCGTGCCGGAGAGCGGCGCGCGGTTGACGTGGACGTTGAGCGGGCTCATGAAGATCGCGACGCGGGTGCGACCGTCCTTCCACGGCATGATGCTCTGCACCACACCGTCGGCGGGCGAGATGACCCGGCCCGGGGCGATCTCGCGCTCGGGGTCGCGGAAGAACCACAGCATGCCCGCCGCCAGCGCGGTGGCGGGCACGGCGACGGCCTTGGCGGCGCCGGACTTGCGCGCGCGTACCAGGCTCAGTGCTGCGGTGGCGACGGTCGGCAGGAGCCACGGCGATGCTCCGCGCGCGAGGCGTACGCCTGCCCGGCTGTCGCGAGGTGCAGAGGTTTGGCTGTGGGGCATGGATGACCTTCGTAGCGGATGATGCCGCGCACTAGACGGGGGACGGCGGCTTACCGGGATCGTACCGGTCGCGGGCCACAACTGGGCAAGCCAGGAAGCCGAGTCGGCGGCTGAACCGTCCTGACGGGGTGTGATCTTCTTCTCCAAGAAAACACCCCGTATCCGGACATCTAGCCCTGGAACCGATACTCTTCGAGCAGCCTGCGACCGATGATCATTTTCTGGATCTCGGCGGTACCTTCACCGATCAGCAGCATCGGAGCCTCACGGTAGAGGCGCTCGATCTCGTACTCCTTGGAGAAGCCGTAGCCGCCGTGGATCCGGAAGGCGTCTTCGACGACCTCCTTGCAGTATTCGGAGGCGAGGTACTTCGCCATCCCTGCCTCGAGGTCGTTTCGCTCCCCGGAGTCCTTTTTGCGTGCCGCGTTGACCATCATCGCATGCGCGGCCTCGACCTTGGTAGCCATCTCGGCCAGCTTGAACTGAATCGCCTGGTGCTGAGCGATCGGCTTGCCGAAAGTGTGACGCTGCTGGGCGTACGAGACGCCCAGCTCGAAGGCACGCTGAGCGACACCGCAGCCACGCGCCGCCACATTCACGCGGCCGACTTCCACGCCGTCCATCATTTGGTAAAAACCTCGGCCGGTGACCCCGCCGAGCACCCGATCGGCCGGAAGCCGCAGGCCATCCATGATCAGCTCGGTGGTGTCGACGCCCTTGTAGCCCATCTTGTCGATCTTCCCGGGGATGGTGAGGCCGGGGCGGACCTCTCCGAAGCCGGGTTCCTTCTCGATCAGGAAGGTCGTCATCGACTTGTGCGGTTTGGCGGCCGTCTCTTCGGGGGAGTGTCCTTCGTCACTTCGGACGAGAACGGCGACCAAAGTTGACGTTCCGCCATTCGTGAGCCACATCTTCTGGCCGTTCAGGACGTATTCGTCGCCGTCTCTGACCGCCTTGGAGGTGATGGCGGACACGTCGGAACCGAGGCCCGGCTCGGACATCGAGAAGGCGCCCCGCACGTCGCCGGCCGCCATCCGCGGCAGGAAGTGGTCCTTCTGCTCCTGCGTGCCGTGCTGCTTGAGCATGTACGCCACGATGAAGTGGGTGTTGATGATGCCGGACACCGACATCCAGCCGCGGGCGATCTCCTCCACGCACAGCGCGTACGTCAGGAGGGACTCGCCCAGACCGCCGTACTCCTCGGGGATCATCAGGCCGAACAGGCCCAACTCCTTGAGCCCGTCGACGATCTGCTGCGGGTACTCGTCGCGGTGCTCCAGCTCGGTCGCGACCGGGATGATCTCCTTGTCCACGAAGTCCCGGACGGTGGACAGGATCTCCTGCTGGATGTCCGTGAGGCCGTGGGTCTGGGCGAGGCGTGCCATGGGCTCAGCCCTCCTGAAGTTCCGGGCGGCCGGGCTGTTCGCCGCCGCGCTCCTTGATGTAGGTCTCGGTGGGCACCATGACCTTGCGGCGGAACACGCAGACCAGCGTGCCGTCCTGCTTGTAGCCCTTGGTCTCGACGTACACGATCCCGCGGTCGTTCTTCGACTTGGAGGGCCACTTGTCGAGCACGGTCGTCTGGCCGTAGATGGTGTCGCCGTGGAAGGTCGGCGCCACGTGCTTGAGCGACTCGATCTCCAGGTTGGCGATCGCCTTGCCGGAGACGTCCGGTACGGACATGCCGAGCAGCAGGGAGTAGATGTAGTTCCCGACCACGACGTTCTTGCCGAAGTCCGTCGTCTTCTCGGCGTAGTTGACGTCCATGTGGAGCGGGTGGTGGTTCATGGTCAGGAGACAGAAGAGATGGTCGTCGTACTCCGTGACCGTCTTCCCGGGCCAGTGCTTGTAGACCGCCCCGACCTCGAACTCCTCGTAGGTGCGTCCGAACTGCATCGCGCTCAGGCCTCCGGGATCTCGAACTTCGACGTGCGCTGCATGCCGGCCGCACGTCCCTTGCCGGAGATGACCAGCGCCATCTTGCGGCTGGCCTCGTCGATCATCTCGTCGCCGAGCATCGCCGAGCCCTTCTTGCCGCCCGCCTCGGAGGTGTAGTAGTCGTACGCGTCCAGGATCAGCTCGGCGTGGTCGTAGTCCTCCTGGGAGGGCGAGAAGATCTCGTTGGACGCCTCGACCTGGCCCGGGTGCAGCACCCACTTGCCGTCGAAGCCGAGGGCCGCGGCACGCTGGGCGACCTCGCGGTAGCCGTCGATGTTGCGGATCTGCAGGTAGGGGCCGTCGATCGCCTGGAGGTTGTTGGCGCGGGCCGCCATCAGGATCTTCATCAGGATGTAGTGGTAGGCGTCCGCCGGGTAGCCGGGCGGCTGCTCGCCCACGACCAGCGACTTCATGTTGATCGACGCCATGAAGTCGGCCGGGCCGAAGATGATCGTCTCGACGCGCTGGGACGCGGTGGCGATCTCGTTGACGTTGTTGAGGCCCTGCGCGTTCTCGATCTGCGCCTCGATGCCGATCTTGCCGACCTCGAAGCCCATCGTCTTCTCGATCTGGGTCAGCAGGAGGTCGAGCGCCACGATCTGCTCGGCGCTCTGCACCTTCGGCAGCATGATGCAGTCGAGGTTCTGGCCGGCCCCCTCGACGACCGTGACGACATCGCGGTACGTCCACTCCGTCGTCCAGTCGTTGACCCGCACGACCCTCGTCTTGCCCGTCCAGTCGCCCTCGTTGAGGAACTTGACGATGGTGTGCCGCGCCTCGGGCTTGGCGAGCGGGGCGCACGCGTCCTCCAGGTCGAGGAAGACCTGGTCCGCCGGGAGGCCCTGTGCTTTCTCCAGGAAGCGGGGGTTGCTGCCCGGTACGGCCAGGCAGGAGCGCCGCGGGCGAAGGCGGTTGACGGTCGTCATGCGGGGACCTCCAGGGGGTCGAGCTTGTTCGCTTTCCGGATCTCGTCGACGATGCGGCCGATGATGCCGGTGATGTCGAAGTCCTTCGGGGTGAAGACAGCGGCCACTCCGGCTGCCCGCAATTGCTCGGCGTCTCCATTGGGGATGATCCCACCGGCAATGACAGGTACATCTGTGGCGCCTGCCACATGCAGCCTTTCGAGCACGTCCGGCACCAGCTGGGCGTGCGAGCCGGACAGGATCGACAGCCCGACCGCGTGCACGTCCTCGGCGAGGGCCGCGTCCACGATCTGCTCGGGGGTCAGCCGGATGCCCTGGTACACCACCTCGAAGCCGGCGTCCCGCGCGCGTACGGCTATCTGCTCGGCCCCGTTGGAGTGCCCGTCCAGGCCCGGCTTGCCGACCAGGAAGCGCAGTTTGCCGACGCCGAGGTCCTTGGCGGTCACCTCGACCCGGCGGCGGACGTCGGCCATGGGTGAACCCGCCTCCGCCGGAACCGCGACCGGCGCCGAGGAGACGCCGGTGGGCGCCCGGAACTCGCCGAACACCTCCCGCAGGGCCCCGGCCCACTCGCCAGTCGTGACACCCGCGCGGGCGCACTCCACGGTGGCCTCCATGAGGTTGGCGGTGCCCTTGGCGGCCTCCTTCAGCTTCTCCAGCGCCTTGCAGGGGCGCGGGTGGTTGAAGGGCGGCTGGTAGCGGGTGTCGCGCCAGTGCTGGAGCCCGGCGATCACCCGGGCCTCGACGGCCGGGTCCACCGTCTGGATGGCGGTGTCCAGGTCGGCGGTCAGCGGGTTCGGCTCGGTCGTCTCGAAGATGTTGACGCCGATGATCTTCTCCTGCCCGGACTCGATACGGGCCCGGCGCTCGGCGTGCGAGGAGACGAGCTGCGACTTGAGGTAGCCCGACTCGACGGCGGCCATCGCGCCGCCCATCTCCTGGATCCGGTCGATCTCCGCGAGGGACTCCTCGACCAGCGTGCTCACCTTCGCCTCGACGACGTGCGAGCCCTCGAAGATGTCCTCGTACTCCAGCAGGTCGCTCTCGTAGGCCAGCACCTGCTGCATCCGCAGCGACCACTGCTGGTCCCAGGGCCGGGGGAGACCGAGGGCCTCGTTCCAGGCCGGCAGCTGGACGGCACGCGCGCGTGCGTCCTTCGAGAGGGTCACGGCCAGCATCTCGAGGACGATCCGCTGGACGTTGTTCTCCGGCTGCGCCTCGGTCAGCCCGAGCGAGTTGACCTGGACGCCGTACCGGAAGCGGCGGTGCTTGGGGTTCTCGATGCCGTAGCGCTCACGGGTGACCTTGTCCCAGATGCGGCCGAAGGCGCGCATCTTGCACATCTCCTCGATGAACCGGACGCCCGCGTTCACGAAGAAGGAGATCCGGCCGACGACATCGCCCATGCGCTCCTGCGGCACCTGGCCGGAGTCCCGGACGGCGTCCAGGACCGCGATGGCCGTCGACATCGCGTACGCGATCTCCTGGACCGGCGTGGCGCCCGCCTCCTGCAGGTGGTAGCTGCAGATGTTGATCGGGTTCCACTTCGGGATGTGGGAGACCGTGTACGCGATCATGTCGGTCGTCAGACGCAGGCTCGGCCCCGGCGGGAAGACGTGCGTCCCCCGGGAGAGGTACTCCTTGACGATGTCGTTCTGGGTCGTGCCCTGGAGCTGGGTGATGTCCGCGCCCTGCTCCTCGGCGACGACCTGGTAGAGCGCCAGAAGCCACATGGCGGTGGCGTTGATCGTCATCGAGGTGTTCATCTGCTCCAGGGGGATGTCCTGGAACAGCCGGCGCATGTCACCGAGGTGCGCGATCGGCACACCGACCCGGCCCACCTCGCCGCGGGCGAGGACGTGGTCGGAGTCGTAGCCGGTCTGCGTCGGCAGGTCGAACGCCACCGACAGACCGGTCTGGCCCTTGGCGAGGTTGCGCCGGTACAGCTCGTTGGACGCCTCGGCCGTGGAGTGACCGGCGTACGTGCGCATGAGCCACGGCCGGTCCTTCTGACGCTCAGTCATCTATGGCCCCGGGTGTCTCAGATGTTGCGGAAGCGGTTGATGGCGTCGATGTGCTGGGCGCGCTTCTCCTCGTCACGCACCCCCAGGCCCTCCTCGGGGGACAGGCACAGGACGCCGACCTTGCCCTGGTGGAGGTTGCGGTGCACGTCGTAGGCCGCCTGGCCGGTGTCCTCCAGGGAGTACACCTTCGACAGGGTCGGGTGGATCTTGCCCTTCGCGATCAGCCGGTTGGCCTCCCAGGCCTCGCGGTAGTTGGCGAAGTGCGAGCCGATGATCCGCTTCAGCGACATCCACAGGTAGCGGTTGTCGTACTCGTGCATGTAGCCCGAGGTCGAGGCGCAGGTGGTGATGGTGCCGCCCTTGCGGGTGACGAACACGGACGCGCCGAAGGTCTCGCGGCCTGGGTGCTCGAAGACGATGTCGATGTCCTCGCCGCCGGTGAGCTCGCGGATGCGCTTGCCGAAGCGCTTCCACTCCTTGGGGTCCTGGGTGTTCTCGTCCTTCCAGAACTTGTAGCCCTCGGCGTTGCGGTCGATGATCGCGTCGGCGCCCATGGCCCGGCAGATCTCCGCCTTCTGGGGCGAGGACACGACACAGATCGGGTTGGCGCCGCCCGCGAGCGCGAACTGTGTGGCGTACGAGCCGAGTCCGCCGCTCGCGCCCCAGATCAGGACGTTGTCGCCCTGCTTCATCCCGGCGCCGTTGCGGGAGACCAGCTGGCGGTAGGCGGTGGAGTTGACCAGCCCGGGGGCGGCCGCCTCCTCCCACGACAGGTGGTCGGGCTTGGGCATCAGCTGGTTGGACTTGACGAGGGCGATCTCGGCGAGACCGCCGAAGTTGGTCTCGAAGCCCCAGATCCGCTGCTCGGGGTCGAGCATGGTGTCGTTGTGGCCGTCGGAGGACTCCAGCTCCACGCTCAGGCAGTGCGCCACGACCTCGTCACCGGGCTTCCAGGCGTTGACGCCCGGGCCGGTGCGCAGGACGACGCCCGCGAGGTCGGAGCCGATGATGTGGTACGGCAGGTCGTGCCGCTTGGCCAGCTCGTTGGTGCGGCCGTAGCGCTCCAGGAACCCGAAGGTCGACAGCGGCTCGAAGATCGAGGTCCACACCGAGTTGTAGTTGACACTCGATGCCATGACGGCGACGAGCGCCTCGCCCGGGCCCAGCTCGGGCAGGGCCACCTCGTCGAGGTGGATCGACTTGCGCGGGTCCTTGTCGCGGGTCTCCAGACCCGCGAACATCTCCGTCTCGTCCTTGTGCACGGTGATCGCGCGGTACGACTCGGGGAGCGGCAGAGCGGCGAAGTCGCCCGGAGTCGAGTCCGGCGACTGGATCGCGTCCAGGATGTCCTTCACGGTCACGGTGTTGCCTCCGGCGAATGGCGTCTTGAGGGGAGACGCTGAGGGTTACGTCGGTGCCGTCGGTTCGGCGGTCATGCTGTTCGGCAGCGCTTTGTGGCGCGGGAGGTTGCCTGTGACGCAGGCGTCCGGGCGGGCAAATCGATGACTTGCTGGGACAGCCGGCGTACGCATGGTCTCTGCACGCCGGCCGCCCGGACTCCCCTCAACGTAAGACACCGCGTGCCACCGTGCAAGGCACTGAGTGCCAGA
The DNA here is from genome assembly GCF_055559055.1 of Streptomyces sp. NPDC024687. Taxonomy (NCBI): domain Bacteria; kingdom Bacillati; phylum Actinomycetota; class Actinomycetes; order Kitasatosporales; family Streptomycetaceae; genus Streptomyces; species Streptomyces sp. NPDC024687. Next base: position 72,669 of record NZ_JBVHLJ010000014.1, on the reverse strand, counting down.
GATTGCTCTCAGATGAAATCTTTACGTAACAAATGAGCGATGATCGATCAAACCTACCGGCGAGTAGGGTGTTCGTCCCGTTTATGTCATTCCGGCTGTGCCGAGAAGTCACGGAACATGAACTCGGTGTTGTCACCGCGGATGCCGACACCGCAGGGTTGGTAGAGACCTCCAGGTGAGGCGTCCGTCACGTCCAGCACCTGGTGGCCCGCGAGCTCCAGCGTGATGCGTACCCGGCCGTCCGGGAGATCGGTGGCGGTGGCCACCGCGAGGGTCCAGGCATCCGGCGCGAGCACGGCGGACGCCGTGGCGAGGGCCACGTAGGTCCCGCCGCGAGGCCGGCCGGAAGACCGCCGAGTCCGTGGCCCGGACGGACTCCGCGTCGGGGTGCCAGTAGGCGAACTCGTTGGTGACCAGGCCCCGTTCGGGAAACTCGGGCCGGAACTCCGAGGATGCGCCGCCCCGGCCGGCGTCGCGCACCGTCAGCCCGCCCGCGAACGCCGACACCAGTAGCACGGCGAGCAGGACCCCGGTGAGGAGCCCTGCCCGCCGACGCCGCACGAGCCGCCGGATCACGCCGAAAGGGCCGGTACCCGGGTTTCCCGGTACCGGCCCTCGACGCTTGGGTGCGTCAGGAGTGCTCTTTGAGCGCCTGCTCGATGGTGCGCATGACCTCGTCCAGCGGGGCGTCGGTGCGGGCGACCGCGACCAGGACCTCGCCCTGAGTGGAGAGCGTCGCCGCGGCCGGCTGCGCAGAGGCCGTGGTGCGGCCCGCCCCGATCCCCGTCCCGAAGGTCTTCCGCACGATCGCGAAGGCATGGTCCAGCTGCGCCTCGACGTCCCCCTGCCCGCCGGCCCGCAGCCACCGCCGCAGCACGTGGTTGTGCGCGGTGACCACGGCCGACGCGGCGACTTCCGCCAGCAGGGGATCGTCGTTGGCGTCGTCGTCATGGGCGTGCTCGTCGAAGTGCCCGAGCAGGTAGCGCGTGAACAGCCGCTCGTAGCGGGCCACCGAGGCGATCTCCGCCTCCCGCAGCGTCGGCACCTCGCGCGTCAGCTTGTAGCGGGCGACCGAGATCTCCGGCCGGGCCGCGTACATCCTCATGACTTCCTTGATGCCGCGGCACACCGTGTCGAGCGGGTGCTCGTGCGCGGGGGCCGCGTTGAGCACGGCCTCCGCCCTGACCAGGGTGTCGTCGTGGTCGGGGAAGATCGCCTCTTCCTTGGAGCGGAAGTGGCGGAAGAAGGTGCGGCGGGCGACACCGGCCGCGGCCGCGATCTCGTCGACGGTCGTCGCCTCGTACCCCTTGGTGGAGAACAGCTCCATCGCGGCGGCGGCCAGTTCGCGGCGCATCTTGAGCCGCTGGGCGGCCGCGCGGCTGCCTGCGGCGCTCTCCGGCACATCGGGCGTGGCTGGTGTACGGGACGACTTGGCGGGCTGGGGCATGACCCGAACGTACTGCATGTGCGCAGGTTGGTGCGCGTGTCCGGGGTTTGTCCCGTGCGGGGCGGGCGGGGAGCCGCCGGGTCCCGTGGGCGGGGGAGGACTGCCCGGATCGAGCAGTCCGCCCCAGTCCTCGCCGCCGGTGAACCAGTCGCCGGCGTGCTCAGCGGCGGGCATATTCGCGGAAGCCACGGCCGGTCTTGCGGCCGAGGCAGCCCGCGGCCACCAGGTGCTCCAGAAGCGGGGCCGGAGCCAGACCCGGGTCGCGGAACTCGCGGTGCAGGACCTTCTCGATGGCGAGCGAGACGTCCAGGCCGACGACGTCCAGGAGTTCGAAGGGGCCCATCGGGTAGCCGCCGCCCAGCTTCATCGCCGCGTCGATGTCGTCGAGGGACGCGTAGTGCTCCTGCACCATCTTGATCGCGTTGTTGAGGTACGGGAAGAGCAGGGCGTTCACGATGAAGCCCGCGCGGTCGCCGCAGTCCACGGCGTGCTTCTTGATTCTGACGCAGACCTCGCGGACCGTCGCGTGGACGTCCTCGGCCGTCAGGACCGTGCGCACGACCTCGACCAGCTTCATCGCCGGCGCCGGGTTGAAGAAGTGCATCCCGATCACGTCCTGCGGACGCGAGGTGGCGCGGGCGCACGCGACGACGGGCAGTGAGGAGGTCGTGGTGGCCAGGACCGCGCCCGGCTTGCAGACCTTGTCCAGCGCCTGGAACAGCTGCTGCTTGATCTCCAGGTCCTCGGCGACGGCCTCGACGGCCAGGTCGACGTCCGCGAAGGACTCGTACGAGCCCGCCGCGGTGATCCGGTCCAGGGTCTGCGCCGCCGCCTCGGCGGTCATCCGGCCCTTGTCGACAGAGCGCGAAAGAGACTTGCCGATACGGGCCTTGGCCGTCTGCGCCTTCTCCTCGCTGCGGGCGGCAAGCACGACCTCGTACCCGGCCTTGGCGAAGACCTCCGCGATACCGGACGCCATGGTCCCGGACCCCGCGACCCCGACGGAGCGGACCTCACGGCCCTCGACCCCCGCCGAGCTCTCCAGCGGTGTCAGCGCGTCCCGCACGACCGTCGCGCTGCCCGGAGCCTCGTACGTGTAGAAGCCGCGTCCCGACTTACGGCCGGTCAGGCCCGCCTCGCTGAGCTGCTTGAGGATCGGGGCGGGGGCGTGCAGCCGGTCCTGGGACTCGGCGTACATGGCCTCCAGGACCGTGCGCGCGGTGTCGACGCCGATCAGGTCGAGCAGGGCGAGGGGACCCATGGGCAGACCGCAGCCGAGCCGCATCGCCGCGTCGATGTCCTCGCGGGAGGCGTACTTCGCCTCGTACATCGCGGCCGCCTGGTTGAGGTAGCCGAACAGCAGCCCGTCGGCGACGAACCCGGGCCGGTCGCCGACCGCGACGGGCTCCTTGCCGAGGTCGAGGGCGAGGTTGGTGACCGCGGTGACGGCCGCCGGGGCGGTGAGCACCGAGGAGACCACCTCGACCAGCTTCATCGCGGGCGCCGGGTTGAAGAAGTGCAGCCCCAGCACCCGCTCCGGGCGGGCCGAGTCGGCGGCCAGCCGCGTCACGGACAGGGCGTTGGTGCCGGTCGCGAGGATCGTCTCGGGGCGCACGATCCCGTCGAGCTCGCGGAAGATCTGGTGCTTGATCTCGTACGACTCCGGAGCCACCTCGATGACGAGGTCGGCGTCGGCCGCCGCCCGCAGGTCGCTGGAGGTGCGGATACGGCCGAGGACACCGGCGCGCTCCTGCTCGGTGAGCCTGCCGCGCTCCACGGCGCGGGCGGTCGAGGTCTCCAGGACGGCGACGGCCTTGGCGGCCTGCGCCTCGCTGATGTCGATGCCGACGACCTCGCGGCCGGCCCGGGCGAGGACCTCGGCGATGCCGGTGCCCATGGTGCCGAGGCCGATGACGGCGATCGTCCTGAGCGGGGACAGGGAGGGGTCGGACAGGGGAGTGGCCATCGCGGAACTCCAGGAATGAGGGTGACGACTGGGAGCGCGACCCGGTACGCCGAGAGGCGCACCGGGTGCGTGAAGAGAGCTGCTGCATGCGGGTGTTGCCGGGCTGCGAGCGCACACGCCCGGACCGTCATCGCAGGCCCTGCACGAGCCCGGAGAACGGTGGAACCGACCGGCCCTGTCCCAGGCCGGGTCGTACTGGTGGTACTCGAGGTACCGAACCGACTGCTCTCGCGGCGGCTGCGTCACCAGGCCACCGCAAGGAGTTCCGCGAGTGGGTAACTCGCTCGTCTGAGCTTAACCGGTGGGTAACGAGCGCGCCAGCCCCCGGATTTGTGATGTACGTCCCGCGCCCCGGGCGGGCCGCCTAACCTCGGGTTCATGGACGAAGAGTTGCGATCGCTCACGGAGCGCTTACGGCAGGAGTCGGGAGCACCGGCCGCCTTCGGCCGTCTCGTGGCGACCGAGGACCTGGACGAACTGGCCGCAGTGCTCACCGAACCCGGACAGCCGTTGTGGGCCCGGGAGCTGGCAGCGTTCCGGCTCGGCCTCGCCGGGGACCGCCGGGCCTTCGAGTCGCTCGTCCTGCTCCTCAACCATCGCGATCCACCGCGCTGCGCAGCCGCCGCGTACGCCCTCGCCCGGCTCGACGACCCGCGCACCGCCCGCGCGGCCGCCACCCTCGCCACCAACGAACTCCGGGTCGCCTACGCCTTGCACCCGGTCCGGCTGCTGGCCGAGCTGCGTGCCCCCGAGTCCGTGCCGGCCCTCATCACCACGCTGGAGCGCCGGCTGCGCCCGCACGACCCCTACCGTCGCGTGGCGCTCGCCTGCGTGGAGGGCCTCGGCACCCTGGCCGACGCCCGCGCCAGAGCCGTACTGAACGAGGCCCTCGCGCATCCGGCGCTCGCGGAGGCGGCGGTGCACGCGCTGGCGCGGATTCCGAAGCAGCGGTGAGCCGGCGGGCGGCGGGGTGTCCGCGTCGGGCGCCGCCGGCGAGCTCCGTGCCCGGCAGCGCGCCCACGCCGCAGGGGAGTGGTCCGGCGGAGGGTACGGACGCGGTGAGGATGTCCGTGCTCCGGCACAGCAGGCGGGCGGTCAGGCGCTGAGTGCCCGTGCGTACCGCACCTCCGGCACCGGGACGCCGTCCGCCTCGAAGGGCTCCTCGGTGCCGTCGGCCGCGAAGCCCGTCCGCTCGTAGAAGCGCCGGGCACGACGGTTGTCCTTGAGCACCCACAGGAACATGCGGTCGTGGCCCACGGACGCGCGGTGGCGCAGGGACTCCAGCAGCAGGGCGTGTCCGATGCCGGCGCCGTAGTGCCGGGGGTCCACGTAGACGGCGTACAACTCGGCGTCCGGGGTGCGGACTTCGCCGTCCCGGTACGGGCCGTGACAGGCCCAGCCGAGGACCTCGCCGTCCCGCTCGGCCACGAGGTTCACCACGCTGCCGTCCCCCTGCCCGAAGCGGCTGCGGTGCCGCTCGGCGTCCTGCGCCACGCTCATCGCGTCGAGGTACGACTGCGGGATCAGGCCCTGGTAAGCGCTCTGCCAGCCGCAGACACGGATCTCGGCCACGCGGTCGCAGTCGGCGAGGGTCATCGGTCGGATGAGGAGTCGGTCGTCGTCCATGGCGGCACCCTAGGCAACCTCAGCCGACACCGGCCTCCCGTTATTCGCCGAGCACTGCGAACGCCTCGATCTCCATCAGGAACTCCGGCCGCACCAGCCCCGCCACCCGCACGGCCGAGGCAGCCGGCAGCCGGTCGTCGGGTATGTGCTCGGCGCGGGCCGTACGGATCGCCGGCATATGGGCCATGTCCGTGACGAAGTAGGTCAGTTTGACGACATCGTCGAAGGTCGCTCCGGCGGCGGCCAGGCAGCGCCGGAGGTTCTCGAAGACCTGGCGGGCCTGGGCCTCCGCGTCGCCGTCCCCGACGAGCTTGCCGTCCTCGTCGAGGGCGACCTGGCCCGAGACCGCGACGAAACGGCCGCGGCCCAGCACCACGTGGGAGTACTGGGCCGCGGGGGCGACGCCGTCGGGGGCGGGAATCCTGGTCAGCTCACTCATGCGTCCATGGTGGACCACGGCACTGACAACGCCCGTCCCCGACGGAGCGTCAGGCACTCAGCCGCGGGAGCCGAGCAGCCTGTGCAGCGCCGCGCCGCGCGAGGACGTCGACGCCGCCTTGGCGGTCAGCGGCTTCGGATCGGGCAGCGCCTGGCAGACCGCGTCGGCTTCGCCGCCGCCACGCGGCACCTTGCCGTCGGTCAGATACGCGGCCAGGTACGTGTCCAGGCACTTGTTCCCGCTCAGTGTGATGCCGTGGTTGCCGCCGCCCTCCTCGACGACCAGGCTGGAGTCGGCCAGCAGGCGGTGGACCGTCGCACCGCCCTCGTACGGGGTGGCCGCGTCGTTCGTCGCCTGGAAGAGCAGCGCCGGCGGGAGCTTGCCGTTGGCGATGTTCACCGGGCTCAGCGACTTCGTGGGCCAGAACGCGCAGGGCGCGTTGTACCAGGCGTTGTTCCAGGCCATGAACGGCGCCTTCTCGTACACGTCCCAGTTGTCCTTCTGCCACTGGCGCCAGTCGCGCGGCCAGGAGGCGTCACGGCACTGCACCGAGGTATAGATGCTGTAGCCGTTGTCCCCGGAGGCGTCGACGGCGGCGAAGTTCTCGTACGCCTCGACCAGCGGATCGGCCTTCTTGTCGTTCACGTACGCGGCGAACGCCTCGGCCAGGTAGGGCCAGTAGCCGTTGTAGTAGCCGCCCGGGATGAAGGTGTCCTCCAGCTCGGAGGCACCGACCTTGCCGCCCGCCGGCTTCTTGGCGAGGGCCGCCCGCATCGCGTACCACTTGGCCTCGATCCCCTCCGGATCGGTGCCGAGCCTGTACTTGGCGTCGTACTTGGCGATCCAGGCCATCAGCGCCCGGTGCCGGTCGTTGAAGGCGTAGTCCTGGGCGAGGTTGTCGTCGTACCAGACGCCGGTCGGGTCCACGCTCGAGTCCAGGACCAGGCGGCGCACCTGGTGCGGGAAGAGCTTCGCGTAGACCGCGCCCAGATAGGTGCCGTAGGAGTAGCCGAAGTAGTTGATCCTCCTGGCGCCAAGGGCCCGGCGGATGGAGTCCATGTCCCGCACGGCACTGACGGTGTCGATGTACGGCAGCACGCTCGCGTACTTCCGGCCGCAGGCGGCGGCGAAGGACTTGGCGCGCTTGAGGTTGGCCCGCTCGATCGCGGGTGTGCTCGGCACGGAGTTCGGGCGCACCGGGTTGAAGTGGCCCGGCTTGCAGTCCAGGGCGGGCTTGCTCCTGCCCACCCCGCGCGGGTCGAAGCCGATGACGTCGTACTGGGCCGCGACCGCCTTGGGCAGGCCGGAGGCGATGAACCCGGCGAAGGTCAGACCGCTGCCGCCGGGGCCGCCGGGGTTGACCAGCAGCGGGCCCTGGTACTTCTTCGCGGTGTGCGGGAGGCGGGACAGTGCCAGGGTGATCTGCCGCCCGCGCGGGTCGGCGTGATCGAGCGGCACCTTGAGGGAGGCGCACTGGAGCGTCGGGTAGTCGGCGGTGCCGCACTTCTTCCAGGTGAGCTTCGCGGCTTGGGCGGATGGCGTGGCCTGCGGGGCGCTGGCGTCGGCGGGGACGGCGGTGAAGGTCCCGGCCACGACGACCGCCGCACCGCACAGCACGGCTGCGCGTTTTCTCATGCAGTCCTCCCAGGACGGAGGGTTTCCGGACCGCGAAGGTCACGGTCCACGCCGCATCGTCCCGGAAAGTCCGCCCGGAAGAACGTGTTCTGACAATAGTTGACCCGATTGGTCAGGTTGATGCGCTCGGATGCATTCAGATCAACGTGAGTTGGACAGGTTCGGACACCGGCTCGACCTCGGGCTCCGGCTCCCGGGTCCGCCGGGGCATCCCCGCGCCCGCGGGACCGAGGCCGTACTCCTGGGCCAGCTCATGCACCTGACGGGTGATCCGGCGCTGGTACCACTTCGGGGCGTAGGAGCCGTCCGCGTAGAGCCGCTCGTAACGGCGTACCAGGTACGGGTGCTCCCGGTTCAGCCAGGCCATGAACCACTCGCGGGCGCCCGGCCGCAGATGCAGCACCAGAGGGGTGGCCGACGTGGCGCCCGCGGCGGCGATCGCGCGCACGGTGGCCCGCAGTTGCGCGGGGCTGTCGCTCAGGAACGGGATCACCGGCGCCATCAGCACCCCGCACCCGATGCCGTGCTCGCCCAGTGTCCGGACGACGTCCAGGCGCCGCTCCGGAGCGGGCGTACCCGGCTCCACCGTGCGCCACAGTTCCGGGTCGGTGAAGCCGACCGAGACCGAGATGCCGATGTCCGTCACCGCGGCGGCCTGCCGGAGCAGGTCGAGGTCGCGCAGGATCAGGGTGCCCTTCGTCAGGATCGAGAAGGGGTTCGCCCGGTCGCGCAGGGCGGCGAGGATGCCCGGCATCAGCCGGTAGCGGCCCTCCGCGCGCTGGTAGCAGTCGACGTTGGTGCCCATCGCTATGTGGTCGCCGGTCCAGCGGCGCGAGCCCAGCTGGCGGCGCAGCAGCTCCGGGGCGTTCACCTTGACCACGATCTGCGAGTCGAAGCCGAGACCGGTGTCCAGGTCGAGATAGCTGTGGGTCTTGCGGGCGAAGCAGTACACACACGCGTGGGAGCAGCCGCGGTAGGGGTTCACCGTCCACTCGAAGGGCATGCGGGAGGCGCCGGGCACCCGGTTGATGATCGAGCGGGCCCGGATCTCGTGGAACGTGATCCCGGCGAACTCGGGTGTGTCGAAGGTACGGCTGACCACCGCGTCGGCGCCGAAGAGAGCGGCGTCGGCCCGTCCGTGTTCCGCGGACTCGGTGAGGTTCTCCCAGCGCATGAGGCCTCCTCGGTAGCACTGCCCTTCGAGTGAAACACTTGTTCGATTTTCTGCGCAACCCCGATTTGGGCGCCCGTGGGCGGGGGTGGTTGGCTTGCTCCCAGCCCGAGCACACCCGAGAACCCGAAGTCCTGGAGGAAGTCGATGGCGCAGGTCGAGGCCACTACGGAGCGGATCGTCGCGGCGGACGCGGAGAAGGTGTTCGACGCCGTCGCCGACTACAGCGGCACACGCGGGAAGGTGCTCCCCGAGCAGTTCAGCGAGTACGAGGTGCGCGAGGGCGGCGACGGCGAGGGCACCCTCGTCCACTGGAAGCTCCAGGCCACCAGCAAGCGGATCCGCGACTGCCTCCTGGAGGTCACCGAGCCCACCGACGGCGAGCTCGTCGAGAAGGACCGCAACTCCTCCATGGTCACCACCTGGCGGGTCACCCCGGCCGGTGAGGGCAAGTCCCGGGTCGTGGTGACCACCACCTGGCAGGGCGCCGGCGGCATCGGCGGCTTCTTCGAGAAGACCTTCGCCCCCAAGGGCCTCGGCCGGATCTACGACTCCCTGCTCGACCGGCTCGCCGCCGAGGTCGAGAAGTAAGTCCCCAGCACCCGCCGGATGTTGCCCTCGGTCACCGGATCGAGTGGATCTCCGTACGGCCCACCGGTGCGCCGTAACTCGTCGCGCTTGCTCGTAGTTGTCGCCTTATGCGGGAAATGCGTGGCAGGCGCGACGAGGGGAGCGGGACGTGGGCGTGACCACTGCGACGCACGGGGAACGGGTCGAAGCGCCACCGCAGGCCCCCGCCCCGGCCGTCGAACTCGGCCCGCGGCGGGTGCGGTTCGTCTTCTTCGGGCTGATGCTCGCGCTGCTCCTCGCCGCGCTGGAGCAGATGATCGTCGCCACCGCGCTCCCGAGGATCGTCGGTGAACTGCACGGCCTGGACCGGATGTCCTGGGCGATCACCGCCTACCTGCTCACCGCCACCATCGGACTGCCGGTCTACGGCAAGCTCGGCGACATCCTCGGCCGCAAGGGCGTCTTCCAGTTCGCGATCCTCGTCTTCGTCGCCGGCTCCGCCCTCGCCGGACGGGCCGCGACCATGGACCAGTTGATCGCCTTCCGCGCGGTGCAGGGCGTCGGCGCGGGCGGCCTCATGATCGGCGTGCAGGCGATCGTCGCCGACATCGTGCCGCCCCGGCAGCGCGGCCGTTTCATGGGCCTGATCGGCGCCGCCTTCGGACTCGCCTCCGTCGCGGGCCCGCTGCTCGGCGGTTACTTCACGGACCACCTCTCCTGGCGGTGGTGCTTCTACATCAACGTGCCCTTCGGACTGCTCACCCTGGCCGTCGTCACCGCCGTGCTGAAGCTGCCGAAGCCGCTGGTGCGGCCCCGGTTCGACGTTCTCGGCGCACTGTTGCTCGCCGCGGCGTCCACCTGCCTGGTGCTGCTGACCAGTTGGGGCGGCACCGAGTACCCCTGGGACTCACGCGTGATCCTCGGCCTCGGAGCCGGAGCGGCGGCCTCCACCGCCCTCTTCCTGATCGCCGAGCACTTCGCCGCCGAACCCCTCATCCCGCTGCGGCTGTTCAGGGACTCCGTCTTCACCGTGACCGGCCTGGTGGGTCTGGCGATCGGGGTCGCGCTCTTCGGGGCCGCCAGCTACCTGCCGACCTTCCTCCAGATGGTCGACGGGGCGAGCGCCACCGAGTCCGGCCTGCTGATGCTGCCCATGATGGCGGGCATCGTCGGCGCGTCCGTCGTCGCCGGACAGCTCATCAGCCACACCGGGCACTACCGGATCTGGCCGATCCTCGGCAGCGCCCTCTCCGCCGTCGGCATGTGGCTGCTGTCCCGGCTCGAGGTCGACACGCCCCGGCTGCACTACAGCATCTGGATGGCCGTCCTCGGCACCGGGATCGGCATGGTGATGCCGGTGCTGATCCTCGCCGTGCAGAACTCCGCCCGCCCGGCCGACCTCGGCACCGCCACCAGCGCCAACAACTACTTCCGGCAGATCGGCGGCAGCGTCGGAGCGGCGATCTTCGGCACCCTCTTCGCCGACCGGCTCGCGGACTCGCTGCGACACCGGCTCCCCACCGCGCAGGGGCTGCCCGATTCCGAGTCCATCACCCCGCAGCTCGTCCACGCCCTGCCCCCCGCGCTGCGCGACGGCTACATCCGGGCCTACGCCGACGCCATGCCGAGGATCTTCCTCTACCTCGTGCCGGTGCTCGTCCTCGGTCTGCTCATCGCCTTCTTCCTCAAGGAGAAACCGCTGGTGACCCACCCCACCGTCGACACGGACACCGCCCCCGTCCCGCACGCCCGCGCGGCACGCACCGCGGGGGCCGCCGTGTGCGGCACCGTGCGGCACACCGAGGGGACCGCCGTGCCCCGGGCCGCCCTCACCCTGATCGACATGGCCGGAGCGCAGATCGGGCGCGGCAGCAGCGGCGAGGACGGGCGGTTCGCGCTGTCGACGCCCGGCGCGGGATCGTACGTCCTCATCGCCGCCGCGAGTGGCCATCAGCCGCAGGCCGTCTCCGTCACGATCGGCGCGCGCCCCGTCGAACTGGACATCGTCCTCGGCGGCGCCGGACGACTCACCGGCCGCGTGCTCACCGACGGCACACCCGTGCGGGACGCCACCGTCACCCTCACCGACGCGCACGGCCAGGTCGTGGCCACCACCCGCAGCGGGCATGACGGCGTCTACGTCATCACCGAACTGGTCGCGGGGGAGTACACCCTCGCCGCCGGCGCACCCGCGTTCCGCCCGGTCGCGCTCCCCGTCACCGTCCGGGCCTCCCGCGACACCCGCCTGGACGTCGAACTCGCCGGCGGCGCCGTGCTGCGCGGCACCGTGCGGGCCGGTGGCGGACGGTCCGTCGAGGACGCGCGCGTGACGCTGCTGGACGTCGCCGGCAACGTGGTGGACACCCTCACGACCGGCCCCGACGGCACCTTCCGCTTCGGCGACCTGTCCGGCGGTGAGTACACCGTCATCGCCGCCGGTTACCCGCCGGTCGCCACCGTCCTCCAGGTGGCCGGAGGCGGCCGCACGGAGCGGGATCTGCAGCTGGGACACGAGGACTGACGGAGCGTCAGCGCGGGGCGCGCGCCGGGGTGAGCCGGTCCGTCCCAATTCCCGCGTTGCCGCACACCGTCACGGCCCGGCGCCGTACGGTGGAGCAGGCGGCACAGATCTTGCGGAGAGAGGGCCTGGGCCATGGACCGTGGCACCGAGAGGGGCGTACCTCCCAGCCGCGGAGCTGGGAACGGCGTGGCGGACGGACCCGCCGCCGCCGGACGTGTCCCGCTGGCCGTGGTCGTGGTGGACCGCGACGGCCTGGTCTCCCACTGGAGCCGAGGCGCGAGCCGGCTGTTCGGCGCCGGCAAGGAAGAGGCCATCGGCCGCACCGCGGCCGACCTGCTGCCCGTCTCCGGAGCCCTCCCCGAGCGGGACTACGGCATGTACGCCGCCTACGACGGACTCGGACCCGATCTCGAGTCCTCCCTCGACGGCGGTCTGTCCTACCCGGCCGCCGGCCGCGCCCGTCTCACCGTGCCCGGCGCGGATCGCGTCGACGTCCTGTGGTGGGCCTACCCGCTGGTCGGCCCCGGCCGGGAGCGTCTGCTGGTGCTGGCCGCCGACGCGAGCGGACTCCGCCGGGATCCCGACCCGGACGAGCAGGGAGCGGCCGTCGAGCGGATCTCACCCGCCTTCGCCCTGCACACCGACTTCCCGGGCGCCGACGAACTCGCCCACCGGCTCCCCGAAATCCTGCCCAGCATGAGCGTCGGCGAAAGCGCCCGCATCGTCGCGCAGATCCTCGAACTGGGCTATCCGGTCCTGGAGTTCAGCCAGAACGACCGGGTGCCCGTCACCCCCGACTGGGGTGTGCCCCGGCGCGCCGAGCGCAGGGCCCGCCGCGAGCGGGCGGCCCGGGCGGCCGCGCAGGGCCTGCCAGTGTCGCAGGACGAGCCGGACGAGGGCGAGGACCTCGAGTACGTCGCCGTGCGCGAACGGCTGGAGTTCCTCAACGAGGTCAGCGGGAAGATCGGCACCTCCCTCGACCTCTCGCAGACCATCGTGGAGGTCAGCAGGGCCGTCGTGCCCCGCTTCACCGACGTCGCCGGCACCTATCTGCGCGAACAGGTCGTCGCCGGCGAGGGCTTCCCGGACGGTGTGCCCGACACCACCACGATGTGGCACCGGGTGGCTCTGGAGCACACCGACGAACCCGGCCGCTGGGACGACGTGGTGCCGGTCGGCGAGGCCATGCCGTTTCCCGCGCACACCCCGTTCTTCCAGTGCATGACCACCGGTGAGCCCGTCCTCGTGCCGCGCATCAGCGAACAGATGGGGCACGCCATCGCCTCGCAGTTCGAGAAGCGGGACATCAGGCCGCTGATCACCGGCCGCTCCATGCTCGTCGTCCCGCTGAAGGCCCGCAATGTGGTCCTCGGGTTCATGATCCTGCTACGGCACCCCGAGCGCGTCGAGTTCAACGACATGGACCGCGTCACCGGCGCCGAACTCGCCGCCCGCGCGGGACTCGTGCTGGACAACGCGCGCATGTACACCTTCCAGGAGTCCGTCGCCGAGACCCTCCAGGACAGCATGCTGCCGCACATCCCGCCGCGCATGGCGGGCTGCGACATCGCCACCCGCTATCTGCCGGGCACGCTCCTCGGGCGCGTCGGCGGCGACTGGTTCGACTCCGTGAAGCTGCCCGGCGCGCGCACGGCCCTGGTCGTCGGGGACGTCATGGGGCACGGGCTCAACTCGGCCGCCATGATGGGCCAGTTGCGCACGGCCGTGCAGACCATGGCCGCGCTCGACCTGCCGCCGGCCCAGCTGCTGCGCAACCTCGACGACCTCGCCCAGCGCCTCGGCGACACCTACCTCGCGACCTGTCTCTACGCCGTCTACGACCCGATCGCCAGCGAACTCCACCTCGCCAACGCGGGCCACATCCCGCCGGTGATCGTGCGGGCCGCGGACGGGCGCAGCGCGCTGCTCGACCTGCCCACCGGCGCGCCCATCGGCGTCGGAGGGGTGCCGTTCGAGGCGGTACGCGTGCGCGTGGCGCCCGGAGACCGGCTGCTGATGTGCACCGACGGGCTGGTGGAGGTGCGGGGCGAGGACATCGGAGTGGGGCTCGCGACGCTCACCGAGTCCGCCGCGCATCCGGCCGCGTCCATGGACGACGCCTGCGACGCGATCATCCGTGCGCTCAACCCGCGCGGGGGACGCAAGGACGACGTGGCGCTGCTCATGGCCAGGCTCAACGGCATCGAGCCGGACGACGTGGCCGAGTGGCGGATCTTGCTCGACCCGGCCGAGGTGGGGCGGGCCCGCGCGGTGGTGCGGGAGCAGCTCCACGACTGGGGCCTGGCGAAGCTGGCGGACGGCGCGGAGCTCATGGTGAGCGAGCTGGTCACCAACGCCGTACGGCACTCGCACAGCCGGCCCGTCGAGCTGCGGCTCGTGCGGAAGGACACCTTGCTGTGCGAGGTGGACGACGACGACCACGAGCTGCCGAACCTGCTGAGCGCGGGGCCCGCCGATGAGCGGGGACGAGGGCTCAGAGTGGTCAGCACACTGGCCCGGGAGTGGGGGGCGAGCCGTACGAAGGCCGGGAAGACCGTCTGGTTCGAACTGACCCTGCCGCGCCGCTGAGCGGCCCCCACAGGGGGCGTGTCTCTCGAACTGGCAGTGAAGGAATGCGCCGTGCGCTTGTCCGCGTGAGCCCGGCGCGATACACCGTACTGGCCCGTCAAGTGTGACGGGTTTGTGGCACATCCTGGGGAGTTGGGGCATGAGCGTGACTGGTCGGTACCGGGAGTCCTGGGAGGGCTTCTGGCGGGAGGCCCCGGGGCGGCAGGGGGCCGTGTTCTGGGACGCGGAACCGGTGTTGACCGCCGGAGTCCACCTCGCCCACTTCGAGCCGCTCCTGGTCGATCCGGGACTGCCCCTCGTGGACCTGGGCTGCGGGAACGGCACCCAGAGCCGCTTCCTCGCCGCCCACTTCACCCAGGTCATCGGCGTCGACCTGGCCGCCGCCGCCCTCGACCGCGCCCGCGACGCCGACCCGGAGGGACAGGTGACCTACCGGCTGCTGGACGCCTCCGACAAGAGCGAGCCGGAGAACCTGCACGCCGAACTCGGCGACGTCAACGTCTACATGCGGGGCGTGCTGCACCAGGTCGCGCCCGAGGACCGGCAGCAGCTGGTCGACGGGATCGCCACGCTCGTCGGGGAGCGCGGCCGGGCCTTCCTCGTCGAGCTCTCCGAGGCCGCCAAGGCCGTCCTGGTGGGCCTGGCGCAGAGCCCCGACGGACCGCCCGCCAAGCTGGCACCCGTCTTCGCGCACGGCATCGCACCGGGAGAGGTGGCCGACGAGGCGGTGCCCGTGTACCTCGGGGCGGCCGGGCTGACGATCGTGGCCGGCGGTGAACTGCCGCTCATGACCACCGAGTACCGCTCCGACGGCACCCGGATCGAACTGCCGTCGAAGTGGTGGGCGGTGGGCCGCACCGTCTGAGCGCCCTGCGCGCCGGCCGGCCTAGCGGTGCCCCTGGGAGGGCACCCGGACCGTGCCGGGCGGGGTCTTCCGGAACGCCCACTCCATCCGCGGTTCCATCACGCACCGGAAGACCCGCCGCACGGGCGCGGTGCACAGCGCGGTCACCACCGCACCGGCCACCAGCGTGACGGCGATCTCGCCGACCGGGGTGTGCGCCCACCGGTGACCGGCCCAGTCGACGTGGTTGCCGGCCTGCACGACGAAACCGTGCAGCAGATAGCCGTAGAGCGTGCCCGCGCCCAGCGTCGTGAACCACATGCGGCGCCCCGGCACCCAGGACAGGAAGCAGGCGACCAGGACGAGCGAGCAGGCGAAGAGCGCCAGCGTCATCGGCGGCCCGTACCAGGCCGGCACGCCGAAGTGCTCGGCGTCGTCGCGGTGGAAGAACCAGGCGTAGTCCATGCGCGGGACCGCCCAGTACGAGAACACGACCGCCCCGGCGAAGACCGGAACCGCGAGCAGCCGCACCCGCCACCGGCGTACCAGCGAGAAGTGCTCCGGGCGCAGACACAGGCCGAGCACGAAGTACGGCAGGAACTGCAGAGTGCGCTGGAGGTCCAGGTCGTGGCCGATGGACGGGCTGAGCGTGGCGAGCGCGGCGATGGTGAGGGCGATCGGCAGCGGCCACCGCACGACGCGCCAGATCGGGGTGGTGAGCCGCCAGATGAACAGGGCGGCGAGGAACCACGTCAGGTACAGCGGGTCCAGCAGACTGATCGCACGGTCCGGGACGCCGTCGGACCACCGGGTGAAATAGGTGTACGCCGTCTCGAACACGACGTAGGGGACGACGACCCCGGTGACCAGCCGCTTGATCTTCGCCGGGCTCGCGTCGAAGGAGCGGGAGAAGTAGCCCGAGACGATGATGAACGCCGGCATGTGGAAGGCGTAGACGAGCGTGTACAGCGCGGTGACGGTACGGCTGCCGGAGCGCAGCGGCTCCCAGGCGTGTCCCATGGCCACCAGCACGATCGCCAGGTACTTGGCGTTGTCGAAGAACGCGTCGCGCTGCTTCGGTCGTCCGGGCGCGCTTCCCGGCGCGGCGGTCGCCGTCGTGGGCCGTGCCGGCCGGACCGGCTGTGCAGTGTCGCTCACTCTTCTCCTCGACCGTCTCCTATGGAATCCGCGAGGGAGGATACGCGTCTCCTGGGAGTTACCTGTGCGGCAGGGGTGAGCGCCATGGGGCTCGCCTGACCCCTTGCGGGCGACGCAAACCTCCGCGACGCGTAACGTGGCGGACCATGAAGATCCTGATCAGCGCCGACATGGAGGGCGCCACCGGCGTGACCTGGCCGGCCGACGTGCTGCCGGGCACACCGCAGTGGGAGCGGTGCCGGTCGATGTTCACCTCGGATGTGAACGCCGCCGTGCTGGGCTTCTTCGACGGAGGCGCCGACGAGGTGCTCGTCAACGAGGCCCACTGGACCATGCGCAACCTGCTCCTGGAGCGGCTCGACGAGCGGGCGCAGATGCTCACCGGACGGCACAAGGACCTCTCCATGGTCGAGGGCGTCCAGCACGGCGACGTCGACGGCATCGCGTTCCTCGGCTACCACGCGGGCGCCGGCCAGGAGGGCGTCCTCGCCCACACCTACCTCGCCAACTCCATCACCGGGGTCTGGCTGAACGACGTGCCCGCGAGCGAGGGGTACCTCAACGCGCAGGTGGTGGCGGAGTACGGCGTGCCCGTCGTCCTCGTCACCGGGGACGATGTGGCCTGCGAGGACGCCCTCGGCTACGCCCCCGAGGCGCTGAAGGTCGCCGTCAAGGACCACGTCTCCCGCTATGCCGCCGTGTGCCGCACACCGGCCCGCACCGCCGCGGACATCAGGGCCGCGGCCAAGGAAGCGGCCCAGCTGGCGGTCCGTCAGGAGCCCGTGCAGGCAGGGCCGTTCACGATCGCCGTCGAGTTCGACGCCGAGCACCTCGCCATGGCCGCCACCGTGGTGCCGGGCGTGCGGCGGATCGGGGCGCGGAAGGTGGCGTACACCAGCGAGACCATGTACGCGGGAATCCGCACGTTCAAGGCGGTCACCACCATCGTCTCGGCCGCCGTGGAGGAGCAGTATGGCTGACCAGCAGGCACTGGACGAGGTCGTCCGGTTCACCTCCGACCTCATCCGCATCGACACCACCAACCGGGGCGGCGGCGACTGCCAGGAACGCCCCGCCGCCGAGTACGCGGCCGAGCAGCTGGCCGGGGCGGGCCTCGTGCCCCTGATGCTGGAGCGCACCAAGGGCCGTACGAACGTCGTCGCCCGTATCGAGGGCACCGACCCGTCGGCGGACGCGCTGCTCGTCCACGGTCATCTGGACGTGGTGCCCGCCGAGGCCGCGGACTGGAGCGTGCACCCCTTCTCCGGGGAGGTCCGCGACGGGGTCGTCTGGGGGCGCGGGGCGGTCGACATGAAGAACATGGACGCGATGATCCTGGCCGTGGTGCGGGCGTGGGCACGGCAGGGCGTCCGGCCCCGGCGGGACCTCGTGATCGCGTTCACCGCCGACGAGGAGGCCAGCGCCGAGGACGGCTCCGGGTTCCTCGCCGACGAGCACCCCGAGCTCTTCGAGGGCTGCACGGAGGGGGTCAGCGAGTCGGGGGCGTTCACCTTCCACGACGGCGCCGGGCAGCAGATCTACCCCATCGCGGCGGGGGAGCGGGGCACCGGCTGGCTCAAGCTCACCGCGCGCGGCCGCGCCGGACACGGCTCCAAGGTCAACAACGAGAACGCGGTCACCCGGCTCGCCGCCGCCGTGACCCGCATCGGCGAGCACGAGTGGCCCCTGCGGCTCACCCCGACCGTCCGCGCGGCCCTCACCGAACTCGCCGCGCTCTACGGCATCGAGACCGACCTCACCGACGTGGACCGGGTGCTGGAGAAGCTGGGCCCCGCCGCCCAGCTGGTCGAGGCGACCGTCCGCAACAGCGCCAACCCGACCATGCTGGAGGCCGGTTACAAGCTCAACGTGATCCCGGGGGAGGCCGTGGCCTACGTCGACGGCCGCTATCTGCCCGGCGGCGAGGACGAGTTCCGCGCGACCCTGGACCAACTCACCGGGTCCGAGGTGAACTGGGAGTTCAGCCACCGCGAGGTCGCCCTCCAGGCGCCGGTCGACTCGCCGACGTACGCCCGGATGCGTGCCGCCGTCGAGGAGTTCGCGCCCGAGGGGCATGTGGTGCCGTACTGCATGTCCGGCGGCACGGACGCCAAGCAGTTCTCCCGGCTGGGCGTCACCGGGTACGGGTTCGCGCCCCTGAAGCTCCCGGAGGGCTTCGACTACCAGGCCCTGTTCCACGGGGTCGACGAGCGCGTCCCCGTCGAAGCACTCCACTTCGGTGTGCGGGTACTCGACCGCTTCCTGCGAACGGCCTGAGCGAGTGGGGGAGAACGTGCAGACGTCGCCATACGGTTCCTGGCCCTCGCCCATCGACGCGGCGCTCGCGGCCGCGCACGACGGACACCCCGAATGGCTGGGCTTCGTCGGGGACGAGGTGTGGTGGACCGAACCCAGGCCCGCCGAGGGCGGCCGCCGCACCCTGGTGCGCAGACGCGCCGACGGGGCCGAGGAGCCGGTGCTGCCCGCGCCGTGGAACGTGCGCAGCCGGGTCATCGAGTACGGCGGCCACCCCTGGGCCGGTGCGGTGGTCGACGGCGCGCCGCTCGTGGTGTTCGTGCACTTCGCCGACCAGCGGCTGTACCGGTACGAGCCCGGCGGCGAGCCGGTCCCGCTCACCCCCGTCTCCCCGGTGGGCGGCGGACTGCGCTGGGCGGAGCCGCAGTTGAGGCTCGACCTCGGCGAAGTGTGGTGCGTCCTGGAGGAGTTCACCGGGGACGGGCCCACCGCCGTCCGCCGGGTCATCGCCGCCGTACCGCTCGACGGCTCGGCCGCGCGGGACCGCGACGCGGTGCGCGAACTCACCGACGACAGCCACCGGTTCCTCACCGGCCCCCGTATCTCTCCCGACGGCACGCGCGCGGCCTGGCTCGCCTGGGACCACCCGCGCATGCCCTGGGACGGCACGGAACTGGTCGTCGCCGAGGTCCTGGGCGGCACGCTCCAGGAGCCCCGCACGGTGGCCGGCGGTCCCGAGGAGTCCATCGCCCAGGCCGACTGGTCGTCCGACGGCCGTCTGCTGTACGCGAGCGACCGCACCGGATGGTGGAACCTCTACCGCGACGGAGAGCAACTGTGCCCGCGCGAGGAGGAGTTCGGCGGCGCCCTCTGGAAACTCGGCCACCGCTGGTTCGCCCCGCTGGACAGCGGACTGATCGCCGTCGTGCACGGCACCGGCTCGACCGCGCTCGGCATCCTGGACCCCGAGACCGGCGAACTCGTCGACGCGGCCGGCCCCTGGACCGAGTTCGCGCCCACCCTCGCGGTGCACGGCGAGCGAAGCGAGATGGGGGTCCCCCCGCCCGAAGGGTGGGGGAGGGTCGTCGCCGTCGGCGCCAGCCCCCGCACCGCCCACGAGGTCGTGGAGCTGGACACGCGCACGGGCCGGGCCCGGGTGATCGGCGCCGAGCACGACGACCCGGTCGACCCCGCGTACTACCCCGAGCCCCTGATCCGCGTCTTCACCGGACCGGACGGCCGGGACATCCACGCCCACGTCTATCCGCCGCACCACCCCGGGTACAGGGCACCGGGCGACGAACTGCCGCCGTACGTCGTCTGGGCACACGGCGGACCGACCGGCCACGCGCCCCTCGTCCTCGACCTCTCGATCGCCTACTTCACCTCGCGCGGGATCGGCGTCGCCGAGGTCAACTACGGCGGCTCGACCGGATACGGGCGCGAGTACCGGGACCGGCTGCGCGAGCAGTGGGGCGTGGTCGACGTCGAGGACTGCGCGGCCGTCGCGCTCGCCCTCGCCGACGAGGGCACCGCCGACCGCGACCGGCTCGCCGTGCGTGGCGGCAGCGCCGGCGGCTGGACCGCGGCCGCCTCGCTCACCACGACGGACGTCTACGCCTGCGGCACGATCGTCTACCCGATCCTCGACCTGGCCGGCTGGGGCACGGGGGAGACCCACGACTTCGAGTCCCAGTACCTGGAGAGCCTGGTCGGACCGCTCGCCGAGGTCCCCGGACGGTACGCGGAACGCTCGCCCGTCGAGCACGCCGACCGGGTCACCGCGCCCTTCCTGCTGCTTCAGGGCCTGGACGACGTGATCTGCCCGCCCGCGCAGTGCGAGCGGTTCCTCGCCCGGATCGCCGGCCGACAGGTGCCGCACGCCTACCTCGCCTTCGAGGGGGAGGGGCACGGGTTCCGCCGCGCCGACACGATGATCCGCGCCCTGGAAGCCGAACTCTCCCTGTACGCCCAGGTGTTCGGGCTGAATCCGCCCGGCGTCCCGACATTGGAGCTCACCAGGTGAAGCAACTCGTACGGCCGCACAGACTCGCGCCCGGAGCCCGCGTGGCCGTCGTCGCCCCCAGCGGACCGGTGCCGGAGGAGCGCCTCCAGGCCGGACTGGACGTGCTGCGCGGCTGGGACCTCGATCCGGTCGCCGCCCCCCATGTCCTCGACCGGCACGGTGAGTTCACCTACCTCGCGGGCACGGACGCCGACCGGGCGGCCGATCTCCAGAACGCCTGGTGCGACCCGTCCGTGGACGCCGTGCTGTGCGCCCGCGGCGGATACGGCGTGATGCGCATGGTCGAACTGCTCGACTGGGACGCCCTGCGCGCGGCTGGGCCCAAGGTGCTGGTCGGGTTCAGCGATGTCACCGCGCTGCACGAGGCGTTCGCCGCCCGGCTCGGCCTGGTCACGCTGTACGGCCCGATGGCCGCCGGCATCGACTTCATCAAGAACGCGCGGGCCCAGGAGCATCTGAGGTCCACGCTCTTCGCTCCGGAGACGGTCCGCACGATCGCCTCCGGTGGCACGGCCCTGGTCCCCGGCCGGGCCCGCGGTGTCACCCTGGGCGGCTGCCTGTGCCTGCTCGCCTCCGAACTGGGCTCCGCGCACGCCAGGGCCGGTGCGCGCGGCGGACTGCTCTGCCTGGAGGACGTCGGCGAGGAGACGTACCGCCTCGACCGCTATCTGACCCAACTCCTGCGCGCCGACTGGCTCGACGGGGTGCGCGGGGTGCTCCTCGGCTCGTGGGAGAGGTGCGAACCGTACGAGAGGGTGCGGGCGCTGCTCCTGGACCGGCTCGGCGGCCTCGGCGTGCCCGTCGTCGAGGAGTTCGGGTTCGGGCACTGCGAGGGGGCGCTGACGATCCCGTTCGGGGTGTCCGCCGAACTCGACGCCGACGCGGGCACCCTGACCCTCGACGAACCGGCCCTGCGCTGACGGCGTCGTAGGGTGGCGGGATGCCGCACACCGCATCCCGCTATCTCGCCGCAGGCCCCCGCGTGGGCATTCGTCCCTTCACCTACGAGGACGCCGCCGAGTTCACCGCCCGGGCCCGGGAGAGCAAGGAAGTGCACCAGCCGTGGCTGTTCCCGCCGGACAGCGAGAGCGCCTATCTCGCGTATGCCGGCCGGCTGATCGAGGACTCTTCCAAGGCGGGGTTCCTGGTCTGCGAGAAGAACGGTGAGCGGGGCGACGGGGCCATCGCCGGATTCATCAACATCAACAACATCGTCCAGGGCGGCTTCCGGTGCGGGGCCCTCGGCTACGGCGCCTTCGCGCACGCCGCCGGGCGCGGGCTGATGCGCGAGGGGCTGGACCTCGTGATCGGCCACGCCTTCGGGCCGATGCGGCTGCACCGCCTGGAGATCAACGCGCAGCCCCGCAACACCGCCTCCCTGGCCCTCGCCCGCAGCTGCGGCTTCCGGCTCGAAGGGTTCTCCCCGAAGATGATCTACATCGACGGGGACTGGCGGGACCACGAGCGCTGGGCGATCACCGCCGAGATGCGGGCTTCCGGTTGATCTTCATGGTGTCCAGGTCCGTGACCGTGGACCTCAGGTCGCGGAAGCCGTAGCCGAGTCCCCGGAGTGCCGTCTCCGCACGGTCCTCGGCGATCGCGCCCGCCATCTCCTCGCCGTCCGCCGCGTCCGACACCACCACGTAGCGCATCGAGAAGTGCTTCAGCGGTGCCGGCTCGTACGACAGCGAGCCCTCCTCGGAGAACCGCATGCTCGCCATGCCGTGGTCCGCCGCCTCGGCGAGCAGCCGGGCGCGGGCCGCGTCCGTGAGCCCCTCCCACGTGCCGCGGACGATCACCCGGTAGGTGTGCTGCTCACTCACTGCCGCTCCCTCGCGTATCCCCGTGGACGGTCGACTGTACGTCGGCGAGGATGATCCGCATGCGGAATATCGTCGTGCTGGACGCCCCCTCCAACCTCGGCCTGCGTCCGCCCGCCCCCGGTACCGTGCCCGGCTGCTACAAGCTCGCCGGCGCCCTCCGGGAGCAGCGGATGGTGCAGCGGCTGCACGCCCTGGAGGGCGGGGTGGTGGTGCCGCCGCGCTACGACCGGGGGGACTGGCAGGAGGGCGACGGCGTCTTCAACGCCGCCGCGATCGCCGCGTACACCGTGCGGCTGGCCGACCGCATCGAGCGCCATGTGCGCGCCGGGGACTTCCCCGTCGTCCTCGGCGGCGACTGCTCCATCCAGCTCGGCGCCTCCCTCGCCCTGCGCCGCATCGGCCGCTACGGGCTGGCCGCGGTCGACGCCTCCCCGGACTTCCGGCACCCCGGCAACTCCGACCGGATCGGCGCGGCGGGCGGCGAGGAGGTCGCGCTGGGCACCGGGCGCGGGCAGGAGGACCTGACGGACCTGGAGGGGCTGAAGCCCTATCTGCGCGACGAGGACGTGCGGTTCTTCGGAATTCGCGACGCGTTCGAGGAGGACCGGGCCGAACTCGCCGCCCTGAAGATCCCGGTCGTGACCGTCGGCGACCTCCGGGAGTGGGGCGCGGACGCCCTCGCCCGGGCGACCGCCCAGGCCTTCGAGACCCCCGAGATCGACGGCTTCTGGGTGCACCTGGACGCCGACTGTCTCGACCCGTCCGTCATGCCCGCCGTCGACAGCCCCGACCCGGAGGGGCTCCTGCCCGCCGAACTCGTGGCGCTGCTGCGGCCGTTGCTCGCCTCCCCCTCCTGCGCCGGCCTCAACATCACCATCTACGACCCCGACCTGGACCCCGAGGGCACCGCGGGCGCGCTGCTGACCGACATCGTCGTGGACGCCTTTGCGCAATCCTGACCTGGAGGCCGTACTGCCGCGTGCCGCCGTCGACGGGGCCTACGCCGCCTGGAAGCCGTACGCCGACACCGAACCCGGCGAGACCCTGGCCGCCGGGTCGGGCTGGGGCGCCCTGGAAGTGCTGCGCGCCGACCTGAAGCTGCCCGGCACACCCTTCGACGAGAGCACCCTCGGCCAGGCCCAGGCGCCCTGGCTGGAGCTGCTGCGGGCCGGGTCCTTCCCCGAACCGCGCCGGGTAGGGCCGCCCGGCGAGAGCCTGGTCGCGCCGCACTGGCGGGACATGCTGGAGACCGCGCCCGTCACCCCGCTCACCGAGTACCACCTGGGAGTGGCCCAGTGGCACGCCGGTGACCGGGCGCAGGCGGTGCGCAGTTGGGAGCGGGGGCTCGAACTGGCGCCCTCACGCTGGCCGTTGCTGCGCTGCCTCGCCGTCGCCGACCGCGAGACCGGCAACCGCGAGCGGGCCGCCGACCGGTACGCCGACGCCTTCGACGACCTGTGCCACGAACGGCGGGACGAGGGCGAGTCGTGGACGGCGGCCACCGCCGCGCTCGGCCGCGAGACGCTGGAGGCGCTGCCCGCAGCGGGGCGTACGGCCGAGGCGCGTGCCGTGTGGGAGCGGCTGCATCCGGCGATCCGGGCACGCGGCAGGTTCCGGCTGATCGAGGCCCGGCTGCTGCTCGCCGAGGAGCGGCCCGACGCGGCCCGGGCCGTCTTCGACGAGGGCTTCGAGGTCGCCGACCTGCGGGAGGGCGCCGAGGCGATCGGCGACCTGTGGAACCGTGTCAGTTCCCCCGAAGAACCGCTGCCGCAGCACTACGACTTCCGCATGCGGCCCGAGACATGAGGCCGCGGGCCCTCTAGCCGACGTTGCGGTCCACGTACTCGTACACCACTCCGTCGGGATGCATCGCGATCAGATTGCGGCCCACCGGCGTGGGCACCGGGCCCGCGAGGACACGGGCGCCCAGCTCGCTGAGCAGCCGGTGGGCCTCGTCGACGTCCTTCACCGCGATGGTCGCCGCGACCTTGCGCAGCACCTCCAGTTCGGCCTCCGGGCCGCTCATCAGCAGGAAGCAGCCCACCGCGGCCACGTGGACGCCGCCGCGCTCGAAACGTAGGGCCTTGGCGCCCGCCAGCCGTTCGTAGAAGACGACGGCGGCCTCCAGATCGTCGACACAGACACGCAGCGTGGTTCCCAGAATGTCCATGCGGAGGAGCCTAATGGGGCGGCGTTATGCGCACGCCCGTGCGGGTACCCGGCGCCCATGGAGCGCTTGGATCACCTGGAGCATCTGGACAGGCATCTCGTCGAGGAACTGGCGCAGGTGGCGCGCGAGACCGTACGGGACGAGCTGCGCGAGCAGACGCGCAAGCAGCGCCGTACGGCCATGCTGTACGCCGCGTCCGGCGCCGTCGCGCTGTACGCGGGAGCGGCCCTGGCGCTGGCCGTGGGTCTCGCCCTCGCCCTCGGGCTGCCCGACTGGGCGGCCGCGCTGATCACCGCCGTGATCCTGGGGGCCGTGGCCTATGCGCTGCGCGGAGCCGCCAGGCCCGCCGCGTCCCGGCCCACGGCCGGCCGGGCGGAGACGGTGGCCACGCCGCCGAGCGGGTCCGGGACGCCGATTCCGCCCATGCCGCCGGTCGCCCCCGGGGCGACGGGCACCCCCGAACCGGGCGTGGCGCCGCGGCAGGACGACACCGACCCCGAGCAGCCGCACCACCGGGCGTGACGCGTGGTGCGCGACGCAGGAAGGACACCCGCGTGAAGCACGGCAAGGTCGTCGTGGTGACCGGGGCCACCGGCGGCGTGGGACGGGCCACGGTCCGGGCCTTCGCCGAACGCGGGGCCCGCGTCGCCCTGCTGGCCCGGGGCCGCGAGGGCCTCGCGGCCGCCGCCGACGAGGTGCAGCGGGCCGGCGGTGAGGCGCTCGTCGTGAGCGTCGACATGGCCGACCCCAAGGCGGTCGACGACGCGGCCCAGCAGGTCGTCGACGCCTACGGGCACATCGACGTCTGGGTCAACAACGCCTTCTCCGGTGTCTTCGCGCCGTTCACGGAGATCACCGCGGACGAGTTCCGGCGGGTGACCGAAGTGACGTACCTGGGCTATGTGTCCGGCACCCGGGCCGCCCTGCGCCACATGCTGCCGCGGGACCGCGGCACGATCGTGCAGGTGGGGTCCGCGCTGGCCTACCGGGGCATTCCGCTGCAGTCGGCGTACTGCGGGGCCAAGCACGCCATCCAGGGCTTCAACGAGTCCCTGCGGTGCGAGCTGCTCCACTCGGGCAGCGGTGTGCGGACGACGATGGTGCAGCTGCCGGGCCTCAACACCCCCCAGTTCGACTGGGTGTTGAACCGGATGCCCGGCCGGGCGCGGCCGGTGGCGCCGGTGTACCAGCCGGAGGTCGCCGCGCGCGCGATCGTCCACGCGGCCTTCCACGGGCGGCGGCGGGAGTACTGGGTCGGCGGGTCCACGGTGGCCACGCTCATCGCCAACGCGGTCGTGCCGGGGCTGTTGGACCGCTACCTCGCCCGCACCAACGTCGAGGCACAGCAGGAAGAGGGCGAGCACGGCGGCCCCGGAAACCTGTGGGCTCCCGCGGACGGACCGCATGGCCGGGACTTCGGGGCGCACGGCCGGTTCGACGAGGAGGCCGTGTCCTCGAGCCCGCAGGACTGGCTGTCCCGGAACCGGGGACGCGTGCTCGTGGCCGCCGCGGCCGGTGGGCTGGGCGCCGCGGTGACCGCAGGGCTGCGGCGACGGGGCTGAGCAGACGAAGGGGCTGAGCCGAGCCCTGATCGGGAGGCTCCTCAGGCCACCCGGTACTCCTCCACCTCGTCCGTGCGCAGCGTCAGGCCGTGTCCCACCCCTGCCACCGGGCGGACCGTGCCGCCGGTCGGGTCCAGTGCCCCGTCGAAGAACATGTCCTCGATGCGGACGTGGTCGTGGAACCACTCCAGGTGCCGGATGTTGGGAATCGCGGCGGCGGCCGCGGCGTGCGCGTGCGGGGCGCAGTGCGTGGAGACCTCCAGGCCGTGGGCCTGGGCCAGCGCCGCCGCGCGGAGGAACTCCGTCACACCGCCGCAGCGGGTCGCGTCCACCTGGAGACAGTCCACCGCGCCGGCCGCGATCATGCGGGCGAAGTACGGCAGGTCGTAGCCGTACTCACCGGCCGTCACGTCACAGACGAGTGCGTCACGGACCAGGCGCAAACCCGTCAGGTCGTCCGAGGACACCGGTTCCTCGAACCAGCCGACGCCGAGTTCCGCCAGGGCGTTGCCCACCCGGACCGCCTGCTTGCGGGTGTAGGCGCCGTTCGCGTCGACGTACAACTCCGCGTCGGGGCCGATGACTTCACGTGCCGTACGGACCCGGGACAGATCGCGGGGGACCGCCCGGCCCCAGCTCTCGCCGATCTTCAACTTGACGCGGGGGATGCCCTGACCGTGCACCCAGCCGTTGAGCTGCGCGGCCAGATGCGTGTCGTGGTACGTCGTGAAGCCGCCGCTGCCGTAGACGGGAACGCGCTCGCGGGCGACGCCGAGCAGGCGCGCCAGGGGGAGTTCCAGGAGACGGGCCTTCAGGTCCCACAGGGCGATGTCCAGCGCCGAGATCGCGCAGGCCGCGATGCCCGGACGGCCCGCGTTGCGGACCGAACGGCACATCGTGTCGTGCAGCGCGGGGATGTCCAGCGCACTGCGGCCCTCGACCAGCGGTCCGAGCTGCTCGGTGAGGAAGTCACCGACCGCGGCCGGGCCGTAGGTCCAGCCGGTGCCGGTCTCCTCACCGGTCGTCACCTCGGCGATCACCATGGTCGTGGTGTCCCAGGCGAACGTGCCGTCGGCCTCGGGGGCGTCGGTCGGCACCGTGTACACCGAGACGACCGGCCGGTGCAGTTTCATCGTTCACCCCTGCTGCAGCTGGGGCAGCACCTTCGTACGGTAGAAGTCGAAGAAGCCGCGCTGGTCGGGGCCGATCTGGTTGACGTAGACGCGGTCGAAGCCCGCGTCGGCGAAGGCGTTCAGCGCGGAGACGTGCTCGTCGACGTCGTCCCCGCACACCGACTTCTCGCGCACCATGTCCTCGGTGACCAGCGGCTCCAGCTGTTCGAAGTGGCGCGGCGACGGCAGGATCTGGGCCATCTCGCCGGGCAGGAACTGGTTGAACCACAGCTTGCGGACCGTACGGACGCACTCGTCGCGGTCGATGCCGTAACAGACCTTCGTGCCGCCGATGACCGGCTTGCCGGCCCCGCCGCCCTTGCGGAACTGCTCCACCATCGACTCGTCGGGCATCATCGTGATGAAGCCGTCGCCGACCCGGGACGCGAGGGCCGTCGCCGCCGGGCCGAAGCCGGAGATGTCGATCGGGACGGGCTCGTCGGGGACCGTGTACAGGCGGGCGTTCTCCACCGTGTAGTGCGTGCCGTGGTGGTTGACCTCCTCGCCCGTGAAGAGGCGCCGCATCACCTGGATGGACTCCTCCAGCATTTCCAGGCGGATGTGCGCGGGCGGCCAGACATGCCCGGGCACATGCTCGTTGAGGGCCTCGCCGGAGCCGACGCCGAGGCGGAAGCGGCCGTTCGTCATCACGGCCGAGGTCGCCGCGGCCTGTGCCACCACCGCCGGGTGGATCCGCACGGTCGGGCAGGTCACCGCCGTCTCGATCGGAAGGGACACCGCCTCCGAGAGCGCGCCGATCACCGACCACACGAAGGGGCTCTGGCCCTGCGCGTCGTTCCACGGGTGGTAGTGATCGGAGATCCACAGCGAGCTGAAGCCCGCCTGCTCGGCCATCCGCGCCTGTTCGACGAGGTCCGCGGGACCGAACTCCTCGCACGACAGGAAATAGCCGTATTCGGGCATGGGGGGTACCTCCGGCGGTTCTGGCGGTTCCGTGATGAGAGGGGCCCTGTCCGAGTACCCGGCGGCCCGTACGGAAACCGGCGTTTGGGTGCTCCGGCCGGGGGGACGCGGAAGGCTCCCGAGGTACGCAACAGCCCCGGAGGCGAACCGTGAGTCGACCCCGCATCGTGATCGTCGGTGCCGGCTTCGCCGGGTACCGGACGGCCAAGGAACTGTCCCGAAAAGCCCGCGGCAAGGCCGACATCACCCTGCTCAACCCGACCGACTACTTCCTGTATCTGCCCCTGCTGCCCCAGGTCGCCGCCGGGATCCTGGAACCCCGGCGGGTGACCGTCTCCCTCTCCGACACCCTGCCGCGCGTGCGGCTGGTGCTCGGCGAGGCCGACGGCATCGACCTGGACGCCCGCACCGTCCACTACACCGACCCCGAGGGCACCGGCGGCACGCTCGCCTACGACCGGCTGGTCCTGGCCGCCGGAAGCGTCAACAAACTGCTGCCCGTCCCCGGGGTCGCCGAGCACGCGCACGGCTTCCGGGGCCTGCCCGAGGCGCTGTACCTGCGCGACCACGTGACCCGGCAGATAGAACTCGCCGCGACCGCCGACGATCCCGCGACCTGCGCCGCCCGGTGCACCTTCGTCGTGGTCGGCGCGGGCTACACGGGCACCGAGGTCGCCGCGCACGGTCAGCTGTTCACCGAGGCGCAGGTGCGTAAGCACCCGCTGCGGGAGGGCATGCGGCCGCGCTGGATCCTGCTCGACGTCGCGGAGCGGGTCCTGCCCGAGCTCGACGAGCATCTGTCCCGCACCGCCGACCGCACGCTCCGGGAACGGGGCGTGGAGGTGCGGATGGGCACCTCCGTGAAGGAGGCCACGCCGGACGGAGTGCTGCTGACGGACGGCGAGTTCGTCCCGACGCGGTCGCTGGTGTGGTGCGTGGGCGTACGGCCCGATCCGCTCGCCGAGTCGCTCGGACTGCCGCTGGAGCGCGGCCGGCTGCTCGTCGACCCGAACCTGCAGGTGCCGGGGCGGCCCGAGGTGTTCGCGTGCGGTGACGCGGCCGCGGTGCCCGATCTGGACAACCCGGGCCAGTACACGCCGATGACGGCGCAGCACGCCTGGCGGCAGGGCCGTACGGCGGCCCTCAACGTCGCCGCCTCGCTGGGCGCCGGTGTGCGCCGCCCCTACGAGCACCGGGACCTCGGCTTCGTCGTGGACCTCGGCGGAGTGAAGGCCGCGGCCAACCCGCTGGGCGTCCCGCTGTCCGGCCTCGCGGCCGGTGCCGTCACCCGCGGGTATCACCTCGCCGCGATGCCGGGCAACCGTGTCCGGGTCGCCGCCGACTGGTTGCTGGACGCCGTACTCCCGCGCCAGGCCGTTCAGTTGGGACTCGTGCGGTCCTGGTCGGTACCGCTGGACACCGCCTCCCCGGAGCTGGCACGGATGCCCGCACGGCCGACGGCACGCCAGGAGGCCGAGGCGCGCTCGGGGCCAGGGGCGGCGACGGAGGAGGACACGAGGCCGGACAGGCCCGCGCCCGAGGAGGCCGCGACCGTACACGCCGATCCGGAGGAACCCGTGGACGTACAGAGCGATGCGGAAGAGCCGACGTTCGTGGCGAGCGCGGGCGAGGCGGTGATCTCGGAGGCGAAGGCCCGGGAGGCGGCCGATCAGGACCCGCCTGAGCGGCAGCCATCGGGGCAGGAGCTCTCAGAGGGGCGGGCACCCGAGCAGCAGGCTCCGGAGCCCGCGAAGAGCCGGCCGGGCGGCGAACCGGCGAAGAACCAGCCGGCTCCCGAACCCGCCAAGAACCAGCCCGGCGGTGAGCCGGGTCAAGCCCCCGGCCCCGTCGAGCGCGCTGACACGGACCCCGCAGAAGGAGACTCATGAACACCGGTGAACTCGTCGAACTCGCCCAGCAGTTGCGCGTGGACAGTGTCCGCTCATCGGCCGCCGCGGGCTCCGGGCACCCGACCTCCTCGATGTCCGCCGCCGACCTGATGGCCGTACTCCTCGCGAACCACTTCCGCTACGACTTCGACCGCCCCGAGCACCCCGGCAACGACCGCTTCGTACTGTCCAAGGGGCACGCCTCGCCGCTGCTGTACTCCGCGTACAAGGCGGCCGGCGCCGTCGACGACGAGGAGCTGCTGACCTTCCGCAAGCTCGACAGCCGCCTCGAAGGACACCCGACCCCGCGCAAGCTGCCCTGGGTCGAGACGGCCACCGGTTCGCTCGGCCAGGGGCTCCCCGTGGGCGTCGGCATCGCGCTGTCCGGGAAGCGGCTGGACCGCACCGACTACCGCGTGTGGGTGCTGTGCGGCGACAGCGAGCTCGCCGAGGGCTCGATCTGGGAGGCCGCCGAGCACGCGGGCCACGAACACCTCGACAACCTCACCGCGATCGTGGACGTCAACCGGCTCGGCCAGCGCGGCGCCACCCGGCACGGCCACGACCTCGACGCCTACGCCCGCCGCTTCCAGGCCTTCGGCTGGCACACCGTCGAGATCGACGGCCACGACGTGGACGCCATCGACCGCGCGTACGGCGAGGCCGCGTCCACCAAGGGCCAGCCCACCGCGATCCTCGCCCGCACCCTCAAGGGCAAGGGCGTCGCCGACATCGAGGACCGCGAGGGACTGCACGGAAAGCCGCTGAAGAACGCCGACGACGCCATCGAGGAGCTCGGCGGCGTACGCGACCTCCGTGTCCAGGTGCAGGAGCCGCCGGCCGCCCGCATCCTGCACGCCGTCCACGGCGGGGACCTCGAACTGCCCCGCTGGGACACCGGCGAGGAAGTGGCGACCCGGGACGCCTACGGGCAGGCCCTCGCCGCCCTCGGCACCGGACGCGGCGACGTCGTCGCCCTGGACGGCGAGGTCGGTGACTCCACCCGTACCGAGCTCTTCGCCAAGGAACACGCCGACCGCTACTTCGAGTGCTACATCGCCGAGCAGCAGATGGTCGCGGCCGCCGTGGGACTCGCCGCGCGTGGCTGGGTGCCGTACGCCGGAACCTTCGCGGCCTTCCTCACCCGTGCCTACGATTTCGTGCGCATGGCCTCGATCAGCGGGGCCGGTCTCAACCTCGTCGGCTCGCACGCGGGTGTCGCCATCGGGCAGGACGGACCCAGCCAGATGGGCCTGGAGGACCTGGCGATGATGCGGGCGATCCACGGTTCGACCGTGCTGTACCCGTGCGACGCCAACCAGACGGCCCGCCTGATCGCCGAGATGGCCGACCTGGACGGCATCCGCTATCTGCGCACGGGCCGCGGCGAGAGCCCGGTGATCTACGGCGCCGACGAGGAGTTCCCGATCGGCGGCAGCAAGGTGCTGCGCTTCTCCCAGAGCGACCGGCTGACGATCGTCGCCGCGGGCGTCACCGTGCACGAGGCCCTCGAGGCCGCCGAGGCGCTGGACCGGGAGGGCATCCGCGTCAGGGTCGTCGACCTGTACTCGGTCAAGCCCGTCGACCGGGAGACCCTGCGGCAGGCCGCCGAGGACACCGGTTGCCTGCTGACGGTGGAGGACCACCGCGAGGAGGGCGGCCTCGGCGACGCCGTCCTCGACGCCTTCACCGACGGCCGGCCCGTACCGCGCCTGGTACGCCTCGCCGTCCGTACGATGCCCGGCTCGGCCTCGCCGGACGAGCAGCTGCACGCCGCCGGCATCGACGCCGAGTCGATCGCGGCCGCCGCACGGCTGCTGGTGGAGCAGGCGATCGTGCCGTGAGCGGGGACGACGTACGGACCGTACGCGCGGGGAAACACACCGTCGAGGTGCACCGGCCGGACAAGGTGTTCTTCCCCGGCGGCGACGGCGCCAAGGAGTACACCAAGGGCGATCTCGTCGACTACTACCGGTCCGTCGCGCCCTTCATGCTGCCGCATCTGCGGGGTCGTCCGCTGATGCTGGAACGGCATCCGGACGGTGTCACAGGTCCCCGGTTCATGCAGAAGAACACCCCGGACTCCTACCCGGAGTGGATCGGCCGCGTCGAGGTGCCGAAGGAGGGCGGCACCGTCTGTCACACCGTCTGTGACGACACCGCCACCCTCCTGTACCTCGCCGACCAGGCCTCCCTCACCCTGCACCGCTGGCTGTCCCGGGTCGGGAGCGTCGAGCGGCCCGACCGGATGGTCTTCGACCTCGACCCGGCCGGGGACGACGACTTCGCCGCGGTGCGCGAGGCGGCCCAGCTGCTGGGGGAACTGCTCGACGAGCTGAAACTGCCCTCGGCGCTGATGACCACCGGCTCGCGCGGGCTGCATGTGATCGTGCCTCTCAACGGCCGGCACGGCTTCGACGAGGTCCGGGAGTTCGCCAGGGACGTCGCCGACACCCTGGTCGTGGGGCACCCCGACCGGCTCACCACCGCCGCCCGCAAGAAGGACCGCGGCGACCGTCTCTACCTCGACATACAGCGCAACGGCTACGCGCAGACCGCCGTCGCACCCTTCACCGTGCGTGCGAAACCCGGGGCACCGGTGGCGACCCCGATGGCCTGGGCCCAGCTGGACGATCCCGGCCTGGACGCCCGCCGCTGGACCATCGCCGACGCCGTCGAACAGGCCCGCACCAATCCGTGGGCCGGGGTCATGGCCAAGGGGCGCGCCCTCGGTCCCGCCCGGCGCAGGTTGAACGCGTTGATGTCCTCTTGAAGGTTTGGCGAAGGAACGAGCGGCCACCCGAGGTGAGAGGTGCCATGTCGAACACAAACAACTCATCGGAAACACAGGATTCACGGAACTCCCGCAAAGGGACAGAAGAGGACGCGGAAGAGAACGTGGCGGAGAACAGGCGGCCCAAGCCCATGGAGGTGCTGCGCAACGCGCGCACCCAGCTGGCCGAGCTGACCGGCATGGACGCCGAGAACGTGTCGTCCTTCGCACAGACCGAGGACGGCTGGTCGCTCGAGATCGAGGTCCTCGAGCTGTCCCGCGTGCCCGACACGATGAGCCTGATGGCGAGCTACCAGGTCGAACTCGACCCGGAAGGCCAGCTCACCGGCTATCGGCGCGTTCGCCGTTACGAACGCGGGCGCTCGGACGCACAGAGGCAGGGCGGCCGCTAGACGGCTCCGTCACGCAGACATCTGTCCACCAGCACACACAGAAAAGGAGGCGCGGTCGACATGACCGTTGTCCCGGCACAACAGGGCGGTGGCGGAGGCGGCTCCAGCGGCCTCTACGACGTTCTGGAACTGGTCCTCGACAGGGGTCTCGTCATCGACGCGTTCGTACGGGTCTCCCTGGTCGGCATCGAAATCCTCAAGATCGACGTCCGGGTCGTGGTGGCCAGCGTCGACACGTATCTGCGGTTCGCCGAGGCGTGCAACCGGCTCGACCTGGAGGCCGGGCCGCGCAAGGACCCCGGCCTGCCCGACCTGGTCGGCGAGATGACCGAGTCCGGCGCCCGCGGCAAGTCCAAGGGAGCGCTGTCCGGTGCCGCCGAGACCATATCCGGTGCCTTCAAGCAGGCCCGTGAGGAAGGTCAGACGGAGTCCAGGCCGCGCGCCCGCAAGACGACGTCCTCGCGCCGGAAGGAGGAAGAGGAGTGAGCACGTACGTGTACGGCATCACTGCCGCTTCCCACCCCACGCTGCCGGAGAACCTGGTGGGCGTAGGTGACCCCCCGCTGCCGGTACGGGTGCTGACGGAGGGCGAGCTGGCGGCCATCGTCAGTGACTCCCCCGAAGGGCTGCGGCCCAAGCGCCGTGACCTGCTCGCCCACCAGAACGTGCTGAGCGAGGCGGGCGCGGAGGGCTGCATCCTGCCCATGCGGTTCGGCAGCGTGGCCCCCGACGACGGCACCGTCACCGGGGTGCTCGCGGAACGCCAGGAGCACTACCAGGAGCGCCTGCGGACCCTCGACGGCAAGGTCGAGTACAACGTCAAGGCCACGCACGACGAAGAGGCCGTACTGCACCGCGTGATGTCCGACAACCCGGACGTCCGCGCCGTGGCCGAGGCCAACCGGAAGGCGGGCGGCGGGAGTTACGACGACCGTCTCCGGCTCGGCGAGATGGTCGTGGCCGCGGTCAAGGCCCGCGAGGCCGAGGACGCCGGCGAGGTGCAGCGCGCCCTGGAACCGGTCGCCGACGCGATCAGCGTGGGCCCCGAGTCCTCGGGCTGGCTCGCCAACGTGTCCTTCCTCGTGGAGCGCGACTCTGCCGCGTCCTTCCTGGAGGCGGTGGACGAGCTCCGCAAGGCCCATCCGCACCTGGACCTGCGGGTCAACGGCCCGCTGCCGCCGTACAGCTTCGTCGAACCGGGCCCGGGCGAGCCCGCGGGCACCACGGTCGGCATCGATCACGCGGAGGAGTGAGGCGGCCATGGGTCTCATAGGAGAGGTGCTGCTGCTGCCGTTCGCCCCGGTACGCGGCAGCGGCTGGGTGATCAGGCAGGTGCTGAACGAAGCGGAGCGCCTCTACTACGACCCGGCCACGGTCCGGGCCGAGCTCGCCCGGCTCGAGGAGCGACTCGAGGCGGGCGAGCTCGACGAGGACGAATTCGACCGACAGGAGGACGAACTCCTCGAACGACTGGAGATCGGCCTGCGCGGTGGCGCGGGGACTGGCGACGGGACGATGCGATGAACCGAATAGGACTGGGCCTCGCCGTAGGGGCCGGATACTTCCTCGGACGTACCAAGAAGCTGAAGATGGCGTTCGCCGTCGGTTCCCTCGTGGCCGGCAAGCGGATGCATCTGAGCCCCAAGGCGGTGGCCGACCTGGTCTCTCAGCAGCTGCTGAAGAACCCGCAGTTCAAGGAGATCGGGGACACGCTCCGCGAGGACCTGCGAGGCGTCGGCAAGGCGGCCTCCGGGGCCATGGTGGAGCGGCAGATCGACGCGATCGCCGACCGGCTGCACGGCCGTACCGCTCAGGTCCGCGACCAGCTCTCGGGCGTGGTGCCCGACCTCTCCGAGGACGAGGACGACGACTCCGAAAAGGACGAGGAGCCCGAGGAGGAGGAGACTGGGACCGCGGAGGACGAGGCCGACGAGGAACCCTCGGACGAGGACGAGGACGAGGACGAGGACGACGAGGCCGACGAGGACGAGGCCGACGAAGAGCAGGAAGAGGCTCCGGCCCCGGCGAAGAAGACCGCCAAGAAGGCCCCGGCCAAGAAGTCGGCCGCGAAGAAGGCGCCGGGCCGCACGCCGCCCGCGAAGAAGGCGGCGCAGGGCCAGGGGCGCACGCCCGGCAAGAAGACCGCGGCCAAGAAGTCCACGGCCAACAAGACGGCCGCCAAGAAGGCGACCTCGGCCAGGGGGGCCGACCGGAGTACCCGGGCCCGACAGCCGAAGGGAGGCGGTGAGTGATGACCGACACACTCGGATCCGCCCGCGACGCCACCGACAAGGCGAAGAACAACCCGGTCACCGACCTGGCCCACAGTGAGGCCGCGGACCGGCTCAAGGCCGAGGTGCAGGAATACCTCTCCGCGCAGGTCCAGCGCATGCTGGTCGGCGTCGGTCAGAAGCTGGGCGAGACCACCGGCAAGCTGAACGACATCGCCGAGGGCAACAGTCCCGGCTTCGCCAAGCTCGCCCTCGACGGCGGCCGCAAGCTCGCCGAGGGCAAGGGGCCCATGCGCAGCGCGGTCGAGCTCGGCTTCTCGCATGCCAAGGACAAGGTGGTCGGCGCCTTCAAGAACCTCGGCGGCGGCGGCAAGGGCAAGCGCAAGCGCGGGTCCGGTCAGAAGCCCATGGTGATCATCGAGTTCATCGATGTCGGCGTCGATCTGCGCACGGCCTACAACCAGTGGACGCAATACCAGGACTTCTCCACCTTCGCGAAGGGCGTCAAGAGCGCGAACCGCGCCGACGACACCCACAGCGACTGGCAGATGAAGATCTTCTGGTCCAACCGCAACTGGAAGGCCACCACCACCGAGCAGATCCCCGACGACCGGATCCAGTGGACGTCGGAGGGAGCCAAGGGCACGACCAAGGGCGTCGTCTCCTTCCACAGGCTCGCCGACAACCTCACCCGCGTCCTGCTGGTGATCGAGTACTACCCCCAGGGCCTGTTCGAGAAGACCGGCAACATCTGGCGCGCCCAGGGCCGCCGGGCCCGGCTGGACCTCAAGAACTTCGCCCGCTTCATCACCCTCAAGGGCGAGGCGGAGGACGGCTGGCGCGGCGAGATCCAGGACGGCGAGGTCGTCAAGAGCCACGAGGACGCGGTGGCGGAGGAAGAAGAGGCCGAGGCCGAGGGCACCGAGGAAGAGGACGAGGACGAGCAGGAGGGCCCGTACGCCGAGGACGAGACCGAGGACGAGCCCGAGGAGGAGGGCGAGCCCGAGGACGAGTACGAGGAGTACGACGAGGAGGAGGCCGAGGACGAGGCTCCCGCGGGCGAGGCTCCCGCGGACGAGGCTTCCGAGGACGAGGAAGAAATGTCCGAGGAAGAGGTACCCGAGGAAGAAGAGGAAGACGAGTACGCCGAGGGCGGGAGCCGACGATGAGCATGCCCAGCCGGCTCCCGGATCCCTACGGTCAGGGGAGCGGAGCCAACCTGGCCGACATCCTGGAGCGTGTGCTGGACAAAGGCATCGTCATCGCGGGAGACATCCGCATCAACCTGCTCGACATCGAGCTGCTCACCATCAAACTGCGGCTCATCGTCGCCTCGGTCGACAAGGCCAAGGAGATGGGGATCGACTGGTGGGAGGATGACCCGGCGCTGTCCACCCGCGCCCGCCGTGACGAACTCACCCGGGAGAACGCCGAGTTGCGCGAGCGGCTCGCGC
Source organism: Streptomyces sp. NPDC024687 (assembly GCF_055559055.1). Classification (NCBI taxonomy): domain Bacteria; kingdom Bacillati; phylum Actinomycetota; class Actinomycetes; order Kitasatosporales; family Streptomycetaceae; genus Streptomyces; species Streptomyces sp. NPDC024687. The sequence continues at coordinate 36,010 of NZ_JBVHLJ010000014.1, read as the reverse complement.
GCCTGGAGGAGCTGGAGCCCAGCCGGCGTGCCGAGGAGGAGAGTTCATGACCGGACTGCGGTACGTGTACGCCGTCTGCCATCCCTTCGGCACCCCGTTGCAGGCCCAGCTTGCCGGGGTGGCCGGCGATCCGCCCAGACTGCTGCACCACCACGGCCTGGTGGCCGTCGTCAGCCATGTGCCGGAGCGGGACTTCGCCGAAGAGCCGCTCCGCAGGCATCTGGAGGACCTGGAGTGGCTGACCGGGACCGTGCGCGCGCACCAGAGCGTGATCGACGCGCTCACGGTCGTCACCACCCCGCTGCCGCTCCGGCTCGGCACCGTCTTCCGTGACGACAGCGGCGTCCGGGTGATGATCGAGGAACGCGAGGAGAGCTTCCGGCGCACCCTCGACCGGCTTCACGACCGGGTGGAGTGGGGCGTCAAGGTGTACGCCGAGACGGCGGCCGCGGACCGTGCGGAGCCCGCCATGACACCCGAGAAGCCGGTCTCGGGCCGGGACTACCTGCGGCAGCGCCGCCAACGGGTGCGTTCGCACGAGGAGATGTGGCAGCAGGCGGAGGCCTTCGCGACCCGACTGCACGAAACGCTTTCCCGGTACGCGGAGGACGCGCGGCTGCACGCCCCGCAGAACCCCACGCTTTCCGGGGCCTCGGGGCAGAACATTCTGAATGCCGCCTATCTTGTGTCGCGCGGCGATTCCGAGGAATTCGTGGAAATGGTCGACCGTACCAAGGGCGAGGTCCCGGGAATGCGGGTGGAACTCACCGGGCCGTGGGCGGCCTATTCCTTCGCGGGGGAGGAACAACAACCGTGACCGTCATCGAACGCCGCGAGGTGGCCCTTGTCGACCTGCTCGACCGGCTGCTGGCCGGTGGGGTCGTCATCACGGGGGACATTACCCTGCGCATCGCGGACGTCGACCTCGTGCGCATCGACCTGAACGCGCTGATCAGCTCGGTCAACGCTCAAGTCCCCTCACCGTGGGAGGAGTTGCTGTGACGACCCGACGCAACCGGCTGGACCTGGAGCCCGACACGGTCGAGCGGGACCTGGTCAAGCTCGTCCTGACCGTCGTGGAGCTGCTGCGGCAGCTCATGGAGCGCCAGGCCGTGCGCCGGTTCGACGAGGGCGACCTGAGCGAGGAGCAGGAGGAGCGGATCGGGCTCACCCTCATGCTGCTCGACGACCGCATGACCGAGCTGCGCGAGCGGTACGGACTGCGGCCCGAGGACCTGAATCTGGACCTCGGGCCGCTGGGACCGCTGCTTCCCCGGGAATGAGATCCCGGGAAGGTCACCACCTGTACCAGCGACCCCTGCTTCCGCCAGACGTCGTCCCACGCATCAGGAACCCCAGCAACCACAGCACGAGCACAGCCAGTGCGATCCACCAGAGAATCTTCACTGCGAAACCGGCGCCGAAAAGAATCAACACCAGAAGCAGCACGAGCAGGATGGCAATCATGATGAACCTCCTGCATTCCGGGTTTCCCGGAATCTGTGTTTCAGGCTTGCTTTCGGCACAGAATTTCTCCGTGCAGCACACAGAACCAGCCGTCGTCCTGGGCGCCCCATTCCCGCCAGGCCTCCGAGACGGCCCGCAGCTGCTCCGCGGTGGCGTGACCGCCCTCGGTGGCCCGCTCCGCGTACGCCGAGGCCAGTGTGCGGTCCGCCCACAGCCCGCCCCACCACTCCCGCTCCTCGGCGGTGGAGTAGGTCCAGGTGCCGGAGCTCGCGGTGATGTCCGTCAGGCCTGCCCGCAGCGCCCAGGACTTCAGCCGCCGGCCGGCGTCCGGCTCGCCGCCGTTGGCCCGGGCCACCCGGCGGTACAGGTCCAGCCAGTCGTCCAGCCCCGTTGACGCCGGGTACCAGGTCATGGCCGCGTAGTCCGAGTCGCGGACCGCGATGTATCCGCCGGGCCTGGTGACCCGCCTCATCTCGCGCAGGGCTTGCACCGGGTCCCCGACGTGCTGGAGCACCTGGTGGGCGTGGACCACGCAGAACGTGTCGTCCGGGAAGTCCAGCGCGTGCACGTCGGCGACCGCGAAGTCCATGTTGGTCAGACCTCGTGCGGTGGCCGTGGCGCGGGCCTGATCCAGGATGCCGGGCGCGTGGTCGACGCCGGTGACCTGTCCGTCCGGGACCAAGGCCGCGAGGTCGGCGGTGATCGTGCCCGGCCCGCAGCCGATGTCCAGGATCTTCATGTGGGGCTTCAGCGAACCGAGCAGGTAGGCCGCCGAGTTGGCGGCGGTGCGCCAGGTGTGCGAACGCAGTACGGACTCGTGGTGACCGTGCGTGTAGACAGCGGTCTCCCGCGGCTTGTCCTGCGGCAGTTCCTGCGATGTCGGCATGGCCGGGCTCCCCTTTGCGACAGATCCGTCGATACGTTGAACCGTACGCGCGCATGTCGCATGGTGAGACCCCAATATCACTATGTGGACTCGTCGCCCCGGGTCGGTTCCGGGCTGCCGTGAGCACGAAGAGGCGGGAGCCCCGCCGTGCGTCGGCTTGTTCGCCGGCATAAGCGTTTGCCCTGGTCCAGTCGTCGCGCGCACAATGCGGCCTCATGGGACATCTGGAAGCCGCACATCTCGAGTACTACCTCCCCGACGGGAGGGCGCTGCTCGGCGATGTGTCGTTCCGGGTGGGGGAGGGGGCCGTGGTGGCCCTCGTCGGGCCGAACGGCGCCGGCAAGACGACCCTGCTGCGGCTGATCTCCGGCGAGCTGAAACCGCACGGCGGGACGGTCACGGTCAGCGGCGGCCTGGGAGTGATGCGCCAGTTCGTGGGGTCCGTACGGGACGAGACGACCGTACGGGACCTGCTCGTGTCGGTCGCGCCGCCCCGGATCCGGGAGGTCGCGCAGGCCGTGGACAGGGCCGAGCACCTGATCATGACCGTGGACGACGAGGCCGCCCAGCTGACGTACGCGCAGGCGCTGTCCGACTGGGCCGAGGTGCGCGGATACGAGTCCGAGACGCTCTGGGACATGTGCACCATGGCCGCGCTCGGGGTGCCCTACGACAAGGCGCAGTTCCGGCAGGTGCGGACCCTGTCCGGCGGTGAGCAGAAGCGGCTGGTGCTGGAGGCGCTGCTGCGCGGCACGGACGAGGTGCTCCTGCTCGACGAGCCGGACAACTACCTCGACGTGCCCGGCAAGCGCTGGCTGGAGGAGCGGCTCAAGGAGACCCGCAAGACGGTTCTCTTCGTCTCCCACGACCGGGAACTGCTCTCCCGGGCCGCCGAGAAGATCGTCTCCGTGGAGCCCTCGCCCACCGGTGCGGACGCCTGGGTGCACGGCGGCGGCTTCGCCACGTATCACGAGGCGCGGCGCGAACGCTTCGCACGCTTCGAGGAACTGCGCCGGCGCTGGGACGAGAAGCACGCGCAGCTCAAGAAGCTGGTGCTGAGTCTCCGCCAGGCGGCCAGCATCAGCCATGAACTCGCCTCCCGATACCAGGCGGCCCAGACCCGGCTGCGCAAGTTCGAGGAGGCCGGGCCGCCGCCCGAGCCGCCCCGCGAGCAGGACATCACCATGCGGCTCAAGGGCGGCCGCACCGGCGTCAGGGCCGTCACCTGCGAGGGGCTTGAACTGACCGGTCTGATGAAGCCCTTCGACCTGGAGATCTTCTACGGCGAACGCGTCGCCGTCCTCGGCTCCAACGGCTCCGGCAAGTCGCACTTCCTGCGACTGCTGGCCGGAGACGCCACCGTGGCGCACACCGGGCAGTGGAAGCTTGGGGCGCGGGTCGTGCCCGGCCACTTCGCGCAGACGCACGCCCACCCCGAGCTCTTCGGCCGCACCCTTCTCGACATCCTCTGGAAGGAGCACGCCCAGGACCGGGGCGCCGCGATGTCCCGGCTGCGCCGCTACGAACTGACCGGCCAGGCCGAGCAGAGCTTCGACCGGCTCTCCGGCGGCCAGCAGGCCCGCTTCCAGATCCTCCTGCTGGAGCTCCAGGGCGTCACCGCGCTCCTTCTGGACGAGCCCACGGACAACCTCGACCTGGAGTCCGCGGAGGCCCTCCAGGAGGGCCTGGAGGCCTTCGACGGCACGGTGCTCGCGGTCACCCACGACCGCTGGTTCGCCCGGTCCTTCGACCGGTTCCTGGTCTTCGGCTCGGACGGGCGGGTGCGCGAGACGGCGGAGCCGGTGTGGGACGAGCGGCGCGTGGAAAGGGCCCGGTGACCGCGGGTCACCGGGCCCTTTCGAGGTGTCTCAGCTCCAGCGCAGCAGGGCACCCAGGCCGCCCACCGGGGCCTCCTCGGCCACCGGTGTCACCGACAGCGCCGGAGCGCCGGTCGCCACGGCCGACCTGATCAGTGCGTCGTCCGCGCGGGCCGACCAGGAGTTCTGCTCACCGAGGATCTTCAGATCCGTACGGCGGACCGCCAGCTGGTCGGGATCCTCGCCGACCCACACCTCGCGGTGTGCGTCGGGCCCGTCGGGGCGGATCAGGAGTTCGTCGATACGGTGCTCACGCGCGGCCTCGACCAGCGCGGGAACGCCTTCCACGGCACCCGGACGGCCGTCGTCACCCGGCACGCGGGCCGCGAGGAACCGTTCCAGCTCCCGCTCCGCGCGCTGCCGTACGTGCTCGGTACGGGCCCGCTCCACGTCCTCGTCGAGCAGCCGGCTCCCGGCGCCGTGCTCGGCCTCCACGACCCGACTGTGCAGGTGCTTGGGCAGCCGCTCGTGCACCGCCCGCTTCTCCCGCTCGTCACCGACCAGGATCAGCAGGTCGGCACCGGTCTCCTCCTGGCAGGCGGCGAGCGCGTCGGCGATCTCGCCCGCGTTGTGCTCCCAGGTGTTCTCCACCCGCAGCTGGAAGTGCCGCTCCGACCAGTCGGCGCTGCTCGTCCGGTGGACGGGCCACTGCCTGCCGCTGACCGACCCGGCGACCTGCCGGCCGAGCGCCCCGCGCAGCTCGAAGTCGGCGCCCTTGCGGTCGACGTACGCCACCACGCACACCGGGTCCTCGCCGGCCAGCTCCAGGAGGGGCGCGGTGTGCGGCAGCGGGGCCCAGTGGACCAGGCTGCCGTCGGGGGACCTGGTCAGCGGTGGGTCCAGGACGACCTCGCCGGCCCGCGCGAAAACGGCCCGGCCGTGCGGTTCGGACGAGTGCCGCAGTTCCTCCAGCGCCTCTCGCACGGCCACGCAGGTCGCCTCGTCGGCGCCCTGGGTGGACAGCTCGCGGGAAACCGCGAGCGCCGCGAGATGCTGTTCGTGCGGGGTGTCCTCCGTATGTCGGGGGGTGTCGACGTACACGGAGGCCCAGGGGCCCGGATGTTCGTAGAGTGGATGCAGGAAAGCGAGATCCATGTTCCCTCCCGGATGCCGCTCGGGGGCAGTGCGGTATTGCTCGCGGGGCGGGTACCCGAACCACATGAACGAACACGACGAGCGGGACACCACCATGACCGGAGTCGACCCCAGCACGTTGGACGAACAGCAGCTCATGAAAGAGCTGGAGACGATCCATCGCACCCGGCACGAAACGCTGCTCCACGGCTCGAACGACGCGCTCGGTGCCCACAACGAGCGCATGGCCCGGCTGGAGGGCGAGTACCTGCGCCGCCACCCGCGCCGGACCGTGGCCGCGGGCCGTACCCGTGAGGGCGCCCGGGAGCGCGGGTCGGGGGAGTCGGCCACCCCGGCGCTGGACTGACCGGGCCGACCGTGCCCGGAACGGACGATGACCTGCCGACCACATGGTCAGCAGGTCACGCCCACGAACGTGTTCAGGCGTCGCTCAGGCGGCCGCCTTGGAGAACACGTCGAGGAAGGTCTCGCAGAACGCCTTCAGGTCGTCCGGCTTACGGCTGGTGACCAGCTTGTTGTCCCCGTGGTCGCACACCTTCACCTGCTCGTCCACCCAGGTGCCGCCCGCGTTGCGGATGTCCGTCCGGAGACTCGGCCAGGAGGTGAGCACCCGGCCCCGTACGACGTCCGCCTCGACGAGCGTCCACGGCGCGTGACAGATCGCGGCCACCGGGCGCCCCTGGGTGAAGAAGTCCCGCACGAACGCCACGGCCTTCTCGTCCGTCCGCAGGAAGTCCGGGTTGGCCACCCCACCCGGCAGCACCAGCCCGTCGAAGGAGTCCGCGGACGTCTCGCCCACGACCTCCTGCACGGGGAAGGTGTCCGCCTTGTCGAGGTGGTTGAACGCCTGGATCTTCCCGGACTTCGTCGACACGAGCACGGGCTCGTGCCCCGCGTCCACCGCCGCCTGCCACGGATCGGTGAGCTCGATCTGCTCGACGCCCTCGGGTGCGGTCAGAAACGCGATGCGCATGATGATTCAACGTCCTTTCCTGAAAAGCTCTTCTGCGGCTCCCGGATCCATTGCGGCTCCCGGATCCGCGGTGACGTCCGGATCCGCGCGGCTGATGTCGGCCAGCGCCGATCCCGGGTCCCGGGCCTCGGCGATGTCCGAGAGGCTCACGATCCCGACGGGCAGGCCGTCCTCGACGACCGGCAGCCGCCGTACGGCATGGGCCCGCATCAGCGCGACCGCCTGCGTCACCGGGTCACCGGGGGCCACCGTCAGCGGATCCGGCGTGCACACCGACTGGGCGCTCACCGTCTGCGGGTCGATGCCGTCGGCGACGGCCCGGACCGTGATGTCCCGGTCGGTGAGCAGCCCCACCACACGCTGACCGTCGGCCACGACGACACCGCCGATGTCCTGCGCGCGCATCAGCCGCGCCGCCTCGACCAGCGAGGCGTCCGGGCGGACGGCCACCACACCGGGCGTCATCACGTCCCTGACGAGGTCCGCCGTCACCGGGTGCCCTCCGTCCCGGTCAGCGCCTGCGCGAGCTCCTGGACATTGGTGTAGTTCTCCTTGCGCGGCAGTTCCTCCACCGCCTCGACGAGGGGGTCGGGTGCGTGCTCGTGGCGCAGCACCCGCACCAGCTCCACGGGGGTGGCGGGGAACGAGCTGCGGCCAAGGATCCGGGCCAGCTCCAGCCGGACGGTCTCCAGCGACGCCCCGTCGCTGCCCGGCGTCACGGGCCCGCCCCAGACCTGCGGATCGTCGTCGGCGGTCGGCTCCGGGTCGTTCCACTCCTCGCTGCGGGTGGGATGCCCGGAGCGGAGCAGACCCTGGAGTTCGTGCTTCATCTCGTCGTCGCGGTGGCGGCTCAGCCTGTCGCTGCCTCGCTGCATGACTCCCTCCAGATCTTCGGGTCCGCACCGCGTACCCGTGCACCGGAGGCCGACACCGGGTTTGCCGGACCGAAGCGGGGAGACCCGATCCGGACCCCCCGCGCACCTCCCCTGGGAAGGACATGGCGATGGTCGTCCTCGCCGCGCTCATACCGATCCTCATGCTCGCCGCGGTGCTCGCGCTCGGCCGGTACGAGGAACTGATGCTTCCGGAGCCGAAGGGCGACCGGCTCGAACCGGCCGCCCTCCCGACGGTTACTTCTCCCGCCCCGGCAGGAACTCCTGCACCTTCGCCTTGAAGCCCTGCTTCACCATGGACGCCCGGTCGGCGTCGCCCTTGAGGACCGAGGCGGCCGTGGCCTCCATCTGCTCCCAGGTGGCGTGCGGCGGGATCGGCGGTACGGCCGGGTCGGTGAGGAACTCGAGGACCGCGGGCCCGTCCGCCTGCAGCCCGGCCCGCCAGGCCGCCTCGACGTCCTCCGGCTTCTCCACCCGGATCCCGGTCAGACCGAGGGAGCGGGCGAACGCGGCGTACTGCACGTCCGGGAGCTGCTGCGAGGGCAGGAACGACGGGGCGCCCTCCATGGCCCGCATCTCCCAGGTGACCTGGTTGAGGTCGTGGTTGTTCCAGATGGCGACGATCAGCCGCGGGTCCTCCCACAGATCCCGGTACTTGGCCGCGGTGATCAGCTCGGCCATGCCGTTCATCTGCATCGCCCCGTCCCCGACCAGCGCGATCGCCGGCCGGTCCGGGTGCGCGAACTTCGCGCCGATGGCGTACGGCACTCCGGGGCCCATCGTCGCCAGCGTGCCGGACAGCGACGAGCGCATGCCGGGCCGCATGGTCAGGTGCCGGGCGTACCAGTTGGCGGTGGACCCGGAGTCCGAGGTGACGATCGCGTTGTCGGGCAGCAGCGGGTCGAGGACGTGGGCCACGTACTCCGGGTTGATCGGGTCGGCGGACTGCTGCGCCCGCCGCTCCATCACCTCGCGCCAGCGCGAGACGTTGCCGCACACCGTGTCGTGCCACTCACGCCCGCCGCGCTCCACGTCCAGCATCGGGATCAGCCGCTGGAGCGTCGCCTTCGCGTCGCCGACGAGGTTCACCTCGTACGGGTAGCGCATGCCGACCATGTGCGGGTCGATGTCGATCTGCACACCGCGCGCCTTGCCGAACTCCGGCAGGAACTGCGTGTACGGGAACGACGAGCCGATGGTCAGCAGGGTGTCGCAGTCCCGCATGAGTTCGTACGACGGGCGCGTGCCCAGCAGGCCGATCGAGCCGGTGACGTACGGGAGTTCGTCGCTCAGCGCGTCCTTGCCGAGCAGCGCCTTGGCGACGCCCGCGCCGAGCAGTTCGGCGATCCGCTCCACCTCGGCCCGCGCCCCCGCCGCGCCCTGGCCGATCAGGATCGCGGGCTTCTCACCGGAGTTGAGGATCTCCGCGGCCCGCTCCAGCGACTCCTGCGACGGAACGGCCGTCCAGGCGCTGCGGTCCAGGCTGGACGGCACCATCTTGAACTCGTGCGTGGGCGCCGAGTAGTCCAGCTCCTGCACGTCCCCGGGGATGATGATCGCCGTGGGACAACGGCGGGCGTACGCGGTGCGGATCGCCCGGTCCAGGACGTTCGGCAGCTGCTCGGGGACCGTCACCGTCTCCACGAACTCCGAGGCGACGTCCTTGAACAGCGTGTGCAGGTCCACCTCCTGCTGGTACGACCCGCCCATCGCGGTGCGGTGCGTCTGGCCCACGATCGCCAGCACCGGCACATGGTCCAGCTTGGCGTCGTACAACCCGTTGAGCAGGTGGATCGCGCCGGGCCCCGAGGTCGCCGCGCACACCCCGATGCGACCGCTGAACTTGGCGTAGCCGACCGCCTCGAACGCGGACATCTCCTCGTGCCGGGACTGCACGAACCGCGGCTGGTTGTCGGCCCGGCCCCAGGCCGCCAGCAGGCCGTTGATGCCGTCCCCCGGATAGCCGAAGACGTGCTCCACCCCCCATTCGCGCAGCCGCTCGAGGATGTGATCGGACACCTTGGTGCTCATGGGCTGACCTCCCGGACATGGATGGCACAGGCAGCAGCCTTACGAGTCACCCTGCGGGCCACCGGAAAACCTGCCCCGGGTTTGGCCCGAGGGGCCGGGGGCAGGCGCACTCACAGTGCTTCGGACCGGAGGCACGTCCGTGAAAGCGGCGATCGACCGCCACGGCCGCGCCCGTCCGCACCCTGGACGCGCTCCCCACGCCGATCGTCCATCCGAGCACGATCCAGGGAGCTGCGATGCAGATGCCCCCTCCAGTGAGCGTGAAGCACCACCCGCACGACGACGCACCCGACACCGCCGAAGCCTTCCGCAGGCTCGCCGCACTGCCCGCCGGACCCGAGCGCGACACCCTGCGCGGACAGATCGTCGAGGCCTGGCTGCCCATGGCCGACCGGCTCGCCGGACGCTTCCGCAGCCGCGGCGAGAGCTTCGACGACCTGCGCCAGGTCGCCGCCCTCGGCCTGGTCAAGGCCGTCGACCGCTACGACCCCGCCCGCGGCAACGCCTTCGAGAGCTACGCAGTCCCCACCATCACCGGCGAGATCAAGCGGCACTTCCGCGACCACATGTGGACCCTGCACGTGCCGCGCCGGGTCCAGGAACTGCGCAACCGCGTCCGCTTCGCCTCCCAGGACCTCGCCCAGACCATCCCGGGACGCGGGCCCACCGTCGCCGAGATCGCCGAGCGCGCGAGCCTGAGCGAGGAGGACGTCCTGGTGGGCCTGGAGGCCCTGGAGAGCTTCACCGCCCTCTCCCTCGACGCCGAACTGCCCGGCAGCGAGGACGGCTACTCGCTCGCCGACGCCCTCGGCTCCTTCGATCCCGCCCTGGACACGGTCGTCGACCGCGAGTCCGTCAAGCCCCGGCTGGCCGCCCTTCCCGAGCGGGAGCGCGCCATCCTCTACATGCGGTTCTTCGGCGACATGACCCAGAGCCGGATCGCGGAACAGCTCGGCATCTCCCAGATGCACGTGTCCCGGCTGATCAACCGCTGCTGCGGTCGGCTGCGCGAGCAGATCATGCGCGATGCCGCGGGCAGCTGACGGCAGCGCCGCGGGAACGACACCTCCGGCGCCCGGGCGTCACCCACTCGGCCCTCCCCGTCCCGCCAATGGCCTCCGGCCGCGCGCGGGACGGGGCGGGCCGGGCTGTGATGGCCGTGGGTGCGACCGTCGTGCCCCCGGCCCGGTCGTCGAGACCCCGACGCCCGACGACGGGCCCCGCAGCCGTCGGCCGAAGGAGTCCACCCCATGCGCCGCACCGCCCGTCTCCGGGCCCTGTCCGTCGTCCTCCCCGCGCTCTGGATCACCCTGGGCACCGCCGCGCCGAGCGCCTTCGCGGATCCGGCCGCGGAGGTCAGCCCGAGCAGTGTCCAGCCGGGCGGCAGTGTCACCGTGTCCGTCTCCTGCGATCCCGGCACCGGGACACCGCCCGCCACCCTCGACGCCACCTCCGAGGCCTTCGAGTCGCAGACCGTACGGCTGCAGCTGGTACCCGGCAACGACGACAAGGTCTCCGGCCCCGCCTACAGCGGCACCGCGCGCGTCGCCGCCGACCCGGCACTCGAGGACGGTGCCGGCAGCGTCGGACCCGACTCGGCGTGGACCGTCGACGGCACCTGCCCGACCTCGGACCGCGCACCGGGCAAGGCCTGGAGCGCCACCTTCACCGTCACGAGCGGAGCCGCCACCGACAGCAGCCACCGCCCGTGCACCGAGCCACGCTCCCAGCCGCCCGTCGAGCCACGCACCGAGCCGCACACCGAGAGCTGCGGTACCGCGGTCGTCCAGAAGCCCGTCCACGCCGGTGAGGGCGGCAGCTTCACCGACTCCGTGCCCGCCCTGGTCGCCGGCGGTCTGCTGATCGCGGGCGCCGCCGCGGGCGCCGTGTACCGGCTGCGCCGCAAGGCCCCCGCGACGGATCTCTGAGGCCGAAACCTCAGGTCTGTGTGACAGGCGCAACCCGCCCGGCGCCCATGGGCCCGCGGCGCCGTGGGTACTCGGAGCGCGAGGAGCCGCAAAAAGCTGCGAGGAGCTGCAAGGAGCGCCCCCGGCGCGAGCGTACGAGACGGCGGACCGGACGAGCCACCGGACAGCGTCATACGGAGGTGACCATGCGGACCGACCCGGAGGGCCAGGGCCCCGTCCGCTACGGCCCTCCGCTGCCCGAGGACGGGCTGCCCGTACTGCCCGAACTCACCGCCGTCCTCGCCGCCGCGGCCGCCCGCTCGCACGCCGAACCGGTCGGCGGCGGCACCCCGCTCCTGGCGGCCGCCTGCGCCTACGCGGCCCGGCGCGGCCTGCCAACCGACCCCGACCACATTGCCGCCGCCCCCGGCGCCCCCGCCCTCCTGCTCGCCCTGACCGCCGCGCTCGGCGGTGACGTCCTGGTGCCCCGTCCCTGTGCCGCCTGGTGGGCGCCGTACGCACGCCTGTTGGGCAGACGCGTCTTCCACGTGGCGACACCGGCCGAGTGCGGCGGTGTCCCGGACCCCTACGCCCTCCTGGAGACCGTGCGCCGGGTGCGGGCGGAGGGCGGTGACCCACGGCTGCTGGTGCTGTCCGTCGCCGACGACCCCACCGCCACCGTCGCCCCGCCCGAGGTGCTGCACGAGACCGTCGAGGCCGCCGCGGGGGAGGGCCTGCACCTGGTCAGCGACGAGACCTGGCGCGACACCGTGCACGCCCCGCACGAGACGGTCTGGCTGAGCCCCGCCGAGATGCTGCCCGAGCGGGTCACCGTCGTCACCGACCTGGCCGGCAGCCTGCTCCCGACCGGCTGGCCGGCCGCCTTCGCCCGCTTCCCGGCCGACGGCGAAGGCCTCCACGCGCGCGTGCTGGACATCCTGACCGCCCTCGGCGCCCGCGTCGCCGCCCCGGTCGCCGCGGCCGCCGCCCACGCCCTCACCGAGCCCGAAGCGGTCACCGCCCACCGCACCGCCGTAGGACACCTCCACGCGCGCGTGGCCGCCGCCGCGCACTCCGTGGTCGTCGGCGCGGGCGCGCTGTGCCGGCCCCCGCGGGCCGGCCGTCACCTCTACGTCGACCTCGGTCCCCTGCGGCCCGCGCTCAGCGCGCAGGGCGTCGGCGACGCCCAGGACCTGGAGGAGTTCCTCACCGCCCGGCTCGGGATGCCCGCTCCCGGCGGCCACCGCTTCGGCGACGACCTCGGCGCGCTGCGTGTACGGCTGTCCACCGGCCCCCTGCTCGGCGGTTCCGACGAGGAACGCGCGGAATGCCTCATGTCACCCGCGCCGTTGGAACTGCCACAGGTGCAACGCGCGTTGATCACCCTGGAGTCGGTCTTCGACGACCTCCGCGACGACGCTCAGCGATGGGAGCCTCCTCGATGACGCAGCAGTCCGAGTCGACCACCAGCACGCGAGTGGCCGACGAACCCCCGGCCCCCTCCTCGTTCGCGCCCCCGTCCCCGCCCCTGTCCCCGCCGCTCGCCGAACCCCGACCGCTGGGGGAGCGCAGAGTGTGGCCGAGGTCCTTCCACGACCGTCTGACCGCCCCGCTGCCCGGCCTGAAGGCCATGGCCCGCTTCGCCCGCGAGGGCGCCGTACGCCCCGGGCCCGAGGGCCTCGCCGACATCCCGAAGCTGCCCTACGCACCCGCCCCGCTCCCCGCCGTCGACGCCCGCACGGTCGCCGTCTCCTGGGCCGGACACGCCAGTTGGGTGGTGCGGATCGGCGGCCTGACCGTCCTCACCGACCCGGTCTGGTCCCGCCGCATCCTCGGCACCCCGGCCCGCATCACCCCCGTCGGCTTCGACTGGGACGCCCTGCCGCCCGTCGACGCCGTCGTCATCAGCCACAACCACTACGACCACCTGGACGCCCCGACACTGCGCCGACTGCCGCGCGACACCCCGGTCTTCGTCCCGGCCGGCCTGGCCCGCTGGTTCCACCGCCGCCGCTTCACCGCGGTGACCGAACTCGACTGGTGGGAGGCGGCCGAACTGGACGGCGTCCGCTTCGACTTCGTCCCCGCCCACCACTGGTCCAAGCGCTCCCTCACGGACACCTGCCGCACCCTGTGGGGCGGCTGGGTCCTCACCGCTCAGGACGGGCAGCGCGTCTACTTCGCGGGCGACACGGGCTACGGCCACTGGTTCTCCCGCATCGGCCACCGCTACCCCGGCATCGACCTCGCCCTGCTGCCCATCGGCGCCTACGACCCCCGCTGGTGGCTCAGCGACGTCCACTGCGACCCGGAGGACGCGGTGCGGGCGGCCCAGGACCTGGGCGCCCGTCGGATGGCCCCCATGCACTGGGCGACGTTCGTGCTGTCGGCGGAACCGGTGCTGGAACCCCTGACGAGGGTGCGGGAGGCGTGGGCGAAGGCGGGCCTGGCCCGCGAGGACCTGTGGGACCTGCCGGTCGGCGGCTCACGGGTGCTGGAACATCCCCTGGAGCGTCCCTGGGAGCGGACGTCCCTAGGAGCGGACGGTCCCTAGGGACGGAGGGTCCCTAGGGGCGGACCCGCTTCCACACCGTCGGTGCCGCGCTCATCGCCACGGTGAGCGCGACCGCCGCGAGCACTCCCTCCCAGGGCTCCTTGAACAACGACCCGCCCAGGATCCCGATCAGCTGGTACGTCACGGCCCAGGCCAGACAGGCCGGCAGATTCCCCCGGACGAACCGCCGCAGCGGCCACTCCGCCATGAGGCAGGCCAGCATCACCGGTATCCGCCCGGCCGGCACCAGCCGGGACAGCACCAGGACGGCCACCCCGTGGTCGGCCAGCTTCCCCTGCGCCTGCGAGAGCCGTTCCTCCGGTGCCCGGGAGCGCAGCGCCTTCAGCCACCGCGAGCCGTTCTTCGACTTCATCCCGCGCCGCCCCAGCCAGTACAGGGTGATGTCCCCGAGGAACGCGGCGAGGGAGGCCGTGAGGAACACGAACAGCAAGGACAGGGGCGCCGTCTGATGGAACGCCACGACGGCAGCCGAACTCACCAGCGCGCCCGTGGGCACCACCGGCACCAGCGCCCCCAGAAACACCAGCAGGAACAGGGTCGGATACCCGATCGCCCCTCCCGCGGCCACGGGTGTCGCCCCCGTGGTGGCGGCCGCGAGCCAGGTCACCGCGCAACCCCCAGCCGCACGCTCTCCCCGTGCTCCAGCCGGTGCACATCCACCTCGGGCGCGAACTCCGCCGCCAGCCGCACGAACTCCGCGCCCGGCGCGTGGAACTCGTGCGGCCGCACCGCGTCCATCCCGATCGGCCAGTACGTCCCGTAGTGCACCGGCACCGCACTGCGCGGCTCCAGCCGGGCCAGCGCCTCGGCCGCGCGCCCCGCGTCGAGGTGCCCCTCCCCGAGATACGGCCCCCACCCGCCCACCGGCAACAGCGCCACGTCGACGGGCCCGACCTCCTTGGCCATGTCGTCGAACAGCCCGGTGTCCCCGGCGAAGTACGTCCGCGCCGAGCCCTCGACGACGAAACCGAGCGCGGGGGAGCGGTGCGGCCCGACCGGCAGCCGCCGCCCGTCGTGCCACGCGGGCACCACGCGTATCAGGAGGTCGCCGACGCGTCGCTCGTCGCCGGGTACCACCTCGTCCACCCGCAGGTCGGTGAGCCGGCGCAGCCCCGGCACCTGGCGTGGTGCGCCCCGGGGCACGAGCACGCGCGTGCCCGGCTCCAGCCGCGCCAGCGAGGGAACGTGCAGATGGTCGGCGTGCAGATGGGAGACGAGGACCACGTCCGCACGCCGGGCCTCGGGCGGGGGTACCGCCCCGCGGCGCCGGCGCAGATGCGCGAGTCGGCGGGCGAACAGAGGGTCGGTGAGGACACGTACGTCCGAATCCGTGACCGTGCAGGTGGCGTGCCCCCACCAGGTGATCTCCACCGGCACCTCTTTGCCTCCTTCGCGCGACTCCCCGAAGCCTACGGGCTGGAGTATGGTCGGCGGCGAAACCCGGAGGTGAGGGGGACACCATGGGAGCGGTCCATGTCACGGCGATCGCGAGTCTGACGCCGCTGGAGGAACTCGACGCCGATCCCTTCCTGGTGGACTCCCGCAGCCAGCACGCGATGTGCGCGCGCTGGGCCGCGGAGCGGGGGTACACCGTGCGGCGGGAACTGCTGGTGCGCGGCCTGCGCGCCGACCACTGCGTGCTGTGGGACGGGGTGCGGGCGGGACGGGATCTCTTCGTCGCGCCCAGCCGCCGGGTCCTGGAGAGCGCCCTGTCCTCCGTGGAGGAGTTCACCGCCGAATGCGCCCGCCGCGGGGTCCGGGTCGAGACCGTGGGCTTCGCGGAACCCCTCTACGACGCCCAGATGAAGGCCAGGGTGCACCGCAGGCTGTCGATGCCGACCGCGGGATACGACGGCCGCTAGCCACCCGTGTGACACGCTGGTCCCAGCGCCCGCACCGACGACGGGCCAGGACGTGAGGTGTGCGGGGCGTGGGTGCGGGGCGTTGGCGACGGGTCGTCAGTCAGGTCGGGCGGAGCGTCACGGTATGGGTCGTCTCCACCCTGACCATGCTGGTGCTGGCCGGCATCCTGCCGGACTTCCGGCTCCAGTCCCCGACCGGTGACAGCGCGACCCGGATCGCCGTCACCGCGGCGTTCGGCGCCGGCGCCTTCGGTGTGCTGTCCGCCGTCGTGTGGCCCCTGCTCGTCCGGCTGTTCCTGCTGGTGCCGACGCTGGTGCTCGGGCTCCTCGTCTTCTTCCTCAACGGGGCGCTGCTGCTGCTCGCCCTGCGCCTGAACCCCGCCGAGCGCGGCGACGCCGCCCCGGAGACCGCGGTCGTGGTCGCCGCCGTGATGTCCGCGGTCGCCTCCGCCACCGGCGGCGCCCTCGCCGTACGCGACGACGACGCCTACCGGCGCCGCCTGTACCGGCTCGCCGACCGCCGCCGAAGAAGAGGCCCCGTCGGTCCGGCCACACCCGGCACCGTCTTCCTCCAGCTCGACGGCGTCGGCCACGACGTCCTGCTGGCCGCGGTCGGCCAGGGCCTGATGCCCACCGTCGCCCGCTGGATGGGACACAGCGACACCCCCGGCCGCGCGGTGCGCCCCACCCACCGGCTCACCTCCTGGCGCACCGACTGGTCCAGCCAGACCGGCGCAAGCCAGCTCGGCATCCTGCACGGCAGCAACCACGACGTCCCCGCCTTCCGCTGGTACGAGAAGGACCGCGGCGAGGTCGTGGTCTGCAACCGCCCGACCAGTGCCGTCGAACTCCAGCAGCGGGCCGTGGAACAGGCCGGACACGGCGGACTGCTCACCGTGGACGGCGCGAGCCGCGGCAACCTCTTCTCCGGCGGCGCCGAGGAGCAGGCCCTCGTCCTGTCCATCGCCACCCGCCGCCGCAGCCGCGAGACCCGCTCCCGGGCCGGCTACTTCGCCTACTTCTCCGACCCCGCCAACGCCGTGCGCACCGCCCTGTCCTTCTTCGCCGAGGTCGGCCGGGAGATCGGCCAGTCGACCCGCACCCGGGCCCGCAAGGAGCGCCCGCGGGTGGGCCGCGGGGGCCTGTACCCGCTGGTGCGCGCCTTCGCGACCGTCGTCGAACGCGATGTCGTGGTCGCCGCCGTGACGGGCGACATGCTCGCGGGCCGCACAGCCGTCTACGCCGACCTCGTCGCCTACGACGAGGTCGCCCACCACTCCGGGCCGACCAGCCGCGATGCCGCGAAGGTCCTGGAGCGCCTGGACCGCTCACTCGCGCTGATCGAGAACGTCGCCGAGCACGCCCCGCGCCCGTACCGGATCGTCGTCCTCTCCGACCACGGCCAGAGCCCCGGCGAGACCTTCCGCACCCGCTACGGGCTCACCCTCGGCGACCTGGTCCGGGCCGGCTGCGGGCTGCCCGTGTCGCGCAAGGCCGAGCACACCCACAGCGGGGCCGAGGCCCGCGCCGCCGTCCGTGCGGCACTGCGCCGGCCGGGCAAGGAAGCGCGCGAGCAGTACCGGCCCGCGCGCGGCTCCGAGCCGATCGTGCTGGCCTCCGGCAACCTCGGCCTGGTCTCCTTCCCCGATGTGCACCACCGGATGACCAAGGAGGAGCTGGACGCGCGGCACCCGGCGCTGCTGACCACCCTCGCCAACCATCCCGGCATCGGGTTCCTCCTGGTGCGCAGCGAGGAGCACGGCGGGGTGGTGCTGGGACCGTTCGGCACGGAGATCCCGCTCGACCAACTGGACGACAATCCAGGCCCATTGGCCGACTTCGGACCGGGCGCGGCCGACGCGGTACGCCGGACCCATTCCTTCCCGCACACCGCCGACATCATGGTCAACTCCTGGTACGACCCGGCCGAGGGCGAAGTGCTCGCGTTCGAGGAGCAGATCGGGTCGCACGGTGGTCTTGGCGGAGCCCAGGCCAAGCCGTTTCTGTTGTCACCACTTGCCTTGTCGGCGCCGCCCGAGGGGCTTGCCGGGGCGGAGCGAGTCCACGATGTGCTGCGGGGGTGGCTCGACGAGGCCGGGGGTCCCCAAGTGCCCCTGGTGACCGGGGCGGACGAGCGGGCCGCCTGAAAATCGGCTGCGCCGACCAGGGCCTGTGCTCACACTGTTCGAGTCCCCCTCTCGAACACTTTCTGGAGCCACCGCTTTGCAGGCTGCCGTCACCGTCTCGCCCTCCCGCATCCCCGACCTCCTCCTCGGCCTCGCCACCGTGCGGCCCGTCTTCGTCTGGGGCGCCCCCGGCATCGGCAAGTCCTCCCTCGTCAGGGAGTTCGCCGCGTCGCTGGGCCTGGAGTGCGTGAGCCTGATCGGCACGCAGCTGGCTCCCGAGGACCTGATCGGGGTGCCGCAGATCCGCGACGGGCGCTCGGTGTTCTGCCCGCCGGAGTCCATCGCGCGCGACGAGCCGTACTGCCTGTTCCTGGACGAGCTGAACGCGGCCACCCCGGATGTGCAGAAGGCGTTCTACTCGCTGATCCTGGACCGCCGCATCGGGGACTACGAGCTCCCCAAGGGCTCCATCGTCATCGGCGCCGGAAACCGGGCCACCGACAACGCGCTGGCCCGGCCCATCGCCTCCGCCCTCGTCAACCGCCTCACCCACGTCCACCTGGAGGCGTCCGCGAAGGACTGGCTGGTCTGGGCCGCCGAGCACGGCATCCACCCCTGGATCCTCGACCACCTCACCGACCGGCCCGACCACCTGTGGTCCAAGCCGCCGAAGACCGAGGAGCCCTTCTCCACGCCCCGCTCCTGGCACATGCTCTCCGACGCGCTGCACTCCTTCGGCCGGGACCTCGACGAGGACACCCTGAAGGTCCTCGCGCACGGCACGCTGACGCCCCGGCACGCGACCGCGTTCTGCGGCTACGTCAAGATCGTGCGCAGCCGGTTCGGCATCGAGGTGATCATCAAGGGCGACGCCCGCTGGCCGAACCGCCTGGAGGACCGCGACCTGCTCTACTACCTCGCCGAGTCCTTCCGCGGCCGTCTGCTCAAGGAACTCCCGGTCAGCAAGGAGCACATGTCGGCGAACGGCCGGCAGACCGCCTACCGCGCCAAGTCGCTGCTGGTCCAGCTCGCCGAGATCTCCGTCGAGGTCGCGCAGACCGTCATCGCCGCGGACGACGACGGCAACCCCGTACTGCCCTCCTGGTTCCTCGTCGAGGCGGCCCGGGACATGCCCCGTCTGGTGGAGGCGCGGCGGTGAGCCGCAGCCCCGAAAAGAAGAAGAAGCGCGACCTCGCGGGCGAGGCGTTCGCCGAGGGAATGCGGCTCATGCGGGCCAACCCGGCGCTCGCGGCCGTCGAGTTCGACGTCTGCCGCCGGGAGGAGTGCCGGTTCGCGCCCCGGGACGGGCTCGTGGTCGTCGACTCCGACGGCGACGTGCACGCCCACCCCGACCTCCCCCGCGCTCGAACAGACTCGCGCGGGGGGACCCCCACCGCCGAGCCCGCCGCCTGGGCCTGGGCGCTCGCCCACGCCGTCCTCCACCTCGGCTTCGGACACGTCCCCGCGGTCAAGGGCGAACGCACCCAGCCCGACCGCTTCGACCTCGCCGCCCGCTGCCTCGTCGTCAACCGCTTCCTGCTCGGCTTCCCCGTCGGCCGGGCCCCCGAGCACCTGCCCGCCTCCTACCCGGACGGCGACGAGGAGCAGCTCGCCGCGCGCTGGCGGCGCGACGGCATCCCGGCCGCCTACGAACACTGCGGTACGGCGGGCCCCGAGCCCGACCAGCTGCTGCTCAGGTGGGCGGGCTGGTCCCAGCCGCCCGACTGGCAGCTGGCGTTCGCCACCGCACTGACCCGGACCATGTCCGCGGCGATGGACATGGCGGGCGGCCGCCGCGACTCGCTCAGCGGGGAAGTGACCCCGCAACGCCCCTGGCAGCAGGCCCTGAGCTGGTTCATCTCCTCCTACCCGCTGCTCGGCGGCATCGCGGCCGGCATCACCCTGGTCGCCGACGCCGAACTCGCCCGTGCGCACGGCATCGCGATCGCCGCCGTCAACGCCGAGGCCGCGGAGATCTACATCAACCCGCTGCGCCGCTTCGACGACGAGGAATGGCGGTTCATCCTCGCCCACGAGATGCTGCACGCCGCCCTGCGCCACGGCGACCGCTGCGGCACCCGCGACCCCCACCTCTTCAACATCGCCTGCGACTACGTCATCAACGGCTGGCTGACCGAGATGCGCATCGGCACCATGCCCGAGGGCCTGCTGTACGACCCCGAGCTCACCGGCCTCTCCTCCGAGGAGGTCTACGACCGCATCGCCGGCGACCTGCGCCGCATGCGCCGCCTCGCCACCCTCCGCGGCAAGGGCGCCGGCGACATCCTCGGCGGCCCGCTCGGCTCGCCGCGCGACTACGTCGACCTCGACGAGTTCTACCGCCGTGGCCTCGCCCGGGGCCTCGATCTGCACCAGCGGCAGGAGCGCGGGTTCCTGCCCGGCGGCCTGGTCGAGGAGATCCGGGCGCTCAGCCATCCACCGCTGCCCTGGGACGCGCAACTCGCCCGCTGGTTCGACGAGTTCGTGCCCAGCCCCCAGCCCGTCAGGTCCTACGCCCGTCCCGCGCGCCGTCAGTCCTCCACCCCCGACATCCCGCGCGCGGGCCGCTACTTCCCGCCCGAGGAGATCGCCCGCTGCACCTTCGGCGTGGTCCTCGACACCTCGGGCTCGATGAGCCGCACCCTGCTCGGCAAGGCACTCGGCGCGATCGCCTCGTACGCCGAGGCCCGGGACGTACCCGCCGCCCGGGTCGTGTTCTGCGACGCGGCCCCGCACGACGCCGGCT
Organism: Streptomyces sp. NPDC024687; assembly: GCF_055559055.1. Classification (NCBI taxonomy): domain Bacteria; kingdom Bacillati; phylum Actinomycetota; class Actinomycetes; order Kitasatosporales; family Streptomycetaceae; genus Streptomyces; species Streptomyces sp. NPDC024687. The sequence goes on along the minus strand of NZ_JBVHLJ010000014.1, from coordinate 15,572 downwards.
ATCTGCCCGTCACCGAGATCGCCGAGCGGGTCCGGGTGCACGGCCGCGGCGGCACCGTCCTGCAGCCCGGCATCGACCTCCTGCACCGCGCCGACGACTTCCCCGCGAACGCGCCCGTGCTGGTGATCACCGACGGCTGGTGCGATGTGCTCCGCGTCCGGCGCGAGCACGCCTACCTGATCCCGCAGGGGGCCAGGCTGCCGTTCACCGCAAGGGGGCCGGTCTTCCGCGTGAGCTGAGCCGTAGTGTGATCGGATGGTTCCCGCACACCCCCGTCAGCGGGACCACACGAAAGGACTGAACGTGGCTACCACGCGCTCCGCACACACCGTCTGGGAAGGCAACCTCCTCGAGGGCAACGGTGTCGTCACCTTCGATTCCTCCGGTGCCATCGACGAGCAGCCGGTGACGTGGGCTGCCCGCACCCAGGAGGCGAACGGCAAGACCAGCCCCGAGGAGCTGATCGCGGCCGCCCACTCCAGCTGCTTCTCCATGGCGTTCTCGCACGCCCTGGCCGGGGCCGGCACCCCGCCCACCAAGCTCATCACCTCCGCCGACGTCACCTTCCAGCCGGGCGAGGGCATCACGGGCATCCACCTCACCGTCGAGGGCAGCGTGCCGGGTCTCGACGAGGAGGGCTTCGTGGCCGCCGCCGAGCAGGCCAAGGTCAACTGCCCGGTCAGCCAGGCACTGAAGGCCGTACCGATCACCCTGGACGCCAAGCTCGCCTGATCCCGAAGACACCGGGTCGCGCAGGCCGCTCGTCCGGGGCGGTCTGCGCGGCACGTGGTTCGGGGGCCGGTCCGGTGGTGCGAAAGGCAACGCGATGACTGTGGGAACGGCCGGCGGTACGGCGGCACTCGACTCCGGCACCCGTGAACTCACCCGTGTCGTCGTGCTGTTCAGCCTCACCGGCCGACTCGACCCGGGGCGGCCCGCGCCGGCCAGCCTCGTCGACACCTTCGACTTCGGCCGCTTCGCCCTGCACCTGACGTCCAGCGAGGCGGTCCTGCCCGTGCCGGTGCTCGTCGAGGACGTGTCGCCCGGGGAGCTGCGGCTGCCGCACGGCGGCCACGGGCTCGACCTCGCGTCCGTCGAGATCACGGTCCTCGCCACCCCGCGCGGGGACATCACCCTGGCCCTGGACTGCGGATTCGCCGGACAGACGCCTCCCGCCGCCCTCGCGGCGTGGCTCGCCGACACCTGCTTCGACCGGGACCGGATCACGCTCGGCAGCACGGCCCTGCTCGACTCGCTGGGCGGCCTGCTCGCCCCACGGGAGCCGCTCGCCTTCGGCCAGAACGTCCACCAACTGGTCTTTCCCGGCGGCGACTTGGAAAACGACCTGCTGCGTCCCGACGAGGCCGGCTCGCCCGCCCTGCTCAACGAGATCGTGTACCGCGGCCGGCTGTCCCTGTCCGAGCCGCCCCACCTCCACCGGCACGGCCGCACCCTCTCCGCGCACGGCCGCGGCGTCTCCGTCCACGCCGGCTGGGCCGGGCACGTGGAGAACGGCCTCATCCTGGTCGCCGTCGGCATGATCTCCGCGCTCGCCGTCCTGCAGCGCACCCGGCTGGCCGCCTTCGAGACCATGCGCGCCAACGAACAGGCCGCGGCCGAGTCGCCGTACGAGATCCGCAGGCTGATCTCCCGGCTCTCCGACGGGGTGAACGAACTCCAGCTGGACCTGGCCTTCGGCGTCGAGGCGTACGTCGACAGCCTGCTGATCCCCGAGACGGTCATGGAGACCTTCCAGTCCTCGCTGCGCGACGCCCTCGGCATCCCCGACAGTCTGGACAACTCCGCCAGGATGGTCGAGCGGCTGACCTCGGTGATCAGCGCCCGCTCGGCCGCGCTGCAGGCCCAGCTCGCCGAGCGCGACGACCGCAGGGACCGTACGGTGTCGGCGCTCGTCGCGGTGGCCACCGGCATCGCCCTGCCGCCGACGCTGCTGCTGGCGTTCTTCGGGGCCAACGCCTCGAACGTGGACAATCGGCGGTCCATCTTCGACGCCCACTACCTCCCGGCCTACCTGCTGGCCTGGCTTCCCTTCATCGCCCTCGCCGTCATCGGATACCTCCTGCTCAGGCGGGTCAGCAGGCGCTCCGGCGCGCTGCTGGCGACCCCGACGGCCGTCCCGGTGCCCGCCCCGCGGTCGCCGCTTCGTCCGCCGTCCGGAAGCTGAGAGCCGTATGCCACGACGTCCCGCCATCTCCGCCCACCGGGGCGGAACCGAGCGTGCCGGCGCCGCGACCTGGGAGGCATACGAGGACGCGATCCGGTCCGGGGCGGAGTGCGTCGAGTTCGACATCCGGCGTACGGCGGACGGGGTCCTCGTCGTCCACCACGACGCCCGGGCGGGGCGCACCGGTCCGCTCCTCAGCGAGATCACCCACGCCGAGCTGAGCGAACGGGCCGGATATCCCGTGCCGGTCGTCGACGAGGTGATGTCGCTGATCGCGGGGAAGCTGGTCGGCCACCTGGACCTGAAGGAGAGCGGTTACGAGCGCGAGCTGATCGACCGGGCGGTCGCCCTGCTCGGCACGGACGGCTTCGTCGCCACGACTCTGGAGGACCGTTCCGTAGCGGCCATCGCACGGGCCTTCCCCCGGGTGCGCACCGCGCTGTCCCTGGGCCGCGACCGCAGGGACATCGCCCGGTCCCGCCTCGTCGGCACCCGGCTCAGCGAGCTCCTGCCGATGCGCCGGGTGCGCGCCTGCGGCGCGAGCGGGGTGGCCGTGCACCAGCGGCTGGCCCGCGCCAGCGTGCTCCGCCAGGCGGCCCGGCACGACCTGTTCACCATGGTCTGGACGGTCAACGACGACACCGTCATGCGGGCGTTCCTCGATCATCCGCGCGTCGACGTCCTGATCACCGACCGGCCGCGCCGGGCCGTCGCGCTGCGCGGGGAACGGCACGAGGAGCGTTCGCCGGGGTACACGTCACACTGAGCAGGTGGTGCAATTCCCTGGTGGACATCCCTGGCGGAAGGGGACAGCGATGGGACGTGCGGTCGGGATCGATCTCGGTACCACGAACTCGGTGGTGGCCCTGCTGGAAGGCGGTGAACCCTCGGTGGTCGCCAACGCGGAGGGAGCCAGGACCACACCCTCGGTCGTGGCCTTGGCCAAGAACGGCGAGGTGCTGGTGGGCGAGGTCGCCAAGCGGCAGGCCGTGACCAACGTCGAGCGCACCGCGCGCTCCGTGAAACGGCACATGGGCGACACAGGCTGGCGCTTCCCGGACCAGGGCTCCATCGACGGCACCCGGTACCGGGCGCAGGAGCTGTCGGCGCGGGTCCTGCAGAAGCTGAAGCGGGACGCCGAGTCCTATCTCGGCGAGGACGTCACCGACGCCGTGATCACGGTGCCGGCGTACTTCGACGACACCCAGCGGCAGGCCACCAAGGAGGCCGGGGAGATCGCCGGCCTCAACGTGCTCAGGATCATCAACGAGCCCACGGCGGCGGCCCTGGCGTACGGCCTGGACCGGGGCGAGGAGCAGACGGTCCTGGTCTTCGACCTCGGCGGCGGCACCTTCGACGTGTCCCTGCTGGAGATCGGCGACGGGGTCATCGAGGTCAAGGCCACCAACGGCGACACGCATCTCGGTGGTGACGACTGGGACCACCGGATCGTGGAGCACCTGGTCAAACGCTTCAAGGGGCAGTACGGGGTCGACCTCGGCAACGACAAGATGGCGCTGCAGCGGCTGCGCGAGGGCGCCGAGAAGGCCAAGATCGAGCTGTCCTCGTCCTCCGAGACCACCATCAACCTGCCCTACATCACCGCCTCCGCCGAGGGCCCCCTGCACCTCGACGAGAAGCTGACCCGCGCGCAGTTCCAGGAGCTCACCGCGGATCTGCTCGACCGCTGCAAGACCCCCTTCCACCAGGCGGTCAAGGACGCCGGCATCAAGCTCTCCGCGGTCGACCACGTCATCCTCGTCGGCGGCTCGACCCGGATGCCCGCGGTGACCGACCTGGTCAAGGAGCTCACGGGCAAGGACCCGCACAAGGGGGTCAACCCCGACGAGGTCGTGGCGGTCGGGGCGGCGCTGCAGGCGGGTGTCATCCGCGGCGACGTGAAGGACGTGCTGCTGCTCGACGTGACGCCGTTGTCCCTGGGGATCGAGACCAAGGGCGGCATCATGACCAAGCTCATCGAGCGCAACACCACGATCCCCACCCGCCGTTCGGAGATCTTCACCACGGCCACCGACAACCAGCCCTCGGTGGGCATCCAGGTGTACCAGGGCGAACGCGAGATCGCCGCGTACAACAAGAAGCTCGGCGTCTTCGACCTCACGGGTCTGCCGCCGGCCCCGCGCGGCGTTCCCCAGATCGAGGTCGCGTTCGACATCGACGCGAACGGGATCATGCACGTCTCGGCGAAGGACCTCGCGACCGGACGCGAACAGAAGATGACGGTGACGGGCGGATCGGCGCTCCCCAAGGACGACATCGACCGCATGATGCGGGAGGCCGAGCAGTACGCCGAGGAGGACCGCAACCGCCGCGAGGCCGCCGAGACCCGCAACCAGGCGGAGCAACTCGTCTACCAGACCGAGAAGTTCGTCCGCGAGAACGACGACAAGATCTCCGCCGCCACGAAGACGGACGTCGAGTCGGCGGTCTCCGAACTGAAACGGTTCCTGGAGGAGAACGCCGACACCGACACCCTCCGGGGCGGCGTCGAGAAACTCGCCTCGGTCAGCCAGAAGATGGGCCAGGAGATGTACGCCCAGGCCCAGCAGCAGTCCCCGCCGGACGAACCGGCCTCCCCGCAGCACGAGGAGGAGGGCGTGGTCGACGCGGAGATCGTGGACGACGAGAAGGACCGGAAGGAGTAGCGCCGTACGGGGTCAGACCTTGCGCGCGACCCCCGCGTACACCGGCACGATGCCCTCCGCCTGCGCAGCCACGTCCTCCGGGCCCGGACGCCAGCCCGACACCGGGATCACTCCGGGGCCGAGCAGCTCCAGGCCGGCGAAGAAGCGGGAGAACTCGGCGAGCGAACGGGGGAAGAAGGGGGTGCCGCTGCGCCGGAACTGCTCGGCGGCCTTCTCGATGGCCTCGGGGCTCAGATCGGGTGTGACCTGCGACAGGATCACGTAACTGCCCGGAGCGAGCTCGGCGACATACCGCTCGAGCAGGCCGTACGCGTCGTCGCTCAGGTAGTGGGTGAGCGCCACCAGGGACAGCGCGACCGGCTGCGAGAAGTCCACGGTCTCGGCGGCCAGGCGCAGGATGGTGTCCGGGGCGCGGACGTCGGCGTGGACGTAGTTCGTGGCGCCCTCGGGACTGCTGTGCAGGAGGGCCTGGGCGTGCCTGAGGACGATCGGGTCGTTGTCCGCGTACACGACCTTCGACTCCGGGGCGACCTCCTGCGCCACCTGGTGCAGGTTGGGCTCGGTGGGAATGCCGGTGCCGATGTCGAGGAACTGGCGGATCCCGGCCTCGGCGGCCGTCCGCACCGCCCGCTGCATGAAACGGCGGTTGGCGCGCGCCCCGCGCATCACCGTGCCGTCCACGGCGAGGATCCGGCGGGCCAGTTCCTCGTCCACCGGGTAGTTGTCCTTGCCGCCCAGCCACCAGTCGTACACCCGGGCCGGGTGCGGCCGACTGGTGTCTATGGCGGGGGCTGCGGCGTCGGATCCGGTCATGCGGTGTCTTCTCCCCTGTGGTGAGACGTGTTGTGGGACGTGTGGTGCGGTGACGCCCGCTCAGAAGTCCTCGCGGCGCTCCCGCAGCAGCTTCTTGGTGCGCTCGGCCGACGCGGCCCGCGCCGACATGTGGTCCAGCACCTCCAGGTGCGTGGCGACCTCCTGGCGGGAGTCGAGATACAGCGCGCCCGTCAGGTACTCGGTGAAGACCAGGTCGGGAAGCTCCGGCTCGGTGAAGCGGAACAGCGAGAAGGGCGCGTACGTCCCCGGGTGCGGGCCCTCCTCGAACTCGCACACCTGGAGCGTGATCCGGTCGCGCTCGGCGAACTCCAGCAGCTTGTCCAGCTGTTCGCGCATCACCTGGGAGCGGATGCTCACCGGGCGGCGCAGCACCGTCTCGTCCATGATCACCCACAGATGGGGTGCGTTCGGGCGCTCCAGCAGTTCCTGCCGGGCCATGCGGAGCGACACGTGCCGCTCCAGCGACTCAGGACCCGCGTGGCCGATCGTCCCGGCCTCCATGACGGCCCGCGCGTAGTCCTCGGTCTGGAGCAGTCCCGGCACGAAGTGCGGCTCGTAGGAGCGGATGATGCCGGCCGCGCCCTCCAGGCTCACGTACAGGCTGAACCACTCGGGCAGCACGTCGTGGAACCGCTGCCACCAGCCCGGCTTGTTGGCCTCCTCGGCCAGCTGGACGAAGGCCCCGACCCGCTCCTCGGGCACCCCGTACGTCTCGAGCAGCACCTGGACATACGGGATCTTCAGGGCAACCTCGGCCATTTCCATCCGCCGTACGGTCGCCGGGGCCACCCGCAGTACCTGCGCGGCCTCCTCACGCTTGAGGCCGGCCGCCTCCCGCAATTCCTGCAGCTGTCTGCCGAGCACCACCTGGCCCACGGTCGGCGCAGGTCGCCGCTCACTCACGCCACGCCTCCCCTACGCGTCGAAGCTTGCGTGCAGTGTGCCATGCCCGGCGCCGGTCTCACCGGTCAAGACCGCGAGTGAAGGTACTTGGCCGTCGCCGGGTCGGCCGGCAGGAACGTCTCGATGGCCAGTTCGGCGACGGTCACGTCCATGGGGGTGTTGAACGTGGACGTGGACGAGATGAACGACAGCGTCCGCCCCTCGTGCTCGATCCGCATCGGCAGCGCGAAGTAGGGGACCTGCCCGGCCGGTCGGTCGTCGTCGGACTCCTCCGGACCCGGCACCGGGTAGGCCGCGACTTCCTCGTACAGTTCCCGCAGCCGTTCGGAGCGGCGCAGGGCGATCTGCCGCCGCATCTGTTCCAGCAGATGGCCGCGCCACTCCCGCAGGTTGCGGATGCGCGGGGCGAGGCCCTGCGGGTGCAGGGTGAGCCGCATCGTGTTGAGCGGGGGCCGCAGCAGGGACTCCGGGATGCCGTCCAGAAGCATCATGATCCCCCGGTTCGCGGCCACGACGTGATACGCGGCGTCGAACACCAGGGCCGGATAGGGCTCGTAGCCCTGGATCAGCCGCTCGATCCCCTCCCGCACGGCGTCCAGGGCCGGATCGTCCAGCGGGGTCTCCGGGAAGCGCGGGGCGTAACCGGCCGCGAGCAGCAGCGCGTTGCGCTCCCGCACCGGCACCTCCAGATGCTCGGCGAGCCGCAGCACCAACTCCTCGCTCGGGCGGGAGCGTCCCGTCTCGACGAAGCTGATGTGCCGGGCACTGGAGTCCGCCCGCAGCGCCAACTCCAGCTGACTGACCCGCCGTTGCTCTCGCCAGGCACGCAGGAGGGGACCCACGCCCTGGCCGGGAGGGGTGGCTGTGGCGGAGTGGGCAGTGGTCATATGTACGACCGTAGTCGAGGGGGCGGGCGTACACGGCCGAAGATGTCCCCCGTCCGGCCGCCTGAACCCTCCTGACCAGGGCCTCAGCGGTACAACTGTGGGACGCTGAGAACACCCCCGACCCCCAGGAAGGAGCGAGGCCATGCCCGTCGAACCGCTGTCGCAGAAGGAGATCGAGGACCGGCTCGCGGAACTGCCGGGCTGGTCCGTCGACGACGGCCGTCTCACCCGCTCGTACCGCCTTGGCACCCACTTCGCCGCCACGGCGATGGTCGTGCACATCGCCCAGGTCCAGGAGGAGCTCGACCACCACTCCGACCTCACCCTCGGCTACAACACGGTCGCACTGTCCGTGCACACGCACAGCGCGGGCGGCGCCCTCACGGAGAAGGACTTCGAGCTCGCACAACGGGTGGAGGCGCTCGCCGCCGGACACGGAGCCCAGTGAGCCGGTGCTCGACCGCGACGAGGGGCCGACGCTTACGACGCCGTGCGCGGCGGCGAGCCAAGGGCTGCCGCGGCCGCGGCAGCCGTGCGCTGTCTGATCCCCGCGGACACCCGCCGGCTCCTCGACGTGGCCTGCGGCACCGGGATCGTCACCCGCAGGCTCGCCGCCGCCCGGCCCGCGAACCGGGGGACGGGCGCCGACCTGAGGTACGGCATGGCCCGGACGGCCGCCGTGCGGCTGCCCGGCGCGGTCGTGATCGCCGACGGCCGTGCGCTGCCGTTCGCCGACGGGGTGTTCGACGCCGTCACCGGCGTGTGACTGCTGCACCTCCTCGGCCGGCCCGAGGACGTGGGGGCCGGGGTCGCCGAGTGCGCCCGGGTGCCCAGGCTCGGCGGGGTGTACGTCACCACCGCCGACAAGGCTGCCGCCCGGCCCCGGACGCGGCGCCGCTCGTCGAGTCGTACGCCGCCCACCTCCTGCATCCGGCCGGCCGGGCCCGCTTCCCGGGCCGTGGTCAGGGGCGCAGTCCCAGCCGCGCCGCTGGCGACGTGCGGCGGCTGGTTCACCCGGCTGCCGCCCGGCGATCCGCTCACGCAGCGGTTCGCCGAGCGACGGGAGGCGCTCCCGGAGCAGGAACTCCCGTGTCCCGAACCGGTGTTCAGCCTCCCGGCGCTCCGGAAGGCCGGCTGAAGTCCATGGTCCAGTTGGTCACCCACCTCTCCCCGCCGTCCACGGAGAACGCCTGCTCCCAGCGGGCCCCTCGCACCGAGACGTCCGCCCACACGAACCGCACCCGCACGTCCTTCCCGTCGTACGCGTCGTCGCCGTAGAACTCGCCGCGACCGGCCTCGAACCGCCCGACGACCGGCGGGAACAGCGTCCCGCTGCGGCTCGCGGCCCAGTTCAGCGACCACTGCCCGGTCGCCCGGTCGAAGAGCCGCAGGGTCGCGCCCTTGGCTTCCAGGTGCGGCATGTCGATCTCGTCGATGTTCGCGGCCCCGTCGAACAGCGGCCAGCAGTGGCTGGTGGCCCGGAACTCCTCCCAACCGCCGTCCGGATCCAGGAAGTCGGTGCGGCGGCGGTTGACGACCTCCCATTCGCCGTGGAGGAAGTCGAAGTCGTGGGGGCTGCTCATGAGCGGTCCCCCGTGGTTCCCTCGGGCAGCGAATCCGCCAAGTAGGCCTTCAGGTCCGGGACTTCGGACGCGAGCAGGTGCCGTACCCAGGCGTCCCGTTCGTGCGCGATCGGCGGGAGCTCCCAGACGCAGCCGATCCAGGGCAGGTCCGGCTTGACGAAGTGCGTGGGGTCGAGGTCAGGGCAGCGGAGCGCGGGCTGTCCGGCGGCGGCGCCACGGAAGTGGAGCACGTTGTCCCACACCCAGCTGTAGGCGTTGAGGTAGGCGCCGGTGTCCGCGCCCCGGTGCAGCACGACGAAGGTCGCGGGCGGAGTGCCGTCCGGCTCCGGCAGCAGCTCCGGGAGGATCTCGTACGCCGCCTTCTCGACCTCGGGCGCGATGCCGGCCGGGTCGGCGGTGACGTGGTAGCGCTTGACGTGCCGCCCGGCGACCTCGATCGGCGGCGGCACGGTCAGCAGTTTCTCGGTGAAAGCCATGGGCAGGACGCTAGGCCCGCTTCACTGACATCCTGTGTCAGTGAAGGCCGGCCGACTCGTCTCGATCCTCCTGCTGCTCCAGACCCGGGGCCGGATGACCGCCGCCCAGCTCGCCGACGAGCTGGAGGTGTCCGTGCGCACGGTCTACCGGGACGTCGAGGCGCTGAGCGCGGCCGGCGTCCCGCTGTACGGCGACGCGGGCCACGCCGGCGGCTACCGCCTGCTCGACGGTTACCGCACCCGGCTGACCGGCCTCACCGCGGAGGAGGCCGAGGCCCTCTTCCTGGCCGGAGCGCCCGGTCCCGCCGCCGAGCTGGGCCTGGGGCCCGTCCTCGCCGCCGCCCAGCTGAAGGTGCGGGCCGCGCTGCCGGCGGAACTGCGGGCCCACGCCGACCGGATCAGCGGACGCTTCCACCTCGATACGCCCGGGTGGTACGCGGAGGCCGAACAGACACCGTTCCTCCCGGCGGTGGCGGAGGCGGTGTGGAGCAGCCGGGTGCTCCGTGTCCGGTACCGCCGCTGGGCCGAACCGACCGATGTGGAGCGGCGGTTGGAGCCATACGGGCTGGTGGCGAAGGCGGGCCGCTGGTACGTCGTCGCGGGGCCGGGACCACGCACCTTCCGCGTGGACCAGATCCTCGAACTGACCTCCACGGAAGAGGAGTTCAGCCGTCCCGAGGGCTTCGACCTGGCTGCCTGGTGGACGGCGTACCAGCGGGACTTCCACGACCGGCTGTACCGGAGCGAGGCGCTCGTGCGGCTGGCGCCGGGCGTGCGGCTGCCGAGGGCGGCCCATGTCCGTACCGATCCCGCAGGTCGGACCCTCGCCCGGGTCCCCATCGAGTCCGTCGAGCACGCCCATGGCGAATTCCTGCGCCTGGGCGCCGACATCGAGGTGCTGGAACCCCCCGAGCTGCGCGAACGGATGGCGCGAACGGTCGCCGAACTGGCCGAAAGATACGGCAACTCGGCTTCCCCGTGCGGCGACTGAGGGGTGGAACCCGTCCGTCCCCACAGCTTCGGAGGTTCACCCCGTGCAGCACCCGCACCCGCACCCCCACCGGCGTCCTCACCCGCACCGCAGACGCCGGGTCCTCCTCTCGGCGACGACCGCCGCCGTAGCCCTCGTGGCCGCCGGACTGACCGCGTTGTCGCCCGGTACGGCCGAGGCCGCCACCGCCCGCCAGGTCGAGAAGCTCGACCGGGGCGTCGTCAGCGTGCACACCAGCAGCGGCAACCTGGTCAGCTGGCGCTGGCTCGGCACCGACCCGAACGACGTGTCCTTCAACGTCTACCGCGCGGGTACGAAGGTCAACTCGACCCCGGTCACCGGCTCCACGAACTACTTCCACTCCGGCGCGCCCGCCGAGGCCGACTACACCGTCCGGGCGGTCGTTGGCGGAGTCGAGCAGGCGGACTCGGTCCATGCGGTCCAACTCCGCAGCGGCTACAAGGACGTTCCCATCAGCCCGCCGTCCGGCGGCACGACCCCCGACGGCGTCGCCTACACCTATGAGGCCAACGACGCCTCGGTGGCCGACCTCGACGGTGACGGGGCACTGGACTTCGTCCTCAAGTGGCAGCCGACCAACGCCAAGGACAACTCCCAGTCCGGCTACACCGGCAACACGATCCTCGACGGCGTCAAGCTCGACGGCACCCGGCTGTGGCGGATCGACCTGGGCCGCAACATCCGTTCCGGCGCGCACTACACGCAGTTCCAGGCGTACGACTACGACGGCGACGGCAAGGCCGAGGTCGCCATGAAGACGGCGGACGGCACGGTCGACGGGACGGGCGCGGTGATCGGCAGCCCGTCGGCCGACTACCGCAACTCCAGCGGCTATGTCCTGTCCGGCCCCGAGTACCTGACCATGTTCAACGGGCAGACCGGCAAGGCGATGCAGAGCGTCGACTACGTCCCGGCCCGCGGCACGGTGTCGTCATGGGGCGACTCGTACGGCAACCGCGTCGACCGCTTCCTCGCGGGAACGGCGTACCTGGACGGCGCCCGGCCGTCGCTGATCACGGCCCGCGGCTACTACACCCGCACGGTGATCGCCGCCTGGGACTGGCGGGGCGGCGCCTTCACCCGCCGCTGGACCTTCGACACCAACTCCTCGACCAACAGCGGCAAGGGATACGACGGTCAGGGCTCGCACAGTCTGTCCGTCGGGGACGTCGACAACGACGGCAAGGACGAGATCGTCTACGGGGCGATGGCGGTCGACGACAACGGCAACGGGCTGTGGACCACGAAGACCGGGCACGGCGACGCCCAGCACCTCGGCGACCTCGACCCCTCCCACGCGGGTCTCGAGTACTTCAAGGTCTCGGAGTCGACCTCCCAGCCGGCGGAGCTGTACATCAACCCGGCGAACGGCACGGTGAACTGGAAACTGGCGGCGTGCTGCGACAACGGGCGAGGGGTCGCCGGTGACATCTGGGCCGGCAACGACGGCGCCGAGGTCTGGTCGGCCTCCGACTCCTCGATCCGCGACGAGGCCGGCGCCACGAAGGGCCGCGAGCCGTCCTCGGTGAACTTCCTGTCCTGGTGGGACGGCGACACTGTCCGCGAACTCCTCGACGGCACCCACATCGACAAGTACGGCACCTCGTCCGACACCCGCCTGCTGACCGGAGCGTCGGTCCACTCCAACAACAGCACCAAGGCGACCCCGTCCCTGTCCGGCGACATCCTGGGCGACTGGCGCGAGGAGGTCGTCTGGCCGACCTCCGACAACAAGGCGCTCCGCATCTACTCCACGCCGTACGAAACGACGACGAAGATCACGACCCTCCTCCACGACACGATGTACCGCACGGCCCTGGCCTGGCAGAACACGGCCTACAACCAACCCCCGCACCCGAGCTTCTACCTCGGCAACGGGATGGCCACGGCACCGAGGCCGGCGGTCTACACGCCGTAGGGCCATGACCTGCTGAAACGGCTCCTCGTTGAAATCGGAGCGGCGATCGGCTCAGGGCCATCACCGGTCGCCGCCCACTCCGCCGGCTTGCGTGGGAAAACTTCTGTAGGCGCATCCGACACCTTGTCGACCTGGATCATCGAGTACAAGAGCAACGCCCCATGACGTTCGACGAGCAGTTCGGCATGAACCACCGACCCAGCTCATCAACCTCGATAGAAGCCCTCGTCCTCCTCGTTCGGCTGCAGCGGCGCAAACTGCCGCAGCTCGCCGCCTCGGATCATCCACACGCGGAAGAACGCTTCCTCCTGATCCATCACCAAGAGCTGTACGAGGTTCGGTTCCCGCCATGGCATCTCGAATACACGCTGCTTGAGGGCGTCGAGATCGGCGTGGTTCAAAGCACCCGCCCACACCTCGCACTCGGGGTGCTTCCATCCACCCCATTGATGGGTCTCGCGGCTGGTGAGCGACTGCAAGAAACCGACGCCATGGGCCTCCGGTTGAGAACGACGGGGGGCATCCGTCCGCAACCACTCACTCAGCGCCTCCACACCTGCGCCGTCGGCCACGTCAACCGAGATCATCACGTTCGCCACCCAGCTCATGGCGATCGTTGTACAGCAACAACCAGCGTCTCTGCCCCACGTTTCCTCCACAGGTAAACGTGACCAAGGCTCGCGTGCCGGCTGGCACGTCTCACTTCGAAACGATCAGTAAGCCCCCTACCTGTTCGAGGGGACTGCGGATGTCGCCGAGGCAAACTCCGGCCTCGCCCCGACCGAAGCCTCCGCGGTACCCGCCTGACCCTGCACCGCGCGCCCCCGGTCCGCACGCTGGCCGGGGGTTCAGCGTGCGCTGCGTCCCGAATCGGTGAATCCTGGGCGCGATCCGGGTGCCCCGACTCGGCCCTGGACGGCCTCGCAGGCGACCGGGCCGGGTGCGGGCCGACAAGGCGTACGACTCCCGCCGCACCCGGGCCTACCTGCGTAGACGCGGTATCAAGGCGACCATCCCGGTTCCGGCGGGCGGGTCCGCAACCGCCGCAAGCTCAGCTCCCAAGGCGGTCGGCCTCCGAAGTTCGACGAGAGCGACTACCGCGGGCGGCATGCCGTCGAGTGCGGCATCGATCCCCTCTAGCGCCATCGGGCCGTGGCCACGCGATACGACTGGCCTTGGCGCCTTGAGTTTGATCTGCCGACCACTGCCTGAGGCGGCGCATGCTGCCGCCGGACCGGTGGGCGTGTCCCGATAGGGGCCTTCGCGACAGGCACCGTCACAGTCCTGACCGTCACACTCGGCCCGGCGTCGGCCGGTGTTCCCGAGACGTCAGGAGACAGTCGACCGTGACCAGCATGACCCAGCACACCCGCCCACGTCACCACACGACTGACCTCAGCGCGGAAGTGGTTCTCGGGGTGGACACCCACAAGGACATCCACGCAGCCGCGGTAGTCACCAGTACCGGAGCACTGCTGGACAGTCGCACGTTCCCCACCACGAGGGAGGGATACTGCCAACTCCTGTCCTGGGCCCGCTCCTTCGGGAAGTTACAGCGGGCCGGCGTGGAGTGCACGGGCTCCTACGGAGCCGCACCGCCGACGCGGCAAGACCGACGCGATCGACGCTGCAGCAGCGGCTCACGCCGTTCTGTCTGGCCGCGCCACCGCCGCCGCCAAGACCACCAACGGCCCGGTGGAGACCATCCGGTTGTTCAAAATGGCCAAGACATCCGCGATCAAGTCCTGTTCGCAGGCCATCAACCAGCTCAAGGCCATCCTGGTTGCCGCAGACCCGACCCTGCGTGAGTCACTGGCCGACCTGAGCAACCCCAAGCTCATCCGGGGCTGCAGTGAGCTGAGCCTCAGCGGGGGACCCGGCCCTGAGGCCGCCGCCCGACACACGCTCCGTCTCCTGGCCAGGCGCATCCTGCATCTCACCGACGAGATCAGCGACCTCACCAAGCAAATCACTTCGGCCATCGGCGTCTGCGCGCCCAAACTCCTCGATGTCCACGGCGTCGGCCCCGACACCGCTGCCGCGTTGCTGACAGCGGCCGGGGACAACCCGCAACGGATGGGCAGCGAGGCGTCCTTCGCCGCTCTCTGCGGCGCGCGCCCCGTCGAAGCCTCCTCCGGCAAGACCCAGCGCCGCAGACTCAACCGCGGCGGCGACCGCCAGGCCAACTCCGCCCTCTACACAATCGTCCTGGCCCGGATGCGCTGGGATACCCGCACCCGCGCCTACATCGAACGCCGAGTCTGCGAAGGCAGGACACACCGCGAAGCCATACGCTGCCTCAAACGCTACGTCGCCCGCGAGATCTACCAGGCGATCGTCACGCTCCGACCGAATATGGACAAGCCAGGATCAGCTGCTTGACATCCATAGGGGCATCAAGCTCGCCGTCCGCTACGAGGCCACTGTGCTGATCGCAATGATCAACGAATAGATATGAGTGGTTCTGACCTACCGATGATCGCTAGCCTCAACGGCTATGAAGCAGCGGCAGCAGAAGAAGCTCTCCCACCGCCTTTTCGAGGCAATCCTGTCGGGTGACGCCATGAGCGCGAAGACCCTGCTGCGCAGTGGAGCAAGTCCGGAGAGAAGGAACCCCGACGGCACCACTCCTCTGTACCTGGCATCGGTGCAGGGAGAGGCCGAGGTGGCCCGCTTGCTCATGGAGGCCGGGGCTTCCCCTGACACTCAAAGCAGCGGCACCGGCTCGGAGGGCACACCGCTGTGTGCAGCTGCTTGCTGGGGACACACCGCGACGGTCCGGGAACTGTTGGCGCATGGCGCCGATCCCACCCTCCGCGAAGACCACGGCACAGGCTGGTCCCCGCTGGACTGGGCGGACCATGGCCCCCACCCCGACACTGCCGAAGTCCTCAGGGCAGCAGGAGCGCACCCAACAACGGAAGCTCACCCAGCTCCGTAGCCAGCAGAATCTCACTACCCACCTTCGGCAACAGGCCCTAAGAGGTCGTTGTCACCTGTACTGCCTTGATAGAGGCCGATTCTTGCAATGTGGGATTGCGGTGCCGAAGAGGTAGCAGGTGTGCGCGGGGCATGCGGGCTGGGCGGGGTGACGGGTGGGGCGGGAGG
>NZ_JBVHLJ010000013.1:0-227270 GCF_055559055.1 Streptomyces sp. NPDC024687 | reverse complement strand
ACGGATCAACGTGCTGTTCGCGATGCTCCGCGACGGCACCTTCTACGAACCCAGAACCCCACGCCTCGCTTGACGAAAGACATAGAGGCACCCCCCCGGCTGTGGGCCGCCGAGCGGGCGCTGCGGGCTGGTTCGGCACCTGACGAACCACACCTCCATCCGATAGCCAGATCACGGAACGCAGGGGGCGGCCCGGTTTTGCGGGCCGCCCCCTCCGTCTGTCGACGGGGTGTCTTGAGCAGGCTCGGAGCGCGCTCGGCGATCAGGTCGGTGAGCGCGGTGGTGTAGACGTGGGGACTCGCTGATCTCGAAACCTGCCGCGATCTGCGCCAATGTGATGTGCTCACGTAAGTACACGAGCGCCACCATCGCGCGTTGAGACGAGCGCAGCGTGCAGCGCCTGTCTCCCGCGCGGGTGACGATGAGCACGGTGACCCAGTCGACGAGCGCATGCGGCACGTCGGCTGCGGCAGCACAGAGGACCAACGAGCCTTCCAGGGCTGCTTGGTTGAGACGTCAGACATCTCCATCAACAGCCCCGGGGGCCTCACCTGTTACGCGTCCTCAGCTGTCACCCGATCGGTGCCCAGACTGAAGAAGCGCAGTGACGAGGTCGAGGAACGGATTGGTGTCATCCATCAGTCAGCTGCTGGATGGTCTTGAGCGCCTGACCCGTTCCGTTCTCGGTCACCAGATGTTGCGCCGCCTTTGCTGCGGCTCGACTGTGTGCCTGCTGCTTCACTACTCGGTGAAGTGAGTCGGCAAGCCGTTCGGCGGTGAGGGATCGGAACGGGATCGGGTCGGTGGCGGCGCCGATGGCGGCAAGTCGCCCCGCCCAGAACGGCTGGTCCGCGGTCACCGGGACGGTGACCGCGGGCACTCCAGCGCGCAACGCGGCCGCCGAGGTGCCGGCCCCGCCATGGTGGACCACCGCAGCCAGCCGTGGAAACAGCAAGGCGTGCGGTACGTCCCCGATGGTGAGCACGTCGTCCCCGTCGGCGGCGAGCGCGGCACTGCCGGCTTGCAGGATGCCGCGCAGCCCGGTGCGGCGCAGGGCTCGCACAGCGATCTCGCTCAGCCGTTCCCCGTCGCCGGACGCCATGCTCCCGAAGCCGATGAGGACGGGCCGGGGTCCGGCACGCAGGAAGTCCTCCAGATCAGCGGGCAGCCGTTCGGCCGCGTCATGATGGGGCCACCAGTTGCCCACGACCTCCAGGCCGGAGCGCCAGTCGGAGGGACGGGGCACCAGGGCTGTGCTGAAGCCGTGCAAGACGGGCCAGTTCGCCTGTTCCTGTCGTCGACGCATCTCGGAAGGTGAGACCGGGGGCAACTGGAGGCGATGGCGCAGCTTTGCGACGGCCTGTTCGTAGACGCGGTCGGCCATCCGCAGTGCGAAGCGTCCGGCTGCTCGGTTGGTGAGACGGCCCAGTGAGCGCGAGCCTGTGACGACGGGCGGGAAGTCGCCGGTCGGTGCGGTGGGTTGGAGGTACACGCCGAGGCTCGGTGTGCCCGTGGCCTCGGCGAGGTGCCAGCCGAGCGGAGCCGTGGTGGTCGACAGCAGCAGCAAGTCAGTGCCGTCGTCCATCACGTCGGCGAAGCCCTGCCCCAGTTCGGTGATGAACGCGGCAGCAGCGCGCATGAGTTCACGTTTGCCTGTGACGCCGCCACGCGCCCGTGTGTCGGCGGGGAGACTGCGAAATTCCAGCCCTGCGTCGCGTACGAGGGGTGCGAAGGTGTCCGCGGTGGCGAGGGCAACGTCGTATCCGGCCCGGTACAGTTCGGCGCCCAGCCCCGTGTAGGGCGCGACGTCGCCGCGCGATCCGGCCGCGGCGATCAGGATCTTCATTGGTCCTCCTCGGAATCGGTACGGCCACCTGCGTGGCGGGCCGCGTTGGCGTGAACCGCCTTGCGCGTATAGGCGGCCAGGCCAGGGCGTTGCTGCGACGGTGGTATGACCAGAGCGAACGCGCGCGGGTCGGCGACGAAGTCGTCCGCGATGCGCCTGTGCATGTCGGGAGGGCAGGAGGTGAACCATCGTGAGATGTGCAAGCGGTGCTCCTCGGCGAGGTCCATGGCCCGCTCGCCGTTGCTCAGCTCCCCCTCGTCGAAGGCCGCGAGCAGCTCCGCGCGCCAGGCGGCAGCCTCGCCCATGAGCCGGCGCCAATCCTCTTTGGTGTGAGCAGCCGCGCGCGCCATCGCCTCGCGCTGTCCCTCCGAGTGCGCCCACTTCAGTTCTGCCTCCATGGCGTAGCTCAGGTCGAAGGTGATCTCACCGAAGACTTCGAAGCGTTCTTGAGGAGTCAGGGACACCCCGGTCTTCTGGACCTCTATCGCCCGTTCCGCCACCTCGACCAGCCGCTGCAGCCTGGCGATCTCCTCACTCAACTGCTGCTGCCGGGCCAGGAGCCGCTCCAAAGGGTCCACTTGCGGATCCTTGAAGATCGTGGCGATCTCGTCGAGAGGGAACCCGAGCTCACGGTAGAAGAGGATCTGCTGGAGACGGACCAGGTCAGCCTCACTGTAGAGCCGGTATCCGGCGTGGCTGCGGTCACTGGGGGAGAGCAGCCCCGCCTTGTCGTAGTGATGCAGTGTCCGCACTGTCACCCCGGCGAAGGCCGAGACCTGCCCCACGGAGTAGCTCATTCACCTGCCCTTTCGTCGGTACACAGCCTCAAGCCTGACGTAAGGGGAGGGTCAACTCGCGCTCGCTGAGCCTCGGAGTGAAGAGGGAGAATACTCACCGGTCCGCGAGCTACGGCCCATTGAGCTGCAAGGATCGCCACCGCACTGCGGCCTCACCCACCCAGCAGGCCGTGAACCGGGCGTTGGCCCGAGCCCGCGCCCCGATCGAGGGCGGCGTTGCCCGCCTCAAGTCCTGGCAGATCTTCCGTCACACTCATTGCAGCCCAAACCGCATGACGTCAATTGCCAAAGCCGTGCTCACCCTGGAGCGGCACCACTGAAGGACCTCAGGGAATCTGCTGGTACAGCGCCGTGATCGGGTTGGCGCTCAGGGTGTACTTCCAGGGGCCTGGACGTCACTCACCCGCACGGCCCAGACGCCACGCCTGTGACACGGACAGCAGGCTCGCCTGAGAGGCCGCGCCGTGCGCCCCGGTGCTTGTGAACCGCAGTCACCGTTCCAGTGCCCCCCTTCCGGGCGGTTTGGCATGCGCAGCAGCTCAGCACCTGCCGCAGGCAAGTGACACTCGAATGGAAGCGGAGGATGACCTGGCCCACCGGGGCGGGTGCCGTCCGCATGCCTTCCGTCGACCAGGGGAGAAGCATGGCGAACGAACTGAAGTACGGCGATCAGGTCCACCTGCAGAACGGCTACAACGGCTGGGCGGGCGGTTACCTGGACACCAACGGCCACAGCAGCGACGGAGGGGCGAAGTACGCGGTGTCGACAGCGGATTCGCCCACGCGGGCAGCGGGCACCGGAACCTGGCAGATCCTCTCCGCCACCGGCAAAGCCGTCGGTGTCAACGTGGTCAGCGGTGACCTGGTCTACCTGCGCAACCTCTACGGCGGTGACGGCGGCTACCTCGACACCAACGGGCACGCGACCGCCGACCAGAAGAACAGCGGCGCCAAGGACAACGTCCTGACATCCAAGGACCAGGACCGTGCTCCCGGTACCGGCCGCTGGCGCCTGTTCGTCCAGGCGTCCAGCCCCGGTGACCAGCATGTCCGGCCCGGCGACGTGATCCACCTGTGGAACACCTACGGCGACAACGGCGGCTTCCTGGAGACGAACGGAGGCGGACCCGGCGGCGGCCTGTACGACGTGTGCACGAGCGCCTACTACAACCGGGCCCAGAACGTCGGCTACTGGAAACTCCACCGCGCGTAAGCCGGCGCCGCCGTCGTTCCTCCAGCACCCGTCAAGGTCCATGCCGCACCCGCCCTGGACCTCACGGAGCAGGGCGGGTTTGCGGCTTCGGCCGAGGAGGCACGGGCGTGCGGTGAGAAAACGGCGGCCCACAAGCGGGCGGAGCGCGAGGTGTTCACTCGGCCCGCGCCGAAATGCGTCAAGCCCCAGGTGGGTTCCGCTGCATGACCCATCTGGCCGGGGTCTGGTGGGGTGAGCCGGCTGGGCGGGCGTGTGCGGCGCAGTGTGTCGTCAGGGGAGCGGGGTGGGTCGGGGGGGAGGGGGCGTCGCGCGAGAGTTGTCGCTCCCTGTCGCTTTGCCGCTTGCCCGCGCCCCGCGTGATGCCTACGCCAACGATCAGGGCGCCGTGGCGTCGCTGGTCGTGGTGACGGCCCGTACGAACAGTCAAGAGTCCGACCAGGACCAGGCCGAGTGGATGCCGCCGGCACCAGATGCGCAGTGCCGGTACGTGGGGGAGTGGGTGGCCTCCGAGCTGCGCCGGCGACTGACCGCGACGCTGCCGAACTCGAGGCGCTGAAGCTGTTCGCCGATGGTCGTTTGTCCTGTTCATTCGTTTCGTTGAAAGGTGTGTGTCATGGGCCGAGGGTTGATCGTCGTGGATGTGCAGAACGACTTCTGCGAGGGAGGCAGTGTCCCGGTCAGGGGCGGGGCGCGGATCGCGACCGCTGTCGCCGATCTGGTGGCACGCAGCGCCGGGTCCGACTATCAGTACGTCGTGGCCACCCGGGACCACCACATCGATCCGGGGAGCCACTTCTCCGAAAACCCCGACTTCAAGGACAGCTTTCCCGTCCACTGCGTGGTCGGAGGCGAGGGCGGCGAGTTCCACCCGAACTTCGCCCCCACGGTGTCGGGCGGCAAGGTGGACGCCGTCTTCTTCAAGGGAGCCCACAGTGCTTCCAAGAGCGGTTTCGAGGGCGCCGACGAACATGGCACACCCCTGGCGGACTGGCTGCGCTCGCGGGAGGTGGAAGAGGTCGACGTGGTGGGCATCGCCACCGACCACTGCGTGCGCGCGACCGCGTTGGATGCCGTCAAGGCCGGATTCCGCGCCCGCGTGCTCCTGGACTACTCCGTCGGCGTCGCCCCGGAGACCACAGCGACGACTCTGGAGGACTTCCGCCGGGCCGGCGTGGCCGTCGCCGGTGAGGCGCCCATCTCGCAGTAGCGGCCGGAGGGTCCTGTCCCCAAAGCGCACAGGCAGGATGCGCCCCGGGATTCGTTGAAGGGTCGCGGGAGCCCGCCTGGTGAGCTGCTGTATCGGACTCATCCGGCTGCTCTCCGATGTACGGGTGCAGTCGGATCAGTGACACCGGCGGCGCCGGCGTCGTACTCCTTCTGGTAGTGCAGAAGGGACCGCTGTTGCAGACCGCGACCCCGTCGAAGCCGTTCCGCAGCCGCGATGACAGGAAGATGTCCTCGTCGCAATGCCGGAGCGGTCGGGCGCGGGGCATCTCCTGGGTCGGTGGCCACCAACCTACCCACGCCGCCGAGCACCACCTTGTACCCGGCCCGCCTCCACCCGATCGCGGCATGCGGGATGGGCTCCGTGCACCATTTACAAATAGTCTTCGCACGGATAATCTATGGACAGATCATCTGGTGAAGGAGACCACTCATGTGGGAGTACGAGCACAGCATCGAGACCAGCGCCACCCCCGAGGCGATCTGGCGGCTCTGGGCCGACGTTGAGGACTGGGGCACCTGGAACGCCGAGATCGAGAAGATCGAGATGAATGGCCCGTTCGCGGCGGGCACCCAGATCACGATGACGCCGCCCGGGGACGACCCGGTACTGCTGCGCATCTCCGATGCGGTCGAGGACGAACTCTTCGTCGACGAGGCCCGCTTCAACGGCCTCCTGCTGCGCACCACCCACCGGATCGACCGGATCGACCAGAACCGGATCCGCGTGGTGTACCGGATGGAGATCACCGGCACCGGCGCAGACGAGGCCGGCCCCCAGATCGGCCCGGGCATCACCGCCGACTGGCCCGAGACCATGGCCTCGCTGGCCGCACTGGCTCTGGGCTGATGCCCCTCAGCCCCGGCGAAAGCCCCGGATTCCTGCTGTGGCACGCCACATTGCGCTGGCAGCGCGACATCGCCACAGCCCTGGCCCCGCTCGATCTCACCCATGTGCAGTTCGTACTGCTCGCCTGCACCTGGTGGCTCAACACCCAGGGCGAGCATCCCAACCAACTGGCCCTCGCCCGCCAAGCCGGCACCGACGTCAAGATGACCTCCCAGGTCCTAGGCGTCCTGGAGCGCAAAGGACTCATCGAGCGTGAAGTCGACCCGGACGACACCCGCGCCAAACGACTGCGCGTCACCGACACCGGCGCCGAGCTGGCCCCACGCGCGGTTGCCGCGGTTGAGCGCGCCGACGCACGGTTCTTCCAACCGGTGTCCCTCGACGACGCGGTAGCCCTGCTCGGCCGCCTGGCCCATCCCGAATCCTGAACCCCCCCGGCAACCGCAGGCCACCGAACCCGAGCCCACCGCCGTGTGATGTGCCGCTTCCACTACTCCGGCGACACGCTCTGACCGTCGTCCCGACCACGACCTCGACCTGGGGTCCGAACACCCGGACCACAGGCCGACCACGGCTGGCTTGAGCGCGGACAGCGCAAGATCCTTGTAGGCGAACAAGGACCCCGGCCCTCCCTAATCCAGGGTGTAGGCGGCTCGGTCCGGCCCCCGCAAGGGGCCGGCGGGGGGGCCTACGACGGACGGCGGAACGCCTTCGGCCCTCACGGTCCTTGAGACCCGCTCTGAGACTGGCGCCGCTGTCCACCCTGGTGGGTTCCATGGCGGTGACGTGGGCGTCGGGCAACGCCTGGTAGTCAGCCTGGCCCGAGAGGCCTCCCGTTAGAGCGGCGAGGCCCGGCGCCTTTGTCACCGTCACGGAACCCGCCACCGTCCGTGCTTCGCGGTGATGACGCGGGCACCGGGCTGATGCCTCCGTTTCCCCGGGCCCTTCGAGGCCTCTGTCAAGAGCGGCACTGCCCGGTGTCTCCGTGATCACCGTGAAACTCGCGGCGGCCAGCCGGACGTTGATCGTCACGGCGCGAGCCCGCCCCAGGGTCGACCTCTTGCTTCCATTCGCGAGCCCGCGAGCTCTGCAGAAAGACCGAGCCCCTGGGGTGCGCTGGTGTCGCGAGCGGCTACTGAGATGGCGGACCTGTGAGTCCTGGGGTTAGGACGCCGCGTGACCCGCATGTTCTCGTGACCTGCATAAATAACCGTGATCTGGGAGGACAGCTTGACCGTGTTCTGCGGCATTGACTGGGCGGAGCGCCACCACGACGTCCCGTCGTCGACACCGGCACTCAGCTCGCCAAAGCCCGCATCAGCGACGCCGCCGCCGGCTACAACAAGCTCTTGGACCTCCTGGCCGAACACGGCGACAGCCCGGAGACCCGATACCTGTGGCCATCGAGACCAGCCACGGCCTGCTCGTGGCCGCCCTGCGCACCGGCAGCCGCCAAATCTTCGCAATCAACCCGCTCGCCGCGGCCCGCTACCGCGACCGCCACGGCGTCAGCCGCAAGAAGTCCGACCCCGGCGACGCCCTGGTCCTGGCGAACATCCTGCGCACGGACATGCACGCCCACCGGCCGCTGCCCGCCGACAGTGAACCGGCCCAGGCCATCGCGGTGCTGGCCCGCGCCCAGCAGGATGCCGTCTGGAGCCGCCAGCAGGTCGCCAACCAGGTCCGTTCCCTGCTCCGCGAGTACTACCCGCCGCCCTGCACGCCTTCCAGGGCAAGGAAGGCGGCCTGACCAGGGCAGATGCCCGGGTGATCCTCATCCTGGGCCCGACTCCGGCGAAGGCGGCCCGGCTCACCCTCGCCCAGATCCGGGCCGCCCTCAAACGCAGCGGGCGCACCCGGTCCTTCGACACCGAGGCCGAGCGCCTGCGGAGCGTCTTCCGCGCCGAGTACGCCCACCACCTCCCGGCCCTCGAGGACGCCTTCGGCCAGCAACTGCTGGCCCTGCTCAAGCAGCTGGACGTAACCTGCCAGGCCGCGGACGACCTCGCCGCGGCCGCCGAAGCCGCCTTCCACCAGCGCGCAGACAGCGAGATCCTGCTCAGCTTCCCCGGCCTCGGTCCCCGGGTCGCAGCCCGCGTCGTCGCCGAGATCGGCGACGACCGGACCCGTTTCGCCGACGCCAGAGCGCTCAAGTCCTACGCCGGCTCCGCCCCCCATCACCCGCGCATCCGGCAAAGAGCGCTTCGTCGGCCGCCGCTTCGTCAAGAACAACCGGCTCATGCACGCCGGCTTCCTCTGGGCCTTCTCAGCCCTCCAGGCCTCGCCAGGAGCCAACGCCCACTACCGGCGCCGACGCGAGCACGGAGACTGGCACAACGCCGCCCAGCGCCACCTGCTCAACCGCTTCCTCGGACAACTCCACCACTGCCTACAGACCCGGCAGCCGTTCGACGAACAGCGCGCCTTCGCACCACTCCCTTCAGCATCAGCATGATTCAGCCCAAGATGATCGGGTTGCTGAGTGCGGCCATGCGGCCTTCCAGGTCGCGGACTTCAGTGCGAATGAAAACCGACTCCTGGGCGCTGATGCGCCACGTCACAGTGCCCGATCCTGCGCCGGGCAATGACTGGCCGTACACCTTTCCCTGCTCGGTGTGGAAGCTGACGGTGCCGCCGGGCACGCCGAGTACGTCAACCCGCACCTCGGCAGGCTCATCGCCGATCTTCAACCGCTCACCGATCTCAGCACTGTGATCACCGGCAGAGATCGTGAAGGACAGCTCGATGGTGTCCGATGCGGCGATCCAGCTCTGGCCAGCGCGGATACCGGCGAGGACTGCGTCGACACTCAGCTCGTCAGCCAGCACGACGGTGTGCGGGCGGCCGATCTGGCCGGCCAGGTGGGTGTCACTGTTCCCTACCGCGGGCCGCCACCGGCCCTGGTGGATGTCCGCAGCCAGACTGCGTCCCCATTCGGCCAGGGCGGCCTCGTTGTCCGCCTGCCATGGCACATCCGAACTCCACTGCCCGTTCCACACTTCGACCACGTCGAAGCCCTGATACGGGTACATGAACGTGCCCGAGGCGTACGGAGCATGTGGATGAGCCGCCACACAAAGCCCGCCGACCCGGTGGACCTCGTCCAGGTACTGGTCGACCGCGTCATCCCTCACGCCATAGCGCCAGTCGAGCACCTGACATGGGCGAATTCCCAGCGCGAGCCAGTGCCCGGTCCGCGTGGCGACCTCCTGGCCCAGGATCCCCAGCAGATCGTCGCCGACATGCCGACTCCAGGCACCGTGCGTCTCGGCAGTGTTGTGCTCGGTGGTCGCGAGGAAATCTAGCCCCGCCGCACGAGCACCTGCCACCAGCTGCGCCGGCGTCAGCTCACCGCCGTTCGAGCACACCGAATGCACATGGCAGTCGCCCCGGTACCAGCCACGCCCTCGACCAGCCACCTGCGTGGGCGGGAACCGGGACACATGGAGATTCCTTCCCACAGCGTCACCCATAGCCATTCCAGCAGCCTAGTTCTCCCGGCGGGCACCCTGGCGACGACTGCCGAGAGGGCAGCTTGACTTCTTAGAGGTCCTAACGTAATGACCTGCCTAGCGTCTGGTTGCTAGTGTCCGACGGTGACCTTGACGGACCTCAGCTTTGGTTTTCGCGACGATGATCAGCGGCGACGTGTCCAGGCGGTCATCCATGATCGCCTTGCAGACGACCGTGAGCCGCAGGAGTGCCGCTACCTCATGCGGTTCTGGTGGCAGCTGTGCATGTCGTACCAAGAGGTGTCGGTGGAGCAGCTCAGCCTGAACGTCCGTGAGCCGAAGCTGTCAGTACTCGAAAGGCTGATCAGCGCCATCAGGACATCTCATGACGAGATCGACGCATGGGTTGCCGTCACGCAGGAAGCCTTCCCGGTGATTCAAGACCGTGGCTTCCGGTCGGCCTCGGAAAGTAACAGCTAACGCAGCAGGCCGAGTTGTCGGTGAGTGATGAGGCAGCAGGCGAGTTTGAGAAACGCTTCGTGGATGTCGGCCCTGCGTTCCCAGCGGATGCGCAGGCGGCGGAAGCCGTGCAGCCACGCGAAACTCCGCTCCACAACCCAGCGGTAGGTGCCCAGTCCGGTGCCGTGCAGGGTGCCGCGGCGGGCGATGGCGGGCACGATGCCGCGGGCGCGGACCTAGTCGCGGTAGATGTCGTGGTCGTAGCCGCGATCGGCGAAGAGCGAGTCCGGCTTGCGGCGGGGACGACCGACCCGGCCACGGATGGGCGGGATCGCGTCGAGCAGGGGAAGCAGCTGCGTGACGTCGTTGCGGTTGCCTCCGGTGAGGATGACCGCGAGCGGGGTGCCGTGGCCGTCGGTGGTCAGATGGTGCTTCGAGCCGGCCCGGCCCCGGTCGACCGGCGAGGGGCCCGTGTGGATCCCCCTTTTAGCGACCTGACGTGGGAGGAGTCGACCACGCACCTCGACCAGTCCAGGCGGGAGGCCGCGTTCAACTCGGCCAGCAGCACCTCGTGCAGCCGCTGCCACACGCCGGCCTCGTTCCAGTCCCGCAGCCGTCGCCAGCACGTCATGCCCGAGCCGAAGCCCAACTCCTGCGGCAGATACTACCACTGGATCCCGGTGTGCAGCACGTACAAGATCCCGCACAGCATCTCACGGTCCGGCAGCGGCCTGCGGCCCGGATACCGAAACCTGCGCTCACGCTGCGGAAGCAGCGGCTCCAAGCGGTCCCACAGCTGATCCGACACGATCCACGGCGACGTCCCCACACCGGACCGAACGCTCAACTCCCGCCCCGGACATGGCCATCAGCGCCGATCCACCTCTTTGTGTTAGCCGTTGTTAGCCCCCTGGGATGTCTCAGACAGGCTCCGGAAGCGAGCCGAGGTGCTTGATGACGCGCTCCCGCAAAAGGATGTACTTCTCCCAGTGGCGCGGCAGCACCTCACCCACTTTGAGGTCGCCGCCGGAGAGTCGTTGACAACCAAGGCCGTGATATCACAGTGCCCCCAGGCCGGGTTGCGGGGCTGGCAGTCGGCCTGATCATCGGGCGAACAGGTGTCGGCGGCTTAACTGGCACGCAGGGCGCTGTCGAGATCGAGCAGGTTTCAAGGGATCATGCCGCCCGCATCGCAGCCACCACTGACGTCGCCAATGGCACAGGCACCGCGAGCCCGACAGGAACGAACTCGCACGGGCCACCGGACGGACGGCAAGTTGTCATACCGGACAGGGAGATCAAACGTCCGCGAGGGCGGCGGGCAGCTGTTGCTCGGGTGTCTCGTGCCGTTGGTGCTTGGGCGGCGCGGACGCTGGCGGGGAATGAGTGTGTGCTTACCGGTGTTGCGCGCCGGGCGGGCCGCCGCACCAGGGCCGCCGACGGGCGGCCCCTGCGGCCCGCCCTGGACGACGCCCTGGACCTGGTCGTGCCCGAGACGGCCGACGGCCGGCACGAGGAAGTGGCCGGCGACCAGGCCGATTCGGGGCCGGGGTCCGGTGGTTTGGAGGCGCAGGTTCCACTGCTTCACCGGGCCCCGGCTATGAGGCCCGGTTCCCGGGAAGGTGGTCGTTACACCGTTTGCGCGGTGGGATGTCCTGATCCGGGACATGCCTGTGGCTCCGGGATGCATCCGGAGCCACAGGCATGTTGCTGCTTGTTGGTTACCAGCGATACCAGCGTCCCTTGCGGCCGCCTGTGTCCGCGGAGCGCATGACGAAGCCGAGCAGCCAGACAACCAGGACGATGACGGCGATCCACCACAGTGCCTTCAGCGCGAAGCCCGCGCCGAAGAGGATCAGTGCCAGCAGAAGAACGAGAAGCAGGGGAACCATAGTTATCAACCTCCGTCGCTCCTCGTGCCCGGCCAATGCGAGAACACACGGTCGATTTCCGTGGTTTCTCCACTGCTCGTGCGGGCACTTGACGCAGTTTCTCCACGGGGTTCACCTCACCGCCGAGGACCGAGTCGAACGCAGGCGGCGCGGACGCAGCCAGGGGCCGGGGTACGGCCGGCGGTGCGAAGACGGCCGCGAACGCCCAGCAGCGTGTGACAGTCGACTTCACGGCTGGGTGCGTCGCTCGGCGGCGTCGAACGCGGGCGCGAGCGGGGCCAGTGCCGCGCGGAGCTGGTCGGGCAGTGAGCCGGAGGGCACGACCAGTCCTCCGGCGCCGAAACTGCCGGCGGCCCCTGCGTTCCCGGTCGGCCGGAGCCAGCCTTCCAACGCGATGCGAACCGCTGCGGCCACGCTTGCCGCGAGAACGCGGGCTGTATGTGCTCCGGCGTCACCCAGGCGGTCGGCGATCACTGGCGTGAGAGGGGGCTCGATGTCGGCGGTGGTATCAAGGAACGCGTCACGCAGCGCGGTCCGGGTGGTGATCAGCAGCAGCGCCTTGTGTTCGCGCTCGCCGGTGTTCGTGTACTGCTCGACCACTGCTTCGGTGACGGCGTCGGCCAGGCGCACTCCTGCGGGCCGGGCCGCGACCGCCGCCGCGATCCGCGCCTCCCGGTCCGCGGTAACAGCGGAGACGATCGCCTGCTCGCGGCTGGCGAAGTAGTTGTTGTAGGTACGCGGCGAGACCCCGGCCGCTTCGGCGATGTCCTCGACCCGCACCTGGTCCGGTCCGCGCTCCACGGCCAGGCGCAGGGCCGCCTCGCGTAGCGCCTCGCGCGTGGCCTGCTTCTTCCGCTCCCGCAGCCTTGATGGGGGTGTCGTCACGGTGTCAGCGTTCCACACAGGACTGCGTGCGCGCAAACTTGCGTGCACGCACTTTTACTGTCAGCCTCGACCCGACCGGGACCGACAGAGAGGCCGTCACCATGCGAGCAAGAGGAATGACCTACGACACCGGATTCGTCGTGCACGGCCAGATATCCCGCGAGCACTTCGACCCCGCGGTGGTTCGGCGCGAGCTCGCCATCATCCGCGACGACCTGCACTGCAACGCGATCCAGATCATCGGCGGCGATCCGGACCGACTGGAGCTGGCCGCCGGTGCCGCCGCCGAGCTCGGCCTGGAGGTCTGGTTCTCGCCCTATCCGCTGGAGCTGGATCTGGAGCAGATCCTCACGCTCTTCCGCGACTGCGCCGAGCGAGCGGAACGGCTGCGACAGCAGGGGGCCACAGTCGTGTTCGTCGCAGGGGTCGAGCTGAGCGTGATGAACCGCGGGTTCCTGCCCGGAAAGAGCCCCGAGGAGCGGGTCGAGCAGCTGATGAGCCCACCCGAGCGGCGCGCCGAAGCGATGCGCGGGCTCGGCGTGCGCTTCAACGCATTTCTCCGCGACGCCGCGGCCACGGTCCGCGAGCGGTTCCAGGGCAAACTCACCTACGCATCCATCCAGTTCGAGCAGGTCGACTGGGCTCCCTTCGACATTGTGACGTTCGAGCTGATCCGCTCCGCCGAGGTCGCCTACCGGTTCCGGGACGCGGTGCGCACCCTGGCCCAAGGCCCTAAGCCGCTCGCTATCACCGGGTTCGGCACCGCGGCCTACCGCGGCGCGGGGGACCGCGGTGGGCGGGTGCTGGAAGTGGTCGAGCACGACCCAGAGACCAAGGCTCCTGTACGGCTGAACGGCATGTACGAGCGTGACGAGGCCGGCCAGGCCGCATATCTGAGCGAACTGCTGGAGATCTTCGAGACCGAGGGCGTGGACAGCGCGTTCGTGTTCTTGTTCGCCTTGCCTGGCTACCCGCACCGCCCGGATGGCGACCCCAGGGACGATCTGGACCGGGCCGGGCTGGGCATCGTCAAACTCCTCGAAGGGCGCATGGGGCAGACCTACCCCGACATGGAGTGGGAACCTAAGGCCGCCTTCGCGGCAGTGGCGCAGCGGTATCGCAGGTGACAGTGCGTGGTGACCACGGCGCTGGCCCCGCGCTGCGCCGCAGTGCAGATCCCGAGCAGGTGGAAGCGGTTTTCGCCGAGCTCGCCGCAGACCTCGCGCCGGTCTACCGCCGCCGCGACCTGCGGGCCAACGGCGTGTTGTACCTGCGCGGGTTACTGATGCCGGGCGTTGCGGGCAACTGCTGGTCGATCGCGGAGGCAGTCGGCCTGGATCGGCCGTATCGCCTGCACCACCTGCTTGAACGCGCCTGCTGGGAGGAGGACGCCGCGAGAGACGTGGTGCGCGCGTTCCTGACCCGGCACCTCGGCGCCGACGGCGGGGTCCTGATCTTCGACGAGACGGGGCAGGCGAAGAAGGGGGCGAAGACCGCGGCCGTGGGGCGGCAGTATTCCGGCACGATGGGCCGGGTCGAGAACGTGATCGTCGCGGTGTACACGACGTACGCGACCAAGCGGGGCCACGCCCTCATCGACCGGGACCTGTACGTGCAGGCCGACTGGTTCGACGATCCGGCGCGGATGGCTACGGCGGGTTTCCCTGAGGATCACGCATTCGCCACCAAGCCGGCGCTCGCCCTCGCGCAGGCGAAACGGGCGCTGGCCGCCGGGATCAGACCGCAGTGGGCGACCGGAGACGAGGTGTACGGACGCAGCCGGGAGTTGCGCGAGTTCTTGGAAGGCGTCGGCATCGGCTACGTGTTCGCGGTGCCCGTCGACCACCAGCTCACTACCTCCGGCGGCAGGCGCATGCGCGCGGACCAGGCACTCCATTTGGTCGAGCCGGACAGGTGGAACCGCCGCTCGTGTGGAGCGGGCGCGAAGGGCCAGCGCTACTACGACTGGGCCTGGATCGCCACCGACCACCCGCGCCGATGGCTGCTCATACGCCGCTCCATCACCGACCCGAGCGAGATCGCGTACTTCTACGCCCACGCACCCGAAGGCCATCCCTGCCCCCTGACCGACCTGGTCAAGACCGCCGGGATGAGATGGAAGGTGGAGGACGACTTCCAGGACTCGAAATCCACCGTCTCGCTCGACCACACCCAGGTCAGGCGCTACCGGGCATGGAAACGCCACGTCACCATGGCCATGGCGGCCCTCGCCCTGCTCGCCGTACTCGCGGCCATCGACAAGACCAACCACCCCGCCCCATCCTGCCCGACGATCCCGACCAGGACCCACCCGCCGATTGCGGCGCGATCGCGCTGACCGTCCCCGAGGCCCAGCGACTGTTTCACCTGTTCACCACGCGCATCCGCGACCTATCGCCGCCAGCCATGCGCGCCCGGATCGCCCGGCATCTGAACTGGTCCGACTGGCGACGACGCCACCAGGCCCGAGCCCGCTGGCACCACTACCGAACCCGACTCGCCGTCGATGAATGACATCGCGTCAGGTCGCGATCTACGACTGGAGTACTAGGGGGCGGTGATCTCGTGGGTGGGTGTAACCCTGGGGCATGCGGTATCCCGACACGACGGCCGCAAAGGTGAGGAGAAGGGTTTTCGGGAGAGGGACTTGGCCTAGCTGCTGGACGCCGCCCACCAGCAGCTTGGCGGCAACATCGTGCTGGTGTGGGACAACCACAGCCATCACGTCGACGCCACCATGCGGGAGCTGATCGGGAAACGGTTGTGGCTGACCGTACAGCCTGGGCAATCTGGCCCCTTGCACTATCGATGACCTGGCCGGACTGGTCTGCACCCGCCTCAAACGCATGCAGTACCGGCACGACCTGCTCGACGGCTTCATTGCCGAAACTCGGCTGATCACGACACCGCCGTGACGTCACCCCGAACCGAAAACGTCAGTAGTGTCGCTCCGAAGCTCCTTACGGACGAATGGCCGGGCCCTTGCATTCCGCGGCGGCCATGTCGGTCGGCGCCTACCGCACGTGCCCGTCCTCCCCCGTGGGACGGGCACGTGGGCTCAGCCCCCGGAGTGCGGGGTCAGCTGCAGGTGCGGTAGTCGTAGCCGGCGAGTCGCGCGCTGCCGTCGCCGTCGTAGAAGTTGTACCGGCCATTGCTGTCGCGGGTGATGTTGATCGTGTACCTGGAGCCGTCGAAGTGGTCGACGGCCCCGTCGCCGTCCTGGTCCTCCAGCCCCTTGCCCGCCGCCCTGAAGGTGTCGTCGCCGGCCACCCCGGTCCCGTCAGCGCTGCCGCCGAAGGCACTCTGCCAATCCGCGGTCGCGGCCTTGGTGTTCGATCCGAAGACGCCGTCGATGTCCGCGGAATCGAACGTGGTGCCGTCCGACTCGATGGCACCGTCCGCCCACAGGATCTTCTGCCACAGGCAGGTGGCGTTGGAAGACGTGTTGATGCTGGTCGACAGAATGCCCTCGTTGCCCCAGTCGTCGGTGTAGGTGCCGCTGCCGGCGATGTAGGCGAGACCACTGTAGGAACCGCTCGCGGAGGCCGGCGAGGCGCTCAGGGCGAGAGTGCCGGCGGTCAGCAGGCCGATCGCGCATGCGGCCAGCTTGGTCCGATTCGTACGTGAGCTCATGGGTGTTCCCTGTCTGTGGGTGTGGATGACGTGGGGGTGCCGGTCGCAGCGGGATTCCGCGGGGCAGCACGCCTTCGTTTCCGGCGCATTGGGTATGGCAGGCAGTCGGATGGGCCATGGTGCGGCGAAAGGCACGGGACGTGAAGGGGTGGTGTGGTCCTTGCAACTGCCCTGCGTCCTCGGGGCATTGCTTGCGGTAGGTGGTGCCACTTCCCCCCGGGGTTGATGACCGCCGCTCATCGGGGCCGTCGTGTGTCGCGCTGCTTCCTGTCCTGGACCACGGTGCGCCGCCGAACGTCGGTGAACCTTGGACAAACGTTGAATGGGCTGGTCGAAGGTGCTATGCCAGGGTGGGAACTGAGACTCGGGGGCTTGCTGTGACGGTTGAGTTCGCTTTGCTCGGCAGCGTCGAGGCGCGTGTGGACGGCAGGATCGTAGATCTGGGTCACGCCCGGCAGCGGTGTGTGCTCGCGGTGCTGCTGGTGGACGCCAACCACGTGGTTTCGGTGGATGGGCTCGTCGACCGCGTCTGGGCCGACCGTCCTCCGCAGCGGGTCCGAAACACCCTCTACGGTTACCTCTCCCGTCTGCGGCAGGCTTTGGCCGTCGCGGAGGGGGCGGATATCGTCCGGCGATCCGGTGGTTATGTCCTCGAGGTCGAGGCGACCGCAGTGGATCTGCACCGTTTCCACGACATCACCGCACAGGCCCGCGCCGCCGCCCGGAACGAGCAGGACGAGCAGGCCGCAACCCTGTTCGGGCAGGCACTCGGTCTCTGGCGGGGAAATGCTTTCGCGGGTCTGGACACCCCTTGGATCAACGCCCTGCGCGACACGGTCGACCAAGAACGGATCGCGGCCGAACTGGACCACACCGACGTTCGGCTCCGCCGCGGTCACCACACCGGACTGTTGGCCGAAGTGTCCGCCCGGGTCGAGACACACCCCTTGGACGAACGGATGGCAGGTCAGTTCATCCTCGCCCTGTACCGCTGTGGTCGCCCGGCCGATGCCCTCAACCATTACCAGCGGACCCGGCTGCTGCTGGCCGAAGAACTCGGCTGTGATCCCGGCCTCCCGCTGCGCCAACTGCACCAGCGGATTCTCACCAACGATCCCGCACTGAACGTCCCGGCCGCCGGGCGCACTCCGAGATCCGCACCTGCTCTCGTGTCGCGCCCGTCACCCAAGCCCCCGCTGGTGCGCACCCTACGGGGCGGCGCCGACCGTCCCGGCCCCCCGACACCGCAGCGTCCTCGGACGGGTAGCCATCTGGTTGGCCGGGCAGCGGAGTTGACGGTCCTCGACGGCGCGATCGAGGACGCCCTGGCCGGTGCGCCAGGGGTGGTCGAGGTGGTCGGGGAACCGGGTATCGGAAAGACGCGGCTGCTCGGCGCATTGGGCGAGCGGGCGAGACAGCGCGGTTTCGTGTCCCTGGCAGGCCGCAGCGTGGAGTTCGACCGGGCTCCGTACGGAGCGTTCGTGGACGCTCTGGACGACCACCTCGGCCATGAGGACTTCCACCGGCTCCGGCACGACGGGTTACCGCCCGGCGCGTTCGCCCTGCTGAGCACGGTCTTCCCCGCGCTCTGTGACAGGCTCCCGACCGGCCCGGGGCTGGTGAAGGTCGAACGGTACTGGTTCCACCGGGCGGTGCGAACGCTGCTGGAAACGCTGAGTGCCGACGGCGGGCTCGTCCTCAGCCTGGACGACCTGCAGTGGACGGATGACGGCACAGCCGAGCTGATCGACCATCTGGTACGGCATCCGCCGAGGACACCGCTGCTGCTCGCCCTCGCCTACCGTCCCCGGCAGGCACCGCCGCGGCTGGCCGCGGCGCTGGCCCGGGCGGGAACGGAGGGAAGAGCGGCCAGGATCGAGCTGGGTCCGCTGTCTCCGGCCGAGGGAGCGGAGCTGTGCGGGGCCAGGACGGATCAGTGGCGTTTCCAACGGCTGTACGAGGCCAGCGGAGGCAACCCTTTCTATTTGGAGGCGCTGGCCCGAAGCGCCGGCAACGAAGGCCCCTCGGCGGTGCCGGACGTCTCGGCACCTGTCGCCGGTGATCTGCCGCAGTCGGTGCGGGCGGCGCTGATGGAGGAAGTGGGAGGTTTTTCGGCCACTGCGAGGGTCTGTACACAGGCGGCCGCGGTTCTCGGCGACCCCTTCGAAGCCGGCATGGTGGCAGTCGTGGCCCAGACCGGTGAGGCACAGGCCCTCGCCGCCCTGGACGAGGCCGCGGAGCGGGACCTCGTACGCCAGGTGGGCTCCACGCGGCAATTCCGGTTCCGCCATCCGCTGGTGCGGGCAGCGGTGTATCAGGGGGCGGGCGCCGGATGGCGGATAGAGGCGCACACCCGGGCCGCGGACGGCCTGGCCCTGCAAGGGGCACCGCTGACGGCCCAGGCGTCGCACGTTCAGCGTTCGGCGCGCGCAGGAGACGAACACGCCGTCGACGTACTTGTAGGGGCCGCCCGTCATGTCATGGCGATCGCACCGGCCACCGCCGCGTACTGGACACAGGAAGCCCTGCGGTTGCTCGGCGAGCAGAGTCGACTGCGGCCCGAACTGTGGCTCCAGCAGGCTGATGCGCTGGGCATGGCAGGACGACTGCTGGAAAGCCGCGACATCCTGCGCACGGCCGCCACCCTCCTGCCTGCTCGGGCCCGGGGCCGACGGGCCCAGGTGACTGCCCTACGAGCCACCATGGAATGGGCGCTCGGCCGGTACGAAGAGGCCACGGCTCTGCTGCTGCGGGAGTTGGCGGACCACAAGGGCCAACCGCGGCCTGAGACCGCCACCTTGCAGTTGGGCGTCGCGGTGGTGGCGCTTCGTAAGAACGACTTCTCCACGGCGGTCGACTGGGGTGAACGCGCGTTGCGGTCGGCGGAACGTATCGGCGACCCGCCGCAGACCATGGCGGTCCGCGCTCTCCTGGCCCTGGCGCATACCTTCGCGGGCGACGCCCGGGCGGCCGACTACCTCGGCCCCGTGGTGGACGTGCTCGACGACACCGACGACCAGGAACTGGCTGGGCAGCTGGACACGCTCGTCATGACGGGCTGGACGGAGATGCTCCACGGACGCTTCGACCCCGCGCTGCGCCATCTCCGCCGAGGCCTGGAGGTGTCCCGCCACACAGGCCAGAGCCTCGTGCTCGCCGATCTCTTTGCCGCCTCCGCCTACGCCTACCTGTGGCTCGGACGCCTGGACGAGGCGGCGGCCTACGCCGACGACGCCCTGGAGGCGGCGTCACTCGTCGGCAGCGGCGAGCCGCGCTCGTTGGCCGAGGTGGTGAGTGCGGCGGTCCTGATGTGGCGGGGAGACTTCGTCGGAGCATTGAAGATCTGTGAGGAGTCACTTTCATCGGCCGGCCCCGCACCTGGCGCGCACCGGTCGGCGATGGTCGGGATGCTCGGCCAGACGCTTCTGCTCAACGGCGATCCGGAGGGCTGTGTCAGCAAGGTGCTCGAAGCGGGCGGCGGCCCGGACCTGCTCGGATTCGAAGCCCCGGTTCGCCCGATGTGGTTCCGGCTGCTGGCTGTCGCGGGACTGGCCCTGGGTGACGTGACAGCTGCCGAGATGTGGGCCGACCGAGCAGCCGCCGCCGCGGAGCTCGACCTGTCACCCGGCTGGCGCGGGTTCGCGTCGCTGGCCCGCGCCGAGGTACAACTCGCCCGGCAGAACCCGGCGGCAGGTCCCGCCGCGTGTCAGGCCGCTGCCGAGTTTCGCGCGGCCCGGATGCCCCTCAACGAGGCCATGGCCCGGCTGACCGCCGGTACCGCACTGTCCGCCTCCGGCCGCCAAGCCGAAGCACTCGCCGAGTGGGAAGAGGTGAAGGCCCTGGCGGAAACCTGTGGGACCCCCGCCCTGTCCGAATTGGCTGATCACGAACACCATCGGATCGCCGTCCGGACCCCGCCTCCGACAGCTGGTACGACACCCGGCACCTGAGATTCCCGAACAGCGGCTCGAGGGGAGCGCTTCACGAAGCAGTGGCGTTTCGGCCTGGGTCCCTCATGAGCGGAACCGGTAATCAAACTGTTGACTCACGTCGACTCGACGGCGAGGAGATCTTGAGCAGGACGGTATCCGCCTCGTATACGACGGCACCACTCTGCGCATGTCACCGAACCCTTGGACGTGACCGCGTACCCCGCCGGCATTACCAGCACGAGGTGCGGCTGCGCATCCTCAACAGCGAGCACGGCGACCATCTCATCGACGTCGACCCCTTCTGGGGCCCGGCGCCCCGCTCGATCACGTTCACCGCGGGCGGGCACACAGCGACAGTCGACGGTGATCTTGGGGCCGTTGCACTTGATCGGCTTGGGAGACCGTCGCCGGCTCCTGGCCCGCGGTCCTCGACAATCCCCGCGGGCCTGATGCGGGGCTTACGCCTGATGCGAGCTGCGCGACCAAGCTGTCTCGCTGCGGCAGCCTGATTCGGGAATGACGTGCTGGACGGCCTTGTTACCACCATTGCATGACATGACCGAGTCAAAGTACTCGGTGGTGGTGGAAGGAGTCCTCATGGCACGCAGCACCACGCGGCCCGTCGTCACGCTCAGGTCGACGGCCGGCACCGGAGTCACCTACGTGACGCGCAAGAACCGTCTGGCCAACCCCGACCGGCTGGTCGTGCGCAAGTACGACCCGGTGGCCGACAAGCACGTCCTGTTCCGCGAGCAACGATGACACCCGCCTCGGTCGGCGACCGAGGTTTCGCAAGGAGGCACCACCCATGAGGTCCGGTATTCACCCCGTCTCCCGCCCCGTTGTCTTCCGCGACCGCGCGACGGGCTTCCAACTGCTCACCCGCTCCACCCTCGACACACAGCGCACGGTGGAGTGGGAGGACGGCACAACCTACCCGGTCGTCGACGTGGACATCTCGTCCGCGAGTCACCCGTTCTACACCGGCACCTCGCGGGTCGTGGACACCGCGGGTCGAGTGGAGCGCTTCGAGCGACGCTACGGCCGTACCGCGCCCGTCCGCCTCTGACGGCCGAGCAGTCCGACCCCCTGCAAGGCCCGGCAAGGAGGCCGCTATGAAAGTACGCAAGTCCCTGCGCTCGCTGAAGGCCAAACCCGGCGCTCAGGTGGTGCGCCGACGTGGTGTGACCTTTGTGATCAACAAGAAGGAGCCTCGCTTCAAGGCTCGCCAAGGCTGACGGCACCGCGCAGCACCTCAACGGCCCGGCACCGCACTCGCGGTGCCGGGCCGCTGCCAAAATGCACGGCAGGGACTGAGGCACGGCTTCGGCCATGCGTACCAGCGCCGACGGCGGTCTCGCGCATCAGGTTGACCAGGGTGGTGCCGCCGGCGATGTGACGGTCGGCCTTGCGGCCCGCGTCGAGGGTTTGCCCGGTGCCGGCGGCCCAGGTGCACGAGGAGGGATGCATGGGGACCAGGCCTCATTTCCCGTGCGGTCTGCTCGACCGCCCGCACGAGGTTCACGTGGCAGCCGCAGCGTCAGATGTTGCCGTTCATGAATTCCCGGATCTCCTCGGGCGAGCCGGTGTATCCCTCGTCGGTGCAGCCGAAGCGTCCTCCACGAACAACCGCCGAGGCGTGAGGGGCCTTACGAACCATGACGGGCGTTCATAATCCCCGTATCCTCGTCAATGCCGGATAATTTCGATATATGGATTATCTAGGGTGTGAGTGAGGCGGAGCGTGGGTCGGTCCGGTGGTGAACCGATACCGACGGGGCGTGCGACAGACGGCACGAGGCCCGCCAGTTTCCGTGTGCGGTTTCTGCAGGGGGAGCAGGTCGAGGGGGGTGTCCGGACGTCGATCCTGAGCTCCTGGCAGCGTTGCCGGTCCCTGGGGCTGTCGCCGGACCAGAACGACCTTCCCTTCCGGGAGGATTTCGATCCGGACGGCCGACTCGTCCACGCGTCCGTGCCGGTGCTCGACCGGCTGCAGGTCAAATTCGCCGGCAGCGCGATGAACATCTCCGTCGCCGATGCGAGCGGGACGGTTCTCCTGCGCCGTTTCGGAGAGATGTCGCTGGCCCGAAGCCTCCCTGCGATACAGAGCGTGCCGGGATTCGTGTTCGCCGAGCACGTCGCCGGTACCAACGGCATCGGTCTCGCCCTGGCGGAGCGGCAACTCATCCGGGTCTACGGTGCCGAGCACTTCGCCGAGCGCTCCCAGGGCAGCGCCTGTCGCGCGCTTCCCGTCCGGGACCCGCTCAGCGGCCGCATCGAGGGTGTCCTGTGCTTCGGTTATCCGCGCAGCGTCGAGGACCCGGCGCTGGACCTGGTGATACGCCGGGCGGCCGGGGCCATCGAGCGGCGGCTGCTGGGGCAGAGTTCCGCGCGTGAGCGCGCTCTGCTGCGGGCGTACCAGGACACCGCGGCCGAAGTCGCCGGCCGTTACCGCAGCGTCGGCTTGGATGAACTGGCATTCGAGCTGCACCCCCGGGACCAGGCGATCATCATGGAGAAGGCCGCCGAGCTGATCTCCCGCGCGCAGCGGGCCGCGGTGGACGTGCCCCTGTCCGACGGCCGTCACGTCACGCTCGTGAGCCGTCCGATGACCACTGCCTCCGGCGTGGAGGGCATCGTCATCGAGGCCGTCCTTCCAGCCCCCTTGGCGAGCGAGCCCTTCACCGTGCCGCACCATGTCGACAAGCCGGTGGGCCTTCCCGCCGAGCCTGCCGCCACCTCCGCTGCCCTGGCGTCAGGAGCCGTTCCCGGCCTCGTGGTGCCCGGGCATCTCTCCGTGACGGTACCCGGCCAGGTCGCCACGGTCGGCGAAGGCGTCACGACCGCCGATGCCGACGGCACGACGTCTGGCCACCCCGATTCCCCGCTTCCCGCGTGGGGGCTCGTGATGGTGGGGGAGCCGCACGTGGGGGCGTACGCCCTGGCCGCGCGACGACGCCTGGAACTGCTGTCCGAGGCCAGTGCCCGCATAGGCACCAGCCTGGACGTGCGCCGCACCGCCGAAGAACTCGCCGAGACGGCGGTGCCGCGACTGGCCGACTTCGTCACCATCGATCTGCCCGAGCCCGTACTGCGCGGTGAGGAGTCCGTGTCTGCCCGCCGTGACCTGCGCCGTACCGTCGTCCACGGCATCCGCGCCGACTGTCCCTTCCATCCCGTCGGCCGGCAGATCGACTACGGCCCGACCACGCCTCAGTCGCGGTGTCTGACCAGCCGCGAGGCAGTGCTGGAACCGGACCTCAGGGCCGCCGCGGGCTGGCTCCCGCAGGACCCGGAGCGCACCGCCCAGCTGCTGGGTCACGTGCACTCCCTCATCGCGGCACCCCTGGTCGCCCGCGGCGTCGTCCTGGGCGTCGTCACTTTCTACCGTGCGCAGGACTCCGCTGCCTTCGGGGACGACGACCGCTCGCTGGCCCAGGAACTCGCCACCCGGGCCGCCCTGTCCATCGACAACGCCCGGCGCTACACGCGTGAACGCAGCATGGTCCTGGCCCTGCAGCGCAGCCTGCTCCCGCACGGCCTGCCCGACCAGGACGCCGTGGAGGTCGCGCATCGCTATCTGCCCGCCGAATCCGACGTCGGCGGAGACTGGTACGACGTCATCCCGCTGTCCGGCACCCGCATCGGCCTCTTCGTCGGCGACGTCGTCGGCCACGGCATGCTCTCCGCCGCCACGATGGGCCAGCTTCGTACCGCCGCACGCAGCTTCGCCGAACTCGATTTCCCCCCGGACGAAGTCCTCACCCACCTCGACAACCTCGTGGGACGCCTGGACAGGGAGGACCCCGCTTCCGACGGGACCGGCACCATCGGCGCTACGTGTCTGTACGCCGTCTACGACCCGACCTCGCAGCAGTGCACCATGGCCCGCGCCGGCCACCCGCCGCCCGCACTGGTCCACCCCGACGGCCACGCGTGGTTCCCCGACCTGCCGGCCGGGCCGCCCCTGGGCCTCGGGGGCCTGCCCTTCGAAGGCGCCGAGATCCACCTCCCGGAAGGCAGCCAACTGGTCCTCTACACCGACGGACTCATCGAGGACCGGCACCGCGATGCCGATGTAGTCCTCGACCAGTTGCGCGGGGTCCTGGCCCACCAGCCGGAGCGCTCACCCGAGGACACCTGTCAGGCGATCCTGGACACCGTGGCGCCGGCCCATCCGTACGACGACGTCGCTCTGCTCGTCGCCCGCACCCACGCCCTGGACCCCGGTCGGATCGCCACCTGGGAGCTGGCCGCCGATCCGGCCCTCGTCGGCGAGGTCCGCGGTTCCGCCACCCGACAGCTGGCCGACTGGGGGCTCGACGAGGCCGTTTTCGCCG
The DNA here is from genome assembly GCF_055559055.1 of Streptomyces sp. NPDC024687. NCBI lineage: Bacteria > Bacillati > Actinomycetota > Actinomycetes > Kitasatosporales > Streptomycetaceae > Streptomyces > Streptomyces sp. NPDC024687. Next base: position 202,747 of record NZ_JBVHLJ010000013.1, on the reverse strand, counting down.
TTGAACTGATGCTGAGCGAGCTGGTCACCAACGCCATTCGGCACGGTGCCGGACCCATCAGGGTACGGCTGCTCCACGGCCGTACCCTGATCTGCGAGGTCTCCGACACCAGCAACACCGCCCCGCACCTGCGCCGGGCGGCCAGCACCGACGAGGGCGGCCGCGGACTGTTTCTCGTCGCCCAGTTGGCACAGAGCTGGGGTACCCGCTACACCCCGGAAGGCAAGGTCATCTGGGCCGAATGCGGGCTCGACGGCCCGTGAGGTCCGAGCCGGGGGGCAGAACCGTCCGGGATTGCGACGGCTCGCAAATGTCCGCTATCTAGGCATGTGTCCGGCTAGCATCGCCCATGACAGCCGAAAACAATCGCCAAGCCCATCACCGGAGACGTCCGTGGAACCTCTGGTCCGCGTCCGCGGCCTCGCCAAGCGGTTCGGCGGTACCCTCGCGCTGGCCGGGGTCGATCTGGACGTCCACGCCGGCAGCGTCCTCGCCCTGCTCGGTCCCAACGGAGCCGGAAAGTCGACGCTCATCAAGGTCCTCGCCGGCGTCCACCACGCCGACGCAGGGCGGATCACAGTGGACGGGCACCCGCTCGGCAGCCAGGCCGCCTCTCGCAGCATGTCCTTCATCCACCAGGACCTCGGTCTGGTGGACTGGATGACGGTCGCGGAGAACCTCTCCCTGACCGCCGGATATCCGCGGCGCGCCGGACTGATCTCCTGGCGGCGGAACCGAGAGCGCTGCATCGAAGCCCTGAGCATCGTCGCCGGGCACCTCGACCCCGACGAACCGATCGCCGGGCTCGCCCCAGCCGAGCGTTCACTGGTCGCCGTCGCACGAGCCCTGGCGGCACAGGCGAAGCTCGTCGTCCTCGACGAACCGACCGCCCGCCTCCCCGCCGCGGACTGCGCCCGGCTGTTCGGTGTCCTGCACACCCTGCGCGACCGGGGCCACGGCATCCTCTACGTGAGCCACCGCCTTGACGAGGTGTACGAGGTCGCCGACACCTTCGCCGTCCTGCGCGACGGCCGTCTCGTCAGCCACGGTGCACTCGCGGGCCGGAGCCCTGCCCGCCTGGTGCACGACATCGTCGGTGAGGAGCCGACCGACCGCCACGCCCTCAGGGCCCCGGTCCGCGGCCCGGCCGTCCTGAGCCTCGACGGAGTACGGACTGCCGGCGCGGGACCGGTCAGTCTGGAGCTCAGGGCCGGGGAATCCCTGGGCCTGGTCGGCCTCTCGGGCGCCGGACACACGGACCTTGGCCGAGCCCTCGCGGGTTCCCGGGCCCTCCACGGGGGACGTGCCCTTCTCGACGGCCGCCCCTACCGCCCCCGTACGGTCGCCGACGCCGTCGCCCTCGGTGTCGCGTTCGTGTCCGACGACAGACAGCAGGAGGGCTGCCTCGCTGACCTGACCGTGCGGGAGAACCTCCTCGCCAACCCCCGTGCGCAAGGCGTGCCCGCGCTGCGCTGGATCAGCCCCCGCCGCGAACGCGCCGAGGCCACCCGCCTGATCGAACGGTTCTCGGTGCGCCCCCGCGACAGCGAGGCTCCCGTCGCCATCCTGTCCGGCGGAAACCAGCAGAAGGTCATGATCGGCCGGTCGCTCCGGGCGGGCCTGCGTCTGCTCGTCCTCGAGGAGCCGACCGCGAGCGTGGACGTCGGCGCCAAGGCAGCGATTCACCGCCTGCTCGACGAGGCACTGGCCGACGGCCTCGCGGTTCTGCTCATCTCCACCGACTTCGAGGAGGTGGTGGATGTGTGCCGACGTGCCCTGGTCTTCGTCCGCGGGGCCGTGACGGCCGAGCTGAGCGGTCCGGACCTCACCGTCGCCGGGCTCACCAGGGCGGCTTCGTCCATGCCACCGCACGGAAACGTGCCGAACCCGTGACCGCCTCGCCCCCGCCCGTCCCCTCCTCGCCCCGGCCGAAGGGACCCGGCCGACGAGGCAGGCCGAGTCGCCCGGCCCGCCTGCGCGGCCCGGGCGGGCACCTCGTCGGCGCCTACGGCCTCCTGGCCCTCACCGCCCTGCTCTTCCTGATCTTCTCCCTCACCCTGCCGCGCACCTTTCCCACCCGGGACACCGTCGACTCGATCCTGTCCAGCCAGTCGATTCCGGCCCTTCTCGCGCTCGCCGCCATGGTCCCCATCGTGACCGGCGCGTTCGACCTCTCCATCGGCTACGGCCTCGGCCTGGCGCACGTCATGGTGATGCAGCTCGTCGTCAACGCCGGGTGGCCCTGGCCGCTCGCCTGCCTCGCGGTGATCGCCGGAGGGGCGGTCGTGGGCGTCCTCAACGGCGTCATCGTCGAGTTCGGCCGGATCGACTCCTTCATCGCCACTCTCGGGACCGGCAGCATGATGTACGCCGTGACCGGCTGGATCACCGGCGGCGGCCGGATCGTTTCCGGCCCGCAGGGCCTCCCGGCCGCCTTCACCGACATCTACGACTCCGAGTTCCTCAACCTTCCGGTCCCCGCCTTCTATGTGCTCGCCCTCGCCGTCGGCCTCTGGCTGGTGCTGGAGCGGCTGCCGCTCGGCCGGTATCTGTACGTCGTCGGCTCGAACCCGCGCGCGGCCGACCTCGTCGGCATCCCGACCCGCAGGTACCGCATCTACGCGTTCGCCGCATCGGGGCTGATCGTCGGCTTCGCCGGTGTGCTCCTCGCCGCCCAGCAGCAGATCGGCAACCCGAGCGTCGGACTCGACTACCTGCTGCCCGCCTTCGTCGGCGCCCTGCTCGGCTCCACCGCGATCAAACCCGGCCGCCCCAACGCGATGGGCACCCTCGTCGCCGTCGCCGTCCTCGCCGTGGGTCTGACCGGCATCGCCCAGATGGGCGCCGACTTCTGGACGGTCCCACTGTTCTACGGCGGCACCCTGCTCATCGCCGTCGGCCTGGCCGGCTACTCCGCGCGCCGCCTGCGCAGCGGCACCGTCCGGGCCCGCGACGCGCCCGCCGTACCACCGTCCTCCCCGACGCGGGAAGGCGGTGCGACACACACCTCTCCATGAATGACGTCATGGGCACCACCAGAGTGCTTCCGACCACATCCTCCCGCTCATCCCCGCGAGGAGCCCCCGTGCACCGCAACCGCACCGCCGCCCCCGGCCCGCTCAAGACACGGCCCCTCGCGACCGCCCTGCTGGCTCTGGCTGCGGCAACCGTCCTGGCCGGCTGCGAACGCGGCTCGTCGAGCGGCGACCCCGAAGCTTCCGACACGGGTCCGAGCGGCTGCCCCGCGGTCCACGCAAGAGCCGAGGCCGCCGTCGGACAGGCGCAGAAGACGGCCGTGCCCTGGAACGGACCGACCAGCGGCCCGTCCGCGACGTCCGGCAAGACCATCGTCTACGTTGCTCAGACCATGACCAATCCGGGAGTCGCGGGCGTCGCGGAAAGCGTAAGGGCAGCCGCACGGGTCATCGGCTGGAACGTCCGGGTGATCGACGGTGGCGGTACCCCGGCCGGCATCGAGGCGGCGATGAGCGAGGCCGTGACTCTCAAGCCCTCGGGCATCCTCATCGGAGGCTTCGACCCGGGCTCCACCTCGCAGCAGGCCGCGCGGGCCGACGCGGCAGGCATCCCGCTCGTCGGCTGGCACGCGGTCGCTGCCCCCGGACCCAGTCGGCGGCCCCGGCTCTTCACCAACGTCACCACCGAGGTCGAGGACGTGGCCCGGGTCAGCGGGCAATGGGTCATCGCGAACTCCAACGGCCACGCCGGGGTCGTGGTCTTCACCGACGCCTCGATCCCCTTCGCCAAGAACAAGTCCGAGTTGATCAGGAAGGAGCTCGCCACCTGTCCGGGCGTGCGACTGCTGGCGTACGAGAACATCCCCCTCCCGGACGCGAGCAGCCGCACCCCGCAGGAGATCTCCTCGCTCCTCGCCCGCTTCCGGAGCAGGTGGACCCACTCCGTGGCCATCAACGACCTCTATTTCGCGGATGCCGCCCCGGCGTTCCGCGCGGCCGGCACGAAGGGATCCGGGCCGCCCTTCAACATCGGCGCGGGGGATGGCGACCCCTCGGCCTTCCAGCGCATCAATGGCGAGCAGTACCAGGCGGCCACGGTGCCCGAGCCGCTGTCCTTGCAGGGCTGGCAGATCGTCGACGAGTTCAACCGCGCCTTCTCCGGCCGTCCCGCCAGCGGATACGTAGCCCCTGTCCACATCACCACGGCCGACAACAGCCGCGGTGCCACGACATGGGACCCGTCGGGCTACCGGGAGGCGTATCGGAAGATCTGGGGAACGTGACAGCGGCGCCATTGCCGAGTCTTCGCCCAGCTCGCACCGTTCATGGCTGCGGACCGAACCCAGCACCTGTGGACGGTGGTTCCGCGGCCGTCTCTGCCTGCGGGGCGTACTCGGTGAGCAGGAGCGCGATGTCGTCCATCCTGTCGGGAGACCGGCAGGCATCCTGCAGCAGCCCGTCGGCCAGGTCCTCCAGGCGGCCCCCACCCCTGCGGGCCAGCGAGTTCCGGAGCCTGCCGATGTCGGCCCCGATGTCGGAGCCGCGCCTCTCGACGAGCCCGTCGGTGTACAGGACGAGGATGGATCCGGGCACGAGGTGCAGCCGCGCCTCCGGATAGTCGGGCATCGCCTCCACGCCGAGCAGCGGGCCGCCCGGTACGTTCAGGATTTCGGCGTGTCCGTCGGGCAGACGCAGCAGGGGCGGGCAGTGGCCCGCGCGGACGATGCGCACGACACCCGAACGGGGATCGAAGAGGGCGTAGCAGCAGCTGGCGAGCAGTGCGGGATCGAGGTCCAGATGGAGCCGGTTGGTACTGGCGACGACGTCACTCGGCCGATGGCCGGCGGTGACGAAAGCCCGCATCGCGCTGCGCAGCTGACCCATGGCCGCCGCGGCGGCCACGTTGTGTCCCTCGACGTCCCCGACGATCAAAGCGACCTCGTTGCCGACGGGGATGACGTCGTACCAGTCGCCTCCGATGTCCATCTCCCTGGTGCCAGGGACATAGCGCCCGGTGACGCGGAGGCCCGGCAGCGTGGGCAGCCGGTGGGGCAGCAGCCCGTTCTGCAGGCCGCGGGCGAGGGCGAATTCGGCGTCGTAGAGCCTGGCGCGTTCGAGGGCCTGGGCGATCAGGCCGCCCAGCGCGGTGAGCACGCCACGCTCCTCGTCGGGGAACCGGTGGACGTCGTCGAAGGCGAGCATGCAGGCGCCGACCGGGCGGTTGGAGGCGATCAACGGCAGGAACGCCCAGGAGTTCGAGCGGCCGAGCAGGGTCCCGGGATACGTCTCGAGGAGCTCCTCCCGGGTCTCGACGAACAGCGGGGACCCGGCGGTCAGCGCGTCCGTCACGGGCAGTCGGGCATGCAGTGGGGTCCCTTCGAACGCGGCGAGAAAGCGCTTCGAGTAGCCGCGCTGCGCGAGCAGATGCAGGCGCCGCTCCTCCACGACGGCCATCGCCAGCTTCTGGCCGCCGAAAGCGGGCAGAAGCTGATCGGCGACGGCGTCGAACACCTCGTGCGCGGTGACCGCTCCCGTGAGGGCGCTGCCCAGCTGGAGCACACGGTAGAGGGCTCCCAGACGGGGAGCCGTGGGCGCAGGCGACAAGGAGACGGGCGGGCCCTCCTCCGCCACGAACGTCCCGGGTCCGGCCCCGTCGGGCAGCGGCTGCCGCACGGGTGCCGCCCACCCCGTCATGCCCTGCCCGCCGGGGTGCAGGGAGAAGACGAGCCACTCGTCGGGTGGACGGCGGACCAGGAAGGAGACCGGTTGCTGGGAGACCACGGCTGCCCGGTAGCGGTCCTCGTACACGGGATCGGCCAGCCAGGGCAGCACGTCCCAGGGGCGTTGGCCGAGCAGTTCTTCCTGACGGACCCGGAGCAGACTCTCGAGACTGTGGTTGGCGTAGGTGACACGTCCGTCCGGGGAGAGAGCGAAGAAGCCGTCCGCGAGCCGCTCCAGCGCGGCCATGGCAGCCATGCCGCTTCCGGAGTCGAGCACGGCGCCGACCAGGTGTGACGCCGTCTGCGGTTCGTGCGGGTTCTCGGGCACCCGGCCCCACAGCTCGATGGTGTGAAGCCTCCCGCCGCCGTCCCGGATGCTCACGCAGTGCGCGAGCACATGGCCCTCCTCGACCGCGGCACGCGCGGCGGACCGGAAGCCGGGCAGGTCCGCCGGGTCGATTCTGGCCGCGAGGGTGGCCATGCGCCCGTCGAACTCGGGGGGCGCGATACCGAAGATCGCGCACAGCTCGTCGTCGGCCGTGACGGCTCCGGTGTCGAGGTTCCAGTCGAACAGGCACACCCGTATCAGCGGAGCGGACGGCATCGGGACCACCACCGGAGCCGTCCGTTCGTCCCATTCGCCGAGCAGTCGGCGGGCGCTCAGACCGGCGAGTACGGTGCCCAGACGGTCGGCCGCGGAGCGCAGCTGCCGGCGCTGCGCCCTCGACAGCCCCGTCCGGTCGGCCCCCGGCGTCCACAGCACGGCCATGGCCCCGAAGGTCCGCCTGCCCGCTCGCACGGGCACCGAGGCAGAGCCGAACGGGTAGGGCACCGCGACCGAGAGCTGAGGGAAGCGCCGCATCGTCTCCTCCGCGTCGGCCAGGTGGACCATGCGCCCCGAGCGGTATGCCTCCGCCACCGGAATGCGGCTGTCGACCGGGATCCGACGCCACCCGCCCAGGAGGGAGGGTGGCGTCCCGCATGCCGCGGCCAGCACGAGGGAGCGATGGTCGCCGGAGAGCAGGAACACACTCGCGGCATGCGCGCCGGTCACCTCCGCGGCGCTGACGGCGGCGCCGAGCAGCGCGTCGTCACGCTCGGGCGCTTCGCCGGCACGTGTGGTGCCGAACGGGTACGAGCTCGATGCCTCACCGTCGGCCGACACGTTGCCCTCGATCACCCTGGGGGAGTTTGTTCCATTTTAGGCTGTCTTGCGCTCGCTGTGGCCGGATCACAGCCGGTCTGCTGCCACCGGGCCGAACGACGGTCCGTTGGCGAGCCACGGGGTGGGAGTGGCTGTCGGGGCGTGCGCCGTACCGCGGCGCATCACAGGGCGGCGGTCGTGCCCTCCCCGGAGGCGCTGCCCGCGAGCCACTGGTCCCATCCCAGGTTGAAGTCGGCGTAGCCGTTGTCGGCCGGGGCCTTGCCGCGGGGTGAGCCGGTGATGGTGATGGGGTCGCCCTGCTTGACCTGACCGTAGAACCACTTGGCGTCCGCCAGGGACAGGTGGACGCAGCCGTGCGAGCCGCGGGCGCTGCCGCTGCCCGGGTTCGGGTCACCGGTCGAGTAGTGGACGTAGGTGCCGGACTGGGTGAGGTGGATGTCCCAGGGCAGTGTCAGGTCGTAGTAGTTGGGGCTGCCCTTGTCGCAGCTGATACCGACGCTGCAGGAGGTCATATGGACCTTCTCCTGCTTGTCGATGACGGCCATCGTGCCGTCCCACGTCGGGTACTCGGCGCTGCCCGCGTTGATCGACAGGGTGCGCACCGGCGCGCCGTTGCGGGTCACCTTCATGGTGTGGCCGGTCACCGAGACATCCGCGCGCACGTCGTCACCGATCTTGAAGGTGTGCGTGTAGCTGTGTACGCCGTAGCGTCCGTTGCCGTTGCTGACCCCCTTCATGTCGGCGTCGATCTTCACCGTCGTACCGGAAGGCCAGTACGTCTTCGGGCGCCAGTCGGCGCGCCGGTCACCCATCCAGTGCCAGGCGCCGGCCACCTTCTGGGAGGCGCTTACCTTCATGTGCTGTTCCACTGTGGCCCGCGCCTTGTCCGCGACCGGGTTCGTGAAGATCACCGAGATCGGCATGGCCACGCCGACCGTGGTTCCCGTCTGTGGAGTGATCGTCTCCAGCAGCATCGGCGGGCCCGCGGGCGTCGTCGGCGACGGAGAGGCGCTCGCACCCGGCTTTCCCGACGCCTTTGCGTCGTCCCCGCCGGCCTTGTCGCTGCCGCCCCCGCCGCAGGCGCTCGCGCCCACCAGCATCACGCCCGTGACACATGCGATCCATATGCTGCCCTTGCGCCGTCCCACGAACTGCCCCGGTCTTCTAGCTGTTCGGCCCTGACGGGCCCGTCCTCCTGTCAGACAGGGACGGCGCGGGTGGCAGTTGCATGTGTCGCGTAAAACGTGTCCCAAGACTCTTTCCCCCCGCGTCTCGCGCAGAGGACGATCCGAACACCATGAGCCAGGCAGCTGGTACCGGGCGGCAACGACCAGGCAGAACCGTCCGTTCCGGGTGCCGCCCATGGATAGACGCGCCCGTCCTTGCGCCCAGCACCGAAGTGCCCCGCTGCCGCACCGAAGTGACGCAGAACCAGAACGCTTGAGCACCAGAAGTACGCAGGGAGCGGCGTCGGGCTGCCGGGCCCGTCACGCGTTCCGCGTTCACGCGTTGCGGGAAGGCCGGAATCGAATCGGTTCCGCGCAAGCGCTTCGACGAGATGGTACGACCGGCACGGGGCGGGGGCAATGGCGCCGCACGCCGAAGAACGCGCCCAAGGTCGGGTCGGGGACCGTCTCATCGGCCGGCCCGGTGCGCACTGATCCTTTGTCAACCGCTGTTCGGCGGCCGCACCCCAGGTCAGTGGGATTGCAGGGGGTGACCGAGCGATCACGGCCCGGCCGTCGGTCCGACTCGCGCGACGCGCCGAGCCGCGTCGGCGTGAGGGCGCACCGCCGCTCGTCCACTGTCACGCCGGATCTGCTCGAGCGGGCCGGTCGACGAGGATCCGGCGAGTTCGGCGATCGAACCGATTCGGCAATCAGGCCGACCGGAGGAGGTCGGGGCCCTTGACAGCACTGCGGAATCGGGAGCACCGTCTCCCCCCGAAACCTCTCTGCAATCCCACTGAAAGATCGGCACCTTCAAGCGCTTCCGCATTTGTCAGCGCCACCAGCACAGAACCGACTGGGTTCCGCCGGCAGGGTAGGGAGATCGGATGGGAACGACAGGTACGAGACGTCACGTGCGGTTAGGGCGCGGTGGCGTCCCACGTCTGCTCGCTGCGGTCCGGCGCCACGGAAGGCCGGGAAATGGGCCGGACCAGACATCTGTCTGTTCGTGGGAGCGCTCCCGCACCTCTCGGCCGAAAATATTCGCCAGTGCGGGGGCCGCGTCTGTGCTCGCCGTCGGTGCGCTGGCCGGTGCCATGGCCACGACCGGGACGGCCCGGGCCGCCACGTCCGGACCGTGTGATCTCTACGCGGCCGGCGGGACGCCCTGTGTGGCGGCACACAGCACGACGCGAGCGTTGTACGCCTCGTACGACGGGCCGCTCTACCAGGTCAGGCGCGCCTCGGACAACACCACCCGCAACGTGGGCGTCCTGAGTGCGGGCGGCTCCGCCGACGCCGCCGCGCAGGACTCGTTCTGCGCGGGGACGACCTGTCTGATCTCGATCATCTACGACCAGTCCGGTCGCGGGAACAACCTCACCCAGGCGCCCGGCGGCGGTGCCGCGGGTGGTCCCGACAACCTCGCGAACGCGACGGCCGCGCCCACCATGGTGGGCGGTCACAAGGCCTACGGCGTCTTCGTGGCACCCGGTACGGGATACCGCAACAACCACACCAACGGCATCGCGACCGGGGACAACCCCGAGGGCATGTACGCGATCTTCGACGGCACGCACTACAACGGCGGCTGCTGCTTCGACTACGGCAATGCCGAGACGGACAACAACGACGACGGCAACGGCACCATGGAGGCCATCTACTTCGGCAACATCAAGGTCTGGGGCTACGGTGCGGGCAACGGCCCCTGGATCATGGCCGATCTGGAGAACGGCCTGTTCTCCGGGGTGAACCAGCACTACAACGCGAACGACCCGACCATCAACTACCGATACACGACCGCCGTCGTCAAAGGCGGCCCGAACCACTGGGCGATCCGCGGCGGCAACGCGCAGTCGGGCAGCCTGTCCACGTTCTACGACGGTCCGCGCCCCAACGTCGCGGGCTACAACCCGATGCGGAAGCAGGGGGCCATCATCCTGGGCATCGGTGGTGACAACAGCAAGGGCGCCCAAGGCACCTTCTACGAGGGCGTGATGACCTCCGGCTACCCGTCGGACGCCACCGAGAACGCGGTCCAGGCCAACATCACCGCGGCCGGATACAGCAATGCGACCGGCGGGACGGGCACTGGTGCGCTGCACGCGGTGGGCGCGGGCAAGTGCCTGGACGTGCCGAACTCGTCCACCACGGCCGGCACGCAGCTGCAGATCTGGGACTGCGGCGGTGGCGCCAACCAGAGCTGGACCCGCACCTCCTCCAACCAGTTGACCGTATACAGCGGCAGCAGCCAGCTGTGTCTGGACGCGTACAACCACCAGACCACCGCAGGCACCAAGGTGGTGACCTGGCCGTGCAACGGCGGTGCCAACCAGCAGTGGCAGCTGAACTCCGACGGCACGATCACCGGCACCCAGTCCGGCCTCTGCCTCGACGTCACCGGCGCCTCCACGGCCAACGGCGCCCTGGCCGAACTGTGGACCTGCAACGGCGGCTCCAACCAGCGATGGAGCCTCGGCTGAGGGGAGTGGCCCCACCCGTGACCGGTCTCACCACCGGCCACGGGCCGCGCGGGACCCGGAGCCGGGGCTTCGCCGCTCCGGCGCCCGGCGCCCTGCGCACTTTCCGAGATCTTCCTACCGTCCGACCGGATCGCCACTGGGCGTCCGCATCGAATGCCACCGCCACCACTGGAGGATGACGATGTCCCGAGCCGGAGCGCTCCGCGGCCTCCGGGCCGCCCCCCTGGCTCTGCTCGCCCTACTGGCCGGGAGTCTGCCCACGGCCGGTGCCGCGTTCGCCGTACCGTCCGAGCGCCAGGCATCGGCCGCCGAGCTGTACGTGGCGCCGGGTGCGCCCGCGGGCGGGAACGGCACCGCCGAGCAGCCGTTCGCGACGATCGACCAGGCGCGGCAGCCCGCGCACCGGCTCTCGGCCGACTCGGACGTCGTGGTCCACCTGGCCGGTGGCCTCTACCGGCAGTCCAAGCCACTGGCCTTCGGCTCCGGCGACGGCGGCCAGAACGGCCACACGATCACCTACCAGGCCATGTCCGGGCAGCAGCCGGTAGTGAGCGGCGCCCAGCAGATATCTGGTTGGCAGGTGCATGATCAGAAGAGCAACATCTGGTCGGTCCACGTCGGCAGCGGCGTGAACACGCGTCAGTTGTACGTGAACGGCAAGCAGGCACCGCGCGCGGCGATCCAGGTACCCCGCTCCAGCTTTACCTTCACCCAGACCGGCCTGACCGTCACCGACTCCTCCCTCGACTACCTGGCCGGTCTCTCGGACCAGAACCACATGGAAGTCGAGAGCATCAACTCCTTCACCGACCGCTACGCGCCGGTCCAGTCGATCAGCGGCAGGACCATCACCATGCAGCAGCCCGCCTGGAACAACAACTCCTGGGGCTACGACACCATCAACGCGCCGTTCGCCGGCGGGACCATGTACCTGGAGAACAACTACGCGTTCCTCAAGCAGGCCGGCCAGTGGTACCTCGACTCGTCCACCGGTGACCTGTACTACCGGGCCCAGACGGGGCAGAACCCGAACAACCTCGACGTCGAACTGCCCCGGCTGCAGAGCCTGTTGGGCATCAGCGGCAGCTACGGCTCACCAGCGACCGGTCTCGGATTCTCCGGCATCCGGTTCACCGGGACCTCCTGGCTGGGCCCGAGCGGACCCGACGGCTACGCGGACCAGCAGAGCGGCGCGCACATCACCGGTGCCTACGCGATGCCCGCCAACTGGCTGAGCACCTGCAAGTCGGGGTGCACGCAGTTCGAGGCCACCCGAAACCACTGGGTGCAGATGCCCGCGGCCGTTCAGGTCTCCGCCGCCACCGGCATCACGTTCTCGGGTGACACGTTCTCCGAACTCGGGCAGGCCGGGCTGGGCGTGGGCAACGACAGCGTCGCCACCGCCTCCGGCACCGGACTGGGTGCGAACGGCGTCACCGTCACCGGCAACACGTTCACCGACATCGCCGGCAGCGGAATCCAGGTCGGCGGGATCCAGCCGGACGCGCACCACCCCGCCAACCCGCAGATGACCAACCAGAACATCACCCTCAGCAACAACAAGGTCAGCGGGGTGGGCACCGACTACAAGGAGACGGCGGGAATCCTGTCCACCTACGTCACGAACGCGACGATCACCCACAACCAGTGCGACCACCTTCCCTACGACGGGATCGACATCGGCTGGGGCTGGGGGATGAACGACCCCGGCGGCAGCCAGGACTACGCCAACCGGGGCACGTACACCTACCAGCCGATCTACAGCACGCCCACGACGCTGAAGAACAACACCGTCTCCCACAACCTGGTCTTCGACACCAAGAACGCGATGTTCGACGGCGGCAGCATCTACAGCCTGTCCGCGGCCCCCGGCTCGGTGATCTCCGACAACTACATGTACGACAACAACCGCACCACCGCCCTCTACCTCGACGAGGGCTCCCGGTACCTGAAGGTGTCCGGCAACGTGGTGCAGGACGCGGGCAACTGGGCGCTCACCAACGCCAACGCGAACAACCACACCGACGACAGCACGTTCTCCGGCAACTGGTACAACGGCGGCAACACGTACGTGGCCACCGGCCCTCCGCACAACAACGTCCTCACCGGCAACGTCCTGGTCAGCGGCACCAACTGGCCCCAGGGCGCCAGAGGAGTCATCCAGCAGGCGGGCGTCCAGCCGTCGGGCGGCGGCGGCTTCCCCACCGGCTACCACCAGTTGGTGATCGGCACCAACAGCCTGTGCCTGGACGTGTACGGCAACTCCACCAGCGCGGGCGCCGCGATCGGCCAGTGGACCTGCAACGGGCAGAACAACCAGCAGTTCGAGTTCGTGCCGGTCTCGGGCGGCTACGGGCAACTGCGCGCGCAGAACTCCGGACAGGTCGTGGCGGTGTCGGGCGGCTCCACGACCGCCGGTACACCGAACATCGTGCAGCAGGCCGCGAGTGGAGCGTCCAGCGCACTGTGGCTGCCGGTACAGCAGTCCGACGGCTCGTATTCCTTCAAGAACCAGAACAGCCAACTGTGCCTGGACGTCTACGGCGGCAGCAGCAACCTGGGCCAGCAACTGGACCAGTGGCCCTGCAAGAACGCACCCGGCACCAACCAGGACTTCACTCCCCGCTGACCTGCTCGCGCCGTGCAGGCGCCTGCACGGACCGGCGGTTCGCTCACCCCCACCCACTGATCCGCACCCAGTGAGGAACGCTGTTGGCTTCCTCTCCCGCCTAAAGGCGGGGGATTCCAGCGGTCGCCCGCTGGGGTTCCTGCTTCACCGACGACCGCCCCGTCCGGGAGGACTCCCGTTGAGGTCTTACACCGTCTCCACAGGCAGACGCCGCCAGCCCGGCGGCCAAAATGTTGCGTGCCGCGTTCACGTCGCGGTCATGCACCGCGCCGCAGGCGCACGTCCACGAGCGGACGTTCAGCGGCAGCTTCGCCGCGACCGTGCCGCAGGTTCCGCACAGTTTGCTGCTGGGGAACCATCGGTCGATCACGACGAGTTCGCGCCCGTACCAGGCGCACTTGTACTCCAGCATGGAGCGCAGTTCCGTCCAGGCCGCGTCACTGATGGCGCGTGCGAGCCTGCCATTCTTCAGCAGGTTGCGGACGGTGAGGTCCTCGATCACGACCGTTTGGTTCTCACGGACGAGTCGAGTCGACAGCTTGTGCAAGAAGTCACGGCGCCGGTCGGTGATCCGTGCGTGGACCTTGGCGACGCGACGACGGGCTTTCTCGCGGTTGGCCGAGCCCTTCGCCTTGCGCGACAGCTCCCGCTGCGCCCGGGTCAGCCGGGCGCGATCCCGCCGCTCGTGCTTGGGGTTGGCGACCTTCTCGCCGGTGGACAGCGTCACCAGGGACGTCACGCCCGCGTCGATACCAACGGCGCCGGCCGTGGCGGGGGCCGGGGCGATGGCGTCCTGGCACAGCAGGGACACGAACCAGCGTCCCGCCGCGTCCCGGGAGACGGTCACCGTCGTGGGCTCGGCACCTTCCGGCAGGGGACGCGACCAGCGGATGCCCAGGGGCTGCGTCATCTTCGCCAAAGTCAACTGTCCGTCGCGCCAGGTGAAGGCGCTGCGGGTGTACTCGGCCGACGCGCGGGACTTCTTGCGGCTCTTGTAGCGCGGGTACTGTGCGCGCTTGGCGAAGAAGTTCCCGAACGCCGTCTGAAGATGGCGCAGCGCCTGCTGGAGCGGGACCGAGGACACCTCCGTCAGGAAGACCAGTTCCTCGGTCTTCTTCCACTGCGTGAGCGCGGCCGAGGACTGCACGTAGGTGATGCGGCGCTGCTCGCCGTACCAGGCCCGTGTGCGCTCCTCCAGTGCCTTGTTGTAGACGAGGCGGACACAGCCGAACGTGCGCGACAACTCAGACGCCTGCTCGCTGGTGGGGTAAAAGCGGTACCTGAACGCCCGCTTGACCTTCTCCGCCACGCCTCACACCGTATCAACCTCTGTGTGAGCGGCCGGTGTCGGCCGGTGCACGGCGCACGCCGGTTCGCCCCGGCGGCGAACCGGCTTCCCCTGCCCTGCTCCGCAGGAGCTTCGTTTCCTCCCCGGCCCAAAGGCCGGGGTTTCCACGAAGGACAGATCCGATGAAGAAGTACTGGGCACCCTTGGCCGCGGCGCTGGCGGCCACCCTCGGCATGGGCGCCGCCTGGCCCGCCGCGGCCACCGCCGCCGAGGCGCCGTCCTCCGCCACGCGGACCGCCGCCGCGGCCACGCCCCTGCGGCTGATGCCGTTGGGCGACTCGATCACCTGGGGAGTCGGCAGCCCCTCCGGGAACAGCTACCGGAGCTTTCTGGGGAACAAGCTGACGGCCGAGGGGCACACCCTGGACTTCGTCGGCTCGGGGCGCAACGGCACCATGTCCGACCCGGACAACGAAGGCCACTCCGGCTGGCGGATCGACCAGATCGCCGGCATCGCGGACTCCGTGCTGGCACGCTACCGGCCGAACGTGGTCACCCTGGAGATCGGCACCAACGACCTGAACGGCAACTACCAGATCCCGACCGCGGCCGACCGGCTCCGCGCGCTCATCGACCAGATCACCAGGGCCGTACCCGACGCGACCGTGCTCGTCGGCACCGTGATCATCTCCACCAGCGGCACCGAGGAGGCCAACCGGCCCGCGTTCAACGCCAAGTTGCCCGGGATCGTCCAGGCCGAGCAGGCCGCCGGCAAGCACGTACGTCTGGTGGACATGAGCGCCCTGACCGCCGCGGACCTGTCCGACTCCCTGCACCCCAACGACAGCGGCTTCGGCAAGATGGCGGACGCGTTCAACGCGGGGATCCAGGCGGCGGACGCGGCGGGCTGGATCAAGCCGCCGGACTCCGCGAGCGGGCAGGTGCGTTCCGGGATCGCGGGGAAGTGCCTGGGGGTGAGCGGCGGCAACAGCGCCAACGGGACCGCCGCCGAGATCCGGTCCTGCGACGGCTCCGCCGCGCAGACGTGGTCCGCGCGCTCCGACGGCACCCTGCGGGCGCTCGGGAAGTGCCTCGACGCCGCCGGCCGCGGCACCGCCAACGGCACCAAGGTCGCGATCTGGGACTGCAACGGCGGAACCAACCAGCAATGGCAGACGTACAACGGCGGCTACCGCAACCCCGTCTCCGGCCGCTGCCTCGACGACCCCAACGCGTCCACCGCCGACGGTACGCAGCTGGTCCTGTGGGACTGCAACGGCGGAACGAACCAGCAGTGGACCGCTCTGCCGGTCTCCTGAGCGCGTGACCCGCTCCACCGAGGCCCCGTCCTGTGGCCGGTGCCCACTCCTCTTACTGCACAAGGAGGTTGATCCTTGATGTCCTGGTTCAACAAGGACCCCCTGCTCCGCAGGGCGCTGGCCTCGGCCACCGGCCTGTTGGCCGGCACGGCACTGGCCCTGACCGGACCGGCGGCGAGCCTCACCGCGCACGCGGCGTCCGGCACGCTGGGCGCGGCGGCTTCCGACAGCGGCCGCTATTTCGGTACGGCCGTGGCCGCCGGAAGGCTCGGCGACTCGACGTATGCCACGATCCTCGACCGGGAATTCAACATGATCACCCCGGAGAACGAGATGAAGTGGGACACCACCGAACCGTCCCGCGGCAACTTCAACTTCGGCCCGGCCGACCAGATCGTCAGCCACGCCACGGCACACGGGCAGCGGATGCGCGGCCACACCCTGGTGTGGCACGGGCAACTGCCCGGCTGGGTCGGCTCCATCGGTGACGCAGGCACCCTGCGCAGCGTCATGAACAACCACATCACCACCGAGATGAACCACTTCAAGGGCAAGATCTACGCCTGGGACGTGGTCAACGAGGCGTTCGCCGACGGCGGCAGCGGTCAGCACCGCAGCTCGGTCTTCCAGAACGTGCTCGGCAACGGCTTCATCGAGGAGGCGTTCCGCACCGCCCGGGCCGCCGATCCCTCGGCGAAGCTCTGCTACAACGACTACAACATCGAGAACTGGACCGACGCCAAGACGCAGGGCGTCTACAACATGGTCAGGGACTTCAAGGCGCGCGGTGTGCCCATCGACTGTGTCGGCCTCCAGAGCCACTTCGGCTCCGGCGGCCCGCCGTCGAGCTTCCAGACCACCCTGTCGAGCTTCGCCGCTCTCGGCGTCGACGTCCAGATCACCGAACTCGACATCGCCCAGGCCTCGGCGACCGCGTACGGGAACACGGTCCGGGCGTGCATGAACGTCGCCCGCTGCACCGGCATCACGGTGTGGGGGATCAGGGACAGCGACTCGTGGCGGACGGGGGAGAACCCGCTGCTGTTCGACAACAACGGCAACAAGAAGCCGGCCTACGACGCCTCGCTCTCGGCGCTCGGCGGAGGTACGGGGAATCCGGGCGGAGGCATCGTCTCGGGACAGGTGTACTCGCTGACCGACGTCGCCGCGGGCCGGGTGCTGGACGTGCCGGGCGGCCAGACGGCGAACGGCACGCTCCTGCAGGTGTGGGACGCCAACGGCGGTGCGAACCAGCAGTGGCGGGCGAGTCAGAACAGCGACGGCTCCTACACGTTGACGAACGTCGCCAGCGGGCGGGTGCTGGACGAGCCGGGCGGCCAGATGGGCAACGGCACCCGGATGGAGATCTGGGACGCCAACGGCGGTGCGAACCAGCACTGGCGGGCGAGCGGTAACAGCGACGGTTCGTACACCCTGGTCAACGTCGCCTCCGGCCGGGCGCTGGAGATCCCCAGCGGACAGACCGGCAACGGGGCCCCGGTCCAGATCTGGGACTCCAACGGCGGCGCCAACCAGCACTGGAGCTTCAGGTGAAGTGACCCGGCGCGCAGCGCGCGCTCCCGCCCCCCGGATCGCTTCGGGGTGATCGGAACGTACACCCGCGTCCGGCACGGCGGCCCTCGCCGGACGCGGGCTCCGGCATGCCCTCAGAACGTTCTGACCAGGTGCAATACATGGGATGGATCAGAGTTCGATTGGGAGTCCCGAGCGTATTGACTCGGTGACGGACCTGTGGAATCACTAGGACATGGGATGTCTGAGTGGTTCCTGTGAGTGCTCTTGAGCGCCCACGCCGCCATGAGGCGTCCGGATCCCGCGGCCATGCCGGTGGCGGCGACGATCCACGCGCATCCCGTTCGACCAGGCACAGCACCCTCTGTCACCTTCCCCCACATTTTCCGAGGAACAGAATGCGGCCTTCACCCCTTTCCCGTCGGAGTCCTACGGCTCGCAGACGACACTTACCGGCGTTCGCCGCCACAGGCGTGATGGCGCTGCTGGCCATGATGTCGGCGACTTCGCAGACCTGGTCCGCACCCGCACCCGCCCCGGCAGCGACGCCGACGCCCTTGGTGAGCTCGGCGTCGGGGCGGTGTCTGGACGTCAAGGGCAACGTCGACACGCCGGGAACCGCGCTGGACATCCAGGACTGCGACAACCAGCAGAACCAGGCGTTCGAGTTCACCTCGGCGGGCGAGCTGAGGACCATGGGCGGCACCCGATGCGTGGACGCCTACGACAACCGGACCGCGCCGGGAACCCCGGTGATCATCTGGTCGTGCAACGGGCAGCCGAACCAGGCGTGGCGGCAGAACGCCGACGGGTCCGTCACCGGTGTCCAGTCCGGCCTGTGCCTGGACGTCAGCGGGGCGGGCACGGCCAACGGCACCGCGGTCATCCTGTGGACCTGCAACGGCCAGAGCAACCAGAAGTGGACCACGTCGACACCTCCGCCCGCGCCCGGCGGGTCCGGCCCGTGCGACATCTACTCCGCGGGCGGTACGCCGTGCGTGGCCGCGCACAGCACCGTGCGGGCGCTGTACGGGTCGTACGGCGGCAGCCTGTACCAGGTCAGGCGCGCCTCGGACAACGCGACCAGGAACATCGGCGTACGGGCGGCCGGAGGCTTCGCCGACGCGGCGGCGCAGGACTCGTTCTGCGGGGGCACCTCCTGTGTCATCACGGTCGTCTACGACCAGTCCGGGCGCGGCAACGACCTGTGGTACCAGGGATCGGCCCAGGTTCCGGGATCGAGTCAGAGCAGTCCCGCCAAGGCGACCTCCGAGTCGCTGACCGCCGGGGGCGCCAAGGCGTACTCGCTGTACATCAATCCGGGCAACAGCTACTGGCGGGACGGCCATCTGACGGGTGTTCCGACCGGCAGCGCGCCCGAAGGGGCGTACATGGTGACCAGCGGCACCCACGTCAACAGCGGCTGCTGCTTCGACTACGGCAACAGCGAGACGACGCGGAAGGCCGACGCGGCCGGGGCGATGGACGCGATCAACTTCGGCACCGAGTGCTGGTTCGGCGGTTGCTCGGGAAGCGGCCCCTGGGTCCAGGCCGATCTCGAATGGGGCCTGTACTCCGGGGGCAGCCAGTCCTGGAACACCGGTCAGCGGGCCTTCCCCGTCAAGTTCGTCACCGCGATGCTGAAGAACAACGGGACGTCGAGGTTCGCCCTCAAGGGCGGCAATGCGCAGTCCGGCAGCCTGACGACTCTGTGGGACGGCGCGCTGCCCGGCGGATACAGCCCGATGAAGAAGCAGGGCGCCATCGTTCTGGGCAGCGGCGGTGACTGCTGCAAGCCCGGTGGCGGTGCCAACCTGAGCGCCGGCACCTTCTACGAGGGCGCCATCGTCGCCGGCTATCCCTCCGACGCGACCGACAACGCGGTCCAGGCCAACGTCATCGCGGCCGGATACCGCTGAGTCCTTCTGCCCCACGGTGTGTTCCGCCGCAACCCGGCCCAGGAGTGGATGACATGCACATGATTACCAGAGGGGTCGGACACCTCTTGCCACCGTTCCCGCGACCGGCGCAGGATGTTGGCGTTCGCCTTCTCCGTCGCGCTGTTCTGCGTGGGCGTACCCCTCGTCTCCCTCGGTCCGCCGCAGCCCGCCGTCGCGCTGGGCAACGGGCTGGCACTGACCCCGCAGATGGGCTTCAACGACTGGAACGCGTACGGCTGCAATGTCTCCGAGTCGCTGATCCAGTCCACCGCGCAGGCGATGCACACCAACGGCATGCAGGCGGCGGGCTACTCCTACGTCACCATCGGCGACTGCTGGATGACCCACAGCCGCGATTCCGGCGGCCGCCTGGTGCCGGACCCCGCCAAGTTCCCCGACGGCATCAAGGGCACCGCCGACTACGTGCACTCGCTGGGGCTGAAGCTGGGGATCTACGAGGACGCGGGAACCACCACCTGCGCCGGGGACTACCCGACGTACGACAACTGCGACAACAACGGGGTGTCCGCGCAGAGCCGGTACACCGCGATGCGGGACGCCTTGGCGGCCACCGGCCGGCCGAGCCTGTACAGCCTGTGCAACTGGGGCCAGGACAACGGGTGGACCTGAGGCGCGGGCGTGGGCAACAGCTGGCGCACCACCGGGGACATCAGCGCCGACTTCGCCGGCATGCTGTCGATTTTCCACAGCAACGTGGGACTTGCCTCCTACGCGGGCCCCGGCCACTGGAACGACCCGGACATGCTGGAGGTCGGCAACGGCTCGATGGCGGCCACCGAGAGCCGCAGCGAGTTCAGCCTGTGGGCGGCGATGGCCGCGCCGCTGATCGCGGGCACCAACATCCCCTCGGCCAGTGCGCAGACCCTCTCCGCGCTGACCAACTCCCGGGTGATCGCGGTCGACCGGGTCCCCCTCGGCAAGCAGGGCACCATGGTCTCCTCCTCGGAAGGCTGGGACGTGCTGGCCAAGCGTTTGGCCAACGGGGACGTGTCGGTGGCGCTGTTCAACGAGACGGACTCGACAGCGACCATCTCGACCACCTCGGGCACGATCAGCGCCTCGGTGCCGGTGCACGGCACGGTGATGTACCGGGTCGCGGGCGGCACCAGCGGCGGCGTGACCGGGGCGGTGCGCGCGGTGGGTGCGGGCACGTGCCTGGACGTACCCAACTCGACCACGACCGTAGGCACCCAGGTGGAGATCTGGAGCTGCAACGGCAGCGCCAACCAGACATGGACGCACTCCGCGTCCAACACCGGCGTCCAGTCGGGCCTGTGCCTGGGCGTCGCCGGAGGGGCCACCGCCGACGGCACCCTCACCGAACTGCAGACCTGCGACGGCGCCGGCAGCCAGCGGTGGACGTTGGGATGACTCCGCATTCGAACCCCGGAGGAGGTCTCCATGCTCGAACCAGCCGATGATCGCCGACGCAGGCGAGGGAAAGCAGTGCTCCTGTCCGCCCTGGCGATGGTCCTGATCGCTTTCGGCGCACCGGCGTTCGCCACATCCACAAGGGCCGATGCATCATCCGTCGTACATCCGGCGGTCCACCGCGCGGCGGACGTGTCGCTCCCGTGCGACCTGTACGCCGCGGGCGGTACGCCGTGCGTGACGGCGCACTCCACGACCAGGGCGCTCTTCGCGTCGTACAACGGGCCGCTTTACCAGATTCAGCGGGCCTCCGATCACAGCTACCGCGACATCGGGCTGCTCGGTGCGGGCGGGTACGCGGACGGCGCGTCCCAGGTGTCGTTCTGCTCGGGTACGTCGTGCACGATCACGAAGATCTACGACCAGACCGCCCAGCACAACGACATGCCGATCTCCTGGGGCGGTTACTGGAAGGGGCCGGGGCCGAACGGGTCCGACGTCGGCGCGGACGCCATGGCCCTGCCGGTGACCGCGGCCGGCCACCAGGTCTTCGGCGTCAAGGTCACCCCCGGTGTCGGCTACCGGCTCGACCACGCGAAGGGAGTGCCCACCGGAGCCCAGCCCGAAGGCATCTACATGGTGACCTCGTCGAACTACACGAGCCAGTGGTGCTGCTTCGACTACGGCAGCGGTGAGAACTCCCACACCGACACCGGCAACGCCACCATGAACGCCATCTACTGGGGCACTGCCTGCTGGTTCGGCGGCTGCACCGGCAGCGGCCCGTGGGTCGAGGCCGACCTGGAGAACGGCATGTTCCACACCAACACCGGCTCCAACAAGGACCCGAACAACCCCGGTGTGCACTACCCGTTCGTCAGCGCGTGGCTGAAGAACAACGGCACCAGCAACTTCACTCTCAAATACGGCAACGGCGCGAGCGGCGGCCTGACCACCACCTTCTCCGGCCCCCTGCCGAACGGTTACTCCCCGATGAAGGTCGACAGCTCGGTCCTGCTCGGCACCGGGGGCGACAACAGCCCCAACGGCGTGGGCGAGTTCTTCGAGGGCGCGATGACGGCGGGCTACCCTTCCGACGCCACCGAGAACGCCGTGCAGGCCAGTATCACCGCGGCCGGTTACGGCACCGCGGGCGGCGGTAAGTCGACCGCGCTGCACGCGGTGGGCGCGGGCAAGTGCCTGGAGGTGCCGGGCGCGTCCACGACGCCGGGCACGCAGACGCAGATCCGGGACTGCACCGGAGCGGCGAACCAGACCTGGTCCCGGACCGACTCCCGCGAGCTCGCCGTGTACTCCGGCAGCAGCCAGCTGTGCCTGGACGCCTCCAACCAGGGCGCCGGCCCCGGCACCAAGGTCATCACCTGGGCCTGCAACGGCCAGACCAACCAGCAGTGGAACGTCAACGCCAACGGCACCGTCACCAGCGTCCAGTCGGGCCTGTGTCTGGACGTGACCGGCGCCGCCACCGCCAACGGCACCGCCGTGGAGCTGTGGACCTGCAACGGCGGATCCAACCAGCAGTGGTCACTGAGTTGACCCCGGGAACGCAGGAGGACCGCATGAGGACGAGAGCGAGACCCGGGCGTCTGGTACTGGCCGTCGGCATCGTCCTGGCGTTCGTGCTGCAGCTGTCGGCGACCGCCGAGAGCAGGGCCGTCTCCGGCGAGGCGCTGAGCGTGAACCTGGCGTCGACGCGAGGCCCGTCGACCGGCGTGGGTGAGGGATTCCTCTACGGCTTCACGCAGGACGGCAGCCAGCCGGCCGACCAGTTCATCAAGCCGCTGGGGATCAACGCGTTCCGCGGCGGGGGATGGTTCTCCGGCGGCTGGATCCGGGACAACTACCAGTACGGATCGGCCACTCGGGCCGATCTCGACTCCATCGTCGCGCAGGCGAAACGGCTCACCCAGCCGCCGTATCACGCGCAGTACCAGGTACTGGTCAGCGACATCTACGGCGCCAACGGCGGGCAGCCGTCCAACACGAGATACCCGTGCGACAACGGCGACTGCTCCAACTGGATCGCCTTCATCGACTCCACGGTGGGAGCACTGCAGGCCACGGGGCTGAAGTTCGCCTACGACATCTGGAACGAGCCGGACATCTCCGCCTTCTGGACCCGGGGGGTGAACAGCGCCCAGTACTTCCAGATGTGGGATACCGCCTACCGGGAGATCCGGCGCATCGCCCCCTCGGCGCAGATCGTCGGGCCGTCGCTCGCCTTCACACCGCAGAGCAACCCGGGGGAGTGGCGGACCTGGCTCGCGCACGTGAAGGCGGCCGGAACGGTACCCGACATGATCACCAACCATGACGAGGGTGACGTCGACGACCCGGTCACCGTCTCCCAGTCCCTCAACAGTGCCCTGGCCACGGCGGGCATCGGCCCGCTGCCGCTGTCCGCGAACGAGTACCAGCCCGCCGACCGGCAGACCGCCGGGGTGACGGCCTGGTACCTGGCGCGGTTCGCGCAGTCCGGGTACACCAACGCGATGCGCGGCAACTGGGTCTGCTGCGTCACCCCCAACCTGACGGGAGTCCTCATCCAGAGCGGGGGCACCTGGCAGCCGACGGGCAACTGGTGGGCGCTCCGCGACTACGCCGACATGACCGGCACCCTCGTCGACACCTCCGGCCAGGTCGGCTCGACCGCGATCTCGGCCTCCGAGGACCCCACCAACAAGCGCGCGGTGGCCATCATCGGCGACGCCAACGGCAACTCCGGCACCGCGTCCGTGACCTTCAACGGGCTGTCGTCCGTGCCCTGGCTGACGAACGCCGGCAGCGTGCACGTCACCGTGCACCGCATCCCGGACCAGGCACCGCTCGCGGCGCCACAGACCGTGTACGACCAGAACCTGAGCGCCTCGGGCGGCTCGATCACCGTGCCGTTGACGTTCCAGGGCGCACACGACGCGTTCGCCGTCTATCTCACCCCGGCCACCTCCGGCGGCGAGGGCTTCCCGACCGGTTACCACCAACTCGTCGTCGCCAACGACAACCTGTGCCTGGACGTGTACGGCAACTCCAGCAGCGCGGGCGCCGCGATCGACCAGTGGACCTGCAACGGGCAGAGCAACCAGCAGTTCCAGTTCGTACCGGCCTCGGGCGGCTACGGCGAACTGCGCGCCCAGAGCTCCGGCCAGGACGTGGCGGTCGCCGGCGGATCCACGACGGCGGGCACCCCGAACATCGTCCAACAGCCCCCCGCCACGACGGCCAACGGCCTCTGGTTGCCGGTGCGCCAGTCCGACGGCTCCTACGCCTTCCAGAACCGCAACAGCGGTCTGTGCCTGGACGTCTACGGCGCCGGAAGCAGCGCGGGCCAACAACTCGACCAGTGGCAGTGCAAGAACGCACCCGGCACCAACCAGGACTTCCTCGTCCGCTGAACCGTCCGCCGACCACACCCCGGCCGTGGACACCCCCCCCCACCTGCGAAAGGAACCCACCGTGTCAGCAATCGCACGGCTGTTACGGCGCCTGCGCGTCCCGACGGCCGTACTCGCGGGCCTCGTTCTGGCCGCCGGCGGCGTCGTGGGCACAGCCGCCACCCCGGCCCGGGCCGCCACCTCCATCACCCTCAACGGCGCGTCCGGCGGACGGACCTTCGACGGCGTCGGCGCGATCAGCGGGGGAGGCGGCAACAGCAGGCTCCTGATCGACTATCCCGAGCCCCAGCGCGGCCAGGTCCTCGACTACCTCTTCCGGCCCGGCTACGGCGCCTCCCTGCATATGCTCAAGGCCGAGATCGGCGGGGACACCAACTCCACCTCGGGAGCCGAACCCAGCCACCAGCACACCCGCTCCGACCTGAACTGCGACCGGGGCTACGAATGGTGGCTGATGGAGCAGGCCAAGGCCCGCAACCCGAACATCAAGCTGTACGGGCTCGCCTGGGGCGCCCCGGGCTGGATCGGCAACGGCAACTTCTGGTCCACCGACATGGTCAACTACCTGGTCTCGTGGCTGGGCTGCGCCAAGCAGCACGGGCTGAGCATCGACTACCTCGGCGGATGGAACGAGCGAGGCTACAACGTCTCCTGGTACCAGCAGCTGCGGAGCGCCCTCAACAGCAACGGCTACGGCAGCGTCAAGATCGTCGCGGCCGACTCGGACTGGTCCGTGGCGAACGACGTCAACTCCAACCCGTCGTTCGCCTCCGCGGTGAGCGCCATCGGCACGCACTATCCCTGCGGCTACCGGTCCTCCCAGTCCACCTGCACGGTGCCGGCGGCCGCCATGTCCTCCGGCAAGCCGTTGTGGGCGAGCGAGAACGGCTCGGACGACTACAACGGGGGAGCGCAGGCCATGGCCCGCGGCATCAACCGCGGATACATCGACGGACGCATGACCGCCTACCTCAACTGGCCGGTGGTCGCTGCGCTCACCCCCAACCTGCCGTACCCCACCATGGGCATGGCCCTGGCCTCGCAGCCGTGGTCCGGCTCGTACTCGATCGGTAAGAACACCTGGGTGATGGCGCACACCAGCCAGTTCACCGCCCCGGGATGGCGCTACCTCGACGCCTCCAGCGGCTACATCGGCGGCAACCGCGCCAACGGAAGCTACGTCTCGCTCAAGTCCCCGAACAACTCCGACTACTCCACGGTCATCGAGACGATGGACGCCGGCAGCGCGCAGACGCTGAACTTCAACGTCACCGGGGGGCTCTCCGCCGGAACCGTCCACGTCTGGTCCACCGACGTCAGGTCCGCCGACCCGGCCGACCACTTCGTGCACACCGCGGACATCACCCCGTCCGGCGGCGGTTTCAGCCTGACCGTCCAGCCCGGCCACCTGTACACCCTGACCACCACGACCGGACAGGGCAAGGGAACCGCCACCGGTCCCGCCCGGAGCGCGCTGAAGCTGCCGTACAGCGACTCGTTCGACGGCTACGCCACCGGCACCGAGGCGAAGTACCTCATGGACTGGCAGGGCGCTTTCGAGGCGGTGGGCTGCGGCGGCGGCCGCAGTGGGAAGTGCGTGCGCCAGATGAGCCCGCAGAAACCGATCACCTGGGACGCGCTGACCGATCCGCACGCCCTGCTCGGTGACGTGAGCTGGGGCAACTACACCGTCTCGTCCGACGTGCTGCTCGAACAGCCCGGATACGCCGAGTTGCTCGGCCGTGCCGGCGGGCACGACTACGACCGCACCGGCGGACAGAACGCCTACCGGCTGCGGGTGAGCGACACCGGGGCCTGGTCGATCCTGAACTCGAACACCAACGGCACCGTCTCCACCCTGGCCCGCGGCACGACCGCGGCGCTCGGTACCAACCGGTGGCACACCGTGGCCCTCACCTTCTCCGGCACCACGATCACCGCCGTCATCGACGGTGCCACGGTCGGTTCCGTGGACGACCGCACCTGGGCCGCCGGACAGATCGGCTACGCGACCAGCCAGGGCGAGACGGCACAGTTCGACAACCTGTCCATCACCCCCGGCAGCGGCGGAAACGACGGCGGTACGGCCGGCGCGATCGTCGGGGTCGGCTCCGGCCGGTGCGTCGACGTGCCCAACCAGTCGCACACGGCCGGCACCCAGGTGGCGCTGTGGGACTGCAACGGCGGCAGCAACCAGCAGTGGACGAACACCACCGCGGGTGAGCTGCGGGTCTACGGCAGCGCTTGCCTGGACGCCGCGGGCCAGGGCACGAGCCCCGGCACCAAGGTGGACATCTGGGACTGCACCGGCGGCGGCAACCAGAAGTGGACGCTCCACACCGACGGCACGATCACCGGCGATCAGTCCGGTCTGTGCCTGGACGCCACCGGCGCCGGAACGGCCAACGGCACCCTGCTGCAGCTGTGGACCTGCAACGGCAGCAGCAACCAGAAGTGGACGCGCGACTGATCCAGGCGTCCGGCTGACCATCAGCGACCGAAGGCACGACGTCCGTCATTTCCCCCTGAGAGGCCCCCACATGTCCGACTCCTCCCTGCCGCTCAGCCGGCGCCGACTGCTTGCGGTGGCCGGCGCGTCGGCGGCCGCCGGCCTGCTGCGGTTCGCCCCCGAGGCCGCCGCGACCGACGGCCCCGGAAGCTACACCGCGAGCTGGTCCTCCGTGGACCAGCACCCTCCGGCCCCGGCCTGGTTCCAGGACGCCAAGTTCGGCATCTACTACCACTGGGGCGCCTTCAGCGTTCCCGCGTTCGGCAACGAGTGGTATCCGCGCAACATGTACATCGGCGGCTCGGCCGAGAACAACCACCACAAGGCCGTCTACGGCGACCCCTCGGCGTGGCCGTACCACAACTTCATCGACGGTGGCCGCGACAAGGCGGGCAACTTCGTCCAGTTCGCCCCCAAACTGGTCTCCCAGGGCGGCAAGTTCGACCCGGACGCGTGGGCCCGGCTGTTCAAGGCCGCAGGCGCCCGGTTCGCCGGCCCGGTCGCCGAGCACCACGACGGCTTCTCCATGTGGAACAGCCACGCCAACCCGTGGAACTCGGTCCAGCACGGCCCCAGGCTCGACCTGGTGGGGCTGCACGCGCAGGCCATCCGCGGGCAGGGCCTGAAGTTCATGGCATCCCTGCACCACGCCTACCACTTCACCGGCTTCTACGACAACGTACCGTCCCAGTCCGACCCGAACCTGCGCATCCTCTACGGCCAGCAGGGTTCGGCCGCGGAGAACAAGCTCTGGTACGACAAGCTGATCGAGGTCATCGACGGCTACCAACCGGACCTGGTCTGGCAGGACTTCAACCTGCACCTGGTGCAGGAGTCCTACCGGCTCCAGTTCCTCGCGCACTACTACAACCAGGCCGTCGCATGGAACAAGGACGTGGTCGCCACCTACAAGGACGGCCTCAACAACAAGGGTGAGGTCTTCGACTTCGAGCGCGGCGGCCCGGCCGGGCTGCTCACCCCGTACTGGCTGACCGACGACAGCATCTCCTCCTCCAGCTGGTGCTACACGGTGGGCATCGGCTACTACTCGACGCAGGCACTGCTGCACTCGCTGATCGACCGGGTCAGCAAGGGCGGCAGCATGCTGCTGAACATCGCCCCGATGGCCGACGGCACCATCCCCTCCGGGCAGCAGTCCATCCTGCTCGCCATGGGCGACTGGCTCGGCCGCTTCGGAGAGGCGGTCTACTCAACCCGCTCCTGGTCCAGCTACGGCGAGGGCCCCACCAAGATGGGCGGAGGCTCCTTCAGCGGACCGGTGGCCGGCAAACCGCAGGACATCCGGTTCACCCGCAGCCGGGACAACAAGGTCCTCTACGCCACCGCGCTGGGCTGGCAGGGCGGCACCATGACGATCACGACGCTGAACTCCAACCAGATCAACCTCAGCAGCCTGACAGGCGCCCAACTGCTCGACAACACCGCCGGCACGTACATCAACCTGCCCGCACCGACCCAGGACGCGTCCGGCTTGCACCTGACGATGCCCTCGTCCAACGCGCCGTTCAATGCCCTGGCGTACACGGTCAAGCTGACCTTCTCCGGTGAGATCCCCGTCCTGGGCGCGCCGGGCGGCTCCACGACCTGGGTCAGGATCGCCAACGTGACCAGCGGACTGGTGCTCGACAGCGGGGGCAACGTCGCCTCCGGCTCCAACCTCAAGCAGTGGAGCTACGACGGCAGCACCAACCTGCAGTGGCAGCTGATCGACCTCGGCAACGGCTACTACCGCATCATCAACCGGACCAACGGCATGGCCGCCGACAGCTGGGGCAACACCGCCAACGGCGCCCCCGCCCGCCAGGAGGCGTGGAACGGCGGCAACAACCAGCAGTGGTCGCTCAACAGCCTCGGCAACAACCGCTATCAGATCGTCAACCGGGGCACCGGCACCGCTCTTGACGGCAGCGGCAGCACCACAGCCGGCTCCACCACGGTCCTGTGGACGCCGAACTCCAGCACCAACAACGCGTGGACCATCACCGCCGTGTGAACCGGCGCTCCCCGTAGGACACAAGAACTCGACGACGGAAGAAGGAGAGCATGGAACGTAAACCGCTCTTAATGTCCATCGTGGCCGCACTGCTTCTCATCCTGACAACCGCGGGCACCTCGTTCAGCAGCGCCCTCGGCGCACCCACGCCGAGCACGCAGTCCGCCGCCGCGGCGAGCGCCGGTTGTGGCAAGGCCCCGACGCTGACCAGCGGCAACCACACGATTCAGAGCGGCGGCCAGAACCGCAGTTACATCCTGCGGGTCCCGGCCGGCTACGACAGCAACCACCCCTACCGGCTCGTCTTCGGCTTCCACTGGCGGGGCGGGACAGCGAACGACGTCGACTCGGGCGGCACGGACGGGTACAACTGGTCCTACTACGGCCTCAGGCGCTTGGCGGACAACGCGAACAACAGCACGATCTTCGTCGCCCCCCAGGGCAACGGCAACGGCTGGGCCAACCCCGGCGGCCAGGACGTGGCCTTCGTCGACGCCATGGTCAACCAGATCGAATCAGGTCTGTGCGTGGACACCACCCAGCTGTTCTCCGCCGGCTTCAGCTACGGCGGCGCGATGTCGTACGCCCTCGCCTGCTCCCGGGCGACGGTCTTCCGCGCGGTCGCGGTCTACTCCGGCGCCAACCTCAGCGGCTGCAACGGCGGTAGCCAGCCCATCGCCTACATGGGACTGCACGGCCTCAGGGACAACGTGCTGCCCATCCAGTCGGGACGAGACCTGCGCAACACCTTCGTCCGGGCGAACGGCTGCACCCCGCAGAACCCGCCCGAGCCGGCCAACGGAAGCCTGACGCACATCATCACCACCTACTCGGGATGCAGGTCCGGCTACCCAGTCGTCTGGGCCGCGTTCGACGGAGCGGGTCACGACCCGGGCCCCATCGACGGTTCCACCGGTGGCGGCTGGCGCACCTGGACGTCGGCGGCGGTGTGGCAGTTCTTCACCCAGTTCGGCTCGAGCACGCCGCCGACGCCGCAGCCCTCCGAAAATCAGGAGATCGTCGGCCAGCAGTCCGGACGCTGCCTCGACATCAACAACTCGACCACGGCCAACGGCACGCAGGCGCAGCTGTGGGACTGCAACGGCGGCTCCAACCAGCGGTGGACCCACACCACCGGAAAGCAGCTGGTCGTCTACGGCAACAAGTGCCTGGGAGTCGGCCAGGGCGCGGGCAACGGCACCCCCGCGGCGATCTGGGACTGCAGCGGGCAGCCGGACCAGCAGTGGAACATCAACCCCGACGGCACGATCACGGCAGCGCAGTCGGGGCTCTGCCTGGACGCCAACGGCCAGGGCACCGCCAACGGGACGAAGGTCCAGATGTGGAGTTGCTCGGGCGGCGCCAACCAGCACTGGCGCCTGCAGAACTGACGGGCCGGGGCCAGGTCCGACACGGTACGGGCCTGGCCCCCGAGGATCTGGCATCCAGGCGGGTCAAGCGCGGCCGTTCCCTCGGACCACCTCCTCGACGGGTGCCGGCCCCGCGTTGCGTTCGGCTCGTGCAGCAGGAGAGCGAGGGTGGCGGCGATGTCGCCGCGAGCGGGCCGAGGCTCGTCCGGATCAGGATGCCGCGGCGTCCACGGCGGGCTTGAGCACGTCCCTGAACCAGGTCCGGAAGCCCGTCGGCGTCGGCTCGACGGCCGCCCCGTCCTTGTCGTGGATGCCGTGGTCCTGACGGCCGGGCGCCCGAGTTTCTGGCTGATCAGCTCGGCCATGCCGTCGGGCGTCAGTCGGTCGGGGCCGAACACCGGGAGGTTCTGCTGACCGTTCCAGGTCAGGTCCGTGAGGAGGCCGGCCGCTGGACCGGCGATTTTCGCGTCGCGATCGACCAGCCGTGCCCGGCACTGGAGACTCCGAAGACGCTCCCGACGTCGTGGCGTGCGACGGCGGCGGCGCCCGCCCAGGTGAAGCCGTAGCTCAAGCCCCCAGCGGTCCGTCGACGCCTGCGGACCCGGTGGCACCACCCGCCGGACCATCAAGATCATGGGTGAGGCCAATGCCGGACCCGAAGGCCGGAGGCACCATTGCTGAGTCACGAAAAGGGTAACGAGGGGCGCGGGTCCAGCCCGCGGTGATCTCGACGGCCCCACCGCCCGCGGGAAGACCGTGTCCGCGCCGAACCGGGTGACGTCGTGCAGCGCCTCGGAACGGGTACGAATCTCGGCAGCGGTGAGGCATATCTTCGCCGGCGGCTGGTGATCGGGCAGCATCGGTCCGGCATCGGCACATGACCCTGACCGCGGGGCCGAATGGACCCCGGCATCGGGCAGGGCTACGGCCACTGCGAAGTCGCCCGCGGCCATGTCGTCGAAGTGAATGGAAGGGCCGCCGTCACCCGAGTGCGCCGAACCGCTCGCCCGGACCTCACCCCGGCACAGCGGACGACCTGCTTCAACGGCCGGACCTGTCGAGCCGCGGAAGGGATCGTCGCGTGCTTACAGGCCCGGAGCAGCCGACCCTCCGTCCAAGGACACCGGTACGCCGCTCAGTCCCACAGCTCGCGACTGTCACACACCCGCGCACCCATGTTGCGCTCCATCATCCGCAATGCCGCCTCCGCGAGATCGGAGTGGATGTGGGCGACAGCGTCACGCGGGACGACGACCTCGAAGTGGCGGATGTGGGCGTCGAGGGCGGAGTAGAGCACGCATTGCTCCGTTACCTGGCCGCACATCACCAGCCGCCCGATGTCCTGCTGACGCAGCAGGTAGGACAGCGGGGTCTCGAAGAACACCGAATGGCGCGCCTTGAGCACGAACAGCGATGCGCGGTCCGGTTGCACCGATTCGACGAGATCGGCATGCGGTCCTGCGAGAGCCTGCTGGAGCAGCTCACCGTGATGAGAGCGCCACTCACCGAAGTTGTCGTTGACGTAGATCACCGCGACGTCCTTCGACCGTGCTGTTTTCAGCAGGTCGGCGAGGATCGGGACCACCTCGCGGGCCGAAGGCAGCAGCTGTTCGGCATCCTGGTGGTCGTACGTGTTGATCATGTCGATGACGATCAGCGCGGTCTTGCTCATGACCCCCGGGTTCCCAGTGCAAGGGGTGTCAACAGGGACTCGGCACTGTCCTGGACGGCGCCACTGGAGCCCGGACTGCTTGGCCCCTCGGCACCCGGCCCGGCCACGAGGTGACTGCGGGGGACTGGTGCTCGCTCGACGGCCGAAAACCGGCGCTGCAAACGCAGTGCCACTCTTCTCCGAGGATTCACAGATCCCTCACGGGTTCAACGCCCGAGACCAGACGCGTTTCCGTCACCCCCACCTCCTTCCGCCCGCATGCCGTGCAGCACTCCGGACCGGCGCACTCCGCCTCGTCCACGGCCCCGCCACGGGCCGGCTCTCGTACCGAGGGAGAACCCGTTGTGAAGGCCGTTGACCGGGATTGCGGCTGAAAGTCGGCGACGTCAGCAGCCGGTTTCAGCCGACCGGGCGAACTCGTCTCGTCGTCAGCGAGTTCTCGTGGCTCCCCGCGGCACCGAATGTTTCGGGCTCACCGGCGCATCATGCGAAAAGTATTGACGCCGTTCTGCGGTTCTCTATCATCCAGATTGCTCGATGGTTCGACTGTTGTTCGGCATGGCGAACATGGGGGCCGCTCCACTCGCACAGCAGGACGTCACCGCACACGTCTGCCGCTTGAGTCGCAAGGGGTATGCCGCACGATGCATATGTCATGGCCCTGCCAAACCTTTCGCTGTCGTGCGCAGACGGCCGCCACGGGCCCTTCGCCGCCGCCCCGGTTCCAAAGGGTCAATCCAGTGCCGCGGACCCGCTACGCACCGCACCACCTCGACCGTCCGGCCGGCCTCCGCGCGGGGCAGCCGGAACCGCTCACTCAAGGACAACGAGGTCCCCATGCGCAGACGTAGTTTCGACCGCGGACGCGTGTCCGTGGTGCTCGCCGCTGCGATCGCGGCCCTGGTCGCGTTGGCGGCGATGCTCGTCGCCAATCCGGCTCAGGCGGCCTCCAGCGGCGCCTTGCGCGGTGTCGCCGCCGGCCGGTGTCTCGATGTGCCGAACTCCAGCCAGACCGACGGCACGTACCTGCAGATCTGGGACTGCTCGGGCGGGACCAACCAGCAGTGGACAGCGACGGACAGCAACCAGCTGACCGTGTTCGGCAACAAGTGCCTTGACGTTCCGGGCCACGCCACCACGGCCGGTACGCGCGTGCAGATCTGGACCTGCAGCGGGGGTGCGAACCAGCAGTGGCGAGTGAACTCCGACGGCACGATCGTCGGCGTGGAGTCCGGACTGTGCCTGGACGTCACGGGCTCCGGTACGGCCAACGGCACGGCGGTGGAGATCTGGACGTGCAACGGCGGCAGCAACCAGAAGTGGACCGGCCTGTCCGGGACGACCCCGCCGGGCGGTGGCAACTGCACTCTGCCGTCCTCGTACCGGTGGACGTCGACGGGAGCGTTGGCGCAGCCGGCGAACGGGTGGGTCTCGCTGAAGGACTTCACCAACGTGGTCTACAACGGCAAGCACCTGGTCTACGCGTCGAACGTGTCGGGATCGTCGTACGGCTCGATGCGGTTCGCGCCCTTCACGAACTGGTCCGACATGGCGTCGGCCGGCCAGACCGGCATGAGCCAGGCTGCGGTGGCGCCGACCCTGTTCTACTTCGCACCCAAGAACATCTGGGTGCTGGCCTACCAGTGGGGTGCCTGGCCCTTCATCTACCGCACGTCGAGCGACCCCACCAACCCCAACGGCTGGTCCGCACCGCAGCCGCTGTTCACCGGCAGCATCTCCGGCGCCGCCCCGATCGACCAGACCCTGATCGCCGACGACCAGAACATGTACCTGTTCTTCGCCGGTGACAACGGCAAGATCTACCGGGCGAGCATGCCGATCGGGAACTTCCCGGGCAACTTCGGCTCGTCGTACACGACGGTCATGAGTGACACGGTGAAGAACCTGTTCGAGGCGCCGGAGGTCTACAAGGTCCAGGGCCAGAACCAGTACCTGATGATCGTCGAGGCTCGGGGTGCGAATGAGCAGCGTTTCTTCCGCTCGTTCACGGCCTCCAGCCTGAGCGGTTCATGGACCCCGCAGGCCGCCACCGAGTCCAACCCCTTCGCGGGCAAGGCCAACAGCGGTGCCACCTGGACCAACGACATCAGTCACGGTGACCTGGTCCGCAACAACCCCGACCAGACCAAGACCATCGACCCATGCAACCTGCAGTTCCTCTACCAGGGCAAGTCCCCGAGCGCGAGCGGTCCCTACGACCAGCTGCCGTGGCGGCCGGGCGTTCTCACCCTGCAACGCTGACCGTCGACCGGTACTCATCGCGTC
The DNA here is from genome assembly GCF_055559055.1 of Streptomyces sp. NPDC024687. Classification (NCBI taxonomy): domain Bacteria; kingdom Bacillati; phylum Actinomycetota; class Actinomycetes; order Kitasatosporales; family Streptomycetaceae; genus Streptomyces; species Streptomyces sp. NPDC024687. Next base: position 168,870 of record NZ_JBVHLJ010000013.1, on the reverse strand, counting down.
GAGGAGCTCCAGCCGGGCATCGGCTGGGGCTCCTCCGCACTGGTGGGGGCTCTCCCGGCTTCTCCTCCGGCGCCCGGCCGGGGGCTGACGCCGCGGCATGAGCAGCGTCGTTCCGGCGGACAGGGCGACGGTGACGCAGCACAGGTTCATCATCGTCACGACACCCAGTGCCTCACTCAGCAGTGAGCCGGGCCCGCATGCCCGACAAGGAGGCCGCCGCCTGGAGGAATCCGTTGGTGGCGCTGACTCTGCCCAGTACGGCGTCAGGGGTGTGACGGGCGACGAGCATCCCGCTCGTGATCGACGGATGGTCGTCCTGCCCCCGATGACTGGGAGCGCTCCCGAACTGCTTGACAAAACGGGGAGTTGGCCGGAGAGGGCGGGCCAGGTGCTGTCCGAAGGTGCGGCAGGCGAGTTCACGTGCCGAAGTCGGCGTTGATCTTCTGCAGAGGCTGTTCGAGAAGGCAGGCGGCGGCGTGACGGTAGACGCGGAGCGGTGTCGGGCAAGCGTGTGGCGCCACCCATCCGTGGAGCGGGACGGGCAGCGCCACACGTCGAAACCGGAAACTTATCCGGGGAAGGGCTTGCTCGCGTCGTCGTCAGCCTTGATGCACGCGTCGAGCTTCTTCTGGAGGGCGGCCGCGTCGTTGAGCGCCTTCTTGGCCGCCGCGGTCTCACCCAGCTGCTTCAGCTTCGCCGCCTTGGTCTTGAGGTTGGCGATCTGCTGGCGCAGCTGGCTCGTGTTGCAGGTGACGGACGCCTTGACCGATACCTCGCCCCGGTCGGCCGACGTGGCGGCGTGAGCGGGCATCGACGTGATGAAGAAGCCTCCGACGATGGCCGCAGAGACGGCCAGCGCGGAAAAGCGCTTGGTCATGATTGTTTCCCCCAGATTGGGCTTGCGTTGGTCGGAGTGGATCTTACAAGGCATTGTGACTCGCCAGTAACCAAGCCGGGTGCCGGGCCGCCGCTGGCGGTAGTCAGGAACTCCGTGTCGAGGATGACGCAAATGGCCTCGACACCGGCGGCTCGAACTCAGAACCTGCGGGTGCTCGAGGGCCGCTCGTTCCCGGGCGGGTGTCCGACATCCGCCCGGTCGCCGCCGGCACCGGCCTGCTCGCGCTCGTGCTCGTTCCGGACGGAGGCGCGGCGATGCTCCGTGCTGACACAGCCGAGGACGGATGGGCGGCGCTGTGGAACGGCGACGACGCGCACGACCTGTAAAGCGACGGGGATGCGCAGTGCCATCGTCGCGCCGCTCGCCGCCGGCCAACTCCCGGTCTGGACCGCGGCGAGCTACGACGGCGACCTCGTGCTCGTCCCGGCCGACCGGCTTGAGGAAGCCGTCGGCGTACATCGCCGGGCCAGCCACCAGGTTGCCATGTGACCGGGTCGGGACAGGCCAGGCGGAGAAGCCGTCGCTCAGTGGCTTGGCACACCGAGAAATCCCGGATGCTGCAGGAAGTGGCTGACGAGCCCGGTGACGAAGCACAGGGCGAACGCCGGCCCCAGTCAACGGCCGATCGAGGTCGCCATGCGGGCGTCATGCAACCTGCCCTTGAACACCGGCGGAGAGACACGCAGTTTCATGCCCGATCCCACTCGGCTCCTGCCCGTTCCGGTACGTCCGAGCGCCTTTGTACATTGACGGCCCCTGATCGCCCGGCGAACTGCTTACGAGAGTCTGACGTGGCCCCCGTTCCCCTCACACCTCCCTGCCACCACCGACCACTCTTGTCCCGTCCGCGACCACCACCGCGGACGCACGAACCCCACGAGGAATCAAAGGAGCGGGACATGAGTATGTACGGCGAGCGAAGTGAGCACCGTCCGAGCCGCCGGTGGGACGGAGCACGTCGTGGTCACCGGGCGAAGTCCAGGACGCGGCGCGTCGTGATCGGCGGCAGTGCCCTCGCCACCGTGGCGGCGGCGACCGTGGCCGTGTCCCTGGCCTCGGCGAGCCAGTACGGGGCGTCCGGAGCCGCAGCCGACCATGCCGTGTTCGTGCAGGGCAACGAGCTGAACGGCAACACCATCCACGTCTTCGCACGGGACGACCAGGGCAAGCTGAAACCCGCCGGCAGCTACGCCACGGGAGGCAAGGGCGGCGACCAGGTCGACGCCCCCACCGACTCCCTCGCCTCCCAGGGCTCCCTCGTCTACGACGACGCCTCCGGGATGCTGCTGGCGGTCAACGCGGGCACCGGCACGCTGACCTCCTTCCGCGTCGAGGGAACGAAACTGAAGCACCGTCGAGTTGTCGACACCGGCGGCGAGTTCCCGTCCAGCGTCGCGGTGCGCGGCAAGATCGCGTACGTCATGAACGCGGGCGGCAAGGGCAGCGTCCAGGGCTTCCGGATCACCGGCAAGGGGCTCGTTCCGATGGGAGGGTCCTTCCGATCCCTGGGGTTGGCCAACAAGGACGTACCGCGATTCGACACCTCGCCCGGCGAGGTCGAGATCACCCCGGACGGCCGCAACGTGGTGGTCACCACCAAGGGGAACAACACCGTCGAGGTCTTCCCGTTGAAGAAGAACGGCCTGCCGGCCGTCGCCGAGCCGGTCGTCAACAAGTCCGCCGACAACGTGCCGTTCGCGATCAGCTTCGACAGGACCGGCAACCGGATGCTGGTCGCCGAGGCCGAGAAGTCCACGGTGACCGTCTACCAGGTCCACCACAACGGCAAGTTGCAGGTCCTCCAGCAGCCGCTCGCGAACGGCCAGGAGGTCCTGTGCTGGCTGGAGCGCGCGGGAGACTTCTTCTACGGCGGCAACACCGGCAACTCCACCGTCGCCGGGTACCGCATGGACAAGCACGGACGGCTCGCCCTGACCAACGAGGTCGGCCTCGCCACCCCGCCCTCCTCGAAATCGCAGGGCGTGATCGACATCGCCGTGACCAAGGACGCCAAGTTCGTCTACGTCCAGAACGCCACCTCCGGAACGGTCGACGGATTCCGCGTCGAGAAGAACGGATCCCTCACCAAGGTCACCACAACGGCCGACGGGCTGTCCGCGTTCGCCGAATCCGGCATGGAGGGCATCGCCGCGATGTGAACCCGGTGGTGTCGGCACCGCGTCCGGCCCCCGAGAAGCTCCGGCGTCTCCCACGAACCCGAAGAATGCACGCCAGGCTCCCGCACTTCGAACGCCGCCCCCTCATCGGCACGAAGGCGTTCAAGGTCCCGGCCGCTGAGGCCGAGCGCCGCCTGACGGCGCCGCCCAGGCGGACGCCAAGGCGTGGACGGGCCGTGACCCGGAAGAAGACCGACACCACAAGCGCCAGGATCAGCGTCGAGAACCCGGCGAATGGTGGCCAACGGCGTGCGGGCGCCTTGGCGTTCGAAGCCGGCGACGGCAAGGTCGCGCCCCTGCTCGGCATCGCCGCCTCGGCCCGGCTACGACAACGTGCTCTTGCCGTCCGAGCTGCCCTTGACCGCCTCGTGAAGGACCTCGCGGAACCGTGACAGACGTGGTATCACTCATGATCCACTGCGCCGGCACGAGCCACCCCGGTCCCAAGGCCCCTCTGCTGTGGGGTGAGACCTGCAACATGTCACCCGGATCGAGCGGTGGCCCCCACCTGGCCCAATTCGGCACCCGCACCGTCGTGGGCGTCCACCACCACTGACCAGGAACTCGCGGGCGGACAGGCCCCATGCTCTACGCCACGCGCTTCGGAGACAGCGCTCACCATCTCTACGACTGGGCGCAGTCGCGATAAGCCCCGCTCACCTCGGTTCCTGTTCCGTCGCAAACCCGCCGACTCGGCAGAGGTGCGCGAGGTGCAGCGGGCCGTAGCCGGGTCAGCGCACAGTGGCACGGACCCGGAACCCCAGCGGGTCCGGGGCGGCGGTCGCCGCAGAGTCGAGCGGGAGCGCCTTGGGCCATCGTTTTTGTTGTTCACCCCGGCGCGCTTCTTGCGGTCCGGGTCGGCGGATTCAGTGCCGCCCTGCACCTCGGCTGGCTGCCCGCGTCCAACTGCCGTTCCGGTGACCGACACCCCGGTCAGGCGCGGCAGGGCACGCGACAGCTGCGGACGCTGTGACGGGGAACGCCGCGCCGGTTGGGCGCGCAGTGGACGGCGCTGGATTGGGCCCTGGCGTGACTGGCCGCGTCCACAGCGGTTCGTCACCCGGGAGGCTGAATTGCGCGTCGTGTGTGGGCGGATGGCGCATGGCGGGGGGCGCGTCAGGAGATGCAACGGGGGGCATAGTCGTTTCTGACAGCAAGGAGAGCGCATGTGAGTGCTGTCGCGTTCAGCGCCGATTTCTCCTCGGACCGCCAGTGGGTTGCGGGCCGGTCCTGGGCCTATCCGGACGGAGGGCCCACCAACCCCGGCGACAACAAACTCGATCACCTCACAGCGGACTCCGCCTACTCCCGGCTGGGTACGTTCAGGGCCCGACGCAGGGCGGACGGCCTGTGGGACGCCGGACTACTGACCACCGAGGGAAGCGCCGAGGGGTTCATGGTGCGCACCGGGGACCACCTGGAGACTACGGTACGGCTGCCTACCGAGCTGGGTGCCTGGCCTGCCATCTGGACCTGGCGGGACGGCGGCAACGAGGTCGACGTCTTTGAGTACCACCCCGACAACCCTGACCTTCTGGAGCTGACCAACCATGTGGGGCAGGGCCAGAGTTATATCCGTCACGACGCGGTGCGTCCGGGGGCCGTCCTCGATCTGGGCGTGACCTTCGGACGGCGCAGTGTGGTGTGGACCCTCGACGGCGAGCGGATCTTCGCCGACGGACGGGGCGTGGGTTCTGGCTGGCAGGCCTACCTCATCGTCAACCTGTCGGTGTGCGCGGGCCGTTACCACCCCGCACCCGAACCCGAGACTCTCGAAATGTCCTACGAGGTGCGCCGTCTCGTGGTCACCAGGCCCTTCGGGGGCCGTCTGACGGACGAGCCGTCCGGGGACTGGCCCGTGGACGGCCCGGCGGAAGAAGCCTGACCCGGATCGCGCCCAGGTGAACACGGGGTGTATGAGGGCTCGACGTTGGTGACGCTCTCGCGGAGGCGTGCTGCCGGCGGCTTTCGGGCGGCAGCACTATGCGGCGGGTGGTAGTTGTAGTGGATGTTCCACACTGTGATCGCGGCTGACCGGGCGTCCTCACCGGTGAACTCGCGGGCGTAGAGGGCTTTGCGGCCATGATGCACTGGTAGTGCTTCTCCCTCCTGGTCCTGGACAGCCTGCACCGGCTCGGCATCCACATGAGCGTCGAGGGAGCCGAAGCGTACTTCTACGCCTGGCGCCTGATCGGCGGGATCCTCGGCATCGACCAGGACACCGCCCCCAAGACCCTGGAAGAGGCCCGGCAGTTCCTCGACCTGTACATGGTCCGGCACATGGGGCCCTCCGAAGAAGGCGCCCACCTGACCCGGCAACTCATCCACCTCTACGAGCGCCTGGACCACCTCACCGACATCTTCGAGCTGTCCTCCCTTCGGGACTCGGTGTGGGCGGCACGGCGCTTCCAGAAGGGCTGGTTTCGAAATCGGTGCCGCCGATCCTCGCGGTGGCCCCCTTGCGTGAGACCGAGGCCGGTGACCGGTACTGCCGAATCGCGGGTGGTCGGCAACACGGCCCGTCCTGCAGCTCTTCGGGAGCCCGGAAGCGCCTTGCTGGGTGGCGGGCCGGCCTGTCCTCAGAATGTTCCGGTTGCGCTGCGCACTGGCGCGATGATCTCGTCGGCGAGCCACCGGACGGCTTGTGGGGGACAGAGATTTCGCAGGCTCAGCACGATGTGCGTCACGCCTGCGGCGATGAGCTCCGTGATGATCTTCCGGTCGGTGGCCGGCCGGGTCGTCGTAGGAGACGATGTACTGCACGGAGCGGATGATCGTCCGCGGATCACGGCCGATGACGGCGCAGTGCTCGTCCTCTCGCCCAGGGCCGCCCCGACTCACCGCCTCCGGCCGTTCGGATGGCGAACTCGCCGCATACTTGGGCCCGTCCGGGCCGACAGCATCGTCGCGGACGCGGAAGTGGTCCGCGGCCAGCTCACGCGAGGTTGCCCGTGGACGATCCTTGAACTGGGCTACGGGGGGTTCGTCGCCCGCATCTACCTCTCCGACGCCCCGGGCTGTCTGGTGACCGGGGACTGCCCGCGTCGGCGGCAGACGCGATGGAGATCTACAGCCGGTTGTTCTCAGGTGTCGCCGCCAAGAACGCGGCCTATTGCCGGCGTTATTGGGAGGACGTGGAACGGGTCCGTCGCATGGCGGAACACCTGGCCGCCCATGATGTGTGGCTGCCCGACGGGGACCGGCTCACGGTCGCCCGGTTCCGCCATTTGGGCAAGACGCTCGGTACCAGCGGCGGGTTCGAACGGGTGCACTGGCTGCTGGAGGACGCCTGGAACGGGCGGAACGGTCCGAGCCGTTCCGCTACCTGGCCATGTCCGTGACCGCCGCCGTCGGCCCCCCTTCTTCGCTCTGCAGGAGTACGTCAGCGGGCGTCCCGTCGCAACCCGAACTGAGAGCGCGAGTTCGATGGTCGTCACCATGCGAACCCCAGGCCGGCGGCCCGGACTTCGCAAGCGGTCACGTTCCTGTCGGCCGTGCCTGACCGAAGCTGGACCGGAACGGCCCAGTTTGGCCGCGGCCCCGTGCCGGTGGTCGTCGGTCGGCAGGTCGCGGGCGGGCTCGCGCAGGTCCGGTCGGGACCGCAACCGCTGTCGGGGCTCTTCCCCCGCCCGTGAGTTCGACGTACTTCTCGCCCCGCTCCTCGCGTTCCGTACCAGGGGCACCCTGGGCTCGACGAACTCGTACAACCGCGTTTCAGGACCCGGGACACCGCGCCTACGGGTGTGGGACCCTACGGATCGGCACCACCGGCTCCTCGTCGTGGAGGACAGCCAGGCCGTGGTGAGCCGCGGTGGCGGCGATGGCGAGGTCCACCGGTGGCATGTCAGGCCGCGCGGCACCGCGTCGGCCCCTCTGCAGCAGTGTGCGCGGTGTCACGCATCGCAGAACCTCCCAAGTTGCCCAGATCACAGCGCGAACGCCCCTGTGGCATCCATGCTCGAAACGGACATGGAGTCCCTAACCAGAGCGCACTGTCATGGACTTGGTTGAATAGCTCACAAGTGATCTATGGTACAGCGCCCGTGACAATTCATCTCGTTCTCTGTAGAAAGGCGCCAATCATGGCCGCATACCTGTGCCCGCCTGCCGTGATACACGGCAAGCACGCCGTGCAGACCAGTCAGATTGTGGACGAAGTGCGCGGTCGGCACCCGAACGCGGCGTGGGCGCCGCGGATCGACGGCATCGCGGCCAGTACGGGCATCGAAACCCGTGGCTGGATGCTGCCGTTGGAGGCCGCCGTCGCACCCGGGAGCGGAAGCGGCCTGCCGGCCGCCGGCATCGGGCCGGCCCGAGAGGCGCTGGCCGGTGACGGGTTCACCGAACAGGACGTGGATCGCGTGATCGCTGCCCTTGAGGCGATACCCGCGCCGCAGACCGTCCAGGAACGCACTGCGCCGGCCTGGTCGGCAGTGCAGTCCTACGGTGAGCGTGCGGCGCGCGGGGCCCTGCAGATCGCCGGGCTGGACGCCGCGGACGTCGACTGTCTGATCACCAGTCACTCCACCACCCCGGCGTTGCCGGGGCTGGACGTTTCCCTCGCCAACAGACTCCCGCTCCGGCGCGACGTGCTGCTGCTGCCGGCCACGCAGTGGGCGTGCATAGCCGGGACCCGCTCCCTGGCGCTGGCGGCGGATCTCGTGGCCGCGGACCCCGACCGGGTGGTCCTGGTCGTGATCGCGGAGGCACTGAGCACGACTTACCAGCCCGCGGACGACACTCTGGAATCCCTGATCGTCCGGTTGCTGTTCGCGGACACTGCGGTCGCCACGGTGGTCACGGGCCGCCCGAGGCCCGAGTCGACGCTGCGGCTGGACACCGCCTGCCACCACACTCTGCCCGGCACCCAGGACCTGCACCGCCTGGAGACGCGGGAGGACGGCACCCACTTCGTGATGGACCGGCGCGGGCCGCGCGCCGTGCAGGAGACGGTCACCGCGATGTGGGAGTGGTTGCGCCTCCGATACCAGGACGACCCCGGCTCCTGGCACCCCGACGTCCTGCTCGCCCACCCCGGCGGGACGCGTGTGCTGGAGTACATGGAGCAGACGATGCCCGACGGGTGGCCGTCGGGGCTCCTGCGCTACAGCCGGGACAGCTACACCAGCGGCAACCGCGGAGGCGCCGCCGTGTTCGACATCATGCGGAGGGCGTACGACGCCGGGCAGAAGGCGGGCAGCCGTGCCGTCCTGTACGCGGCTGCCCCGGGCCTCACGGCCACCGCCCTGGAGGGGGAGTGGCTGTAGTGCGGACTCGCGCCCCTCGTGACGCCGGTGCCGCCGCCTGACGAACAGCTCCCGCGCCGCCCGGCCAGCGCCCCGTCACCACCCGGCGGAGCCTCGCCACCACCCCGCTGACGACTCATCACCGCCCAGCCGGCACCCCGTCACCGCTCGACCCAAGCCCACACCACCTTCCCGTTGTCCGTCCACCGCACCCCCCACCGGGTGGTGAGCCCATGGACTACGTGCAGGCCACGGCCGGCGTCGTCGAGGAGCCCGGCCGGGCCCAGCCGTGGCCTGCCGTTGCCGGTGTCGCCCACCTCGCACAACAGTCCGTGACCGGTCCTGATCAGCCGTACCGTGATGGGTCCGCGGGCGAAGCGGACCGCGTTGGCGACCAGTTCGTCGACCACCAGCAGCACGCTGTCCCTGGTGTGCTCTCTGGCGTTCCACTGCCCCAGCAGTTCGGAGACCAGTGTGCGGGCCCGGGCGGCCGCGTCGCCGCGGGCGGGCAGACGCCACGTCGCGGTGTCCTCCTTGCGGTAACCGATCATGCGGGCGATCAGCAGAGTCACGTCGTCGCGCCGACGCGTGGGCGCCACCGCCGAGACCACGCGCCGCGCGGCCTGGTCCAGGGCGTCCCACGGGTGCACCGAGGACACGGCGTCCGTCAGCCTGTCGATGCCCTCGTCGATCGACAGGGCGGGATCCTCCACCAGGCCGTCGGTGTAGAGAGCGAGCAGCGAGCCCGGGGGCGCACAGAACGCGTGCACGTCGTAGGGCTCCCGCAGCGCGAACTCGGCGCCCAGTCCGGGGTGGGGGCGTATAGCGACCGGCCCGGCGGGTCCGTCCGGGGGTACCAGGACCGGGGGGAGGTGGCCGGCGCTGGCCACCGCCACGTGGTGGCTGACCGGGTCGTACACGGCGATGCAGCAGGTCGACCCGAGGGCGCTGTATCCGGCCGCCAGCCCGGAATCCGCGTCGTCCAGCAGCGACACCGTCTCGTCCAGGTGCTCCAGCACCTCGTCGGGCGCCAGCCCCGCCGACAGCAGCGCGCGGGCCTCCATGCTCAGCTGTCCCATGGTCGCCGCGGCGCCCAGCCCGTGCCCGACGACGTCTCCGACCACCAGCGCGGTACGGCCGTCCGGCAGCGGAAAGCTGTTCACCCAGTCGCCGCCGACACCCGCACTGTCGGGGGTGGCGGGCTGGTAGACGCTGGCCGCTTGGATGGTGTCGCCGCTGGACCGTGGCAGCAGTCGGCGCTGCAAAGCCAGTACCTGTGTGTGCTCGCGCTGGTGCTGACGGGCCAGGTCCACGTGGTGGGAGGTCCTGGCCACCAGTTCCTGCAGGTCGAGGAGCTCGTTGTCCGCGAAGGGGCGGTCCGCCCGCCGCCAGACTTCCGCGACACCCAGGACGACGGGCGGCGTGCCGTCCAAAACCAGCGGTATGCACGCCACGGCCGACGCCTGGTCGCCGGGCACCAGGGCACATACCAGCCGAGGAGTGCCGAGCACCCGTTCGATCGCTTTTCGGTCGGGTATGACGATGGCCTGCGCGGCATCGTCACGCCGTATGGCCTGCGACAGCAGTCGACTCGCATCGCCGGGAAGATCGTCGCCCGGGGTCACGTAGCCGTCGGGCCACGCCCGGTCCGGCATCAGGGCCGCCCGCCGCAGCCGGAGGCGCCCCTGCGGCTGCTCGGTGACCGCCTCACCCGTCCACACGGCGAAGTCGAGGTCGATGGCGGTGACGTCACCCCAGGCCAGCAGGGACTCCGCCAGCGACTGCGCGGTCTCGCCGATGTCCAACGAGGTGCCGATGGCGGTCTCGGCGGCGTACAGGTGCAGCCTCCTGGCCATGGCGATCAGGGAGACGGTCAGGCCCTCCTGAGGCGCCGCGGCGGCCAGGATGCTCATCGAGACCACCAGCTCCGACCCGTCGCCGCGTCGCAGGCGCTGGACCCGAGCGACGTGCGGCTCACCGGTCTCGAGGACCTGCCGCAGGCGCCGGGTGACCGTCGGTACGTCCGAAGGAGGCAGGAGATCGACGAAGGGGCTCCCGGCCACGGCCTCCACCCCCGCGAAGACCGGGGCGTCCAGATTGCAGCGGGTGATTCTCAGATCCCGGTCCAGATTCACCGCGCCGAGGATTTGCTCCTGACCGGCGGGGGTCGGGTTTTCGGATACGTCTCGGCGGGCGGCGTTGTTCCCCTGTGGGTCGGCGGAACCGGCGGCCGCTGCCGCTTCGTCGACTGGCATGTACTGCCCCAAAGCGCTGCTGACCATGTCGAACGGTGACGCAGACGAGGGGGGCGGGGTGGAGTCCATGCGACTCTCTCAGCTCGCTCGCCGACCCCGGCACCACGTCGGAGCCGTACCAGAACCCGGGCGACAGAGTCCCGGGATTCTTGACCGCAAACCTCATTCAATAACACTCGGGGCCGCTACGCCCACACCAGCGGGCCGCACGGTGACACGGTTGGCATTCGACGACCAGTCGACGACCGGTGTTCCTTCGCAGTCGTTCCGTGGTCGTCGCCGCTCTGTACCGGCACCCCGTCGAGGCTGAGTCGCATGGAGGCTGCGGCGCACCCTCGGAGCGGGGTGGGCGGACGTCGAGCGACAGCGCGGCCCCTCGGCAGTGCGGGAGAGGAGCGGATCGCCTCAGGAGGGCGCTGCGGCTGCCGCCCCCGTCTGCAGAACTGGCGAGCTCTGGCCCGCCACCTCGGCCCCCGCGAGCACATGAGCGACACCGTCCAAGCGATCGCCGGCCTGCTGTCCCACCAGCAGACGGTGGACCTGAGCTCGACAGGGCAGATGTGTACACCGGCCACCCCGAAGATCAAGACGTCTCACCGCCAACCGTGCACCAGCTCGTTGATCGCCTCCACCGCCGTCGCCGCCTCCGCCGTCGCTCCCTCCGGAATTCACGCCCTCGCCGTTCCCGCCACTGCCGTGGGCGCGGGTGGGGGACGCGCTGCGCGCGGACACGGGCGACTGGCGGCTGATGCGACACGTACGCGCTTCCCTGCATGCACTGGTGGGCATCCTCGCCGAGAGGGGCTACCCGCTGGAGGGCGACGCGAGCCCGGCAGCGCGGATGGCGCAGGTCGCCGACGGTCACCACGGCCGCCTTCTGCATGTCGATGTACTCGGCGCGGCCAGTGCGGCACGAGTGCGGGCCGATCTGGGCGGCCTGCTGTGGCAGCAGTTGCGCTCTCGCTATGCCGCGCAGGTGCGGCACCTGACCGGAGCACAGGTGGTGCCGGCGCGTGTGTCGGTGACCGCGGTGGTGCTGATGACCGGTGTGGTGATGGTCGCGGACCGGCTTGCCAGCCGGCGCAGGGTGTGGCGGCCGCGGACCGACCGGCTCGCCTTTGGGACGGGCGAACACTTCACCCGGGCTTGCTGGATGGCCCGCCAGACGGTAGAGCAGTCGCAGTTGGCCCGCATCCGGCTGCCGCCGCGGCTGTTCGCCGCCGCGCATGGCCTGCCCGGCCCGAATGCGCTTCAGGCCTCTGTCCTGGACCAGCTCCCCGCGGCAGCCGGAGCACGGGGGCATCATGCTTGACCGAGTCCTCCGGGCTCGCCGTGCCGGCGGACAAGGTCACCCACGTCCTGCGCGACTGGCCGGACCTGCGTTCCGAGGCGGCCACCGTCCGGCCCTGACGCGGGCCACATGCCGGTCAGGCAGCCGGCCCGGACGGTTCGCCGCGCAGCAGGTCGGGGCGGGCGTCGGCGAGAGTGACGGCACGCTGGAGACGGCCACGAGGGCATCGTCGATGCGGTAACGCCGTGCTCGTTCGTCCCGCTGGAGGAGCGGACCGGCGCTGTCCGGGCCGACGCGGCGCTGTACCGCCTTGACGCTTGTCAGGGTGCCGCCGATCTTCGACGGGCCGCCGTCGGTGCGGCGGCCGGGGACGGACCGGGCCGTGCGGCTCGCCCTGGAGAGTGGATCGCTTCACGTTCGGCGGCAACATCATCGAAACCGGCAGCGACTCCTACCGCCTCGCCCACACCAAGGCGCTGCAGGGCGGCGGCTGACCGCCACCAACAGAGGGATCACCGGAGCGTGAACGATGTTCGCTGCCACCTGGTTCCGTCGTGGACCATCAGATAGACCGACGACACGCGGACAGTGACGGGAAGCCGGCCGCGAAGGTCGGCCTCCGCCTCCTCCAGCACGGCATCGTCTTGCCCCTGGGCGATGGTCAGATGGGGGACGACCTCGTCGAACTGCCCGGCGAACGGCGGGGTCTCCGGCCACCGGTCGGCACCGCCTCGGTCAGCCGTCGGAACGGGAGGTCCAGTTCGGGGACGAGATACAAGATTCCCGGGAATCGCCCGCAGTGCTCGAACCGGGCCTCGCGCGACTCTCGTTGAGAAGCGGGAAGAGGACGGTGACATGGGCCGGAACCCCCGCACGGGCTGAGAGGTCCAGCCGGTCACGCCACGCTCGAACAACAGGTTCTGCCTGGGGAACCCTCACGATGAGCCCCGACTGCCCTGCCTGAAACTCACCGGAGTCGTCGCCTGCCATCGCACATATGTATCAGTGAGCCCAGAACGACAGCGACCCGATGACGATCGCGGGCGGTTGAACCGGCGGTCCACACCCAACGCGACCCTCGCGCAGGTGGGGCCAATCGACTAGCGCCCTGCACGCCTATCTGCGTTGGCGGAACAAGAACGCCCGCGATCCCGACGTGCTGGCCGCCCAACGGCGCGATCGCACCCGAATCCATAGTGAGAAGGGCATCCGCTGGGGCGGGCGACCGGCGAAAGCCGCGTGGCCTGCAAACAGCACCGGTGACACTGACGCCGTGACGTACACGGCCGATCAGCGGGATCATGGCAGGGGGTGGCCCTATGGGCTTTCGATTGCGAGCCTGCTGGCAAATGCGATCATGGCAACTCCGCCGCTGGCCTTCAGTACCCGGATACGGCGTTTTTTCCCCAGAAACCAGGTCCGCATGGATCCGGCGGCACAGACCCAGATGGTTTCGACTACTGCTTGGACCACGCCTCCGGCGAGGCCGATGACCAGCATCTGGAGGGCGGGGTTTCCGCGCGAGTGGTCAACGAACTGGGGTAGGACGGCCATCAGCGACACGATGCTCTTCGGGTTGGCGACACCGACCAGGAAGCCCTGCTGTACCGATCGCGCCCACGACGTTCTGCCCAGGACATCGGCCGTGGTTGAGGGCTCGTTCACGAAGTTGGACCGGGCGGAGCGCAGCGCACTGACGCCCAGCCAGAACAGGTAGCACGCGCCGACGACCTTGACCACCATGAAGAGCTTGGCCGATGCCGCGACGATTGCTCCGAGGCCAGCGAGCACGAGCGCCAGGAGTGCAAGACCGCCTAGGGCATTCCCCAGCACGATCCACATCGCTGATCGACGCCCCAGAGTGATGGCACGGCTGGTCTCGAGTAAGACAGATGGCCCCGGGATTGCTGACAGCACTACCGACAGAGTCAGGAAACCGACGACCAGGCTCGGGTTCACAGGCACAGGACGGACGATAACCGAGGGTGGATTCATCAGGGAAGAGCAGTGCCCGGGACCGGGACGCCGTCCAAAACGCCTCCAGCGACCAGACGAGACGTCACTGTGCATCCAGCGGCGCGCCCCGCCCGCCGACCCCACCAACCTTTTCGGTCACAGCACCAGAGCGAGCGAGACCACACAGGCCGCCAAGAGACAGCCAACAACTTTTGCTCGCCAGGACCTACACCACACCAAGATCGAGACAGAACCTAACGGAGTCCTACCAGCCGTCGGTGTCGAGGCGGTCGCGGTCCAGTTGCCGGTCCCGGTAGTCGGTGGGCTTGGTGATCGGCCGCTCAGTGTTGTTGTACTTGGCGCGCACGCTCGCCAAGTGGGTGGGCGCGCACAGTCGCCAAGTGGGTGGCTACCGTGCTGGGCTTGCAATCGAGTCGGCGTGCGATCGCCTTGTGCGTCATGCCGGTGCTGACCATCTCCAGGATCTCCAGCTCTCGGGGGGCCGGATGCGGTCGGCTGGGTCGGCAGTCGCGCGCCAGAACGAAGGCGTGATCGGCAGTGGTGGGCGCCTCTCCGGCGGAGGATCAGGCCGCCGATGGCGCTGCCCAGGGAGTACCCGACGCTGCGGACGACGTAATCGAAGCTCATGGCGCTCGACGTCTCACTCTTGGGGGTGACGGCCAGGATGACACCGGGCATCGCGGCTGAGAAGCCCCGATGCCGAAGCCGAGCACGCCCATCGCCGCGAGCAGTTCGGCCAGGTCCGACCGGGCCGCCGCGAACGGGCGTACCGGCCGCCGAGGTTCGCCGCCCCACGACGTGCTGCTCTACGCCGTAATCACAGTGCGGCGCACCCCATGGCGGACCTCGCGACGGTTGGCCGATGGTGCCGAGGAACCGCGGACGTCAGCGAGGCAGTCCGCTGGCGGTTTTGACTGGCTACTCCTCGGGCTCCCAGGCGATCAGCTGCTCGAATACCTGCGGGTCGCCCCCGATTTTCAGGTCGCTCATCGTGAGGCGGCCCCAGACGAAGAGGAGCAGCTGCTCGGCCGTGCCCGTGGCCGAAGCGGAGGCGGGCGCGGCGTCGTCCGTGAGGGGTGCGGGCCAGGCGCCGGTGCCGTCCAGCGTGAGGAGCCAGGAGTGGCCCTCGGCGGCGTGGTAGTGGATGGTGGCGGCCTCGTGCGGCCAGGCCGCTGGGGTGGAGTTGCAGGTGTCGAGGAACTCGGCCACGCCGTCGATCGCGAGGCCGGCCGGCATCGGCTGCACGGCGCCTGCGGCGAGCTGGGCGTCGTAGGTGTGCACCAGCACCTCGTGCACCCGGCGCCGGGCGACGCCCCGGGCATTCGCCGGCGACACGCCGGCGCTCCACCACGCCCAGCACTCGCGCTCCGGGCCGGCCGCGCGCAGCGCACTCAGCAGCAACTCGTTCGACTCGGCGTACCAGACCAGCAGCGCCTCGCGCTCGCGCGGCACCTCCGCAGCATTCTTGGCGGGTGGAGCCTCGGCCGGGCCCGCGGCGACGATCGCGGCCCACCAGCGCTGGCCCGTACCCAGGTGCTGCACCAGATCGAACAACGTCCACTCGGGGCAGGACGGCACCGGCACGTCAAGGCTGGGCGCGGCCGCAACCGCACTCCGGAACGCGGCCGACCGCTCGTCGATCAATTGCAGCAGGGCGGAATAGCCAAGACTCTCTGTCACATCGCTTACCTATCACCCCAGCTCAGCCGACCGCACCCCTTTTTCCAGGCCGTCAGCTGCGGAGTTTTGGAGGACGATGACGCCGCGCGTCGGCATGAGTCCCTCGACCTCGTGGAACGACAGCGGGAAGCGGTGGTACAGCCACACACAGGGGGAGACCTCCACCGGGTACCGGGGCCCCTTGTACGACGGCGACACGTTCCCCATGACGATCCCCCTCAGTGTGCTCAACTCGGAGACCATCCCAGGGCCAGCCAGCGTGACAGTGCTGAGCGACTGGGGCTGATTTCCGGACCGAAAGGCAATGCCGGCAGGGGTACGAGAGGTCGCTCCGGCGGGTGTTGGGCCGAGCGGTCAGGTGGTCGGCTCCGGCATCCTGCGGCGGCTCGCGACGACTACGAGGCCGCCGATGACCGCCAGGCTCATCAGGACCGCCCCGAAGACCGTCGCCCCGTCGGTCAGGCCGATCGCGTCACTGAGGTAGCCGGCCGAGACCGGGAGGATGCGCGCCGGGATGTAACCGCCCACGTTGAACGCCGCGTTGGCCTCGGCGAGGCGCTGGCGGGCGATGGTGGAGTTGAGCAGGGACAGGCCGCCGAGCTGGCCCATGCCCTGACCGGCGCCTGCCAGGAGCGCGGAGGCGATGAGCACCGGGACCGACGAGGAGTGCACCGCGGCGATCAGCGTGACCATGCTGAGGGTGGTGCTGATCGCGCCGGCGGTCAGGAGGGTGCGCCTGGGCAGGATGGTGCGCCTGGGCAGGCGTTGCACCGCGAACTGCACACCGGTGGCGGCCAGGAACATCGCGAACGCCATGGCCCCGGCGACGATCCGGCCGGTGGTGCCGAGCAGTCCGGACAACAGGGAAGGGCCGAGGGAGAGCGGGAGAGCACGAAGGACGTCGCGGTGATGCCGGGAGCGAACACGGCGATGCCGAGGGCGAGTTGCAGGCCGTTGCCGCGCGGTACGCCGGGTACGCGGATCCACGCGCCCTTGGGCGGTGCGGCCGGGTGCCGTACCGGCATGCCCAGCGCCGCGAGGACCGCGGTCGCGAGCAGCGCCATCTCGACGAGGAAGACGGTGACGGTCGGGGGCGGGCGCGGTCTCGGACAGGATGCCCGCGAGGAGCGGGCCGAGGCCGGCCCACGAGACCATGGCGCAGGAGGCGAGCAGGGTGGTGAGCCGCCTGCGGTGCTGCCCGACGACGTCCGTCACGGCGGCCGTGCGCGCGGAGACCACGGCGCCGACGGCGATGCCGGTGAACAGTCAGTAGGACATGGGCACTTCTCCGCGACTCCCGGGGACAGCTGCGAGTTCGCTGCCCCAGCGGGAGTGTGCGGTGGTGGTCCCTCGGCTTGCAGGTCGTGCTCAGACCAGGGTGGATATGCAGAACGGGTGGCCTGCGGGGTCCAGCAGGACCCGCCACCGGTCGGGGTCCGGCTGGAACTCGGGCTTGACAGCCCCCAGGGCCAGCAGCCGGGCCTGCGCAGTATCCAAGTCATCGACGCCCATTTCTATATGGGCCTGCTTTTCCTGGGAAGCAGTCGGCCAGGTGGGACGGCGGTAGTCGGCCAGCCGGTTGAACCCGAGTCCGGCCGCGCCCTCCTGGCCGAGGAGGACGAAGTCGTCGGTGGAGAAGACGACGGGCAGACCGAGGACCTCGCCGTAGAAGCGGGCCAGTTCGGCGGGGTCCGGGCAGTCGAACGTGACGGCCGAGTAGCGGAACGTGGGTGCGGAGGTGCTTTCCGTGGTCATGAAGTGGACCCTAGACCGGGACCAGGACAGATTCAGTCCTGGTCATGTGGAACACTCGGCAACGTGATCAGCGCATCCGCCCGCCTGCTGCGACTGGTCTCCTTGCTTGCTGCAAAGCCGTCGTGGACCTGCGGCGAGCTGGCCGACCGGATGGCGGTCACCGACCGCACGGTGCGGCGGGACATCGCCAAGCTCCGGGAACTCGGCTACGCCATCGAGTCCGACGCGGGACCATGGGGCGGTTACCGTCTCCGCGCCGGAGCCCGGACGCCACCGCTGATCCTCGATGACGAAGAAGCACTCGCCGTTGCTGTCGGACTGCGCGAGGCCGCGCTCAGCGGTGCTCTCGGCAGCGACCAGGCCGCGCTGTCGGCGCTGCTGAAACTGCAGCAGGTTCTGCCCCAGCGCATCGCGGCCCGGCTGACCGAGATGGACGACGCCTTCGTACACACCCCCAGACCCGACGAGCCGCAGATCACGCCCGGCATGCTGCTGGAACTGGCCGCCGCGTGCCGCCGAGGCGAGCGTGCCCAACTGGCGTACCGCGACTGGGAAGGAAAAACCACGGTCCGGGACATCGACCCGTACCGTCTCGTTCACACCGGACGCCGCTGGTACTTCGTCGCCCGGGACGTGACGCGGGACCAATGGCGAACCTTCCGGGCCGACAGGGTCGAGCGACTGCAGACAACCGGGCACGCGGTGGAACTCGTCGACCCACCCGACCCTGCGCTGCTCGTCTCCCGCTCCGTCGCCACCGGCCCCTACCCTCTCTCTGCCACGATCCGTCTCCCGGTGTCCATGAACCAAGCCCTGCGGCTGATTCCTGCGACGGTCGGCACCCACCGTTCCGAAAGCCCCGAAACCACGGTCGTCGAGATCGGTGGTCCTGACGCGGACGGGCTCGCCAGGTACCTCCTCAGCCTGGCCACACCCCTGCGAGTCCTCTCACCGGACACTGTCCGGCAGGCCCTGCTACGCCGTACCCAGGAACTCTTCGAGGACAACGCGAACGGTCAGTCCCCGTAGGCGCGGGTCGCGAGGAGACCTAGGGGAAGCCAACGACCTCGCCTGCGCCCATGACGACTTCCGGAAGTATGAGCGCGCCGGCGCCCACCATGAGAACCTTCTCCGACGCCGCCACCGACGACGTATTCCTCGTGGTGGGTTCCGGCGGAGTCGACGCATCAGGATGTGGGGTCGGCGGGCTCACCTCTTCCCGTGCATGACCTCCCGCCGTGCTCAGCGCCAGCCCAGGGCCGGAGCGACGTGGGTCAGGATGCTCTCGATCACGTGGGCGTTGTAGGCGACTCCGAGCTGGTTCGGCACGGTGAGGAGGAGCGTGTCGGCGGCGGCGACCGCTTCGTCCTCGGCGAGCTGCTTGACCAGCACGTCGGGCTCGGCGGCGTAGGAACGGCCGAAGATCGCGCGAGTGTTGGCGTCGATGTAGCCGATCTGGTCCTTGGAGTTGCCCTCACGACCGAAGTAGGCGCGGTCACGGTCGTCGACCAGCGCGAAGATGCTGCGGCTGACCGACACCCGCGGCTCGCGGGTGTGCCCGGCCTCACGCCAGGCCTCACGATAGGCCTCGATCTGCTTGCGCTGCTGGACGTGCAGCGGTTCGCCGCTCTCGTCGTCCTTGAGAGTCGAGCTCTGCAAATTCATCCCGACCGTGGCCGCCCACGCCGCGGTGGCGTTCGAGCCGGATCCCCACCAGATACGGTCCCTGAGGCATTCGGAGTGCGGCTCGATGCGCAGCAGTCCCGGGGGGTTGGAGAACATCGGATTGGGGTTGGGCTGGGCAAATCCGTCGCCCGTAAGCACGTCGAGGAGCCGCTCGGTGTGGGCGCGTGCCATGTCGGCGTCGGTGGCCCCTTCGGCGGGCAGATGCCCGAAGTGGCGCCAGCCGTCGATGACCTGCTCCGGGGATCCCCGACTCAGGCCGAGCTGCAGTCGGCCTCCGGAAATCAGATCCGCGGCTCCAGCGTCCTCGGCCATGTACAGCGGGTTCTCGTAGCGCATATCGATCACGCCGGTGCCGATCTCGATCCTGCTGGTACGTGCGCCGATGGCGGCGAGCAGGGGGAACGGCGAGGCGTACTGCCGCGCGAAGTGATGGACACGGAAGTACGCGCCGTCGGCGCCCAGCTCCTCCGCGGCGACCGCGAGATCGATCGCCTGGAGAAGGGAATCCGCCGCTGAGCGGGTCTGCGAGTGCGGCGATGGCGTCCAGTGTCCGAAAGAGAGGAACCCGATCTTTTTCATACCGCTTTCAACAATCAAGGTCGGCGTTCATTCCATACAATGATGCGCCACTGGGGCTGTCCGGCAGACCAGGCCGCAGGAAAACGACGGCACCCTGTGGACGCGGGTGAGCGGGGTCTGGTGCGTCGAGCTGCGAGGCGAAGGAGGCGTCGACGCGGAGCGTCGGCAACCGGCGACAACGTTGATGAGGATTCACGGAACTGCGGGCAGAGCCGAATGCACAGATCCCCATCACACATGGCCAACTGGGCGGTCGACGGTCTGGACGAGACGCCCCCCGCTGGCCGAGCGCGTCCGCAGGCACCGGGCCCGCGGCGACGTGACCCAGACCTTGGGCAGCGACAACAGGCCTGACATACCCCTAGTACTACGCGGGACTGCCGGGTGACGAAGGTGCCGGGTTCGAGGTCGGCGTTGGGCAGGCCGGGCTGTTTGCCGAGGAGTTCCCCGCCACGAGGCGAACCACGCGTATCGGCGGGTCCCGGCACTCCGGGCCCGCCGACCGGTCATCCGGCTATGAGCAGGAAGCGCGCCAGCGGTGGGAGCGGATTTTGGTGTTGAAGTCTGATCCGAAGCCACCGTTCTGCGCCCAGCAGTAGTGGTCGCCGGTGTAGTTGGCGCCGGTGTAGAGAACGACCCAGTTGTACGAGGAGGACGTGCCGCGGTTGTAGATCGACCTGACTACCTGGTTGTCGGCCCACGAACACTGGACATCACCGCTGTACCAGTCCGGGTCGGCGTTGCTCCATGAACATCGGCTGCCCGTGCCGTTGTTGCCGCTGTAGACGCACACGCTGCCGCTGTTGCACTCCCACGCCTGCGCCGTGGCATTCGCGGAACTCGGTGCGATCAGGCCCAGGGCGGCCGTGGCGAGGGTGAGCGCCGCGGCGACGAGACCCCGGCGGCCCCGACGGGGGGTGCGGCTGGTCTTCGGGTCGTGCTCCTGCTCGTACGGGAACATGTCGTCCCTTTCTGGTGGACTGCGCCAACGGGCCTACGTCTGGCGGGAATTCATGCTTCCGGGCACGACGTATCGCTGTCATGCTCATGCGAGTCCACTGACACTTCGCAGGTCGGCACCAGCACCCCACGGGGAAAACGGATGCTCCGCTTTCACTTCACGTCCGAGGACCTCACCAGGGTCACAGTGGCGACCGAGCCGCACGCGCTCTGGGAGATCGCGGTCAGTCTGCACCGGTTCCAGACCCGCGAAGGCCGCTGGGCCTACGCGCCCTGGTTCCGCACCGCACGTGACTCGTTGCGCCTTGCCGGGCTCGAACGGATGGTGAAGACCTTCCTGTTGCCGCTCTTCCCCCGCGCCAGCTACTTCCCCGACTTCCTGACACCACCGGAGGGCACCCAAGGGCTGGACGCCGGGCTGGAGGCAATTCTGGCGACGCCGTGCGAGCGGGTCGCGCGCGAGGTCGACGTGCTCAACCGGACCGTCGGAGCCCCGGCCTGGACACGCCGGCTCACCGAGCTGGACCTGCGCGAACAACTCGTGGGCGCCCTGCGCGCCTACCACGGTGCCGCGATCGCCCCGCACGAGGAGTGCATCCAGGAACGTCTGAACGCCGAACGGGCCCGGCACGCCCACACCCTGTTCCAAGCGGGGACCGAAGGCCTGCTCGCCGGGCTGGGCCCCACGATTCACTGGCGGCCACCGGTGCTGGAGATCGACCCGTATCCGGACCACCGCGACGTCCACCTCGACGGGCGAGGGCTGCTCCTGATCCCCTCCCACTTCTGCTGGCAGGCGCCTATCGCTCTGGCCGACCCCGGGCTCCCGTCGGTTCTCCTCTACCCCCTCCATCACCTGCCGACGACGACTCCGCGCGCAGACTCCCCACCGCTGAACGTGCTGCTCGGCCCCACCCGCGCCGCCATCCTGAGAGCCAGCGCGACCGGCTCCACCACCACCGAAGCCGCCCGCCGGGCCGGCGTGACCCTCACGACGGCCAGCCATCACACCGCCGTACTGCGCGACGCCGGCCTGATCACCAGCCACCGCCACGCCAACACGGTCCTGCATACCCTGACCCCACTCGGAGCCGCCCTGCTCGGAAGGGGGCCGGGCGACCGCTGACCCCGTGCAGTGAGCGCCCGCCCGGCTCGGTGCGGAAGGTGCACGTCTTCCGACCGGTCGTCCTGGACTCGTGGTCACGGGGATGGTCCGGGCGGTGGGTCGGCATCCGGTGGCTCGGGCGATGCGTCGGCGGCCGCCGACGTGGTGGTCGGGGGCTCGTGCCGTACTCGTTCGAGGTGTCCCAGGCCCGCTTCGGCGTCGGTGCCTGTACCTGGGCTTTGCCTTCGACTGCGCGGAGCGGATCTCGCGCGTCTGCCGCGTGGCCCGTACTTCTCCACCGGCCTCGATCAGAAGGCATCGTGTGGCGGGTCTCGACTTGCCCGCTCTGCGGGCCAGTTCGTCGAGGGTCGCGCCCTGCGTCTCGTAGAGGACACGCAGCCGGGCCGCCCGACGGAAGCGGGCTTGCGGATCCTCGCGGAGCCTGCGGGTCTGCCACTACGTGGGCATGACCGTTCCGGCACCGTGCAACCGGTTCAGCAGCGTGCCGTAGCTGATGGCTACGGCGCTGCGGGGCGCGGACCGGCGGGCCGACGCACTCGATGCTCTGCGGCGCAACCGGCGGGTCCTCCACGACGAGCTCCGCCTGTAGCCCGGACCCGCGCTGGTCGAGCTAGAGCGGGCCATCCTCGGACGACGGGGCGACCACCGGACGGATCCGGCCGCCCGTCCCGAGCGGCTGGAACGGCAGGCCATGCCGCCGGGGTCGACCCCCACGAGCAGACCACTCACCGGCGGCGTCGCTTCGGGCACGGGCGGCCGACGTGGTCCCGGGCCCGGTGCTCCGGCGGTGCACGAGGTCGGCACCGGCCCGGCGGGCGCGTCCGTAAAGCTTCTCGACGATCACGGGGCGGCGTCCTACGCCGGTGCGGACGAGCTGTTCGTCGGCCGGGACGGCGAGTTGACGACTGGTCCGGAGACGGTCCTGCGGTGTGGTGGCCCCGGCGGCGATGTATGCCGCCGGAGCCCGTGTGCACTTTGCAGCCCGGCAGTTGGCGCCCTGGCCGAACAGGCCGTAGCCCGTCTTGTGCGCGGTCGTGTGTGCGGGGGCGTGGGTGCTGTGGGTGCTGTGCGCGGGTGTTGCCGGTCCTGCGCTAGAAGGTCAGGTTCCAGGCGTCGATCTTGCCGGTGTCGGAGGCAGCGTTGTCGTTGACGCGCAGTTTCCAGGTGCCGTTCGCGACCTCTGAGGAGGCGTTCACGGTGTAGGTCTGGGCGATGTTGTCGGCGCTGCCGCCGGTGTGGTTGTGCAGCGTGTAGACGGTGCCGTCCGGCGCCACCAGGTCGACCTTCAGGTCACCGATGTAGGTGTGCTTGATGTCCACGCCCACCTTGAGGGTGGCCGGGGCATTGCCGGTCACACCGGTGACGGCGATCGGGCTCTCCACGGTCGCGTTGTCGTTGATGGCGAAGTCCGCGAGGTTCTCGAAGTACTTGCCGGGCGGCGGGGTGGTTCCGACGGCCTTGAGGGCGTCGACCTGTCCTTCGCCGAAGAAGGAGTTGTTGGCCGTCGTGCCCGTGCAGCGGCTGTCCGAGGGGCAGGCGATGTCGTTGGCCTGGGCGGCGAGCTTGGCGCGGATCTGCGCCGGGGTGATGCCCGGGTTGGCGCTGGCGATGAGTGCCGCCACGCCGACCACGTGCGGAGTGGCCATCGAGGTGCCGCTCTTGCTGCCGTAGCCGCCACCGGGGACGGTGGAATACACGTTGCTGCCCGGCGCCGCGACGTCGATGACGCCCTGACCGTAGTTGGAGAACGAGGCCTTGGTGACGCCGGTGCCGTTGGCCGCGACCGTGACCACGCCCGGCAGCTCGGTCGGGATGTCAAGGCAGGCGTTGGTGATGGTGCGGGTGACCGGCGTCGAGTCGTTCGGGCTCGCGGAGTCCGTCGTCTTGTGGGCGAGGTCGTAGTTCTCGTTGCCCGCCGCGGCGATCTGGAGGGAACCCTTGCCCTCGGCGTACTCCTGGGCGCGCTTTACGCCCTCGATGATGGCGGCCTGGTCGATGTTGTCCGGGCAGTTGAACTGCCACGGGTCCGTGTAGTAGCTGTTGTTGGTGACCTTGAAGCCGTGGTCACCGGCCCAGACGAAGCCGCAGACGGTGTTCTCGGCGAAGAAGAAGGAGTTGCCCGGCTCGGCGACCCGGACCGCGGCGATCTTCACTCCGGGTGCCACGCCGACGACGCCCTTGCCGTTCTTGGCTGCGGCGATGGTGCCCGCCACGTGAGTGCCGTGCGTATCGACGTCCCGCCACGCACCGGCACGGGTGTCGGGCTTGCCGTAGGCGCAGGAGACCGAGTCGGCCGCGTCGAAGTTGGGCGCCAGGTCCTGGTGCTGGTCGTCCACGCCGGTGTCCAGGATGCCGACCGTGACGGAGGCGGAGCCCGGGTTGACGGCCCAGGCCTGGTCGGCCTTGATCTGGCTCATGTCGGCCCGGACCGGTTCTCCGGCCGGGGTCGAGGCCTGGGCCGGATTGGCCGGGAGCGCCGGGTTGTACGCGTCGGCCGGGACGTCCGAGGTACGCGTGGCGCCGACCTGTTGCACGCCGGCGACGCCGCGCATGGTGGCGGCGAATGAGCTGGACGCCGAGTGGGCAACGATCACACCGATGGCGTCGAAGTTCGAGAACACGGTGCCGCCGTTGGCCGTGATCGCCGAGCGGACCGCCGAACTGTCACCGGGGGCGGTGATCACGAGGTAGGCACGCGTCCCGGCCACCCAGGTCGCACTCTGGGAAGCCGACACGGCGGCCGGAGCATGGGGCTTGGCGGCCGGGGCGGTGGAGGGGGTGACGGGGAGCGTGCCCGCGAGGGCACCCGGGGCGCCGAACGCGAGGGCGGCGCTGACCGTGGCCGCCAGCACCAGCGTGCGTCTGGGGCGGCTGGATATGTGGGGTATCAATGCATCCTCCGGAGACGGCTCGGCCGTGCTGAGGACGCGGGCCGGGCCGTACGAAACGAGTGGTGGATGCAAGATGTCAGGTGCATGATCCTATGCGGAAGTACCTTTCCGTGCAGGAACGTCAGACAGGCATGGCTGAAAAGAGACGTACTCCGGGCAGCGGGTATCGGGATCCACCGGGAGCGCGCGGCGTACTGCTCTCTCGTGTGACAAAAACGCGCCGCCGGGCTTGCGGGCGGGGCAGCCGTCGCGTCCGAGTCGGCTGCAGTGCCGAGCCCGGCGCGCGCTCGTTTCCGCACGCCGGTGTCGTACGACTTCTTGTCGATCTCGTCGATCACGACATGCGGGGTCGTCACAGAGGTGCCGGCGCCGTAGATCCGATGCCACGGGATCTTGTCGAAGCGCATGTGGTGCAACAGGTCGTTGGTATCCAGCACCACCGTCCGCACACGGCGGGCGGCTGAAGCGCTCCTGAAGCCGGCGCAGTTCGTTGGCCCACTCCGGAAGCGTCGCGGGCGACGTCGACGCCGGCTTCCACGACCAGTTCGGGTTCGACCAGCATGACGTCCAGCGTCTCGCGGCTTCCCCGGCCGGCAGAGAAGGACCGGCCCGTCCAGGAATGGCCGCGCCGGGCCGGAGTGAGCAGACCGGTAAGGGCGTTGCCGGCTGTCTGGGTGAGGTTGGTGGTGCGGCCCGTGTACCGCAGATGTCCGTCGTCGTCGTATCTGCCGAGCAGGAGAGTGTGGGGTGCGGCCGGGCTGCCGGTGACCGCGCCGACGATCGCCTCGGTCGTCTCGTGCGCCTTGTAACTTGTGCCAGCCTCTCACCGATGGGTGATAGGCGTCGTCCAGCCGCTTGAAGACGATGCCTTCCATGCCAACGGCCGCCCACGACAGCCATTCATGCACGGTGTCCGAGTCGGTTGTCGACGGGCACAGCGTCCACGGCGCCGACGGGTGCCGGGCCGCGAACACCGACTCCAGCGCGGCCCGGCGTCGCCGGTACGGACGCCCCCTCGTGTCGGTCCCGGACAGCCGCAGCAGATCGAACGCGACGAAGTGCGCCGGCCACTCGCCCGCCGCCCGGGCCGCCTCGGCGCCGCGCCGCTGAAGCCGGTTCCGTAGCTGCTCGAAGGCGAGCCGGCCCGCGGCGTCCCATACGACCAGCTCGCCGTCCAGCGCGGTCACGTCCGGCAGCTGGGCGGCCCCGGCCGCAATCTCGGGAAACGCCGGGAGCATGTCGGTGCCGTGTCGGGAGCGCAGTATCACCCGGCCAGCGTCGACCAAGACCATTGCGCCCGAGTCGGCGTCCAACACTCCGCGGCGCTGAGCCGTCCGACACCTCGCGTGACCATGCAGGCCGTGGTGGTACCCCCGACCACAGGCCCGATTACGGCCGTGGGCATGGAGCCGGGCCTGCGTGGATGCCTTCCACATCCGCGAAAAAAGGGGGGGCGAGGCGACCGGCCCGTCACCGGTCGACCGCGCAAAGGCGGGCAGTGAACACCATCTGATCTGCGACGGGAGGAACGCCCCGTTCAAAAGAAGAGCTGCTCGCCCGGCGTCATCGAAGCGGTCGAGAGATCCGTTCAGCCGATGGTGAAGCGCTGGTTCTGGATGCCTCGGTCACAGCGGCCCGTGCGGTAGTAGCCGTTGTCCTGCTGGTAGAGGCAGCGGCCCGTGCCGACGCTTTGGAGCATGATGGCGCTGCGGGCGGCGGGCTGGACGGTGCGCCACTTCTGGTATGAACCGCCGTTACAGCGCAGGGGGTAGACGTCGCCCCGGTCATTGCTGTCGAGGCAGCGGCCCCAGAAGTTGTTCTTAAGAGTGGTGCTGGTGTTGAGGCGGCCGTTCCACTGCCACAGGAGGCTGCCGCGTCCGGTGGTGCAGCGGTCGCTCTGGAGACGGGTTTCGGAGGCCTCGCGCAGGCAGTCACCGTAGCGGTAGTTGGCGAAGCGGCTGGTGGCGGTGGCAGCCGAGGCGGGTGTGGGGGTGAAGAGGAGGAGGGCGAGGCTGGCTGCGGCGATGAGGGCGGCGAAGGCTTTCCGGGTCGGGCAGCGCACTGGGGGTCTCCTGACAGTGGTTTTCAGAGGTGCCTCGACAGGATCCTTGAACACCACCGCCTACGCATGAAAAAGGGGGAAAACCACCGGATCGAGCTGCTCATGACGGCCGATCGGGCCCGGGGACGGCGTTGGCCGATCACCGCGGCACGCTCGAGTGTGCGAACTCCTCGGCGCCTCGTGTCAGGCCCACCGCCACCGTGCCCGCGATCAGCGTGGCGACGGCGTTTTCCAGGGTGGCGCGCAGGTCCAGGCGGAGCTCCGTCGGAGGGGGGCGGCTTCGTAGGCGGAGAGCACGCCGGCGGAGGGCCGGCAGTAGGTCGAAAGGGTGCCGGCCAGGATCACCGTCTGCTCCTTCGCGTTTGGCTCTTGCTGCGGTGAGTGAGGCTCTTGACCCTCACGTGGCGTCAGGGTGCATGGTCGGTGCCGTGGAGGAGCACTGGACCGTGGGACGCGTGGCCGAGCTGGCCGGCGTGAGCGTCCGCACGCTGCATCACTATGACGAGATCAGGCTCGTTCGGCCGTCGGCGCGGACCGCGGCCGGGTACCGGGTCTATTCGGCGGGCGACGTGGAGCGGCTGCGGGAAGTACTGGCATATCGGCGGTTGGGCTTCGGGCTGCGGGAGGTTGCGGAACTGGTGGGCGACCCGTCCACCGACGCGGTCGCGCGCCTGCGCCGACTGCGCGGCCTGCTGCGGGAGCGGCGTGATCGAGCTGACGCCATGGTGGCGGCCATCGACAGGGAACTCGAGGCACGGGCGAAGGGAGTGATGGTGACACCGGAGGATCAACTGGAGATGCTCGGCGCACGGTTGTACGACGCGATCGGTGACGCTTACACCGCGACACGGCGTACCGAGCCGCGGATCGCCGCGCAGCTCTGGGACGCGCTCGGCAACGCGCAGACGGTGCTGAACGTCGGGGCCGGCACCGGCTCCTACGAGCCTGCTGGTCGCGACGTGACCGCGGTGGAGCCATCCGCGGTCATGCGGGGGCAGCGGTCTGCCGGCTCGGCGCCGTGCATGGCCGCCGCCGCGGAGAGCCTGCCGTTCGAGGACCAGTCCTTCGACGTCGCGATGGCCGTCTCCACCGTTCACCACTGGGGGGACCCGATAGCAGGGCTGCGCGAGATGCGCCGCGTGGCCCGCCGCGTCGTGGTACTCACGTTCGACACCGACGAGCCCGGATGGCAGGACCGGTTCTGGCTCACCCGCGACTACCTGCCCGAGTTCGCCGCCGTCCTCGCAGAGTTTCCCTCGCTTGCTGCGATGGCCGACGCGATCGGCGCCCGCGCTGAGCCGGTGCCCATCCCGTGGGACTGCGCTGACGGCCTGTTCGAGGCGTACTGGCGCCGACCGGGGGCCTATCTGGAGGATCACGTACGCCGTGCGATGTCGGTGTGGACGAGGGTCGGGACGGAAGCCGAGCAGCGGGCGGTGCGAAGCCTCAGCGACGACCTCGACTCCGGCCGGTGGGCCGAGCGCAACAGCGGCCTCGCAGACCTCGACGCGGCAGATCTCGGCCTCCGCCTGCTCATAGCTTGACCCGCTTCGCACGCTCAGCGTCATGGCGGCTCCTGGATGGCCCGCTGGTTCGGCTGGTTGCCGGGCAGCTCCTTCCGTGTGGCGCCCCGTCAGCCGGCCTGGACTTCTTCGGCTTCGGCCTTGGTGTGGGCGAGGCGGTAGGACGCGGTGCCAGTCTGGATGATGGCGCCCTTGAAGCTCAGCCGGTCGACGATGGCCGCGCAAAGCCGGGGATCGGTGAACGTCTTCTTCCATCCGCTCAAACGCCGTACCGCGCCGTGTCGGCCCCGACAGCCGGTCCGCTCTCCTTGAGCGGGACGACCGCAGGCGCACCTACTGGCAAGAGTCTGACCTGTGCGGACGTCGTTCAGTCCGTCGGGCCGGGCAGCCACAGGTCGGGGCCGAAGACCTCATACCGGATGCGCTTGGCAGGGACGCCGGCACGCAGCAGCTGTCCGCGCACCTCGCGCATGAACGGCAGCGGGCCACACAGGAACACGATCGCGTCGCCGGGCAGTTCGATGCCGTCAAGGTTCATCAGGCCGGTACGGGCCTCGGGTTCTTCCGTGCCGGGCTGTTCGTACCAGAACAGGGCACGGGCGTCCGGCAGTTGGCCGACGAGCCGGTGTGTCTCGGTGCGCAGGGCGTGGTCGGTGGGGGAGCGGTCGGCGTGCAGGACCAAAATCGGGCGGGGTGAGCCGAGGGCGGCGAGGTGGGCCAGGATGCCGGTCATCGGAGTGCAGCCGATGCCCGCGGAGACCAGCGCGACCGGGGTGGTGGTGTTGGCCGCGTCGTCGAGGAACACGTCGCCGAAGGGCGCGGACAGCGTCAGTTCGTCTCCCGGGCGGACCTGGGCGTGGAGCAGGGTGGAGACTTCGCCGTCCGGCTCACCGGCCGCACCCAACACCCGCTTCACGGTGATCCGCCGCAGTTCCCCGCCGGGATCCGAGGACAGGCTGTACTGGCGCAGCTGGTGGACGCCGTCGGCCATCAGGGCGCGCACACTCACGTACTGGCCTGCCCGTGCCCGCGGCGCCGGCTTGCCGTCGGCCGGGCGGAGCAGGAAGGACACCACGTCCGGCGTCTCGGTGCGGCGCTCGACGACCGTCCACTGCCGCAAGATGTGGCCGGGCTCGACGCCCGCCTCCTGGTAGAGGCGGGCCTCCCGGCCGGTCAGGGCGCCCGCCATCAGCCAGTACACCTCGTCCCAGGCGGCCGCGACCTCCGGGGTGACCGCGGCGCCCAGTACCTCGGCTATCGCGCCGAACAGGTACTTGTGCACGATCGTGTACTGGTCGTCGGTGACGCCCACCGCGGCGTGCTTGTGGGCGATGCGGTCCAGCAGGCTGTCCGGGCGGGTGTCCGGATGGTCGAGGAGCGCGGTCGCGAACCCGGCGATCGAACCGGCGAGAGCGCGGCGCTGGGCGCCGCTGGCCTGGTTGCCGCGGTTGAACATTCCGTCGAGCAGTTCAGGACGGTCGCGGAACATCGCGCCGTAGAAACGTGTCGTGATCTCGTCGAGCGCCCCGGCCACGGCGGGCAGGGTGGCACGGATCACGGTGGCGGATTCTGCGGACAGCATGGAGTCTCCCGAGCAGAGGGTGAGAGAGGAAGCGCGCCGCATCGCAGCGGGCGGCCTGTTCTGTGTATCAGGCACCGGACCGTGTTTCGGCGCTGTTTCACGACGTTGGGCGAAGAGGGGCCGAACGGCCCCATAACGTCGGGAACATCGGCCCCACCCCGCGCCGGGGCACAGGACCCGTACGGCCCCGGGTCGGCCTCCCAACGGCCCTGTCCACTGCCACTGTCCTGGGCCAGCGTCGTGACGGTGCCGGCCTCGGGCACCTAGCGAGTGGCACGCCGCGGAGTCTCCTTGCCGGGGCGATCTACTGGTCGCGGCACCACTTCCGGCACCCGGATACGGCCGTCGGCAGGGTGGGGAAGATCCTTTCGCTGCCGATGGTGTCCGCGACGCCGTACGCCGTCAGGTCGTCCAGCAGCAGGTCCCGCTTCGCGGGCGAGGGCGAAGACGATGCCGCGTTCGGGCCGAAAGCCTCTGGTCCCATGGGGCCCATTGGCCCTCGGCCGGGACCTGCGGCCTCTGCACCGACTGTCTCCCCGCCCACATCCTGAAACCAGAACACCGATTCAGGAGGTGGACAGTATGTCCCGCACCGTCACCGTGGGCCTCGACGGCTCGTCCGAGAGCCGTGCCGCCGCTGAGTGGGCGGCCCGCGAGGCGAAGTTGCGTGGCCTTCCCCTGCGGCTGGTGCACGTCTGGGAGCCCGTTCCGGATCCCATGGCGCAGGCGCCACTGCTCGGTGCCGAGAACCAGCAGCACTGGAGCGAGCGCATCCCGCGCGAGGCCGCCGAGGGACTCCGCCTGCGGCACCCCGGCGTGGACGTGACCGCGGACCACCTCAACGGCCGTCCCGGTGAGGTGCTGACCCGCGTGGCCCAGGATGCCGGACTGCTGGTCCTCGGCTCCCGCGGGCTGAGCGGACTCGGAGGGTTCCTGGTCGGCTCGGTGGGCCAGTACGTCATTGCCCACACCGAGATTCCGGTGGTCCTCGTACGGTCGGGGGAGCAGGCCGCCGACGAGCACGACATGGACCCGGCAGGCATCCCGTCCGCGGCGACCGGGTTCCGGCCCGTCGTGCTCGGCCTCGACACCGACAGCCCCGACGACACGGTGATCACCTTCGCCTTCGAGGAGGCCGCCCGTCGTGTCACACCTCTGCGGGTCGTCCACGCCTGGAACCCGCCGCCGTACTTCGCCTACGGCCTGCAGGCCGACCCCCAGCTCAACACTGAGCTGGGCAAGCAAGAGGCCGCCGCGCTGGCCGAGGTTCTGCACCGCTGGAAGGGGAAGTATCCGGCCGTCGAGGTCGTCGAGGAGTCCGGATGGGGCAGCCCCGCCATCCGGCTGGTCGACGCCTCGCGCGAAGCCTCACTCGTCGTCGTGGGCCGTCGCATCCGCCGCATCCCGCTCGGCACCCACATCGGGCCCGTCACCCACGCCGTCCTGCACCACTCCACCGCACCTGTCGCCGTCATCGCGCACGACTGACGCTGCCGCTACTCACCGGCTCACCGATTCACGAGGAGAAGACATCATGAAGGCAGCGGTCGTACGAGCCTTCGGCGAGCCCCTGGTCATCGAGGAGCGGCCCGACCCGCAGCCCGGTCCCGGTCAGGTCCGCGTCCGGGTCGAGGCGTCAGGGCTGTGCCACACGGACATCCACGCCGCCCGCGGCGACTGGCCCGTCAAGCCGAACCCGCCGTTCGTCCCCGGTCACGAGGGCGTGGGCCTGGTGGACAAGCTCGGAGAAGGCGTCACGCATCTCGCCGTCGGGCAGCGGGTCGCCGTGCCATGGCTGGGCAAGGCATGCGGGCGGTGCGAGCACTGCCTGTCCGGCTGGGAGACGCTCTGCGAGCAGCAGATCAACACCGGATACGGCTGCGACGGCGGATACGCCGAGAAGATGCTGGCCTGGGCCGACTTCGCCCAGCTCGTGCCCCAGGGCATCACCGCCCTCGACGCCGCCCCGCTGACCTGCGCCGGCGTCACGACGTACAAGGCTCTCAAGGTCGCCGAAGTCCGTCCCACGCAGCTGGTGGCGATCTCCGGCGTCGGCGGTCTCGGGCACCTGGCCGTGCAGTACGCGAAGATCGCCGGGGCCCAGGTCGCGGCGATCGACGTCACCGACGAGAAGCTCGAACTCGCCGCCGAACTCGGCGCCGACCTCGTCATCGACGCCCGCAAGGACGACGTGGGCGAGGTGCTCAAGCGGTACGGCGGAGCCTACGCGGCGATCGCGCTCGCGGTGAACGAGGCCGCGTTCGCCGCCGTCAACTCCGGGCTGCGGCGCGGCGGGAAACTGGTGATGGTGGCGCTGCCGGCGCATGGCACGGTCCAGGTGCCGATCTTCGACACTGTCCTGAACGGCACGTCCGTGATCGGTTCGATCGTCGGCACGCGGCAGGATCTCGCCGAGGTGTTCCAGCTGCATCAGGCGGGCCGGACCCGGGTGATCTACGAGACGCGCCCGCTGGCCTCGGTCAACGAGTCCATCGAGGACGTCCTGCAGGGCCACGTCAAGGCTCGGATCGTCTTCGACCTCGGCGCGGGAAGGTGACGACGATGAGGGAACAACTGCCTCTGGTCGTGGGCGTGGACGGTTCCGAGCCGAGTCTGCGGGCCGTGGACTGGGCGGCCGACGAGGCCGCGCTGCGCGGGGTGCGGCTGCGGCTGGTGTACGCCTCGCTGTGGGAGCGGTACGAGGGCGCCGCACTCGCCGCCGATCTCGGCAAGCCGTCCGACCAGGTGCGATCCGGTGACATCATCGAGTGCGCGATCAGCCGGGCGCAGGCTCGCCACCCCGACCTGAAGGTGTCCGGCGAGGTGCTGCCGGAGGAGCCGGAGTACGCCCTGGTGAGGGAAGGCCGGCACGCCGGTGCCATGGTCCTGGGCACGCGCGGCCGCAGCGACATCACTGAACTGCTGGTCGGCTCGGTGAGCCTGACTGTGGCCGCCCACGCCCACTGCCCGGTGATCGTGCTGCGCGGCAGCCACGACAACCAGGTGACGCCCGCGGTCCGCGGACGCGTCGTCGTGGGCGTCGGCGAGCACCCGGACCCGTCGGCGGCCCTGCGCTTCGCCGTCGAGGAGGCGCGACGGCGCGGGGTGCCCCTGGAAGCCGTACGGGCCTGGCGGCACCCCGCGCACGAGACCACCGACCATCCGCTGTTGTCCGGCGAACCTGCCCGCGGGTACGAGGTGGAGGCGGCGAAGACGCTGGAAGCGGCGCTGCGCGACGCCCCGGAAGGCGTGGAAGTGCGTCGGCGCACCGTCGAAGGCCCCGCCCACAGGGTGCTCTTGGACGCCTCGCACGAGGCCGACCTGCTCGTCGTCGGCGCCCGCCGACGCGAGGGCCACCTCGGGCTCCAGCTCGGCCGGGTCGCCCATGCGGCCCTGCACCACTCCGCCTGCCCGGTCGCCGTCGTGCCGGAACGGGCGTGAGCGGGGACCGGCTGTGCAGGCCGATCAGAGGCTCGCCGCATGATCGGGGACGTAGGTGCGCAGATCGCGCGGCGGGCGCTCGTAGCCGGTCGACTCCGGGCGCACCGGCAGCTCCAGCACCGGCGGCGGCACATCGTGGTAAGGCAACGAACCCAACAGATGGGCGATCATGTTCAGCCGCGCCCGCCGCTTGTCGTCGCTCTCCACGACGTACCAGGGCGCCTCGGAGACGTCGGTGTGCACCATCATCTCGTCCTTGGCGCGGGAGTACGCCTCCCAGCGGGTGATCGACTCCAGGTCCATCGGAGACAGCTTCCAGCGCCGTGTCGGATCCTCCAGCCGACGCCGGAAACGCTCCTGCTGCTCGGTGTCGCTCACCGAGAACCAGTACTTGCGCAGCAGAATCCCGTCCTCCAGCAGCATCCGCTCGAAGGCCGGGCACTGGCGCAGAAAAAGCTGATACTCCTCCTTCGTACAGAAGCCCATCACATGCTCGACGCCGGCGCGGTTGTACCAGGAGCGGTCGAACAGCACGATCTCCCCCGCCGCCGGCAAATGCTCGACGTACCGCTGGAAGTACCACTGCGTGCGCTGGCGCTCGGTGGGCTTGGGCAGGGCGACGATCCGGGCGACGCGGGGGTTGAGATGTTCCGCGACCCGTTTGATGGTGCCGCCCTTGCCGGCCGCGTCCCGGCCCTCGAAGACGACGACCAGGCGGGCGCCCTCTGCCCGCACCCACTCCTGCAGCTTCACCAACTCCGTCTGCAAGCGCAGAAGTTCCCTCTCGTAAGCCTTGCGCGGCACCTTGTCCGCGTTCTTGCCGGCCATGCCGCCTCCACCGCTCGATGACCCCGGGGAGCCGCCACACCCAGGATCGAATGCCAGGACAGCACCGTACTGAGCTCCGCGTGCCCGCGCACCGTGGCGGGGATCCGCCCTCGGCACGCTCACCGCGGACCACCGATCGGTACGGCGGAGGCGGCCGGATGGGAGGTGGCGGACGGTCGGCCCGCGTTTGCCTGAGGCCTGCCTCACCTGCGGAATCGAGTCCGCTGGTCTCCGCCGTGCCTCGTCTCGGGAGGCGTTCTCAGCGGTTCGTTCACGCGCGGCGCCTGATGGCCGTCTCGGGGGAACCGCCGCGCTCGGAGAGATCGAATTCCACGTTCACGACGCCCTCGACAGCCCGGATCAGCCGTGCGGCCACGGGCACCAGGGAGGTGTCCCGGATGCGGCCGCTGAGCGTCACGACACCGTCCCGTACTGCCACGCGTGCGGAGGACGCCGGAGTGGGGAAGAGGTACGACACCACCTCCCGGCGAATCTCCTCGGCGATCTCCTCGTCGTCGCGCAGGAACACCTTCAGCAGGTCGGCGCGGCTGACGATGCCCTGCAGCATGCCCAGCTCGTCGACGACCGGAAGCCGTTTCACCTTGACGCGTGCCATGGTGCGCGCGGCCTGGGCGAGCGTGGCGTCCGCCCGGACGGTGAGGGCCGGCGCGGTCATCAGTTCCTCGGCGGTCGCCGCGCCGGCCTTGGCGAGGTCGGACAGGCGTCGCAGCTGGGTGTACCGGTCAGGATCGCTGTCGCGGAACTCCTCCTTGGGCAGCAGGTCGGCCTCGGAGACAACCCCGACGACACGCCCCGCACCCTCCAGAACGGGCAGGGCGCTGACCTTCCAGTCCTGCATCATCCGCACGATCTCCTTGAAGGCGGCCTCGCGGCCGACGGCGGCGACGGTCTGGCTCATGACGTCGCTCACGATGTGCGGGGTGCCATGCATGATGTCTCCTTGGTGGCTGTCGCTTCGGCTCACCGGGTTGGTCATAGGACGCTGCCGCTGCCATAGGGGGCGTAGAGGTCCAGCAGCCGGGTGCGGGCGGAGCGCAGGCGGTGGGCGAGTACGTCGCCGACCCACTGCGTGATGCTCTGGCCGAGTGCGGGGTCGTCCTGGCACAGCGAACGGATCGCGGCGGCGTCGAACTCATACGCCCGAACGGGGCTGGTCGCCTCGGCGCCCAGGTGCCAGGCGTGCGGGGCGAAAAGCCAGGACCAACCGACGAGTTCGTTGTGCCCGAGGGATTCGATCACGGCCGCGCGGCGGCCGGGCACGTGCATGTCGAGGGCGACGGTGCCCGTGCGGATGATCCAGAACCGGTCGGCGCGGATCCCCTCTTCGAAGAGGCGAGTGCCTTGGGGGAACGACACCTCGCGGGCGAAGTGCATCAGCCGATGCCGGTGCTCGGCCGGCAGTGCCCTCAGCATGCCGGCCGTGGGGGGAGCGTTCATGATGTGCCTCCGATCAGGGCGTCCCTACCTGCTACGTCCAGCGTGTGCCTGTTCCTCAGGCCGGGCCATGGGCCACCCGGCCCTACGGTAGGGCCGCTCGGTGCCTCCTGCGGGCCCACGGACCCCCTGTGCAGGAACGGGCAGGGCGGTTCGATGCAGACGACAGGGAAGCCGCTGGAAGGGGGGCATCGTGGGTACGTCACTGACGCCGGAGTTCTGGAGGCTGTTCGCCATCCTCCTGGTGATCTCCATGGCGGTCACGTTCGTGCTCAGCGCCGCGCTCGACGCGCTGGCCCTGCGGGCGCAGGGGCGCCGCATCCGTCGCCGGCCCGCGCTCACGCGGACGACCGCAGAGTCCTGTCGACTCGACAGCGCCTTGGTCCGCCGCTGCGTCAGGGAAGTGCACGGGTTTCCACGGTGCTCCGATCGGCGCCGCCGCCCACCGCAACTGTCCGGACCGGGAACTGCTCGACATCTGCGGCCTCGACGGTCCGGAGCTCACAACAACAGGTTGCACCCCATGAAGGCTGTGCTGGTCGCCACATTGGAGGACTGAACCGTGCGCATCGTCATCGCCATCGGTGGCAACGCCCTGCTACGTCGGGGTGATCGCCCCGATGCCGCCGTACAGCAGGCGAACATCGACCGGGTGGCCACCGCCGTCGCGGCCCTCGCTCTGGAACACGAGATCGTCATCACTCATGGCAACGAGCCGCAGATCGGCCTGCTCGCCATGGAGAGCGCGGCCGACCCCGTCCTGACCGCCCCCTGTCCGCTGGACCTACTGGGTGCGCAGACCGAGGGCCTGATCGGCTCGCTGCTGGTACGAGCCTTGTACGACACGCTGCCCGGCCGCAAGATCGCCGCACTGGTCACCCACACCCTGGTACGGGGTGACGATCCGGCGTTCGCAGGGCCCACGAAGCGCGTCGGCCCGGTGTATCCCCGGGACGTCGCCCGCACCCTCGCACGAAGGCGCGGCTGGCACATCGCCAAGGACGCCACCGGGTGGCGCCAGGTCGTCGCCTTCCCCGCGCCCCAGGGGATCGTCGAGACCGAGACCATCCACGACCTGCTCACCTGCGGTGCGCTGGTCATCTGCGCCGGCGGCGGAGGCGTTCCCGTCACTGCCGACCACGACACCGGCGCACTGCGCGGAGCGGACGCGGTCATCGACAAGGACCTCGCCGCCGCCCTGCTGGCCGAGGAACTCAAGGCCGACTTCCTGCTCGTCCTCACCGACGTGCCGAACGTCTACTCCCACTACGGCACCCCGGACCAGCGCCCCGTCCTGGACGTCACCCCGGAGGCCCTGCGGCGCGGCGGCTTCCCCGAGGGCTCGATGGGCCCCAAGGCGGAGGCCGCCGCCCGCTTCGTCGAACGCACCGGCGGTCTGGCCGCGATCGGCTGCCTCGACGCGGCCTACGAGATCGTCCACGGAAGGTCGGGGACGCTCGTCCGCCCCGAGTTGTCCATCGGCTGAGGTCCGCAGGCGAGGCGGGTGGGCCGAACGGCCCTACGGCCCGGGGACGGGCGGCACGGTTCACAGGCCTGTCCGGCACTGCTCGCGACCACGGCAGCAGCCAAGTATCGGCAGTGAGAGACGCACAGCGGGCCCCCGATCCCCGGTGCCGCACGACTTGACCTTGGCCGGTGCCTCGAAATCATGGGCACCGGCCAAGGCCGTCGATCAGACTGCGGCCACCGGCGCCGCGATCACGCCCCTTCTTCGGGCACAGCCGGCTCCGAGCCGCCCTGGTCCAGGCGGAAGGGCGGGTACTTGTCCGTCATCAGGGTGGCGTAGGCGGTGACGCGCAGGACCCACCGGTTGAGGCCGATGATCAAGTCGAACAGGCCCTTCGGATACTTCTCGGTGAAGGCCAGGATCACGGCTGCGATGACCGTCAGCAGGGCGATCAGGCCGCCGGACCACCAGCCGAGCTGAGCGCCGCCGAGGAAGAAGCCGATGACCATGTAGTGCGGGACGGCCAGGAGCCACCACTTCACCAGCACCAGGCCGCGGGAGAGCCGCTCCGGGTAGGCGATGTCCAGCCGTGCCGGGTAATCCGGTTCCTCGCCCAGGCTGAACGGCGGGTAGCGGTCGGTCCCCAGGGCGTCGTACGAGTAGTACGAGACCCGCCAACTCCAGCGCAATACCCCCAGGTTGAAGTCGAACAGGGCGCGGGGATAGCGCTCGGTGAACAGGATGGCGAAGAACGCGATCACGGTCACCACGGTGAAGGCGATCCAGAGGAAGAACAGCACCACGTAATGCGGAATGGCGAGGATCCACTTCACGAGCCACAGCCATCGGGACAGTGGCGAGTCGATACGCGCGCTCACCCGGACCGGGCGGTCCGGAAACTCCACCGGGTTCGTCATGGTGATCAGCTCCTTCGCCCCGGCACAGGAGTCGCCGAATGGGCTCATGACCAGCCTGGCTGCTTCCACCCGACGCCGCGAGGGCAGTGTGGGCGAGGACGAGGGCCTGTCGGCCTATAGATCCGCACGGCTGCGCGGAGATGGGCACCGAGAAAACGAACCGGGCGGGCCGTGGGGGGACACCGCTGCCGCTGCCCCGCACCGGAAGTGGTATGGCTGGCTGAGGATCAGTTCCGGGTGGCGGGACTGACCGTCTTGTGAACCAGGGCCGCGGACAGGCGGGGGTACACCTCCAAGACGTCGGCGAGGTGCACGCAGTGCAGAATCCGCAGGAAGTGCGGACTGGTGCTGACCAGCCTGAACCGGCCGTGCCGAGCCAGGGCACGGTTGCGCGCCCGGCACAGCCGGCCCAGCCCTGTGCAGTCGATGAAGGACGTGGAGCGCAGGTCCAGCACGAGATCAGGGTGTGGACCGGCCGTCAGGGCGTCGAGGAGGGCCGTGACGGAGGGTGCCGTACGGACGTCCATCTCGCCGAGCAGCTCGACGACGTCCGTGCCGTCGACGTTGCGCATCGTGTGGGAGAACGCGGACCCGGTGTGCGTTTCGGACATGCTGCGAGACAACCCGATGCGTGACCCGTCGGAAAGGGCCGTTCGGTCCCTGGCATGCGGGCCGGGCAGGGACCTTCGGGTCTCGGTCGGCCCGGCCGGGCCCGTATGACCCGTCCGGACCGTCAAGGAGGGCCGACCGGCCCAAGCGAATTCGGTGGACGGAAGAGACGCTGGAACCGGGGAACCCCGGAACCGCTCCGGGCTCGACGGC
Organism: Streptomyces sp. NPDC024687; assembly: GCF_055559055.1. Lineage (NCBI taxonomy): Bacteria > Bacillati > Actinomycetota > Actinomycetes > Kitasatosporales > Streptomycetaceae > Streptomyces > Streptomyces sp. NPDC024687. The sequence goes on along the minus strand of NZ_JBVHLJ010000013.1, from coordinate 130,251 downwards.
ACTCGGGACGACAGATGGGTCCTGAGCGGCCGGGCGTTCGAGAAAGGCGACGATGGTCATGAAGGCCCACGCATTCCACGGCCCCGTGCAGTCCGACCGCGGGGATGCCCCGGATCCCGCCGTCAAGGACGACGCCGTCGAAGGATCGCCGCGCGGTGATCTCGGACGGCGCATCGCCCGTCGGCGCACCGAGCTGGGACTCACCCGGCGGGAGACGGCACAACGGGCGGGCATGGCGCCCAGCTACCTCCGGTACCTGGAGGAGCATCCTGCCGCCGCACCGGACCGGGGTGCCCTGCTCAGGCTGGCCGGTGTTCTGGGCACGACCGCCCCCGAACTCGCCGGCGGCCATGCCGATCTGCCTCCGGGCCGCGGACAGGCCGCCCGCAGCGTGGAGTTCACTGAGCTGACCGAACGGGAGTGCCGGGACCTGCTCGGCACCCACGGGGTGGGCAGGTTGGCAGTGACCACGCCTTCCGGGCCCCTCGTCGTGCCGGTCAACTACGGGTTCGTCGACGGGGCGGTCCTCTTCCGGACAGCCGTCGGCACGACCCCCGACCAGGCGTCCGGTCACCGGGTCGCCTTCGAGGTCGACCGTGTCGACGAAGCACTGAGTGGGGGCTGGAGCGTCCTGGTGCGCGGACGGGCCCACGACGTCACCGATGTGGAAGAGGCGCGCCGACTCGCGGAACGGGTGTACAGCGCGCCCTGGGTCGGAGGACGTCGAGACCTGTGGATCCGTATCGAGCCCGACGCCGTCACCGGGCGCCGGATCACCGTATGACAGGGCCGGTTTCCGGCCGAGGAGGGACCAACAGGCCCTCACCGCCGTCCCCCGCCCGGCGGAGGATGGACAGAGACCGCACCATCACGGCACTGGGCGAAAGACGGACTGGGCATGTACCGCAACGACGGTTTCCGTGAACTCGGACGGCAGGACTGCCTGCGTCTGCTGACGAAGGTGCCGGTCGGACGGATCGTGCACACGCGCCAGGCCCTGCCCGCCGTCCTGCCGGTCAACTTCTGTCTGGACGGCGACGACGCCGTGGTGGTGTGTACCTCCGCCACCTCGGAACTGGCCCGCGCCGTCGACGGCACGGTGGTCGCCTTCGAGGCCGACGAGGTGGACGCCACCGCCCACTCGGGCTGGAGCGTGGTCGTGACCGGCCCGGCCACGGTCGTGACCGACCCCGTCGAGCACAAGCGACTGGTACGGGACGGCCCCCGCTCCTGGGTGCCCTCGACCCGGCAGATTTTCGTCCGCATCGAATCCGAGCTGGTCACCGGGCGGGAACTCGTCGGCGGACGCACGCTTTACGGAGTGGATCTCACCCCCTGACGCTCCCAGGCGCCAAGGGTGACCCGGCCGGCCCTGTGGGGTACCCGGCCGGTCACCGATGGTGGAAGGCACGGACCGGCTTGTACCCCCGATCGACACCCTGACCCGGAAGGTATCTCCCATGTCCGTCGACATGCAGCAGGCGTCCGCCCCGCTCACCGAGGAGGAGCTGAGGGCGCTGGACGCCCACTGGCGCGCCGCGAACTACCTCGCCGTCGGGCAGATCTACCTGATGGCCAACCCCCTGCTGACCGAGCCGCTGCGCGCGGAGCACGTGAAGCCGCGGCTGCTCGGCCACTGGGGCACCTCACCGGGCCTGAACCTGGTGCACACGCATCTCAACCGTGCCGTCAGGTCCCGCGACCTGGACGCGCTGTGCATCTGGGGTCCCGGCCACGGCGGCCCCGCCGTGCTCGCCAACGCCTGGCTGGAAGGTTCGTACAGCGAGACCTACCCGGACATCACCCGAGACGCCGAAGGCATGGCCCGGCTGTTCCGGCAGTTTTCCTTCCCCGGCGGCGTGCCCAGCCATGTCGCCCCGGAGACCCCCGGCTCCATCCACGAAGGCGGCGAACTGGGCTACGCCCTCTCCCATGCCTACGGAGCCGCCCTCGACAACCCGGACCTGGTGGTCGCCTGCGTCATCGGCGACGGAGAGGCCGAGACCGGGCCGCTGGCCGCGTCCTGGCACTCCAACAAGTTCCTCGACCCCGTCCACGACGGTGCCGTCCTGCCGATCCTGCACCTCAACGGCTACAAGATCGCCAACCCGACGGTGCTGGCCCGGCTGCCCGAGAGCGAACTCGACGAGCTGCTGCGCGGCTACGGCCACACGCCGATCCATGTCACCGGCGACGACCCGATGGCCGTGCACAGGGCCATGGCCGAGGCCATGGACATGGCGCTGGACCGGATCGCCGCGTTCCAGCGCGCCGGGCGGGAGGGCGGCGACACCGACCGCCCGCGCTGGCCGGTGATCGTGCTGCGCACCCCGAAGGGCTGGACCGGGCCGGCCGAGGTCGACGGGCTGCCGGTGGAGGGCACCTGGCGAGCTCACCAGGTTCCGCTGGCCGCCGTCCGTGACAACCCGGACCACCTGCGTCAACTCGAGAACTGGCTGCGCTCGTACAAACCCGAGGACCTGTTCGACGAGGAGGGCCGCCCCCGCGAGCAGGTGTTGGCCTGCGTGCCCGAGGGCACCCGGCGCCTGGGCGCCAACCCGCACGCCAACGGCGGCCTGCTGCTGCGCGAACTGCCCCTGCCGTCGCTGGAGAAGTACGCGGTCGACGTCGACAAGCCCGGTGCCACCCTGCACGAGCCCACCCGTGTCCTCGGCGACCTGCTGGAGGACGTCATGCGGGGCACCGCGGACCGGCGCGACTTCCGCCTCGTCGGCCCCGACGAGACCGCCTCCAACCGGCTGCAGGCCGTCTACAAGGCCAGCGGCAAGGCGTGGCAGGCCCAGACGCTCCAGGTCGACGAGCACCTCGACCCGCACGGCCGGGTCATGGAGATCCTCTCCGAGCACACCTGCCAGGGCTGGCTCGAGGGATACCTCCTCACCGGTCGGCACGGGCTGTTCTCCTGCTACGAGGCGTTCGTGCACATCGTCGACTCGATGGTCAACCAGCACATCAAGTGGCTGCGCACCACCCGTCGCCTGTCCTGGCGTGCCCCGATCGCCTCCCTCAACTACCTGCTGACCTCGCACGTGTGGCGCCAGGACCACAACGGCTTCTCGCACCAGGACCCCGGCTTCGTCGACCACATCCTCAACAAGAGCCCGGAGGCGGTCCGGGTCTATCTGCCGCCGGACGCCAACACCCTGCTGTCGGTGGCCGACCACGCCCTGCGCAGCCGCGACTACGTCAACGTCATCGTCGCGGGCAAGCAGCCCTGCTTCGACTGGCTGTCCATGGAACAGGCCAAGGTGCACTGCGCCCGCGGCGCCGGCATCTGGGACTGGGCGGGCAACGAGAACGCCGAACGGGAACCGGACGTGGTCCTCGCCTGCGCGGGCGACGTCCCGACCCAGGAAATCCTGGCCGCCGCCCAGCTGCTGCGCCACCACCTGCCGGAGCTGGCCGTGCGGGTCGTCAACGTCGTGGACCTGGCCCGGCTGCTGCCCGCCGAGGAGCACCCGCACGGCATGCCCGACGCGCAATACGACGCCCTGTTCACCACCGACAAGCCGGTGATCTTCGCCTATCACGGCTACCCGTGGCTCATCCACCGCCTGGCCTACCGCCGGGCCGGCCACGCCCACCTGCATGTACGCGGCTACAAGGAGATCGGCACGACCACCACACCGTTCGACATGGTCGTCAGCAACGACCTCGACCGCTACCGGCTGGTCATGGACGTCATCGACCGCGTCCCCGGCCTCGCGGTGCGCGCCGCCGCCGTACGACAGCGGATGGAGGACACCCGGCTGCGCCACCACGACTGGATCCGCGTCCACGGCACGGACCTGCCCGAGGTCGCCGACTGGACCTGGGACGGCTGAACGGCCCCTCCGGACCGGGGCACCGCCGCGCGACAGCGGTGGTGCCCCGGACGTCTCACGCCGCTGCCAGCGCTGCCGCCCAGGGCGCTGAGCCCGACGGGCTCAAGGACTTCCAGACCGATGTACATGACGCGGGCGCCGGCGCGAGCGTCTTCGCTCGGCGCCGCACACGCAGACCTTGCCCATGCCGCGGGCGACGACGGCGGCATGACTGGTCTTGCCGCCCCGGCTGGTGAGCACGGCCTCGGCGGCGACCATGCCGGGCAGATCGTCCGGGATGGTCTCCTGCCGCACGAGAACGACCTTCTCGCCGGCGGCGTAACGCCGTACGGCCTCGTCCGAGTCGAACACCACCGCTCCGACGGGGGCACCCGGCGAGGCCGCGATGCCATGCTTCAGCGGTTCGCCGACGGCAGAGGTGTCGAACCGGGGGAACATCAGCCGGGCCAGCCCCTCGTCGGCCAGCTCGGCGGCGATGGCGAAGGCGGCCTCGGTGGTGCGCTTGCCCACACGGGTCTGCAACATCCACAGCCGTCCGCGCTCGATGGTGAACTCGATGTCGCACAGGTCCCGGTAGTGGTGCTCCAAGGCATCCATGTGCGCCCGCAGCTCCAGACAGGAGGCGCGGTCCAGCCGCTCCAGGTCGGTCAGGGGCACGGAGTTGCGGATGCACGCGACGACGTCCTCGCCCTGGGCGTCGACCAGGTAGTCGCCGTACAGACCGGGCCGCCCGGTGGCCGGGTCGCGGGTGAAGGCGACCCCGCTGCCGGAATCGGCGCCGAGGTTGCCGAAGACCATGCGCTGCACGGTGACCGCGGTGCCCAGGTCGTCGGGGATGTGTTCGCGCCGCCGGTACAGGCGGGCCCGTTCGCTGTTCCAGGACTGGAAGACGGCGAGCACGGCCCGGCGCAGCTGCTCGGCGGGCGACTGCGGGAAGCGCTCGCCGGTCTCGTAATCGATGAGGCCCCTGTACGTCTCCACGAGCCGGGCGAGGTCGATGGCGTCCAGGTGCACGTCGTCCGCGACGCCGCGCACCTCCTTCAGCAGGGGTGATGGCCTGCTCGAACAGAGCGGAGTCGATGCCCGTCACCGTGCTGCCGAACATCAGGACCAGTCGGCGGTAGGAGTCCCGGGCGAAGCGCTCGCTGCCCGAGGTTTTGGCCAGGCCGAGGACGGAGTCGTCGTTCAGACCGAGAAGCGAGCGCCGGAGCGCACCGACAGCAGCAGTGGGTCGTCGGGCTGCCCGAGCAGCCGTCCCGCGGTGGCCTGCAGGGCCGACAAGTGCCGCGAGATCTCTCGGGAGACCCCCTCGGGTTCGGCGCCGTGGCCAGGAAGGCCCGGCAGGCCTCGGTGGTGACGATGAACCCCGGGGGCGCGGGCAGGCCCAGCCGGGTCATCTCGGCCAGGTTCGCTCCCTTGCCGCCGAGAAGGTCGGCCATGTGGCGGCCGCCCTCGGTGAAGTCCTAGACGTAACGGACCATGACCTGTGCTCCTCGACGTCGCATGCCATGGCTTCCCTGCCCTTGGCTACTACCAGTCCCTTCGGGGATTGGCGCCAGGGCAGGTGCCGGGCGGTCCCGTGCAGTGGGCCAGTCGGCCCTCGGTGACGGGGCCAGTTTTGGCCCGTGCGGCGACCGGGCAGCGGTACGCGGAGAAACCGGGGGCTGAAACAGGGCCGACCGGCCCTGGCCGTTCGGCTCGGAGACGAGAAAGATCTCAGGCAGGAGCCGAGGTCCCGTCCGGAGGAGCGGCCCACGACGCACCACCACCTGACAAGGAGCATTCGATGGCGGACAGTGAGCGGCCCGGTACCGGCGGCCCGATCCGGGTCTTCCTGCTGGACGATCACGAGGTGGTACGCCGAGGCGTCCACGACCTGCTGGACGATGAGCCGGACATCACGGTGATCGGAGAGGCCGGCACGGTCGAGCAGGCCCTCGTGCGCGTCCCCGCCCTGCGCCCCGACGTGGCAGTGCTCGACGTCCGGCTGCCCGACGGCGACGGCGTCAGCGTGTGCCGGGAGCTGCGCTCGCGCATGCCGGAGCTGGCCTGTCTGATGCTGACCTCGTTCGACGACGAGGAGGCACTGCTGGACTCGATCATGGCCGGGGCGTCCGGGTACGTGCTGAAGCAAATCCAGGGCTCGGACCTGGTGTCGGCGGTCCGCACGGTGGCCGGGGGGCAGTCCCTGCTCGACCCCAGCGCCACCGCCAAGGTGATGGCCCGGTTGCGCGGCGAACAGAGCAAGGAGCCCGAGCCGGACGCCCTGCCGGGTTTGACCGAGCGCGAGCGGGAGATCCTCGCTCTGGTCGGCGAGGGCCTGACCAACCGGCAGATCGGCCAGCGGCTCTACCTCGCCGAGAAGACCGTCAAGAACCACATCTCCCGTCTGCTCGCCAAGCTCGGGGTGGAGCGCCGCATCCAGGCCGCGGTGATCGCTACCCAGGCACAGGACAGGCTGAAGAGCGAAGGACGCTGAAGCCCGCGCGCCGACGACCGGTGCGCAACCCTGGCATGCGGTTCTTCGGCTCGTACGACAATGAGGGGGCTCGCCGCCTGCTCGACCTCGCCGAGTACGACGAGTGCGGACCGGGGGAGCCGGTCTTCCGCAGGGATGACCAGGGCCGATTCCTCACCCGCACCGCTCTGGGACCGTTACCGTGGCACATGACCGGGACGGTCGGCCGTCGGCGGCCGGGGGACGTAAGGAGCATCGGTGGGAAGCCCTGAGGAGGCCCGGGTACGGCTGCCGCAGCTGAAGTTGGACGAGCTGCTGGAAGAGCTGCAGGCGCGCATCGACGCCGCCCGCGGCACCAGGGACCGGGTGCACAGCTTGTTGGAAGCCGTGCTCTCGGTCGGCCGGGAGCTGGACCTCGAGCAGGCCCTGTACAGCATCGTGCAGGCGGCGGCCGTGCTCGTCGACGCGCAGTACGCCGCCCTCGGCGTCATCGGCCCGGACGGCAAGCGGCTGTCCGCCTTCCTCACCGTGGGGGTCACCGAGGAGCAGATCTCGGAGATCGGCAACTATCCGGAGGGCCACGGCATCCTGGGAGAGCTGATCCGGCACCCCGAGCCGTTGCGTCTGACGAAGCTCTCCGAACACGCCGCCTCGTACGGCTTCCCGGCCCACCACCCGCCGATGAACACCTTTCTCGGCGTCCCGATCCGAGTACGGGACCAGGTCTTCGGCAATCTGTACCTGACCGAGAAGCAGGGGGGAGCGGAGTTCGATGAAGAGGACGAGTCGGTCCTGTCCACCCTGGCCGTGGCAGCCGGCGTCGCTATCGACAACGCCCGCCTGTACGAGGAGTCCCGGCTGCGCGAACGGTGGCTGCAGGCGAACGCGGAGGTCACCCACAGCCTGATGTCCGGCAGTGAGCGCGCGGAGGCGCTCGGACTGATCGCCGAGCGGGCCAGGGAGATCACCGATGCAGCCCTGGCCGTGGTCGCGATGCCCATGGAGGACACCGACTCGCTCACGGTGGAACTGGCCATCGGGCAGGGCGCGGAGGAACACCACGGCCTCGTACTACCGGTGAGCGGCAGCTTGATCGGCCGGGCCTTCGCCACCGCTTCCCCGGTCACGAGCGCGGATGTCGACCACGACGAGCGGGCGTCCGACACCGCCCCGCGCTTCACAGGTCTCGGAGCGGCCGTGGCCGTTCCCGTCGGAACGGCCGCAAGCGTGCGAGGTGTTGTTCTGCTGGTGCGTGAGGCGGGCCGACCGGTGTTCACGGGGAAGGAGACCGAACCGCTGCAGGCATTTGCCTCCCAGGCCGCGATCGCCATGGAGTTGGCGGACCGACGGCGCGACGCCGAGCACATCGCCATGCTCCAGGACCGGGACCGGATCGCCCGGGACCTGCACGACCTGGCGATCCAGCGCTTGTTCGCCACCGGGATGACGTTGCAGAGCGCGGGCCGCTTCATCGAGCATCCCCAGGCCGCCGACCGCGTGGCCCGAGCGGTCGACGACCTCGACGAGACCATCAAGATCATCAGGTCGACCATCTTCGGTCTGCGTTCACGCGAGGGGGCCGCCGGATCCGGTCTGCGCGCCCGCGTGGTGCGGGCCGTCGGTGAAGCCGCTCCGTTGCTTGGCTTCGCTCCCAGTGTGCGGATGGAAGGCCTGGTGGACACCGAGATTCCCGGCCGGATCGCTGACCAGGTGGAGGCGGTCCTGTCGGAGGCGCTGACCAACATCGCCCGGCACGCCCGTGCCGACCGTACTGACGTGGCGCTGGAGACCGACGGCCGCGAAGTGCGGCTGACGGTCTCCGACAACGGTGTGGGGATACCGCCCGACGGCCGCCGCAGCGGCCTGCGCAACATGGCCGAACGAGCACAGCAACTGGGCGGGGAGCTGGAGTTCGACAACCCGGCCGGCGGCGGAACCGTTCTGGTGTGGCGGGTGCCGGTGACGGACGAGCCGTGACACGGCCCGGTGGAAAGTGAACGAGGCTCAAGGCCGATACCCCGTGGTCACGGCCCTGCGCACACCCATCGCACACCCATCCCGGACCCGGAGCCGGTGGCCGACGTGGCAGAGGAACTAGCGCGCTTTCGACGAGTGCCGGACGTGGAGTACCAGGAGGAGTGGGAGGGCGCGCGGGATGTGCAGGCCGCCGCCGCCGATTTCCGTCGTAGCTGCCTGGGCCTTGGCCCCTTCCGGCTGCGGGAGGACGACGCCGGCTCCAAGGCGGCTGGGAGCGGTGTGCAGGTGACGATCGACAAGGTGTGAGGGAAGGGCACCGTCACGCTGAGCTTGGGTGGTCCTACGCTGCTGTGTCGTGCAGGAGAGACGTCTCGACATGGCTCGGATCCGGGCGGCTCGCCGGGTGATCGACCCGGTCTTTCTCGACACTCCGCTGTACCGCTGTGAGGCGCTGGAGCCTGGCCTCGGGTGCACGGTGAGCATCGAGCTCGAAACGGCGAACCCGGTCCGCAGCTTCAAGGCCCGCGGCACCGAGGTAGTCGCGAGCCTGCTGGCCGACAATGCGTCGCGGGCGGCGATGTGCGCGAGTGACCGTCGTGGCATCCCGCTTTGCGACTCGGGCCGAGCTTGATCGCATCCGCGCGTTGGACGCCGGGTTGGAGCTGGTGGACGGCGACCATGAGATGGCTCGCGAGCGGGCGGCGGCCATCGCGCGGTACGACGGCATCCGGCTGGTCGAAGACAGCCTGGACATCGAGACCTGCGAGGGCGCGGCGACCATCGGCCTGGAACAGGTGGACACCACACCGTCGTTCGACACCGTCCTGATCGCTCTCGGCGGCGGGGCGCTGGCCACCGGCGTGGGGGCATGTGGTGAAGGCATTGGCACCCGAAGTCGAGGTGATCGGTGTCCAGCCCCTGGGCGCACTGGCGCTCACCCACTCGTGGCGCCAGCGGCGTGTCGTCACCACGACTCGACCGACACCGTCGCTGACGGCGTCGCCGGCCGACGTCCCATCCCGGCCGTCCTGCACGATCTCCTCCTGGTCGCTGACAACGCCGTCCTGGTCCAGGAGCCGTCGATCATCGCCGGTATGCGGACGCTCCTTGACCACGCCGGCATCGTCGTCGAACCTTCGGCCGCGCTCGGCATCGCGGCGATCCTCGAAGACCGCGACCGCTTCGCTGGCCGACACGTTGCCACCATCATGTGCGGCAGCAACGTCGACGTAGACGCCTACCACCGGTAGGGCGACACAGCTCCCATCCACAGGTCTTGACAATTGCTCGGGGGAGCCGCCGCGCGTCTTCCCTCGTTTGGGACGCGCACCAGCTCGTGGCCGACTTCCGGATGGCCTCGGACGACGCTCGGTAGCTCTCCGACGCGGACTCTCCTTCCGACCCCGAGGCGATGCCACTTCCGGGTGATCGGCAGAAAACGCCCTCTCGCGTCGGAATCGTCGCGCCGGTAAATCGCCTTGGCCCCGGGGCCCTTGCCACGGCAGGATGATCGCGCGATGTCGGCGCGATGAGGGGAACGGTGGATGAGGCGGAACCGGCTCGGGAAGACTGATGTGCACGTCACGGAGCTGGGTTTCGGTGGCGGTCCGCTCGGCGGACTCTTCGCACCGCTGGACGACGAGACAGCCGCGGATGCCCTGCAGGCAGCCTGGGGCAGCGGCATCCGCTACTTCGACACCTCCCCGCATTACGGCATCGGCCACTCCGAAAGGCGCACTGGCGCCCTGCTCCGGGGCAGGCCGCGCGACGAGTTCACCCTGTCGACGAAGGTGGGCCGGCTGCTGGTCCCGCAGGACCCGGCGGGCCGTATGGACGAGAGCTTCGCGGTGCCCGCCACCCATCGCAGGGTGTGGGACTTCACGCGGGACGGTGTGCTGCGCAGCGTGGAGGACTCGCTGGAGCGGATGGGCGTGGACCGTCTCGACGTGCTGTTCCTGCACGACGCGGAGGAGCACTTCGAGGACGCCTTGCGCGACGGATACCCGGCTCTCGCCGAACTCCGCGCCCAGGGCGTGGTGGGGGCGATCGGCGCGGGGATGTACGACCCCGGCAAACTGACCCGGCTGGTCAGGGAGTCGGACGTCGACGTCGTGATGCTGTCCGGCCGCTACACGCTCCTGGACCACAGTGCCCTGGACGAACTCCTGCCCGCCTGCGCGGACCGCGGGGTGTCGGTCTTGGCGGCGTCGGTCTTCAACTCCGGTCTGCTCGCCACGGCCCGACCCACCGAGGGCAGCACCTTCGACTACGCTCCCGCCGCACCGCGCCTGCTGCTCCGTGCGCACCGCATCGCCGACGTCTGCGAGGCGCACGGCGTCACCCTCCCGGAGCTGGCGATGGCGTTCCCGCTGCGCCACCCGGCGGTCGCGGGCATCGTCGTCGGCATGCGCACGGCGGAGGAGGTGCGCGCCAACACGGCGGCATTCGACGCGGATATCCCGGCACAGCTGTGGGACGACCTGCGGGGCGAAGGGCTCCTGGACGAGCGGGCACCAGTGCACGGCCGCTGACCTGCGGAGCTGGCACCCGCAGTACTGCCATGCCTCCCCCTGGCTGGCCACGGAGCAGGGGCAGGCACTCCGCGCTGCCCTCACCTGATCGACGCGATAGGTTCCGCCCCTAAGAACACTTGGTCGATTGGCCCCGTCAGACACTCTTCCAGAGCCTGTCTCCTCGATCACGAGCGGAGCGTTCGGTATCAAAGCCCGGTGGCCGCCCGCCGCGTGAGCCCCGACGCTCACGGCAGCGATGGTGTCGCGCTTTTCCGGGATCGCATGGCTGATTCCCCGGCCTCGGAGGTAGGTGCGGATCTTGCTGTTGCTGTAGGCACGGTCCGCACTGACGCTGTCCGGCAGCCGCCGTCGCCGCCCCGAACCCACGCGCGGGACGCGGCGGCAAGGTCGCTGGCGGCACCTTCGGTGCACCGGCCGCGTGCACATGTGCGCGGATCGAGGTGGAGTCGACGTTGATGTTCCAATCGATGTCGCACGCCGCGTCGGCGACGGCCTGGAGGTGGTGCAGCAGGCGTTCTCAGGTGCCATCGGCCGACCAGCGGCACCCCGGTGCCGAGCCGGTGAATGATCCCGTTGAACACTTGGCGGTGGTCCCGCCACCGCCCGCATCGGTTGTTGCTGACCGGCAGCAGAGATTCCAGCACGGCCCACTCGGCTTCGGTCAGATCACCCCGGCTCACCATGAGCGGAACAACGAGCGACCTGACGACAGCGGCACGGTCGGATTGACGCGTGACCGGGTGCTTCCGGACGTCCGCCATGCTGGAACCATTCCGGCGCCAGGATCGACATCACCGTCGCGTCCACCCGCTCGCCCTTCCCATACCCGACGAACAAACGGGTCGCCTCCGTCCCCTAGCCCCGATCCATAAGTGCCGGGCACCAGGCAGATGCGTGAGGCCGGCGGGGCCGGTGCCCGCGACCAGGCCCCCGGCGACGGCGATACCGACCGCCGCACCGATCTGGCGCGCGGTGGAGGTGATCGCCCCTGCCACGCAGGCCCGGGACGATGTTGGTGAGGGGGGCGTTGGCGAAGCCGAACCCGGTGCCGATCAGCAGGTGGGCGAGGAGGATCAGCGGCACGCTCGTGTCCTGGTCCAGGTTCATCAGGCACAGACCGCCGGCCGTGGTGAAGGCGCCCGCGAGGATCAGCGGCCGCCGCGGTCCAAGACGCCCGACCAAGGCGCCGGACCAGGGCGGGTCACATGGGCGGCTGCGGTCTGCTGGCTGGGCCGAGGCGGTCGGTGCTCAGAGTGCCGGCGTCGGCGCTTCGCGGGTCGTCGCCCGGCCGTAGCATCTGGCTCGCGGCAAGCTCGCGGTACAGAGAGCTGCCGGCCAGCAACTCTTCATGGCATCCGCTGGCGACGGCGCGACCGTCATGGAGGACCACGATGTGGTCGGCGTGCTGCACGGTGGACAGGCGGTGCGCGACGACCAACAGGGCGCACTCCTGGGCGATGTCCTTCATCACGGAGGTGAGGGCGGCTTCGTTGATGGCGTCGAGGTGGGAGGTGGGCTCGTCGAGCAGGAGCAGCGAGGGGCGGGCCAGCAACGCGCGGGCGATCGCGACGCGTTGGCGCTCGCCGCCGGAGAGGGTGCTGCCCCGTTCGCCGACGACGGCGTCCAGACCGCCGGGCAGCCGGTCCACGACCTCTTCCAGCTGGGCCAGCCGCAGGATGCGCCGGATCTCTGCTTCCGGGGCGTCGGGCCTGGCGTAGGCGATGTTGTCGCGCAGGGTGCCGTGGACGACGTGGGCGTTCTGGTCGACGACGGCGATGCGGCGGCGGCATGTGTCGCGGCTGAGCCGGGCCGCGGGCAGCCCGTGGAAGAGGACATCGCCTGAGGTCGGCTCGTAGAACCTGGCCACCAGGGCGAACACTGTGCTCTTTCCGGCTCCGGACCGTCCCACCAGGGCGACGTGCTGCCGGTGCGCGACGCAGAACGACATCCCGCGCAGGACCGGCCGGTCCGCGGCGTAGCCGAAGTGGATGTCGCGCAGGGCGAGGACGGGCCGGTCACGGGTTGCGCACAGCCCGGTCCGTGAGCCGGAAGGCGGTGGGATCGCGGGCGCGGTGGGTTCGACGGGCAGTCGGAGTGCCTGGTCGATGCGCTGATAGGCGCCCATGCCGCGTTGGACGAGGCCCGCGGCGTGGAACACGGAGGACAGTGGCAGGACGAGATAGGAGGCGTACAGCAGGAAGGCGACGAGGTCGCCGAGGGAGCCGGCGTGCCCGTTGACTCGCAGGCCGCCGATGACCAGGACGATCAGGAACGAGCCTTGTACGGCGAGTTCGACGGCGGGGCTCATGACGGAGGCGAGCTTGGCGGTGCGCACTCCGGCGCCGTAGGCCGCCTCGACGCGTGCGCCGATGCCTGCGGCTTCGCGTTCCTCGGCGCAGTGCACTCGGACCATCGGCAGAGCGCCGAGGGCGCGTTCGAGGTCCGCGGCGATGGCCCCGACCGAATTCTGCATACGCGCGGAGGCGCCTCGGATGCCCGTGAGGAGGGAGGCGACCACCAGGGCCGCCGCGGCAACGGTGCCCGCGACCAACAGCAAAAGCAGCGGATCGAGCCACAGCATGATCAGGACGGCGCCGGCGGCGACGATGCTGCCCGTCACCAGGTCGACCAGGGCTTGTGAGACGACCTCCCGGAGCAAGGTGGTGTCGCTCGTCACCCGGGAGACCAGGTCGGCGCTGCGGTGGCGGTCGTACTCGCGCATCTCCAGCCTGAGCAGCCGCCCCACCAGACCGTGCCTGAGCTGTCGCACGACGCCTTCGCCCATCCGTTCCAGCAGGAAGCGTCCCGCGGTCCCGGTCGCAGCCTCGGCCACGAACAGCGCTCCCAGAAGCGCCAGCGCCGACCAGGCCACTTGTGCGTGCCCGCTCGCGTCGACGACGTGCTTGGCAACGAGCGGCTGGGCCAGTCCCAGGGCGGAGCCGACAAGCGTCAGCACGGTGGCGACGACGATGGTGTTGCGGTGTCCGGCGGTGAGCCGGTACATCGTGGCCACCGCCTCGCGGGTGGAAGTGTCGCCGACGGTGACGGAGGGCCGGTCGCCGTCGCCGAGGGTCGTGCCGGTCACCGGCCGGTCGGGCGCGGCAGCGGGCCGACGGCCACCAGCCGGGCGAAATAGCCCTCCGGCGCTCCCTCACCGACGGCGCGGCCCTCCGCCTCGATCCAGGCGTGCGCGGTGAAGGGCGGGACGACGCGCACCCCCGTGCACCAGGTCGGCCATGTCCCGCCCAGGCGGCACAGCAGTGCCGCCCCCAGCGAGCGGGGGAGGCAGCCCTTCGGCCCGGCGCAGTGCAGGCTGGCGGCGCACATGGCGTCGCGCGCGTTCTGGGCCTGGGCGGCGGTGGCGGGAGCGGCCCCGCGCCGCAGCACGCCGAGGACTGCGCGAATGCGGCGGGGCGGCAGGAGCGCGAGGAGGACGGCCGGGAGCAGGACCAGTCGGGCGGACAGGCGCCGCGCCAGGGGAACACCGGTGGGGCGTTCCAGCGCGCTGGGCGTCGTCACGATGCCAGCCCCGAGCCGCGCAGCTGTGCGACGAGCTCCTCGACGTCCCGCAGGGCCTGAGCCTCGTCGATGTCGAACTCCCGGACCAGGGCGGCGGCCGCGTCCGACTCATCACCGCCGTCGAGCAGCTTCCGCACGACGACAGTGGCAGTCGGATTCAACTCCCAGTAGGCGCCTGCCCGTTCGTCGAGAAGTACCGTGCCGTAATCGGTCTCGGCCGTGGAGACATCGTCGCCGAACCTCAGGGACATGGGGGACCTTTCTGACGTCGGGATGGGGGCGCGGACAGAAGGGATGCAGCACCGGGCGGCGGACGCGTGCGGGGAGGTGATCAGGGGCGGGGAACGCGAGCGCGGCGCCGTGCCAACGCACGCAGCCACACCTCGGCGGCGATAGTGGAGTAGAGGATGGCGTCGGACAGTCCGGGTGAGGCGGGCCTGCGGGCGAGGCGGCGCAGTTCGGCGCCGTCCACCAGTCCCAGCTCCTCCAGCCGGGAGTCCTCCCACAGGGCCAGCAGATCTGCGCGGTGCTCCCGCAGACCGTTGGAGGCGTCCATGGAGGCGGTGGCCTTGTCGGCCCGCCGCAGGCACGCCTCGGGGACGACGCCGCGCATCGCGGCGCTCAGGACGGGCTTGTAGGCCCAGGGCGTGACGCGCTCGCCCGGGCGTACGGACAGACACGCCTCGATGACGCGGTCGTCGAGGAAGGGTGAGGCCAGCGGCAGACCGGCGCCGGCCGCCATCCGGTCCCATTGGCGGATGATGCGGGTGCACGAGCGGATCTGCTCCAGGTCGCTGTGCATGCCACGGTCGGGATGCAGCGGCGAGGCCGTCGCCGCGGCCGAGTACAGAGCCCGGCGGGCCATGCCCTCGGCCTCGGCGGTCACCCAGCCGAACAGGCGCGGCGCCATGCCCCAGCCCAGCCCGGTCGCGACCGACGCCGGCAGCGGATCGCGCAGATGGCCGGCGGCGTCGGCGAGCCATCTGCCGTACGGCCGGGAGTCGGCCAGAGCGCGGACCGTCCCGTCCAGGGGCCACTGCCACAGGGCCCGGAACCCGCGCAGCTGCCGCACGGCGAACAGCGGCCGGGTGCGCAGCAGCCGGTGGTAGTACGCCTCGGAGCACCACGCCACGTGGTCACCGCCGATGCCGGTCAGGTGCAGCCGGCTGCCGCGTGCGGCGAGATGGGGCAGATGGTGCAGGACCCTGGAGCGGTCCATGACGCCGATGGTGGGCTCGTCCAGGACGTCGTCGACGGTGAGCAGGTCCTCGTAGACGAGCGGTGAGGCGGCGGCGTCCCAGACCGCGTGCTCGACGTCCGGGAGGTGGCTGATCGCCTTGCGGGCCCAGTCCAGGTCGGTGTCCGCCGGATCGCGTCCGGGCCACGTGCCGGCCACCACGCGGGCGGGGGAGCGGTCCGCAAGGAAGCAGACGGACGTCGAGTCCAGGCCGCCGGACAGGTCGCAGCTGACCACGCCGCCCTGCCGGGTCCGGGCCCCGACGGCCTCCTCCAGGGCCGCTCGGATCCGGGGAGCCGCCCGGGCCAGCGGTCGCACCGGCTCCGGCGGCGTCCACCAGCGGGTGTGTCGCACGGTGCGCCCGTCCGCCGCGACGATCAGGGCGTCCTGCGGGGGAACCGCGGTGACCGCGCGCCACAGGGACGTCTCGAACAGCGGGTACGGCGCGGGCCACAGCAGCCTTACGGCCAACTCCTCGACGTCCGGGTCGAGGTTCAGCGCGTCGGCGAGGATGTCGGCACGGGTGGCCGCCACCCGCACGCCGTCGATCTCCGCGTGGAAGACCAGCCGCAGTCCCGAGGCGGAGCCCTGCACCCTGATCCGTCCGTCGAGCGAGCCGGCGAGGTGGAAACTGCCGGGCAGGGACCGGGCCAACGCGTCGAGTTGCGAGAGGTCACGCAAGCGTGCGGCTCGCCGCCGCAGTTCACCGGCGTCGATGGGACAGCAGCCGATCACGGCGAGGGCGGCGTCGCGGGCGTGCGCCGTGACGACCTCCTCCTCGTGCCAATGGCCCACAAGCCAGGGCCGGCCCGACGCGTGGGTGAGGGTCCGGCTTCCGGTACGGGCGAAGGAGCGGGCCACGGCGGCCGCGTCCGCACGGTCGGTGAAGACCGCGAAGTGCGCGTCGCCGGGGCCCGTACCCGCACTCTCGTGCAGTTCAGTCATGACGTCGGGTGATGGATCGCCGTCGTCAGTTCTTGCTCAGGATCAGGCGGTCGTTGCCGGAGCGCCCCAGGAGCCCCGTCTCCTTGCGGAAGGTGCCGAGCCGGACGAGCGTCGGTGCCTCGTAAGCCTTCTTCATGACCACTCCTCATGTACGGGTTGCGACCACTTCCCCGATCGACGACGTCCAGGACTGCCCGGGCGCCGTCGCTCCGGCGCGGGACTCATCGGGAGCCCGCGCCAAGAAGCGGTGCAGCACCCAGCTAGCGGCACCGCGCGCGCCCGATGCAAGGGAGAACACAAACATCTGCTAATACGACAAAGCCCAAGTTGGCGGGGTGCGTAAAGCCCCATTCCACGGCTGCTTTTCGCTGCCCTGTCCGAGGCCCGGGTGTTCGCCTGCAGGAAGTAACGTTTTGACCTGAGTCGCTGCGGACGCTCTTCGCTGCGCGCCACTGCTCCCGATGACCGGCTGAGGCAGCGCCGCCCCGGCGCAAAGCGTGGGCTCTGCCGTGCGCCGCGTGCTGCCGCAGATCGCGGCCAGGGCACGCTGGTCGTGAAGCCGCAGCGCCGCCGCGGAGCCGGCTACATCTCTGATCCCACGAAGCGCTAAGCCCAAGAGCGCGCCGAAACAGCAGGCCCCTGCCCACCACGAAGGGCAGGACAGCTGCTCGCTGCCCGCAAAGACGTGGTCAGCGCCCTGCTCGGCACCGGAGCTCTCGGCATCGCGGCAGCCCTCATTGGCTGGCCCGTCGGCTGACAGACGAACGAGTGCCAACGGCTCGTCCGCCGGAAGAACTCCAGCGGCTCCCGTCTACAGCGAGCGCCCAACAACCACCGAGGTCGCGCTTCCGCGCCCCGGCCGCCGGCAGACATCAGAGACGCAGGGGCTGCTCGCGTCGCATCGGCCAGCTGCCGGCGGGCCACGTACAGCGCGGTGTCCAGCTGGCGGGTGCCGGTGACCACACACAGCGTGTAGGACGCTTCCTCGAGCCGGGGTCTGATCTCCGCCGGAACCTGCGCCGGGGGGAGTGCCAACCGCCGCGCGAGACGCCCTACCCGACCTACTGGGGTATCCGCTCGCTGACCGCACTGGCGAAGCCTGGCGACACCATGGTCAAGTCGTCCTCGGGTAACTTGTCGCTTGCTGTGCACGCGGTGCGGAGCAGCAACGGCGGTTTGAACGTCATGCTGATCAACAAGAGCCCGCAGAACGCTGCGCAGGTGTCGCTCTCGTACGCCGGATTCACCCCGGCCCCAGGGGCGGTCACGACCGTTTCGTATGCCAAGGGAGACACTGCCCTGAAGACGGCGAAGCGGGGCACAGCGGTCGCGCAGACGCTGCCGCCGTACTCGATCACGACTCTTCAGCTGAAGCGCGCGTCGGGGGCAGCCGGCGCTGACAAGCCGACGCCCGCCGCCACGCCGACCGCCGTCACGCCGGTTGTCTCCACTCCCGGCACGTTGACTCCGGCAGTGACCCTAGAGCCGGAGGCGGGGCCGTCCCTTATGTGGGGACCATGGCGCTGGGCCGCTACCTGCACACGCGGGCAGAGACCTCGGACCAGGTAACGGACCTAGACCTACCACCCTCGCCACAGCTGTATCCAGCGCGTCCACGCATCTGCAGGCTGTCCCGTAACTGATCCACGAGAGTGGTTGGCCGGGAGCGGAGGATCCTGGGCCCCATCCCTTGGGGGAGGGGGACCGACCTCGGTTCACCCCTGCGACCCCCGCCCGGCGACCAGGGCCCTGTTATCGTGCGCCGATGTCAACGATCAAGCAGTTCCAAGTGACCTTCGACTGCGCGGAACCTGCGCGTCTCGCCGGCTTCTGGTGCGAGGTGCTGGGGTACGTCGTACCTCCGATCCCGACAGGGTTCGCCACTTGGGAGGACTACCATCGCTCACTGCCGCCTGAGGATCAGGTGAACTACTTCGCGTGCAGTGATCCGTCGGGTGTGGGCCCGCGCGTGCTCTTCCAGCGCGTTCCTGAAGGGAAGGTCGTCAAGAACCGGCTGCATCTTGACGTGCGGGCCGGTATCGGACTCGTGGGTGAGGAGCGCCTGGCCACGCTTGAAGCCGAGTGCGCACGGCTGGTCGCGCTTGGCGCGGTACATGTGCGAACGATGCGCGCCGATGGCGAGAACGAGTCCTGCATTGTGATGCAGGACATTGAGGGCAACGAGTTCTGTCTCGACTGAGGATCCTCCGAGTCGGCGAGGTAGGGAGCCGAGCCGTCTCCCTCAGACCTCTCAGGTCTCGTATCTCGCCCGTGGAGAGAAGGGGCGGGCAGGTGAGGGGGGACTGCACCTGCCCGCCCCGAGGGGCCATGACCCGTACGGGGGGGGAACGTGTCACGGCCTGGCTGTGATCGCGGCTCACCGGTGACAGCGCACCGGGGTGCCGCAAGTGTCACCCTCTTCGCGCGGATCCGTCCACCCGGTCGGGCGCCTGCAGCAGCATCGGTCCTGTCCCGGTCACCTGCAGCAACCGCTTGACCACGGGGCTCAGTGGTCCGGAGAGGGTGAACCGCACGCCCGCCTGCTCGCAATGGCCGGCCGCCGCCAGCAGGACGTTCAGGCCGGCGCAGTCGCAGAAGGCGACCCGGCCAAAGTCCACGTCGACGCAGGCCGCGCCGTTGCGGCAGGCGGCCTGCAGCACGTTTTCCAGCCGGGCTGCGCTCAGATGGTCCACTTCGCCCGCCACTGCCACCGCGGTCCGGTCGCCCACGGTGGTGCTGCACACCCGTAGCCGTTGACCGGGCCGCAGGCCGGGATTGCTGTCCACACGGTCAGCCTCTTCGGCGCACACTGCCAAGTCAACGGCGATCCGTGGGCACACTTGTTTCACCGGCAGGCCCTGTACCCGGGCGCCATCAGAGTGAGAGCGTGAGCGTGGGGCGGGAGCCCAGCTGCCCGGCCCCAGGTCGCGCCGGCTGTCTTCCGCCCGGGGCTCGCTTAGACAGTCAGGCGGGAGCCGCCGTCCTCACTCCGGTGAGGCCCGGCAGCTGTGCATCCGCCACCCGGTGTGACCAGCGGATGCGCCCCCACCTGGTCCGGCTGTGCACCCACCCAACCGCCCGTGCAGGCGGCGCCCCGGTGGTGCGCGGGCACTGAAGGCCCGACCGTGGACGGTGACGCCAAGACTGGGGACCGGCGTGCGCGGGCGGCACCCGGGGTACACGCAGCGGGATAGCCCGCCCACAGGCGAACAGTGAAAGAGCTCCACATGGCCATCCCGCTTAGGAATCAGGCGGCAGATGAGCAGGGCACCGGTGAGCAGGCCACGCTGCGTTGCAGCGCGGTCTGGGCCGATGGCGCGGCCCGCGCCGCGGACGCGCGGCATGCGCTGCGAGCCTTCCTTGCCCACGCCCTGCCGACCGGACCCCGCCCGCTGCCGACCCCTCTGGGCATGGACGCGGAACTCGTGGTCAGCGAGCTGATCACCAACGCGGTCCGGCACGCTCCCGGCCCCTGCGCGATGACCTTGACGCTGTGCGGAGACGAACTGACCATCAGCGTGTGGGACTCCTCCGCCAAAACCCCCACGGTGAACGAGGCCGACCCGCACCGCGTCGGCGGCCACGGACTGCACCTGGTCCACACGGTCAGCGACCGCGTATTCGTCGCCGCACGGGACGCGGGAAAACAGATCAGCGCCCACCTGCGCTTGGCATCGGAGCGCCAGGTCACCAGCACGGTCTTGTCCAGGTCCCTTTCGGGAGCATTCCCCGGTCTGACGTGTGAGGGGCGCGAGGTGGCCCCGGCCGTCATGGCGAAGTCTCGCCGGACGGATGATGCTGCAGCAATGGTGGGTCCCGCCCGCCCGGCGTAACGCAGCGTGGTCGCCCCAGACCACGGACCCCCGGGTCGCCCCAGGCCACGGACCCCCGGGTCGCCCCAGGCCACGGACCCCGACCGTCCGATGGCGGACCGCCCGCACGGCGGCCAGGGCTGCGGCCTGAGCAGCCTCGACCAGCGCCTTCAGGTCGGCGTACCTGCCGATCACGGGCGGGGCCACACGGTTCCAGTTATGCGACGATGCTGGGACACGAGATCGACCGGCACCGCGGGTGCCGCTCTTTGGGTTCTGGGCATGCCCCCTTCCCGGGCATCCAGCTCCTGCCATCGCCGGCCCGTCCCTCTCAAGGGGCGCTTCGCCTATGGGCTCCTCACCCCCTAGAAGGGGGCTCGCCCACCATGCACTTCACCCTGCGGATCGACGGCGCCGCCGCTCACATCACCGTGCACGGAGAGATCGACTACACCACCCTGCCCACGCTGCGTGCCGCCGCTGCCGGGCTGCCGCCGCATGTGACCGAACTGGTCTGGGACCTGCATGACGCCTTCTTCATGGACGTCGCCGGCCTTCACCTGCTCTTCGAACAGCCATCACCACAGGGCCCGCCCCGCAAGACGACAGTGACCAACCTCGCGCCCCAGCCGTTGCGGCTGCTGGTTCTCGCCACCGAAGCGATCCCCGCCCTCGAACTCGCCCAACTGCTCCCCGACACACTCCCGGACACCCTGCTCGATGACTGAGAGGGCCACGGTCAGCATCCCACCGGACAGGACACCGACCCGGAGCCCAACGCTCTGTCCACGGTCCTGGACACCTTCATGAGGGCATTGCCCCACACGCTGCGTGACACGCCCGCACCCGCCGGGACACAACTCCAGGTGGCCATCGATGAGCCAGCCATCGGTACCTGGACCGTGACCGCCGCCGCGGACCGCTGGTCACTGGCCGAAGCACCCAGCGGCCAGCCGACCGCATCAGTACGGCTGGACCCAGAGACCGCCTGGCGACTCTGCACCCGCAGCATCGATCCCGGCACTGTCCTCGCCCGGGCCCGCCTCAGCGGAGACCGTCAGATTGCCGAAGCCGCCTGCCAGATCGTGTCCATCGTCTACTGATGGACGCTGCGCGTCGAGGTCCATCGCCCTGGTGCGACGGCAGCTCTCACAGGTGGCAGACCGACATCACGCATTCAAGTTCAACAGTGCGTGTTTCTGAACCGCGGCCGTCGTTGAGCGGGTTCCCGATTCCCCGGGGCGGAGGTCACTCCTGTCCGCAACCCCTCCCCGTGGATGCGCGCCTTCAGGGAAGGGAAGGAAGTGGGTGGACAGCGGAGGGGGTTCTGATGACGGAGATGCGCGAGAGCCGGAGCGAGCGGGGCACGCCTGAGAAGCAGCGCACGCCGCGGCGCACTCTCGGCACCTGGCGGGTCAGGCGCCGTTTCCGGCACGGGGAGCGGCCGGAGGTCCGGCCCTGGCCGGACGTGCACGAGGACGTCGCGTACCTCACCCGGGAGTTGGGCCGCTGGCACCCCGACACCCTCGCCGCCCGCTCGAAGGTCTTCATCTGGCTCCTCCGCGAAGGGCTGCACCCCGAGATCCTGCGGCTGGCCGAGGCGGAAGCGGCCGAACGGACCGCGGAGTTCGGGGCCGACCACCCCAACACCCTGAGGTCACGATCGTCACTCGCCTGGCGCCGCCGCAGGGTCGGTGATCTGGACGGCGCCCTCGCCGAGGCGCGGGCGGTAGCGGACGACTCCGCCAGGGTGCTGGGCCCCGACCACGCCGACACCCACCGCTGGCGGGCGAGCCTGGCCCGGTTCCTCGCCGAGAACGGCGAAGCGGCCGAGGGGGTACGCCTGCTGCGAGCCCTGTATGCCGAGTCCCAGGCCTTCGGCTGGCAGCGGAAAGACGAGACGCGGTCCATACGCAAGGCCCTGGTCACGGCGCTGGAGCTGAACGGCGACCTCCAGGAGGCCTTGGACCTCCTGGAGGAGGAAATCCAAGCCGAGCGGAGGACGATCTACGGCGTCGACGAGAACCTCGGTGACTACGAGATGAAGCATCTGCAGGAGTGGCGCACCCGGCTGGTCGCCGACGTGGCCTGGCAGGACGGGAACCGGCGGAGAAAGCACAAGCGGAGCAAAGACGCCCCCGACCGGTGACAGCGGAGAGCCGACACAGCACTGAAGAGTGCCCTGCCGAGGGGAGATCTGCCCCGCGGCAGGAGCGGTTCGATCAGGGCCCATTCGTCGTCCCAGGTGTCGGAGGGGTACCAGCGCCGCCGTGGCTACGTTCCCTCCCTGGAAGGCTGGGCGGGGCCGGCCGCAGCGCGGTCTGCCCACGCCGGTCAGACGTCGGTGAAGTCGGCGATGACGTCAAGGGTGGACTCGACCGAGTTGAGCCGGGTGTTGAGGTGTTTGATCCACCGGCCTTTGGGCTGGAGGACGGCGTGCGGGGCGAGGGTTCCGGTGATGAAGCGGCGGATCTCGGTGAGCTTCCCGCGGGTGATCGCAACCTCGTATGCCTGGAGTTCGGCGGGGTCGGCGCAGAATGGTGGGACGACAGCTCGCTGGATCTGACCAGCTGGGCGAAGGTCAGACCCGCCGGGCGGGCCTTCTGGGGGGCAGCAGCCCGCTGATCAGCCTTCAGCGGCACACGCTCACGATTCGTCGCCACTCCGCACCCTGCTAGTGCGAGAGTGGCGGTATGTGTGGTCGATACGCGTCCACTCGCAGCCCGCAGGAACTGGCCCCGCTCTTCCAGGTGCCCGACGTCCCGGCGAAGGAGACGCTCGCGCCGAAACTGGATTGACGCCCGCCGTGCTGCGCACCCCGAAGTGGGCGAGCGCGCGGAGCTGGACGAGTTAGGTGGTGCCGCGGGCATGGCGCTGCCACCAGCGCATTGCCCCGGTGAGGTCGAGGAGGGCACCGCCCTCGAGCATCTGCACGCGCGGCCCTTCCCGGGGGTCTCCCCTGTCTACCGAGCCCCGGTGAGCGTGTGGGGGCGGGCCCAGCGCGGGATGATCTGCACGCGATAC
Organism: Streptomyces sp. NPDC024687; assembly: GCF_055559055.1. Lineage (NCBI taxonomy): Bacteria > Bacillati > Actinomycetota > Actinomycetes > Kitasatosporales > Streptomycetaceae > Streptomyces > Streptomyces sp. NPDC024687. The sequence goes on along the minus strand of NZ_JBVHLJ010000013.1, from coordinate 106,900 downwards.
CAAGACGAGCACCCTGTGTCATTATCAGATACACAGAGTGATGTCCGTTTAGGGAGTCGCCATGTCTATGCTGCTCATCAAGGGCTCGTTCAAGGTGTCGGAGAAGGCCAAGCCGGACGGCGACACCATCTCGTTCATCCCGGACAACGTGGCCGATTGGAAGCTCGTACCCGGGTCCAAACCGATCGTGCCCGCCGCCGACGGCCACGCCAACATCCGGCTCGAAGGCATCGACGCGCTGGAGACCCACTACGCGGGCAGCTACGGAGCGGACCAGCACCAGCCGATCGGTCTCGCCCACCAGGCCGCGGACGAACTGCTGACGTTCCTCGGCTTCACCAGCATCGTCCGTAAGCCGGACGAGACCGTCACCCTCACCCCCGCCAGCGTTCCCGGCTTCATCCTCACCCGAGGCTCCGACACCTACGGCCGCTGCGTGGCCCTGGTCGGCCGCGGCACCCCGCCCGGGTGCAGCGGCTACGAGATCAACGTCAGTGACGCCCTGCTGAAGAAAACCGCAAATCACCACCTGCTCTCGCTCGGCCTGGCCTACCCGACCTTCTACACCGGCTTTCCCATCTCCCTGCGTAACGTCCTCGCCGCCGCCGCCCAGCAGGCGCGGGAATCCACACCGCCGCTGGGCGTGTGGGCCAAGGACGTGACGCAGTCCGGAGTGAAGATCACCGGAATGGCCTCGCTCACGGCCGACGACGGAGCGGTCATCCTCCCGAAGCTGTTCCGCCGGCTGAAGGAATACCTGGACCTCGACCCCACAAGCCCGTCCCTGGCCTGCCTCCTGGCCTACCTGGGTGGAGGCGCCGACAAGTTCCACATGCCGCCGACCTCCAAGGAGATCACCGGCCTGCAACACGCCATCGAGATCACCAACGGCAACACCGTGAGGATGACCCACCAGCCCGAAGAGATCATCTTCGTCGAAAAGTAGATGGCGGAGCCGACCGGCCATGACCTGTGCGGAGGTGCCATGACGGATCCACGAACGATCCTTTGGCAGGCGCGCCAAGGTCCCGTGCCGCCGCAGTGGCGCGTGTTCACCAAGCGGCGGGGCGCGCTGTCCGGCTTCTTCCGCGGAACGTCGAACGACCCGGACCCGCTGCTGGTGATTACGCTGGACGGCTCCGTCGAGTACATCAGCGAACGCAAGCCGCTGACGATCGTCGTCTTCCAGGATTTGGCCAACATGAAGCTGCAAGTGGCCAGTTCCGATTCGTCGCGTGCCGTCTCCACCTGGGTCGACCTGCGCTACCTCGACGGCAGCAAGTCGAAGTGGCGCTCCGGCTTTGATCTGGAGGCGGTCCAAGGGTTCATCGAGGCCTACGGCGCCCACAAGGCACTTCGCGGATACGCGTGAGTCCCGGCGCGTGCCGTCCTCATCGGTATGGCGGTGTGGTGACGAGAGCGGAGCTCACGCACCTGGGCGCTCGGCTGCACCGTCGCGTTGCGGGTCATTCCAGTGGCTGCGGAGACTGAGGATGAACGGCGGCATCCCAGAGAGGCTTACGGCGATGGGCGAATATGTGGAACTCCCCGGAATGACGACGTGGTACGAGGCGGAGGGCGCCGGCGACCCGCTGCTCCTGCTCCACGGCGGCTTGTGCACGAACGAGACGTGGGCGGCCCAGCGGGCCGATCTCGTGGCGAGGTACCGCGTGTTCCTCCCCGAGCGCCGCGGCCACGGGCGCACACCCGACGTTGAGGGGTCGCTGTCGTACCGGGACATGGCCGACGACACCATCGCCTTCATCGAGTCGGTCGTCCAAGGCCCGGCCCATCTCGTTGGATGGAGCGACGGCGGGATCGTCGCCCTGCTCGTCGCCATGGCCCGCCCTGACCTGGTCCGGAAGGTGGTGGCCATGGGGGCCAACTTCCTCCCCGGTCCGGAAAGCTCCGCGGCGCCGGCGTTGCTGGACCACATGGCGGCGGATGCTCCCGAAATGGCGGCGTTCCGAGGGATGTACGAAGCTGTGTCGCCGGACGGCGCCGAACACTGGCCGGTCATCGTGAACAAGGTCGCCGACATGATCCGCACACAGCCAGCGATCTCCACCGACGACCTGGCCGGTATCAGCGCGCCCACGCTCGTCCTCGTCGGTGACGACGACCTCATCACTCTCGAACACACGATTGCCCTGTACCGCGCGATCCCCCACTCCGAACTGGCCGTCGTCCCAGGAACCTCTCACGCGCTGCCGATGGAGAAGCCCGAGCAGGTCAGCCGGCTCATTCTCGACTTCCTCACGAACGACCCGGTCTCCACGATGTTCCCCATCCGGCGCGCCATGGGGACGCCGTCAGAGGGCAGTCCGGCATAGCGCCAGGGGAGTCAACGGACGACGCCGACGTACGCAAACAGGGAAAAGCAACGAGCCACGTTGCGCAGGTCAACGAACTTTGTCAGCCACAGTGCAGGTCACAGCAAGCGGAGACACGGCCCGGTACTCCGGCCGGCCCTTCGCCCGGCCGGAGAAGGTGCGATCAGACTCCCACGTTCCCGGCACACCCAGCTCCGGGCCCGAGCCGCCCGCCGCCCCACCCCGCCTACGCCCGCGCCCCCACCCCCTGTCCCGCAGGCTCCGCCGCGCGCTCCGCCGCCGGCTCGCGCAGCAGCAGCGCAACCACCGCCCCCCCCCGACCACGCCCAGCACACCGGCCACGAGGAAGGTCGTGCCCTGCGCGCCGCCGACGGCCGAGTGGATCGCCGTGTCGAGGGTCGCCCGTGAGCCGGCCGGGGCGGCCGCCAGGACCGCGGCGGACCCGCCGCTGGTCACGGCGTGCGCGATCTCCGCGCCGCCCGGCATGAGGGCATCGACCCGAGCGCTGAAGATGCTGCCCAGCACGCCGATGCCCGCTGCGAACCCGAGCTGACGTCCCGTGTTCACCGCGCCGGCGGCCATCCCGCTGCGCTCGCGCGGGACCGCGGCCATCGCCGCGGCGACGACCGTCGGGATCGCGATGCCGGCCCCGACCCCGATCACGGCCAGCCCGGGCAGGACCGCGGCCCATCCGGAGCTGCCGTCGAGGCCGAGCATGAGCAGATCGCCGACGCCGATGACCGCCAGGCCGCCGCCGACCGTCCAGCGGAGCGACGCGCCGTGCAGCACGCGACCCAGGCCGCCGGCCACGAAGAAGGCGATCCCGCTCAGCGGCAGCGTCACCAGACCGGCCGAGATCGCGCCGAGGTCGAGCACGGTCTGCAGCCAGATCGACACGTAGATCAGGCCGACGAAGGCGGAGATGGAGAGCAGCGCCACGGCGATCAGCACGAGCACGAACGAGCGGCGGCGCAGCATGGCCAGGTCGAGCATCGGCTCGGCCACGCGCCGCTCGATCTCCTGCGCCGGATGCGCATTCCCACAACCACTTCTGCCACGCTCTGCCCCCACGCTCACCAGACACTCTGTACCCCGGCCGGCCCGATACTCGCCAGCGGCTGACCTCAACGCTCAGCGGTCACAGCGCACCTGCCGGCTCAGCAGGTCATGCATGGTCTGCCGTCGTCGCGCCACTTGGTGAACGGGGACATCACCGCGCCGCGCGGCGGAGTAGGCATGGGCGAAAGGTGGCAGGGCATCCGGGGCGAAGGGGGTGGGCTGACCGCGCTTTCGGTGCCGCCCGTCGACGTCGAGAGCCTCTTAGGAGTGAGAAGGTGAAGGGCTTCCGCAGCTTCATCCTGCGCGGCAACGTGGTCGACCTGGCGGTCGGCATCGTCATCGGGGCGGCGTTCACCGCCGTGGTGAACGGCTTCGTCAGCGCCTTCCTGACCCCACTCGTCGGGCTGGCCACCGGCGCCACCGGCGACATGAGCCGCAAGACCTTCACCGTAGGCGCCACCAAGTTCCCCTACGGCGCCTTCGTCAACGCGGCGATCAGCTTCCTCCTCCTCGCCGGCGCCCTGTACTTCCTGGTCGTGCTCCCGATCAACAAGCTCCACGAACGCCTCGCCCCGCACCAAGACGTCCAGGCCCCCAAACGGGACTGCCCCGAATGCCTCAGCCCCGTACCCGCCCAGGCCCGACGCTGCGCCTCCTGCACCGTCTCCCTGCCCGCCGTACCCGCTCAGGCCGGAGAAACAGCCCAGCGCGCCGGGTGACCTGACGTCTATGGCCCGGCCTGGTCGGAAACCGCGGCCGGCGCGTATGAACCTCATCGGGCGGGGTATCCGGGCTGCTGCCGTGTAAAGCCCGTTCGAGGAGAATTTGTGAGCGAACCAGCAGGTCTGGGTGTCGATGTGGCCGTGATCGGCTCCGACGCCGCGATCATCAGCGTCTGCGGAGAGCTCGACGCTGACACCGGCCTCGCCCTTCAGCACCAGTTGGCCGGCCAGGTGGTGCACGGACGACGTCACCTGGTGCTGGACCTGGCGGAGGTGCCGTTCATGGACTCCTCCGGGCTGCGTGTCATCGTACGGACCGTCAACGACATGCGGAACGTCGACGGATCCGTGTCCCTCGCCGCGCCCACCCAAGTGGTGCGACGTGTGCTTGACCTGACCGGCGTCGGCATGAGCTGCCGGATATTCGACACCGCGGACGCGGCCTGTGAAGCCCTCCTCGGCCGGAAGGGCGAAGTGTCGGATCGCACGGTGTGCGACACGGCAGATCGATAGCGAATCCACCGCGACCAAGCCTCCGAGCAACTCCATCGCGGCGGATGCACAAGGGTGTCCAAGCGGGGCCTCAAGGCTACGCAGGTCGGCAGAGCCCCGAGAGCATGTCTCTCTGGGCGTGCGCGGCATGTAGTTGGTTGGTTCGCCGTTGCTGCCCATACCGCCAGGTGCGGGCGTTTCGCTGTGTGCTGTGCTCAGGGCAACCTCTGCGGGTCTGGACCGTGCGATCAAGCTGCGTAGGGTGGCTGAGTCGGTGATCGCCTGAGCGCTGGGGCAGCCGCTGCCGGAGTCGGTGGGTCGGGAGCTGGACGCGGCTGTGCAGCGGCGCTTGCGGGACATACAGAATTGGCCTGTCAGTTGCTCGACGGCGTCTCGCTCGCCGCCGACGCTTGTGCGACCTAGCCCGTGGGCTAGGTCGCACAAGAGATCACGAGCGGTGGCCGGTGGCTCAGTTCCAGGGGTTCGCGGGCTGGTCGTCGATGGCCGCCCAAAAACGCGTGTCTTTGGGGAGGTAGCCGTGGGCCCAGAACGACCAGCCGCCACTCGACTCCAGGTTGCTGCCGTAGCGGCCGTCGTGGAACTCGGCCATGCGCCAGCCGGTTCCGTAGTACTGGGTGCAGAGGCTGTCGGCGACAGAGCGGCTGGTCAGGGACCTACCCTGGACGGGCGGTGTGGCGGCGACGGTGCCGCGAGCCCAGCCCGCGTAAAAGTCCGGGGTGATCCCGCTGGGTACCACGCTGCCGGTGACTCTCAGGCACAGCAGCGGCAGTGTGGCGGTGGCTGGAGTGTCGCCGTAATACGGATCGGTCCCGGAGTCCGCCCCCACCCTGACGGTGCCGTTCGCGGCTCCCCCGGCGAGCACGGTCCAGGTCATCCCTGACGGGATGGCGGACGGGGCCGCCTGGGCGGGGGTGGCGGCTGTTGACAGCAGGGCGAGTGAGGCGGCGGCCGAGAGACCGACGATTCCCTGGCGGAGCAACTTCCTCATGGGTACTCCTTGTGGCAGCGCGACGAATGTGTGTGCCGGTCGCTGGTGCGGGGCCCCTGATCTGAGCCCGAACCAGCATCCGACACGCACACAAGTCCGTCACGAGACCCTTACATCTGTGGCGGCATACAGCCTCAGATCGGCTTGAACGGCGGCTCCCGCGCCGGGGCTGCCTTCCTACACTCTCTGCCAGCACAGCGCGATGAACTCTGTCTTCCGCCGGCTCTTCCCGGCCGCCGCGCGGTCGGCCCATGAACCCCGCCATCCTGCGCGACGCCCACCGTGCCCTTGGCGCCCCAGTCCATGCGCCCGCACTTCTGCCGTCCGGCAGCTCGCTCGCGACGACGCGAAACCACACTGGAGTACTAGACGAGTCATTCCGATGTGATCAGTGAGCGTTTTCAGCGGTGCCGCTCCAGGGTGAGGCGACCACCCTCGCGCCCGGCGGCCTCCTGATGCCGGCCGGGCAGGTGGGAGACGACGAGTATCTGCGTTTACGTCCGACCCAGGCGTACGGCGACCATCCGGTATCCGTCGAGTCCCACTTGCTCCCGGCCGAGTGGATCGCCGAACTGCTGAGCCGGGCCGGACTCGTGATCACGGCGCGACTTGTGCAGGAGCCCGACGAAGGCGCGCGAGGGACAGTCGCCACCTTCCTGGCCCGGAAATCCGAACGACCCCTCGCGCCATAGTGGTTGTCACGTTCCCGGGCCCGGCGGTGTCTTCATGTCCGACAGGCCGACAGGCCGACAGGCCGACGGACATGGAGAAGAAGGAGCACACCGTGACACTGCGCATCCCGAAGGCAGAACTCCCCGCCGAGCTCACCGAGAACATGATCAAACAGTTCGGTGCCGTGCCCGAGCCCTTCGAAGTGACGCGCACAACCCCAAGGTCGCCCAGGACTCCACGGAGCTCGGGCGCCAGGTGAGCGAGTGGGACATGGCCGACGAGGGGCTCAAGACGTTCGCGCACATGGCGGTTGCCGCGCAGGTCGGCTGCAGTTGGTGCCTCGACATCAACTACTTCCTGGCGCTGCACAAGGACCTGGACCTGGCCAAGGCGAGCCAGGTGCCGCGCTGGCGGGAGTCGGAGGTGTTCACGCCGCTGGAGCGGGACAGGCGCTGGTGCAGAACGACGCCGGGGCGGCGTGCGCCGACGTGGTGACGGAGTACGCCGCCCGCGGGCGGGACGAGCTGTCGGAGGCGGTCCGTGCCGTCACTTCGGGTCGCGGTTGAACACCGCCTTCGACCAGCGGTAGCCGAGCGCCGCGAGGCCCAGGCACCAGACGATGGTGATCCACCAGTTGTTGCCGATCTCGGTGCCGAGCAGCAGCCCGCGCAGGGTCTCGATGGCCGGAGTGAAGGGCTGGTACTCGGCGATCGGCTGGAACCAGTCCGGCATCGCGTCGACCGGCACGAAGGCGCTGGAGATGAGCGGCAGGAAGACCAGCGGCAGCGCGTTGTTGCTGGCTGCCTCGGCGCTGGGGCTGACCATGCCCATCCCGACCGCGATCCAGGTGAACGCCAGGGCGAACAGCGTGAGCAGTCCGAAGGCCGCGAGCCACTCCAGGGCGGTGGCGTCGGTGGAGCGGAAGCCGATGGCCACACCGACGGCGCCGACCAGGACCACGCTGATGACCGACTGCAGCACGCTGCCGATGACGTGCCCGATGAGCACGGAGCCGCGGTGGATTGCCATGGTGCGGAAGCGGGCGATGATGCCCTCGGTCATGTCCATGGAGACGGACACCGCGGTGCCGACCAGGGTGCCGCCGATGGTCATCAGCAGGATGCCCGGGACGAGATACGCGATGTATTCCGAGCGATCGGCGCCACCGCCGCCGATGCCCGCGCTCATCACGTCACCGAAGACATAGACGAACAGCAGCAGCAGAACGATCGGCGTCAGCAGCAGGTTCAGGGTCAGAGACGGGTAGCGGCGCGCATGCAGGAGGTTGCGGCGCAGCATCGTGCTTGAGTCCCGCACGGCGAGCAAGAGCCGGGTCGGGCGGGCGGGAGCCAGGGAGGAGCTCATCGGACAGCCTCACCTTTCTTGTCGGTTCGGTCGGTGCCGCCGGTCAGGGCGAAGAACACGTCGTCGAGGTCGGGGGAGTGCATGGTCAACTCGTCGGCCTCTACGCCGGTGGCGTCCAGCCAGTCGAGGAGGGAGCGCAGCTCGCGCTGGCTGCCGTCGCTGGGGATCTGCAGCGCGAGCGCCTCGTCGTCCCGGGTGGCCTCGTGCAGGGCGGAGGCGGCGGACTGGTAGGCGTCCGGGTCGGTGAAGCGGAGCCGGAGGTGCCCGCCGGGGATCAGCCGCTTCAGCTCGTCGGCGGGGCCCTCGGTGGCGATCTTGCCGTCGTTCAGCACCGCGATGCGGTCGGCGAGTTCGTCGGCCTCTTCCAGGTACTGGGTGGTGAGGAAGACGGTGACGCCGTCGGCGACGAGTTCGCGGATGATCTGCCACATGTTGTGGCGGGAGCGGGGGTCGAGGCCGGTGGTGGGCTCGTCGAGGAAGATGATCCGCGGGTTGCCGACCAGGGTCATGGCGATGTCGAGGCGGCGCTTCATGCCGCCGGAGTAGGTGGAGGCGGGCTTCTTCGCGGCCTCGGTGAGGTCGAAGCGGTCCAGCAGTTCGGCGGAGACCTGTCGGCCTTCGCGCTTGGAGAGGTGGTGCAGGTCCGCCATGAGGAGCATGTTCTCCTCGCCGGTGATCAGCCCGTCGACGGCGGAGAACTGCCCGGTGACACCGATCGCAGCGCGCACGCCGTCCGGTGCCGTGGCGACGTCGTGGCCCGCGACCTGGGCCTGTCCGCCGTCGGCGGTGATGAGCGTGGAAAGGATCTTCACAGCGGTGGTCTTGCCGGCACCGTTCGGTCCGAGCAGCGCGAATATCGTCCCGGCCGGGATGTGCAGATCGATGCCGTCGAGGACGGTCTTGTCACCGTACGACTTGCGCAGACCGACCGCAGAGACGGCGGCCGGCGACTGCCGAGCGTTGCTCTTCCTGGGCGTGGGCATGACAGATGAAGGCATGGGGCCCTCCGATCGAAGGCTGAAGTGATGAGGGGAAGGAGTCGGTTGACGAGGTGGTGCTCAGGCCCTGGCGCGGCGGATGTCGATGTTGCCGTACTTGGTGCGGGCGCGGACCTTGACCGTGTCCTCGGTCTGCTCCGGGCTTTCGGACGCCGTGAGCGTGTTGCGCACTTGGCCCGAGCCCGAGCTGACGTCGAGCCAGGCGGCCGTGCCCTCGCGGACGCCGATGTCGATGGCGCCGTAGTTGGTCTCCAACTGGACGGTGCCGCGGGCCACTTCGCCCACCCGCAGGGTGCCGTGGGCGGTGGTGGCGGTGACCGAGTCCTCGGCGCGACGGATCTCGATGTCGCCGTTGGCGCCGCTCACCCGCAGCTCGCCGGTCGCGGCGTCGACGCTCGTGGTGCCGTGCGAGTTCTTCAGGACGGCGGGGCCGTCGAGGAGGCCGACGCGCAGGCTGCCGGAGCTGGTGGTGATTTCGGCCCGGCCCTCGACGCGGTCCACGGTGATCGAGCCGTGCGACGCGGTCAGCTGGAGCGGGCCCGTCGTGTCGAGGCGGACGTCGCCGGACGAGGTCTTCACGTTGACCTCGCCGAGCCGGCCCTCGCCCAGTACCTGGGCCCAGGCGCCGGTCATGTCGATGCGCGAGCCCGCGGGCAGTTCGACCGTCACGTCTACGGTGCCGGTGCGGCCGAGCCCGAGCAGATTGCCCTTGGGTGTCCTGACGGTCAGGGCGCCGCCCGCGTACGTGACCTCGGTCTGCTCGGCCGCCCGTACGTCGTGGTCCTTCTTGGGGTCGCGGGGCCGCACCTCGACGACGGTGTCGAGGCGGTCGCCGGCGGTGAACTGGATGGATCCGGCCTCCACGCGCGCGGTGACCGAGATCGCTTCGGGAGTGTCGAAAGAAGGCATGGCTGTCCCGTCCTCGTGAGTCTTTGGGACGTCCCCGCTGGTGGGACGTGGTGTGGGTGAAGTGGCGCGGGCGGGGGAGCGCGGTTAGCGCACCCAGCCCGTGAAGCTCTGGCCGACGGTCTGGGTCTTCTCCGTCGTACGCGGCCGGGTGCCGCCGTCGACCGCGGCCGACACGGCGCGTACCAGCCACGCGTTGACCGACAGGCCCTCGCGGGTGGCGGCCTCCTCGGCGCGGGCCTTGAGATGGGCCGGCAGACGCAGGTTGACGCGGGCCGTGCCCCCGTCGTCGCCGTCGGCCGGGGCCGGGGCCCTGAACGCTTCGGCGGTCGCGGCCAGCTCGGGGGCGCCGCCGTCGGTGGGCGGCGGTGTCACCACGAAGTCGGGGTCGAGTCCACGCAGCCGTACGTCGACCGAGCCGGGGGCGAGTTCACGGGTGATCTCGTCCATCGCGGCGGAGAGCATGTTGAGCATGGTCAGACGGGTGGCCGACTCCAGGGGAGCGGTGAGCCTCTCGGCCAGCTCGCGTGCTTCTTCGCCGCCGGCTTCGGCGGCTACCGCGAGTTCGCGGCGGAGGGAGTCGACATACGGGGTGAGGTCCATGGTGCCATGGTGGCACCAGTGAGGCGTCACATGCAACCCCGAGTGGTGACATTGTGCGGTGAACCTGAAGGGAAATGTGCCTGACCTGCGGATGCGCGACTGAGTCATTGTGGCGCCACGCATGCTCGTGCGCCTTTCGAGGAGCGTGCGGATAGCAGCAGCGACATCTTCCGGCGCCATCCGGGTGCGTGTGATGCCATGCGGCGTCGCGAGATGGTGGCCACACTCGTCTCTCTATGTGTCGTGGCGTGCATCCCTCCTGGCGCGCTCGAAGGTGCGCTAGGGGACTGACCTGCCCATTCACTGGTCCCTCCATCATGCTGCGCCAATTGGTCTCACGATGGCGCCGTCGTGTGCCATAGTGGTGTCACTTGTGGCGCCAAGTCGGTTTCGCAGGCCGAGTGGTGCGCAGTTTTCGCTGAGTGAGTCATCGAAGGGGCCGGATCATGGAGTCAGCACACAGTCAGGAGCAGGCGGCGCCCGCCGCCTTCACCGCGTTCGCCCGCTTCGTGCTCTGCGGGGGCGGGGTGGGGATCATCTCAAGCTTCGCCGTGGCGGCCCTCGCCTCCTGGATTCACTGGGTTGTGGCCAACGCCCTGGTCACCGTCGTCTCTACGCTCCTCGCCACCGAACTACACGCCCGGTTCACCTTCGGCGGGGGCGGGCGCGCGAGCTGGCGCCAGCATGCGCAGTCGGCCGGGTCCGCAGCGGCCGCGTATGCGGTGACCTGTGTGGCGATGCTTGTCCTGCAACAGTTGGTGGCGGCACCCGGTGCAGTGCTCGAGCAGGTCGTCTACCTGTCCGCTTCCGCGCTCGCCGGTGTCGCGCGGTTCGCGGTGCTGCGCCTCGTCGTCTTCACGCGGAACCGCTCGCAAGCCGTTCCGACCGTTCGCGCCGCCCGTTCCGTGCACACGGCCATGGCCCGCACCGCGGCCCCGGCCGGGCCCGCGGTGCTCTGCTACGCCGCTTGACCGTTCCGCCGGGCAGGCACCGTCCATGACCGCCTCCACAGCTGCGCTGCCAGGCACGTCATTGCCGTCAGTGAGCCTTTCCTTTGCCAAGGCGGAGGCGGAGCGTGGCACTGAGCTGACAACGCGGGGCGGAAGAAGAGTGATGTGCGGTGACTGCTGGGGCGGTGTGTCCTGCTGGTCGGGGGCGGGGTGGGCGGCGTTTACGGATAGGTCGGATACTCGGTGATCGTTCGATGGTGTCCGTGTGCCGCGCTGGCATGGCGTTGGCTCTGATGGGGTGTGAAGAAAGCGATGGGGGACATGCAGGACGGCAATGGGCTGGTTGTGCCGGAGGTGGTGGACAGTCCCGCGCTGCGGACCCAGTCCACGAGTGGCTTTGCGCGATGGCTCTTGCGTCATCGGGTGCAGCCGGTGGGGCCGGCGGCGGGGGAGGGGCATACGGAGCCGCACTCGTGGTGGAAAGTGATGTGCCTGACCGGGGTCGACTACTTCTCCAGCCTGGCCTATGTGCCGGCGATCGCCGCCCTCGCGGCCGGAGCGGTCTCTCCCCTGGCCACGCTGCTGATCGTGGCTTTGACCTTGCTGGGGATGCTGCCGATGTACCGACGCGTGGCGAAGGAGAGCCCGCACGGTGCCGGGTCGGTGGCGATGCTGGAGGATCTGTTGCCGTTCTGGTGGGGCAAGCTGTTCGTGCTGGTCCTGCTCGGTTTCGTCGCCACTTCCTGGATCATCACGATCACCCTGTCCACGGCCGACGCCTCCGTGCACGTGGTGGAGAACCCCTTCTTCCCGCAGGCCCTGCACGGCCATGAGGTGGCTCTCACGGTGACGCTGCTGCTCCTTCTCGGCGGAGTGTTCCTCCTGGGGTTCAGCGAGGCCGTCATGGTGGCCATCCCGCTGGTCGCGGTCTTCCTTGTGTTCAACGCCGTCATCATCGCCGTCGGCCTGACCGATGTGTTCACCACCACGGGGGCACTGTCGGCATGGACGGATGCGCTCAGCGACACCGGAGGCGGATTCGGGGACCTGGCAGGACCGGCTCTGCTGGCGTTTCCGCTGCTCGTGCTGGGCTTGTCGGGCTTCGAGACCGGCGTGAGCATGATGCCCCTGGTCGCCACCAACGGCACCGACCCCGAATAGCGCCTGCAGTCCCGGATCCGCAACACGCGCCGGCTGCTGACCACCGCCGCCCTCATCATGAGCCTGTACCTGCTGGCCGCCAGCTTCGTGACCACCGTCCTCATCCCCGAAGAGGAGTTCGAGCCGGGCGGGGCCGCCAACGGCCGCGCGCTGGCCTGGCTCGCCCACGAACACGTCGGCGAGGCCTTCGGCACCGCCTACGACATCAGCACCATCCTCATCCTCTGGTTCGCCGGCGCCTCGGCGATGGCGGGACTGGTCAACATCGTGCCCCGCTACCTGCCCGACTACGGCATGGCCCCCGAATGGGGACGGGCGGTCCGCCCCGTCGTCATCGTCTACACCGCCGTGTCCATCGCCATCACGATCGCCTTCGACGCCGACGTCGACGCCCAGGCCGGCGCCTACGCCACCGGCATCCTCGCCATGATGGTCTCCGGAGCCTTCGCCGTCACCGTCTCCGTTATCCGCCACCGCCGTCGCGCAGCAGGCATCGGCTTCGCGGCGCTCACCGCGATCCTGTTCTACGCCCTGGTGGCCAACATCGTCGACAAGCCCGACGGCATCGCGATCTCCGGCGTGTTCATCGCCGGCATCATCGCCGTCTCCCTCATCTCCCGCGTCTCACGCACCACCGAACTGCGCGCCGACCGCATCGTCTTCGACACGGCCGCCCGCCAGTTCATCACCGACACCCTCGCCCACGACCAGGCCATCAACATCATCGCCAACCGCCGCCAGGCCGGCGACGCCGCCGAGTACGCAGACAAAGAAGACGAACAGCGCCACAACAACCCCGTCCCCGGGCGAGCCGACGTCCTGTTCCTGGAGATCAACGTGGTCGACCCCTCCGACTTCAGCGAAGCCCTCACCGTCCACGGCGTCGAAGTCGACGGATACCGCATCCTGCGCGCCGACGCCCCAGCAGCGCCGAACGCCATCGCCGCGATCCTCCTCGCCCTGCGCAACGCCACCGGCGTCCAGCCCCACTGCTACTTCGCCTGGGCCGAGGGCAGCCCCCTGGTGCACATGTTCCGCTACTTCCTCCTCGGCCGCGGAGACACCGCCCCCGTCACCCGCGAGATCATCCGCAAACACGAACCCGACCGCGCCTGCCGCCCCGGCATCCACGTCGGCTCCTGACCCCCACCCTCCCACCAGACACCCCAGCCCGGCAGAGCACGGGCAGCGCGCCAGGCACAGGATGTTGACGTCGCCAGGAGGTGACGGTCGCAGGAAGGCCGGAGGCGAACGGTTGGTGGTCGGACGCGGCCTGGAGGGTGTGGACCATGGGGAGGCCGCCGCCGGGGGTGTCCTCGGCATTGAGGGTGCCGCCCATGGCTTCGGCGAAGCCGCGGGCGACCGCGAGCCCCAGACCGACGCCGGCGCCGCGCGGGGCGTCGCCGTAGCGCTGGAACGGCTCGAAGATACGGTCCTTGGCCTCGTCGGGGACCCCCGGGCCGCGGTCCACCACCCGGACCTCCACCCGGTCGGCCATGGCGCCGGCCGCCACCAGGACGCACTCGCCGGCGGGGCTGTACTTGACCGCGTTCTCGACCAGGTTGGCCACCGACCGCTCCAGCAGACTCGGGTCGACGGCGACCATCGGCAAGGTCTCCGGGATGTCCAGCTCCACGCTGTCCTCGGTCCTGATCGTGGTCGGGCTGATCCGTGCGGGCGGGCTGTTCTTCCTGGGCCTGCTCATCTTCAACCGCGAGGCACTGGAGACCGAACCCTCAGGCGCACACGTCAACCAGCCCTGAGCTTTTCGCGGATTTCCGGTCTCGCCGCGAGTCGGTAGCGACGAACCCGGACGCCCTCGAGTACCCGTGCGAGATCGGCCTCGGTGGGTGACCACTCCTTATCGGATTGACGTGCTCCGTGGCAGCTCTGATCCTGGTAGGAGGGGGGTGGAAGGGGGCGCCGTCGTGCGTCGTGGACAGAGCGTTCTTCCTCGGGTGTTGACGGCGGCGGAGACGGCGGCGCCGGTGGACGCCGTTGACGTGGTCGCGGAGGACCTGCGGCGGCGTTTCAGGGCCACGGAGGTGTCTTTCCTCATTGTGGATCTGACGGGGAAGGCGGTGGCGCGGCTGTCCACCGTCCCCGCGGACGGTGGCCGGGAGGCGGAGCGGATCCCCCTGTTCGGCAGCGTCTACGAGGAAGTGGTTCGTACCCAGCGGCTGCATCACGAGGCGACCGGCCGCGGACATCGGGTGATCATGCCGGTCACCAACCGGGGGGATGCGATCGGGCTGCTGGAACTGCTCCTGCCGGCCGACCCCGGCGACGACGTCCTTGACGAGGTGGGGGAAGCCGCCCACCTCCTGGCCTACATCGTGATCGCCAACGGGCGCTTCACCGACCTCTACACCTGGGGCAAACGGTCCGTACCCCCCACCCTGGCGGCAGAGATCCAGTATCAGATGCTGCCCCCGTCACTGTCGTGCGAGGCGGCGCAGTTCACGCTCTGCGGGAGCCTGGAGCCCTCCGAAGGCCTCAGCGGTGACACCTTCGACTACGCCTTGGACCGCGACACCCTGCATGTGTCGGTGACCGACCCCATGGGCCACGACATCGATGCCGCCCTGGCCGCCACGATCCTGGTGAGCGCCCTGCGCGGCGCCCGCCGTGCAGGGGCGGACCTGGCCGAGCAGGCCCACCGGGCCGACCGTGCACTGATCGACTACGGTCGAGGCCACGCCACCGGGCAGCTGCTGCGCATCCATCTCCGCACCGGCCGGGCCCAGCTCGTCAATGCCGGCCATCCCTGGCCACTGCGCATGCGCGAGGGGACTGCGGTGGTGATCACCTGCGAGGTGGACCATCCCTTCGGACTGTCCGAGTTCACACCCCACCCCTACCGTGTGCAGGACCTCGACCTGCGTCCCGGTGACCGCCTGCTCATCATCACCGACGGCATGCTCGAACGTCACGGCGAGAAGGTCGATCTGGCCGCCCTGCTGGAGCACACCCGCCACCTGCACCCTCGGGAGACCTCCATGGCGCTGACATCCGCCGTCCGGGACGCCGCCGATGGCCGGCTCGAAGACGATGCCACCGTGATGTGCCTGGACTGGCACGGCCCTCAGGAAACCCAGCGGCACGTCAGCTCCGGCGCGGACACAGGGCAAGCCTCAGCCGGCCGCACCCAGCAGCAGCCATGACCAGGGCATTCTCACAAGGGTCTGGTGATGCGCTCGTGCCGTCGGCCGGGCTGCGTCTGTCGAACAGGTGACGCGCCGTGACCGTTCGACGAGCGCTTCATCTCAGCGCCGCCAAGCCCTCACCACACACCGCTACGATCTACCTGACGAGCCCGCAGCCGATGTGCAGGCGGCCCTTACCGCCCTCACCCGCACCGAATCAGGCACCCACGTCGACCCGAGTGAAAAGCTCGACCTTCACGGCCTCCACCTCGCCGGCGCTCTACTGATCCAAGCTGATCTCACAGGGGCCGACCTGCATGAGGCAACGCTCACGGGAGCGAACCTGTACGAGGCGACGCTCACGTATGCCGTCCCTGGCCAAGGCAACACTTATTGACGTCAACCTGCGCGAGGCGACGTTTACACGGGCAACCGCTTTAAGGCAACGCTGACGGGGGCCGACATGTCTGGGGCGACGCTGACGGGTGCAAATCTGTCTAGGACGAGGCTTACAGGTGTGAACTTCTACCAGGCTGAACTTACGGTGCCGATCTGTATGGGGCAGAACTTGGGAGGGCCAACTTGGCCGGGGCAACGCTCACAAGGGCCAACCTGGCCGGGGCAACGCTTATGGGGGCCAGCCTGACCGACACGACGCTCACGAAGACCGGCCTGGCCGGCCTATTGCGTGTCGCTCATCTGACTCTGGAGCAGGCCACTTCACAAGGACCGCGGGGGACACGAAGATGCCTACCCGCTTCTACGTCTCCACCGGAGCACCTGCAGCTTCATGACACGTGATGTGCGCATGTGAGGTCGCCCCGCAAAGGACGGCATCGAGACGAGGACCCATGTCCGGTACCCAGGACACCGGACAGCTTGAAACCCCATCCATAACTTGGGCTCTCCCGCCCACCCGGGCAGCAGAGCCGGGTCGGACACAGGGGCGGCGAGCATCGGCTCTGGCAGCAACCGACGTCGAAACTGGCACCTCCGAGCCGGCCAGCAGCCCGGACACCGTTGCGGCAGGACCAGCCTCGGGGCTGCCGACCACGCTGATCAGTTTGCAGCGAGCCGCCGACGTCGAACACGCTCGGCTGCGAGAGCTAACCGAAAACGACGAGCGCCGCCAGCAACGGCGGAGGTGGTTCGAGGCAGCCGCCGCCGCCCAGGGCGCGGCCACTGGGTTCGCACGCACGAAGCGCCTCAACCGCCACGAGGTAGAGCAGGAATTGCGACGGGTCGTGCGGCGCAGTAACTAAAGTCTGAGCGGATCGGGCAGGCGGGCATCGCCCAGCGCCGTCTTCACCGCGCCCTCATCATGGGCGCCATGGGGCTCGTGGGTGCCGAGCCAGCGGCGTCTCAGGGCCGGGCCGCGTCGGGAGTCTGCGCTGCGTCATCGAGGGCGTGACGTCCGCCCGCCACGGCTGGCGAGGAAGTCGGCTACGTGGCGTGGTTCCGTGTGCCGGGCCGATCGGGTGAACGCGACTGGCAACTTCATCGACAGGGATGGTGGTTCGGCTAGTTGTAGAAGGTCTCCAGTTCGGGGTGGCGTGAGGCGACGGTGATGGCATGGCCGCCGCCGAACGAGCTGCCCCAGAACCGGTCGCCTGGTCCGTCGAGGAGCGGGCCTGGCTGTGGGAACGGGCGCCCATTTCTCGTCGGGTACGCCAATCACGGCGGCCTCGAGCACCGATGGAAGGCCGGGGCTGTCCGGAGCGACCGTCGGCCGGGGACGTGCCGTTCGCGCGCAGCTGCCTACTCGTCGAGGAACTGAAGGGCGTGCTTCAGGAACCGCTCGGGATACTGGAACTGCGCTCCGTGCCCGGCGTCGGGGTAGATCAGCAGTTGCGCGTTGGGGATGTTCTGGGCGAGGTGCCAGGAGTTGATCGAGGCGATCATTACGTCGTTCTCGCCGTTGAGGACCAGCGTCGGCTGGGTGATCGCGTTCAGGAAGGCATAGGGATTCTCGCCCGGCAGCGGTTCCGCGTAGGCGACGGTCGCTTCGAACTGCGCCTGTGCGACCGCGGGCGAGCTCGGCGGGTCCTGGTCGGCCCGCTGGTGGCGGCGCTCCCAGAAGGCCTTGCCCGCTTGCTTCGCGGCTTCCGAGCGGCCGAAGAACAGGAAGAGGAAGTCCTCCAGACTGGGGACCGGGTTCAGGGCGTACTGAGGCACCTGGGGGTCACTTGTCGGGTCCCCGCCTCGGAGGCCGGTGCCGAGCAGGAGGAGCTTGCGCACCAGCTGGGGGTGGCGCAGCGTGACCTCCTGAGCCTGGTAACCGCCGAGCGAGAAGCCGAGCAGGTCGACCTGCTCCAGCCCCAGCGCCCGGATGACTGCGGCGATGTCGTCGGCCATGTCCTCCATCCGGTTGCGCGGTGTGCCGGATGACGAGGCGACGCCGCGGCCGTTGAACAGGATGACCTCACGGCCTTCGGCCAGGCCGTCGGTGAGCAGCGGGTCCCAGTTGTCCATCCCCCCGCGGAAGTGCTGGATAAGGAAGATCGGGACTCCCGAGGGCTTGCCCCAGCGCCGGTAGGCGAACCGGTCGCCGTCAACCTCGATGTACTGAGTCGGTGCGGTCACATGCGTGTCACTCATGGCCTGAGCCTTTCTGGAGGGGGTGAGCAATATGATGACGATCGTCATCTAAAAAGTCAAGCTCTTTGATGTCGATCGACATCTATGTATGCTGGACCGTCGAGCGTCGACCGACGAAGGGACGGCTGGACATGCGGGTCACCAAGGCACAGGCAGCGCAGAACCGTGCCCACATCGTCGCGACAGCCTCCAGGCTGTTCCGGGAGCGCGGCTATGACGGTGTCGGCGTGGCAGAACTGATGACAGCCGCCGGGTTCACCCATGGCGGGTTCTACAAGCACTTCCGCTCCAAGGCCGACCTGATGGCCGAAGCGTCCGCGAGCGGGCTCTCGCAGACCGCGGCACGGACAGAAGGTCTGGACCCCGCCGAGTTCGTCGAGCGCTACGTCTCGCGGGAGCATCGCAACGGGCGCGGCGACGGCTGCACCATCGCGGCACTCGGCGGCGACGCCGCACGTCAGCCGGCGGACATCAAAACGGAGTTCGCAGCCGGGATCGAGAACCTGCTGACGGCCCTTCAGTCCCAAAGCGATACGCCGGGGGATGCGGACCAGCGCGCGACCCGCACGATGGTGATCGACATGCTCGCCCATTCGGTCGGCGCGGTCATGTTGTCGCGGGCATGCCCGGACGGTTCTCCGCTGGCGGACGAAATCCTCGATGTCTGCCGCAAGGAGATTCTCGCGTCACTGGCACAGGGCAACAGCGACCAGCCGGCGGCAAGGAGTCCAGAAACCTGACCGCAGCCGACCCGCGCAAGCCCAGCACCATGAGTAGCACGAGGCCGACTCCCAGTCGCCTCAGTACGAACACCGCCAGGACCATCCCGCCGCCCCTTCGGTCGATCTTCTTCAATGCGCGGTCCAGGCGCGGGGCGCGGGCGGCCAGCAGGCCCACGACCTCGCGCACTCACCGGCTCACGGGGGTGCGGTGCACCCCCGTTCCGGCGGGCCAGATCGCCGGGCCGCTGGTCACAGCGCAGCACCGCCAGCACGATGCCGGCGATCTTCTCGGCGGGCGGCGCCCGCCACCGCGGGACGATCTTCTTCATGCGGTCGCGTATCAGGCCGGCGAGATGGTTCAAGGCCGCGCTCGACAGCGGCAGGCGGGCGGTGCAGACAAGGCCGTCAGAGCCCTCGGTGAGGCCGTTGTTTTTCTTCACACCAAACTCAACTGCCGCCGCGCCGGCCGCCCGTTACGGCCTGCCCGCGCAGTTACGAGCGTGCGGTGAACCGCCCGTCGGGCCGCTTGTGCAGCCAGCTGCGGTCGGCGAGCTTGGTCATCTTCGCCCGCAAAGGCTCCAGCTTGCCGCGCACCGAGGCATCCAGGCCCAGCTGCTCACCGACCGCCCTGATTTGCACCGGCCCGTCGGCCTCCCGCACGATCGCCAGGATCTTGCGGTAGTCGCCGGGCAGCGCGCCCTCGTCGGCCGCGTCGCTGTGGTGCGGGATGAGCAGGACCGCCCGCCCGGCCACCTTCACCGGTACCGGAGCGAAAGAATCGGCCGCCTCGGCGTCGGCCTGGGCCTGCTCGGCCAGGCGGTTCAACACCCGCTCGGGGATCGCCAGTTCGTCCCGCTCGACCTCGACCTCCTGAAGCGGCTTGGTCAACTGCTCGACGAGGGCGTCCAGTCCGCTCCGGCGGGCGGGGCGGTGATCCACTGCCGCTCCTGCATCCCCGCACCCTCCCGCGTTCTCAGGGCGGGCCGACCTGCTGACGGATCGTAGGCGGGGGTCGGAGGCAGGCGCAGCCGAACCTGATATCCCCCCAGAACCTGACCGGCCCGATGATCTACGCCGTGGTCATCGGCCGCCGACCGTCGCGATTACCCCACTCGTCGCTCACACCAGAGCCGCGACCTGCGACTTTCCTGAGGCCGGACCACGCTTCAGTGAGGCAGCAGGACGTCGACCTGCCTGCGGATGTCCTGCACGATCTCCTTGACGCTCAAGGCGATGTTCACGCTCGCCGCCATGCTGAGGAACATCACGGCGGACACGATGTGTGCCAGCGTCGCGGCGTCGCCCTCTGCGACCCGATCGTCTCGGCGCAGCACGGCGGCGACGGCCTCCTCGGTCTGCGCGACGATGGCCAGTGCCGCGCCGTGCCGGGGCTCCTCGGGGTCGCCGAAGACCATCTCTCGCAGGTAGGTGCGTCCGTTGTCGATCTGGATGCGGTTGCACTCGACGATCGGCCGGACGATCGCCAGCACCGCGTCCAGCACGCCTGGGACGGTCTCGGCGTCCGCCCGGCCCTGCTCAAGTGCTTCGACGTACTTGGCGTTCTGGACAAGGAGGAGGAGTTCGCCCTTGGTCTTGGCATAAAGGAACAGGGTCCCGGTGCCGATGTCGGCCTTGTCAGCGATCTGCTGGGTCGTGACCTCATCGACGCCGTGTTCGGCGAACAGTTCACTGGCGGCAGCGACGATGCGGTCGAACTTCTCCTGCTTTTTCCGCTCGCGCCGTCCGAGAGGCATGGCGGTGTCCTCCTGGAATAGATTCTGACTGTAATCAGTTATGATTGTACTCAATATCGTGTGGGTTCGAATGTGGCTCCGCTCATTCTCCCATCGCGGGGCGGCGAGTCGTTGCTCCATCCGTGCGCAGCCACGTACTTCACATCCTGGGAAAGAAGGAACCAATGCCCTCCCTCGATGGAGCAGTCGTCCTCGTCACCGGCGCCAATGGCGGTATCGGCACCCACTTCGTCCACGACGCCCTGGCGCGCGGCGCCGTCAAGGTCTACGCCACCGCCCGCTCCCCCCGCGCCTGGGACGACGACCGCATCGTCCCCCTGACCCTTGACGTGACCGACCGCACGTCGATCGACGCGGCCGTGGCCGCCGCGGCGGATGTCACCGTGCTCGTCAACAACGCGGGCGCCACCCCGCCGAGCGCGAGCCTGCTGGACGTCACCGAGGCAGACATCCGGGCGAACATGGAGACGAACTTCTTCGGGCCGGTCTTCCTCGCCCGCGCCTTCGCACCGATCCTCGCCGCCAAGAAGGGGTCAGTCCTCATCGACGTGCACTCCGTTGCCAGCTGGTATGCCTTCGGCGGCGCCTACAGCGCGTCCAAGGCCGCACTGTGGTCGGCCACCAACTCGCTGCGCATCGAGTTCGCACCCATGGGCGTCCACGTGACGGGTGTGCACATGGGCTACGTCGACACCCGTATGGCCGCGCACACCGACGGACCCAAGATGCTGCCGACGCAGCAATACGAGGTCCTGGCCGACGAGTTGACCAAGGGGGTCAAGGCGGCTCTGAGCGGCCCGGTCGAGGCGCTTTACCCGGACCTGCACAGCACGGACGCCTGAGCTTGTTCTTCGGTCCCGACGTGATCTCTTCACGTCGGGCCCCGGTCATCCATGGCGTTTCACAGTTGGCCGGCCGGTGTCCAGAAGCGGTGCACCGTCGCGGCCATCGAGCGGTGGATGACATCGGCGGTCGATTCGGCAGCAGCCCGATCCGACCACGGTGCCGAAGACGTCGGAAATCAGGTGGGTCCCGCGGCAAACGAGGACGGACGCGACATCGGCTGCGTCCGTCCTCGTTTCTGATGGGTGTCAGCGTTGCTGGTTGGCGATGCCGATGTAGTGCCCGAGACGGTACTCGAAGTCGATGCCGGCCTGTTCGACGACGGCCTGCGTGCCTGCGGCCCGGGTGAGGAAACCAGGGAGGGTGAGGGAGTGGGCGAACTCGCCGTACGCGGCGACCAGGTCCCCGTCCGGGGGCAGGGATGCCCGGTTGATCTGGGCTTTGGCCGAGGCGAGTGAGGTGCGGTCGAAGGAGGCGAGTCGGGCGACGACGGTGCCGACGAAGGCGTCGAGTTCGCTGTCGGGGAGGGCGCGGGTGATCCAGCCCCAGCGTTCGGCGGTGTCGGCGTCGTAGTCGTCGCTGGTGAGGATGGCTTCCAGGGCGCGGTCGCGTCCGATGGCCCGGGGCAGGCGTTCGCTGCCACCACCGCCGGGCAGCAGTCCGCTGCCGACCTCGGGCTGTCCGAAGATCGCCTTCTCACGACTGGCGTAGCGCAGATCGAGGGCGAGGGCGAGCTCGTTCCCGCCGCCGCGGGTGCGTCCACGGATGGCCGCGATCGTGATGTACGGCGCTTTGGAGAGTTCCAGGACCAGATTCGTCCATGCCGGAACCGCGTCCGGGTCCTCGGAGGCGGGGAAGTCGGCGGCGGCGGCCAGGTCGAAGTGGTTGTAGAAGAAGTCGGGGGTGGCGCTGTCGAACACCACGACCTGGATGTCCGGGTCCGTGGCCAGTTCGGTGACGATCTCGATGAGGCGCAGGACCGTGTCGCCGACGATGAGGTTGACGGGCGGGTTGGCGAAGGTGATCTTCGCGATCTGCGGTGAGGTGCGCTCGTAGTGGATGGTGCTCTGCTGCTCGCTCATGGCTGGCTCCGGATGCGTGGTGGGTATCAGACGGCGATGGGGGTGTGAGGAGGGCAAGGAAGCCGGGGCGGATGGATGTGCCGAGCAGATCCGGCGGTCCCGCTTCCCGTCTGCGCTGCTCACTCCTGGTAGTACGGGAGGATCTCGCCGTTCTTGACGTAGGTGAGGGCGGCTGCGACGTCGTAGGCGTGGATCGCGGAGACTTGCGGTGCCAGCCGGTTGGACAGGTCCTCGATCGCGTTGCCGGTGAAGAAGGCGTCCCGTGCCGCGGTGTCGGTGAACCCGAGGCTGACCGAGGCGTGGAAGTGCTGGTCGTGGGGGTTGTCGTGGGCGACGTCCGGGGTGTCCCAGAGCTTCTTCGTCCAGGGCAGGAACGTCTGCGTGCGCAGTTCCTTCAGCACTCCGGTGCCGGCGAGCGCGGGGGCGAGCTGCTCGTTGACGAACTTCCGGAAGGCGCCGGCGCCGACCCCGTCCCTGCGGCGAAGGTAGATCAGCGCGCGGGCACCGACCGCCTCTCCGCGGCCTGCGACGTCGTACCACCGAGAGGAGTTCGGCGGGCCGGCGTAGAGCAGGGTGCGGCGGAACACGTTGATCTCGTCGGCGTAGGCCAGCTTCGTCTGCTCGCGCCCTTTCAGGGGTGCAAGCACCGATTGGAAGGTGACTTCCGCGACGCCGTCGATCTTCCGGTCGGCGGGGATCGCGGTCTGGACCCCGTCGATGTCCGGCCACAGGCCCGTGTTGTGCTCGGCGAGGTGGATCTGCCGGTACTCCTCCAGACCCGGGGTGGCGGAGATGATCCCTGAGTGCGGGCCCTTCCAGTGGTCCATGCCGGTCTGGCGGGGCTGGTCGGTGCGCACCCACAGCAGGATCGAGGAGGTGAGAAGCTTCCTCACTTCCGGGGGCGCGGCGACCGGTGACGTGCTCATGATGTTGCCCTTTTTCCTGGTCAGATGGTGGTCATCGGGCCAGGAACTCGACCGCGACGGGGGCGAACTCCTGGTGGTACTGGAAGATGCCGCCGTGCCCGGAGTCGGGGTAGATGATCAGCTCGCTGCCCTTGATGCGCCGGTGCAGGTCCTCCGACAGGACCGACGGCACCATGCGGTCGTTGTCGCCGTTGGCGATCAGGGTGGGCTGCGTGATCGACGACAGGTCGTCAGGGGCGGAGCGCCCCCACTTCTTGATGGCCTTCAGCTGCGTCTGGAACGCCTTGGTCTTGATGTCCACGTCGCGGTCGACGGTGCGCTCCTTGAGCCGGTTGACGAACGCGCGTGCGGCGGGCTTGCCGGTGGCATTGCGGTTGAAGAACAGGAACTCCTTGGGGTCCGAACGGGTCAACGTGGCACGCAGGATGTCCCAGTAGGTGACTCTGGCGACCTTGTCCATGTCCTTGCCGCCTTTGGGCCCGGTGCCAGTGAGGACCAGCTTGCGGACGAGCTCGGGGTGCTTCACCACCAGGGCCTGAGCGACCATGCCGCCGAGGGAGAAGGAGAAGACGTCGATCTTGTCGTACCCGAGCGCCTTGATGAAGGTGTAGGCGTCGTCGGCCATCGCCTCGACACTGTCCGGCGCCTGACCGGTGGACGCTCCGACACCGCGGTTGTCGAAAGCGATGACGTGACGGCCCTTCGCGATGGGATCGACGATGCGGGGGTCCCAGTTGTCCAGGGTCGCGGCGAGGTGGACGAAGAAGACGACGGGGATGCCGCCCTTCGGGCCCAGTTCGCGGTAGGCGTAGGTGACGCCACCGGCGCTGACGGTGCGGGCCGGGGCCTTCGCGTAGGAGGTGATGACGGCTTCGTTCGGGGTGCCGGTACTGCTCATGACGGAGTCTCCTTGCGTGTTCTGTGTCGCTGTGTGTTTCGTGCCGCCCGTCGCGGTTGCGGCGGGTCAGCTGTTGGCGATGACGGCCTTGCCGCGGATGCCGCCCTGGGACAGGGACTGCAGCGCGTGCGGGGTCTGGTCGAAGGGGAACACCTTTCCCACGACCGGGCGCACCGCGCCCTGGTCGATGAGGGTGGTGATCTGGCGGAGCTGATCGCCGCTGGCGCGCATGAGCAGGAACTCGTACGTCACGCCGAGCTTCTTCGCCTGCTTGCGGATCTTGCGGCTCAGGGCTGCGACCGCGAGGCGCAGCAGCGGGTTCAGGCCGGCCTCGCGGGCGAACGCGGGGTCCGGGGGACCGGCGATCCCGATGGCTTTGCCGCCGGGCTTGAGCACCCGCAGGGACTTCTCGAGATTCTCCCCACCGAGGCTGTCCAGCACCAGGTCGTAGCCGGTCAGGAGCTGCTCGAAGTCCTGGCTGCGGTAATCGATCACCGTGTCCGCGCCGAGCGCGCGCACGAAGTCCGCGTTGGAAGCGCTGGCGGTCGTGGCGACGTGCGCGCCGAGGTGTGCGGCGAGCTGGATCGCGATCGAACCGACCCCGCCGGCGCCGGCGTGGATGAGAACCTTCTGCCCGGGCCGCACCTTCCCGCGCTCCACCAGCGCCTGCCATGCCGTGAGCGCCGCCAGCGGCAGTGAGCCGGCCTCTTCCATGCTGATCGAAGCGGGCTTGAGCGCCAGGTCGCCCTCCGTTACGGCGATGCGCTCGGCGAATGTGCCGATGCGGTCCTGGTCGGGCCGGGCGTAGACCTCGTCTCCGGGCTTGAAGCCGCGAACCGCCGTCCCGACGCTGATGACAGTGCCCGCGACGTCGTTGCCCAGGATCAGCGGCAGCTGGTAGGGCAGGATCTGCTTGAACTCACCGGCGCGGATCTTCTCGTCCAGCGGGTTCAGTCCGGCGGCCTCCACCCGGACGAGCACGTCGTGCTCCCCGACGGTGGGTTCGGGGACGTCCGCCTCCTGCAGCGGCTCCTTGTACTTGGTGACGACGAACGCTCGCATGGGGCACTACTCCTTGTCTTCATCCTATTTGTCCAGGTGTGAGGCCACATCAGCCAATTTGGCATGCCATAGGGGGCCTTACTTCTCTGCGTCAACCTGAGTACACTCAACTATGAGTCTACTCAGAATTATTGTCAAGGGAGGTCCCATGGGACGCGGCCACATGCCGATCGGGCGCCGCGAGCGGGCCAAACAGGCCAAGCGCGAGCGCATCATGACCGCAGCCCGCCAACTGTTCGCCGAACACGGCGTCAGCGGGGTCACGACACAGCAGATCGCCCACCGGGCCGACGTCGCGATCGGCACTCTTTACCTGTACGCGTCCACGAAGGCCGAGTTGCTGATCATGGTGCAGAACGAGAAGTTCGCCGCCGCCATCGACGTCGGCCTCGCCGCCGCGAACGCCGCCGTCGGGCAGGGCGTACTGGAGCCGGTCGTCGCTCTCCTCCGTCCCGTGGTGGCGTGCCTGAGGGAGCACACCGAGAACGGCCGCACATACCTGCACGAACTCGTCTTCGGTGACCCGGCCGAGCCCTACCGGCAAGCGGGTCTAGCCCTTGCCGGCGGCCTCGAGGACGGCATCACCGGCCTGCTCACCCGCAACGAGGACATCGATGCCGCCGACGCGGCGACGCTGGCGCGGGTGATCACCGCGATCATCCACATCACCGCCACCGCCACCGCCACCGTGTACCTGCACCGCAGCGATGAAGCCGTCCTCGCCGACATCCGCGACCAGATCCACGCCACTCTGGCACCCCACCACCGCGCGGCATGACCACTCGCTCCACGAGCCAACCATCGAACACCCTGGAAAGGGGGCACTCATGAGCGCGCACTACGACGTCATCGTCCCTGGTGCTGGCTCAAGCGGGTACGTCGCCGCGATCCGCGCCGCGCAACTCGGCAAGAACATACAGTCCGGCAGTGCGGACAACGGACAGCCGCAAACCCTGTCCATAATTTGGGCTCAGCCGCCCAGCCCGTCCTGAGCTGCGGAGACAGGGTCAGCGCGGCCAGCATCGGCTCCGGCGGCAACCACGTCACGTGCCATCCCTTCCCCTGCGACCCTGCACTTGGAACCGGGGCGGGCCTGGCGTTGTGCGGGAACGTTTTGGGCGCCGTCGAAGGGGCGGCGGTGCACGGCGCTGACGCGCAGAGCGTGGCCCTGGCCGCGCCGCACGGTCTGCGCGTGACCTGCGACGGCGGTACCGATGGCGCCTGCCCCACCCCCACGGGAAGCGACTACAGCCGCACCCTGTTCGAGTACACCCCCGGCGGTCAGCTCAGGAAGAACCGGACGGGGCCGTATCCGTAAGGCCACCACAGCGGCCGGTTGTCCACCATCTCAGCACTGGTCGGCCTTCCACGCTGACAAGCCAGAACTGCCATGTTGGTTCGTCGGCTGGGAGGCAGGAGTAGCAAGCGCCGTGCGGCACTCAAGCCAGGCGTCAGCACTCAGCAAGTCCTGGAGTCTGGTGAACAGGGCGAGCAGCTGAGGGCCCCACTTGTCGCGGAAGGCGGAATCGACGATGGCGAGATCGAGTTCGTTGGCCGCCGACAGTTCGGTGAAGTCCCGGCGCAACTGTGGCCCTGGAACGCGGGAGCGGCCGGTGAACCTGTCGTGGAAGGCAGCATCGGCCTGGTTGAGAGCCGGGTACGTGGCCTTCCGGTCGCATGAGGCGTACAAGTACACGATGGCCTCGGCCTCCGCGCCAATCACCGCCGCAAGGTCATTGCGACGGTCCAGTGGCAGCAGCGCTGTGGAGAAGCCGTCCGTGCCGTAGAACGCGTGACACAGACCGGCGAGTTGGAGGGCCGGACGGGCATTCCACGTCGCAAGCCGCGCCTGTACACGCTGGAGGTGGGTAAGGAGAGTGCCGCCGGGGTGGGCGATGCTTTCGGCACCGAACTCACGCAGCAGGGTGACAGCCCGGTCAGTCGTGGCAGGGAGAGCAGGGACGCCCTCCTGGCCAGCAACCTCGACCTTGCCTGGATCACCGTCGGCGCCCCGGTGCGCGGCATCGAGCAGCGCCCCGTCGCCGACCTGCCCTGGGTGCTCGCCATGCGGTCCGACGATCCGCTCGCGGCCCGGCCGCACATCGACGCCCCCGACCTCACGGGCATCCGCCTCATCCGACTGCCGCCGAACTCCACCTCCGGCGCCCATTTGGACACCGTCTTCGCCGAACTGGGGATCCGGACCGGGTCGGACACAAGCGTCGCCGACTGGGACACAGCCCTGCTCCTTGCCGAACTCGGCCTGGGCCACGCCGTCGTCCCCGCCGTACCGGGTCTCCCGACACCTGGTGACGCCAGCCCCCTGCATCTCATCCCCATTCCGGCGCTGCCGCCGCTGTCGGTCGGCTGGGCCGTACGCCGCTGGGACGCCCTCTCCCCGCTCGCTCGGAGCTTCGCCGACA
Source organism: Streptomyces sp. NPDC024687 (assembly GCF_055559055.1). Lineage (NCBI taxonomy): Bacteria > Bacillati > Actinomycetota > Actinomycetes > Kitasatosporales > Streptomycetaceae > Streptomyces > Streptomyces sp. NPDC024687. Next base: position 79,176 of record NZ_JBVHLJ010000013.1, on the reverse strand, counting down.
CGGTCGCTGCAAGTTACACAAAGACGCACCCCACGGCGTGAACAACGAAGACCGAGCTCGGACTGCCTCAAGGTTCACCACACAGCAGTCGCTCCTGGGACCTTCGCCAGTAGGCGCGGGGTCGGAGGGGCAGCACCTGGGTGTTTCACCGCCGAACTTTCGTGGCCCGAATGCGAGTTCTGCTCTGCTCGATCGTGAGCTGGAGTGCCTGCTTGGGCACGGGCTGGCCGTCACGCTGAACCTCCGGCGCATAGCCGACGCTGCGAGCGCGCGGGCTGCGTGGACGGGCCGGGTGGACTGCACCGACTTCGATGCTTTCGACGAGTCCGCCCTGATAGCCGAGACCATCCGCGATGGGATCGGTGATCACGCGGTGAAGTCCCGGGCCCGGCGTCCCGTTGCACGCTGCGTTCCTGGCAGCAGCGACCGATCCAGCACTGACCAAGCAGCTCCGGGTGATCGGCCGGGCCGGGGCAGGCACCGACCACGTCGACCTGGCCGCTGCCGCCCACCACGGCGTCACCGTCACCCACACCCCGGGTTCCAATGCGACCGCGGTCGCGGAGTTCGCCTTGGCCCAGATGCTTGCCCTGACCCGGAACTGCGTGCGGTGTTCCTCGCGTTCAGGTCCTCCGCCGCTGCGGCCACGGGTAACCAAGCTGTCTGGCGTACTCCGGAGATCCGCCGCAGACCACCCAGCTGGTCATGGACCTTCCGCATGGGCTTCCCGGCCAGGCCCAGCTGATCCCGGTCGCCGAACCCGCGCCGACGGAAGACGGGGACGAGGAGGTGTCCGCCCTCCACGCCGCCCGTGGGCAGGAAACACTCTTCGAGATGCGGCGCGACTGGTCGCCGGTCGTGGCCCGACTGCGCCGCCGAAGCTACAGGGACCTGCCGCTGACCACCGCGGCCTGTGCGCTGACTGAGGAACTGGACCAGCTGCGGCGCGGTCGGCAGGACCCCGCGTACCGCAAGGACATCCGCACCCTGACGATCCTGGTGTACTGGCTCGGCGCTGAGACGGTCTTCCGAGAGCGCGACGCCATGACCTCGCTCTGCTCGACCCCAACCTCGGGGCCAAACGGGTCTGCCAGTTCCTCGCCGCCCGCGGCCTGCTGGCCAAAGACCCCGAACTGCACCGGGACGCGGACCAGGTGTGGATCGAAGCCACCATCGGAAAGCTACCGCCGACCGTCGCCGACGAAGTGCGCATGGGGGTGCAGGTCCTGCGCGGCCAGGGCCGGCGCGAGCACGAGGCCCGCGGATATGACGGCATCCGCCGCTACCTCTTCGCCCTCGACCCCCTCCTCACCGCCTGGACCAACAGCGGCATCACGACGCTGCGGCAGATCACCAGCGAGCACGCCACCACCGCCGTCGACGACCTGACCGGGAGCGCCCGCCGCCAGCTCGCCATCAGCCTGCGCAGCCTGTTCAAGGCCCTACGTCAAGAACGCGTCGTCTTCCGCGATCCCACCCGCAACTTGCCCGTCGGCGATCCCGAGATCCGTTCCCCCGGACCTCCTGGCCACCCTCCTCGACCGCGCCACGACACCGCTCGGCCGATTCGTCGTCGCCCTGACCGCCGTCCACGCCCTGCCCGGCCACGAAGCCCCACGCTGCTGACCTGCGACCTCAACCTTGCCCACGGCACCCTCGAAGCCCGCCGTGGCCTGCTACGCCACGCCCTCTACCTTGAGGGGTTCACCCGGGCCCTCGCTGACGAGTGGCTCACCTACCGCCACCGCCGCTGGCCGACATCGACCAACCCCCACCTGCTCGTCAGCCAGCGCACCGCACTCGACCCCGACTACCCGCCGGTCAGCATGACCATGCTCCACAGGCACCTGCCCAAGGGGTTCACGCTGGACGGCCTGCGACAGGACCGGACCCTGAACGAGGCGTTCGAGACGGGTGATCCGCTGAAGCTCATGCGCCTGTTCGGCATCACGGAGAAGACCGCCATGCACTACGTGGGCGTGGCGCACCCGGAGAAGACCTCCCAGCTTCCCCGGTGACGACCGGAGGCCGTCGCGCTCGGCTCCGCCGCGTGGCTCGTCGCCGACGGGCCCACCAAGGGCCGCACTTGCGGGCCGGTGTTCGTCACCCACCGCCGTCCTGGGTGAGAACTTTCGCCGCTACTTCAAGCCGTCGTCCGAGGCGCGCTCGCGGAGGTGACCGGCGTGCTGGCGCCCGGCGGTAGCAGACGCTGCCGCCAGGTGCCGAAAACGCGGGTGTCAGGTGAAGAGCACGTCGGAGACGGAGACGAGGAACGCTCCGGTTTTACTGCCGCTGCCGTCGTCGGGGCCGCCGGGACCGCCCCAGACGTTGACGATGGCGTGGCGGCCGCGCTTCGCCGAGAGCGCCTCAGTGGTTACGAGGTTCTTCCGGGGTCACCGTGGACCTCGACCGTGAACGGGACGGGGTCGAGGTCCTCGAAGGACGGGGTGGCCGGTACGGGTCACGCGTGATCACCTGGTGCGGGCTTGTTCGTCGGGGGTGGTGGGTGGGGAGGGGGTGGTGCCGAAGCGACGGTCGCGGCGGGTGTAGGTGTCGATGGCCTGCCACAGGTGGGTGCGGTCGGTGTCCGGCCACAGGGTGTCGAGGAAGACGAGTTCGGCGTAGGTCGACTGCCAGGGCAGGAAGTTCGAGGTGCGCTGTTCGCCGCCGGTGCGGATGAGCAGATCCACGTCCGGCAGGTCGGGGTGGTGGAGGTGGGCGGCGAGGTGGCGGGGGGTGATGTCGTCGGGCTGGATGGTCCCCGCGGCCGCTTGACGGGCGAGTTCGCATGCGGCTTGGGTGATTTCGCTGTGGCCGCCGTAGTTGATGCACATGTTCACGGTCAGGCCGGTGCGGTGGCGTGTGAGGTGCTCGGTCTGGCGCAGAGCGTGCACCAGGTCCGGTGGCAGTCCTTCGGGGAGGCCGGACCAGCGCAGCTGGACGTCGCGTCGCCAGACTTCCTCGGTTTCCATGACGAGGCAGTCTTTGACCAGGCGCAGGATGGCCTGGATCTCAGCGGCGGGGCGTGCCCAGTTCTCCGAGGATAGGGTGTACAGGCTGAGGTGGGGCAGGCCGATTTCGAGGGCGCCGTAGATGACGTCCCGCACCGCGAGCTGGCCGGCTTTGTGGCCAGCGGTGCGCGGCTGGCCTTGGTGGGTGGCCCATCGTCCGTTGCCGTCCATGATGATCGCCACGTGTTGGGGGATCAGGTGGGCGGGGAGTTGGGGCGGCTGGACACCGCTGGGGTGGGGCACCGGTGGGAGCGGAGGGGGCGTGCGCGCTGTGTCGTGGTCGCCTTCTCCGGGGTGCGGCAGGTGGATGGTGGCACGAGGGGTGGCAGCGATCTGGGTGTGGCGGTTCCAGGACCTGGCCGTGCGGAGTCGGCCGCGGGCCAGCGTGAGGTGGAAGCGGACCGGGTTAGCCCGGGAGCGGCTCTGCAGCAGTGCGTGGGGTTGGCGGTCGATGCGGTCCAGTTCGAGCAGGTGCAGGTCGATGACGGTTTGCAGGGCTGCGGCCATGGGTGGGTGCTGGGTGCCGACGGTCGCGGCCTGAGCCAGCCACTGGCGGGCCTGGGCGGTCATGGCATGAACCATGTCGGCATACCGGCCGTCCGCCCGGCCGTGGGCGAGGTCCTCAGGGCTGACGTCGTGCTCGTCGAGCACGACGGCGGGCAGCCTGACGAAGCCCTCCTCGGCGTCTTCCCGTAGGTCGCGCAGCGCGTCGATGAGGTTGAGCGCGTCGGTCCACACGCGCAGTGCCTGGGCGTCGTCGGGCGTGAAGGCCAAGCCGGGGGTGGTGAGCAGGGCCATCAGGCGCTTCACGCCGAAGGGGAAGGTGATGGTGTGCCAGTAGGTGTACCAGTCGTCCCAGGAGGTGATGGCGCTCTGGCCTTTGGCGTCCTGGCGGTATACGGCGTTGGCTGCCGTTACTCCGTCGCTCGGCAGGTCCCAAGTCCATACGGCGTGCACGAGGGCCGCGCGCAGGGGGTCTTCGCTGTGGCCTGCCCGCAGATCGACCTCCAGTAGTCCGCTGAACCGGCTGACGCGTTCGACTCGTTCCTGCCGGTCGAGGTGCTGGGTGTCGGAGAGGTCGTCGATGTGCCGGCCGTATCCGTACATGGCCCAGAACAACGGTCGCAGCCGGCCGGGCAGGAGCTTGGTGAGAGCTGCTTCCACCGGACCCGACCGGTGCATCAGGCGACGGCAGATTTCGTAGCCGGTGATGACCGTGGTGTCGTGGATACCGGCTTGGCGGTAGACGTACGTGCGGACCGGGTGCAGTAGACGCAGGGCGATCTGGCGGGCGCGGGGCCTGGTGGCGCGCCCGCCCAGGAGTCTCTGTGTGATGGTGCGCCGGCTGGTGCGGGCGGTGAAAGCGGCCAGGCCGGCGGCGGTCAGTCCTGCCGACCAGCACAGGCCGAGCAACAGGTGCCGCCAGGGGGTGTGGGTGAGGTCGACCGCGGACACGGCGGACTGCATCGCCCCGTAGGCGGGCAGCCACTTCAGCAGCGGACTGTCCGCAGAAGGGTTGGCGACGGGGTTCTGCAGCGTCAGATCGATGAAGCTCAGCATGATGACGGCGAACATCCCCGCCAGCTCACTGCGCAGCAGCGCCGCCAGGAGGATCCCGACGCCCCCGTACGTCAGGGCTCCCACCATGAACGCCGCCGCCAGGACGTCCAGGCGCTCAGGCCGGTAGAAGAAGCACACCCATGCCGTGGCATACGAGGCGGTCAGTGCCGCGGTGAGGAGCAGTACGGTGCTGCGAGCCAGCAGCAGGCAGATGCGCGGGTAGCCGGCGAGCACCATGCGGTGGTCGAATTCCGCGGAGCGGCTGGCAGCGAGGAACATCATGAACCCGACGATCAGCGCGAGGGAGTGCAGCCCACCGGACAGCTGGCTGACCGTGTTGGCACCCAGGGCCACGGGCTGATCGGCCGCGCGCAGGAAGAACCGGACCGGGTCGCTGGGCAGGACCTGGTAGGCGAGCGTCAGCCACAGCGGAACGAAGAAGAGCACCAGGACTAGCGCGAGCCGGTTACGGGCCTGCTCCAGCGCAGCGTGGCGCACCGCTGTCCCCAGACACCGCCCCCACCACCTCATGCGGCACGCCCGGTGACGCCGCGTCGGGCGGCGGTCGGGGTGCCGTCCTGCGACCGGGGCAGGTGGCCAGGGTTGTGCTGGGTCGTTGACACTTTCACTCCACGAATTCGGTGGGAGGCCGACTCTGGCCCCAGGGGTGCGCACGGGTGACAGGACACGGTCACTGCGAGAGCACGCCCGTCATGCGGTTCGGTTGTGCACGGCTTGGATCAGGTCGCGCAGCGCGAATGCCGTCGTGACAGGCAGGTGGGCGCGGTTCAGGCGTTCCAGGGCCTGGTGGTGGCGCTCTTGGATGAGGTCCTCCACCGCTTGGCGGGCGCCGCACTCCTCCAGCACCCCCTGGACGCGGGCTGCCGTATGGGCGTCCAGATCCGCAGCGCCGCCCGTGCGGAGAAGCAGTTCCTGACCGGCCCGGTCCGCCCGGCGCAGAGCGCAGGCGAGCAGGGCTCCGCCGGAGCCCACGGAGCGGGCAGGCCACAGCAGCGCGGACATTGAACTGGAGGCGTCGTCGTGCACCGCGGTGACCGGAGACTGCCGTCGGCTCATGCGACCCTTCCCGCGGCGCTGCTGTGGTCGACGGCCAGAACGCCGTCCTGGAGCCGGTGCAGCACGTCCAGACGCTCGCGGTCGTAGGCGAGGTGGGAGACGACCACGACCGCCCGGCCCCGCTCCCGCAGCCTCTGAGCGATGTCCCAGAACCGCAGGTAGGTCTCCCAGTCGAAACCCTGATACGGCTCATCCAAGAGCAGCACCTCAGGGTCGTGCATAAGCCCCAGGGCCAGGTTCAGCTTCTGCCGTGTCCCGCCGCTGAGCGTGTGCATGCGGCTGCGAGGGCTCTCGTCGAAGCCCAGCTCTTCCAGCAGCTCCCACACGCGCGCACAGCTTTCGAGACGGTAGGCGGCCTGGAAGGACCGCACGTGCTCAGCGACCGTGAATGCCGGGTGCAGCACAGTGTTCTGCGGGCAGTATCCGATCCGCCCTCGGCACTGGACCGTCCCGCTGTCGCCCGCGGCCTGACCCGCCAAAATGCGCAGCAGCGTGCTCTTGCCGGCGCCGTTCGCGCCGACGATGCCCAGCAGACAGCCCCGCGGCACGTCCAGGCTTACCCCGCGCAGTACCGGGCGCCGACCATACGCCTTACGGACGTCATGGAGACGCAGAAGGGTACCTGCGGACGCCCGGGTTGAATTGTTCACACCATAAGCAACGACTGGGCTGCGCGATGGTAGCGCGGTAACGAGCACTCCAGAGCGTGCGATCAGCACCCGACGTCCACGGTGCCACCCATCAACCCGGCGAACCCGCTCGCAAAGCCCGCCCCGGGCACCTCCGACACTCGGGTTCAAGCGTGGGCACTCCCCAGATTCCGCGAACCCGCGTGCTTCCGACGCCGACCACTTCAAGGCCGTGAACGACACGATGGGCCACCCGGCAGGCGACGCCGTCCTCACGGCCTTCGGCGCCCGGCTCGCCGCGTGGGCAGGCCCGCGCGCGGTTTTGGGCAGGCTCGGAGGCGATGAGTTCGCAGTCGTCCTGGAGCTGCCCGCCACCCGCCGCGAACAGCGCCTGGCGCAACTGGTCCGGATGCTGCACACGCCGGTCGTCCTGGACGACGGCCGCACCGTCGACGTCGCCGCCTCGGTCGGCGCCGCGACGCCGGACGCGATCGGCACCCGCGACCTGACGGCCCTGCAGAGGGCGGCCGACGCCGCTCTGTACGACGGCAAGCACTCCGGCCGCGCTCACCTCGCCACCGCCGCGCTCGCCACCGTGCCGTCCATCAACGGCCGCCGCGCCGGACGTCCGGGCACCGGCTTGTGAGGGCGTGCCGCATGAGCCTCGCAACCCTGCCCGAGGGCGACTGGATCCGCGGCATCAGCATCCGGCAGCCGTACGCGGCCTGCATCCTCGCCGGTGCCAAGACGGTGGAGAACCGGCCCGCACCGTGGCGGACCGGCTGGGTGCTGCTGCACACCAGCAAGACCATCGACCAGCCCGCCCTGCGCATTCCGCTGATCGGCTGCACGATCCACGGCCGCCAGCTGGTCACCGGCGCGGTGGTCGGCATCGCCCGGATCACCGACTGCCACCAGGACCCCGACGGAGCGCCGCCCTGCTCGCAGTGGGCGCACCCGGGCGCCTGGCACCTGGTGCTCGCCGACGTCCAGGAGCTGCCCCTGCCCGTCCCCGCACGCGGACAGGTCGTGCCCTGGAAACCGACGTCGGACCTGGTGGCGCAGGTGTTCCAGCAACTGCCCGCCTTCCGGCCGTGAGCACGCGACGCAAGAAGGAGAAGCAGCCGTTCGAGCCGGGCCTGATCCCGGCTCCAGGCGCCCTTCTCGAATGGCGCGACAACCAGCACTTCGACCACTGGCAGAACCTCGCCTGCACGCTGTGCGGCCGGCCCACGCCCCTGTGCTCCCACTCCGGCGAGCCCGTGCACAAGGCCTGCGCTGAGGACTGGATCACCGCCAACCCCGTTGAGGCCCGCCGCGGGCGGTTCGCCTCCGACCTCAAGTCGAAGCCCAAGTCCAAGGGCCAAGGCGACGACCACGCCTGAACTCCTCCACCTGGAGGCTCCCTTGAGCAGCACCCAACGCGACGTCGACCACGCCCTCGCCTACCCCGAGCCGCCCGCCTCCCCGCTCTGGCACCGCCACGGCGCCAAGGCCCGGCCGCTCACCGACGCCCAGAAGAAGCGCAACCGCGAGCTCCTGGACCTCTCGCGCAGCGCAAGCCCCGCACCAGGGCCGCGTAGGAGGGCCGGTCATGTTCACCGACATGAAAGAGGCCCTCGAAGCCGAGGCCCTCGAACTCACCCCGCTCGGCAGCCACCAGTGCAACGCCGCCTCCCTGGTGGTCGCCCACCGCGCCCGCGACAAGGACGACCTCGCCGACCTGCTGGGCGCCCTCGGGCTGCCCTGCGGCGAGGACGACCTCGGATGCCTGCTCCCCCACCTCACCGCCTTCGACGACACACCGATCGGAGATCCGATGCCCGTCAACGCCTTCACCGCCACCGCCGTTTCCATGCTGAACAACGGCGATAGACCCGAGCATGTCCGCGAGACCCTCGGTCTGTCGGAGAGTGAACTCGCCGACGCCGTCCAGCACGCCGGACTGCCCGCCCCCGCCCCGACGCGGACACGGGCACGGGCACGCAGGACAGCACCGGCACCCCGGAGACGTCCGCCGCGGCGTCCGGCGACACGCTGGCCGTCGACGGGATCGAGGCCCTGCTCGCGTGGGCGGAGAACCACCCGACCGCCAGCAGGCTCGTTTGCAACGTGCGAAGCTCGTCGGGGCGCGCCTGCCTGGAGCGGTGCTACGTAAGGCTGACCTGAGGCGCGCCGACCTGACGGACGCGGACCTGACGGGTGCCGATCTGCGGGAAGTTACAGGCGTTACCGCGGAGCAACTGCGGTCAGCCCGATCCATCGACAAGGTGCGCCTGTCGGCCCCTCTCTCAGCATTAGTTGTCGAAGAGCCGTCTGCAACGGCAGCAAGCACCAGCCAAGCTGCCCCGGCGGCCAGTGACTAAGAGAGCATCTGATCTAGGTAGTTGGTGTTCTGGGATGGTTTTGTGACTGATGCTGTTGGCGGTCGTTGGATGAGACGTGAGTGTTCGTCGTCCGTACCGCAGTGATGTGTCCGACGCCCGCTGGGCCTTGATGAAACCGGTCTTCGACGACTGGCGGGCGAGACGGACCGGCCCCGGAACGGCAGCCCGGGTGCACGACCTGCGAGAGATCGTCAACGCGATCCTTTATGTCAACCGCACCGGCATCCCGTGGGAGTACCTGCCGCACGACTTCCCGCCGTACAAGACCGTCTACGACTACTACGCGAAGTGGGAAGCCGACGGCACCACCCAGCAGGTCCACGACCTGTTACGCGACAAGACCCGCCGATTCCACGGCCGCCGGGCGGAGCCGACCGCGGCCGTGGTGGACGCCCAGAGCGTGAAGACCTCGGCAAACGTCGCCGAGACCAGCCAGAGCATCGACGCCGGCAAGAAGATCAAAGGACGCAAACGGCACCTGATCACCGACACGCTCGGCCTGATGCTGGCCGTCCTGGTCACCGCCGCGAACGTGCACGACACCACCGGCGGCAAGCTCCTGCTCGACGACCTGGCCGCGGCACATCCCAGCGTGTCCAAGGTCTGGGCCGACGGCGGCTACCAGAACAGCATCTTCAACCACGACGCCGGTCTGGGCATCGATGTCGAGGTGGTGCAGCGGCCACGGGCCAAGGGGTTCGAGCCGCTGCCGAAACGGTGGGTGATCGAGCGGACCTTCGGCTGGCTGATGCAGCACCGCCGCCTGGCCCGGGACTACGAAGCCCTGCCCCAACGATCACGAGCGATGATCCATTGGGCCATGGCTAACAAAATGTCCCGCGAACTGACCGGAGAATCCGTACCAACCTGGCGAATCGAAACGGACATCCCACCCGCATCCGCGTGAACACTGATCAGATGCTCTCTAAGAGTAGGTTCAGAGTCCGTCTCGGTACCTACCTGGCGACCCGACGGAGCGCATGCGCTGGCTCTGTCCCACTGGGCCCGCCAATACCGACCACGACCGCTACCAGGCCTGGATGCAGACCTACGGACTACCCGGCAGGGGGGGCGGATGTTGTACGCGTACAACATCCGCCCCCCTGCCGGGTACGGCTTGCTGGGCTCAGACCTGAACCTTGGTGCTGGACAGCCGTTCCAGCAAGAGTTCGGTCAGTGCCGTCAAGTCTTCCGCGGACAGATGGTCTGCCAGAGCGTCAGCGACCTGTTCGACATCCCTGATCTCGATCACTGCGGGCGCGGACTGGACGGCGGACGGCCGGTCCAGGTTTTGCGCCGGCAGCACAGTCGACTGTTGGTCCGTGCCCTTGGCTGGCTGGGATTTGGCTACGGCATCCTTACGGGGTGCAGCCGGACCGGGAGTCTTGGTGCCCCCACCGTTGGCCACGGTGGAGGGCGGTGTGATTGTCGCGCTGCTGTTCAGTTGCGCTGGTACGCCGCCGGGGGCAACGGCATCCGTATTCCCCTGCTCGGGAGGGCTCTGCATCTGGCTGCGGGCCGCAGTCAGCAAGGCGCGCTCGGCTTCCTTCTCGGCAGAGCGTGCCGCCTTCTGGTCCTTGAGGAACTGCAGAAGGTCAGCTTCTGTGAGCCCGGGATTTTTCTTGAGCTGGCGGGTCAGGAGACGTCCATCCCGTTCTGGGAGATCGCCGGAGCTGAGCATCGCCTGAATGGCCTCAGGCAGGTCCAGCAGCGACAGCTGATGCGTGATCCAAGACCGGTCCTTGCCCAGGTGCTCCGCAGCGCGAGCACGGGCCCCGCGCTCTGACTCCTCCGCGCACACCGCAACGAGCTCGCTGATACCGCGGGCCTGTTCGATGATGTCGAAGTCCGCGCGGTCCAGGTTCTCCTTGAGGAGATGGTTTATGAACGTCTCGCGGGAGGCCGCGAGTTCATCGCGGACGACGAAGTCCAGCGTGTCCAGACCGGCCTGGCAGGCAGCGCGGTAGCGGCGCTCTCCGTTGACGAGGACGTGCTTGACGTCGCCGATGTGCTCTGCGTGGTCAGGCCACAGGTCCAGGTGGGCATCGCGGGAGACGGCCACGCACGCGGCGAGCTGGGCTGCGCGCAGTTCCTCGCCGAAGCGGGCCAGTTCCTCCGTGGTGCCGAAGTTGCGGCGGGGGTTGAGCGGGGTGGGGGAGACGTTGGCCAGTTCCAGGCGCACCAGTTCGTAGGCCGGGATGTCGCCTTGGGTGATGGCCTTCGCCCGTCCCCGCGCACTGCGGCCGCGTGGCACGTTCCCGAAGGAGGAGCCTGTGCCCAGCCGGTCGGCGGCCTTCAACCGTTCACCGCCAGGGCGATCGTCCGCATGACTTCGGACTGCTCACAATCGGGTGCCGAGGTCAGCAACGGCTGCTTGGGCGGGCCGCCTCGCGCTGCTCCTTGCGTTCGGGGATGACGCCCAGAACTGGCGGATCTCCGATGGCTTTCCAGCTGTCCAAGGAGGAGGTGGCGATGTAGCCCTTGCGGCTGTCGTACATGTTCACGATGAAGCCGATCTTGCTGATCGGCGCTTGAACCGCTGGAGGGCGAGTTCGACTACATCGTCATCGACTGCCCACCCAGCTTGGGCTACTCCATGGACACAGCCCTCTACTACGGGCGCACACGCGAGGGTGAGGAGCCTGAGGCCTCCGGTGTCGTGATCCCTGTCTTGGCAGAGGACTCTTCCGCTGACGCCTACGACATGCTCTTCGACCAGATCGAAGATCTCACGGCCGACCGCGACATCGAGAGCCCGGGCGGCCAGCGCTACGGTCGCCAGCCAGCTCACTTCGGCGCAGCCCGGTCATCCCTGGAACGGACCGGACCGGGCCGGGCCGGGCCGGTCAGGCGACCGGCGTTCCCACCGCGGTCTCGCGCTCCCGGGCCGTCGTGCGCGCCGTCAGTGTCTCGCCGGTCGCCACCGTCAGCGCGCAGACGAGACCGGCCGAGAGCACCGCCCACTCGCCCAGGAACATGCAGCAGATCACCAGCAGGGCCGCGGTCGGCAGTACCAGCTGCTGGGCGATGCCCACCTTGAAGTAGCGCGAGTGCAGTGCCCAGACGGTGAACAGATACAGCGCCGTCGGCAGGGTCACGGCCGCCGACGCGGACAACGTCGAGATATGCGCCTTGCCCACGGACTGCTCGACCGCCACCTCCAGACCCGCACCGATCGCGGCCGCCGAGGCGAAGACGACGTAGTGGCCGTAACCCCACAGGAACGCCTGCCTGTTGGATTTCAGATGACCGTGGATCGGCACCACGAAGTAGATCCACCAGGCGGCGAAGATGATCAGCAGCCCGCCCGCGGCGATCGGCAGCAGTTCGCCCAGCGCGTCCTGCTCGTCGATGCCCGTCTTCACGGCGACCGTGGCCGCCGCGATGGTCTCGCCGAGCACGATGATCGTGAACAGCCCGTAGCGCTCGGCGATGTGGCGCGGGTGCCAGGACGTGGGCTGGACCTTCTCCGCGTACGCCGGCACGCACATCTCGAGGACCGCCATCACCACGAACACCGCGACCAGGGTGTCCTCGGGCAGGAACACGAGGCCGATCCAGCCGATCTGGCACAGCACCACCCCGCCGGCGTACCGCAGGGCCATCCTGCGCTCCTTGCCCTGACTCGACCTGGCCACGCGCAACCATTGGGACACCGAGGCGAGCCGCATGATGACATAGCCCACCACCCCCGCCTGGTACTCGTGGTCCTCGAACGCCCGGGAGACCCCGGCCGCGAGCACCAGCACACCGGCGATTTGGATCAGCGTGACGACCCGGTAGAGCACGTCGTCGTTGTCGTAGGCCGAGGCGAACCACGTGAAGTTCATCCACGCCCACCAGATGGCGAAGAACACCAACGCGTAGTTGAGGATGCCCTCGCCCACATGGCCCTCGGCGACCGCGTGCACCAACTGGATGCCTGCCTGGGCGATGGCCACGACGAAGCACAGGTCGAAGAAGAGCTCCAGCTGAGTGGCGGATCGGTGCACCTCACCGCGGTCACGGGCGGTGAGCCTGCGCAGCGGGCTGCGGTGCGCGGGCGATCGGGGGGAGTCCGGCGCGGGAGCGGAACTTGGCGTCATGAAGTCAAGCACAGCAGATGAGGCGCCCACTTTCTTGCCCAGCGTGGTTTCGTTGCTGTACCGGACATCGATCCAGGACATCGGGATCGTCACATTCGACGAGCTCTACCAGCGAGCGTGCTTCATCGTCGAAGATCGCTAAGCCGCCCATCCGCGTTTTCGGTCGCCGCCTTCGGTCGCCGCCCGGGTGACCGCCAGCGCTTCGTCGAGCCCCTGACTGCGCACGCTCCGCGACCGGAGCGCGCACGGCCGGGGAAGGGCGTGTGGGGATTCTGTGCTCGTGCTACATGCCGGGCGGGACAGCTCGTATTTTCGGCCTCCCCCTCTCACTCATGCCCGGAGTGCTGGCGTCGCGGGACCAATTGATGGCGTGATGAATGCTTCCGGGTGGGGGCTGGACGTGGAAGGGTGCGACGCCCAAGGCAGAATTGTCATGATCACGTCACATCTGAGGGGGAATTGAATGCGCAGGAAATATCGTTTACGTGCACTGTTGGTCGCTCTGACCATCGGCACGCTTCTGCCGGTGACCGGCGTGGCCACGGCGCAGGCTCGGCAGGGTTCGGACGGGGCCGGTGCGCCCCTTGGCGCCCAGCAGCCGCTGCCCAAGTGCGCGGACACGGAGGCAGGCCGGCTCAAGGCCCGCGGCAACGCAGCCATGTGTATCAGCGTCAACGCGAAGCGCGCTTCGTCCAGGGAACTAACCGATGCCGCAAGCGCCTTGGGCATGACCGGCGTTGCCGGCAGGGCAGCCGTGGACCGCAAGGCCACCGCCCCGACGGCCGAGGCTTCACCACGCCCGCTCGCCGTCGACTGCCCCGAGTACGAGCTGGAGACAAATCGCTTCGAGTCCTGCTACCTGGGTGAGCTCGCCTTCTCGGTGCGGCTCATCCCGTCCGGGCGCGAGATCGGAACGGGGTCGATCCTCCAGGTTGTGTACGGCTACGTCGACAACCGGTCGCGCCGCATGGAGCACGAGGTGCGCCTCTCGCTCTACAAGGCCACCGGCGTGGTTCGGGCGGGCGTGGTGGGCTCGGTCGCGGTCAGCTGTACCAGCTCATGCACCCCGAGCACCGTACCGCCGCCCCAGTGGCTGCGCTTCCGGACCACTGGCTACGACACCTTCCGCGCCGTGACCGAGTCCCCAGGCACTGCCACCGACTTCACCAACCCGTTGGCGACGATGACCATCCAGTCGACTGCGCCCAACCCGCTCACGGACGACATCGGCCCGCGCGCGGACGTACGCTGCGACTCCACTCCCCGAGTCGGTCCCAACACGGGCGGCTGCGTCTACTACCTCTACCGGCCGACGTACGAGCTCTCGACCACCAACGCCGACACGGAAGAAGTGGCCTGGCACGTGTGGTGGGCCCAGAACAACCTCAACACCGCCTGGGGCTGGGAAGACCACGGCCCGGCGCTGACCCGAACCAGGGACCGTCAGCTCATCCGAGACAACCGCACGGAGGCGTGCCGAGCGGCGCCGAGCCCTCGGCCGCCGGGCCAGTCGTGCGATGAGTATCCCTTCGCGACGACCCACGAGGGCGCGTCCAAAAACCCCGACTTCTCCTGGCACATGATCGACGCCCGGCAGAACACGGCGGAAGGGCGCGACTACCGACGGCCCTGGTACAACGACAACCGCCTGCTGGAGGACGACCAGTTCTGGGTACGGGTAATCCTGCCGCCGGGCGGAGCGGCCGCAGCCCCCGAATGGCTCCCGCCCTCCAAGAACTAGCCGCACGTTTCCCGTGGGTCCCGGACCGACCTGGCCGGGACCCACGCCGGAGGAGGCCCCACGGCCATGACGGACACGACACCTGAAGGGCAAGAACAACCTGCACCGCTGACCCGTGCCCGCGCGGTGCTATTCGTGGAGGACAACACATACGCGATCGTCAACCCGGAATCACCGCCTGACCGCTTCACCGACCCCGTAGAGACCGGCGTCCTGGCCGTCACCGACGCAGGCGGCGCTGCCGCCTCAGTCACCTGCGGGACCCACATCGGCGATGTACAGGTCACAGGGGAGACCTGGCCGGCCGCGCCCCCGCTCGTCGACGCTCCCTGGGACGACGTCGCGGAAGTCTCGCTGCCGTGGCCAGGCGGACGCATGGCCCTATGGGGATCATTCGACGAGGACGCCGACGAAATCGTCCTGTCCGAGGACGCCCCACCCGGCTCCTACCGCATCCGTGTCCATGTACGAGGCCGTGACGCCGGCGAGGACCGCGGCGAAGGCGACGAGCCGGAAGAACACTTGCTGCAGATCTGGCCTTCCGCGCCAGCCCCGCATCGCACCCTCAAAACCACCGACCACACAGGCCAATACTGGCGCTCTCAGTGATTCTCTGGTCAGCGTCGGATCCAGATGCCGTTGATGCAGCGCTCGACGGTCTAGGACTCACTTGCCTGAGCGACCCGGAGGTACACACCGAGACGTTCTTCTCCTGGGCCGGGCGATCGCGACCAGCGACCACAGCAAGAAACACGGGGTCACTCATGCGCCCGTCTCACCCGCACTTCTGCCAGAACGTCTCGGGCCTGCGCCCTACTTGCGTGGGAGTGGGCCAGCCAGACCGTTTTCCCAGGCCCAGGCGGCGATGCCCACCCGGTTGCGGGCCTTCAACTTCGCCTGGACGTTCGCGATGTGGGTCTTGGCTGTGCCCGCTGAGATGAAGAGTTTCTCGCCGATCTCGGCGTTGGTGAGGCCCTCGGCGACCAGCCGGGCAATCTCCTGCTCCCGGGCGGTTAGAGGCGACAGAGCCGTGGGCGCTGCTGGGGCGGAGGCAGGGGCGAGGGTCTGGAGCAGGCGGACCGTGATCTGGGGGCTGATGAGGATGTCCCCGGCCATCGCCGCTCTGACACCCTCGATCAGCAGCCCGGGGCCCGAGCGCTTGAGCACGAACCCGCAGGCGCCGTCGTGCAGTGCCGTGCGTACGTAGTCGTCGTGGTCGAAGGTGGTGACGACGAGGACACGCATCGGGTCGGGTACGTCGGGGCCGGCGAGGCGGCGGGTGAGTTCGAGGCCGTCCAGGCCCGGCATGCGGATGTCGGCGAGGATCAGGTCTGGGCGCAGGGTGCGGGCGAGGTCAACGGCGGTGAGACCGTCCGCCGCCTCGCCGACCACGGTCATGTCGGGCTGCGAGCCAAGAATCAGGCGGAAGCCGCTGCGTACGTCCTCCTGATCGTCGGCGATCAGAATGCGGGTCGGGCCGAGGGGCGTCGTCATAAGGTCTCTTTCGGGAGCGTGGCAGGCAGGACGGCGGTGAGTTGCCAGCCGCCGTCGCCGTGCGGGCCCGCCGAGAGGGTTCCGCCGAGGGCCTGGGCGTGCTCGGTGAGTGCGGGGAGGCCCAGGCCGCCCCGCCAAGCGCGGCGGCGGGCCGGGGCGGGGCGGGCGCCGCGGTCATTGGTGACCCGGATCTCCACGGTGGTGGCGGTGGGGGTGAACGTGACGGTGGCGCGGGGGGCGTCGGGGGTGTGCCGGCGGATGTTGGTCAGTGCCTCAAGGACGATGCGGTACGCGGCGGCGCCTGCCTCGCGGGAGAGCGCCTCCGTGGCCCGGGGAGGCAGGTCCAGATGTGCCTCGGTGGCTCCCGCTGAAGTGAAGTCCGCTATCAGCGAGGGCAGTTGGGACACATCGGGGAGCGGCTCGGTGGCGGGTGCCTCCGGACCGTGCAGCATTTGTACGGTCCGGTCCATCGCGGCCAGGGCGCTCAGGCCCGCCTTTTCGATGCGTTCCAGGGCGAGCACCGTGTGGGAGGGGTCGGTGGAGGCGACGAAGCGGGCCGCCTGGGCCTGGACGACGATCCCGCTGATGTCATGGGCGACGAAGTCGTGCAGGTCGCGGGACAGCTGAAGACGCTGGGCGCTGCGGGCCTGGGCCACCGCGCTGCGGCGACGCAGTTCCTGGCGGCGGGGGTAGGCGCCGGCCACCAACGCGGCGGCTACGGGAAGCAGCCAGAAGGTGGCGATCCCGATGGATTCCAAGAAGGACTCACCGTCGACCAGCGGCAGCGGCCAGAGGGCCACCGCAAGGGCGGTCAGCGGGAGGGCCGACTTGAGTTCGCGCAGGGGTGACCAGCGGGTGACCACGGCCAGCAGGAGCAGCAGGAGGGCGGTCTCCGCCAGCTTCCAGCCGGAGTCGAAACCAGCCTTCGGCAGAGCGAAGCTGGTGGTCAGGGAGAGGGCCGCACAGACCGTGGTCGGGCGGGCGAGGCGGCCGAGCCGCTGACGAACTGCGGCACGGGGGCGGGCAACGGCCCACACCAGCGTGCCCGCGGCCACGAGCGACGGCAGAGCGCCAAGCACCTGGACGGCCGGGCTGGTTGATTCCCACATGGTGATCAGCGTACGGATGCGGATGTGGCGGGGCTCTCTGCCGAACGGCATAGGAGGGCCGGGCGGCGGCGCGATCTTTGTACCGATCGGCGGATGGGATCGAGACGCACCAGGAGTGAAGCTTGAGCCGTTCAACCGACCACGGCAATACAAATATCCTGCAAAGCAAGGGAGTTCATTATGCGCAACGCCGCAATCGGCGCTACAGCAGCCGTCGCCGTCCTCGCCGGGCTGGTAGCTGCCGGGCCCGCTCCTGCAGCCCCGGCTGGGTCCGTCGAGAAGAAGCCGGCGAAGACCGCGAGCGTCCATGGAGATGCGCGAATCTCCTACATCGAGTCGATCAACGACGACATCCGCTTCACCATCCACGCCGAACAGACGCCGTTCACCCGGCCGGTGCCCCCCAAGGCTCCCGAAGGACTGCCCACAGATGCCCGGGGCACACTGAAGATCTCCCATACCCCCCGAGGCGGAGCCATAGGGTGGGCGGAGGCCCAGGTGGACTGCCTGGTCACCAGCGGCCGGACGGCGACCCTGACCGCAGTCGTAACGAAGTCGAACGTCGAGGAGATCGGCGCCCGGTTGGGCATCAGCGTCCAGCAGGGTGGGGAGGGCGAGCCGGACCGGCTCGGCTTCTCCTGGGGGGTGGTGAACGTCGACCCCGAGCACGTCGACGAGAACGGCCAGCCCGTAAGGCCGCAGGCCGGTACGTGCATGGCCCCCGCACCGTTCACGACCGTGATCAAGGGCGGCTTCAAGGTGGTCCACGCCGAGATCACCAAGTCTCCCGCGCAGCCCGAGGCAGCGATCCGCCGTGGCTGACACCCTGGCCGCCGGGACGCCCGTACCGGCCGCGCCCCAGGTCCCCCGTTCCGTCCGCCTGGCGGCGCACGCCGCAGCACTGACCCTGGTGCCGTCCGGGCTGTGGCGTATCGCCATCGCCCTGGGCTGGGACTCCGGATTCACCGATGAGGTCCTTCGCCCGGAGAACTTTCCAGGCCAAGGGTCCCCCTATCTGATCGGACTCAGCCTGTTCGCCGAGGCACTCGGGCTCCTCACCTTGGGCCTGGTCCATAGATGGGGCGAGGAACTTCCGCGCTGGGTACCGGTCTTGGGTGGCCGGAGAATTCCCGTATCGGCCGCGGTGATCCCTGCCTCGCTCGGTGCGGCGCTCGTCACCCTCATCACGTTCACCGGTGCGTTCGGCTGGAACGATGCGGACAACATGGGTGCCGTCGGATCACCCGACGGCACCCACTACTGGCTGATGACCGCCTGCTATCTGCCACTGCTGGCCTGGGGGCCGCTGCTCGCGGTAGTCACGGTGGCCTACCACCGACGTCGGCGTTGGCGCTGAGTCCGGGACGTCCATCGGCCGTGCCCGCCACCGCGTAGATGCGCGCTGGGGTGAGTGACCGCCACAGCGATGCCCAGCGCCCGTGCCGCGACCCTCACTGGCACTTCGACTTGGTCGAATACGCCGATGGCTACGAACTGCCCGACACCTTCCTGCCCACCGACCTGCACGCTCAGCTGGTCAACTGTGCGGTTGACGTCACCGCCTGGACCAACGACCTGTTCTTCCAACGCTGGCCCGGTCGAGGGGATGGGAAGCCGCAGAACCCCCTCTGTCAGGAGCTCGGGAGGCCTTCCGGGGGCGAGCTGCCAGCCAGTGCTGTCAGCGCCGGCAGCAGGTCCGTCAGCGCGGTGACCAGCTCTTCGAGGTCGGTGATCCGGGGCGGTGGGTAGTACAGGAAACACGCCTGCCTCTCGAAGAGCGACACCGCGGGAGCGCCGGGTTGCGTCAGCCGCTCGAGCAGCGGGGTGCCGGTGAGCCTGCCAACCAGAGCATCCATGTTGGCACTCATCGGCAGATACTGGCGGGGCGGCACTTGGAGGGGCAGATGGGCCACGCTCCAGGCGCGCTGCAGGCTGAGGGAGGGATGGCTGTCCGGCAGGTCGTAGAACACAGCCAGCCAGTGCTCTCCCCGCCGGGTGTCAATCTTCGACAGCTTGATGGCCGTGACCCGGTACGCGCCGACCACACCCTTGACGACCGTGCCCCGGTCGCCCGCCTCCAGCCATGGAAAGTGCAGTATCACCTCACCGCCACTGGGCCGGCGCCGGTCCTCCAGCTCCCAGCCCGGACGCGACGCGAGGACACGCATCACCCGATCCAGAGCTATCGCACCACGGGCGGAACGGATCTCGCGCCTGAGCACCAAGGTGAACGCGCATAGTACGACAGTCCCCAGCACCAAACCTGTAATCACGATTCCCCCTGCGTCAGGTGCCCGCCGACAGCGGACGGTGTGGCGAGAACTTACCCAATGCCGGGAGTCACGCACCACGGATCGCCGATGACGGAAGCGCGGGCGGCACCCTGGAACGGTGGTGCCCGCACCCGGAGAACCGAGCTGACGCGCGCTGATCCCGCGCATCGGGAGCCGCGCCGGGTGGGTGCCCGACTGCGTGACGACGCCGACGCACAATCGCGGACGGCGCCGGTCAGCGGACGGGATCGGGTGACGTCCAGCCCGGCGGGGCGACAAGAGGGCGTCGGTCGTCCACACCATGCCCAGATCGGTGTTCGGGTCGAGCCGTTCGCTGTAGACCCCGACCAAGGCGGTGACGGACTCCTCGTGCGAGATGACGTCGCCGCCAGCGACGACGGGTCCGCCGGGCCGGACGTTCCGCTTGGGCGCGGGTGGTGGCGAAGCGGTAGGCGTCGGTGCCTGTTTCGATGATGTTGCCGCCGAAGGCGAGGCCGTTGACGGTGGCCGCGCACGCCGAGGCGTCCTGACGCGAACAAGACTGCTAGGCCGGCGCCTGACCGGGGCGCGGGCGCTTCAGTGCTCGAAGATCGCCGTCGCCACCGGCACTGCCAGCAGCAGGCTGAGTCCGACCAGGGGGAGGCGGTCCAGCCACAGGATGGCGGCGAATTCGCGCAGTGTCGCGGCCAGCCAGTAGGCGGGGGAGGTCGGCGCGCCCACGACGTGTACGGGCACGCCGCCGCGGCGGGCCAGCAAAGTCGTGCGATAGACGTGGAAGCCGCTGGTGACCACCGTGGCACGGTGGCCGGGAGTGGTGCCGTCCACGAGGGCCGCGCTGAAGCGGAGGTTCTGCCCGGTGTTGACGGAGCGGTCTTCCTGCACGATCCGGTCGGCGGGAACTCCGCGTCCGCGCAGGTAGTCGGCCATCGCGTCCGCCTCGGAGCGGACCTCGTCGTCGCCTTGGCCGCCCGAGACGACGAACACCACACGAGGCGTGCCCGGTGTGCGGGCGGCCTCGATCGCGAGGGCGCGCTCCAGCCTGCGGGTCAGCAGCGGGCCGGGCCGGTCGCCGTCGAGCCCGGCGCCCAGGACGACGACATGAGTGGTTTCCGGTAGGGGGGTGCTACGGCCCCGGACGAACACGTAGCCGGCGAAGATGAGGAAGAGCAGAGTGAGGTATCCCGCGGCCGCGTTCACCGCGACCACGAGGGCACCGAACGTCTCGCCGCCGATCGCGTGGAAGACCGCGTCGAGGCCGAGCACCGCCAGCACCGCGCAGCCGGCGGCCCCGGTCGCCAGCAGGGCTGCCTGCGGTCCGTAGCGCCGGACCAGGAGGACGCCGTCGGCCAGCAGCAGCAGGCCCAGCGCGAGCGCCAGGAGCAGGGCGGCGACGGCGAGGACGGTGGCGATGGTCGGGTGGGCTGCCGCACTGCGACCGGCCACGCCGAGTCCGGCAGAGGTCACCGCGAGGCAGAACAGGACGGCGGTGGAGAACCGGTGCGGTGCCAGCAGGGCGTTGACGACGCCGCCCGCGGCGAACACGACCGCGGCGAGGTACTCCGGGTACTCCGGCATGTGCCGCACCACTCCGCTCTCCCGCCCGCCGGGCCGCTGCCCGTACCCGCCCGTCTTCTCGCCGCCCGCAGGTTCCCGGACCCGGTACGGACGGCTGCCGGCCATCCTCCCAGACGTGCTGTGGTGCGCCGAACGCGGCGGGCGGTGGTGCGTTCGGCGGGACCGGCATGTCGTACCGGTGGTGCTGCCCGGCGGCCGCGCAGGACGCTCTGGCGACGGGGTGGGGTTGTCGTCGAGCCAGGTGGTGGGGATGAGTTTTTCGCCGCCGCGCCAGTTGTAGCGGACAGAGTCCTGGGCGCTGTCACGTTGTTGGGTGGGAAGGTGTCTGATGGTGCGTCGTGGCGTGGTGGACTCCGGTTCCGGGCTGTGCTCAGGCCGTGGCAGCGACGCCGGCGACGCCAATGATCTGCTCCCAGATTGCGAAGCGGACGGTCATCTCGGCGCGGTAGTCGTGTGCGGACATCAGATGGCGGAGGACCCGGAAGCGGGGCGCCATGCCGCTGAACGCGGACAGAAACCGCTGCGCTCCGCCCACCGACAGGAAGCCTCTCATCGCCCGTTCGCGCTGCCTCGTTGGCTGATGACTGTTCTCCGCCCGGTTGTTCAGGTACTTCGACTGCCGGTGCTCGACGCAGGGCATGACCTCGCGGAGGGCCGCGCCGTAAGAGCGAAGCTTGTCGGTGACGATCACCCGCGGCACCACACCGGTACTCTTCAAAAGTCTGCGGAAGAAGCGTCTGGCCGCGGCCTTGTCCCGCCGGTTCTGCACGAGGATGTCCAGCCCGTTGCCGTCCTGGTCAACGGCCCGCCACAGGTACTGCTGCACGCCGTTGATCTTGATGAAGACTTCGTCCAGGTGCCACACCACCGCCGCACCGTCTCATAGGAGACGATCACGCGCGCTCGAGCATCAGTTTCTCGACCTCGCGGAACGACAGCGGGAAGCGGTGGTAAAGCCACACGCAATGGGAGATGACCTCGACCGGGTACCGATGCCCCTTGAACGACAGCGACGCGCCCCCCACGGACAACCGTTCCCAGGTTGATCAACCCGAAGATCATCCCACCGGTCAGCCAACGTGACAGTGTCCTCGCTCCAACGGGGGCTTGCCCAGGCCGCACCCTCGGCGCTGGGCTGGAGACCGCGCGCCGAGACCCGGTCCGCGGCGAAGGAGGAACAGGTGCGCACCTTCGAGACGGGACAGACGGTCGTACGGCGCGACGTACACGGCTCAGGCCGGGTGTGGAGCGAGCACGCGCTGCGCGTCGTCACCGACACCAGTGAGGCCCTGCTGGCTGCCTGCCCGCCAGGAGCCGAGACGCGCTGGCCGGCCCTGTACGTCAAGGCCCGCGATGATGGCGACCGATCGGTGCGCACAGAGGCGTTCGACGCGATGGCGACTGGCGTGTGGGAGCTCGCGGACGCCGTGTGGCAGGAGACCGAGCTGCTGCTGTGGAAGCCGCCGACGGCATGGTTCAGCGTCAACGCCTTCTACACGAGCAGCGGGCTGCGGAACTGGTACGTGAACTTCGAGCACCCCACCCGCCGTACGACGGACGGGTTCGACACCTTCGACCTCACCGTGGACCTGGTCGTCGACCCCGACCTGACCAGCTGGGAGTGGAAGGACGAAGACGAGTACGCTCACGTGCGGCGGCTCGGCATCGTCACCGACACCGAGCACCAGGCCGTGGATGCCGCCCGCGACCAGGTCATCGCCATGCTCACCGAGCACTCCGGCCCGTTCGCCGACGCCGCCTCGTGGATGTCCTGGCGCTGGAACCCGGCCTGGCCCGCCCCCCGACTGCCGCGCCCGACACAGGGCAGGGCGGGCGGAACATCTGCCTGACCGGCAGCGGGGCAGGACATCCGACCCGGCGGCCCTCAGGGGGCGGGTTCTGCACCGGTGCTGTCCATCGCCGAACGGCACCACTGCAGTCCGGTGCTGTGAAGGACCAGGAGGTGACTGCCCGGGATAGCCGCGGTCTTGGCCATAGCGGACAGCAGCCCGTCAGCCAGCGCGGTGCCGTCCTCCTCCGTCAGCGGCTTGGCGCTCGATCCATAGGGGAGCTGTGAGGATGTTGGGGTGCCGCCTCGGGCGGTGGTCTGGCCCGCGATACGACTGGCCCTGGTGCCTTGCGTTTGATCTGCCGACTGCTGTCTGAGGCGGTGCGTGCTGCCACTGAAACGGTGGGCGTGTCCCGATAGGGGCCTTCGCGACAGGCACCGTCACAGTCCTGACCGCCACACCGTTCCGGCGTCGGCCACCGGTGTTCCCAAGGCGATCAGGAGACAGGCGACCGTGCCCAGCATGACTGAGCAAACCCATCCGCATCACGACACGGCTGAGCAGCACGAGCAAGTTCTGCTCGGCGTCGACACGCACAAAGATGTTCCACGTGGCTGCGGTCATCATTAGTACCGGAGCCCTGCTGGACACTCGAGGGTTCCCCACGACCCAGAAGGGCTATCGCCAACTCTGAGCTTGTGCCGCTATGACGGACACCCCCGGTGTGGTGGTCAGGCTGCGCGTGCGGTCTCGTATTCGGCGGGACTGCGGTAGCCGAGGCTGCTGTGCAGTCGGTGCAAGTTGTACCAGCCCTCGATGAAGTCGAAGATCGCGGTGCGGGCGGCGGCCCGACTGGGCCAGGTGCTCGTGTCGAGCAACTCCCGTTTGATGGTGCCGAAGAACGACTCGGCGAGCGCGTTGTCCCAGCATCGCCCGTGCGGCCGACGGACAGGCGGATGCCCAACTCCGTTGTCAGACAGGCGAATTGCTGACTTGTGTACTGACCGAGTTCAACCAGTCGTAGCAACACTCCTGATCAGAGAGGTGTGTTGTGGGACGACCAGCGGGTTGGATGGCGGAGTTGACGGGTCGGTCACCTATGAAGTCGCCGGGACGGCCTTCGACTCGGCGCGAGATCGAGCGGCTGTTCTGGGGCGAGATCGCCAAGGGGCTGACCAGTGAGGATGCGGCGGTCGCTGACCTGGGACCGCGGCAAGGAGCTCTCCCAGCACGCCCAGTTCAGGCTCGACACTGGCGTCGCGGTCTACTTCGCGGATCCGCACAGCCCCTGGCAGCGCGGGACGAACGAGAACACGAACGGGCTTCTCCGCCAGTACTTTCCCAAGGGCACCGACCTGGCCAGGTGGTCGCCGGAACAGCTCCAGGCCGTGGCTCACGCCCTCAACAGCAGGCCCCGGAAAACGCTCGGTTGGAAGACACCCGATGAAGCCCTGAATGAGCATCTACTATCGGCCCAGAAAGCCAGTGTTGCGACGACCGGGGTGGAATCCGCCCTGACAGCCGCGATCCGAGTGAAAGATCACCGGACGGGTGGGACGACGCCGGCGGCAGGCAGACCGGAGGGCGTCTGCGACCAGTTCGGTCCGCAGGTGGTCGGCGGTGGACCAGCCGACCACGCGGCAGGAGGCGATGTCGATGACAGCGGCCAGATAAAGCCAGCCCTCGTCGGTGGCAACGTATGTGATGTCACCGCACCAGCGGGTGTCCAGGCCGCCCGGGTCGGGAGCGAAGTCCCGGACGACGAGGCCGGCCCGGACAGCGGCCCGCGGGTCGGGGATCGTCGTCAGCTGCCGTCGCCTGCGGTGCCGGCCCTGCAGACCGGCAGTGCGCATCAGCCGGGCGATGCGGCGGCGCCCGCAGTCCTCGCCCTGCCGTTGAAGGACGGTGTGGATGCGCGGGACCCCGCAGGTCCCGCGGGACCGCTCGTGGAGGGAGTGCCCCGAGTTGGGTGGAGTCGAGTCGCTTGGTTTCACGCTACCGGTGGCGTGCGGAGTTCGTACTCCACCGGACTGAGCATGCCCAACGCGGAGTGCCTGCGCTGTCGGTTGTGGAAGATCTCGAGGTATTCGAAGAGGGCGGTGGACAGCTCCATCCGTGTCCGCCACCGCCGGCGGTTGAGTAATTCGACCTGGACCCGGGCCCAGAAGGACTCCATCATCGCGTTGTCCACGCAGTCCCCGATGGAGCCCATGGAGGGCAACAGGCCGGAGGCGCGGGCGCGTTCGGTGAATGCCCAGGACCCGAACTGCACGCCGTGATCGGAGTGGATGATGGTGCTGCCCGGTCTCGGGGAGCGGTTGCCGATGGCCATGGCCAGGGCGTTGGTGGTCAGCGCCGCAGTGGGCGAGGCGTCGATCGACCAGCCCACCACGCGTCGCGAGAACGTGTCCAGGACGACCGCGCAGTACACCTTGCCCTCGAGGGTGGGGTGTTCGGTGATGTCGGTGACCCATAACTGGTCCCGGGCATGACGGGTGAAGTTCCGCTCCACCAGGTCGGCGACGGATGGGGTCACGTGCTTGGCGCGGGGGCGCCTGTTGCCGGGCAGGCCGTGCAGGCCGGCGCGCTGCATCAGCAGCTCCACGGTGCCGTGGCTGACATGGATGCTCAGGCCCAGACCGAGCTCGGCGTGCACCCGGCGGGAGCCGTAGGTGCCGCGGGAGGCGGTGTGGATGCCCACGATGGCCTCGGTCAGCCAGGCGTGCTTGACCAGGCGGTTCGACGGCGGCCGGTTCCGCCAGGCGTAGTACCCGGACTCGGCGACATGCAACACCCGGCAGGCCAGCTGCACCGGCAGGTGCTCACGGGCCATCACGCGGATGGCTTCGAACCGCCTTTTGGGGACGTCACCTCACCCAGGAGTTCGGCAGCCCGCCGGTGGACGGCCAACTCGGCCTCCAGCTCGGCGATGCGTTTGCGGGCCGCAGCGAGCTCGGACAGGTCGCTGCTGTTCGTACCGGGCAACTGCCCAGTATCGATGAGGTGTTGGCGACGCCAGACATAGATCGTCTGGTCGCTGATGCCGAGGAGCCGGGCGACCTCGGCGACCTTCCTTCCGGATGCGACGAGATCAAGGACCTTGCGGCGGAACTCAGGCGGATAGCTGCGGGGCATCAGGGCCTCCGAAGGCTGCTGGATGGTCAATTGTCCAGCAACCCGACTACATCAGAACCGGGGCATACCACTTGGTCTCTGTGGTGGTTCAGTTTTGTGGCGGGTTGGGGTGGTGGGCGTGGATGGTGAGTCCGGTGATCTGGCCGGATTGGATGACTGGGCCGTGCTGTACTCCGCCGTTGATGTTGTTGTGTACGGTGCCCGGCCGCGCCGCTTCGCTCTGTAGGCGCTGCAACGACGTGAGCAGTTCGCGTAGTTCGGTGCCGGAGACGGCGCGGGCCTCCAGTAGATGTCGTAGGTATGCGTCCCACTGTTCGACGGTCTCGCGGGCCCCGTGCGGATGGCCCGTGGACCGGGAGGCGAGGAGCCGGGTCCGGGCGGCATCCAGGTCGGTGATCGTGGAGTTGCTTGGATCGTTGCGTGTGAGGAACCGCCGCAGGAGTTCGCGGGCGTGCGTCCAGGAATCGGTGACCATGAGTGAGACCAGGGTGGTCGCTCCCGATGCGGTCAATGCGGCCAACTCGTTGTCCATGGTTCTCCTTCAAGTAGGGCTCGGACTCCGGGTCTTCGGCCGTCTGCGTCATCTGGGCTGTTCTGGTTCGTCCGGGTGGGCGGTGAAGGCTGATGGCGGGTCGTAGCGGCGCAGCAGTTCATCGGCGGTCTCGTGTTTGTCCTGCGTTCTGATGACGTCGGCGATCTGCTTGGTGAGCATTCCCCGTCGGTCGTCTCCGCTGGTGAAGCCCATGCCGGTGAGGAAGGCCTCGAAGTGGTCAGCCGCTGTCGGTTCCCGTTCGGCAGGGGCAGAGGGCCCGCTGGCCGTGGGGATGAGGCCCTGAAGCCGCTCGGGGATATCGGTGTCGTTGGCTGCGGAGGTGAGCTGGGCAAGGAGCCCGAGGTCTGCCACGGTCTTCTCTATGTGGTTGTCGTTCTTGGCCAGCCACCAGACCACCGCGCTGCCGGTGTCCTTGAGGACGTCGTCGCCCAGGTATTCGCGCTTGCTCTGCTCGTACTTGCGCTGGTGTTCCCAGACCGCCTTGTCCTTGCGGACCTCAGCGAGTTTGGTCAGCCGTTCCTGATCGGATTCGTGCAAGGTGAGCGTGATGTTTTCTGCCATGACTTGGAGGTGTCCGGTGTGGTCCGGGCGCATTCTGCTGAGGGCACCGCTCAGTTCGTGCTGGACGAGTGAGGCCCGGCCGGGCTCCCGTTGTTCGGTGAGTGTGCGGGCGCGCTCCAGCACCGCTTCGACGGCGAGGCCGGCCGGGTTGATGACGGGGTCGTCGCCGTGGGTTTCGAGGGGGTGCCACCGTACGGTGGCGGAGAAAACGAAGTCGTAGTCGTCCCACCTGCTGGGCAGTGCGACGCGGCTGACGTGGTGTTCCCTGCGCTCGATCGGGGCGGCGGGGAGGAAGTTCGTGAAATCGGCGGGTAGAGAACCGCGGCGCTTCGCGGCGATCTTGAAGGCTGCAGCGGGAGCACCGGCGACAGCAAGGGCCAGGGCGGCCCACGCCCATGTGGGCCACCCCTGCACCAGGCCGAGGATGGTCAGCAACAGGGCACACAGGACGGTGAGGAAAATGGTCGTCGTCTTGCGGCCGGTGGTCATCGTGTAGTCCCCCTCGGTGTTGCGGGTGGGGCCGGTGGGCGTAGGCCCTGGGCCGTGGAGATCTTCTGGAGCAGGTTTTCGGTGGTTGCGGCGCCGGATGCCCGTCCTCCTGGGGCGGTGGGCTCTGCGGCGCGGGCGACCGAGTACAGCGCTGCGAGGGTGCTGCCGTTTCGGCCTGCGGCATCGACCAGCAGAGTGAGCAGCCGGTCGCGATGGTTGTCGGCGGTGCAGGCCGTGTGCAGCCACCGTTCGGCATACGGCTGCCAGTGCCGCTGCGGAAGTCGGGCGAGCGCCTCCGCCCAGCCTGCTACCACGCAGTCCTGGACGCCCTTTTCGTCGATCAGCGGGCGCGGTGCGCCTGCTGGGTCCGTGAGTGCCACGGGGTCGCAGATCCGCAAGAAGAGGCGGGCGTCGACGGTCGGTGCGGTTGAATGACAAGTGAGACGGTCGAGCATGCGGCGGCGAAGCCGCGCACTGGTCACGGCAAGGCGACACAAGGCATCGAGAGCGGGAGTGGCGCCGCGCTCCCGGCGGGCCAAGTGATGCAGGCGGGTCACAGCCTGGTCGGGGTGGGCGGGCGCGATCACGTCGGTGCAGACGCGTAGGAGAACATGCGCGAGGCTCCCCGTCAGCTGCTTGTCCCGACACCAGGAGTAGACGAGCATCCGCAGACTTCGGCCGTAGCGCGGGTCGCTCAGACCGCAGGCCAGTGCATCTACAGCAGCCTCCAGCCGGGCACGGCTTGTGGGCGCAGCGCTCCACTCCTCCGCCAGGAATGCCAAATCATTTCCCCGTCCGGTGCGCAAGTACTGGTCGGCGAGCCGGCTCACCAGTCTCTTGCGCAAGTCCTGCGTGATATGCGGACCGTCCAGCTCCGCACTCTGGACGGTCCAGGTGCCGAACAGGTGCCGAAGGTCAGGCATGTGGTCCCAGAAGTGGGCGCGGACCGCCGCGTCGTAGTCCAGCCTGGCGAACCGCACGCGGCCGTCTGGCCCGGCTGCTGCACCGATCTCCTTCAAGCGCTCGGCCAGATCTTTGCCTTCGAGCAGAGGCGTCTCGTCCCGCGGCGTGTTGAGGGTGCTGAGCAGGAGTGCGGCGCCTCGGTGAATGACGTCAGCATGCGCGCCGTGGAGCATGGCGGTGGCAAACTGCAGCGCCCGCTGGTCAGCCGTGCACCATGTCGCGACGAGTTCGGAGACTTCCTTGCGCCACTGCGTGCGCGCGTCGCGGGACTGCTCGCACCAGGTGGCGAATCCGCCAGGAACCGGAGACGCCGCACGGGCTCGACGCACGCGGTCGGCGAAGTGCGCGATCTCCTCCATCGACGGCTCTTCTGCCAGGAATTCATCCAGCGCCGGGGCGGGAAGCCCGTACTCCTCATACGGAATCCGGTGGAGCCGCAGATGCCGCCGGAAGACCTCGATGGCCGGCGGGCGCGCGATATCGGCCCGGTAGGGCTGGAGGTGAGAATCCAAGGCGCCGTCATGTGGCATGACGACCACCAGATGAGCCTGCTGTTCCTGCACCGCCTTGCGCAGCGCAGACAGGTCCCTGCGCGTCTGCGCCCATTGGGAGACGTCCGCCTCGGCAAGGTTCAGCAGCAGCCGGTCACCGACACCGACCAGGCCGGGATCGGTGAGTGCCCCCTCCTCCTCGCCGGGCAAAAGCTCGCGGAAGATACCAGCGCCCTGGTGAACCTCATACAGCAGGACGCACGCTGCCGCAGTTCTGCCGCTGCCAGGAGCGCCGTGCAGGATCACGGTACTGCTGGCGTCGAGGACACAGCGTGCCATGCCCATCCCGGCGGGATCGACGAACTGCTGCCGGACAAGGCGGAGCTGGTCATCTGCGACGCTGCGCGGACTTCGGCCGGCCGCGTCCTGGTCCCCAGCGCCTATGTTGACGGTGTAGCTGTAGAGGTCGCCCAAGCCGGCATGCACCGGGCCGCCGGGCTGCTCGACGCGTGCGGTGAATGTATCGCTCACCGCTCGTTGTCCTCGGGCCGGCCCGAGTCACCGAAGCGGTGGTGGATGTCACCACGCTGATCACCCTCGATGTTCGTCATGCCGTCGCCCGAATAGTGCCGATCACCCGAAACGTGGCGCGAGTTCTGGTAGATGTTTCCCTGGCCGGAGTGCACGGGACCGGTCGATCCTTTGATCACGGTGTTGCCCACGTCTCCGGTGAAGTCCCGGCTCTGCACCGCCGTTCCGCTGACGGCGCCGGCCGAGTTGGACACGGAGCCTGGACCAGCCGCCGGTACTTCGGCGTGCTCGAGGTCGTACAGCTCGGGAACCATCTCGGCTACCAGGTCACCCAGCCGCTTCAAGTCCGCTTCTGCGTTCTGCGTGTCCAGCCGCACGGACTGCAGCTCGGCCAGCCTCGCCAGCTCCTGCGGCAGTCTCTCCTTGCGCAGGCGTTCCGTCCCCCTGCCTGCGAGGACGGGCACCACCGGCACTCCGCAGGCGAACGCCTCCACAATCTCCTTGCGGACCCAGTCCTCCGGATCGCCCAACCGGGACTGGAAGTTGAGCCAATCGGCCCCGATGACCGCCAGCACCAGAGCACTGCGTCGCACGCTCGCCAGGAGCGCCTCGGGGTAGGCGGAGCCCGGAGAAATGGACCGCGAGGCGCGAAACGCCCGGTCCTTGCCGAAACGGTTGGCAAGCTCGTTGTCGATCAGGGCAGCGATGTCATTGCCGTCCCCTGTCCGGTAGTTGATGAACACATCGGGCATGCCAGATTCCTCTCAGGAGACCGGAAGTCGGGACAGCACTGCCAAGCGTGGCTCCAGCCGGCGCACCACGGCGTGGCCGGAATGCCGGGCCAGGACCCGGGAGAGGCGACGGAGGTCGATCGTCACAGTCGCCGACCGAACGGCCACCACCCCATCGAGCAGCGGCGCCACCAGTGCGCAGGCGTGGTCTATCTCACCGTGCGACGCATAAGCCAACGCCCGACGTATGCCGTAGCGCACCTGGGTGCGCACCGCATCAGGCGAGACCAGCGCGAGTTGACAGTCCAATTCCTCGGCTGCCTTCCGCACCTGGCCGAGGTCGAACAGACACCACCCGGTGATCATGCCAACCGAGTCAGGCAAATGCATGCTGCCGATCACCGGCGCCTCACCCTCGCCTTCCTGGACGGCCAGCAGTGTCCGGGCCCGGTCCAGAGCACGCATGCACGCATCACCATCGCCGGACAGAGCGTGCCCCTGGGCCTCACGCTGCGCGGCAAGACCCCGGATCCGCGGCGGGAGCCTGCCGCTCTGCGCCCGACGTGCCAGAGCAACGGTCTGCTCGGCATCGTCCTGATACAGCGTGACCAGGGCCCGCCGGACCAGCGCATACCCGGCCAGTGCCCGGTCGCCACCAGCTGCAGCAAGATCCACCGCACGCTGCGTCCACCACAGCGCCGCCTGCTCGTCACCCGTCTCCTGCACCAGCCAGCCGACATACTCGGCATACCGGGAGCCCAGCGCCAGCAACTCCTGGCGGGTACCGGAATCCACATGCGAGGACAACTCCCGCAACGTATGCGTCTGCGCTATCAGCCCGGGCAGCAGAAAGCCGGGCTCAACGCTCTGGCCGAGTCGCCGGTAGTGCGTGAACAGCGAACGGGATGCATCCAGCATCCCCACGCCACTAGAAGACGATACGCGGCCCTGGCCGCCCGTACGCCAGCTCATCAACGAGGCTGCCCCGGCGCCGACGACCTGCCGCCGACCCACGGGCTGAAACCCACTCGAACCATCCGGTGACAGCCGCATCACCCACTCCTCCTCATTGACCCCATATGGAGCCGGTTCCTTCGGCACGTCAGTAACGGGCGGGGCGACCAAAGCGATCAACGCTCCGCCGGCGCGGAGGGCGGCGTCGCACAACCGAGCCAGATCACGGCTGGGCGCTGCAATGCCTCGTTCGACCTTGCTCAACTGCGCCTTGCTGTAGTGCACGACGGCCGACAACGCTGTGAGACTCAATCCGGCGTCCAAGCGCCGCTTCCTCAGCTCTTCGCCGAACTCGCTGGACGGCAGAAGCACGGAAAACCTCCAGGACCGTCCACCCAGGTGCACGAGGGGTGCTGCACGAAAGAGTGCGGCACCCCTGACTGGACGGACAAGGCAAATGGCACTGTTTCCCGTTTCCTCTCCGCAGACGGGAGGCACTACTCGCGACCAGAGGGACCCGCCGCCTGCCTTCACAAGGAGGCGCGACGACGCCCCACCGCGGCCGGCCGGATGCCTCTCTCGCTGCGGATGCGGGCGTTGGCATTGCGCCAGTGCCGGCGCGCGAGTGTGAGCCGACGGACGGTTGGACGTGGCTTGGGGGGGAACGGCTGCTGCCGCGCTGGGGTGCGGTATGGCCCGTCAGTGATCGCAGGGACCCCTACGGTAGCCGTATTGATCATCAGTACCCGTGTGCTGGGGGTCCGCTACGGTACGAGCGAGTCTCCGCACAGACCAGATGGGATCTCCGTTGGTGAACAGCACTCATGAGGGTGCGCTGCCTGCTTTCCGGTTGACTGTGACGGGTGGTGGGACCGGTGGGCACACCTACCCGGCGCTGACCGCCATCCGGGCGCTTCGGGACCGGCTCGCGGGGTCCGGGCGGGTGCTGGAGGTGCTGTGGATCGGTACGGAGAGCGGGCTGGAGGCCCGAGTTGCTCCCGCCGAAGGGATCCCGTTCACCCCGGTTGCCACGGGCAAGATCCGCCGGTCGTCGAATCCGTTGAAGATGCTGTCGGCCGCCAACGTGCGGGACATGGCTCGGGTGCCGTTGGGCGTGGCGCAGGCACGCAAGGCGATCGCGGCATTCCGTCCGGACGTGGTGCTGGCGACCGGGGGCTATGTAGCCGTTCCGGCCGGGCTCGCGGCGCGGATGTGCGGGCGGCCGCTGGTGCTGCACGAGCAGACGGTGCGGCTGGGCCTGGCCAATCGCAAGCTGGCCGGGTCGGCGACGCGGATCGCGGTCTCCTCGGAATCGACGTTGGAGCTGCTGTCCGAGGAAGCACGCTCCATCGCCGTGGTGACCGGGAATCCGGTACGGCCCGAGGTGTTGAGCGGGCACGGGCAGAAGGCGGTCGAGGCACTGGGTCTGCGGGGTTTCGACGGCCGGCGGCCCACCGTGTACGTCACCGGTGGCGCCCAGGGTGCTCAGCAGATCAACACGGTCGTGTCCGAGGTCCTGCCGTGGTTGCTGGAGTACGCCAACGTCATCCACCACCAGTGCGGGCCCGACCACGTCGAAGGCATGCGGCAGCGGGCAGCGTCCCTCCCGGCCCAGAGCGCGGGCCGCTACTACGTGAGCGGGTTCGTCGGACCGGAGCTGCCGGATGTCCTGGCCCTCGCGGACGTGGTGATCTCGCGCAGCGGGGCGGGCACGCTCGCCGAGCTGACCGCGCTGGGCAAGGCGGCCGTGTTCATCCCGCTGGCCACCTCGGCAGGCAACGAACAGGCATGGTCTCCGTCGGTCAGGGGCGGCACGCCGCCGAAGCGGCGGTCGCGGCGCCGGTAGGTGTGCAGGCAGGCGAGGAAGTCGGGGGCCCGGAAGTCCGGCCAGAGCACCTCGGGGAAGACCCACTCGGCGTAGGCGACCTGCCAGAGCATGAAGTTGGAGATGCGCTGCTCGCCGGAGGTACGGATGACCAAGTCCACGTCGGGGGTGTCGGGGAACGGCAGGTGGTCCGCGAAGAGCCGTTCGGTCACCTCATCGGCCGGCGTCTTGCTGCGGATCAGCGACCTTGCGGCCTCCACGATGTCCCGGCGCCCCCCGTGGTCGAAGGCAACGGTCAGCGTCATCCCCCGGTTGTCGGCGGTCAGCGTCGCCAGGTCCTCGAAATCCTGGGCCAGCACATGGGGGATACGCGGGTCGGCGACCCCCAGGAAACGGCAGCGGATGCCCCGGGCCAGCAGCAGCGGCGCGTGCTTGCGCACGACCCGGCGGACCAGACGCATCAGATAGTCGACCTCCGCGCCAGGACGGTTCCAGTTCTCGGTGGAGAACGCGTACAGGCTCAGCCACTCAACGCCGGCGGCCCGGGCCGCCTCGATGATGTCGATGACGGTGCTCTCAGCAGCCCGGTGGCCAGCGGTGCGGGGAAGCGAACGCCGCTGCGCCCAACGGCCGTTGCCGTCCATCACGCAGGCCACGTGCCGCGGCACCACACGCGCCACCCCGTCGCCTTGCCGCTGGCCGCCGAGACCGGCGCCGTACTGTCGCCCGCCCGGCCGGTCCTCCGTCACCGCGCGGGCGCGCGGGACGCCATGGTCCGCCACGCCCGGCCCCGTCCCGTCCGCAGCGGCACGCTCGGCCATACCGTGCTCGGTCACGCCCACCCGGCCTCGCCGCCCCCGCCTCGCCCACGCCCCACCGGAGCATTCCCTACCGGGATTTTGACAGCGCGAAAGGGGCCTGACCGGCCAAGCGAGTGGCCGCCACCCTTGGCTCGTGTGTCCTATTCCCTTGAGCCGGCATCTGGGTGGCGTTCCTGCGGTGGCTGCCGGAACCGTCAGTGTGATGACGTTGAACGGCGTGCTCCCGCTTGGTTGACCGCGGCTGATCATTTCAGTCCACGCTCAGTATTCCGCCTGACACGCTCCGTTTGCGGATCATCTCCGCGCCTTCTCGGGTCATCTCTAGTCGGCAGCGTCCTTATCGCGCAGCCGCAGGCCGCGGCCAGCAAGAGGCGCGGGCGGCGACTTCGTGCCTGCGGCATCCGTGAGGGCGGCTTCGCGGTACGGAGCCCAAAAGCAGGCGCAAGCACTCAAATGAACGGGATGAAGTGCCATGGCGCTGTCACGTTGTTGGGTGGGTAGGTGTCTGAGGGTGCGTCGTGGCCTGGTGGAGCCCGGTTCCGGGCTGTGCTCAGTCTCTGGCGGCGGGGCTGGCGACGCCGGCGATCTGCTCCCGGACCGCGAAGCGGACGGTCATTTCGGCGCGGTAGTCGTGTGCTGGCATCAGATGGCGGCGGCACCGGAAGTGGGGTGAGATGCCGCTGAATGCGGATAGGAACCGCTGGGCTGCGCCGGTGCTGTGGAAGCCCTTCATCGCCTGTTCGCGCTGTCTGGTTGGTTGATGGCTGTTCTCCGCCCGGTTGTTCAGGTACTTCGACTGCCGGTGCTCGACGCAGGGCATGACCTCGCGGAGGGCCGCGCCGTACGAGCGGAGCTTGTCGGTGACGACCACCCGCGCCGCCGCACCGGTCTTCTCCAGCAGGCGGCGCAAGAAGCGCCTGGCCGCGGCCTTGTCCCGCCGGTTCTGCACCAGGATGTCCAGCACGTTGCCGTCCTGGTCGACGGCCCGCCACAGGCACACAGCGTCCACGGCGCCGACAGACGGCGGCCGGCGAACACGGACTCCAGCGCGGCCCGGCGCCGCCGGTACGGCCACCCGGTGGTGTCCGTCCCGGACAGCCTGAGCAGATCGAAAGCGGAAGTAAACGAGTTCGCGACTTCCTGTTCCTGTTTGCGCCGCAACCCGCGCGTCGATGAGGGCTCTACAGGGCCTCCTGCGCGCGGGTTCGCCTTCAGACAGCCGGACAGTCTTGCCCTCGACTACCTCAAATCCAGCGCTTTGTTCCTCAAATTCACATCTCCCGGTTGGGGTGTGGGCGTAAGGCCGCCGCTGGGTGAGGCGGCAGCGCTGGCCTCGGTGATGGTCCTGGTCGTGAACCCGACCCGGTCAACGAACGGCCGGAAGAAGCCGGGGGCTGCTGCGACGATCGCGTGGGCGCGGTGCGGGGTGATTGTCTGCGCCCGGCGTTCGATGCCTGAGACGATGCTGCGCACGGCCTTGTCGACGGTGCACATCCGCCACAGCCCTCGTTCGTTTCCGCCCCATAGGCGCCGACCTGCCGGATCCGCGTGGATCGCGTCCAGCATCGGCGTTTTGAGGAATGTGGGGTGCAGGGTCCCGACGCCAACGCCGAGGTGCCGCACTTCTAGACGGATGCTGTTGCACATCGCCCAGATTCCGGCCTTGCTGGCCGTGTAAGGGGCCTGGAGCGGGGAGTGCACGAAGGCCGCCATGGAGGAGGTGGCCAGCAGATAGCCGCGTTGGCGCTCGACGTGCGGCAATGCGGCTTTGAAGGTCCGCCAGACTCCGCTCAGGTTGACGTCGACGACGCGTTCGAAAACCTCGAGGTTGAGGGTGGCCATCGGGGCAACGGCGTTCATGCCGGCGTTGGCGATGACGACGTCGATGCGACCGAAGTGAGCGGCGGCGCGGTCGATCGCCGACCGGACGCTGTCGAGATCGGTCACGTCCGCCTGCGCCGCCCAGGCGACGCGGGAACCGCCGAGCGCATCGGCCTGAGCGGCGACAGCGGCCCCGTCGCGGGCGAGGAGGGCGAGGTGCGCGCCTCGGCAGCGCAACGCATGGGCGACTGCAGAGCCGAGTCCGCCGGTGGAGCCGGTGATGACGACGGTGCGTCCAGTGAGGTCATAGCGGAGCATGGGACCCTTTAGGGGCTCGTGCGCGCCTGGTCAGATGACCAGGGATGCGTCGGTTGCGGGCTTGGAGGCGGTTGTCTCGACGGTGTCGTGCCCAAGAGGCTCCGAGGCCGCCGGCGTGGGAAGACGGCGCCGCAGGACAGACGGCAGCCACCAGTTGGCAGCTCCCGCCAGCTTGATGACGGCCGGCACCATCAGGGGGCGGATCACCACCGCGTCCAAGAGGACGGACAGGGCCACTGTGACAGCGATGATCTTGATGTCGGTCACGTCTGTTGCCGCGAGTGCCAGCAGGACGACGAGGACTACGGCGGCGGAAGCGGTGAACAGAGGCGCAGCGGCCTGCAGCCCCTCGGCTGTCGCTCGGGCGGTATCGCGGGAGCGGTTGTACGCCTCGCTGACGCGGGCCAGGAGCAGAATTTCGTAGTCCATCGACAGGCCGAACGCGAGGAAGAACGCGATGAACGGCAGCGCGAGGTCAGTGGTGCCGGTGACGGTAAAGGCACCGACCAAGTGGCGTAGATGACCTTGCTGAAAGACGTAGACCATCGCGCCGAAGGTCGCCGTGAGGCTAAGGGAATTGATCGCCAGGGCCTTGAGCGGCAGGAAGAGACTTCGGGTGAAGACGAGCAGCAAGGCCAAGGTTGCGACAACGACAACAGCCAGGGCTGCGGGAAGCCACTGAAATGTGACGTCGCGGGTGTCGAGGAGTTCTGCCGTGGCGCCGCCGGTGAGGGCGGGTGCGGGGGCTGGCTGAGTACGGATGGTGTGCAGGACGTGGGCAGCTGCGGCACTGTAGGGCCGGGGGGCGGAGTTGAGGGCCAGCCAAGTCCCGGTGGGCAGGGTGAACCGCCGTACCCCGGCGCAGGGGCGGGACGCAGCTAGTTCAGTGGTGGGATCGCAGCGGGCGCCGACGGACTTGCCGTCCAGGTAGGTGCCGGTCGCGGTACGCAATCCCTGGACGCCGGGCAGCTCGGAAAGGCGTCGGGCGTAGGCGTCGAGGCGATCAGCATCGTCTGGGCTGGCGGGGCGCCAGCCGGGCAGGAAGACGTCGACCTCGGTGCCTACCTGGGGGAAGCCGGTGCGCAGGTCTTCCGTGGCGGTGACGACGGGTGAGCCGGCGGGCAGCACCCGTTCGTCGCTCAGGCCGAGGTTCACGTCGCGGAAGGGCAGCGCGAGCAGGACCAGCAGGGCCGCGGTGAGCGTGAGGACGGCAAGCGGGCGGCGCATGACGGCGCTCGCCAGGCTGTGCCAGCGGGCCGCGGACCGGGCGGTCTGCCGGCGACGAGCAAGGAAGTCGCGCCCGGCCCGGCGTTCGCCGAGGCAGGCGAGGGCCGCAGGGACGATCAGCAGGGACGCCGCGGCGGCCAGCAGGACGACGCTGATGCCGGCCATGCCAAGGGAGCGCATCAGCGGGATGGGGAAGAGCAGGAGACCCAGCAGGGAGATGGCGACGACGCCGGCGGAGGCGGCGACGGTGCGACCGGCGGTGCGGACGGCGGTGATCACGGCCTCGGGGTGCGGACAGCCGCCGGCGATCTCCTCGCGGTAGCGGGCGACGAGGAAAAGGCTGTAGTCCACGGCCAGGGCCAGACCGACGGCTGTGGTGAGACTGAGGGCGAAGGTGGAGACGGGGGTGGCGGTGGTCAGGGCGCGCAGGATCGCGGTGGTGCCGGTGATGGCGACGGCGCCGACGGCAAGGGGCAAGACTGCCGTCGCAATGCTGCCGAAGATCAGGAGGAGCAGTACGAGGGTGATGGGCATGGCCAGGAGTTCCGTACGCAGCAGGTCCTGTTCGCTGTGCAGTTGGAACTCGCGGGTGACGACGGCCTCGCCGGTTGTCTGGATCTCCAAGGGCCTGTGTGGGCGGGCAGTGTGGACGAGGACGTGTTCGGTGGCGTCGTGCCGGACGTGTTCTGTCGCGTCGAGCCACAGGGCGATGAGGGCCGCGTGCCCGTCGGTGGCGCGCAGCAGTGGGTCGGGCGGGGGCGGTGGCGTATGGGCGGCGGTGGTTGGGCTGAGAGGGCCCGTCCAGTACGAGTCGACGCCGGTGACGCCGGGTACCTGGCGCAGATCCTCGGCAAGTCGGGTGCCGGCGGTGCGGGCAGCCGGGTCGTCGACGGACCCGGTGGTGCGGGCGAGGAGCAACAGGGGCGGCATACCGCCGTGGGGGGAGTGCGCCAACCGGTTGCGCACCTGCGCCGCCGGGGTGTTCTCGGCAAGCCAGCCGCCGCTGCTCAGGTTTGCGGAGACTCCGGCGGACAGCAGACCCGTGAGGACGACGAAGAGTGCGGCGGCGGCCAGGACGAGCCGGTTGCGGCGTGCGGCCCACCGGGCGAGCGCGGCCAGCGAGCCCGGGATGTGCGAGCGGTCGGGATGCAGGGGTGGCTCGCACATCACGGTCGGCCTCTCTACTACAGGTGTACGGGTCGGTGAGATCAGGGAGTGGGAGTGCTCAGTGCGGGCCCGGCGGGGTGCGGCACGGGCAGAGCCGGCGCGGTTGAACTGGGCGTGGCCGGCGCCGGGACGGTGGGGGTCTGGTGGCCGAGGCGGATCAGGGCGCGGCGGGCCAGGTCGGTGATGCCCTGGGCGTTGAGGAATTCCAGGGTCGGCAGTTCGCAGCCCAGGCGGCGGCGTGCGGCGACGACGGCTTCGACGGCCATCAGGGAGTCCAGGCCGAGCTGGTCCAGGCGGCGGTCGCGGTCGAGGCGGGCGGGGTCGGTCTGCAGGATCTCGGCCAATACCTGGGTGATGGCGTCGGCCGCCAGGGTGAGTGCTTCGTCGGGGGTGGCGGTGGCGAGGCGGTGGCGTAGCTGGTCGGGTCCGTCGTCCTGGGGGGTGTGGAGGGGGATGAGACCGGCGAGGCGGGGGGTCTGCACGGCCGGCATCATGCTGCGGATGCGGGCCCAGTCGATCCTGGCGGCGGCGGTGACGTCGGTGTCCTGGGCGAGGGCGTCCGTGAGGGCGGTGCAGGCCTCGGCGGGGGTGAGGTTGTCCAGGCCGAGGCGGGCGAGCATGTCGGTGATGCCGTGGCGGGCGGCGTAACCGGTGTCGCCGACAGCG
This sequence comes from Streptomyces sp. NPDC024687, assembly GCF_055559055.1. Classification (NCBI taxonomy): domain Bacteria; kingdom Bacillati; phylum Actinomycetota; class Actinomycetes; order Kitasatosporales; family Streptomycetaceae; genus Streptomyces; species Streptomyces sp. NPDC024687. The sequence goes on along the minus strand of NZ_JBVHLJ010000013.1, from coordinate 40,192 downwards.
CCCCAGGCCATGGTCGTGCCGGGCAGGCCGGCGGCGCGCCGGGCGCGGGTGAGTGCTTCGAGGTAGGCATTGGCGGCGGTGTAGTTGGCCTGGTAGGCATTGCCGAACCAGGCGGTGACCGACGAACAGGTCGCGAACAGGTGGAGGTCGCCCTCGCGGGTGAGCGCGTCCAGGGTGGCCGCTCCGAGCATCTTGGGCTCCAGAGCGGTGCGCAGACGTTCCTCGGTGAGTTCGGCCAGCGGCGCGTCGTCCAGGACCATCGCCGCGTGAATCACGCCACCCAGAGGGAAGGCATTGGTGTCGATGGTGGCGAGTGTCCGGCGCAGGTCCTCTTCGCTGGTGACGTCAGCTGTGTGGGCTGTGGCGGTGGCGCCGCGCTGGGCGAGCGCCTGAATGAGCTGGGAGGCGTCGGGGGTGTCGGCGCCTCGGCGGCCCAGGAGGGCGAGGTGGCGTGCGCCGTGGTCGACGAGACGGTGGGCGAGGGCTGCTCCCAGGCCGCTGAGTCCGCCGGTGACCAGGTAGGTGGCGTGTGGGGAGAGCTGCAGGGGCGGGTCGATGCGCTCCAGGGGAGGTTGCTCCTCGAAGGTGATGACGACCTTGCCGAGGTGGCGGGAGCGTTGCAGGACGCGCAGTGCCTCGCTGATCCGGGTGGCCGGGTAGGCCAGGTGCAGCAAGGGGCGGTAGGTTCCGTCCGCGATGAGCTGGGCTGTTTCGTCGAAGCAGGTCCCGGCCTGGGGCAGGCGGCCGGAGATGAGCTGGTATGCGTCCACGCCGAAGAAGGCGATGTTGTTGCTGAAGGGCCGCAGCGCCAGGGGGGTGGAGGTGTAGATGTCGCGCTTGCCGAGTTCCAGGAAGCGTCCGCCCGGGCGCAGGAGTTCCAGGGTGCGGCTGATGGCCTCTCCCGCCAGGGAGTTGAGGACGACGTCGACGCCCTGCCCGCCGGTGAGGTCGCGGACGTGCTCGGCGAAGTCCAGGGTGCGGGAGTCCAGGACGTGGCGGACGCCGAGCATGCGCAGCAGGTCGCGTTTGGCGGGGGTGCCGGCGGTGGCGATGACGTGGGCGCCGCGGGCTTGGGCGAGCTGGAGGGCGGCGAGGCCGATGCCGCCGGCTGCACCGTGGACAAGGACGGTCTCGACGGCCTGGAGACGCGCGAGGCGTTCGAGGGCGTGGTGGACGGTGAAGTAGACCACCGGCAGGGTGGCGGCTTCGGTGAATGTCATGCCGTCGGGGATGGTCCCCACGAGGCGGGCGTTGACGGTCACGTGGGAGCTGAGGCTGCGAGGGGCGAGCGCGTAGACGCGGTCGCCCGGCGCCAGGTGGGTGACGTCGGTGCCGACTGCGGTGACCGTGCCGGCGCATTCCAGGCCCAGAGCGGGCCCATCTGGCAGCGGGGTCTCCGCGCCCGGGGGCAGGAGGCCAACGGCGAGCATGACGTCGCGGTAGTTGAGGGCGGCCGCTGCGACGGCGATGGTGACCTCGTCGGCGGCGGGCTGCTGCGGCCGGTCCGGGGTCCAGGTGAGCCGGGGGCGCAGGCCGGCGTCGTGCAGGCGCAGCGTGAAGGGCGTTGAGCTGGAGGCCTCGGGTGCGGTGGTGGAAGCGGGCCGGGGAACGGTGCGCGGGACGAAGCGCCCACTGCGGGTCAGGACGACCTCGTCCTCGTCGGTGGGCTGGAGCAGTTCGGCCGCCAGGCGCTGCGCGTCGTCGGCGGGCCAGGCCCCGGCGTCCAGGGAGATACGCCGGATGGTCAGTTGGGGGATCTCGTTCGCCAGGGAGCGGGTAGCGCCCCACAGTGCTGCGTCCTCAGGAGCGCCCGGCCGTTCGGGGGCGGGGTGGATGCCGCTGGGTCGGGTAACGATCCACAGGTTGGCTGCGGCCCCGGCCGGCAGGTTGGAGCCGGTTTCGGCGAGGTCCCGCAGCACACCGAGTCGGGCGACGGCCTGGTCGCACATGTCGGCGGGGCTGTCGCCGGAATCGGCGTCGAAGACCAGGACCGTGTGCGGGGGCTGCTGTTCCCCCGCGACCTGCGCCCAGTGCCGAGGCGTCTGGTCCAGACCGGCGACGCGGACGTCGGCGCCCGCCTCGAGGAGAACGACGACGAGGTCACGCAGCAGGTCGCCGTCGGGCTTCTCCCCAGCCAGCAGCCAGCGCGCGTCCGGGGAGGCGGGCGGCGCGAGGGGGACGGGGAGGGCGGGGGAGCGGGGTGCGCGGCGGGCGCAGAGCACCGAGTACTCGAGTTCCGACAAGGCTTGGTCATGTCCGAGTTGGGCGACCTCGTCGAAGCCGCACTCGCGCAGCAGGGGTGCCCATGCCTGCCCCGGCAGCAGAGGGGAGTCCTGGCGCAACGGGGCGTCGGTGAAGTCCCAGAATCCCTCGAGGGTGCCGAAGCAGGGGGCCAGCAGACCGGGTTCGTGGGTCTCGTGGGCGAGGAGCTGTCCGCCGTCGGCAAGGAGGTGAGTGATGCGGGCGAGCGTCGCGCGCAGGTCTCGGGTGGCGTGCAGGACGTTGGTGGCGATCACCACGTCGAAGGAGCCCGCGGTGAAGCCCTGCTCTGCCGGGTCCTGGTTCAGATCCAGGCAGCGGTAGTCGACGAAGTCGAAGTCGGCGAAGCGCGCCTTGGCGGAGGGGAAGAAGCCGGCGGACAGGTCGGTGAAGGTGTAGGCGGTGCGCTCGGGCGGCAGGTGCGGCAGGAGCAGGGCGGTGCTGCTGCCGGTACCGGCACCGACCTCCAGGATGCGCAGCGGCCGGTCCTCGGGCCAGGTGCGGACCTGTTCGCGTACCAGGGCGAGCAGCAGCTGATTGTGGAAGCGGGGCTGGACGGCGTCGCTGTAGAAGTACTCGATCAGATGGCGGTCGGGTTCGTCGAAGAGCAGCGTCAGCGGATCGCGCTTGCCGCGCAGGACATCGGCCAGGTGCAGGCAGCACCGGCCGAACAGGGAGGCCTCGACCGCATGCCGGGGGAAGTCGCGTACGAGTTGCTGGAACAGCTCCAGCGCCGGAGGGCCGTCGGTGTCGGGAAGGCGCCAACGGGCAGGGCGGCCTTCTCCGGCCGGCTGGGTCGGGTGCAGCAGGCCGCGGGTGGCATGGGCGAGCAGCTCGGCCAGACGGGTGTGGCGGGGCTGCATGCCGCCTGCCACCAGATCACCGGTGTCGAACTCGCTCTGCCCTTCCGGCAGCAGCTGGGCGAACGCCTCGGCGATCAGGCGCGCACAGCACTCACGTAGACGCTGCAGTCCGGCTTTGTGCCCCTCCTCGCGCCAGGTCTCCTCCAGACGGTCGCGGTAGGGCAGACACGCCTGCGCCAAGGCGGTGGGTGAGGGCAGGAGGCTGGACAGTGCCGGGTCGGCGGTCCCTGGAGCCGCGCGCAGCACGTTGGCGAGGTGCTGCACGGGTTCGGTGGGGGTATGGCCCATGCGGCGCAGCCGGCAGCCGGTGAGCTGGAGGCAGACCTGGCCGTCTGCGTCGGAAAGGGTGATGTCCCAGCACGTTTCCTGGGGGTTGTTCTCCCGCAGGCGTACGTGGATCATTCCGCTCTGCGGCGGAGTGCGCCACAGGCGCAAGGCTTCGACGGCCACCGGCAAGAACGGCAGGTACTCGCCGTTGACGCCGGTCAGGCAACCGCCTGCCTGGAGTGCGCCGTCCAGGAGCGCCGGGTGGACGTGGTAGCCGTCGGCGGGTTCGCCCAGGGTGTAGGAGGCGAGGGCTTCCCCCTCGTGCAGCTGCAGCTCCGTCAGGACCTGGAAGGCAGGGCCGTACACGAGGCCGGCGCGCCGGGCCCGGGCGTAGTGCTCGGTGACGTCCATGCGGGTGTGCAGGCGCGAGCGCAGGGCGGCGAGGTCGACGGAGGGTGGCGCGGCGGCCAGCAGACGCCGCACGCGGGCCCGGGCGTAGGGCTGCCACGGCAGGTCGTCGCCGGTACGTGCGGCGATCGTCAGTGCCTGGTCGCCGTCGCTGAGCGAGACCTGTACGCGCACGTCGGCGGCCTCGTCATCCCAGGGCAGATCGAGAGCACGGGTGATGAGGAGATGGTTGACCTCGACGGGGGCATCGTGGACGAGGCCGCCTGCGGCGAGGGCCATCTCCAGGTAGGCGGCGGCAGGCATGACGGCGGAGCCTGCGACCTGGTGGTCGGCCAGCCACGGCAACCGGGTGGGCTCTACCAGGTTGGACCAGCAGGGCTGCTGCACGGGGACGCGTGCCCCCAGCAAGGGGTGCTGCACGGGGGTGGTCTCACCAGCTACGCGCAGCCACCACTGAGGGTCACCGTGCCATTGCCGCTCGCGCTGCCAGGGATAGGCCGGCAAGTCGGTCGTGCATCCGGGCTGCGGGAAGAAGACGTCCCACTGGATGTGAGCGCCTGCGGCCAGCACCTGGGCCGCCGCGGTGTCGACAGCGGCGGGCCCCGGCACGGCCCGGGCGCAGGTAGCCGTGACCAGCACAGGCTGTTCCAAGCCCTTGACCGCCTTACGCAAGTACGGCCGCAGGACGGGGTGAGGACCGATATCGACGAAGATGTCGAAACCGTCATCGAGCAACGTATGCAGAGCCGGTCCGAACAGTACGGGCTCGCGGACGTTGCGCCACCAGTAGTGGCCTCCGAGCTCCTCGCCCGGGCAGACGGTGCCGGTGACCGTCGAGACGAAAGGAACAGCGGTGGCGGCAGGGCGCAGCCCCTCCAGGGACGCGAGCAGGCCGTCCTGTACGGGGTCCATGGCTTGGCTGTGGAAGGCGTAGTCCAGCTCCAGCATGCGGAAGAAGACCGCGCGCAGCTCCAGGTCGGCGCCCAGGGCTTGGAGGTGTTCCTCGGGACCGCAGATGGTGACGTCCTGGTCGCCGTTGACGGCGGCGATCTCCAGAGCGCCGGCGTAGGGGGCGAGTTCCTTGGTCGCCTCCTCCGCGGACAGGCCGACTGCGGCCATGCGGCCTCGGCCGCGCGTGGCTGCCTGCGCACGGCTGCGTTCGGCCACCACCCGGGCGGCGGCAGGCAGGTCGAGAGCGCCGGCGATGTGGGCGGCGGCGATCTCGCCGACGCTGTGGCCCACAACCGCGGCCGGGCGGATGCCGCGGACCGTGAGCAGTTCCCCCAGAGCGATCTGGAAGGCGAACAGCAGCGGCTGGGCGATCTCGGTGGCCTCGATGCGCGTGGGGTCGGCGGCGGTCATCTCCTCACGCACCGACCAGCCCAGATGGGGTCGGAGCGCGTCATCGACCCGGTCGACCGCTGCCCTGAAAACGGGTTCCTCGCGCAGCAGGTCCGCTCCCATGCCCGCCCACTGGGAGCCGTTACCGCTGAAGGCGAACACCACCCGGCCCTCCGCCACCGCCTGTCCCGTGGCGGTGGCGGCCGGCAGGGGCAATGCCCCCTGGCCGACGGCCTGCAGCGCTTCGGCTGCCTGGCGGGCACCGGAAGCCAGGACCACGGCCCGATGCGGGTGCAGGGTACGACGACGTGCGGCCGTCCACGCGACGTCGTAGAACCCCTCGGGGGCCTCCTCCTGCAGCCGCTGAGCCATGCGGGCGGCCGCGGCCTCCAGTGCCTCCGGGGTGCGGGCCGAGACCACTACCGGCAGCACGTCCTTGGGGGGCTCGCTCGGGTTGTTGACGGGCACTACGGGCGCGGCGGCGAGGACGACGTGGGCGTTGGAACCCCCGAAGCCGAAGGAGTTGACGCCGACCACGGGGCGCTGCCCGGTAAGGGACCTGGCGTCGGTGCACGGATCGAGCTGCCAGCCCTCGAAGTCGATGTGAGGGCTGAGCGGCTGCGCGTGCAGGGTCGGCGGGATGCGGCGGTGACGCAGGACGAGGAGGGCTTTCACCAGTCCGGCCATGCCGGATGCGGCCTCCAGGTGACCGGTGTTGCTCTTGACCGATCCGATCGGCAGCGGCCCGATCGTGCGGCGGGTGCCCAGGGCCCGGCCGATGGCGTCGCACTCGATCGGGTCGCCCACCGGTGTTCCCGTACCGTGGGCCTCCAGATAGGACAGGTCGTCGGCGCTCACGCCGGCCTGGGCGTAGACCTGCTCCAGCAACGCTGCTTGTGCCTGGGCGCTGGGGAGTGCCAGCCCGGTGGTGCTGCCGTCGCTGTTGACGCCACTCGCCAGGATCACTCCGTGAATGCGGTCACCGTCGGCGAGCGCATCGGACAGGAGCTTGAGGGCCACGACGCCGCCGCCCTCCGCACGCACGTAGCCGTCGGCTTCAGCCGAGAAGACACGGCAGCGACCGGTCGGCGACAGCATGGAGGCGGCCGAGAAGCCGGTGAAACCGAACGGACTGAGCAGGACGCTCACTCCACCCGCCAGAGCCATACGCGCTCGGCCCGCACGCAGCGTCTCGCACGCCTGGTGCAGGGCGGTCAGGGCCGAGGAGCAGGCGGTATCCACCGCCATGCTCGGCCCGTGCCAGTCGAGCAGATGGGAGATGCGATTGGCGGCGTTGGTCGCGGCCAGACCAGCCATCGAGTACGCGTTGGGGGCATCACCGCCGGTGGACTGCAAGTCGGCGTAGTCGTGACTGGACATGCCGACGAACACTGCCGTATCCGACCCGGCGGTGGCGGTCTGGTCGATGCCGGCGTCGTCCAGGGCCTCGACCGCCATCTCCAGCAGCAGCCGGTGCTGCGGATCCATGCGCGCCGCCTCGCGCGGTGAGACCCGCTGGAAGTAGCCGTTGTCAAAACCGGTCACGTCCTGGAGGAATCCGCCCGCCGCCGTGTAGCTCTTGTTGCTCCTGCGCCGCTGGGTGTCGACGAACCGCTCGGGATCGAACCGGTCCGGCGGGACCTCACCCACCAGGTCACGTCCTCCCTCCAGCGCCGCCCACAGGTCCTGCGGCCCATCGACGCCGCCCGGCAACCGGCACGAGAGGCCCACGATCGCCACGGCGGGCCTGTCAGAGGTCGTGGGGGCCACAGACACAGAGTTCTCCCGGTGCACAAGAAAAAGGGGGCGGCAAAGACGCCTTGCAGGTGATGGCACGCGAAAAGTGCTTCCGCCGCCGGTGACGCCGTGATCTTAGGGAAAGCGACGAACAGTCCTGGCACGCGATGCGCGTGCGGGTGAACGCTAGAGGCAAATCTGCAGAATATAAGGGGTGATTTCGGCCGGTCCGGCGGCCCAGGGCAGCTGTGCCATTCACCCATGTGCGTGAAATACGTCGCGCCCCCAGGGTGCTGACGTGCAAAAACGCCGCGCGCACGTCAACGGATCGCTCGTCTATCCCCGGAAAGGGTGGCGGTAGATGGGTGTTCCTTCAGGCGCCGGTAGGGTCGCCGACGTCCCAAGCCCGTTTTCACACGCGGCCTCTTGCGCGTCCACGGCAACAAACGTGTCACCGCCGCGCTTTCGCGCGCCACGACCCAGCCGACGAAGGCCCCTTTCAAGGCGGCCGCAACGTTCCCGGAAGGTAGGCCATGAGCAGTTCACCAGTCGCCGTACCCGACGTCCAAACCGATGTCACCGCTTGCGGCTGGTGGCGTCCGTGCACGGTCCAGGTCATCGGCGAGGTGCCGGCAGAACAGCAGGCGCTGCGGTCCTTCCTCAACCATCTGGTCGCCTCCTTCGAGGTACAGGGCCACACCGTCCTGGACCGCTCCTACGGCGACGTCGACCTGATGCTCATGTGCGGGCAAATCCCCGAGGGACCGCAGCCCCTGCGCGAGAGGATCCCGGACACCTACCCGCCGCTGAGTGCCATGCTGCGCCACCAGCACGGCCTGCGCCGCAACCCCCGCCATGTCGTCGCCGTGGTCGAGGTGCCCGAACGGCTCAGTGCGCTGCCCCACGCAGACGTCGTCGCCACCGCCCGCACAGCCATGGGCCGACTCGGCGCGGCCAAGGTCCTGTTCGTGTCCCGCGGCGATGCTCCCGGTCAGGTGGCAGAGGTGACGTTCTGCAACATGGAGGGCGGTCATCCCACCGAAACCACGGACATCGCCGACCGCATGCGTGATCGGCTGGTCACCGCGGCGTGCGCCCGGCAGGTCGCTGAGGACTACGACACCGTCCGGGACGCGATCACCCCCGAGGCATGGCAGGCCAGCACCGCACCTGAGCAACTGGCGTACGCAGGCCAGCGGATGGGCAAGCTGGGACTGCTGCCGGCGCCGGTGAAGGTGTCCGACTTCGTCTCCGACCAGCTGGCCGACATGTACGAGGTCTACATGGGAATGCGGGGCTTCAGCGAAGGCATGCTGTTCGCCTTCGACCCCGATCTCAACTGCCTCGTGGTCAGCGCATCAGGTTCCTGGGACGTCGACAAGCGCAGCCTCACACGAGAACAGACCGTGGCCGTCGAGCCGCGCCTGGCCGACGGCCAACGCCTGCGCGTCCTGGCCCCCAGCGGCACGCTGCCAATGCAACCATCAGTAGAGACATGGGAGATCTGCGCACTGATGGAGGCATGCCCCACCGTCCGCGTCACGAAGGACCCGTCAGGTACCTGGGTACTGGACCCCGACGGAGAACGCGAAGTACCGCTCATCCGGGCCGGTATTCACGCCCACGTCGGCGTCGTCTCCAGCGACCACACGGTGATCGAAACCGTCGAAACGGACCGTCAGCAGTTCCCCTACGGCTTCGGCTGCGGTACCGACCTGACGGTCGAGATCGCCCGCGACACCGTCCGCCGGTCACACGCCGTCAACGATCCGGCCGACCCGCGGACGTACGTGCGCTGGCCCTTGCTGTACCACGGGGAGATGGCCGTCGAACTGTGGAAGCCCGGCCTGCCCGCCCAGCCCTTCGAAGGCTTGCTCGACCTGTACGGCACAGCAGTGCAATTCACACCCGACGATGTCCCCCAGCCGGTATGAGGGGGCCTTCCGGCTCCCTCCCCTGGACGGACCAGCAGAGAGCAGCCTGCCACCGTCGACTGTAGCCGTGCCGCGGGCTTCGATCGGTGATCGCCGCCGCCTGTGCCGGACCCGGAGCCGGCAGTACGCCTCCTCTTCCGCGACACGATGAGCAGAGCTCCGGGCTGCGGTCGATCGGCTCCTCCCTCGCCCGGTCTTCGTAATCGAGGCACCGCGATATGACCTTCCCGTCCGTCCGCTCGCGATCGTCGACCCGTTCCCTGACTCCGGACTGCGGGGCGTTTCCAGGGCTGCGCATCGGCCAGGACCTCCTGTGCGGTGATCGACTGCTGCTCGCCCTGGCAGCCGTCCTGTCCCTTGCTTCGGCCGCAGCCGGTCTGGCGGTGCCGTGGCTGGCGATGGGCGTGATGCACGCTCTCACCCGGCACCAGCCGGTCACCCCTCCCGCCGTGGGCATGAGCGTCGCTGTCCTGGGCGCGGCCGGGCTGCAGGCTCTGAGCGGGTGGTTACTGGCGGGAGTCGGCGAGCGCGCCGTGTTGCGTCTGCGGCGCCTGGCCATGGGGCATCTGCTGCGGCTTCCGCTGCGCGCGGTACGCGACGAGGGCACTGGCAGCCTCACGGCCAGGGTCACCTCAGACGCTGCGCTCCTGCGTCTGCTCATCGAGGCCGGTTTCGTCCACCTCCCGGTGGCGCTCATCGCTACGGCGGCCACGCTTACCGCCATGGTCGTCATCGACCCAGGCCTCACCATGGTCGCCGTCGGAGCTTTCGGGCTCACCGGAGCTTGCATCGCCCCAATGACGACCCGGATGAAACATCTCGCAGCCGCCCAGCAGCGCGCGCTCGGACAGCTCGCACAGAGCCTCACCGCCCACCTCGTCGCACTCGTCACCGTCAAAGCCTGCCGCTACGAGAGTGAGGCCGCACACAAACTCGGACACGCCGCAGACGCCGTTCGTTCGGCGTGTCTGCCCGCCTCCCGCTTGCAGTGCCTCATCGGCCCGGTCGTGAGTTTGGGCCAGCAAATTGCCGTGCTAGCCGTCGCATTGGCCGCAGGGCAGCAGATCACGCAAGGACAGCTGTCTCTGGCCGCCTTCAGCGGCTTCTTTCTCTATCTGCTGCACCTCACCTCGCCCCTGACAGTCGTCGCCCTAGGTATCGGCCATCTACAGGCGGGACGAACCGCACGAGGCCGCTTCCACCACCTCCTCACTTGCCCAGCGGAGGCGGAACTGGACACGACCGCAACTCCAGTCCTGCCCCTACCCCGCCCCGACGCCCATGCAGTGACCTTCCGTCGTGTCACCTTCCGCCTTCCGCAAGGCCACCCTGTCTTGCAACAAGCGAGTTTCCACGTCCCCACGAGCGGGCTCACCGCCCTCGTTGGTTCCTCTGGCACCGGAAAGTCCACGGTCCTCACTCTGATCAACCGCCTCGCACAGGCCGAGCACGGGGAGATCCGCGTCCTGGGCAGGTCCGTCAGCAACTGGCCCCTCGGCGACCTGCGTCGACGCGTCACCTACGTCGACCAACAGTCCACCCTCATCGAAGGCACCATTCGCGAGAACCTACAACTTGGTCTCGCCGAACCGCCCAGCGACGCAGACCTGCTGAACGCGTTGGAGACGGTCGGACTACGCCAAACCGTGTTGCGTCTTCCCCAAGGCCTCGACACGCCCCTGGGCCGCGTCCACGACCTGTCCGGCGGGCAACGCCAGCGCCTCGCCGTAGCCCGCGCCCTACTCACAGACAGCGACATCCTCCTCCTCGACGAGCCGAACTCCCACTTGGACACCATTAGCGAACGCCTCGTCACCCGAGCCGTGGACGACCTGGCGGCCACCCGCTGCGTTATCGTAGCCAGCCACCGGCTGCCCGCCATCCGCAGGGCCCGGCACATCATCCTGCTCACGGAGGACGGGACAGCAGTCTCCGGCAGCCACGAGCACCTTCTCACTTGCAACAGCCACTACAGAGAACTCACCACTGGGCACGCCATAGAAGCCGGCTCACCGCTTAGAACACCGCCAGTCGACTCTCCGCACGCCTCAACTCCCGGTCTCGTCGGCAATTGAGCCCTCGCAGAGTCCGACATTCTCTGTCCGAGCCGCACAAGCCTGCTCGGTTGCCTGGGTGCGTTGCGGTGCGCTCCGAGTGGGCGGTGGCGACGTAGCGCATGGCCGTCCGCTCCTTGATCGGGCAGCAGCTCAACCGCGAATCGTCGGACACCGAAGCTGACCTCGCTGAGATCCCGCCAAGCATGCCGTCTGCCTCGTCGGCGCTGGCGCGCACCTAGGCCGTGGGAATCTCGGCCAATTCAGCCAAGTGAGGCCGGGCGGGCGGCGAAGAGGCGTCCAGCAGCCGCCGGTACGCCTCCGCGCGGTCCTCATTGCTGCCCAGCCTGGGCACGCCTGTGGGCCGGTACCGTCCGATCAGAGCGCTGGCCACGCTGCCCGTGGCCTTGATGCCGGCAGCGGCCATGCCCGGCGTTATGAAGGTCATGCCCGGTTCTACCACCCGTCGGTTCCGGCGTCGGCCGGAACACCGCAGCAGCCGGACCAGGTGGGCCGTCCCGTAGGCGGTGCTGGTCAGGTTGCGCAGCAGCGTCGGGTGGTCGTGGGTATGCGGCGGCGTTTGGATGCGCCGCCTTTCTTGAACCGGATCTCGACGCTCAGACGGTGACCTCTGCTTGGCCGTGAGTTCGCTGGGGGCGTCACCCTGCCAGTGCAGCTGCCTCTGTGCCCACGGCTACGGATCTGGGCTGATCACGACTGGCCTGCAGTTCGCCTTGGGTTACAGGCTGTCGGCCCATGAGGGGACGGGGTAGGCGTGGACGTCGCCAAGTGCGAGGCGGAGTGGTCCGAGGAGGCGGTGGGCGAGGCTGGGGGAGACGTCTTCGATTGCTAGGGCCGCGGCGGCGAAGCACACGGCTTTTTGTTCGTCTGAGAGAGCATCTGATCAGTGTTCACGCGGATGCGGGTGGGATGTCCGTTTCGATTCGCCAGGTTGGTACGGATTCTCCGGTCAGTTCACGGGACATTTTGTTAGCCATGGCCCAATGGATCATCGCTCGGGATCTCTGCGGCAGGGCTTCGTAGTCCCGGGCCAGGCGGCGGTGCTGCATCAGCCAGCCGAAGGTCCGCTCGATCACCCACCGTTTCGGCAGCGGCTCGAACCCCTTGGCCCGTGGCCGCTGCACCACCTCGACATCGATGCCCAGACCGGCGCCGTGGTTGAAGATGCTGTTCTGGTACTGACCTTCAAAGCGTGGTGTCGTAGGGGCTGACGTCTCATGATCCCTGCGGTATGCCGACCGCATGAGGTGTGCGCAAGGAGGCGGACTGACCGACGAACGGCGGGCCTTCCGCGAGAAGTTGCGGTTGGAGGCGGCCGAGCGGTTCAGGCAGGGCGACGAGAACACGGTCATCGCTCACGACCTGCGGGTCAGCGTCCGGTCGGTACAGCGTTGGCGCAGAGCCTGGTCGCAGAACGGGCCCCGGGCCCTGGCCTCCAAGGGCCCGGCATCGCTGCCGCTGCTCAGCGACGAACTGTTCGCCGTGCTGGAGCGTGAGCTGGCCAAGGGCCCGGTGGCACATGGGTGGCCGGACCAGACCTGGACACTGTCACGAATCAAGACGCTGATCGGGCGCCGCTTCCACAAGAGCTACACCGTGCAAGGGGTGGCCGCCCTGCTCAAGCGGCACGGCTGGAGCTGCCAGGTCCCCGCCCGGCGGGCGATCGAGCGGGACGAGAACCTGGTGGCCGGCTGGATGAAGGAGACCTGGCCGAGCGTGGAAGGACCGTGGCGGCGCTCGACGCCTGGCTCGTCTTCGAGGACGAAGCCGGATTCTCGATGACGCCGCCGACCACCCGCACCTGGTCCCGCCGCGGCCACACTCCGGTGATCCGCGTGCGGGGCCGCTCCCGCCGCCGCTTATCGGTGGCCGCCCTGGCCTGCTACAAGGCCGGCGAACCCTCGCGGCTGATCTACCGGCCCTGCCCAGACGCCCGGCCTGACGGACGCAAGAGCTTCTCCTGGAAGGACTACCGCGACCTGATCCAGACCGCACACCAGCAGCTCGGCGGCATCGTGCTGGTCTGGGACAACCTCAACACCCACCTCACCGCCGGCATGCGCCGCTACATCGCCGACCGCGACTGGCTCACCGTCTTCCAACTGCCGCCCTACGCACCCGACCTCAACCCGGTCGAGGGCATCTGGTCCGTCCTGCGACGCACCACCGTGGCCAACCGTGCCTTCGCCGACCCCGACGACCTGATCACCACCGTCCGACGCGGCCTACGCCAGCTCCAGTACCGCCCCGACGTCCTCGACGGCTGCCTCACCGGCACCAGCCTCCGACGCCAGCAACCATGACGACATCACGCATTCAAGGTCAGTAGGCGTCAAATCGTGTCGTCGAGCCAGTCGAAGATGCGCGCCACCGCCAAGCGAAGAGCACCGGGGTGGCAGTGAGCGTCGCCACCTTCCTCCTCGGTGAAGGTCAGGATCTTCTTCGGTGCGGTGAGGTGCTGGTACAGCTTGCGCGGATCGGGCTCTTCGGTGGCGGAGTAGAACAGGTCGGCGGCTGCTTCGCATACCAGGACGGGGCAGGTGATCTTCTCGACGCTTCCGTCGTCGAAGTTGTAGCGGGCGTACTCGGCAAGGAATGCCCTGTCGGTCGAGGTCCCCGTGACGTAGCGGCCATGGTCGCAGGCCCAGCGCAGGGTCGGGCTTTGCGCACGGGCGTCGGCGATGATTTGGTCCAGTTCTCCGTCGTGCTCGGCTGCCGCGCGCCGGACCACCTCGTCGTGCGGCAGCGGGAGGTGTGCGGTCAGGGCGGAGACGGCGTCGAAGACACCGTCGAGGGCGACGACAGCTGCGAGGCGCCGCTCATAGGCTGCCGCGCGAGGCGCAAGGTAGCCGCCGAGGCTGACGCCGAGCAGCGCGATGCGGGCGGGGTCGACGCCCGGGTACTGGGTGAGGAAGTCCAGGACGGGGCCGACCACGTTCTCCCAGTCCGGTCGCAAGGTCAGCCCGTTCCGGCGGATGGCCGCGGGCTGCCCAGGGCCGTCGAAGGTCAGGACGTGGTAGCCGCGTTCCTGTCCGCCGACGGCACCGAAGAAGTGCAGCTCTTCGGCGCCGCCGTCGAATCCGTTGTGCATCACCAGCGTCGGCTTCGGGCCCTCGCCTGCCGCCCGGTAGAAGTAGCCGTGCAATACGGTGTCCTCATAGGGGATCTCAACGGGAGTGATACCTGGCATGTGGGCGATGGCATCACGGAAGCAGGCGACACCGCGCTGGTAGGCATGGTCGATGCGCGGGTCGTGGGGGTCGCCATGCAGGAAGAACTCGGCCGCCCGGTAGTAGGTGGAGGCCCGCAGTAGCCCGTCCCGCGCGCTGACGGGGTGGCATGCGCGAGCTTCTGCCTCCAGACGATTGGCGGTGGACAGCCAGGCGTCGTGCCAGCCGTCGTAGTCGCCGGAGGTGACCCGGGAGGCGGTTGCGACGACTTCACCGACGTCCGAGCCGCCGTACACGGCCAGGCCGAGATTACGCAGGGTCTCGAACCAGAACTGCTGATCGTCCTGGAACATCAGCTGCTTCATCGCATCTCCCTCTGAAGGAGGGCCCGGAAGGTGCGCGGGGGCCGACCGGTGAGGCGCTGGACGGTGTCGGTGATGCGGTCCTCCGCCCCTCCGGCGATGGCACGGTCCATGCCGGCCAGCATTGCGGCGAACTCCACCGGCACCTCCGTCGTGAGGCGATCGCGCATCTGCTCGTAGGACAGACGGCGGTGGACGACGGGCCGACCGGTGACCTCGGTGATGATCGCGGCGATGTCGTCGTAGCCGAGTGCCTCGGGTCCCGTGAGGAGGAGATCGGTGTTGGGGGCCTGCTCGTCGGTCAGAGCGCGCACGGCGACGGCCGCGATGTCCTCGGCGTCGACGAAGCCGACCCGGCCGCTTTCGGTGGCGGTCCACATGATGCCCTCGTCGCGGATGCTGCGAGCGTGCGCGTGCGTGCCGGTGAAGTTCTGCATGAACCACGAGGGCCGCAGCACCGCCCACTGTTCGAACAGATCGGGCAGGGCCTGGTGCACCGTTCCCACCGCCGGACCGCCCTCGGGGATGGCCGAGGAGCTCAGCAGCACCGCGCGATGCACGCCGGCGGTGCGGGCCTGATGGAGGAACGGCAGCATGATCGCCGCAGGGTCGGAGTCACCCAGGGGCGGTATGAGGTAGACGCGGTCGACTCCGTCGAGGGCGGCCGCGTGGGTGGCGGGGTCGTACCAGTCGAAGGGGACCGGCTCAGTGCCGGCGACCGGGGTGGCCCGGCGGCTGGCGGCTTTGACGCGGTGACCCGCGGCCGTCAGCTGTGCGGCGGTGCGGCTTCCGGTGGTGCCGGTGGCGCCGATGACCAGTGTGGTGCCGGCGGTCGTCATCGGCTGCTCCCGGTGAAGTCGGTGCCGGGCTCCTGGACGGCGAGGGGGTTCCAGTAGTCGCGGTAGGAGGTGATGTGCCCTTCTTGTGCGGTCACGACGGCGATGTAGGTCATGTCGAAGGGAGCGTCGCTCTCCACCAGGCGGCCAACCCCGCGCATCTCGACCACGATTGTCTGTGGATCGGTGGTCTGGTGGATCCGCAGGTCGGGGAAGTCGTGCAGGTCGATGTGGTCGGGGTAATGGCGCATGTAGGCAGCGATGGCCTCCTTGCCCTCCAGGCGCCGGGGCCACCCGTCGGGTGCGAAGGGGAATTCCAAGAGGCCGTCCTCGGCCCACAGGGCGACCCACGCGGGGATGTCCTTGTCGAGCAGCAGTCGCAGGCTGTGGCGGTACAGATCCGCCGGGGAGGTCGGTGCGGACATGGGTATCCTCCAGTCATAGAATACGGACCCTAGGTCCGTTTTGACGATACGGACCCCAGGTCCGTTTTGCAAATGGAAGGAGCGGCATGTCCGAACGCCAGTCGTCTCGCAAGGACGCCATCCGCAACAGGGAGGCCGTGCTCACAGCTGCCGATGCCCTCTTCACCCGCCGGGAGAGTCCCGAGGACGTCACCATGGCCGACGTCGCGGCAGCGGCCGGCGTCGGCAAAGGCACGCTCTTCCGGGCCTTCGGCGATCGCGCCGGGCTGCTCCGCGCGCTGTACGAGGCACGGCTCGAACCGATCAGGCAGGCCGTCGAAGCCGGCCCACCACCCCTGGGGCCCACGACCCCACCGCAGGATCGCGTACCCGCCCTGCTCGATGCCGTCCTCTGTTTCAAACTCGACAACCGGCGCCTCGCGCTGGCCCTAGAGGAAAGCGGGAGCGGCAGCCCGTACCAGGCGGAGCACTACGAGCGGTGGCACAGCCTGCTCCAAGCCGTACTGGAGCAGATCCCCAGCCTGACCGACAGTGACTTCACCGCCCACGCCCTGCTCGCCGCCACACGAGCCGACCTCGTCGAGCACCTGGCCGGAGAAGAGCGCATTCCGCGGGAAAGAATGCGGGCGCAGTTCGCGAACTTCGTCACCCGAGTCCTGGCGTCCGGCCCAATGCAAGGGTTGACCGCCGAGGAATGATCGAGGATCGACCGAGTCCTTGATCGGCGGGGCCTCGCCCAAACGGTCCTTTGCACAGCAAGTTCATGACGGACCCTCAGCAGCCTCCCCGCTCGACCGGTCTGACGCCGACGACGTCGTCGACCGGCGACGGACCGGTGCCGGCTCCCCCTTTTTTCGCGCGGACGTGGGAGCCGTCCACACACACTCGCGACCAGTCGAGTTCGCTGGCCGCGTCCAGCGCGGCGAGCAGAACGCGGTGCAACTGGTCGAAGACGCCGGCCTGCTGCCAGCGGTACAGACGTCGCCAGCAGGTCTGTCCCGAGCTGAATCGCAGTTCCAGCCGCAGGAGTTGCCAGGCGATGTCCTGCGGAGCACGTACAGAATGCCCTGTAGACACAGTCGATCCGCCACCGGCCGAGGGCTTGGCGACTTCTCCGGCCAGGGTGGCAGCAGCGGTTCGATCAGCGCTCACAGTCGTCGTCCACGATCCAAGGCCGAGTGTCACACCATCCCGAACGGCCGAATCGTCGCATCGGCCACGCCCGACCAGGGCACTTCCACAAGATCCTGTTACGAGCTCATGGGGCATCGCCTAACTGGTATGGGCCATGTCGAGGACGATCTTTCCCCGTCGGGGTGGTCGTGCGGCTGTCGCGTGTGCCTCTGCTGCCTGATGGGCCGGGTAGGTGTCCCGGATTGGAACATGGAAGCGGTCCGTGTCGGCGAGTGCTGTGGCTGACGTGAGTCCGTGGACGCCGTCGGGCTGGCCACCGATGCGGCCCGTGGACAGCCGAACTCCGTAGGTTGAAGCCTTGAAGTCGGCCAGGGTGACGACGCTTTCCGCAGTACCGGTCACTTCGATCAGTTCGCTCAGCGACCCGGCCCCCGCGACGTCGAGTGCCCGGTCGACCGGAGCGGCGGTCAGCGCGCGGATCCGGGCGGGCAGACTGTGCCCGTAGTCCACGGGTTCCACCCCCAGTTCCCTGAGGAACGGGTGGCTGTCGGGGCGTGCGGTGCCGATCACGCGGGCGCCGCGTGCCACCGCAAGCTGCACGGCAATGCTGCCGACGCCGCCGGCCGCACCGTCGACCAGCAGTGTCGTGTTCTCCCTGATGTCGAGCAGGTCGAGGGCGCGTGTTGCGGTCTCGATGCCGGTGCCCGCCGCGCCGGCTTCGGCCCACGTCATGCCGTGTGGTTTGTGCGTCCAGAAGTCCAGGACCGCGTACTGCGCGCTCGCACCGCCCAGCCGTGCGACGTCTACCGCGCCGAAGACCTCGTCCCCGACGGCGTAGTCCGTTACCCCGGCGCCGATCTCGTCGATCACTCCGGCGGCATCGACGCCGGGAATGTGCGGCAGGGCGAGGTTCTTACTCAGGGGAGACGAGCCGGCGCGCAGTCCGAGGTCGACGGGTGAGACGGCCGCGGTCCTGACGGCGATCCGTACCTGGTGAGGACCGGGGTGCGGCTCGGGCGCGGGGCCCAGGGTCAGGACCTCGGGCGGGCCGAACCGCTGGAACTGCACAGCAAACATGATCACCTCTCCCGCCCGGAATCTCCGGTCGCTTCGATGAGGTAAACATCTTTCCGGAGCACCTGTTCGACTTCAGGAGCAACTGAGAGGGACGCGGAGAAAAGTGACTCGGAAAGTCAGGGCCGACGCGATCGACAACCATGCACACATCGTTGCGACCGCCCGTCAGGCCATCGCCGCGGAGGGCGTGGACGTTCCCATGCGCGAGCTCGCGCGGCGTGCCGGCCTGGGCATCGCGACACTGTACCGACATTTTCCTACCCGCACGGAATTGATCAACGCGGCCCTTGCCGGGGATGTGGCGGCCTGCCGGGCTGACATGCAGGCCGCACTGGCGGAGCCGGATGCCTGGACCGCGCTCAGCGGAGTCATCCGCCAGTTCGCGGAACACCAGATCCGGGCCCCCGGCCTCAATGAGGCCCTGCTGGGCTCTCACACGGCAGGCGACGCGTTCCGCAACGACCGGCAGGCTCACGCCGCAGCACTGGAGCAACTCGTCGCCCGCGCACAGCAGCAGCGGGTCCTGCGGCGAGGGACCTCCGTCACAGACGTCCGCGTAGGCCTGATGGCGATCTCCTTGCTGCGCCCCACGCAGGCCAATCGACAGCCCAATGCAATTCGCACCCTGCTGGGTCTCCTTCTGGCAGGGCTGCACTCGCCCGATCACTGAGCTTCTTCAGCGGTGCCGCTCCAAGGTGAGAACGGCTTTGGCGATTGACGTCATGCGGTTCGGCTGCAGCGGGCGTGACGGAAGAGCTGCCAGGACCCGAGACGGGCGCCGAGGCGGCAGGATTGAGCCCTGCGACCTCGGTGCCGCGGCCCCGTACCAGTGGTCCAGTGGTCCAGTGGCGACACCATGATGCAGGCTGTTGACTACAGGCTGGCGATGGTGTCCTGCACCGACTTGCCCCAAGCCACACCTTCAGCGTGGGTGTTGGCGAAATCCGGGTCCACGTAGATGTGGACCCTCTTGATGAGTTCACCCTCGAACTCGAACACATTGCAGAACAGCCCGAAGGAGGAAACACCGTCAGGGAAGTCCACGCCTGACGTCGTTGTTCCCCTTTCCACGCCCTCGACGATCACGTAGTTCCCGGATGACAACACGGTGAAGCCCTCGATCTCGTGCTTGAGCGACGCGATTCCCCGGCCGAGACCCTGAGCGAACGCTCCGATCTGCGCCTTCCCACGTGCGATGCCGAACTTCGGGTAGAACATACGAGCATCGTCCGTGAAGACGTCGATAACCGCAGGGTTGCCAGCGTCCACCATGCGGAAGTAGTTGACAGCAATCTCTTCGCGACGCTTCTGAATATCGCTGGTGGCGTTCACTTTTCCTCCTGGTACGTGGTGTGTTGTGGTGCGCTCTCGCGCTGGTTGAAGGGTGCGGTCAGACCTGCGCCAGGCCTCCGTCGACGAACCAGTCGACGCCGTTGACGAAGCTGGAAGCGTCCGAGGCCAGGAACGTCGCCACGGCGGCGATCTCGTCCGGGCGGCCGATCCTGCCGAGCGGCACCTGCGAAGCGAGCTGATGGTCCGGGCCTACGGCGCCGACCAGGCCCGGGGTCTCGGTCGGGCCCGGAGTCAGCACGTTCACCCGGAACTTCCGTTCCTGCGCGCTGAGCGCCCAGCTGCGCACCAGGTTGCGTACTGCTGCCTTCGATGCGCCGTAAGTTGCCAGGCTGGTTCCGGGGGAGAGTGCGTTGGTCGACCCTGTCACTATGATCGATGCGCCGTCCGACAGCAGGGGCAGCGCCTTCTGCACGGTGAAGATCGTGCCCTTCACGTTCGTACCGAAGGTGGCGTCGATGGCTTCCTCTGTGATCTCACCGAGAGGCTGAGGGACAGCACTGCCGGCGTTGGCGACAAGCACGTCGATGCGACCCGCCTCCTCGCGCACGACCGAGTAGAGCTCATCGAAATCCGTCTGTACCGAAACATCGGTCCTCACGCCGGTGGCCGCCGGCCCGATCTCAGCGACAGCCGCGTCAAGCGGCTCCTGACGGCGACCGGCCAGGAACACCCGTGCCCCCTCCGCGGCGAACCGCCTGGCGATGGCAAGCCCGATGCCGCTGCCCGCTCCGGTGACCACCGCCACCTTGCCTGCGAGTACTTCCGTCATAACGCGCCCACTCCTCAATTCTTGACTCGTTCGTCCATAACGCTAGCCGTTATGGACGAACGAGTCAACAACCGGTAGGCTGTCCCCATGGCACGACCCAGGAAGTTCGACGAGCAGCAGGTACTGGACACTGCCCGGGAGCGGTTCTGGTCGGGTGGGTACGCCGCCACGCGCATGGAAGACATCGCCGAGGCAACGGGGCTCGGCAAAGGCAGCCTGTACGGCGCGTTCGGCGGAAAGCAGGAACTCTTCCACCGCGTGTTCGACGACTACTGCACCTCCGTCGTCGACGCTGCGAGCCGGCAGCTGTGCGGTGACGACACGGACGCCTACGCGCGGCTGTCCGCCCACGTGTACGCGGTGGCGGCGGCGACTGCCGCGGACACCGCCCGCCGCGGATGTCTGTTGGCCAAGGGCGCCGCCGAGCTGGCCGAACACGACGAGACGGTGGCCAAGCGGGCACGGGCGGCCATCGAGGCGCTGCAGGCCCTGCTGGAGGACGACATCACGGCCTGTCAGCGCAATGGCGATATCGCCGCGGACGCGGATCCGGGAAAGCTGGCCACGCTGGTGCTCGCCGTACTGCGCGGCATTGAAGCGCTGGGCAAGGCCGGAGCGAGTGAAGAGACGCTGACCGGTATCGGCAGGACCGCCCTTGCTGTACTGCCCCGCCCCACTCACTGAGCTCCCTCAGCGTTGCCGCTCCAGGGTGGGGACGGCCTTGGCGATTGATGATGCGGTCGGGGAGCTGTCCGCGTTGTCTGGCGAGACTTGTGGCCGGGTCAGGGAAGCAGGACGAGGAGCACTGCTGCTCCTGTGCCGGCGATGGTGAAATAGGGCGCGTTGATGAGTCCGTAGAGGAGGGGGCGGGCGAAGACGGGGTTGATCGCGATGTTGAACGCCATGGCGGTGAGGTAGCCGACGCTCGTCAGGAGGCCGAACGAGATGGCGGTTCCGACCGCGTCGACGTCGAGGGCGCTGAGAAGGATCGCACTGGTCAGGACGTTGGCGAGGGAAAGGACGAGCGGACCGGCGATGAACAGCGGTGACGCTGGAGCGGGCGTGTCCGTGTCGCGGCCAACGGCCCTCGCATAGGGCTTGCTGACGACGGCGGTGAACCACACGCCGCCGAGGAGTGCGAACAGGGCGGTGCCCGCGAGCACACCCCACCAGTGGACGTGCGCGAATGCGTCGAGGATCATGTGCTGCTTTCTGGCTTGGTACCGATGTTCGTGCGGTAAGGAGGGGCGGCACCGGTGCAGGGTTCACACGGTGCCGTGAGGCCCTGCACCGGTGCGGGGGAGTCAGTCGGCGTAGGGGGCCTGGACGTCAAGGACCCAGGCGACGCCGAACCGGTCGGTGAGCATGCCGAAACCGGGAGTCCACGCCGACGCGGCGAGGGGCTCGATGACGGTGCCGCCCTCGGCGAGGGCGCTCCAGTAGCCGGTGATCTCGTCAAGAGTGTCGGCGCGAACGGACTGGAAGAATGTCCGGTCGGTGATCGTGACACCGTTCTCCCGGCGCGTGGAGCCGGCCGTCACCGCGATGTCGGTGTTGTCCTGACCGGGGATGTCGTAGGCCATGACACGGAACCCGTCCTCGTTCTCGACCTGCCCGAACACGACCTTGTCAGCGCCGGGAACCTCTTTCGGCATGCCGAGGTCGCCATAGGTGGCGATGACGGTCCGGCCGCCGAACACGGTCGCGTAGAAGTCGAGCGCCTGGCGAGCGGTACCGCGGAAGTTCAGGTGGGTGGTCGTGCTGATAGTCATGATCTGCTCTTCTCCTCGATGGACGCGACCGGCGGGTGCCGTCAGGGATGAGCATCACGTAAGAAGAGGTCAACGACGGTCCTCTACTCGGAGCACACTGAATTCATGATCGGAAGTACTTCGCGGATGCTCGCTCTGCTGTCCCTCCTGCAGACGCGACGGGACTGGCCGGGGCAGGTCCTTGCGGAGCGCCTGGAGGTGAGCCCGCGCACGGTCCGCCGTGACGTGGACCGCTTGCGGGAACTCGGCTACCGGATCGGGTCGATGAAGGGACCCGACGGCGGGTACCGGCTCGAGGCCGGTTCAGAGCTGCCACCGCTGCTGTTCGACGACGAACAGGCGGTCGCGATCGCGGTCGCGCTCCAGAGTGTGCCCTCCACCGGGGTCGACATCGACGAGGCGGCAGCCCGCGCGTTGGCCACCGTCCGCCAGGTGATGCCGTCGAGGCTCCGTCACCGCATCGACGGCATCCGCTTCACCGGAACCGAGACCTCCTCCCGTGTCGATCCGTCCGTGCTGGAGAGTGTCAGCGTCGCCGTCGAGGACCGGCGCACTCTCCGATTCGACTACGGCGGGAGCAACGCCCCTCCACGGAGCGTGCAGCCGCACGCGGTCGTCGCCCGGCACAGCCGCTGGTATCTGATCGCGTGGGATCTGGACCGGCACGACTGGCGTGTCTTCCGCATGGACCGTATGGCACCACGCACCCCGACGGGGCCGGCGTTCACGCCGCGCACGCTTCCCGCGGCCGATGCGCGCTCCTTTCTCGCCGCCCGGTCCAGGGGATCGCAGAGCGAGGATCGCTGGCCTTGCGTGGGCGAGGTCGTCATCGAGCTTCCTGCGCGTGACATCACACCCTGGATCGGTGACGGTGAGGTCGAAGAGCTCACCGAGCGGTCCTGTCGTGTCACGATCGGGTCGTGGTCCTGGGCCGGTCTGCTCGCATCCGTGGTCCGGTACGACGCTCCCTTCACCGTGGTGGGCCCGGACGCCTTGGCCAAGGCCGCGGCGAAGCTCGCCGGGCGGGTCCAGGAATCCGTCTCTCCGCCGTCGCCGGAAGGTTGACCGTCGAGCGGGGAGATCCCATGCGCGCCGAAAGTGTGGGGAAGCGGAGGGAAGTACGGGAATGTGCCAGGGAGTACAGGACAGAAAGTGACCGCTTCGCGTGCGAGGCTCACCCCATGACGAACATGACAGACATGGCGAAAGAGGAGCTGACGGACCGGTTGATCGTGGCCGACGCGCAGGCCTGGCGGACATGGCTCGATGCTCACGAGAGTTCATCTGCCGGGGTGAAGCTGATTCTTGCGAAGAAAGGCACCACGGAACCGACCTCTCTGACCTACGCCGAGGCCCTCGAAGAGGCTCTCTGCAGCGGCTGGATCGACGGCCGCCGCAACGCCGTCGACGCACGCACGTTCCAACAGCACTTCACGCCGCGTCGAACGGCGTCGATCTGGTCCCGGCGAAACGTCACCATCGTCGCGACGCTGATCGAGCAGGGACGCATGCGGCCACGGGGTTTCGCGGAGATCGAACGGGCCAAGGCGGACGGGCGCTGGGAGCGGGCCTACGCCGGACAGGCCGGGGCCGAAGTACCCGCCGACCTCGCCCAGGCACTCGCCGCATCACCCACGGCGGCGGCTCGCTTCGCCGTGCTGACCCGCGCGCAGCGCTACGCCGTCATCCATCAGGTGATCACGGCTCCGAGCGGGACCAGTCGAAGAAGCCGCATCACGAAGTCCCTCACGCGTCTGGAAGGCACCCCGGAGGCCTGACGTCGGTCTGGCCGGGCTTCCGGGGGTGGCAGGGGAGAGGGAACCTTCCAGGTTGTTTCCCAGGCTTTCCGGGCTCCCTATGAGCTCGTAACAGGATCTTGTGGAAGTGCCCTGGTCGGGCGTGGCCGATGCGACGATTCGGCCGTTCGGGATGGTGTGAGCACTCGGCCTTGGATCGTGGACGAGACTTGTGGGCGCTGATCGAACCGCTGCTGCCACCCTGGCCGGAGAAGTCGCCAGGCCCGCCGCCGGTGGCGGATCGACTGTGTCTACAGGGCATTCTGTACGTGCTCCACAACGACATCGCCTGGCAACTCCTGCCGCTGGAACTGGGATTCGGCTCGGGACAGACCTGCTGGCGACGTCTGGACCGCACCTGGACCAGGGCCACGATCCGCGCGCAGTCGGGCGGCAGCACCTCGATCCCCGCCCCTTCGCGCCACAGCGGCCGCATAGCCCGTGTGCAAGATTCCGGGCTGCCCGCCAGCCGTGCCTCGACTGTGTCGGGGTGGGAGAACGGGACGCCGGGGCCCCGCTACGCAGGCTACTTCTTGCGGATACGGACTCCCTGGCTCGCGGCGGTATCGGTCGATAGCGGGCGGCTGTACCAGCCGCCCGCGCCCATGCGAGGCAGCCGCAGGGCGAAGACGGATCCGACTCCGGGCGTGCTGGTGACGGTGACGGTGCCGTTATGGGCGTGCGCGAGCTGGAGGACGATGGCAAGCCCCAGGCCACTGCCTCCGGTGTGGCGGCTGCGTGACTTCTCGGCCCGCCAGAAACGCTCGAAGAGCCTGGGCAGGTCATCGGGGTCGATGCCCGTGCCGGTATCAGCCACCTCGATGACGACTTCGTCACCGACTACGAACGACGAGAGAGTGACGCTTCCGCCCCGCCCTGTGTGGCGTACCGCGTTGGACACCAGATTGCCGACGGCCTGGCGCAGTCGCGCGGGGTCGGCGGTGAGGTCGATGTCGGCCTCGCCTTCGACCGTTAGCCGGACCCCTGCTGTGTCGGAAGAGGCCCGATGCGCGGCAGCGACATGATGCAGAACGTCCCCGAGGCGCACGACTTCGGGGTGGATCCTCAGCTTGCCGGCGTCCGCCGCCGCCAGGTCCTGGAGGTCGTCGATGATGTGCTGCAACAGCAGAGCCTCCTCCAACAGCGAGGTGACCAGAGCCGGGTTCGGTGTGGCGATGCCGTCCTCGGCGGCCTCAAGCCAGCTGCGGATGTTGGTGAGCGGCGTGCGCAGTTCATGGGCGACATCACTGACCATGACCTTGCGCTGTTCCTCCAGCCGCTCACGGCGCTCGGACATCTCGTTGAACGCCTCCGTGAGATAACCGATCTCGTTTCCCGTGCTCACCGGAACGGGTCGGTAGGGGTGGCTCGGATTGCGGGCGGCGTCCGTGAGCGCCTTCAGCGGGCGTACGAGCCGGTAGGCGATCACCGCCGTCACGCCGACGGTGAGTACCAGTACCAGACCGGTGACGCCGATGATGCGGGTGCGGTTTTCTGCTGAGAGGTCGAACTGTGGTGTGTCGGCGGCCCTGGGAGAGGAGAGGTACAGCAGAGAGGCCGGAGCCACATAGGCGCGCAGTTGTGTGCGGCGGCTCTCGACAGTGCAGTCCTCGATCAAGTCGGTGTATTCGTCCGGGGGCAGTTTCGAGGTCCAGGAGAAGTCCGGCCCGACCTGCACCGCGTACTGGCGAGGCAGCGGGAGTTCGCGGCCTCCCGCAGTCAGGCAGTTGCCGACCATGGTGTTGAGCCGGGCGAGGGGTTCCCGCTCGGTGGCGGTGGGTTCATCGAGTGGGAGATAACAGTCGTCGGGCTCCGGAAGTCGGGCAGCGTTGAACTTCACGGTCGGACGACCGCTGGGGCTGTCGATGCGCTGGGCGTTGATTCCCAGATCGCGCAGGCAGGCAAGCTGTTTGTCCGCCCACTGGCCGAGCTGGGAACGCTCGTCTTCGGGCAACAGGTACGGGCCCGTCGCACGAGGGTCGATGCCGCCTGCGCCGACCGGGACGCCGGTGCCGGGCAGCGGTCCCGAGTCCGTGCGCAGCGGGTCGATGACCGCGGAGACCGTCGTGGGTGCGGGAGCGTCGGAGTCGGCGGAATCCACTATCGGGTGGTGGGCCTTCGAGGTCAGGACGATACGCCGCCCCGTGCGTTCCGCGAGGTCGTGTACGAGGGGTGCCACGGTGTCCCAGTCGCGGTGAACGGCGGCGTACCCCAGCAGTTCGGTGTAGACACTGGCGTCATCCGCCAGGACCTGACCCCGTTCCTGCTGGATCGCCTGGGTGGTGGTCTGCACCGCCAGCCAGGCAGTGGCGCCGATCGAGCACACGGCGACCAGCACCGAGGAAGCCATCAGCCGCGCCAGCAGACTATTGCGCAGCGGGACCCCGCGTCGGGGTCGCCGAGGTGCGTCACGGCGAGACATGGCCGCCCCTCTCCACGTGTCCCGTCCGCCCGTCCATCAGCTTGTATCCGACACCGAAGACGGTCACCAGGTGGACCGGCCGCCGCGGATCGGGTTCGATCTTTTTGCGGAGGTTGCCGATGTGCACATCGATGATGCGGCCGCTGATGAATCGGTCGGAACCTCTTGTAAGTTCCAGGAGTTGTTCCCGCTTGAACACCCGACCGGGCTGACCGGCCATAACGTTCAGGAGCGCGAACTCGCCCGGGGTACAGAGAACCGGCTGCCCTGACATGAAGACCTCGTGGCGGACCGGGTCCACGCTCAGCGGGCCCGCGCGCAGAATGTGGCGGTCCGGTGACGTGGCCTGGCGTGGTCTGCGCAGCAGGGTCCGGATGCGGGCCATCAGCTCGCGAGGGCTGTACGGCTTGGTCATGTAGTCGTCGGCGCCCAGATCGAGGCCGCGCAGGAGGTCTTCCTCGGTGGAGCGAGCGGTCAGCATCAGCACCGGAAGATCCGTCTCGTACCGGAGAACGCGACAGACCTGCAGTCCGTCGAGAAGCGGCAGCATCACGTCCAGGACCAGCAGGTCCGGCGGCCGGCGCCGCACTTCGTCGAGTGCGGCGTACCCGTCGTAGACCTCGGTGGCCGTGTAGCCGGCATGCTCCAGGTACTGGCGGATCACCTCGGCCTGCTTCTTGTCGTCTTCGGCGATCAGGACGTGTGCGCACATGTGATCGACCTTAAGTCGCGCTCAAACCGATGAGTCAGGATCCTGTCATCGTCCTGTCGAGATCTTCATAACTACCGCTCACAGTGGCGGTCATGACGAACCTCACCTCCGGGCCACGGACAACCCGTCTGCTGCGCTCGCCCGTTGTCGGTCTCTTCGCCGGAATTGCCACTCTCGCGCTGATCACTGGCTGTGGTGGATCAAAGGCAGAAGACGACAGCGGCCAGAAGTCCGATGTGGCCTCCCTCGACGGGCCGGGAAAGGCCGGTACGGCCGACAGGAAGACGACTGCTCCCGGATCGGAGGGTGTTCAACTCCGCCTGGACAGCACGGAAGAGGAACAGCGGCTCATCAACAATGCGTATTCGGCCTGCCTGAAGAAGAACGGTGTGCCTACGTATTCGAAGAGCGGAGGGGCCCTCGACCCCGGAAGCGAATGGGTTTTTCCTGAGACGAAGTCACCCTCCATGCGCGGTGCCGCGGAAGCCTGCAAGGCCAAGAAGCCCATTCAGCCGCCGGAGTTGGACAAGGAGAAGAATCCGCACTACATGGACGACTTCCGCGAGCAGCTCCAGTGCATGGACAAGCGAGGAGTCAAGACCAACGCGCTCCCGGACGGCAGTGGCTACAACTATGTAGGCAATCTGCCCCCCAACTACAACAGGATCGAGAAGGAGTGCGAGGTGGAGGCGTTCGGTGGCAAGAAGTAAGCGAGCTGTCTCCAGGACCGGCGACGCTACACCCGCGAAGGGCCGGCGGCGGTGGCTGTCCGCCCTGGCCGCCCTCGCAGTGGCCGCAGCAGGTGTCGGCGCTGCCAAGTGGGCCGCTGACGACAGCGGAGCGGGCACCGCGGTCAAGAAGACAACGAAAGTGCGCACCGTCGCGGTTATCAGAACGGACCTGTCCAATGAGATGGAGCTGAGCGGCACCCTGGGCTACGGAACCCCGCTCAGCGTTCAGGGAGCCGCGAGTGGCAGAGTTACCTGGCTGCCGGCCCCGGGCGCCAAGGTCGACCGGAACGAACAGCTCTACCGCATCGACGACCGGCCGGTACGCGTGTTCTACGGCAGCACACCAATGTTCCGCAGACTGGACACACGTGGCCTGGTCGGCCGCGACATCAAGGTGATCGCCGACAATCTCCGGGCACTCGGATACAACATTGGCTCCCAGCCAGGTGTGGGCAGCACGGTCCGGAAGGTCGCCACTCCAGTGCCCGGGCCGGCCGCCCCGAATGCGTCGGCGGCGCCCGAAGCAAAGACCAGCGGTGCCCCCGACGGGCGGACCGACGAGGCCGAAGCGCCGACGCCGACAGCCTCCGCCCGCGAGGAAACAAAGGTGAAAGAGGGGGACGGAGTACTCACTGCGGATCTCATGGACGCGGTCAGGCGCTGGCAGACCGCCACGGGAGCGGCAGCGACCGGCGTACTCGACGTGAGCGACATCGTGGTGACACAGGGCGCCGTTCGCGTCAGCTCCGTCAAAACCCAGCTGGGCGCCGACGCCGCCACCGGCGAGCTGATGACTCTCACCGCGACCACCAAATCCGTAACCGTGCCGGTGGACGCCCCCGACATCGCCTCGGTCAAACAGGGCGCCAAGGTGACGATCAAGCTGCCCGACGCCTCGGAGGTCCCCGGAGAGGTCTCGGTCATCTCGACCGTCGTTCAGACCGAGGAAGGAGCCCCGGAAGGAGCCGCCGGGCCGGCCAAGGTGACGGTGACCGTCTCGCTGGCCAGGACGAGCGCCAGCAAGGTGGCGGACATCGACTCCGCCGCGGTCCAAGTGCGGTTCACCGGACAGACGAAGAAGGGCGTACTGGCCGTTCCGGTCGGCACCTTGCTGGCCCTGTCCGAGGGCGGCTACGCGGTACAGGTGGAGAACGGGCCGCTCCGGCCCGTCGAGTTGGGGATGTTCGCCAAGGGCATGGTCGAGATCACCGGACCGCACGTCGAGGAAGGCACCAGGGTGGTGACGGCCTCGTGAGTCTTCCCGCAGCCCCGCCGGTGCTGGCCGTACGCGACGCGAGCATGGCCTACCCCGGCGGAGTCACCGCACTGGACGAGGTATCGCTCACCATCGGCGAAGGCGAACTGGTCGCCATCGTCGGCCCCTCCGGATCGGGAAAGTCGACTCTGCTCAACGTCATGGGCACGCTGGACCGGCCGACCCACGGCACCGTCGAAATCGGTGGCCAGGACATTGCCGCGCTCTCCGACCGGCAGTTGTCCGCCCTGCGCGGCCGCTGGCTCGGCTTCGTCTTTCAGCAGTTCCACCTCACCGATGGGCTCACCGCCGCGGAGAACGTTGCCACCGGGCTGCTCTACGCCGGGGTGAGCCGCCACCGGCGGCGTCCACTGGCGGTCGAGGCACTGGGCCGGGTCGGGCTCGCCCACCGTGTCGGCCACCTGCCCCACCAGCTCTCCGGCGGGGAGCGGCAGCGAGTCGCCATCGCCCGCGCCCTCGTCAACGAACCGTCCCTGGTCCTGGCCGACGAGCCGACCGGAGCCCTTGACACAGCCAACGGCAGGGCGGTCCTGGAGCTGCTGACCAGACTGAACGAAGAGGGAACCACCATCGCGCTCATCACCCACGACCGGGGCATCGCCGAACAGTTGCCCCGCCGAGTAGAGATCCTGGACGGCCGGATTGTGGCCGACACGCTGACGCGGAGCCACGCATGACCGAAGCACCGACACAGCCCACCACCGGCGAAGGCGGTGGACGCCGCCGACGGGCGCACGGTGGGCCCGTCGGCCGTCGGGCCCGCCCCGGGGCCGACACGGCGGGCGGTGGAAGCCGGCTCGTCGCAGGTACGAAACCCGTACGGCTGGCACCGGCCGATCTGCTGGGCCTCGGACTCCTCGGCATCCGTACCCGCAAGGTCAGGGCGGCGCTGTCCGCCCTGGGCATCTCCATCGGCATCGCCACAATGATCGTCGTGACGGGGATTCCCGCCTCCAGCCAGAAGGCACTGATGGAGGAACTCGTGGCCCTGGGAACCAACGCGCTGCAAGCCAGGCCGACACCGGGCGCAGATCCGCCGGTACTCCTCCCCGAGGAGTCGGTGGACATGGTCGGCCGCATCGCCCCCGTCACTGTCAGCAGCGCTGTCGCCAACACCCACGCCGCCGTCCACCGCTCCGACCGGATCGACGCCGGCGAATACAGCGGCCTGGCCGTGCTGGCGGCCAGGCGTAACGTGCTCCAAGCGGTCAACGGCACAGTCGGATCGGGGCAGTTCCTCAACGCCGCCACCGAGAAACTCCCGACTGCCGTCCTCGGCTCCGAAGCCGCCTCCCGGCTCGGGTTCGCCGAGCTGGACCCGGATGATCCCGCCCCGCAGATCTACATCGACAAACGCTGGTTCACCGTGATCGGGATCCTGGACCCGGTGACGCTTGCCCCCGACCTCGACCGTTCAGTACTGGTCGGCTGGGAGGCCGCCCGTAAACAGCTCCGGTTCGACGGACATCCAACGGTGATCTACGTCAAGGCAAGAGAAGACGCGATCGAGGACGTACGCCGGGTTCTGCCCGCCACCATCAATCCGGAGCTGCCCGGTGTCGTGCAGGTCAGCCGGCCCTCCGACGCCCTGGCCGCGAAACGGGCGACCGAGAACACCTTCTCGGCCCTGTTCCTGGGACTCGCGGGAGTCGCTCTGCTAGTCGGCGGCATCGGGGTGGCCAACACCATGTTCATATCCGTCCTCGAACGCCGCCGCGAGATAGGACTGCGTCGAGCCCTGGGTGCCAACCGGGGCCAGATCAGAATCCAGTTCCTCACCGAATCCGTCGCCCTCTCCACCCTGGGCGGTGCGGCAGGCACCCTGCTGGGCAGCCTGGCCGTCCTCGGCTACGCCGCCTACCAGGACTGGCCGCCGGTCATTCCCCCGACCGCAGTGGGCAGCGGATTCGCAGGTGCGGTCCTGGTCGGCATGGCTGCCGGCGTCTACCCGTCGATCCGCGCCTCACGGCTGACCCCCACCGAGGCACTGGCGACGACCTGAGCGCAGGCCCGCGCCCGATGTACCTTTCGGCGATCCACGACGTCTCCGCCCACAAGAGTTGACTGGTTTCCACGAGCGGTTCGAGGTTCGGCGAGCACGGCCGGCACTGCGATCTGTCCCTGTGCGGTCGGCTCGGGGCGCGGTGACGTCGTTGCCGTCATTCCGTTTCCCGGAGCCGCCGACACCGTGCTGCGGGCGCGCCCAAGATGCGCTGCATCCGAGTCGAGTACTCGATCCACTCACCCGGGCACCGTGTCGCCATGGCGATGGGCGACCTTCCACTCGCCCTCTTCGCGGCGGCACACCTGTGTGGCCCGCAATGTGTAGGTGCGCGGTTCTCCGTCGACGGAGACGGAGGTGTGCTCGAGACCGACTGTGTAGGCCATGTCCCCCGACACGTCGTACGTCTGAAGGTCGAACACGTACGAGGTGCACTCGGAGAAGCTCTTGCCGAGCGTAGTGAAGAGCTTGTCGAGTTCCTGCTGGCCGCTGGCGTTGCGCCACGCTCCCAGGACGCTCACGGGCTCTTTGCGCGACCACAGCGCCCGGCGGGGGTCCGCATTGCCGTTGTGCAGCGCAAGCTCCGCCTCGTACAGGGCGGTCTTGACCCACGCCAGGAAATCATCACGGTCGGCCATGGCTTCATCTTCCGTCGATTCCTCGCCGCGGTGGAAGCAACGCCAAGAGACTTCAGCCGGAATGGCGTTGTGTATGGAGTCGAACGCGGCATGGCACCGCTGAATCGCTTGGTCCGTCCCAACCGGTGAGCGGAAGACACCGGGCTGCTTCGTGGAAGTCGCCTTCCTGTGGCTGCACCGCACCACGGCCCGGGCACGCCTCCGCCGGTGGTTCTCGGGCACCGGGCCGGTCCATGTCGTCGCACAGGCGCCAGATGTCCTCGACGGGGAGGGTGGAGGCTGTGGCGGGGTCGGTCATCGCCGCATGCTTGATGTGCCGCGGCTCGTTCTCGATCGCGGCCCGCACCACCAGGTCGTTCGCGCTCAGGTACGTCCGGTTGAGCGCCGCCAGTTGGGGTGGCAGAGAGCCGACGCGGGTGGGCTGGACGCCGAGTGAGTCCACCAGACACGGCACCTCCACGACGCCGTGCGTCGGCAGGTTGTCGATCAGGGCCCGGTTGGGGACGTTGCCGTAGACCGTGCGCGGGGTGCCGGTGACCATGCTGTGGATGATCTGGGGCGCGTACTCCATCGTCCCCTCGACGGTGATCGGCGCCCCGACGGTGAGCGCGTCGCGGGTTTTCTCGTAGGCGGCCACGTTCTCGTCGACGATCTCCGGTGGCCGCCGGCCCCCCACCTCCGGTTTCCCGCACCGCCGCGCGGCGGCCGAAACCATAAAGCCGAAAACACGGAGACCGCGGGCCGGCCGGAGCGGCCGTGCACCTTAGTCGCCCTCCAAGAGGGCGGGGAGCTGAACGCGCCGACGGATACGCGCACCCCCGTGACGCCGGCATCGCACCGTCGTTGAACAGCACGACTCCACACACCGGGCCCCGGGGACGATTCTTCCGCCGGGGCCTGTGGCGTTTGCGGCCCCGGGTCAGCAGACACCAGCAGCCTGCGCGCTTCGGGAAGGCCGTCTCAACGAGAAGGAAGGCTCTCTCAAATCGCCCGTGTCTGACCGCTCGCAGCAGTCGTTGCCCCCGTGCATGCCCAAGATCTTCACCCGAGCCCTCGGAACCGCGGCCGTCGCCGGCGCCGCTCTCATTGCCACGGCCGCCCCCGCGTCGGCCAACACCATCGGGGAAAACGTCGGTGCCCTCCTGATCGGCAGCCAGAACCAAGGCGCCAACGCCGGCAACGACGGTTCAACCAGCAGTAATGGCAACAGCAATGGCAACACCCTCGCCAACAACATCGCTGACCAGTCCAATGTCGCCCTCGTCAACACTGCGAAGGTGGCGGAAGACGTGCTCGTTACCGCCTGAGGCCAGTGGCGCAAGACGCGGACGCGGTCGGTCTCAGCCGTGTCCGCGCGGCGCTGGCCGTGCTCGCACGATCGGTCCCTCCACTGGCTTTCTGCCGAGCGTTCCGCCGAATCCGCCGACTGTCATCACACAACTTAGGGCCTGCCGGGAATCAACACGTCGGTTTGATCTTGGTTTTGTCCGGGGCGAGGAATCTGGCGATGTCTTCCGGCGTGCGGAAACGGGCTGCATGTACGAGGTGCCTTCGTGCCAGCCTGCTGTGGCTGGACCTGAACACCGATGAGCGTCCTCCAGCAAGGCCGTGCTCGGGCGGTCACCGGCGTGCTGGGCGCTCAGCTCGATCGTGGGTCGCGCTCAGGAGAGCTCGCCAGCGTGGTAGCTCGGTGAACGGGACGACCAGGCACAGGACAGTCACTGTTGCGGCGATCCATGTGCCCCACAGTGCCCACGCGGAGGCTGCCGCCGCCACCAGGTGGAGCACGACCAGCAGGATGGTGACGATGCCCGGCACCGCGACGGGTGGTTCTGCGCCGGGCCGGTCGCCCGGGGTGCTGAATATGGCGGGCAGCCCGATCAGCAGCACGACGGCGCCGATCGCCAGCGGGATGGAGTGCGGCCACAGGGCCCAGGGGGTGCACACCCAAGCGGTCACCTCGGCGGCGACGCGCACGCCGCCTCGGAGGTAGTCGTGCCCCGGCGGCCGTTGCGTCTTGGTCCTCACGGTGCTTGATGCCTGGGGGCTGGAGGGGGAGGGGTCGGTGGCGGCCATGTCATCCTTCAAAGGCGCGGTCAGGAGGGTCGCCTGGAAGCCGGCGATCAGGGTGTCGATGAGGAAGTGGAAACTCCGCGTGACGTCGCGGGGCATCTGGAAGCCATTGGTGCCCTCGAGGGTGACGAACCCGTGGAGTGCTGATCGCATGGCGCGTGCGGAGTCGACCACGCGCGCGTCGGGCAGGCCGAAACCGGCGAGGACGTCGAGCAGAACCTGCAACGCCTCTTCGCTGACGCGGCGGTCCTCCTCGTCACCGGCCACCGGGGCGGGGACGGTGGCGGCGTAGCGGCCGGGATGCTCCAGGGCTGGGCGAGTGGGACATTCAGCAGGGCTTCGTCTGGGAACGTGATCCCCTCTGGCGCTCCTTCGCTAGTGCCCTGGATTTCGTCGGGAACCTGCTGGCCTCACCACCTCCTTGGATCGCGATACTGCCGGGCGGCGACGAGTGGGAAGTAACCGATAGGGACCCGGATTTCCCCGGGACGCTCGTAAGACCTCGTAACGCGATCTTCAGTGAGTGTGCTGGTCGAGCGTGTCCAGTGTGATGATCTGGCCGTTGATGGCTGTGTGAGTACTCGGCCTTGGATCGTGGACGATGACCTGTGGGAGCTGATCGAGCCTCTGCTGCCGCCCTGGCCCGAGCGGTCGCCAGGGCCGAAGCCGGTGGACGACCGGCTCTGTCTGCAGGGGATCCTGTACGTCCTGCACCAGGACATCGCCTGGCAACTCCTGCCCCCGGAGCTAGGGTTCGGCTCCGGACAGACCTGCTGGCGCCGCCTGGACCGCTGGCAACAGGCAGGCGTCTTCAGGCAATTGCACCGGATCCTGCTCGCGAAGCTGCACGCGGCTGGTGAACTCGACTGGTCCCGCGCGTGCGTAGACGGTTCCCATGTCCGCGCGAAAAAGGGGGAGCCGCAACTGGCCCGTCACCGGTCGACCGGCGGAAGACTGGCAGCAAACACCACTTGATCTGCGACGGGAAGGGAACCCCGCTGCACGTCATCACCACCGCCGCGAACGTCAACGACATCACCCAGACCCTCGCCCTGGTCGACGGCATCCCGCCGGTGGCCGCACGTCCCGGCCGTCCCCGCCGACGTCCCGATGCCGTACTCGGCGACAAGGCGTACGACTCCCGGGCCATGCGCCGCGAACTGCGCAGGCGCCGGATCCTGCCGGTGATCTCCCGCAAGGGCTCCCCGAATATCAAGGGCCTGGGCAGGATCCGCTATGTCGTCGAGCAAACTTTCGCCCTGCTTCACCAATTCAAACGCCTCGCCGTCCGCTGGGAACGACGCCTCGAACTCCACGAAGCCTTCGTCTTGTTGGGCTGCAGCCTCATCTGCTTCAGGCGGCTAAAGAAGGCCAGATCGCAGGACCGCGTTACGAGCTTATGAGGTCGCCATGCCCCCTGATGAAGGGGACGCCGCACGACACCGTCGGATGAGCTCGGTCGTGGAGACGCCGGATGTGTACCGCACAAGGCGCAGCTTCCCCGCGTCGGCCACTGGACCGAAGACTTCTTCGAGCGCGTCAGCCGTGAGGTCGTCCCCGTGCACGACCACGTCGATGCCGTGCCGGTCCAGGAACTCGTTCGTGACACGGTAGGGCGCGTTCGGAAGCACCACGTCGACGTACCGGCATGCCTCGATCACCTCCACCCGCTCCGCCAGCGTCATGATGGGCTTGCGCTTGTACGCGGCCACATCCTCGTCAGAGAGCACTCCG
The DNA here is from genome assembly GCF_055559055.1 of Streptomyces sp. NPDC024687. Taxonomy (NCBI): domain Bacteria; kingdom Bacillati; phylum Actinomycetota; class Actinomycetes; order Kitasatosporales; family Streptomycetaceae; genus Streptomyces; species Streptomyces sp. NPDC024687. The sequence goes on along the minus strand of NZ_JBVHLJ010000013.1, from coordinate 5,026 downwards.
ACGATCAGCCGCTCCCCGAAAGCTCGCGCGGCCCTGAGTAGAGCGACGTGCCCCGGGTGAAACAGGTCACCGACCATGTCGACGTAGACGTTCCCGTGCTCAGTCATGCCTGTTGCCCTCTCGACGGCTCCAAGCCGATCAAGACTGGGCCAACCGCCCCGCTCCGTCAACCACCCATCATCGACACCGAAGCGGCTAAAGAAGACTCGTCCAAGATCCTGTTACGAGCCCTATGCAGCACTGCGGTCGGCCGCCGGGCGACGCCGTAGGGCTGCGTTTTCGATCGCGGGCGGCCGATGGCCGACGTCCATCACACCGATATCGGTGCCGGGAGGGGCGATCCGGTCGATGCAGTCGAGGACATCGTCATCGAGGCGTGTCTCCGCTGCGTCGAGCAGGTCTTCGAGCTGGTCGAGTGTTCGGGGTCCGATGATCGCGGACGTGACCTGCGGGTGCGCGACAACGAACGCCATCGCCAGGTGCGTCATCGGCAAGCCGGCCGAATCCGCCAGCGGGACCAGTTCCTCGATCGCGTCGAATTTGTGCGGATCGGTCATATGACGGGGTCCCCACGCCATACGGCCCGCCGTCACGGGGGTCTGCTGATCCCGGCGGTACCTGCCGGTGAGAAGACCCCAAGACAGCGGGCTCCATGTCAGCACTCCCATGCCGTACTCGCCGCACACCGGCAGCACCTCGCGCTCGATGCCACGGGCGAGGATCGAGTATGTCGGCTGCTCGGTTCGCAGTCGTGCGAACCCGCGGCGTTCGGAGATCCACTGCGATTCGACGATCGTCGATGCGGGGAAGTTCGATGAGCCGATCGCCCGCACCTTTCCGCTGGTGACCAGATCGGTGAGGGCGGAGAGGGTCTCGTCCAGGTCTGTCTCGGGGTCGAAATGGTGGATCTGGTAGAGATCGATGTGATCCACGTCGAGTCGGCGCAGGGACTCCTCGACGGCAGTCACGATCCACCGACGTGACGCGCCCCGGCGGTTCGGGTCCTCGCCCATCGGACCGGTGAACTTGGTGGCCAGCACGACCTCGTCCCGACGGCCTCTGATGGCGGTCCCGACGATCGTCTCCGTCTCGCCACCGCCATAGACGTCCGACGTGTCGATGAAGTTGATCCCGCTTTCCAGGGCCCGGTCCACGATGCGTCGGCAGTCGTCAGGATCCGGGTTCCCGGCAGGACCGAACATCATGGTGCCGAGGCAGTAGGGACTGACACGGATGCCGGTTCGGCCGAGTGTGCGCATCTTCATGCTGGTTCTCCGCAGTGAGCAGGTGACAGGGAATTCCCGTCACGTCGGGTAAGCGCGCATCAGGCCGCGCGCACCCGTCTCCTCAACATTGACGAAGGAAGAGGTCAGTGCGAGTCCTCTACATCACCGACGTCCCGGGTCGACTGCCTTTCTCCCCGCACGTGCCGGGGAGCTCCGGTCCTGGCGGCGCGGTAGCCGCTCGGCGCGAGCTGCACGCCTGCCTTCCCCGGCACCGCGGATCGGGCCGACCCTCACCGACGCCCCGGCCAACCTGGACCACCACGACGCCTGGGCACACCGCGACGCCGAACGCCGACGCCAGGAACAGCAGGAACGGGAACAGGAACGCGCCCGGCAGCAGACACGTAAGCCCGGCTGGGACAGAGGCGCGAGGCCTGGCGGGCGCAAGGCGACGAGGACGATGAACCCGCACCTGTGCCAATCCCCGGACGATGAAGGCCGTCGCTTTCCCCAGTGCCACACCGACCTGTAGCTGATCCCTACCACACTGCGCCAGGCCCTCTTCAAGCGCTCGAAGAAGCAGCCTGGCATCCCCTTGGGATGTGCGCTCGGGCGGACGTTCCCACCGGGTGCTGTTGCTGCCTGGCTCGTCTGCAGTACGGCTAGTCGACCCTGACCACGTACTTGCCCCGCACCCCGCCCGCCTCCAGCGCCCGGTGTGCCGCCGCTGTCTCTTCCAGCGGGAAGACCGTGTCCACCGCCGGCCGCAGCTTCCCCTCCGTCACCTGGCGGGCGAGGTCGTCGAAGAGCGCACGTTGGGGGTTGCCGCTGAAGAAGCGCACCCGGCCGCGTCCGTGGACAGCGCTGGCCGCGATGCAGCCCAGCGAGGCGGCGGGCCGCGTCAGGTCGAGGGCGATGGTGACCATGCGTCCGCCAGGCTTCAGCAGCCGCCGTAGGCTACGCAGGTCGGTGCCCGCCGTGTCGAGGACCACGTCGAACAGTCCCAGTTCCGCGGGGGACACGGTCCGGTGGTCGGCGGCATGGTGGGCACCGAGCGTACGGACGAAGTCGAGGTTGGCAGCGCGGGCCAGGGCCGTGACCTCGGCGCCGTACGCCTGTCCGAGCTGGACGGCGGCGTTGCCGACACCGCCCGCCGCACCCCGTACGAGCAGCCGTTCGCCGGGGCGCAGCGCGGCCTTGTCGCGGAGGGCCGTGACGGCCGTGGTGGCCACCGGCAGCGCGGCGGCCGCCACGAGGTCCAGCCCGTCCGGGACCCGGCCGAGCCGCTCGGGCCGTACCGTCACGTACTCGGCAGCGCTGCCGAATCCGGAGCTGCGGCCCAGGACGCCCCACACCTGGTCGCCGACCGCTACGCCGGTCGCGCGGGTGCCGAGTGCGGCGATTTCGCCAGTGAAGTCCAGCCCGATGCGCTGCGGGAACTTCCGGCCGGTGAGGAGGCGGGCCCGACCGGAACGGGCGGCCAGTTCGACGGCGTTCACGCTGAACGCGTGCACGCGCACGAGAACCTCGCCGGGTGCCGGTCCAGGGCGTGGCAACCGGCCCACATACAGCGCCTCGGGGCCGCCGAAGCGGTCGAACAGTACGGCTTTCATCGTGCGGTCGTCCATCGTTGGGTTCTCACCTTCGCCACCAGTGGCCGTGCGGGGGGATCGTGGCGCCGAGCGTAGGCTGGCAAGCGGACGAGATCGTCCATTTGACCGGAGGTGAGAGACAGCGGTGGGGGAATCCTCTCGGATCGCGGGGCAGGACAGTCTGCGTGCGGACGCCCGGCTCAACCGGCGGCGCATCCTCTCGGCTGCCCGCGTGGTTTTCGCCGAGCACGGCATCGACGCGCCCATGGCGACCGTGGCCCGACGGGCGGGGGTCGGCGTGGCGACGCTGTACCGGCGTTTCCCGACGCGGGACGCCCTGGTGCGGGCCGCGTTCGCGCACCAGATGGACGCCTGTGCTCGGGCGCTCACCGAGGCGCTGGCCGACCCCGATCCGTGGCAGGGTTTCCAACGGCTGGTCGAGACGGTCTGCGAACTACAACGGGAGGAACGGGGCTTCCCGGCCGCGTTCGTCGCGGCCTTTCCGGACAGTACGCGAGAACACGCGCGGCTACGGGAACAGGCCGAGCGGGACTTCATGATCCTGGTCCGCAGGGCTCAGGCGGCGGGCGCGCTCAGGCCCGACTTCCACCCCTCCGACCTTGCCCTGGCCCTGTTGTCCCACTGCGGTCTGGTCACGGCACTGCCAGGTGACCGCGCGGCGTCCCGGCGTCTGGTGGCGTACTTGCTCCAGTCGTTCCGCGCCGAGGCGGCCCACGGAGCGCTGCCAGCGCCGAGCGCACTGTCGCTGCGCAGTCTTCCGCTCGCTACACAGACCCGGTCCTGATGGACCTGAGCCGCGCCATCCACGCCCGCGAGGAACTGCGCTTCGACTACGCCCCAAGCACCTCGGCCGATGACGTCCGCCGCGTACAACCCCACCACCTGGGTCACCTGGCGTCATCGCTGGTACCTCGTGGCCTGGGACCACCACCGCGAGGACTGGCGTACCTTCCGCGTCGACCGCATCCGGCCCCGCACACCCACCGGCCCCCGCTTCACCCCTCGTGACCTCCCCGGCGGCACCGTCTCCACCTTCATCACCAGCCGATTCCGCGGCAACGACGACGGCACCGCCACCGACTGGCCCTGCCAAGGCGAAGTCATCCTCCGCCTCCCGGCCGCCGATGTCGCGCCCTTCACCCGGGACGGAATCGCCGATGTCGCGCCCTTCACCCGGGACGGAATCGTTGAGGAACTCGGCTCCCGTCGCTGCCGGCTCATCCTTGGCTCCTGGTCATGGACCGGACTCGCCGCCGCCATCGGCCGCTTCGACACCGAGATCGAAGTCATCGGCCCACCCCGACTGGCCACCGCATGCGGTGACCTCGCCGCCCGCTACGCCCACGCCGCACAGCTGTGTGCCATTGAGGTCTTCACTGCGCTGCAGGAGCCACGGCCGGGAGACGTGCTGATCGACCTGCCGGACAGCGAGAACTCCACCGTTCGCGGGCGGCCGAAGCCTTGGCCTGGAGATCCAGTGTGCGGTGCCGGAACTTCAGCGAGCCCATGAAGCCTTTCGCCAGCGAGGCGAAGCCCCGGACGATAGCGAAGGAGTGGCACTTCGCGGTGCACTGCGTGATCTCGGTGCCCGTAACGTCGTGGTCCCGCCCCGGGCCGCCGCGTTGCGGCGCTCGCTGGTGAACTTGGATCCGGCATGGCCGACAGTTCACCGCGCCGAAGTCAGGTCAAGCCCGGCGGTGGGACCTTCGGAGGCCATGGTCCGGACCTCGACTGGAAGATTGACCGCCGGTTGCCCTGGGGTCGGATTGTGGCCGACTGCCGGGACTGGGCCTTGCTGGCAGTCGAAGCAACCGACAAGGCTCCAGATTTGGTGGCAACGATTTGCTGGATCGATGCCTCGGACCTGCGATGGTCAGTGGCTCAGTCGGCAGCTACTGCCAATTCCTCTATGTCACGACCGACTCCGTACCGCGGCGGATGATCCGCAACAGCCGTCTGCCCTCGCCTGCGTCGATCTCCCGAACCCGTGCTCGCTCTGCCGCCCGCATAGCCTTGCGGGCCGCCGCCGCCCGAGCCATCACCCGGGCGGCGCGTCACATCGCAACAGGGCGAATACTGCCGTGATGCGGCGCTAGTAGGGCTTGGTCAGGTCCGTATCGGTGTGGGTATGTCGCGGTGGCAGGTGGGGCAGGCACCGGTCCAGGCGGCGAGAAGGGTCTGGAGTTC